>CBDBLF010000033.1:0-19088 GCA_965206985.1 Spirochaetota bacterium | reverse complement strand
CAATGAAAGAACGAAAAGGATCATATTCTTTTTGGAGCTTTGATACTGCCTTTCGAGCAACATTTAAGTCTTTAGACAAGATAACAACTTGAGTATGGCTTCTGAACAGATAGTCTAAGGACATCATCATGAAAGAATAACCAGAAGGAAAGCTTTTCAGTATTTGACTGCCAGAGTTGACAAGACGGGAAGCCATCTCCTTGTAAGTATGATTACCGGTAAGCTCTGACAAACGAGCCAGAGTGTAACACGCAATAGAGTTACCAGACGGCAGTGCTCCGTCATACCACTCTTTGTTGCGCAAAAGTAATTTTTCTGACTTTTTGGAAGTGAAAAAGAAAGCCCCATTTTTTTCGTCCCAAAAAAGATCAATCATAACATCAGTCAACCGAATGGACTCTTCTAAGTAGAAAACATCAAAACTTATTTGATACAATTCAATAAGTGCCCAAATAATATTGGAATAATCATCTAAGTATCCTTTGATTTGTGGGCCATGCTTTCGACGAAAGTGGAGCAATTCTTTATTTTCATCTTGCATTGAATTTAAAATAAAATGCATGGCACTTTCGGCTTCTTTCAGATATATTTTTTCATCAAAGATAGACGCCATTCTTGCGAGGGCAGTAATCATCAAACCATTCCAGTCGGTTAGAATTTTTTTGTCTTTATGTGGATGAATTCTTTTTTCTCGCTTTAAAAAAAGTTTTTCTCTTACTTTATTAAACATATTTTGACTTTTTTCACTGAACAATTTGGAATTTTTATCGAATCTACTCTGCTCAATATGAAATATATTCTCGAACGAAGGCTTACTATTTGCTTCTTCATCAAAGTTACCTTTTTTTTTGACACCATACACTCTTTCAGTGAATTCCAGTTCTTCTGGACTCAGTGTCCCTTTTAACTCACTGTAGCTCCAAACGTAAAACTTACCTTCTTCTCCTTCACTGTCAGCATCCTCTGCACAGAAAAAGCCTCCTTTGTAGCTTTTTAAATCACGAATAACATATTCAATGACCTGCTTGGGTATCTCAGAAAAGTTCGTATCCCCTGTTACCGCAAAATATTCAACATAGGCAAGCACGAGCATGGCTTGGTCATAGAGCATTTTTTCAAAGTGAGGCAACAACCAACGCTCGTCAGTAGAATATCGATGAAATCCATAACCAATATGGTCATAAATCCCGCCTCTTGAGAGATGATCCAGTGTCTTTTTGACCATCTCTCTCAACTGTTGGCCATTATTTGAATCAAGCGATTGTCTCAACAAGAAAAGCATGATATGAGGTGTTGGGAACTTGGGAGCGGTAGAGAAACCCCCATTTTTTATATCAAATCTATTTGATAATTCTTTCACCGCTTGTGTGATAAAAGATGGGCTCACTTTGCCATCACTTTCTTGGTGTTTTAGCTTGGCCAATAAATCATTCACTTGGGTCATCACATTAGAAATTTCATTACGTTTATTCTTCCAGACTTCACTCATATACGGCAAAAGTTGTAGCATACCAGGACGCCCGAGACCTCCATTCTTGGGTATGTAAGTTGCGATGAAGAAAGGCTCTTTAGTATAAAACATAATGACAGTGAGTGGCCAGCCTCCTTGTTGTCCCATCATCTGAGCCATTTGCATGTAAATATGATCAATATCGGGTCTCTCTTCTCGGTCTACTTTAATAGATATGAAAGACTCGTTAAGAAGTTTAGCAACTTCTTCATCTTCAAAAGACTCTTTCTCCATAACATGACACCAGTGGCACGTTGAATAACCAATCGAAAGAAAAATGGGCTTATCTTCTGACCCCGCTTTTTGGAAAGCCTCTTCAGACCAAGGATACCAGTTTACAGGGTTTGTTTTGTGTTGGAGTAAATACGGACTTTCTTCATGTTGCAAACGATTCATTTTATATTTTTTTTTAGGGGATATTCTTTTCCATTTTTATCCTTCGAAATGATCTTATCCGCATATTCTCCATTAATAGTTTTACTATCGGCGTCATTTATTATTTTTTAATTAAATCATTAGAGGCATTGAATATTTAGAAGAAGGTGAAAAATAGAAAAAGACACCAAATTTTACGAGGTTTAGATCGGTTTTTGATCTTGGTTAGATGGCTCAAAACGAGACCCTTCTCAACCCCTTAAAATCAGAAGTGACACGTATAGCCAGTACTCCATGCTTTTTTTATAAAACTTCCTTTGAACCAAAACAAAGGTTGAGAGGTATCACGCATAAATAAATTTCTGATATGAAGGTTTTTTATGAAGAAATAAATCCCTACACCCACAAAAAGACCACCCAATGCATAAAAACTAATTGATAATAGTTCTTGGTTGCTTTCCTGCATTTTGCTAAATTGAATTTTTCTTGATTCCTCGGCTGTGTAGTTGTCGGAAGTACTCCCATTTAGGGTAACCAACAACCGTTCTCTTGTGTTAGCCGCCTCAATTGAAAAATAAACACCTGTTGAAAAAAAAATGAGAGAGGCCGTGAATGAAGCAATATAGAGGTGTCGGTGTTCGAAAACTCCCCAAAATGAGTTCTCAGACAAAGATCTTGACTCGGCTAAAACCAAGTTAATATCCAACTGAAGCAATTCTTGCCCATTTTGATAAAAAAAGTGTTCATAGGGATCAAACCCCTGTTTCACAATCCGTAGTTTATGTCTACCGTGGCGAAGATTCTTTAATGAGAGAGGACTTTTACCTTTGTATACTGCATCAATGTAGATATTTGCCCCATTAGGGTTCGTTTTGATCAATATGTTTGCCGATGATTCTATTTTTTTGAGAGATATTTCTTTTCTTTTGACTTTGGGAATATTAATTGTTTCCTCATTTTTTTGATAGGTGTCTTTCAAAGCTTCAATTTTGTAGCTCCCAGGTGGTAAATCAATCGGTTTTAAAGGAGACAAGCCCATATGGGTACCGTTAACATAAATTGATGTTTTTGAAGGTTGTACGTTCAGCTGAAGCGGATGACAATGTTGTTGACACAAAGCCTGTCGTAATTCCTTACTGAGTCTTGGGTAGAGTGTCTTTAGGTCTTGCACTTTAAGAAAATATTTCTTATGAAAAAAAATATTTTGTTCGCCCGTAAAGACTACTTGGAGAAAATCTTTGTATTTATACCGACCAAAAAATAAAGTCAGGTAGAGCTCGTTATTTTGATCTTTTCTCTTGGGTTTGCGAAATCTTTCAGATTGAGTAAAAAGTCTCTGAGAATATTCAAGAGGCACCTTGCGTTGAATTTCCTCTTTCACAAAATTAAACTCTACAAATTTTTTTTGAGAGTTACTAAAGATTTTTTTTTGCACACACAAAGTCTCAGCAATATATTCTTGAATAAGTAGTATTAGATACTTTTTATCGGCAGAAAAGTTAGAAGAAACAGAAGACCGAAGTTTCAAAAGAGGGCGCTTTTTGTGCTCGGCATTAGGTGAAGCAAAATTAAGACCCGGCAAAAAGAGAAAGACAGTAATAGAGAAAAATAAGAGCATGCAAGTGTAAAACACTAGAAGAAATTCTGAGCAACCAGTGACGCAAGATCATATCACTTTGTCCATTCTGGTTTAACCCCCTAAAACTGGACAGTCTTTTTCTTATTCTTTTAGATATTTCTCCTCATATTTTTGAGGTGTCACCCATCCTAAAGCTGAATGTGGCTTCATCGTATTATAAAGATGGATAAACCTGAAGATACTTTTTTGAGCTTCTTCAAAGTTTTGATATTCTGATAAATTAATTTCTTTATATTTAATTGTTTTATTCAATGATTCGGCATGAGCGTTTTCATACACATTACCACGACACATGGAAATATTGATTCTACTTTCTTCTAATAGAGCGATATACTCATTTGAGCAATATCTGACGTCAGCATCAGTATGATGGTAGTAATTTTGCAAATCTCCTATTTCTCTTTTAAGCGAAAGAAAGGCTGCTATGACCAGTTGGGTGTTATTTTTATCAGAAATGGCCGCTCCTACGATACGGCGACTCATAAGCCTCATGAGCAAAGCTAAATAGTGGTCTTTCGAATTAATATCAAAATAGGTTATATCGCCAACAATTACCTTGAAGGGATCAGCTTGCACACTTTTAATCAAATTGGGATATTTTCTGAAATTATGCTTAGATTGGGTAGTTTTTGGCTTCAAAAACACCTTTTTAGTGCATAAAAGTCTATTTTCTTTCATAATTCGGTAAACTCGCTTCTTATTTATTGTAAAGTCTCTATCTTTTAGAATTTGCGTCATCGAGATATAACCTACTTGGTTCAATTGATCACTAATTTCATGGATAGATTTTAGAATCGTTGAATCATCTTTCTTCTCCTTCGACTTATAATAATAAGTTGACTTTTCTAGTTTCATAACTCTGCAACTCCTTGTGATCCCAAATTCTGTGCTGAGGCTATTCTTGATAATTTCTCTTTTTGCCTGTATTCTTGAAGAAGTTTTTCCGTTTTTTTTAAAATCTGATTTTCTATCATTAAGTCAGATAAGGCCGATTCTAAATAGGAAATTTTTTTTCTCAATTCTAACTCAACCCCATTTTTATCTTCAAAGCCTTCGGAAACCAGCTGTCGCTTCCATCTCGATAAAGTTGCGACTGAAATCATCTCTCTCTTAGATATTTCTGCCGTGCTAGTCTGACCTGAAATCATCTCCAAAGCCAATCTCTCTTTTGCTTCCTTACTGTATCTTTGTCTTTTAATCATAGTTTTACCTCCTAAATTTAACACAATAAAGTGTCCAGTTTTAGGGGGTTAAACCATTCCTTTACTTTCTTCTTTGGGCTTCCTTCAGTAACCTCGTTTACGATCTCCTACCGTAGAGAGACAGACAGCATTCGTAGGACAAATATGTTCGCAATATTTCGGCTGAGCGTCTTAAAGCGTGATCCATATTCTTATGCACACCTTTGGAGTAGCCATCAAGTGCTTTAAAAAAATGTTCAAAACCTTGTGGCATTATGCTCGTGCCTCTTCAATTTCATAAGATAACAATTCTGTGCGTTGATATTTTAGAGTTTTTAAAACTCTCTTGATGATATAGCGAACTCCACCTTTGACGTCTCCTGCTTCAATGGCACCACCTTCAAATATAAGATCTCTAACAAGTAGAGGTAAATTATCTGAGCTAGACTTGAGTAACATAAGACGCAGGCTCGACTCACTGGATGCACCCACATCAGAAAAATTAAGTTTGTCTTTAGAATTAAGTTTTACACCCATTAAGCTAAAATGTTCTTTGGATTGTGTGGGTGTCACGTTAAGATTAGTCGTGGGTTCTACATTTGAAAAATCTAAAAAACCAGTAGATGAGGGCGAACGTGCTTGAGCATGCTCGTTAGATTCTTCTCTGGTCATTTCAATTTGTCTCTCCACAATGAACGTTTGAGAATATTTTTTGATTTGATTCGCTACAATTTTATGCCACATAGATTCCTTTTCTTGTCTGAGGCTTCAGATATAAAATGGTTGCTCTTTCAGCTTTGATCAGCATCTGTTCAATCATTTGTTCTTTGTCTTGAGCCGTTAGTTTTTCTAACTCAAGCATTAAATCTGAGCCCAAGTCTAGTTTTTTAGGCTCTAGTGTTCGACGTAAAAAAACATCAGGCAAAATTAAATGCAAGCAGAGGTAATACTCTGCCTGCCTTAAACGTCGAAATAACATTTGATTCACTTTTGCCAAAGCTGATCGATATGTATCCTCTGATACCCAACTCTGAAGTCTGAGCGAGGCTTCTTCAATGTAGCCTCTGACAAAGTTCTCCCATGCCTCATCACTCAAGCCAAAAAATCCTGCATCCAAACCAATCGCTTTTAGATCGTTTGGTTCAATAAGGGTATTCAGAGTCATAATTATTTACCTTAAGAAGTTTCTAGGCTTACTTCTCCTGCTTCATCTCAATAATCAAAGACCAATGAGCCTTTTTGCATGAGCTTCCTGAATCCACAGACTTTAGAGATTACAATTTTATTTAGTTGTTTATCAATCAACTTATCAGTCTCTGAGAGATTTGACCCTTTCTCTTCGACGAACTCTAGTGCAGATGCTTTGTTTAAACCAACGATTTTATCAGATGCCATCGCGGTATTTTTTTTGAGCTCGCTACCGAATGGTGTAAACATCTTCCCAGAATTAAGGAAATCTTTCACAACGTACGAAGATTTGAATTCGTTCGTCGAAAAAATTTTATTGATCGTATCAGTATTCGCAATCCACAAGTCTGATTCGTAAGGGTCAAATTTTAGAAAAAATTTGAGTAGGTCAGCGTAAGTAATCGATCCGGCCGTGCTTGCTGTGACCGTTGTTGCTGAATTGCTATTTCCGTCACCATTAGTCAAGGTATCGATACCCTCAGAAACAATGTCTTGGGCAAGCTTCATTCCGATGGCTCGGACAGTCGTCGCAAGTACATTGGCTTTAACGCGTCTGATTGCCTCATAGCTTGACTCTATCAATAAACCAATTTTAGAAAGCTCGATTGCTTTATTGGATAATGTTAGTTTTACTTTCGGAAATTCTGCTCCCTCAGCGACACGTCTCATTTGAACCTCATCGTCGGCATCAGCAAATAGACCCCGGTAATCTTTAGAATCAATCATAGTCTTAGTTGCTATGATGTCTTCTATCTTAGCAGTCATCTTGCCCATCAGCATACCTAGCATAATATTCTGATTCCAAAATTCAGGAAACAAAATTTTTGTCGCACTTGTTTTGAAAAAATCTTCGACAAGATTTGCCGCACCCCCCGAAATTTTAATCCCTTGTGCAAGGAGTTGGCGACCGTACCCTCCCAATTCAGAGAGTTTACCTGTGTATTCGTTACCTTCCTTTGCATCAATTTTATCAAGATATTCAGAAAAACTAAGACCCTCGTCTTTCGCTTGCCCGTACATATCCTTATCTAATTTTAATTCTTTTATATTTTTTGACATTTATTTTCCTCCTAAATATTGTTAGCCTAAAAAGACTTTGATTGTTTTACCCGTTGTATCAATATTGACAACCAGTCGCTTTTGTGAAGTAGCGTTCACTTCTACCTTGCCTGAGCCTGCCGAACGTAACCCCTGATAGCCTACAGTGGGAGCTGTTCCACTATACGTTAAGCTCAC
Organism: Spirochaetota bacterium; assembly: GCA_965206985.1. Classification (GTDB taxonomy): domain Bacteria; phylum Spirochaetota; class Leptospiria; order Turneriellales; family CBDBES01; genus CBDBLF01. The sequence goes on along the minus strand of CBDBLF010000033.1, from coordinate 11,959 downwards.
AAAACCTGTGAGTAACACTGTGCAAAACTTCTTCTCTATTGATTCTACAACACCGTGAAAGTCATCGTTATCACTAGGCAAAGCCACCGTGTCATCAGAAGATATTTTCACAGGTTTTAATTCATCAGTGCCCTTTGTCAGGGTTGAATGTTTGAAGGTTGCCCGCAAGTCGTTGCCGATTCCTTCATAAGTTATTTTGTCAAATAATCCCATATTTTAACCTCTCTTCATTTTTAATTTTTATAGTCTTCAATATTGAGCTCATCAGATGTATATGATTCAGAATTTAGTATTGAAGACTGTCTCGTTTCTTTTGCAGGATGAAGCTTAGACGCCTCATCTTTGTAATCTTTGTAAAGAGCTTTGAGTGTTGTGATCTCGCAAGTATCCAACATCGAGAGTATTGTCTGATCAAACGCCTCACCTTTACAAAGCCGGTACAACTTTTTTGTATCTTGACGTAAAGACTCTATATAGTCTAAGCCAAGCTTTGCAGACACTTTGATCTCTTTGACATGAAGAGTAAGCTCTGCCTCTGAAAGCTCTAACGCATCCTCGCCAATAAGAGTCGATAACACGCCACTGAGCGCACTAATCCGCACACTTAATTTCTCTGCTTCTCTTTCCCTCCGTTTTACATTAATTTTAACTTGAGCCAAAATGCCATTCAGCGTTGACTGCTTTAAATCAACTTCATCGACATTTTCGTCTAAAAAATCTGGCAATTCTAAACCAAGCTCTTTCGCTATTTTTTTTGTTAGTTTCATAGTTTTTTCTTTTCCTCCATTCTTTTGATTTTGTTCTGAGGAGTCTGGGGATAATACCGCACCTTCTTGATCTTCTTCTGAGCTTTCTTCTTCAACGGGTGTGACATCTTTGATGTGACGTGCGTAAGAAAGACTCGCTCGTCTTGTAGCGTAAGGGTCAGCCCCTTGATAGACTAACGATATTTCCCTATAGCCTGTTATTTTTGTGACAATCAAACTAACCATTTCACCACCCACCTCTTCACCGAGAAGATTCCAGAAGTCTTTTATATCATGACTTTTTTCCCAAAGAAAATTAAAGCCAACCGATACCGAGTGCAACGCACCAAGCCTGATCCCTTCTACAATTCGCTCGTTTTGTGATTTAGGTATTTGCAATTTTACGTTGATACCATTGGGCTCAGAAGTATCGTCCCACTTAACAGAAAGAACACTGCCCAACCACTGATTAACATCTGTCGTATGGTTTGGATAAACAGTTTGGTTTTTGAGCAGGCGGGCAGATGATTTTAGAACATTCTTTTTTTCTAAATTTAAATAATGCCCAGGAACAATAATTTTAGAAAGAGCTCTAAACACAGGATACACATATGTTTCATCTTCTTCTAGCTTAATATTCTTAGGTGGAAGTGGTGAGCTGGCTAGATCAACCTCTCCGGTAAGTTGGTCACGATCTAAATAAAGATTTACTTTATTTTCATATTCTTCTTTTTTCCCCATCATATCATTTCTCCCAAAACCCCTTGAGGGGTTCAATGTATGTTCTGGGGATGTCAGGTGCGATTTTATGTCACAACCTGTTTGTACAATCGCCTCTAAGCTATTGAATAGCCTTGCCTATCGCTTTTGTTTCTAAAACTGGGGAGTAACTACGTTTTGCCTCAAACCGCCTTACATGGCAATGAGAGGGCTTTTCTATATTTTTACTTTATCATGCCAACTGTGTCATTGGCTCCTCTATATGCTGGGCTGTCCCAGATTGAGTATAATAAAGACGCTCTGCAATGTCTCTGACATGCGGGGGGAGCTTCTCTAACGGGTAGTCGCCACGGGCAATAGCAACATAGCGAAAACGCCAACTGCTATCTTCAGTTGCACCAGTAAACATTTCGTAGGAATCAAACTCTGCGGCGTTTTCAATTAAAAAAATATCTGCCTCTTTGTCGTTTGCCTTGTTCATGTCATAAAGTTTTAGCTTAAAAGAGTCTTCAAATTCAACAGACCCAAAATCCCTAAGAGCCTCCAACGTGAATTCAAGTTTTTCTTTTAGGCCTCTCATTTTAATTCCATCGCAAATTTAAAATATTCATCCACATCGTATTTCATCGCAAAAGAGCTTGTGATTCTATGCTCATTCATATCTACAATCGTTACAACGTTCATCGCAGAGTTATAAAAGCCAACCCTGTCAGCCCCCGACGGCTTTCTGCCAATGGCGTGAGCATGAGGGAAAACACGGTCAAAATCATTCAGAACCCTGCGACTTAACTGTATATAATCCTCTTGTGTTTTGACAAGCACATTTTTTCCATATGTTCTAAATTCATCTTTGTGATCTTTAAAGTGCTTCAAAAACAGATTGTTTTTCTTATCTTTCAGCTTCGTGTCGATCCACTGCGAGCCTCTGGCTGAATTGATCTTTGATGCCATTTCTTCATTCGTCAAACCCTTGTAATATTTTCTGGTTTTTTCCAGACGATCTATGCTTAGTTGCTTTTCTTCAGAAATACCTTTTTTTATTTTTCTTTGATCTGGCCATTTTGGTTCTTTGAGTACCCTGCCTGTTTGGGTGACCACGGTCTCTGGCAAACCCACCACAGTGGTCGTTCTACATCTACCGTGGTAGGGTGGTAGCTTCACCGAAAGACCAGAAAGTATTTTCCTCGTCGATACACCCTGTGGCACGCTCTTTGGCCAAGGAAAGTTTTTAACCACCTGATCGGGTTCAGTGGTCATCACCTCTTTCACATAGGTTGAGGCAACCTTCGTGCTGATCCGCCGTCCGCTCATCGTACGGCAAATATCAGATGTCTTCTTGTCAATCACTGCTACAATCTCTAGCGTCTGTATGCCGATCTCCTCAAAAGTCATGGTGCGTGCAAAGTTACGGCTCTTATTCACAGCATTAGAAATCACCAAACGGTAGTGATTCATTGTGTGGCGGTCTTTCATAACCTCGGGCACGGCGTGATCTAAAAGTGAAATGATCTCTTTTTCTGTTTTGCCGATTCCCTTCAAAGAATCTAAAACAGCCTCTTTGAGCGGTGCGTCTAAGCCACCAACCACTTTGCCAAAATCAAACCTTTGTTGAGCCACAAAAAAATCAATCGCATCTTGGTCATTTGCATGCTCGCCAACAATCGTACCTGCCTCCGTTTTGACCTCTGAGCCGGCTTGCCAAATTCGTTTGGTATATTCCACGATTGTTGGAACAAGCTCTTGAGGAATATCTTTTTTGATCCGTTTAGAAATAAGCTCTTGAATCTCTCTCTCTGCTCTTCTCTCTTTGACCATTTTCTTGATCAGATTAGTAAGGGTTACAACCTCATTTCCATACTTAGCTAAAAACTCTTGGGTCGCCTCACGCTCAAGAATTCGCCCTTTCAATACTTCTTTTCTTTTTTTATTCATTGGAGATGATTCGTTGAGAGCTTTTTTTTTTACTAGATTTCCGTTCGGGAAATCTAGCATCGCCTCAGAAAAACCACTACCGCTAGTTTTTCCTCGGGGATACTCATCACCGTTCGGGAAATCTAGCATCGCCTCAGAAAAACCACTACCGCTAGTTTTTCCTCGGGGATACTCATCACCGTTCGGGAAATCTAGCATCGCCTCAGAAAAACCACTACCGCTAGTTTTTCCTCGGGGATACTCATCACCGTTCGGGAAATCTAGCATCGCCTCAGAAAAACCACTACCGCTAGTTTTTCCTCGGGGATACTCATCACCGTTCGGGAAATCTAGCATCGCCTCAGAAAAACCACTACCGCTAGTTTTTCCTCGGGGATACTCACCACCATTCGGGAAATCTAGCATCGCCTCAGAAAAACCACTACCGCTAGTTTTTCCTCGGGGATACTCATCACCGTTCGGGAAATCTAGCATCGCCTCAGAAAAACCACTACCGCTAGTTTTTCCTCGGGGATACTCATCACCGTTCGGGAAATCTAGCATCGCCTCAGAAAAACCACTACCGCTAGTTTTTCCTCGGGGATACTCATCACCGTTCGGGAAATCTAGCATCGCCTTAACCTGCTTTTCTTTGCCCGTTGCCTTTTCATAGCCCAGCTCCCGTGCTGCTGTATCTATATCAATGATTCCTGCTTGATATTTCATGAGTATAACTCTAGTTTTGATCTCTGTGGCTTCTGCATTTTCTTTAGGTCTAAGACCCTTATTCTCATTAAAAGTTACCTTGAGTGAGGAAGGGTCTAGCCCCGCCAGTGTAAGATGCATTCTGTAACCTCGTTCTAAGAATCGTTTAATGCCACGCCTGATGTTTTCAAGTTGTGACAAAAAAGCAGAGTATACTACACCTGCATAAGTCTCTGTTGTGGAGTAGGTTCGACCAAGCAAGGCCGGGTCAATATCTAAGCCAGAGGCTACCTGTTGCTCTACCTCTTGAAATATATCTTTCGCACCGCGAGCTGAGCCTGAGCCAAATGATTTATAATCGTAATTTACATCATCGTAGCTGATCGCAACGCCTTTAGAAAAATTGTTTTCAAAGTTTTTTGCAAAATTTTGAAGCTCTGTTTGTAATTCATTTTTATGTTCCTCTTCAGTCTTACCAGCACGACCAAAAGACAAAAGAGGTGACTTTTTGATCGCCGATAAAAAACCCAAAAGACCAAACTTTTTGATGATGTGTTTTATGTTTTCCATAGAATCTTTTTCAATAAAAATCGAATACAGAGCCGAAAGATAAGGAGGTATCGCATAAGGAGAACCCTCTGATGTTTGGATGGGGATGTACATATATTGATTGATATTAAGTTCCACCTCTTCAATTCCTAATTGTTGATAGGGGATGTATTCTCCGTCACGCTCTTTGAATCTGATTTGACGGGTGGGTACTGTGACCACTTTCTCCACTCCAGAGAGTGCCATATTGGGCACCCATTCGGCGGACAACGCACCCGTGATCGCAATTTGCCTGATCAGTTTATTCACAAAACCATCAATGCCAGCCAACACCTTAAACACATCTTTGGCAAAAAGTTTGATTTCTTTTTGGGCTTTTGCTTCTTGTACTTTTGATAAACCCTCAAAAATAACTCGATGACCAGTATTACCTAATAAAACAGTTCGGGAGAGTGCTTGTGATACATTGGGCGTTGTGATCGCTAACTTCTCAATCAGCTCAATAAATTCATGATAGGAGTCGTTTGTTGAACCAAAATGTGATCTCAAAGAAGACATCGCCTCAGAATGACTCTTTGAGCCCTGCTGAAGAGTTGCTTGCCTGGTTGTTCGGTGTCGTTTAAAAAAAAGCATATTAAAAATAAATCGGATCCGTCGTAGGGTAGACATTCACAGGAGCTAGTTGCGATGCAATGCGCATATAATTAAGAGCCATGCCGTAGTGATTATTTACCCGTTTTTTATATTGATACATCAGCTCACCGTTAGCTTTTTCTACAGGCTCTTTGATTAACATTTTTAGTTGAGCTTTGAAGTTCTCATATTCTCTTAGGTCAGGCTCTGCCATTTTGTTACTAGCGGGGAGCTCCACCGCCTTGTTTTGAATCGCATCTACAAGATCATCTAAAGACTCTTCACGATTAACCGTTGATTTGAGCACGTCGCCTTCTGTGAGACTTTTAAGTTCCTCGCCCTTGTAATAATTGATTGCAATACGACCTTGAAAGTGCCGGGCGATTCGTTTGGCAAATGCCTTGTATGGCATCGCATCAATTACACCAAATAAAATATTTTGTTGCATGAGTAGTTGGATGATCTCTTCTTCTCTGTCAGAAGAGATCTCTCTAAAGTAATGTACCCTAAGTGTCTGATGATCGCTAAAATGACCAAAAACTAAATGGCACATATCACCAACGTCCATGCCAAAAAAAGAATAATTGCCGGTAGAATGTAATTCATAATCTCTCTGGGCAGAGCGTAAAACAGCATTCGTGAGAGGCTTTTGTTTGCTGTTACTATACGGCCTACCTAAAATAGAAATATAAAAATTCTTCTTGTCAATATAGCTTTCCAAAGTCTCAAAACGTCTCTTGATTCCCTTTGCTGAAATAAAATCAAAAATCAAATGCGACATCTGAAAACCTCGTTTCTCTTTACTTTTTGCAGGATGCTCTGCAATCCACTTGCCTTTATTTTTGTTTAATTTCTTGCTACACTTTGGGCAACCTAGGTAAGTATTCTTAGCTATTGTAATCACGCACTCTGGGAAGCACTTATCAGGAAATATATATTGATTACACCCATCACATTTGATCCCCCAATAGCTCTTGTCAGAGCCCTCAAAACTGGCATCAATTCCATAACCCTCAATCGACGGCTGGGACAGCTCAGCAATCAAGCCAAACTTAGAATGATGGAGTCTTGACTCTGCGAACTTGAGGTTTTCTTGGTTGGCTTCGTCGACTTCGTCTTTGATAATATAATCAAGATCAATTGATTTCACTTTCCGCTTAGAATGAACGCCGCGGAAATAAATAAAAGAATTCCCAAGTTGCTTGAGGTTTTTGTTTGCCACATTCCCCTGATCAAGCATCTCTTCAAGACATTCAGAATAAGCGATTAAAGGGTCGACACGCCCCTGAACGAAGTCTTCAACATCCTCATCCGTCGGAAAATAATAACCAATATTCATCGAATGCTTGTAGGCAAGATAAAAGGTTCTAAGTACATTTTGTGTGGAGACTCCTAATTGAGTCGCCTTTGTGACGACGATATGAGGATGTTCGGGCAGGCTGTAGAGCTCCCTCAGAGGCTCGTGACCTTCAAGCGAAAAAGGAGTGATCTTACCATTCGTGTTGATCGATATATTTTCATAGCAAAACTCTAAAAAACTTTTCTTAGCGAATAGCTTATTGCCAATTTCAATAGCAGCCTCAAAAACTTTTGCCTCATCAATGATCATTGTTTACTCTTCTTAATCTTTTTCAAATTCTTAAAAAAATTATCCTGAATGGTTGCCCATCGCTTATCCAAAATTAATGATATCTCTTGATCATTTTTCAGAGCCAGCAATAGAGCCTGTACCACTTCTTGTGCTGTTTCTTGCGACGAACGGTCTTCACCTGACTGTTTAAGAATAAAATTTGAAATGGATTGATAAGCATTAACAGCCCCTTCTAAAGTCTTTGCTTCGAGTTGGGGAAGCTGGCTATAGAGCCTTTCTTTGAACGCTTGAGCTTCGACAAGAATTTGTCTTCGGTCTTTTGCGAGTGTCTCGTCCACGGCGTTTCTGTGGGCTTTTTCAATTTTTCCTCGTCGCTCGTACCACGTTTCTCCATTGACATTACGCTCTAGTGCCCAGCCTGCAAGTGTCGATTTTGAGATTTTTTGAAAACCGTCGGTCGTTTTAAGAATACGAACCGTCTGAGAAAGAGTGCCTGTTTCATAAAAAACTTTAAAAGCACGCTCTTTGTCAGTTGCGGTGTAGCCCATTTTTTAGGTTTTTGCGATCCCATATCTCTACATAGCAACTTGCTTTATTTTGTAGTGCATCGACGCAGATTTTATGTTCTTCTTCTTTAAGATTTTGCTCTTTTAGGTCGTTACAAAAACTAACATTTTTTCCTGACACATTAGAATTTCCATCTGCCATGACCCGCATACAGAGTGCATAACTTGACAGACTTGCCTCCTCCCTATTCTCCAAATTTGAGCCTTTGAAATCTAGCGACTTGCAGTTGATGTTCCCAAAAGAAAACATAAACAACAACAAAATTAATAATAAACTCATTGTGATAACCCCCGTTAATTTATTTTTAAAAAAAGTAATGATGGGAAAAAATACTGCTAGCATCAGTTACCTACCTCTCTTTTCGTATCTTCTTTTTTGTTCCATCCCCTGAGAACTGACGACGAACCAAAAAGAGCACCCAAAAACATATAGGCATTCGCAAGGTTAATCTCTCTGCCTAAATATTGAATCAATATATCACAAAAAATAAACAGCAATGAAAAAGTGAGCATCACCCAGAGAACCTGCTCTGAATGTTTGGAGTTTTTTAATAGGCTCATTTTGCGCTGACCATTACAATCAATTTTTTAATGTCTTTTTTTATTTCTCTGATGTCTAGCTCGAATCTCTTATACGCTTCATTCGCGCGAGACTCCAAAACGGAAATTCTGATCTCTTGTGTTGTCATGTAAGCAAATAACAGACTGCCTACTAAAATTGCCATTTGAATAATATCTTTAATATTTATTTTTTGCATATGCTCTCCTGTATCTTTGAGGATAGCTAAAAATGGCGGTGACCCTATTGGAAAACCTACATGATCACCGCCCGTGAGTATAGCTCCCCAGATATACAAGTCTGTTTATATACTATTTTATGAGCGCAGTCAATACACGGATGTACACAGATGTCGTGAAAGTACACGGATGTCGTGGATTGTATGCTTTTTTTTAGCTACTCTTCAGAATCAACTAGAAATTCGATAAGATGCTTCTCTAAAATAAGAATTTTTTGAGAAGAAATACGGAGACAGCCTAATCGAGATTCTTCAATATACCTAAGAACAGTCCGAGGATCAACGTGGAGGTATCGAGCGGCTTCTCTAACAGAATATTTCTTCTCTTCTGGTATTGTATTCATCTACTGCCATAGATGGGGAAGTCTACCTCCAATTCAAATTCTTTGCTTGATAGGTTTTGAATCTTATGCCGATTGAGTGCAAGTGCCATGCGACATAAAATAAATCGTCAAAGATGATTTGTCAAGGAGTTATTTAGCTTCCCTAAAAAGCATATATTTTATGCTCAGGGAATAAATCTTTTTACTCTCCGCAATGGATAAAAAATATCCTTCCACCATGAATGAGAAGCTTCATGCCGGGCTACTGCTCACTTGTGGTGGAGATTTTTTTTGCATTTTCAAAACTATTATGTGCTTCCTTTAACCAAAAATCTTGAGCAGACTTAATTGCTTTAGAAAAACTTATTAAATGTTCGTTTTTAGGCTCTTCAAATCATTGTTCCATATCTTGCAAGCCACCAATATATACAGCTATGCCTGTGCGGAGATCGACCTTACCCTTTACGAGTAGGTCGTGTATATCGTCGGTAAATTGGTCTTCTTTTATTTTTGGCTGACTCGAAGCAATTTGTCTTAATTGGCTTATTGACTGTTCAGTTGCTCTATGATTTTCTATGACTTTGTTATTGTTTAATATATATAGCTCAGAGAGATTATAAATAATTTTTCTGGCACGATCAAAATGTTTTAATTGCGAATCTACAGATTTCCCTAAATTCGTTTGTAAAAGTTTTATCTCTTCTTGTGTTAAGTCAGTAACTTTTGTATCAAAAAGTTGATTAATCCAAACAACCAGACAAACAAGAAAGACTAAGAGGATGACTATCTTTTTCATTGATTTGATTTTATTCCTTCTTCTTTTCGTGCGTTCCCCATCCTACTGTTTTTTAAGAAGCTGTCAACTACTTTTCATTAATTAGCCTACAAATTTTAACTGCTATCTGCAATAGTACACTTGATTGCACCACCACCACTCATCGCTTCCCACTGATCAATAACAAGAATTTTGCCACAATTATATGCTGATCTGTACGTAGTTCAATGTCTGAATACTTTGGATTTTCGGCCTTGAGAGTATAAGGCTGTTTGTCTTTTATGATTCTCTTCAGCGTCAATTCACCGTCGATTGAGGCAAGCACAATGGCTTTATTTTTTAGCTCACTCAGCGAATAGACAGGTTTAAACACAACAATATCTTCTTTAAAGATGCCCGCTCCCATCATAGAATCACCCTTAACCTCTAAGGCGAAGATATCTTTTGTGTCATTAATGCCCAGAAGTAGCTTGTCGATATGATAGGTTTTCTTTGGCTCTTTGGTCTCAAAGATCTCTGCGGGGTGACCCGCTGCCACTCGTCCGTACATGAGACCAACCTCTGCCATGCGTCCTGATGGAAATTTGACACGCTCCTCAATTTCTTTGATGTCAATTTTTGGAAGAGGCGTGAGCTCTTTTTGTCTAGTTGCTAGCCAGTCCTTAAACTCTTGTTCGTTTTCTTTGTATTCTTTGATCTTTGGCTTATCGCCTAGGTATTCGATATAGTCACGAGCCGACTCTTTATCTTTGCCCTTTAGCTGAGCCGTTGGGTCAGGGGGGGGAGTATAGCCACCTTGGTGAGAGCTGAGGAACATCTCCCCTTCGCCTAAAATTAACCATTCAGCATTTATCCCATAAATTCTTTGTATTTGTATCGCAAGTTCTCCCGAGATATTCTTCACTCGGTCTTTCATTAAATCTCGAATAGTTGCATCATTGATTCCAAGTTGATTGGAAAAATTAGTTATTGAGTTATCGGTTTGTTGGATAACAAAAGTAATTCGGTCAGAAAGCATATTTTTTACTTTTTTATTCACTTTTCGTGGAAATTCTCTATTTATTGTTGACACCGTGAATATCCACGTATATATTTCGCAATAACAACAACTAATCAAGTGCACAAAGTGGACTCAGGAGGTAAATATGGAAACAGTTAGTCAAGCTATAGAAATCGGTGAAGAGCTCTCTCAACTCAAGGCGTTAGCGGCTCAAATTAAACAGATACCTGTTAAATGTCGTGAAGACATCAAGAGAGCCTTACTCTTCAAACATAAAAGCTTAACCAAAGCAGCTACAGCACTAAAAGTAGATTATATCGGATTGAGTCATGTCATTCATGGAAGAATCCATTACGCTGGCATCATCCAAGCCCTTCAAAAAGACCTGAACCTCACAGACGAGCAGGTCTTAGAATTCTGGCCACTATTGGGCAAATGGCCCAAGCCAAGCAAAAGGAGGGTAATATGATTCAAATGAGTTGTAAGAGTACAAATGTTGTTGTTTGTAACTCGTGTACCAAAGTCATGGTAAATTTAATTGTTGGTCAAATTAAAAATCCTGCATCACTAGAGGAATTTATTGAAAAGTGTTTTAGACTAGAACCTTGCCCGCTCGAGAAGTATAATTACATCAACAACAATAACCATTTCATATATCCTGGTTCATCCTACCACCATTGTCCTTCTATTTGCTTAATGACTTCAATGCTACCGGCTATTATAAGCTCCCTATTTTCTGAAGGTTCAGAAGACCAATATTTACGAGCGGCTTCTTCTAAATATGGTAAGGCGGGCATATTCAGGAATGATTGATTTTGAGGGTCTTGTGAATTTAAAGGAGGAATATTGAAAGTATTAAAATCACCTATTGCAACCAGACCAGACATTCGTCGCGGTTTAATGTTTAAATATAAAAGCTTAGGCAATGCAGCGGAAGCTTTGGGTGTGAAATATAATTTTTTGAGTAACGTGATTCATGGACGGCATTATACCGTATACGTCATCGAAGCCCTGCAAAAAGACCTGAATCTTACAGACGAGCAAGTCTTAGAATTCTGGCCATTGCTCGGCACGTGGCCCAAGCCAAGCAAAAGGAGGGTGGCGTGATCGTTGAATTATCTTTAATACTCATAGCAGGAGGTATTTTCTACTATCTCCAAAAGACTAAATGCGATGTAGAAGAAGAAATCAAGGCCTCTAGGCAACATATTGAATGTCAGAGAATGAAGAGGCACAATAAATGAATTTTAAAACACTGCTCAAATTGCCAACGATCGACCAAGAAGCAGAGTTTTTGAAGCTTTCAGAGGAAGAGCAAAAAGGCATCTTTGGAGAGTGGCAAAACTCCAACGCGATGTTGGCAAAATTCTATAATAACGTTCTTAGAAAAATATGAAAAACGGAATTATACACCCCAGAAATGATGACGGGATCGAAAGGCTGAAAAATGAACACAAATCATGGACGGACATTCGTCGCAGTCTCATGTTTAAATATAAAAGTCTAGGTAAGGCAGCAAAGGCTTTGGGGGTGACATATATTTGCTTGAGCAATGTCATTCATGGACAGCTTTATACCGTATACGTCATCGAAGCCCTGCAAAAAGACCTGAACCTCACAGACGATCAGGTCTTAACATTCTG
>CBDBLF010000032.1:0-39087 GCA_965206985.1 Spirochaetota bacterium | reverse complement strand
TTGCCAACACTGCCCAATATGTAGTCTCAGGGGGAAACTTCTTAGGAATGTCAGGAGTTGTCTATGGTCTCTTTGGTTTTATTTGGGTAAAAACTCGCCTTGAGATAAACCATAATTATTTTTTGTCTTCATTTACGGTTGGGTTTCTTTTGGTTTATTACTGTTTATGCGCAATGGGTCTATTTGCGCATATTGCCAACACAAACCATGGTATAGGCCTATGCACAGGAATGGTATGTGGTTTTTTCTCAACAGATTACCTCAAAGATATAAAAAGAATTAAAAAAATTGGTCTTCGAGAAGTTGCCATGGCCCTCTCCCCATTTGCTTTGGCCGCGATTGGAGTTATAGCAGATGTCTCGCATCAATAAACAATACAATAAACCATATAATCTTTTAGAAGAAAACAAGACATTGCTTGAACAATACCTGAAAGTGAGATCAACCACAGAAGATATTTGTGGACACCTACAACCTGAAGATACTGTTATTCAGACAATGAAAGATGTTAGCCCGCCTAAGTGGCATTTGGGTCATACCACATGGTTCTTTGAGGCTTTTTTACTCATACCCTTTTCTGATGCCTATCGAATTCATAATGAAAGTTTCCATGAATTGTTCAACTCATACTACAAAAAAATGGGAAACCACATACTTCAATTAGATCGAGGCTTTCTTTCCCGTCCATTACTCAAAGAGATATACTCTTATCGAAATAAAGTCGATGAAGCAATCCAAAAATTACTTTCTAATGAAACAAAATCCTCTAAAAAAATTCAAAATATACTTGAGTTAGGGCTCCATCATGAGCAACAACATCAAGAATTACTTTTAACTGATATCAAACATATTTTTTTTTCTAATCCAACTTTACCCATCTACCAGCCATCCTCTGTTGTAAATACAAAACAAAATATAAAGTATGTTCATAATGAGAGGCCATTCAGCTCCAATAAAAAACAACCTACACGAAATAAATCAAGAGAACAAAACTATGCTCAATTTGAAGGAGGCCTGAGTGCAATAGGTAATCAATCCGATAACTTTGGTTATGATAATGAATTTCCCCAACACAAACATTATCTAAACCCGTTTCTTTTACAAAAGAATACGGTAAGTAACCAAGAATATCTAAACTTCATTGAAGATGGTGGTTATCAAAGATCAGAACACTGGCTATCTGACGGTTGGGATGTCATTCAAAAAGAGAAATGGAAAGCTCCTCTCTATTGGATACAAAAAGATCGCTCATGGTATGAATACCGGCTGAAAAGTTTATCAAAGGTTGACCCAAACTCTCCTGTATGCCATGTGAGTTTTTTTGAGGCTGATGCCTTCGCCAGGTGGTCGGGTAAAAGAATTCCTACTGAATTTGAATGGGAGTTTGCCTGCAAAAAATTAAACACAGAAAAAAAACAAGAAAAAAGAAATTATTTGGAAAGTAAGCTACTTCATCCTATTGTGGAGAATCAAAGCAATGATTTTTTGCATATACTCGGCAACTTGTGGGAGTGGACAAATAGTTCGTATCTTCCGTATCCTGGCTTTAAACCTTTGACAGGGGCTCTGGGAGAATATAACGGTAAATTTATGAATTCTCAAAGAGTCTTGCGGGGAGGTTCTTGCCTCACTCCCACATCTCATATCCGACCAACGTATCGAAATTTTCTTCAACCACAAAAAAGGTGGCAATGCACCGGTATTCGCTTGGCGGCCGATCCATAAACTCATGAAAATTTTAACTCCTCGTTTAAAAGTCCGGTATCTCAAAAATAACAAAACTTATATATATTCTAACTCCAGAATACGAGAAAAAAGCAAAGAAGCTGAAGGAAACCCAACCACTAAGCAGGAGTTTTTCCAAGATGTTCTTGCTGGTTTATCACAAAAGTCAAAAGCATTACCATCAAAATACCTGTACGACAATGTAGGTAGCAAAATTTTTCAAGAAATTATGAACCTTGACGAGTATTATTTAACCAGAGCCGAACATCAAATACTTGAGATGTATGGCAATGACATATGTTCACTGATTCATCAAAAATGTGCCGGTGATTCTAAAATTAATTTTATCGAGTTAGGAGCTGGTGACGGGCAAAAAACATCGCTGCTTCTCAAAGAATTATGTTCAAAAAAAATACCCTTTGAATATGTGCCCATTGATATTTCTGAGAGTGCCATGATTTCCCTTATGGAAAGGTTAGAGCGTGATTTCAACCAAATTCAATCAGAGGGTATCATTTCTGACTACCTTGAAGGAATTAACTGGCTTAGACAAAAAAGAACAAACTTTAACTTTGTTCTTTTTCTGGGTTCTAATATCGGAAATTTTCAAGAAGAAATGACCATTCATTTTTTATCGAAACTCTGGGAAGTTCTCAACCATGAAGATTATCTTCTCATAGGCTTTGATCTCAAAAAAGATATCCCAAAACTCCAAGATGCGTACAGTGATTCTAGCGGGGTAACCGACCGTTTCAATACGAACCTGCTCTCTCGGATCAACCGTGAACTTGACGCTAATTTTGTTCCAGAAAAATTTCAACACTACGCAACCTACAATCCTGTATTGGGTGCCATGGAAAGTTATTTGATCAGTCAAGAGACTCAGGTTGTTGAGATCAGGGCGATCCACCATTCTTTCTCATTTGACGAAAGAGAGCCCATTCACATTGAATATTCATTTAAATACACTCCCCTTGAGATTAAAGAACTAGCACAAAAAACAGGTTTCGAACTGGTAAGAAACTACTACGATAAAGAAAACCTCTTCACTGATTCACTCTGGAAAGTTAATAAAAGAAGATAAAGGTTTGTCACAAATTTTTTTGAGCGCTCAGGAAAAAAATCCAATGATAGTAATCATGTCTTCACACCAGATCACCGTACCAATATTTGATTTGCACGCCTTTCTGGTAGCTATAAGACGAGCTATCGGACAATTCTAAATTTTAAAATAAGACATAGCACAATCTTAATAATCAATTTGAAATTTTAAGAGGACCTCAACGATGGGTTCGCCATTTTGATTATTAACCAAATTTTGATAAGCTTGATTAGGCCAAAAGCAGGCGGCTGTAAACTCAAAGAAAACCTCCGTGACATAGCTATACTTTAAATAAAAATTGAATTCGTCTCCTAGATGTGTTGAACTTGTTTCTGAAGTTCGAGAAACTGAATATAACGCTCGATGATGAAAGTATTTCAGGTTAATATCAATATCTTTAAAATATCGAAAAATGATTTCGAGTGAGTTTGCATGAGCAGCGAATAGCTTACCTCCGGGGTGAACGCTGATTCCTCCCGAATCATCAACAAAGATATAGGAAAGCCCGCGAGAATGAGAAATTGTCTGAAAAGAACTACCGTCTTCTTGGTTAAAAATATTAGTTCCTGTGGCGCCTTCGTTTCTGAAGCCAATTTTAGCATATTGGAAATTATAGCCGATGTAGGCAGACCACAAACCAGCATGCAAGTTTGAGGTCATATTTGAGGAGTTCTGGAGCACTCCGAAATTGTAAATAGTCGATGTTTCTAAGAAAAAGTCTTTATAGCTAATATTGCTATGTATTGAAAACCAATGTTTCTTCCCTTCTTCACGATCTTCAGCATTTTGATCATCGCGAAAAATATAATAAATATCTAATAAAGTAATTTTGTTTATGAGTATTTTATTACCAACAACATAAATATCATCGTCGAACTTCCCAGAATCTCCCAAACCGTCTTCATTGAAATCGGTAAGGGAGTGTTCAACGGCTTTGATCCAAAATAGATATAGATTGAGAAAATTTTTATAGATGCGGTGTTCATACTTGACACCCGCACCATTGCTAGCCAGAATATAACCACCTGATAAACTGAACGGTAACAGTCCAAAACTAATATTCATGTGGTCAGTTGGTCTTAATTCCCCATATAAACTCCGAGTGACAAGGTTCGTTCCAGGACGACCTAGCCCACCTCCTACGAACTCAAAGCCGTCCCTTCCGCCACTCACACCAAAAACAGTGTATATATCAAAAATAGCGTGAACACTTACGAGATCAATGGGCTTAATAATAAATCGTCCCCGATAAAATAAGTCCATGTAATTGGAGTATTTTTGCGAGGATTGCATGGGACTTTTCCTTGGAAGGTTTGTGTTTACATACAGATTCCAAAACCGTGTTCGTAAAAAACCACTGATATCAAGATAATCAGTAATAGCAACGGCATAAACTCTTTGGGAGAATAAAGAAAAAAAAGTGAAAAATAGTAGACTTCTACTCAAAAAAAATGTTTACCCAGTTGCGAAAAAGATTCTTGCTTTTTTTTTCTGATATCCAGATATCTACTTGATTTTTGAGAATGACATCTCCGAAGGGCAGGGCAATACATAGGCTTTCTTGGTCATTTTTTTCAATGAGTGCCTTATATTTATACTGAAGGCTTGGATTGTGTTTTAACAGATAAGTCAAATAGAGAGAATCGTATAAAAGAATATCTCCTTGATTATTTAAAAGCATTTTGAGACCATTTTCGTTGCCTTGAAATTTAATTTGATCTAAACTTGTAAATAAAGCTTCATAGATACTATTTTCATTGATGAGAACCCGAACACCACTTAACTTACTGATATCAGAAAGACTTTTAATCGAATAATCTTCAAAAAATTCCCCAAAATTTTTCTGGGGTAGTAGTTGCTTTTTAACCAAAGCCGACGGGTGAACTTTAAGATAGCTATTTGAGAACCAAACACGCTTTGCCCGAGGCAAAGAACGAGATAAGCCTGCAATGGCAATATCAACTTGACGGGTTACTACAGCCTCAATAACATTGGTAATCTCATAAGGTATCATTTCAACCTGAACATCCAAAAATTTTGCCAACGATTTAGCCATATCAAACTCAACCCCCTTCCCTTGAAACCCTAGTGGAGGGTAGTTCTTTGATACAGCGATACGAATTTTTTTTCTCTTCTGAATCTCTTGAAATACATAATCATGAGACTTCGACAAATATTCTTTTTTTAACTCAGCAAAGCTTTGCCCAAAAAAACCTGTCATCAAAACCAATATTGTAGCGTAAACGAAGTACATTCTCATGAAATTTTTTCGATAATTCTCATTTTTGCAGAACGTGATCTGGAGTTCTCCTGTATTTCTTCTGCCGAGACCTGAATTGGTTTTTTTGTTAATATTTTGAACTCCCCTGCCATTGGAGACTGCTCCAAGTTTTTAAAGGCATGTTTAATGACTCGATCTTCTAGCGAATGAAAAGTGATTACGAAGAGTCTACCCAGTTTTTTTAAAGAATAAGGTAACCAAGACATACTTTTTTTCAAATGGTTCATCTCGTCATTAACATGGATACGGATCGCTTGTAAGGTTTTGATATAAGGATGCCGCGTTGTATGTCGCTTCCTGTTGAGCAAACCCGCTCGGGCATAAACACGAACACATATTTTTTTCAATTCATCCATATATTTAATTCCTTGATTTTTACGTTTAAGTATAATTTCTTTCGCAATGCGTCTTGCTAAATATTCTTCCCCATAATAAAAAAGGGTATCTGCAATTTCTTTTTCGCTCGCCTTCATAAGCCATGATGATGCTGTTTTACCTGCATCTTTGTTTAACCGCATATCAAGAATTTCATTTTTTTTATAGCTGATACCACGCTTAAAATAGTCCAAGTGGAGACTAGATATTCCTAAATCTAACAAAATAACATCAAAAGGAGCTTTATCTCGAAAGGGGTTTTCACTGTAGTTTGCCTGCATTATTGAAATATCGATATTTGATTGCCTGTCTTTTAACTGCGTACTGAAGTGTGCTAGCATTTCGGCATCACAATCGGAACCATACGATGCCACTGATGGATATTTTTCCAAAAATGGCATCAGATGACCACCCAAACCGACGGTTCCATCCCAAATAGTAACATTTTCTTTTGACTCACAAAAAGAGGTATGCGTAAGAAACTCCTCTAATAAAACAGGGAGATGGACGGGGCGATTTGGCTCAGTAGCAACGATTGTGGTGGAGTTGATAAGAAGCCCAACAGAGGCTCATATAGAAGCAATCTCTGTCTTTTCTCTGAGGCGCTTTCCTCCTCTTCTTTTGGCATTTTCAGGAGGAGGGGAACTCGTTTCTTCTTCGTCTCGATCGTAGTCATCCCAAAGTTTTTCCACCGCCTTTTCATCAGGCATATATTCACTCCTAAGTTTCATAAGTTTGGAAGAGGGTAATTTACTTGTTCCAAAAACGAGCTTACCACCAACAACACCAATTTTAACCAAGGTAGGATGTTTAATTTTTTTCTCAAGAATTCTCATCGCCAACTCATCTTCAACTTCTTTTTGGAGCAACCTTCTAAGTGGGCGAGCACCATATTTTTTATCAAAACCCTTTTCCGCAAAATAGTTAATAGCTTGACGACTCAACACAAGATGGAGGTTCTTTTGAATAATATTTTCGTTGATTTCCTCCAGTAAAATACGAACAATATCTTTGATATTTTCTGAGCTCAATGTCTCAAAAACAACGATCTCATCAACCCGATTTAAAAACTCTGGGCTGAAGAATTTTTTCAATTCTTCAAGAACTTGATCTTTCTTTTCTTCTCCTTCTCTGCTAGCTTCTCCAAATCCAACTTTCCCCCCTTTTAGTAATTGTCTGGCACCAAGGTTGGATGTCATAATAACAATTGTCTCTTTGAAATTAACACAATTTCCCATCGTGTCAGTTAATTTGCCTTCATCTAAAATTTGCAATAATGCATTCTGAACATCATGGTGGGCTTTCTCTATTTCATCGAACAGGAGAATTGAATAAGGTTTTCTTCGGATAGCCTCAGTGAGTTGACCACCTTCTTCATAGCCCACATAACCAGGAGGAGAACCAATAAATTTTGAAACGGAGTGCATTTCCATATATTCACTCATATCAAAACGGATTAGGGCATCGGGGGAACCAAACATAAACTCTGCCAACGCTTTTGCCAATTGAGTTTTTCCAACACCTGTAGGCCCCAGAAATATGAATGAACCAATCGGCCTATTGTGAGCTTTCAAGCCAGAGCGAGAACGGCGAACCGCCTTGGCTATTTTCTCAACAGCATTTTTTTGGCCAACCACATATTCTGACAGTCCGTCTTCCATATCAACTAATTTTTGCGACTCGGACTCTTTAAGCTGCTGTAGTGGAATACTCGTCCATTCTGACATAACATCAACAATACTATTTTCACTGATAAGAATGGGCTTCTCTTTTTGACTGTTACGCCAATCCACTAGTTTCTTGTTATACTTTTTTTCAAGCCTCACAATTTCATCTCTCAGTTTTGCCGCTTGTTCGTACTTCTGTAACCTTACTTTTTCGTTTTTATCTCTCGTCATTTTCCCAATTGAGTGTTCATATGCCTTAATTCGGTCAGGAACAACGGCACGACTCAGTCGAGCACTCGCTCCCGCTTCATCAATAATGTCAATCGCTTTGTCGGGCAAATAGCGCTCAGTAATAAACCTGCTGGACAAGCGAACAGCCGCTTTGATACTCTCTTTGCTATAGATGACCCCGTGATGCTTTTCATAAGTCTTCCGAAGACCCAATAAAATACGAGTTGTGTCTTCAACGGAAGGTTCTTTGACGTAAATCGTTTGAAAACGTCGCTCTAAGGCGGAATCTCTCTCTATGTAGCGTTTATATTCTTTGAGGGTAGTTGCACCAACACACTGTACTTCGCCTCGGGAAAGTGCTGGCTTTAAAATATTAGCGGCATCAACGGCTCCTTCCGCAGAACCAGCACCAATAATGGTATGTATTTCATCAACAAATAAAATAGTATTTTTATTCAACCGAATCTCTTTCATGATCTTTTTCAGTCGGTCTTCAAATTCACCTCTATATTTTGTACCAGCAATGAGTGCGGCAACATCAAGGGAATATACACGAGATTCAAAAAAAATTTCTGGCACCTGTTTCTTTAAAATAACTTGCGCTAAGCCTTCCACGATAGCGGTTTTACCAACTCCTGCCTCCCCAATCAAAATGGGGTTATTTTTTCTCTTGCGGGAGAGAATCTGAATAACACGATCAATTTCACCACTCCGCCCAATGACAGGGTCAATCTCTTTCTCACTGGCCATTTTTGTTAAATCCCGAGAAAACTCATCTAACACAGGAGTTTTTGACGTATCCTTTTTGCTCTGTTGATCTGGTCGGAAGTTAATGGGCGCACCCTGAGCTAAGCCAAGAGTTTGATTAAGCTCATTGCGAATAATCTGGTAAGTAATCGAAAAAGTATTCAATGCAGCAATTGATATGGAGTCAGTTTCGCGGAGAATCGCAAGTAACATATGTTCTGAACCGATGTAGCTATGTCTAAGCTTTCTGGCCTCTTCTCGCGAATACTCTAAAACACGTTGTATTTTATCGGGGCTATTCGGGTCAATTAAAAGCGTAACCGAGTCTTGTTCGCATCGCTTTTCAATCTCTTTTCTAAGCTCGTTTAGGTTAACATTTAGATTTTGCAATATCTTAACAGCAACGGAATCTTGAGCTTTGAGGAGGCCTAACAAAATGTGCTCAGGACCTAAATATTCATGCCCAAGACGCTTCGCCTCTTGTGGAGCAAACTCATTAATTACTTTCTTTACCCTATTCGTAAAATCAAACATCAAATACCTATCCCTGATGCATGATTAATATTTCCGACGGAAATGTCAAGAAAAAATGAAAAAATATATGGGAGAGAGAAGGATGATAGTACCCCCCTACGACCATCATTAGTTGGTTCAGAATTGGTTCAAATCAAGTTATTTGGTTCAAAAGGCTTGGGTTTACTGGTAGAGCAAGTGAAAGACATTTTCCTAAAAAAGGTGCATCAAAAGGCCGACGTTAAATCATCAAATAAAACAGAGGTTCCTAATGAAGCACCCTTCTCAGGTTATTTGTCTAAACAGGTATTCGGCAGTAATGCGAAATAGTAAAGACAAAAAGTTATACAGAATGCAAATGGTTCATTATGCCAAGAAGCATGGTTTCAAGCCAACAGCCAGAATGTTTAAAACGACTGTAAAAACAGTAAAAAAGTGGTTTCGTAGGTTTGAATCAGAGAAATACGTTGGCTTGGAAGACAAGAGCCACGCTCCACACTACTCACCACATGCAATCACAGACTTTGAAAAGGCTTATGTTTGCTTTCTTAAAAAGAAACGTCGAGGCTTTGGTGCTCAGGAACTGAAGAATGTTTACCAACTAGACTTGAGTGTCAAGGCCATTCGCAGAGCGTGGAGGGAGCAAGCACTCTTGAAAAAAAAGCGTAGAAAACATAAAACGAAGCAAAATTTGCGTGAAATTAAGAAATTATGGGGTTTATTTAAGCAATTTGACGTAGATACGAAGCATTTATACGATATTCCTGAGCTTTGGCCTTATATTCAGGAAAATATTGTACCGAAATATCAATATACCTTCAGAGAAGTTTTTTCTGGCTTACAATTTCTAGCTTTTGCAGATGAGTATAATATGGCATACTCTTGTCTGTTTATGGAGGTAATTTTAGATCATCTTGTAAAATCAGGGGTTGATTTAAAGAAAAATAATACGAGAGGGCAAACAGATAATGGCTCAGAGTTTATTGGTGCTTGGAATAAAAAAGGAGATTCGGAGTTTACAAAAGTATTAGCCAGTTATGGTGTGCAACACCAGACGATCCCTGCTGGAGCGCATACTTGGCAGTCTGATGTTGAAACGACTCATAGATTGATTGAGGATCACCTTTACCTGAATGAAACGTATAATTCAAGAGAAGACTTTCTCAACAAAGCTGGCTCCTATCTATTGATGTTCAATTCAATAAGAAAAAATTCTTACAAAGAGAATAAATCGCCCTGGCAGCTGATCCGAGAGGAAAGCACAACTATTGACAAACAAATATTAAATTTACCACCGTTTCGACTGGACTATTTATTTCAAAAGATGCCAATGGTCGTAGGGGGGTACAATCCTATTCTCCATCCCTAAATGAAAAAATATAAGTTCTTAAAAAGTGGGTATTCAAAGCCAATTTAGAGGCAATTAAACACGGACCAAACTCCACTAAAGTATTTTTTACACCCACTTCCTGAACACTTACAAGCACGCTAAACTGTTCAAAGGAATAAAGACAAACCCCAAAAAACAAGAAATAAAAATCAACAGTTGTAATCTTTGTTTTTTCACTAATACACAGCATCGTCTCTCACTTCACCTCCTGTGTAAACCTTAATTTCTGTGCTGTGGTTAAGAGTGTGAGGCTGTGCGGGAACTAGGATTTTTCTTGCTTTTCTGTGTTCTTCTTTGATTATATCTTATTATGAAACGATTTATGAAAAGTGATAGAGATCAAGTTATGCTGTTTTCGCATACTATAGCAGACAATTTAGAAGAAAATCACGAGGTTTATGCCTTTGCTGCCTTGTTAGATAAAATTCCTATGAAACCATTTCTTTCTAAGTACTCAAAAGAAGGGGGTCGGGCTTACCATCCGGTTATAATGCTGGGATGCCTTTTTTATGGCTTTCATCGTGGATGGAGAAGCAGCAGAGAATTACAAAAAGCCTGTGAAGAGAACGACGCCATGCGTTATTTAGTTGGTGGTCATAAAGTAAAGTTTCGGTCTATTGCTGAATTCCGTGTTAATTTTGGTAAAGAAATTGGCGAAGTTTTTAATTACTCTGTATCTTTGCTATCCCACAAAAAGAAAAATATTGGTACTGATGTTAAGGTAGATGGAACTAAAATCAAAGCCAGTGCTGCTGACGATCAAACATACAAAAAGTCAGATTTAGAGGAACGTAAAAGAGCTATACAGCAAGAGATCTTAGAGTATCTACGCTCAGGTAGAGAATTAGATATTGAGGAAGATAAACTATATGGTAAAGACAACAGTGGCTATGAGCTTAATCCTGAAGAGGTAGATACGGTCATTGAGGAGTTTATTCGCTTACAAAAAGCGAGTGAAAAGGCAAAGAGAGAGTCATTAAAAACAGCAGAAGGAAAGCAAAGTGAACCAGCCGAGTTTTCTACATCTGTTGAAAAAGATTCTTCAGAAACTATAGAAGGTACACAGGATATAGAAGCTCTAAAAACAGGAGAAAAAGAAGTTGAGGTCTTTTTAGAAGATACAACTAATTCTCATGCTAACGAGCCAGAATTATTGATAAATGAAGACCAGGCTGCAGAGGATAATGATTCTGTTATGCTTAGGAAAGCTCAAAAGTATGTTACAATCAGTAAAAGTCTGGAAGAGAATCAAGAGTCTGCTTCTGATTCTAAAATAAATCTTACTGATCCAGATGCTAAATTCATGAAACGGAATGGTAAAATTTCTCAAAGCTACAACATTCAAGTTACCTCATCAGAAGGCTATATTTTGGCAGCTGACATTGCTGAAGCTAATTCAGAAAATGATTTAGAGCAATTAGCTCCTACCCTTTCTAAAGCTGAGTCAAACACAGGGACCAGTATACAGACAGCTTCTGCAGATTCGGGTTACTTTCATTCAAGTGGTTTGGAATACCTGGATTCAAAAGGGATCAATGGTTTTATACCTTCACCTGATCAGGTAGCCAAAGAAAGAAAAGGAGAAGAGGATTCAGGTTATGAAGCTCATCAGTTTAAATATGACGAGGATGATGATTCTTGGGTTTGCCCCGAGGGTAAAACCTTAGAATTTCATAATGAATCTGTGAAAGATAAAAAGAAATATACTCATTATCATGGTAAACCTCCTGACTGTGTCATTTGCCCTGCCAGAGAACAATGTTGTACGAGCGAAGAAGAGTTACGCAGAGGTTATCGCAAATTGTCAGTAGACTCTGGTTTTGCTTTAAAACATGAAATGATCAAGAAGATGAATTCAGAAGAAGCAAAG
Source organism: Spirochaetota bacterium (assembly GCA_965206985.1). GTDB lineage: Bacteria > Spirochaetota > Leptospiria > Turneriellales > CBDBES01 > CBDBLF01. The sequence goes on along the minus strand of CBDBLF010000032.1, from coordinate 27,186 downwards.
TCTTTCTATAAAAAGCGAGGTTCTGAAATTGAACCCATTTTTGGAATTTTGAAACAAGCCAAAAAGTTCAGAGAATTCTTGCTCAGAGGCAGTAAAAAGGTTCAAATAGAGGTAAAAATCGCAGCTACAGCATTTAATTTTGGCAAAATGGTACGAGAACAACTTGCATAAACTATAAATTCCTTGACATATTTGAAAAATGAGACTGACGCAGCAAATATCTCATAAAATGCACTGAAAAATCCTAGTTCCTGCACAAGCTCTAATTCTCTAGCCTCGTTTGAGGTTTGCCAAACTCCGCCTTTACGCTTGGCGGTTTGCCTTGGTTTAACCCCTTCCTGTGCCCGAAGGGTGAAAATTAGACACTTTTACACTGACCTGGTTGAGGTAGCTTTTATTCCCGCTAAAGAAAAAATAGGTAATTTAGAAGGCTTCTATCACCATGCTGACAGTGATGCCCGATATTGTTCTTAAAAGAGATACATCGTTCCTCAAGCAAAATAAACTGTGGGTGTAGACATATATGAGCACACGGTAACTTGTTTTTTCTTAATTTCAGGACTCAGTCCAGATCTACTTCTAGCAAGTCTAGTAAAAGTGTCATTCTCATATAGACTCCATTTTTAGCTTGCTCAAAATAGGCGGCATTGGGCAAATGGTCAACATCTGTACTTAATTCTCTTAAACGCGGTAGGGGATGCATGATTACCACATCTTTTTTACATTTTTTTAATAATTTTTGATTCACAACGTAAATATTTGAAATTTTTTCAAACTTCTCGTGATCTAAAAACCTTTCTTCTTGAATACGGGTCACATAGATAATATCCGCTTCAAAAGCTCCTTCTATGTCTTCGGTCTCGCAATAGGTGCATTGGTGGTTTCTCAGGTTTTGAATGTCTTTATTGGGTAATCGAAGATTGGTAGGGCTAATAAAAATCATTTCTACGTCAAAATGTATAAGTAATTGATACAGAGAGTGAATTGTTCTACCATATTTAACATCCCCGACAAAAGCAATTTTTAAGAAACTCACCTCAAGATTTTTCCGCCGATCAATCGTATATAAATCCAGTAAGGCTTGTGTCGGATGTTCTCCCGCACCATCCCCCGCATTTATGATAGGAATTTTTAAACTCTTGGCAGCAATAGAAGATGCCCCTTCATGGGGGTGTCGAATCGCACAAATATCAGCATACCCTTCTATCATTTTAAGCGTATCAAATAAGCTTTCTCCTTTGGATAGTGATGAGAATTGAAAGCCAATCGATGTGATTACATTACCTCCTAAACGATGCATGGCTGTTTCAAATGAAAGGCGCGTGCGCGTGGATGCCTCAAAAAATAGTGTTGCTAAAATATAATCTTTTAGAATTGAAATTTTTTTTTCTTTGTAAAAAATTTCCTCCAATGTATGAGTGAATGTTAGCAACCGTATCAGGTCTGTTCGTTGAAACTGACCAGCGGAAAGTATGGATCGCATAGATGACAATTTTAAAGCTGAAAAATCAGGGGATTAATTTTTCAATTATTTTTAGTTCTTTGTAGTTTTGATAGACCTCTAAATCTCGCATAATTTCTGCTCGAATCTCTTTTGATACGTAGTAGATACTTCGACTATATGGCTGTTCCCTGTATGATTCTACCCATTGAACGACAACACCACTGTCGACATCCCAAATATAAGCTCCTCTTTCTTTACTGGCAGCTGTCGATGTATGTTTACCGTATTTGCCCTTTATTTTTTCGTAGAGTGTTTCGGAAGGAACAAAAGGTATTTCAGAGCTAACAAAGAAAAATCTAGCCATCTTTTGCAATTCCATTTTTTTGTTTTCATTATTTTTTTGCCGGAGTATGTTTGAGCTTTCATTTATTTTAGGCTCTTTTTTCGAGTAGAATAAAAATTTATAACGAAGACCTCCTCTCTCTATGAGCAGACTCTCACCAGGGGAATCAGCGAGAATATTTATGGAGTCAGCAACATCTTGACTGTTCTGCAAAACACGGAATCTCTCTTTGACATCTTTATATTGAGTACCCCAATTGACTCCCGCAAACCCATTTAGACTAGTAGATATGGCATCCTCCTGTTTTTTTATTTGCTCTGTCTTTTTTTCTAACCCTGGTTTTAGTTTTTCTTCTGAATCTTCCTCCATTTTTTTTTCATCACGAGCTTTTTCTTGCTTTTCAGACGCCAAGTCTTCCTGAGAAACAATATTTACGTGAGCATTCAAGAAAAAAAAGAATACGATGAGAAGTTTATTCTTGAGAGACGGTTTCACCACAGTAATTTTAAAAAACATCGCTTTATTCCATTTCTCCCTAGTTTATTATCGGTCAAGAGAACATTTTTTGAAGTTTAGTTTTTTAAATTCCGAAAATGAGTGAGTACTCTAAAGCAGTTCGACCCAGATCATGAAACTAAGTTCTTTAATTCACATTCTTTTTCTTATTAAGTTTTTGCAAACGACCAATCCGCTTTTTAGCAGGAGCTATAATCGGCACAAAGTAAGACCAGGGGATAATCTCACCCAGATATCAAATCACTACAACGTGTCTATTTATAAAATATTAAAAAAAAATAAAATTAAGTCAAAAAATAAAATTTTTGTTGGTCAAATTTTAAAAATTCCCCAAAATGGGTATCATCCCCGTAAGAAAACACTTCCTCGTACACCAAGCTTTGAGAGTCCTGTACCATATAAAAGATTGATTCAAGGTTTTGATCTAAAGGGGCAGTATCGAACGCCAGGGGTGTTATGGCGACTGAGAAATGATTATAGTGTTCGCCCGTCAAGCCCTGGAAATATTGTTAAAATTGGCTACATTAGGGGATATGGAAAATATATTATGATTGATCATGGTCGGGGGTGGGTTTCTTTTTATTCAAACCTATCCAAGGTACTTGTTCGAAAAAATGAGAAAGTTTTTAATTCTCGAAAGATTGGTATTGCCAAAAATAAGAAATTATTCTTTTCAATTTCTTACAAAGGTAAACCACTGAACCCAATTCTCTTATTAAAAATGAATATAAAAATAAAAAAAATGAGCTGAGCTAACTCCCAATTTTATGCGATGGCAAATATCGAATGGGTGTTTAGTCACACCAACTAAAGTTCTCAAACACGCTTCCTTGGGCATTCAAGACGGAAAAATTTTATATCTTTCCCACAAGCCAAAAGGCCTGCCAGAAGCAATTAATGTTGACATAAGTGGGTTACTTGTTTTTCCAGGACTAATTAACTGCCACGATCATTTACTTGGAACTTACTTCCCGAGGGTAGGAGACCGAAAGCCTTATTTGAACTGGCTCATGTGGGATAACGACCTAAAATCTTCACCTCATTATGCCGAACGACAACAAGTAGAGTCGAGTGACCTTTATATGTTGGGAGGATATCGGCATTTAATTAGCGGTGTCACCAGTGTACAAGACCACATCCCTCATTTTGTTCAAGATATGTTTAAAAAATTGGTGCCTATCAGAATCATCGACCAATTTTCCATGGCTCATTCAGTTGGTTCATTCGCTCTTCCATGGGGCGAAGGTATTGAGGTTGAATACCAACGAGCTAAAGAAGAAGGCATACCTTTTGTTACCCATTGTTCAGAAGGTTTTGATCAAGAAACGTTACGTTCGGTATCTGTACTTGAGAATAAAAAGGCACTCAGTGAACACACCGTTCTCATCCACGGAATAGGCTTTTCCGATTCTGATATTGAGAATCTTGCAAAGTATGGAGTCAATGTTGTTTGGTGTCCTGTTTCTAACCTCTACATGTTTGATGTAACTGCCCCCGTGAAAAAGCTTCTTGAGGCAAATGTGAACGTGGTTTTAGGAACAGACTCCCCCATGAGTGGTTCTATTAATATATTCGAAGAAATGTATATAGCAAAAAATTATTATCGGGAGACTTATTCAGAACACCTTTCTTCTAAACTTCTCGTAGAAATGCTTACCACACGGGCATCAAAAGCCATGTTTTTACCTAAGCTTGGCTTCATCAAAGAGGACAATTTTGCAGATTTATTAATCATTGACGGCGAGACTGATGCTCCATATGATTCCCTAACGAGCATGGGGTTTTCTGATATTATGTTGGTTACAATTGGGGGAAGGCCTAAGTATGCAGATGCGAGCTTTATCGACCTTTTTGAAATGTTGGGTGTTCCTTATCAGAAAATAAAAGTGGCTGCTTCTCGAAAAATTATTGAGGGGGACTTGTTAGCCCTGTTGGAAAGAGTGAAAAGATCGGTCTCTTTTGATAAAAAATTTCCTTTTCTACCTGTTGAACCTTGGTAATTCAAAAATAAATTCTCGACAGGCTTGATACCAAAAAATAATCTATTTCGCTGTATGCAAGGTGCTGTAATTAGGTCATATAAGGTCGGTTCTATTATATATTTTGAAGGGGACCGTGGGGATAGTGTTTATGTTTTACAAAGTGGTGCTGTTCAATTGATATACAACTCCTTAGATGGGCAAGAAGAGTTGTGCGAAAACGTCAAAAGAGGTGCCTTTTTTGGTGTGAAATCTTCTCTTGGTCGCTACGCAAGAGAGGAAACAGCTCAAGTTTTGGCAGATAGTACCGTATTAATCTTTAACTCCACAAGTTTCCAAAATCTTTGTCTAAAAAATGTTCGATTGGTACTCCAGACATTGAAGGTATTTTCTTCTCAATTAAGGCGTGTTCACAAACAGGTTCGTGAACAATTGGGAGAACTTCATTCACTTGAAAATTCGATTGAATTTCTTAGAGTGGGGGAATATTATTATAAACATGGTGATCTCGAAAAAGCACGGTATATTTTGAAAAAATTTATGGAGTGTTACCCAAGTTCCACTGTATATAATCGAGCCATTAAGTTAAAACAATTCATAGACTCCGCTCAACCATATCCTACAGACATGGAACCTCTTAGCTCGAGTGATTTAGGTCAAAATACTAATTCCTCTACTGGGGGAGGAGCTAATCAGACAAGTCATAAAAATACCGGTGATTCTTTGGGATCGATCGGTGATGGAGACAGTGCTAATAGTGAGGAAGGAGTGTCTGAAATATTTTATGAAGGCCTAAATTTGATATCCAGCGATCTTGAGTCGGCAATTCAAAAATTTGAGAAGATAATGCAAACGAAAAAACTAGCTGGTTTCGCTGAGGCTTCCATTGTAGAAAAAGCGCATTTTGAGTTAAATAAATGCTATCTAAAAAAAAATAATTTTGAAAAAACAATACAGTTGACAAGTGATTTCATTAGAAAATATCCTGGTAGTGCACAAGCGAAAAAGTCCCTCATGACATTGGCTGAAGCCTTTGATGGTCAAGGTGACAAGAGTAAAGCAATGGCTCTTTACACCAAAGTGATTAATTTACCACCGAGAGATCAAGATTCTTCTTTTGCAAATAAAAAACTACAAAAACTTAAGGAAAAAAGTTAATATATGAACTTATCTGGCTTATTTGATAAATTTGGCAAGAAATTTGAACCTGGAACTGTCATATTTTGTGAGTTTGAACCAGGTAATGATTTTTATCTAATTGAAGATGGTCAGGTTCAGATTAGTAAAGTCGTAAAAGAAATCAACAAAACAATGGATATTTTGGGCCCGGGTGATATTTTTGGAGAAATGGCTATTTTAGAAGAACAACCAAGGTCAGCAACAGCTGTTACATTAACGGAAGTAAGAGTTTTAAATTTTAATCGACAAAATTTTGTTGCCCTCATGACAAGTCAGCCTCAACTTGCTTTAAAACTTTTAGTGATATTTTCTAACAGAATTTATGATGCCAAAAGAAGACTGATGATTTTGCTTCTTGATAACACACAGGCAAAAGTTGCTGATACATTTGTAATGCTCGCAGAAACAAAAAACCGTGAAGGTACACCCCCTACCAGAGAAACCGTCTTAGATATTGATATTCATGCTCTTTCACACTGGTGTGCTGAACCTCCTCAAAAAATTCAACCCGTATTAAACTCGTGGGCTAAAATGGGTAAAATAGACTTATACACCGATAAAATTGGCATCAATAATATTAATGATTTTCATCGAATTGTCAACTCAAAAAGAAAAGTTTCGTTTGGACGATGATGTAGGCTTTATTGATGAATAAGGTTACTTATGATTATATTGTAATTGGTTCCGGTCCAGGAGGCTATGTCTCTGCGATTCGAGCAGCACAATTGGGTTTGAAAACAGCTGTTGTTGAGAAAAGTGAAGTTGGTGGTATTTGTCTTAATTGGGGGTGTATACCAACTAAATCCCTTTTGGAGTCCGCTCACTTTTTACATCGAATAAAAAATCAGAAATTAGGTATCCATTTTGAGAGTGAGCCAACAGTTATTCTTGAAGAAGTTATTAAACGTTCACGTGACATAGCTCAAAAACTCTCAAATGGAATCCAGCATCTCTTCAAGAAATATAAGGTCGATTTAATCCATGGCCGGGGCTATATTCGTTCAGAAAATGAAGTCGAATTATTTGATAAGAGTGACAAACTCATTAAAAGTTTGCAAACAAAATATATATGTGTCGCAACGGGAGCTAGGGCTAAAGAGCTTCCCCATTTAAATTTTTCTCACAATGTGATCAGCTATCGTGAAGCCATGCTAGTCAAAAAATTACCCAAGACGATTTTAATCATCGGTGCAGGAGCCATTGGATGCGAATTCGCTGATTTCTTTTCCTGTCTTGGTTCACAGGTCAGCTTGATAGAAGCCGCAGAACATATTTTACCAGCCGAAGAAGCCTTTTTAGGAGAAGCTCTCAAAAAGGTTTTCATGCAGAAAAAAATCACAGTCTTAGAGAAAACAAGTGTCACCGAGCTAAAAGATACAGGAAAAAACGTGATCGTACACATCACCAAGCAAAGTTCCCAAGAGGTTCACGATGAAAAAGTTTTTGATATCGTTCTTTTAGCCATCGGAATTGAAGCAAATGTTTCTAATGTGGGTTTAGAAAATGTGAACGCAAAGATACACAAAGGCCGGGTAGAAATTAATGAATTTTGTGAGATAAAAGGAGCCAAAAATATCTTTGCGATAGGTGATATCACACATGGCAAGCAGTTGGCTCATAAGGCCTCCCATGAAGGAGTGATTGCGGCTGAAAAAATCTCGGGAAAAAATCCCCACCCTTTTGATTACGATAATGTACCCTCTTGCATTTATACCTCACCACAGATTGCCTCAGTCGGGCTTAGTTCCTCTCAATTGGCAAAAGAAGGGGTTCCCTTCAAGGAAGGTAACTTTCCCCTTTCTGCCTCTGGAAAGGCTATGGCAGCAGGAGAGACAACGGGCTTTCTCAGAAGTTATATCCACGAAGAAACTGGGGCATTGTTGGGAGCTCACTATATTGGGGAGAATGTAACAGAGTTGATTTCAAATTTTTCACTCGCCCGCTCTTCAGAGCTCACCTACCATGAAGTACTGTCTTCAATTTTTCCTCATCCAACCCTAGCAGAGGCGATTCATGAAAGTGTAGGACATGCAATGGAGCGGAGCGTGAATTTTTAGGGCTTTTATGAAATACGAAATGGGATTTTGCCCACTCTTTTTAGGTACTGTTTAGCCACTTTCTGTTCAGCTTTTTTTTTGCTCATACCCTCACCTTCTAAAATTTTTTTTCCGTTAATCAGAAGTGCAACATGGTATAGGTTTTGGTGTTTGGGCCCTTCTGTACTCAATATCTTGTACTCAGGCAAAAGTTTTTGTGCTCCCATCAGATACTCTTGGAGCTTCGACTTATAATCAATGCTTCCATCAGGGATAAGCTCACCTTGGAGGTAGGGCTTCCAAAGCTCAAGTATAAACTTTCGACTTACATCATAGCCTTTTTCGATAAAAATTATAGCAATAAGCGACTCGACTGCGTCTGCAATATTGGAAACTCTAGAGTTCCCGCCCGAAGAAAGTTCTCCTTTGCCCATGAGAAGATATTCTCCGATCTTTAGCGTTGAACCAATTCCGAATAGTGCCGCTTCGCAAACAATTTCCGATTTTTTTTGAGTGAGCCCACCTTCATCGTCATTAGGGTTTTTCTGATAAAGGGAAGAAGCGATTACGGCACCCAAGACAGCATCACCCAGAAACTCAAGCCGTTGGTTATGCTGATCCAAACAGGAATACCTATTTTGACTTAATTCATTGGCAAAACTTTTGTGCGTGAGAGCAATATTTAACGAACTCAAAGAAAGTTTAGGCAACCGATTCAAACGAATAAACTTTCGAAGTTGCTTCTTTCTTGAGTCATCCATTAATGAGTAACAAAAAACTCAAAATTTTGGCAATAATACGGTTAGGGTTTGGTATTAAAAAACGTCCCATTAGCAGGCATTATTTCTTCTCCCTCAACAAATTGTTCTTCTTTTAATTTATTTAACAATATATCAAAATCAGGTGAACTGACAATAACACAAGAATCAAGCCCGTAAATACCCCCATCTTGTATTTTTTTCTTTAAAGGTTTTACTTCTTTTTCTGATAGGGTAATTAAGTAACTTTTGGCTTGTCTATAAACTTGCTTTAAAGCCATTCCTTCAAGAACAGCTTGTTTATACCGTTCCCTTAATGATGTTTTCATTGTCAAAACTACAGGTTTTTTATAATGGTATAAAACCACATCAAAATCGGCATTGGGAACTAAATTAAATTTGGCTTGGTAATAAAAGGGGGTTAAACTTATTTTTGCTAAAGATTCACAAATTAAATACTCAAAAATGCGACCATTAATACTAGGATTATTGGGATAATTTTTTTTATATATCCCATAAGCCTTAGGAATAAAATCATGAGTTGTTACAAATTCTAATTGTTTTATAGCGTCATTATATATGTTTCTTGTCCGGCCTGTTGTCAATCTGCTTATTGTGGTTTGCATTCTTTCTCTATACGCGATTTAGTTAGATTACAATATTTTTTCTCGAATTCAATACCTATCGCATTACGATTGTTATTTATAGCCTCAATTATTGTTGTTCCACTACCAAGAAATGGATCAAGAATGGTATCCTCAATAAAACTAAACAATTTGATACATCTTTTTGGTAATTCTCTAGGAAATGGTGCTTCATGCCCAATACGTTTACCACTTTCACCATTAAAATTCCACCGGCCACCTACCCAATCTAAAAACTCATCTCTACTTATGTCATTTTCGCCTTGTTTTTCTCTTTTCCATTCATTTTTATACAATACAATTATTGTTTCCACAGGGGCGATAACGTGTGGGGCACTAGCAGACATCCAGCTACCCCATGCTGTTCTACGTGATATATTTCCCTCATTCCAAATAATTGTAGCATGGTATTTCCAGCCTACCTTCATTGCAATTTTAGTTATGTCCGCAGAAAGTGGTTGTTTCCCAAATTTATTTTTATCTAAAGAAACATTAACACATAATCGTCCTGTGTTTTTAGACCAGAAATAACAATTCTCTAACCATTTTTCGCTAAACTCTAAATAATCTTCATAAGGTAAAGCATCTACTTTTTCACACTTATTATATCTTTTACCTAGATTATAAGGGGGGGAAGTGACAATTAAATCGACACTATTCTCATGTAAACAAGTAACATCGGTCGCATCATTATTTATAATTTTATAATCTGCATTAAAAAATGATTGTATAGAACTATTTTTTTTATCTATTACAAGCATAACATCCTCTTGAGAGTATACATAAAGATATTCTTATTGTCTCAATTGTTAAACTTATAGGTAGTCTCAGCAACATATAAATAAGTATTACCTCTACGTAATGATGATGTGAACCGTACCAAGCTCGTTTTAGTAATGACCAAAAGCCCTCTATTGTATTTGTGTGAATGGCATCTATTGTATAAGCCATACTATGATTTATTACTGAATAATCTACAATACTGTTCATTAGGAGAGTATCCTCTATATTCGTCTGTCATTAAATGAGTTTTCAATAAATCAACTTTACTTTCAAGAGATTTTGATAACTCCTTGAAGGTTAGTTTTTTATTGTTCATAGCTTTTACCCTTACTTGACCGCCACGCTCTACTGCACCAACCACAGGCACTTTGTCAGTACCACGACCACGCTTATTAGACTTGCCACCGACATAAGTCTCATCCATTTCTACAATGCCTTTCAATAACTCCTCTTCTCCAGACTCCATAGCTTTACGTATTTTAGTCATGATCTCCCATACTGAAGCTTGTCTGATACCAACATATCGAGCTATTTGATAACTAGACGCTGATTTTTTAGCATTTAGCATGATACAAAGAATGGCGAACCATTCAGGGAGTTTGCGAGCTTTATGAAAAATTGTGCCGACAAGAACAGTAAAGTGTTTTTTACAACATTTACAATAATTTCGATCTTGTCTATTTTTGTGTTTTACTTTGTGTGTGTTAGTGGATTCACAATAAACACATCTTACACCATCTTTCCAGCGAATCGACTCTAAAAGTTTTATACAGGCGTCGTTATTACCAAACTGTTTGATTACTTGTATTGCACTCATATGACCATATAAATATAGTCATTCAGAATGTCAAACCCTAACCGTATTACTGCCAAATTTAAAGCGGGGAGTTCAGATAACCAATCACTAATAAAAAAACAGAAAACTGTAATTGCTGAACACCCCTTAAGTCGTTTAGCTATTTTTGTCTATGTATTTTATAGCGTCACCAACAGTTTGAAGTTTTTCAGCATCTTGATCTGGTATCTCCAAACCGTACTCCTCTTCTAACTGCATTACAAGTTCAACAGTGTCTAGCGAATCTGCTCCTAAATCGTCAATAAAATGAGATTCAGGAGTAATTTCACCTTCGTCAACACCAAGCTGTTCTGCAATTATTTTTTTAATCTTTTCAAATTCAACGGCCATACAAACCTCCTATTTCTATTTATCTTGTCTATAATTTTGATGTAAAGGATAAAATGATAGACCATCTCACTGGTTTACTGAACAGAATATAGAGTTGACTAAACATCTCACAGTCTGACCAAACTAAAACATGCCACCATCAACAAAGTATGTCTTTGCGGTTACGAATGAGGCTAAATCAGAGGCTAGAAAAAGAGCCACTTTGGCAATTTCTTCTGGTTGGGCAGGTCTACCCATTGGGATTAAAGAGATTGCAAAATCTTTACTTTTTTTCGGCATCTTATCGGTCATTTCTGTTTGCACATAGCCTGGGGATATTGCATTCACACGAATACCCATCTTTGCAACTTCTTTTCCTAGGGCGGCTGTGAAGCTAACCACTCCACCTTTTGAAGCTGAATAATTTGTTTGACCTGGATTTCCCAAAGAGCTTGTCGAAGCAAGGTTAACAATAGTACCTTTTTTCACTTTTCTCATATGGTTAATAACCACTCTCGAACAATTGAAAGTTCCGGTTAAATTAACATCAATTACCTTCCGCCAATCTTCAGGCTTCATGCGCATGAAAAGACCATCTTTGGTAATGCCCGCGTTGTTAACCAGACAGTCAATTTTCCCAAACCTATCTATAATTTTTTGCATACTACTTTCGGCCTGAGCGTAGTCTCTTATATCACAAGGATATCCAACAACCTCAACGCCTTCTCTAGAAATCTTCTCCATGGTTTCGTTAATGGCGACCTCATTAATATCAATAACCACTATTTTTGAACCTTGTTCTGCAAAAAGCCTAGCTATTGAATAGCCAATACCGCGTGCAGCACCAGTGACAACAGTGACTGAATCTTTTATATCTTCAAACAAATACGCCATAGCCCAACTGCTTTGGACATAGAACAAAGCATAGACTATTTATCATTTACTTTTTGTCAAATCGTCTATTTTTTTTGCTAACCGATCAGAAGTGGGGTTGCGAGCAGAAGCTCTTCGTACAGTACCCTACAGCTCATCAATATCTGTATAATATCTTTAGTAATCAGCATACCCTTATCTGATTAAATGATTCAATTATCCTATAAATGAAAAATTGCCCAAACTTTTAAAGATAAAGTTCAGATTATTGTTGATGCCCTAAAAGAAAGCAAAGATTTTTCGAAGAATTCAGGGGATTTTATTTTTAGTTAGAAAATCGTGATTTTTTTTTTGTTGATTTAGAATGTATAACTTGCTATACTTAGACCATGTCGCTGCAATTGAAAAACCCGTTAATATAATTCCAGCGATACCGTCTAAATATGCAAACTCCAAAAAAAATTTTCTAAAAAAGACCCAGAAAGTTCGCCCCATGATAATAAAAATGTTAGATTTCCTTCCTTTTTCGTGCATCTTTTGAGCTCCAATCGTAGAAAAAGAATCCAATGTTTTGATATGGTCAGAGATTGAATCAAAAGAATAGTGTAAAATATCACCAGCTAGGTGCTTTATCTTAGCGGGTGAATTACAGCACACTCGGTCGTGAGGGTTCTCCCCTCCCCAACAGCAGTGGTTACGGTTAAAAAGACGAACCTTACGATCAGGATACCAACCGCTGTGGTATATCCATCGGTAAATATAATAAGTCAGACGATTAAAACTGTAGGCATGGTAATCGTCTAGCCTCAGCAAGTTTTTTTTAATTGATTCAAGAGAAATTGTAGAAAGTCGTTCATCACAGTCCAAACACAAAACCCAGTCGTTATTCGCTTTGCTGACTGCTAAATTTTTTTGTTCTACATGCCCTAAAAATTTTTGCCTGTAAATATTATTTGTATATTTCTCTACAATAGAAATCGTTTTATCATTACTATAGCTATCGACAAACACAATCTCGTCAGTAATTGATGAAACACTCCGCAAACAATCTTCCACCTTCGCTTCTTCGTTATAACCGATGATGCAAGTAGAAATTTTTGTAGGCATATTAAATTTTTGATATGCTTGTCCCGGGGAAAAAGTGACGAAGTATTTTCTGGTGTCTCATTTTATTTTTTTCTACCATAAAACGAGATCCCCATTGACACATGCCGATACCATGACCGTAACCTCGACCAGAAAGTTCAATTTTACCTCCTTTTCTCAAGCGAAGATCAAAAAAATACGATTTTAGTTTACTGGGGCCAATCAGTTTGCGTAATTTTACAGGGCTTAGTTTTATCTCTTTACCTCTTGAATTTACTAAAATTTCTTTTGCCCGACCTGAAGCGGTACGCACACTGACTTTTATTTTTTGAATACTTGTGAGACCAACGAGTCGAGCAACTTTGGAAGTAGACACATGAATTTGCCAACGATAGTTAGGAGAGCCTTGGCAAAATTTTGATTCCTTTACATTAAGATACATAATTTTCTTTCTCCATAACTCATGAGGTGCTTCAAGCCTTCCCCCACATGATGAATGAAAAAAAACTTCTGCCAGTTTGGAGTCATAGACCAACATTTTCCCCTGAGTGGAGCGAACAGCCTTCTCTAGTTGTTCTTTTTGTACAAGAATTCCACCATACACTTGATACTTTGTGGTGGTATCCATATCATAATTTTTTTTCATTGACTCCATCATTCTTCTGACCGCATAACTTCGGGATACAATTGCTTGGGCTTTCAAAGCCTCTAAAGGCCATGTGTTACTCATTTCATGTCCAATCACAGACATGACATAATGGGGCATTGTAACCAAATTAACATAACGAAAACCATGGGGCGACTTTTCAACTTTTATTTGCCCATGATAATATTTGCCTCTAAAATATAGAATGTTATTTTTGGCAACATAGAGACCTTCATCAGAAGGAGTTGAACTATCTCCACCTTTATGGAACTTTGATCTGTGTTGTGATTCAAATTTGAATGTATTTTTTGATGAAACCGGTAACACTTTACCTTCATAGAGCTTAATGCGCAATTCTTTTTTATTTCTTAATTCACTACCTGTCAAGCGAGCGATTAGGTAAGGACTTGGTCTCCAGTTTGCGGGGGGGATACAACCCACTGATGAAGAAAGTAACCCAATGACCAAATAAAAACAGAAAGTATATTTCCCTTGTTTAGACAATAAGAAACGAATCACCTTTTAGTTTCGACAGTATTCATGATATGTTGAGCGTTATATAATATGGAGAGCAAATGGCCACTGTTTCTGAACGGAGGGTTTGTTTAGAATTCTTATAAGTTGGCGCGCTGTGTCTTCTCTACTAACTTGACAAGCTGATACGCTTTTCTTTGCATTGATTACCATGTGAATAGCATAAAGCCATTTGTGAAATGACACATGACTACGTTCAAATATAGTGCCTTTGAAAATGCTGAAACTGTTGTGACATGAGTTACAAGCAAACATTTTTCTTTCATTTTTCTTATCATATACTTTATCACTACCACATTTATTACAAGTTACACCATTAGGATAACGTAATTTAATAAAGTATTCTATAAAGGTCTCGCAAATAGTATTTTTAAAAGATTACCTCGCTGAGGAGAGTGGAATGTCAGTAGAAGATTTTCTTGATTTTTAAAATATTTAATTTTATAGCTTTGAACCTTGTCTTTTTTACTGGTCACGGTAAATTGAGCTTGAGTCAAACCATCAAGAAGTTTCATCTGAGCATCGACAGACTCGACAATTTCAAAAGCCGAAGCTGGAGCATCACTTGAAAGCTCTTGGGAAAAAATGGGAGAGAGAGAGAGAGGAAAGCAAGAAATATTTTAAATAAGCAAGCCTTCATTGTCAATGGCACGATTAATATCAATAATTTTTAATTCTTTCTCTTCATCGCCGCTACCGAACTTGATTATGTCACCCACCTTATGACCGAGTAGAGCCTTTCCTAGAGGGGATTGATAGTCGATGACACCAGTATCAATATCGGCATCCCAGCGATCCATAATGGAGTAAACAAATGTGTCGTCATTGTTTTGTTCATTAAGCTTAACTTTGGAACCGAGCGTAACGTTTCCCTTGGGTATCACAGCACCCGCAATCGGCATAATTGCTTTTATTTCATTTTCAAGCCTTGTGACGGTAGATTGTAAGATTGCTTGTTTCTCCATGGCTGCTTTATATTCTGCATTTTCCCGGAGATCCCCCTTCTCTTGTGCAATACCAATTTCTCTTGAATTTTCGGGGATATCCACATTAAGTAGATACGCCAGTTCACCCTTCATTCTTAGAATTGCACTTTGAGAGGCAATTCCGCTACCTTTTTTTTCAGATTCTTCAATCATTTCTTCAATAGAAACACCCGATTTTGTTTCTTGGGCTCCGCTAAACTCACTTGGTTGTTTTTCCATTAAGGCTTGAGTGAATTTTGATTTCTCAAGATCAGAAATAAAGCTAATTTCTTTGAGTAAAGAGACTAACTTTCTAGGTGAACCGGGCTCCACATGCTTTATTACAAAGTTGAAGAAATCGTCTTTATTGCTAGCTGAAAAAATATCCTTGAAAATACCCTTTTGCTTAGTGCCTTTAGGCTCAATTTTAGGAAGCATTTTACCTAAACGGAAAAAAGAAAGCAAGTATTGATTGGGGGTGAGGTGTTGAACATTCCACTGGCCAAGCACCAAGCTTCTAAAAACAGATAAAAACAACTCGGAGTGAGATGCTGCATTTTTACTCAGTTTAATAAAGAATTTATGCAAAAGCGAATCATCTCCCTCGGCAACTAAATCAGAGAGAAGAGATTTATGGAACCTCACAGGCAAAAAAAACAAAAGTTCTAAGTAGATAACTTCCCAGTCTTCATGTCTTTCTCGAAGAAGTTTTGTATATTTTTTCAGAAGATCAGTAGACTTTAGGGATAGACCAATCTCAACAGATTTCGAGTTGGGGGTGGATTTTATACTTTCAGAGAAAGATTCAATAACCTCTTGAGTAACCGAGCTTTCTTCATAATCTAAAGAGTCATCAAACAGCTCAAGCAACCAAAGACTCTGAAGCCTCTTCTCTATCTCCAGTGACTTCAAACCATCTTTGAAGGTGGGCTGCATATACTCAAGTGCTTCAATGCAATCTTTGCTTTCTTTTAGGGCATCAACAGCAATCTGAACTTTATCTTCAAAAGTTTGAGCAACTTGAAACTTCTCAATAAAAACTTCAGAACGCACAATGGGGCTATCTCTGAGTTCAAGGACATTCCTTTTTTGTGGAGAAATACCAATTAAATTATCTTTTAGAACAGAAGTTCTCGCTTTAGGCCACCACTTATTCCATTGATTCTCAGAGACATAGATATCCGTTAGATGAGACTTAATCTCTGCTAGACTAAGTCGATTGCCAAATGAAGATAACAATAACTTAAAAAACTCAATAAGGTCAGATTCAAAAAGAATCTTTAATTCGTCAGGTTTCTCGTGCTGATATACAAGGAAATGATTTTCTTTAAGAGGCTTGAGTGATTTGAGTGCCATCTCAATATTCATTTTATGATCAGTTCTTTCCTTGAAGCTAATGATTGTCTGCTGAGTGTTTAATTCTTTGATTTTTCCAACGCCCCACGACCTATGATGCACGTAGTTATCTTTGTCAAAAACAATATTAGTTTCAAAGTTTTGTATTGAGTGAATAATATTTTTTCGAGTATCTAAAAGACCACTATATTTAATAAAATCTTCAAGGAGGGAATGGTCTTTGTATTTCTCACGATAGGAGCGGATAAGCTCGTTTTTAAAGCGAGAATAATGCGAATTACACTCAAGAATTTTTTTACAGATGCGAATAGTAAGATCAGTCTTACCTTTCTTGATGTAATAGTGAGCCAATTGAACATACAACTCAGCTAAAACATCTTTTTGCCTATGCCCTAGTAGAGTTCTCTCAATTTTTCGATGAAAAGAAAAGTCTTCTGGAATCAAGTCAACAAGACGTCCCCATGCGATTTTGAGTTTATCAAAAATCAGGCCTTTTGCGTATACCTCAGCAGACTGCTTGTAAAACTGAATGGCCTTATCAATGTCCTCAGAAATAATCACTTCGGCATATTTGAACGCAATATCAGGGTTTCTTTGATCAAGTTGGGCGAGCTTTTCAAGTACGGGTACGGCTTCTTTTGTATGACCTAGTTTTTCAAGTGCCTCTGCCTTCGCTCTAAGAACAGCTCGATTTTCATTTTGCTCAAGCATTTTATCGCAGAGATAATCAACAATAACCCACTTCGACAGACTCTGAAATTGATCCAGTAAATCTTTCAGATAATGCAGGTTTTCGGGATAGCCCGTTTTCAGAGCAAGCATACCCAATAAATACCGAGCAGACAAAGACGGCTCATATTCTTTTAGGTGCTCTTTTGTGATTGATGCTAGCCGATCAATCAGTGATTTTTCAGAGATTTCGTCTTCGTCTAAGATAGAATCTAAAATTTTAAAACGAGAAATCGTAACATCCTTTGCGGACATTCTTGTCCATTTTTCCTCGTTAAATTGTGCATTTATCTTTGACAGGAGATCATCCGAGGCCTCACCCTTGGTATCTATTGTCTTATCAACGGTAGCGATAGGCTCGTTTTTTTCCATTAAATTAAACTCCACATTTCAACTATAATCAAGAAATCAAAGTAGCATTGATTCCAGTGGTGTCAAGCTTTTTGACTTAATTCTGCCTTGAAGAGCAAAAAAAACTTGTCATCAACGGAAGGTTTTAAATGCTGGCACTTGATTAAAGAGACTGCTAACGCTCTTTTTTTGAATGGTAGCAGTCTCATTAAAGTTTAAGAATAAAACAAAAAAAGGAGGGTCAAATGGCTATAAAACCTTTGGCAGATAGAGTGTTAATTGAAGCTCTTGATGAAAAAGAAGAAAAGATTGGGAGTATTTATATTCCTGATACGGCGAAAGAGAAACCAAACGAAGGTAAGGTTGTCTCAACAGGGCCTGGTAAGATTTCTGATGACGGTAAAACAGTTCCCATGGAGGTGCGGGTAGGGCAACGAGTTTTATACGGAAAGTACTCAGGAACAGAAATTAAGGAAAATGGGAAGGAATATCTTATTGTGCGTGAGTCTGATATACTCGCAATCATTGAATAATTCCCAAGAAAAAAATTAAAATTACTTTGAGGAGAAAAATATGTCTAAAACATTAGAATACGGTGAAAAAGCTAGGTCGTCACTCATGAGTGGCATCAACCAGCTAACTGATGCCGTTCAGGTCACTTTAGGCCCCAGGGGGCGGAATGTTGTGATCGATAAAAAATTTGGTGCGCCTACAATCACTAAAGACGGCGTAACTGTTGCAAAAGAAATTGAACTAGAAGATGGGTTTGAAAACATGGGAGCCCAGCTGGTCAAAGAAGTTGCGACGAAAACAAACGATGTCGCAGGGGATGGAACAACAACAGCAACAATCTTGGCGAGAAGCATTGCAAAAGAGGGAGTAAAAAATGTTGCGGCAGGTGCCAATCCTATGGATTTGAAAAGAGGGATTGACAAAGCTGTTGAAGTGGCGGCTAAGGATATTCGCTCGCAGTCGAAAGAGATCAAAGACAAAAAAGAGATTGCACAAGTCGCCTCTATTTCGGCGAATAATGACGAAGAAATTGGTGACTTAATCGCTGAGGCTATGGAAAAAGTGGGCAAAGATGGTGTAATTACTGTTGAAGAAGCAAAGTCTATAGATACTGCTCTTGACGTTGTCGAGGGTATGCAGTTTGACCGAGGTTATATTTCCTCGTATATGGTGACTGACTCTGATAATATGACAGCCGTCTTAGAAAACCCTCTTATTTTAATCCATGACAAAAAAATTAGCTCAGTCAAAGATTTAGCTCCAATGCTAAATCAGGTTGCCCAAATGGGGAAACCACTTTTGATCATTGCCGAAGATATGGAAGGCGAGGCCTTAGCAACTGTCGTCTATAATACTTTACGTAAGGCCATTGTTGCGGTTGCGGTCAAAGCTCCTGGTTTTGGCGATCGTAGAAAAGCTATGCTTGAAGATATCGCGATTCTTTCAGGTGGGCAAGTGATTTCTGAAGATCTTGGTTTGAAACTTGAGAGTGCAGGCACTGACATGCTCGGGAAAGCAGAGAAAGTAATTGTCGAGAAAGAGAATACCACGATTATCAAAGGTGGAGGTAAAAATGCCGACATCCAAGCTCGCATCAAACAGCTTAAAAAACAAATTGATGACACAACATCAGATTATGATCGCGAGAAGCTCCAAGAGAGACTTGCCAAACTCGCTGGTGGAGTTGCTGTAATTAACGTAGGTGCTGCAACTGAGGTTGAAATGAAAGAAAAAAAAGCCAGAGTTGAAGACGCTCTCTCAGCCACACGGTCTGCCGTTGAAGAAGGTGTTGTTGCTGGAGGAGGGCTGGCTCTAATTAAGGCTATTGCTGGCGTTGAAGCTCTCAAATTAGAAAGTGATCAGGAAACGGGTAAAAAAATTGTTTTAAGGGCACTTGAAGAGCCTATGAGACGCATTGTGAGTAATGCTGGTCAAGAAGGTTCTCTAATTGTGCAGAGAGCGAGACAAGAGAAAGGGAGTATTGGCTTCAATGCATCCAACCTTCAATGGGAAGACTTGTTGAATGTTGGCATCATTGATCCTGCCAAAGTGACCAGAAGTGCACTCCAAAATGCAGCTTCTATTGCTTCTCTCGTTCTAACGACCGAAGCAGTCATGACAGACAAACCAGAGCCAAAAGACAGTGGCGGCATGGGTGGTGGCATGCCTCCTGGTATGGGCGGAGGTATGGGTGGAGGAGGTATGGACTTCTAAAGAGAGTCTCTCCTACACGTTTATGATATGCCTCAAAGTCAATGGAAGACTTGAGGCATATCCCGCATTAAATAACCAATCAAAAGACGACAAACAAATTATATCCAAGTGATAATCATCCCATGAGAGGGTTTGAAAATTTTGCTGGTTTTTCTAACTATCCCTGTTTTAGACATATTTTTCTCCTCAAAGTAATTTTAATTTTTTGGATTTTCTAGCCTTGGGCGGGCTTTCTCCACAAACTAGACCCCAGTTCTTTCCCAACATCATCTTAGTTTCTTCCCAGCCTCCAGCCTTGATAATTACTATGAAGCATTTTATTTTTTAAAGGTTTTCCAGATTATGATTAAAAGTTTTTCTGGTAATCATTTCAAAATGTTAGTGTCGTGTTATGAATTTTATTGGTTTAGGAATTGAAACTAGTTGTGATGAGACATCGGTTGCCTTAGTCAAAAACGGGTCTGAAGTGCTTACAAACCCTGTTTTTAGTCAACTTGCCACTCATGCGGAATACCGTGGGGTTGTTCCTGAGGTGGCCAGCCGTGTCCATCTCGAAAAACTTCCTCTTATGATTCAACAGACCTTGGCTACTGGACATAAAATCAATTATGTTGCGGTAACAGTAAGGCCCGGTCTCGTTGGTTGTCTACTTATGGGCTATCACGCGGCCCTTGCGATTACGATGAAATTTGATATTCCTTTGATTCCCATTCACCACCTAGAGGCACACATATACGCAACTCAGCTTGCGAGACCAATCCCTGCTTATCCATTTATTGGTTTGCTTGTATCGGGGGGGAACTCAGCACTCTATTTAATCAATGACTTAGGAAAAATTGAAAAAATCTCTGAAACACTGGATGATGCTTGTGGCGAAGCTCTTGACAAAGCGGCAATTGCTTTGGGTTTACCCTACCCCGGAGGACCTCATATTGAAGAAAGGGCAAATTGCTTTTATCAACAGTCGCTAGAAAAAAAATTATCTCATGAGGAATTAATGATGGGAAACCCACTTCCTGAAATATTAAAAAATCAAAAAAAAAATCAATTTGACTTTTCGTTTAGTGGGATAAAAACAGCATTGATCTACCTTCTAAAAAAAGAGAATTATGACCCTGATGCTTTGGCATATTATTTTCAAGAACGCCTGATTCAACTTTTGGTTAGAAATACAAAAAGGGCGATTTCTATCTACAGAGAGACTCACAAGATTTCATATGTTGTTGCAGCAGGAGGTGTTATGGCGAACAAGACTCTGCGAAGTTCCCTTGAGGTAATGCTGACTAAAATAGGAGTACAATTGGTCGTGCCTCCCATCCAATTTTGCACTGACAACGGTGCAATGGTTGCCTCTCTAGGAGCTAATTATTTTCAAAAGGGCTCATGGCCTGATGTCACAACCGTCTCCCCCTCCAAGAGTTTTTTAGATACGTGAAAAAGAAAATACCTAATATTTTAACAGTTTTACGAATACTGTTGGTACCTTTTTTTCTCTATTGTCTGATTCAAGATGAAGGGTACTATAAATTGGTGGCATTTGGCATCTTCATATTTTCCTCAATTACGGACTTTTTTGATGGTTATTTAGCGAGAAAATTGTCTGCGGAGAGTGAATTTGGTAAAATGCTCGACCCATTGGCTGATAAGGTTTTAGTAATTGCCGCTCTTTCAGCATTTGTTTATTTAGATAACCAAATTCCAGTGTGGATGGTCGTTGCCATTGCCAGTCGTGATCTATTGATTACGTTAATTCGCATGCTGGCCCAAAAGGAGGGGATACCAATCAAGACATCCTCTTTTGCAAAAGCGAAAACGGCTTTTCAAATGATCTCCATCTTGATCATTTTATCCATATTCTCAGTTCGCTCTTATCGTCAAGATATTCAAGAGACCTTTCGAGAAGCCAAAAGTAGTGGGGGTAAAACCCACGGTCAAACTGCTTTGAGGAGTCTTGTTGAAGCGATATCACTTTTATCCACTGAAGATGCTGAAAAGAATATAATCGAGAAAAATTTTGCAGAATCAGTTCCTTATTTTTTAATGCTCTTTGTGACCATACTCACTCTCATATCCGGAGTGCGATATCTCATTACCAATTATAAGGTTTTCTTTATAAAGAGATGATCAGAAAATTCAGAAATATTGACCAATTTTGAGCAAAAAGCCATGCTTCCGTTTATTTTGTAGGTTGACTGCATAGTCAAATGCCACAATTCCGCGATATATCTTAGGCAATATAATGCGAACTCCACCTCCTGCATAGGTGAAAAAAAGAATTTGATTCCTCCTAGAGAGCAATAGTGCATTATCAGAAAAGCATACCATTTGCACGGATAACCACGAAATAACTGGGAAGAGATGACGATATTCCAAGTTAATCGTGTTTTCAATATAACCTCGGTGAGTTCGGTTGCCTGCCCCCCGAACATTAAAAAAAGTATCAATTACGAAGGGCGGGTAGATTGACGTAAAATTACTAGATATGCCAAAGCGATTACGCAAGGCAAGTGTACCATTTTCAAAAAATTGAAAAAAATGTCTATACTCATTATAAATTTTGAAAAAGTCAAATTGTTTGGGTATGTCATAGACAGCCTCCAAAATAAGAAAGTTTGAGGGACCTTTATGAAGCTCTTTGTAGTAGTTGATCTTATCAAAATTGTAGTCCACTTTTAAAAGGAGTTTATCTTGTTGATAAAGATCTGGACCAAAAGTATTGGGGCTAACTTTTAGATATAATTCTCTGAGATATCCCATAGTAAACTGAAGAGTTTGATAAAGCGACAGATTATAATGAATGGTTGGGTTGATTTTAATAATATCTACATTGTAGAGGCTGATTGAGTTAAATCCAAATATATCAATTGGTTCTATGGTGGCTAAATACGCGATTTCTAGTGAAAATCCCCAGTGTTCATTAAACAAGAAACGGTTCTTGTAGAACCCTTGGAGAGAATGCCTTTGATAATATCGATAGAGAATGCTTAATATTGATTGATTTCCAAGAAAATGAAAATCAATAAGCCCCGGTTGAATCCAAAAAATATCATTGATAAAACCACCTGTCAAGACGGGAAGTATCGTAAGCTTTTCTTCAACTTCGATGATAATCTGTATAGTATCATCGTCTAATTCTTTGATTTGATAGTTAACATGATGGAAGATTTTAAGATTCTTCAGTCGCTGGACATCTTTTTCAAAAATATCTTTTTTAAAAACCTTTCCTTTTTGTGTTTTTATAAATTGAGACAGAAAACCCGCGTCGGTTCTTTCTAAGCCAATTACAGAAACAGAGTCAATTTTCTTACTAAGTAGTTTTCCCTTTCCGACGGAGGACGACACGTAACAAAAAAAAAAATAATGAAGAATATGCAACTTTTTTAGAGAGTGGCATCTTGTGTTTTCTTTTGCCTGTTTCCAACAGGAATAACCTTCAAAAAGTTTGAAGGTTCAATAAAATGATATTCCACTCCCTATTTTTCTGGCTTGCAATAGAGGTCAAGAAAAAGACACCCGATTTTATGGTTTGGGTCGGTTTTGGCATGCTTTTGTCTTTTTTTATGCAAAATGTTACTCAAGACGAGTCCCTTCCCAGCCTTTGGGGTGTCTTACGCTACATTCTATGAATTATCATCATACTTTTAGAAACAAGAGTTGCGTAATTTTGAGGCGGTATATCGTGCGTCCCCTCCATGTATTGATGCTCGGCTCTGCTAAGAGAATTTTTTGTGACTCTTGTTCCGTAGAATGATTTTGATTTAGTTTTTTAATTTCTCCTTTGTGGAAAAACCAAACTCCTTCAATGAGGTCATTGGTGAGAGCAAGAAATTTTATTTTCACATGATCGCCTGTTTTACCTAAGTTTTCGTACTCGATTGGTTTAGTCAGCTTAATGGCGAATACAGGAGTCGGGTTATTCTTGCCAAAGGGAGCAAAAAAGCGACATTCTTTCCAAAGTGAGGCATTGATCTCATAATCATATATAGGAATGGCTTGAAAGTCCTCGTTATGAACAATGTTATTTTTATTTTGTTGCTCAACCTCTAGTGTTTCTACAAAAAAACTTTTACTGAGTTTTTCTGCCTCTTGAGTGAAGGCTTCTCTTTGACCACTCTCTAGTGAAAACCCCGCTGCCTGCTTGTGACCTCCAAATTGAATGAAAAAATGTTCAAGTTTTGCAAGAAAAGAAAACACATCTTGATTTTGTGAAGAGCGTATAGAGCCACGAATAGAGTCACCGTCATCAACTAAGACGAGTGCAGGTTTATTGAAGTGTTCACATAAATGGTTTGCAATCAGCCCTGAAATACCTCGGTGTATTTGGGGGTCATATACAATTAAAATATTTTTCTTATCAATTGTATTACTCAAGCGGAGTATAATCTCTTCGGTGATACTCTTCGATATTTTTTTTCTCTTTTCGTTAAGCTTCTTTAGCTCAGAGGCTTTTTTTACCGCAAGAAGGCGATCACTTTCAATAAGGCTATCGAAAGCAACATTAGGTTGACCTAACCTGCCTGCGGAATTGATTGCGGGGCAAATAGAAAAGACAAAATCTTCTTCTCCAATTTTATTCTGTTGCGAAAACAGAAGACGAACAAGAGAAAGCACACCCTGAAGAGATGGGTGTAAGGGTCGCCCGACTTTAAAATTTTGGTTCACGAGACTGAGGCCTTCTTTCACGATAACTCGATTATCATCAATTAGAGGAACCATGTCAGCAATGCTACCAATTGCAGCAAAAACAAGGTAATTTCGTGTTTTCGCCCAAGTGTTTTGTAAATTTGTTTGAAACAAAAAACGAGACTGATCTTCAGTGCTTAATGAGAACCCCACAGTATCTACAAAAGACTGTATTTGAGCAAAAAAAGAATGGGAAGCGACTGTATGATTCCAGAGAGGTAGTAATTGAATTGAGCAATGTTCTCCTTGAGAAATAGATTTATTTTCTTCAACTTCTGTTTGGTTATCCAGAGTAATATTTTGTACTTTTTTTTGTTTTTGGTCAAAATCTTGAACTAAGTTTTTAAAATAAATAGGAGCTCCATCAGAATGAAAACCAGAAATTTCATATAACTTTTCGTATTCACTTGTAAATGAATAAGTCAATGCCCAAATCAATTTATAAGCCAAACCAGCTGTGCAAAGTTCTCGATTAGGGTCTCCCAGCGGACACTTCTTGGGGTTAATAAAGGCTTCCACATTTGGATAATCTTGCTCATTGTTTGGTATGAAATGATGATCAATAATTATAATTTTTAAGCTGGGTTTGTGGTATCTTTTGAGGAGATAATCAATTTCTTTATGATTAGAAGAACCACAATCTAATGTGATGAGTATATCAGGTTTTTTGTCGAGAATTCTATCCACAACTTGTTCGGTAATTCCATATTTATCATCTTCTCGTGGTGTTAGAGAAATTAGTTCTTCTCTAGGATACTTTAACTGGTCACGAAAAAATAAATATAAAATTGCCAAAGAAGAAATTCCGTCAGCATCACGGTCTCCATAGAAAACAATAGTTTGATTTTTATTTTTATAGGCGTCTTTAAGAATAGCAACTGCTTTCTTGATATCAGGAAGCTCAAAAGGTGAGCGCATTGTCGTATAATGGGGAAAAAAATAATAAAATATTTTTTTTTTTAAAGTTTCGTCTAATGACTCTCTGGGGAGATTCCACTCAGAAGTGTGCACGCACACCCGTTGGAACCAATCAGATAGAATCGACTTCTGAATATCGCTACACTTTGGAATGAGAGACTCTAGCCAACTCACAGGTGAAAAGGTTTGGTCAGAACTAATCAACGAAGTGTGATATCCTGATTTGTTATTTATTGAGTTGTTCCATCAAGATGATACCATCGACACGAGCTTTTCTATCAATTTGTATTTCTTTGCAGTGAATATCGGCCTTCACTCGTGCACTTGGCTGAATGTGAACTAAATTAGCACCTTTGACAGTACCCTGTAGTTGACCTTCAACACGAATGGAACCAACGTTAATATCAGCTTTGAGCACCGCACTGGAAAAAAGATGAATTGACCCTTTAGCGTTGATTTTTCCTTCAAAAAAACCTTTAATTTCTAGTTTGTGTTCAAGCTCTAAATTGCCAGAAAATTCAATATCAGAAGATAGAAGCGTCACTTCCTCTGCGTTGGGATGTATATTATTGGACATTTTTGAACACTATTTTTCTAAATAAAATTTATTTGAAAATTATTGTCCATAATTTGAAAATTATGTTGCCTTAAAAGAACTTTCTCTTTCTCTTCTCGCTCTTTTTTAAACTTTTGAATATCTTTCTTGCCTTTAGAAGACTTTTCGGCAGACCAATTTTTTTTGACATATTCTTTAACCAGCCAATTATTTTTTTCCCATATTTTGAGACGTTTGAACTCACCAGTTTGATCAAGTCGTTTCCTTTCCGCTTCACTTGAGAAAATCACAAGCTCTAAAAAATGCTCAAATAATTGATGAGTTTGGTTCTTATTTGAAAATGAGTCATTCTCCCGCTTCACTAACCTTAATTGCATTTCACGAAACAAATCAAAATCTTTCCCAAGCATCACAAATTTCTCATTTTTAAAGAGAAACTTGTTTTTTTGCCAATGAATGGGTAACGCAGGTGGACTCTTGTCATTAATGCCATACTTTTTTAACAGTTGCTTTTTCCATGCAATATTGCGAAACTTCAGGGTGCGGTTCCAATATTGCTTCCCCAAGTTTGGAGTGCCTACTTGCTTAAAATATTTATCAAAATTATCTTTCGCAACAGAAACGATATCATTGAGATGTATCAATTGCCAGCCATAAGGGTTGCTTATAGGTTCAGAAAATTCCTTTTCTGTTTTCTCCAATTGAGATATTATTTTTTGATAGGTATTTTCCATTGCGTTCATTGGTAAATACTCGAGATCAAAATATTTAATGATTTTATTATGTCTACTTGCATAATTGGGTGATTTTTTAAAATTAAGCTCGCCATTTACGACCTTTTCACTGACTTTTTTCATGAATTCTAATAATTGCATTTTTTCTTTAGGTTTATTCTCTGAATTATCATTATTATCATTCGCTGTATTCATTAAAATAATTGATTCTGTCTGATATAACTTTTCAGGCTTCTTTTCTTCTTCTTTTCTCCAACGAGTCAGTAAAATTCTCGCCAAAGATCTTTTTTTCGTAAGTTGAGTGTATTTTGCTATCAAAGCTGATTTGTGGAACCCCATTTTTCTTGCTTTTTTTGATAATATGCGTGTTACTACCATTTGTTTAACCAATACTTTCTGAGAGACAATATCTTTCATATTATCTTCAAGATTATACCACGCTATAATCTCTCTCATTTCTTGCCTTTTAATTTCGCCGCCCAAATAAGTGGCTAAGACTTGATTATCAAGCCCACAGTGAAAAAGAAGCAACAAACTCAAAAATACCAAATACATTAATACCCACCACCTTTTAAGATAGAAAATGGCTCCCCGAGCAGGACTCGAACCTGCGACAAATTGGTTAACAGCCAACTGCTCTACCAGCTGAGCTATCGGGGAATAGACGACCTGGCCTACAGAG
>CBDBLF010000031.1:0-4074 GCA_965206985.1 Spirochaetota bacterium | reverse complement strand
TGCTGTGCACTCACGAGAGGCCATTTTCCAGAGAGAAATCCCATAAGATACGTCAGATACAATATTAATTGAAATATTCAAAAGAAAAACCTTTACTATTACACACCCTCAATGGGAGGTTCCATTGGGCCTGCAGAGAGTATAACACCATTTAAGTTGGCATATAATACTCTGGGCTACAGAAATGACTGCAGTTACGTAAGTGCATCAATTCGTACTTGGTAGCGTGGCCGAGCGGTCTAAGGCGCTGGTTTAAGGCACCAGTCATTTCGATGGCGTGGGTTCGAATCCCACCGCTGCCAAAATTTTTGGAAAAAATATTTGGAAAAAATATTTTTTTCAATTTATTTATTTTTTTATTATTATTATTTTTTAACCCCTGTGTGCTCCACCTCCGCTGGCATGACAACACCCCGCAAACATACACTTCCCCCAAAATGAATGCCTCCTGTACAGAGAAGGGGGGTGCTGCTAGCACCTTTGAGGCTGCTCTGAGAGACCAGGAAATGAGAGCTGCTAGGCGTAAATCAAACTTTGATGCTCTCAAAATTCAACATCTTACTTTACAGGAGGTAAGAGTGTTGTCCTCTGGCTGCATAATTGTTGAAACTTCTGTTAGTTTATGTAGCTAGCTACATGCTAGCTACTGCTATAGCTGGATACTCTTGTTCAAGAATTTTTATCAGCTCTATACTTGTTAGTGCGGTGTTCTGCTGTTGGTAGCCAGCAAATAGTGGGGGGGGGGGGGGGGGGGGGGGAGAATAAGGTAACTCATTCTTAATTATAATTATTATGACTTTACAGCACAGTTGTGATACAGGTGATATATATATATATATATATATTACATGATTGAGTTCAAATGATGAGGACAAAACTGAGCTGAAGTACTACTAGGAGTCATGCCTAGTATCCATATAAGTTATTAAATATAGTAAATGAATATTTAAGTGAAATATTTAATAGTTGGGGTGATGGGGTGCAAGAGCATTGTGAATAAGGCCACAGATAGTGGTAGGTACAAGGATTCAATGGATAGAAATTACCAGAGAAGTTGGATTGAAATAGACGCCTCAGTTGCTTCTTGATAGCCATATTGTTAGATGTTATGTCCAGAGCTGGCAAAACATTCCACAGCCTAGGAAATCTCTTGAAGAAATGGCTCCTGATTGATTTATTGGATGGATATGTTGACTTTAATTTATTGTGATTCAATCTTGTATTGCTATTACAGAGGCACAGGTATTGTCAAATGTCAAAGTGCTCAGATGTTGATTGCCATTGATTAACAAAGAAAAGAATGCCATTTATTTCATAAGTCATTATCAAAGGTAGTAGTCTCAGAGCAAGAAGTCTATTCCTATTGTTTGACTTATAGTCTCCAAGAAAAAAATTTTTTGCACGTCTTTGGACAGTTTCCAACTTCTTTATCCCTGATATTTTAATAGTAGGTCTCCAGAAGGGAGAACAATAAGTAAGGATTGGTTTTCCAAGTGTTATGTAGAGAGTTCTCTTGGAATCTACAGAAGCATCTGAAGGAAAAGTTGGCAATGATCACTACAACCTTAGTGTCACATGGCTGTAGTGATCATTCCAAGAGAGATTACAAAAATGATTACACCTAAATCTCTGTGGGATTCCTCGATGGAGATGGGTTTTCCAATTAGAGTGTAGGTGAATGCCATCTGGCTTTTGCAAGAAGCAAAGTTCAGATGTACACATTTGGTCTCATTAAACCCCAGGCTCCATTTCTTACTCCACAATGTTAGAAAGTCTAGGTCAAGCTGGAGATCACTACTACCAGCCACTGTTTTTATTGCTTCATGTACTTAGTGTCATCGGAAAACGACAATATTGAGGATCGACTTGCAGTGAGGGGGAGATTGTTTATGAATACTAAGAATAGCATTGGTCCAAGTATGCTTCCTTGTGGGACACTAGAGAGCACAGACAGGAAGTTAGAAACATGGTTATTAATGGCTACTCATTGCTTCCTTGACGTCTGATATGCCTTGAACCAATTCCACATATTGCCTTGAATGCCAATTGACCAGAATTTATGCAGGATATAATTATTGCTCACGCTATCCAATACCTTTCTGAAGTCTAAATAAATGGCATCAGTTTTTGTCCTTGCATGATGTAAAATTGAAAACTCTTGACATAAAGATCATTAGCTGCTGAAAAGTAGATCGGCCTTTAAGGAATCTAAATTGGGTGGTTGAGATCTTCTTGCGTATGTGCTGTATGGTTACATAGTATATTAACCTTTTTAAGATCTTAGAAGTAATGCAACTTTTAATGAGGGTATCTTCCTATGTTGCTTTAGCTGTTGCAGTGTAGTTCTGAAGTTTTTATTCATATTCATTTTTTTCCTTCCTAGCCTCCTCTTCATGGACTTACATTGTAGTAGGGTCAAAATATAAAGAAAACAAAAAGGTGCTAACCCCAAACAAATAGAAAGAAAATGTTTCAAACTGCTTTTTTGTAGTATAAAGTCTGAGGAAGAACATATTTTTTAAAAAGGTATAAATATTACATACAAAAAGATGGCTACAGTACTTTATCCATGCTTGTTCCCTATACACTCCTTCAATTTTGAAGCTATAATGCAAACATTTGTATCCAAAGAACTATAATCATGCTCTACCTGGCATGGTTTGATTAGTTATTTTTGAATTGACTTATTGTGTTTGTGCCAGGCTAAACAGGACAAAAATGTGAAATTTCAGTCTAACTAATAGGAGCCCTGTACTGAAAAAGAATCCAGAAAAAAAGAGAAAATCAAGTTTTGCCTGTAACCTTTTTTATATGCCAGTTCATTGCATGATCTTCAAAAAGAGAGTGGAAATTAGTAGGTAGTGTGCAGTATTCTAGTGTTGTGGCATTGTTTCAATTCCAAAATGTTCACTAAACCAAACTTAAATTCAAACTGAAAGATTCCAGTTGGCAAAAAAGAGAGAGATTAGCCCAGCAGTAAGTAGTATATTAGAGTTGTTTTGACATGCAAATATTCCTTATAAATAACATTACAATGGATACTGCAAAATAGCAAGGAAGCCAGGGATTTTTATCTTTAAAAAATTTAAAGAAAAAGGTAAATTGGTTTATGGTTAATGAAATACATGTTCCTGGTTTTCTAGAGTGGACAGGTGGTTGTGTAGTGGTTGCATGGCCACTTCAGGCTTGACTAATGGAAACAACTGTATTGAATATATGGTAAGGATGAAAAAAGTGGAGAAAGAAAAAAAAAACTAGAAAACTTGCAGGGGTTGGTGTTGCATGCACAGTAGAGCTCATGGTCTACCTTCAGCAAGGATAATAAAAGTTAATTATATACTGTAAAACAGGAAGAAGAAAAAAAGAGTAAAAAATGAATTCAGGATTTAGTATCTTGGATTGAGGCTGCACCTAGAGTTCCAATCCCTTCTCATCTTTTTATGAAAAAGATTTTTTCTTTGAACTAAATTGGGAAATTTTCTGTTTTGCCTCTCTTTTTAATAGTGTCTAAAAATTATCTTTTAAAAATGGTGGGAGAGATTATTATGATTAGGCACTAATAGTAAATTAAGTATAAAAATCATATGTTGCCATTAGTTTTAACCTTGAACAAAAGGATTTGCATAAAATCACCAATATCTTCAGTATAGGTGATTGCACATAAGTCATTTTTATTGTCCTTTTCCTAATGTGGAAAATAGAAATGAGTCTTAAAATCAGTTCCAGTCAAGGATCTAGGCCCTTATATCAGAAAGATTATTCTGCTCTGAGACTGAAGATAAAGTCAAGATTGGTCAAAAAGGAGCTGAAGGCATCAATATAAAATAATTAAAAAAACAGTAATAAAAACAAACAGGCCTTTATCCACTTAATTGGAGATAACTTCAGACAGAAAGGTCATGTCAGCCATGCTGAAGGAGAAATAGATGTAGATATTGTGAAAGCAGCCTTTACAATCTTATAATACAGGTCAACAACCATCAATGAGGAAGACTCTGATTTGTTGGTCTTGCTATTGTACCTTGAAGTAAAGGACTGCAAAGATCTTTACTTTTGATCTGGCAAACACAAAGG
>CBDBLF010000030.1:0-29696 GCA_965206985.1 Spirochaetota bacterium | reverse complement strand
TTGCTTAGTTGTGCTTTAAATCTCCTGTAAATTTCTAATTTTTGAGTTTTCTTCTCTTTAACAGTCAACTTAGAGTTGAAAATTATATTCAGCTTATTTTTAGTGATTGCAATTAGACTATTAAATTTAGTATATTCTTTTTTAAGCTGTTGTTTGTTGGCTGGGATGACCTCTTGGCTCAATATGTTTTTCGTATAGCTTTCTGCAGCGTAATTCTCGATGAAAGAAGCAATTGACTCAGAAAAATTAGTATCATTTCGAAAATAAAGCCTGATGTGTGCCATCTCATGGAGTACCAGAGCTATTATTTGATAATCTGAGAAATGTAAATATGTCGAGAAAATAGGATCCTTAAAATAAGTTAAGTAGGTGAAAGCGGCAATGTCCGATGTGTATACGTCAAACTCTTGATTAAGATATTTCTTCTTAAATTCCTCTAATAAAGTGAAGTCAAAAAAACCTAGATAGCCAAATTCTCCTATGAAGGGGAAATAAAACTTTTTTAGTTTCAGTTTTAAGGGCTCGGCAACAATGAGATTTTTTCCTAAAATTTCTCTATCAATTTTTACAAAACTCTCATAAACTTCTGCGTTTTGCAAATGATAAATTTTTTTTCCGTAGACCTTGACTGATTCAATGAGTTTTAATTTTCGTCGACTTTCTTTCGGGAGTTTCAAGTCTTTATGGAGTGCTTCACGAATAGGATAGCTACTTCGTAAGTTTTTGATATGATTTTGGGCATGATGAGCTACATAGCTCAGCCATTCAAAATAAAAAGAACTGATGCTGATTAGCACTACCAAAACTACTCCGAACAATTTATACTTCATTTTGTGATATTGTATCCTTACCTGTGTGGTTCATTGTTCTTTAAAAATGGCTAACGTGTTATCTTCTCTTAGTTAGCTGTTTCAGCAATGCAAATAAAAGAAAGCCTCCGCAAAAAAGAATGAAAGGGATCATAACATGGTCAATTTCTTTATATCTGAAGTCATGAAAAAAAAGATATCCTATTGTTACAACGAGTCCAATAATAGTGGAGAGATAAAAAAGATATATACCTTGGTTTATTTTCTTTAGAACTTGATTATTTTGAAAGCCTAAAAAACTTATTTTTGTGACGTAGTACCCTAGCCAACAGCCTGCCCAAACGTCGGAGGGAAAGTGAACACCAACTAAAACTCTTGATAAGCCACAGAAGCCACCTAGCATTAAATAAAAAAATAGGCGTGGTGAATTGCCTCTTAGATAGAGAGCGAGTATCATAGCAGATACCGCGTGACCGGAGGGAAATGAGTAACTGCGCAAATTTCTACCTAGCAAAGTCATTTCGCTTGCATTGAAATGATGAGCTGGCCTAGAAACAGCAAAGTATTCTTTAAGAATATAAACCAAGACTCCAGCAATCATGAGGGCAATGGTAGCCGGTAAGAAATATTCTTTTCGAAAACGGTAGAGAAGAGACATCGTTAGAAGAACAATGATTCCATCCGTCATCGTTGTAAAAAAAATAAATAAATATGAAAAAAAATTTTTTGAATTAGGATTGATCTGTAGGAATAGTTCATTGTCATATTTTTTAAAAATATATAGCCCTACAAAAAAAATAAAACACTGTATGAAAACGATCAGACTTTTTCTTGCAGTATTCATTTATTTATTTCAAATAAGTTGCTAAATTTTACAAAAATATATTGATTGGAGTGTGTTTTTTTGACGAATAAGACGATAAATATTATACTTAATTCGTTTGTTCTCTAACCTGTTAAAGAGGTAATCACATTTTTTTTCGATTGCTTGTAAAGACTTTGGGAAGGGAGGAAGACCGTGATAGAAGCGAGTGTGTGAAAAATAGAGATAGAAAGAGTTTATTTTTTTTTCTTGAAATTCTTTAATTTGTTTTTTTATATGCAGGCCTACTTCTTTATCTGATAGATAAATTTCTATTAAATTTTTTGGCCGGTAAATACTCTGGGATGGAAGCCACCAACGATAAAGGCCAGATGGATGTATTGAAATAAGGTGGGCTGTTCGATCTTGAAACTTTTGATGTAAATTTTCGTTCAAAAAATTCATGTCAATCAACTTTGGGAATGCTGGGTAGGTTGCTCGACTAAAAAGAATGACT
Organism: Spirochaetota bacterium; assembly: GCA_965206985.1. Taxonomy (GTDB): domain Bacteria; phylum Spirochaetota; class Leptospiria; order Turneriellales; family CBDBES01; genus CBDBLF01. The sequence continues at coordinate 27,568 of CBDBLF010000030.1, read as the reverse complement.
ATATTAGTAAAAAAAAATATTTTTAGACTTATGTGAAACCATTTACGATTAAAAATATATCTACATTTACTTCCATAGTCTTCAAGTAAGACTTGAAGACTATGGATAATCATGAGTGGTAGAACATAAATCAGTGGGTACATAAACCTTAGCTGCTTATTTGAAATAAATAAATGGATGAAGAAAAAAGGGAGAATAACCCATGTGAACGGGTTTTTTGGTTTTAAGTAGAAAAAACCAACAATTGTAGCCAAGAAAAATAATCCGAATGGCAATATAAAAGCTTCTGCCCCTTTTAAGAAATAGAATATCAATGTGTCATTATGGTGGTTTGTAAAATTTGCCGATTGGCCTAATATTATGTTTTGATAAAAATAATTATATGGAGTGATAACAAGCTCCCCATATAGCCAGCTGTCTATATAGCAAGTGACAAATATAATCATTACACTCATTGATAGAAAAGGTACAATGGTTATTTTTGTAACCTTAAATCGCTCGCGAATAATCCAGAGCCACAAAAATAGTCCGATAATGCAAAAGCCCATTTGATATCGAAATTGAAAGCTGAGGCCTAAAAATGAGCCTGTCATCAATAATTTAAATAATGTGTGTTTCTCGTGAAGAGTTAAATAGAATGCCAACCAAAAGAAAATAGCAGACCAGTTTTCACTAGAAAAACGAACCTGACAGTACGGTAGAAACCAAATTGTGAGACAGAATATGAGTGAGAGGGATGCAACTTTTTTATCTTTTACTTTTGGGAAGTTTTGGAAAAGTAGAAGTAAATAACAAAAAAACCCAAAAATTCCAGAAAGTAATCTAAGAAATAAAACAGCTGTTTGATCACTTAGCGAAAAAAAATGAGTAAATTTTATCATCCCGTAGGCAATGAATACTTGGATCGCAGGTCGCATTTTTGCCGGAAATTCCCATGCTAATCTGGAGGCTTCTTGTTCTCCAAGTTTATATTTAGCAAACTCAAGTATTTGGTAGTGTTCATCAGGAAAATCAAAGCCTTCACTATAGATGATATTTAAAGTATAAGCAGGTATAATTAAACCTATAAAGACAAGATATATTTTTTTTTTATTTTCTAGTATGATTTCCAACATTTATCTTGGCTCACGAAATTTATTTAAGTCTCATTTACAAGTATTATTAATTAGGGTGAAATCTCTGGTTTAACCCCCTAAAACTGGACACTTTATTGTGTTAAATTTAGGGTCGTGTCATATTTAATCAAAGTTTCCAATTAAAAAAGGAATTGACTTATCTCCCTTAAATTAAGGTTATGTCTCATTATGAACAAAAGAAAATATACCTTTGATACAAGTGGTTTTAGCTGTCAAAATACAGACTGCCATAAGTATCATAAGGTAAATGAAGGAAATGTGCGCTTTGCTTATATGTCTGGTAAGTACAAACAAATAGCCTATTTAAAGTGCACCGCTTGTGGTAGATGCTTTTCAGAGAATAAAGGCACTATTTTTTTTCGTCGCAAGAAAAGCAAAGAAACCATTACTCGGGTATTACAAAACACAGTTGAGGGCTGTGGCATTAGAGCTACCGGAAGAGTCTTTGGTATCAGCAAGGATACAGTTCTTGCTTGGGTTAAAGCAGCAGGTGAAGATTCACTAAAAGTTGAAAAAAAATATATACAAAAACCTGTCTTTCAATGAAATTCAATTAGACGAGCATTGGGGTTTTGTCTTTAAAAAACAATACAATCTATCAGAGACTGAGCGATTAAGTGATGAAATAGGGGATATCTGGACTTTTACTGCAGTATTGCCTGTAGAAAAGCTCATTTTAGCGCATATAACAGGCAAGAGGACCTCAGTGAATGCTAGAAAGTTACTGACCAAGGTAAAAACAAGAAGTAAGCCAAAGAGGGAAGATAAATTCTTGATTACTTCTGATGGATATGAGGGATATAGTGATGCCATTCTTTCAGTTTATGGTAAATTTGACTCAATGACTAGAAAGCTTCAATCACCCAAATCTCTATGTTATGGGCAAATAATTAAGAGAATAGAAAAAGGGAGATGTAAGGAAGTTGACAAATCTCTAATCTTTGGTGATCAAAAGCTACTAGATGAATATATTGCAAACTCTTCAGTAAGTCATCAGATGAACACCTTTGCTGTAGAAAGGAATAATTTGACTCTTCGCCAACACAATCATAGAATAGAGCGTAAAAGTCAGGGTTTTTCAAAAAAATTCAAATATATGCAGGGGCATAATTCTTTTGTTGCTAATTATTACAATTTCTGCCTTCCACATTCAAGTCTAGCTGAGTATGAGGGAGGAAAACCAATTCAAATCACCCCAGCAATGGCTACAGAAATGACGAATCATAAGTGGTCTATACAAGAATTATTCATCGCAAATAGAAACTTTGATTAAATATGACACGACCAAATTTAGGAGGTAAAACTATGATTAAAAGACAAAGATACAGTAAGGAAGCAAAAGAGAGATTGGCTTTGGAGATGATTTCAGGTCAGACTAGCACGGCAGAAATATCTAAGAGAGAGATGATTTCAGTCGCAACTTTATCGAGATGGAAGCGACAGCTGGTTTCCGAAGGCTTTGAAGATAAAAATGGGGTTGAGTTAGAATTGAGAAAAAAAATTTCCTATTTAGAATCGGCCTTATCTGACTTAATGATAGAAAATCAGATTTTAAAAAAAACGGAAAAACTTCTTCAAGAATACAGGCAAAAAGAGAAATTATCAAGAATAGCCTCAGCACAGAATTTGGGATCACAAGGAGTTGCAGAGTTATGAAACTAGAAAAGTCAACTTATTATTATAAGTCGAAGGAGAAGAAAGATGATTCAACGATTCTAAAATCTATCCATGAAATTAGTGATCAATTGAACCAAGTAGGTTATATCTCGATGACGCAAATTCTAAAAGATAGAGGCTTTACAATAAATAAGAAGCGAGTTTACCGAATTATGAAAGAAAATAGACTTTTATGCACTAAAAAGGTGTTTTTGAAGCCAAAAACTACCCAATCTAAGCATAATTTCAGAAAATATCCCAATTTGATTAAAAGTGTGCAAGCTGATCCCTTCAAGGTAATTGTTGGCGATATAACCTATTTTGATATTAATTCGAAAGACCACTATTTAGCTTTGCTCATGAGGCTTATGAGTCGCCGTATCGTAGGAGCGGCCATTTCTGATAAAAATAACACCCAACTGGTCATAGCAGCCTTTCTTTCGCTTAAAAGAGAAATAGGAGATTTACAAAATTACTACCATCATACTGATGCTGACGTCAGATATTGCTCAAATGAGTATATCGCTCTATTAGAAGAAAGTAGAATCAATATTTCCATGTGTCGTGGTAATGTGTATGAAAACGCTCATGCCGAATCATTGAATAAAACAATTAAATATAAAGAAATTAATTTATCAGAATATCAAAACTTTGAAGAAGCTCAAAAAAGTATCTTCAGGTTTATCCATCTTTATAATACGATGAAGCCACATTCAGCTTTAGGATGGGTGACACCTCAAAAATATGAGGAGAAATATCTAAAAGAATAAGAAAAAGACTGTCCAGTTTTAGGGGGTTAAAGCAATCTACCTCTTCAGGATTAAGCTCATAGCCACTGTTGTCTTTACCATATAGTTTATCTTCCTCAATATCTAATTCCATACCTGAGCGTAGATACTCTAAGATCTCTTGCTGTATAGCTCTTTTACGTTCCTCTAAATCTGACTTTTTGTATGTTTGATCGTCAGCAGCACTGGCTTTGATTTTAGTTCCATCTACCTTAACATCAGTACCAATATTTTTCTTTTTATGGGATAGCAAAGATACAGAGTAATTAAAAACTTCGCCAATTTCTTTACCAAAATTAACACGGAATTCAGCAATAGACCGAAACTTTACTTTATGACCACCAACTAAATAACGCATGGCGTCGTTCTCTTCACAGGCTTTTTGTAATTCTCTGCTGCTTCTCCATCCACGATGAAAGCCATAAAAAAGGCATCCCAGCATTATAACCGGATGGTAAGCCCGACCCCCTTCTTTTGAGTACTTAGAAAGAAATGGTTTCATAGGAATTTTATCTAACAAGGCAGCAAAGGCATAAACCTCGTGATTTTCTTCTAAATTGTCTGCTATAGTATGCGAAAACAGCATAACTTGATCTCTATCACTTTTCATAAATCGTTTCATAATAAGACATAAACAAAGAAGAACACAGAAAAGCAAGAAAAATCCTAGTTCCTGCACAAGCTCATAGGAGCTTGTGCAGGAACTAGGATTTTTCAGTGCATTTTATGAGATATTTGCTGCGTCAGTCTCATTTTTCAAATATGTCAAGGAATTTATAGTTTATGCAAGTTGTTCTCGTACCATTTTGCCAAAATTAAATGCTGTAGCTGCGATTTTTACCTCTATTTGAACCTTTTTACTGCCTCTGAGCAAGAATTCTCTGAACTTTTTGGCTTGTTTCAAAATTCCAAAAATGGGTTCAATTTCAGAACCTCGCTTTTTATAGAAAGACTTTGCTTCTTCTGAATTCATCTTCTTGATCATTTCATGTTTTAAAGCAAAACCAGAGTCTACTGACAATTTGCGATAACCTCTGCGTAACTCTTCTTCGCTCGTACAACATTGTTCTCTGGCAGGGCAAATGACACAGTCAGGAGGTTTACCATGATAATGAGTATATTTCTTTTTATCTTTCACAGATTCATTATGAAATTCTAAGGTTTTACCCTCGGGGCAAACCCAAGAATCATCATCCTCGTCATATTTAAACTGATGAGCTTCATAACCTGAATCCCCTTCTCCTTTTCTTTCTTTGGCTACCTGATCAGGTGAAGGTATAAAACCATTGATCCCTTTTGAATCCAGGTATTCCAAACCACTTGAATGAAAGTAACCCGAATCTGCAGAAGCTGTCTGTATACTGGTCCCTGTGTTTGACTCAGCTTTAGAAAGGGTAGGAGCTAATTGCTCTAAATCATTTTCTGAATTAGCTTCAGCAATGTCAGCTGCCAAAATATAGCCTTCTGATGAGGTAACTTGAATGTTGTAGCTTTGAGAAATTTTACCATTCCGTTTCATGAATTTAGCATCTGGATCAGTAAGATTTATTTTAGAATCAGAAGCAGACTCTTGATTCTCTTCCAGACTTTTACTGATCGTAACATACTTTTGAGCTTTCCTAAGCATAACAGAATCATTATCTTCTGCAGCCTGGTCTTCATTTATCAATAATTCTGGCTCGTTAGCATGAGAATTAGTTGTATCTTCTAAAAAGACCTCAACTTCTTTTTCTCCTGTTTTTAGAGCTTCTATATCCTGTGTACCTTCTATAGTTTCTGAAGAATCTTTTTCAACAGATGTAGAAAACTCGGCTGGTTCACTTTGCTTTCCTTCTGCTGTTTTTAATGACTCTCTCTTTGCCTTTTCACTCGCTTTTTGTAAGCGAATAAACTCCTCAATGATCGTATCTACCTCTTCAGGATTAAGCTCATAGCCACTGTTGTCTTTACCATATAGTTTATCTTCCTCAATATCTAATTCTCTACCTGAGCGTAGATACTCTAAGATCTCTTGCTGTATAGCTCTTTTACGTTCCTCTAAATCTGACTTTTTGTATGTTTGATCGTCAGCAGCACTGGCTTTGATTTTAGTTCCATCTACCTTAACATCAGTACCAATATTTTTCTTTTTGTGGGATAGCAAAGATACAGAGTAATTAAAAACTTCGCCAATTTCTTTACCAAAATTAACACGGAATTCAGCAATAGACCGAAACTTTACTTTATGACCACCAACTAAATAACGCATGGCGTCGTTCTCTTCACAGGCTTTTTGTAATTCTCTGCTGCTTCTCCATCCACGATGAAAGCCATAAAAAAGGCATCCCAGCATTATAACCGGATGGTAAGCCCGACCCCCTTCTTTTGAGTACTTAGAAAGAAATGGTTTCATAGGAATTTTATCTAACAAGGCAGCAAAGGCATAAACCTCGTGATTTTCTTCTAAATTATCTGCTATAGTATGCGAAAACAGCATAACTTGATCTCTATCACTTTTCATAAATCGTTTCATAATAAGACATAATCAAAGAAGAACACAGAAAAGCAAGAAAAATCCTAGTTCCCGCACAAGCTCATAGCCTCCACCCACTTTTTGACTAGTTACAAAAAAAGAATTGACAACCAGACAACAATAAGGACAGTGGCTTAGGTTTCTCCTGAGACCGTTAGTTTGACTGATAATAAGGGGAGTGCTATGCAAGAAAGTTTTCAGAAAGTGAAGGGCTATATCTTAGACATTGGTATTGATATTGTCAAAGAAATTCCCGGGGAGGGTATTTTGATTGTAGAAGATGAGGGTCGAGGAGTTAAAAATCTTATTATTGACTGCGAAGAGCCCATTTTGGTAATTGAGCAATTTTTAGTGGAGATACCCAAAGAAGGTGTGTCAATCTATAAAAAACTTCTTCAATTGAACCGAACTCTTGTGCATGGTGCGTTCGTTCTTGATGAAGATGGTAAAAAAATTCTATTTAGGGATACCTTGCAAATACAAAATCTTGATTTGAACGAAATTGAGGCAAGTATTGATGCTTTATCTCTGGCTATTGGGGAGCACATGAATGAACTCATCCAATTTGCCGCTTAGAGGTGTTCACTAAGTAAATGATTTGACGCAATCTAAAGAGTTTAAATTTTTTAAGAAAAGGATGGAATAGATATGAGTGTATTTAAAAGAGTATTTACTTGGGGTAAGTCAGAAACACATGCCTTACTGGATAAAATAGAAAACCCCATTAAAATGGCGGAACAAGGGGTTCGTGATCTCAAGCAAGATTTGAATTCAGCCTTAGAAAGTTTTGCTCAGGTGAAGGCACAAGGAATTCGTTCCAAACAAGAGCTCGAAAAGGAAAAAGAAGCTGTGGCTTCCTATGAAAAAAAAGCCATGCTTCTGCTTCAAAGGGCTGAACAAGGTGGGCTAGACCCATCAGAAGCTGATCGTTTAGCAGGAGAGGCATTGCAACGAAAAGATCACAGCATGAAAAGAGTTCTTGATTTGACTCAAAACGAAACAAAGCATAATGCAATGACTCAAAAGTTAGAAATGCAAATAAAAGAATTGAGAAGTCAAATTAACAACTGGGAAAATGAACTAAAGACGTTGAGGGCTCGATATAAAGTGGCAAATGCTACGAAAAAAATCAATAAACAACTCTCTCAGGTAGATTCATCCAGCACCCTAGGCATGCTAGAAAAAATGAAGGAGAAAGCAACCGAAGAAGAAGCACTGTCTGATGCCTACGTGGATATCGCGTCCACACCTAAAAGTATAGATAGTGAAATTAATCAGATATTGGGTTCTTCTGTTTCAACTCAAAGTTCCTTAGACGAACTCAAAGCTAAAATGAAGCTAAAGTCAAAATAGCATTTTGAAAAATGTTAACAGTTTTAAGTTTTATCTTGTTTGTGGCCTCTATATTGTATTTTTTCACGATATACAAAAAATACAAACAAAATCAATCTGTTTTAAACGATGCTACTCAGGGGGGAAATTTTTCAAATAAAATGGAGATACAAAATGTCCGTACCGGTGGTGTCATTCACCTGCGTCACGTCGGTTCTGAACTGGAGGATTACGATGTAAATATCATTGGTAGACATATTTATGATCAAGAAGGTTATAAATGGATTGAGCTTGAAGGCGAAACTGCTTCTAAAAAAGTATGGATCGAAATTGAAGATGATAATGAACTTGAAATCACGATAAAATTAGATGATTTCCCTCTTAGGGAAGTAGGGTTAAGTAAGAGTGACCTTGATCGAATTGACGACGAAGAGGATGGGCAACTTACGTACAAAGGAGAAGTCTATTACTATGAAGACTCAGATGAGGCTGTTTTCTTGAAAAATGGCAATGAAGAAACATCAGAAGTGTTTTATTACTGGGATTTTGAAAACAATGCAGGGGATAAATATATTTCTGTTGAAAACTGGGGAGGGGAGTATCAAGTATCTCTCTCGGTACCCCTTAAAGAATCTCAGATTGATGTGTATTCTTTAACCGGTTAAGACAACGGGAGAGAGATGTTAGCATGATAGAAACAATTTTACAAAACATGCCTAAAGCCGAAGTCTTTATTAATGACTTTGTTTTTATCGTTATGTATTTACTTGTTTTTTCCTTGGGTCTTGTTCTTTTTGCACTCACAAGCTCTTATAAACTTCACAAAGAGTTGGTTCAAAATAAAAACACCCCTGTCGCCCTCAGCCTCATTGGCTATTTGTTGGGAGTCAGTGCGGTGTATGTTGCTGCCCTTAGTGGGCCATCTCACGGTCTTTGGGCAGACATTCTCTCGGTGTCTAGTTACTCAGGCTTGGGAATATGTTTTATGATAATTTCTCGATTTTTGAGCGACAAAATTATTTTTTCAAATTACTCAATAGATAAAGAATTGACCACTGACAAAAATATAGGCATCGGTTCTGCTCAAGGTGGACTTTATTTTGCCACCAGTCTCATCGCTGCTGGTTCGGTATACGGTTTGGGTGGAGGTTGGCTGAGTTCCCTTGTTTTCTTTTCTGTGGGTCAGGCTTTACTCATTGCATTTGCGAAAATTTATGAGTGGGTCACTCCCTACCGTGTTTTTGAAGAAATTGAGAAAGATAATGTTGCGGTTGGAATTGCCTACTCAGGCAACGTCATCGCTTTGGGAGTAATTCTTAGTGCTGCTATCTCGGGAAACTTTTCGGGTTGGGTACAAGACCTTTCTTCATTCTTGTTTTATGCACTAGGGGGTTTTATTTTATTGCCTCTTGTTCGCCTTGTTCTAGATCGTGCTATTTTGTTTCGTCTTAATTTAGGTCATGAAATTGGGAAAAATGAAAATATCGCTGTTGCTTTAATAGAATTTTCCATTATGGTGGGAATATCTGCCATATTTTTTGTTTTTATTAAGTAATTGAGTAAAATTGTATTACTTCTAGAATATGAGTGACAATACCAAAAAGAATCCATATTCTCTTTTGTTGGTTTTGGCTTCGTTTGCTGTGCTGTTTAATTTCACTGCTTGTACTCAAGCCTGTTCTCGCTCACAAGATGCTAATGAGACTGCAGCCATATTTCAAGGTTCTGTGCCACCCACGGGAGGTGTGCTTGGCCCCATTGCGGTCAGAAACGTAGGGAGTCTTTATTCAATTATTGGGAGACAATCTCTTTCATCGAACGGTGATTATTGTGTTGCCGTTTTTACTCTGTTAAATTATAGACAAGAGGAGCTATATTCGTTTATGCAGGAGTTTTTTTACGAAGAGGGTATCGAGTCAGGCGTAGACGAAGATGGTGCTTGGAGCGAACACTACAAAGAAGAGGAGAATAGAGCCCTTTCTGACGTAGTCATGCGTGACAGTCCTATATACATCAAAGTCACTACGGAACTTTCTGGAATTAACGTTACTGAACCAATTCAAATTAAAATCATACCTAAAAAAACAAGGAATCCAATTCCTCATGGTTTGGCAGGTCTTTTTATTCTACTGATTGCTATAACATATGATAAAATGAGAGAAAGGTCTGAAGAAATTTACTGAGGTAACTTGATCTGAGTTTACTCATGGAACAATTAAAAAAATGAGAATGAGCGCATCAAAAAAGCATACCCTGATTTTGCTTGGTGTTTCTATTGCTTTAGGTCTGTTATACTTTTCTCTTTTCCCCTCTTCCAAGTCGACCTATGGTTACCCAGGACATGAAAGACAAAGACATTCTACGTATGGTCATCAGTATTATTACTATTCCCCTTTCTGGTATAGCCCTATGTATGGCCGTCGATATGATTCTGGCCAGAATAGGGGGAGGAATTACCGCCGTGGTGGTGGTTTGAGGGGTGGCAAATGAATGTATCCGTGGATACATGAAAAGCCAGCGATTCGCTTTAATATTTTCTATTTTTATTGCGGGCCTTTGCTCTCTGATCTACGAGCTTTTAATCGCTACCACCGCTTCTTATTTCGAAGGAGACAGCGTAACACAGTTTTCAATCACCATAGGTCTGTATATGGCTTTTATGGGCGTGGGTTCTTTTGTCTCTCGTTTTTTTAACAAAAACCTTATCATTACTTTTTTAAATGCAGAGTTATTGCTGAGTTTTTTAGGGGGCATCAGCGTGCCTATTTTATATCTAGTTTTTGCCTACACGGAAGCCTTCTATCTGTACAAATTTATTTTCACCTCGCTGATTGCTTTGCTTGTCGGTCTAGAAATACCTTTTCTTCTCAGACTTATGAAGGGATACTACCCGATAAAAACAAATATTTCAAATATTTTATCACTTGATTACTTAGGAGCTCTTATAGCTACCCTGCTATTCCCTCTTCTGTTATTTCCACTTCTGGGTACCTTTAAGACCTCTCTCATTTTTGGTCTGATTAACATCGGCCTTGTCTTTCTTAATATTTTTATCTTTCGTTTTGAAATGAGTAAAATTAGCAAAAGTCTATTCTCTCGATTTTTTATTGCTTCAATGTTCGTTACTACTATCTTGATAACAGGTATTTTTTCAGCGAACCTTCTTATATACTCATGGGGTAGTGAATTTTATAGAGACAGGATTATATATATGAAACGGTCTCCTTATCAAAAAATTGTTCTTACAAAATATAAAAATGATACGAGAATGTATCTCAACGGGAATTTACAGTTTTCCTCGATTGATGAATACCGTTATCACGAATCTCTTGTGCATATTCCTATGGAGCTTCTACAAGAAAAAAGCTATATTTTAATTTTAGGAGGAGGTGATGGGCTTGCTATTCGTGAGCTTCTTAAATATCCTCAGGTTAAATCGATTGATTTGGTTGAACTCGATAAAGAAGTGGTGAAGTTGGCTCATAAGAATCACCATCTAGTGAAATTGAATCGAAATTCGTTGAACTCAGATAAAGTGCGTTTCCATACACAAGATGCCTTCACTTTCTTGAGATATACAAAAGGGAACCGTAAAAATTTTAACCTTATTATTGCGGATTTACCCGACCCAAGTCAAATCTCTTTGGCCAAACTCTACACATACGAATTTTATAAGTTAGTTCAGAAAAGGCTACATTCGGGGGGTGTTTTCGTCACACAAGCCACAAGCCCTTTCCACGCCCGAAGCTCCTTTTGGTGTATTCGACATGCGATTTCTCAATCGGGTTTCAAGACATACCCTTACCACTTAAATGTGCCCTCTTTTGCAGAGTGGGGTTTTATCATGGCATCAGACAAAGAGCTACCTATACATTCAATCGAAATTAAGCAAGAAACAAGGTTCTTAGATAATAAAGTTGCCCGAAGCCTATTCGTCTTTAGTAAGGACATTCAAGGCACTTGCGATGATGTAAATTCGTTAGAAAATCCTGTTGTTTTAACCCATTACCTCAAGGAGTGGTGGTATGATTAGTTTAATGGCTAACTGTCTTTTATCTCAAGGCGGTATTTCAATTGCTCCAATGGGTCTTTTACCTTGCGGATAATTTTATTTACCTGTTGGCCTTTCTTTCCTCTTTGCAGAGGTTTTCCGTTTATAATAACATCAATGCCACCAGCATCACCAATTTTTATTTGGATGCTATGGTTCGCCTTGAAATGAAGAACCTCGCCTGCGGGTATGATTCCCCTTTTCTCTTGCTTTCCGTCGACGTAAAGCTCAAGATAATTTTCATGAATGGTTTTAGCCACTAAATCAATCGTGAAATTATCGGGGTTAATGATCTGACCGTTCGTGTCTTCAGTGTTTTCAACATTTTTTCTTGTTAAATATTTCTCATCAAAAAGTTCATTTTTTCCCAGTTTTTCAACTTTTATTTTAATATTATTAGGAGTGGACCCCAAAATATAAATTTTAAATTTATTGGGAAGCCAAGGAAAGTTAACTACGGAAGGGGTTGCCTCACTAAGTGATATTTTTTTCTTACCTGGATAGATTACTAGGTCGGCTTGATTATTATCACTTTCTAAATTATCATACTGCAAATCTTCAAGTATGACATAGATCTCACTTCTTTCTAGTAGAAAAGCGATCCCCTCTTTTTTGCTGACCAATGATATAATAACACCATTAGCAAAACTCACTGAGTCTGTTTTCCCTTCGGGAACCTTCCCAGATTCTTTGAGATGGTCACGTATGTTAAAACTTACATTAGGGCTGGAGCTTGCAAGAGAGAACTCTTGCCGACTTGCGTTAAAAAATCCTTGATAAATGCCAAAAATAAGCAGAATAACGATGAAGCCAAGCAAAACAAATTTCACTTGATTTTTTAAATGATCCAATACTGTGACTGGTTTTCGAGTAAGCTCTTTAATAGGGGCTTCAATGGCCATCATTTGGTCGTTTCTATATCTTTGGATCATTGTATTGTCATCCAAATTTAAATAACGTGCATAACGCCTTAAAAAACCAAGAGCATAGGTTTCGCTCGGGAACAAACCAAAGTTCCCAGATTCAAGTGCTGTCAGGTTTCTAGCCGATATCTTTGTCTCTTCGACAATTTTTTGAATCGACAAACCTTTGGATTCTCTGGCTTTCTTGAGTCTTTGGCCAATGTTTTCTCTCATCGCGAACTAATTCACAGTCAGCGGATTTTCAACAATCTTGATATTACCCTCGACTTTATAGGTGAATAAACGATTGGGCAACTCAACACCAAGCTGAATATTTTTAAATTCTAATTCAACTCTGCGTCCACTACGAGAAACCGCAACCATTTTTTTAATTAGCTTTTCTGTTGCATCAATATAGAGCGTAATATTACTGAAGCCTCCAGAATCAACCTTTTCGTCAAGAGCAAGCACATAATGACTGGCCCCTAAAACATATCTCGGTTGTTCCGCTTTATCAAAGCGGTAGTGATAACGACGGAATAAGCGCACTAGACCTTCGTAGTTGCCAGAATTATAAATATTTGATTGATTACTATTTAACGTTTGTACTCCAACGGCATTGAGCCTTCGGATATACACCCACATTTTGCTACCATTTGATATAATTCTATCGCCGTTAGGATTGTTAAACGAAAAATTGACCTTGCCGGCTTGTTTATAATACACAGTGCCACTTGATAACTTGTTTTTATTGCCATCAATGATACGCATGACAAACCTTGCCTTGTAGGTGGTAATCCCAGCAAACTTTTTTTTGACGTTCCGCACCACATCAGAATGATGCATAAAATCAGAAAAGACATGGGAAGGGACTATCAAACAAAAAGAAAATAGAATAAAATGGCCTAAGCAGGCACAACGGAGAATATTTGAAATTTTCATTAAAATGAGCAAAGAACCTTGATTACTCGTTCATAAAAAATATTATGTTGATACGTCAATCCTTTTTTAAAAAGTAATCATTGTGAATAAAAATAAATCAAATCAAATATGGAATGCATCGTGTAACTACCTAGTAGGTGGGGTAAACTCACCCGTGAGAACCTTTAAAAACGTCGGGGGCACTCCCATTGCCTTCAGATCAGGGAAGGGTTGTTATATCAAAGATGCTGATAAAAATTCCTATCTTGATTTTTTAAATAGTTGGGGGCCTCTTATACTCGGACATGCCCACCCCAAAGTGATAAAGAGCATCCGCAGACAAGCTTCACGAGGAACTTCTTTTGGAACAATTACTGAAAACGAACTTAGGCTCGCCGAACTCATCGTAAATAATATCGATCACATCGACAAGGTTCGGTTCGTAAACTCAGGAACAGAAGCCGTCATGACTGCAATACGATTGAGTAGAGCGGTGACTCAAAAAAGTATGATTATCAAATTTAATGGTTGTTACCATGGACACACTGACGCAATGCTTGTTTCGGCAGGCTCAGGTCTCATTACCAATAAGAAAAGGGCCTCCAATAGCGGAGGCCTACCCCACTCCATTTTAGAAGATACTCTTGTTTTACCACTTGATGATGAAGAGGCGCTTGACAAATGTTTTCAAGAATATCAGGGTCAAATAGCCGCGGTGATTATTGAGTCTTTGCCTGCCAACAGTGGCTTACTCCCCCAGCGCGAAGACTATTTAAGAAGAATAGAGCAGCTTTGCAAAAAAGGTCATGCTCTTCTAATCTTTGATGAAGTAATCACTGGGTTTCGTCTAGGTTTCGCTGGCTTTTCTGGTAAATACAACTTCACGCCTGATTTAGTTACCTATGGAAAAATAATTGGTGGTGGAATGCCCATCGGGGCGGTTGCTGGTAAAAATCAATGGATGTCTCAGCTAGCTCCCGAGGGAAATGTCTATCAAGCAGGCACCCTGTCAGGAAATCCAATTGCCATGTCAGCAGGTCTGGCTACACTGTCCTTCCTTCTTGAAGAAGATGTTTATTCACACCTAGAAAACTTATCAAATTATTTCAAGCGAGAATTTAACGAGAAAATTATACCCCTTTTTGAGAAACTAGATTTTAGGGTTTCTCTTGTCATTGAGGGTTCCATTTTCTGGTTATCAATAACTGATCGGAACACAAGCAGAACAATAACAGCAATAAGGAGACCTGAACAAATTTGGGGAAAATCAAGTGAAATCTATAAGAAAGTATTTTGGGGGCTTATCGAAAATAATATCTACACAGCTCCCTCCGCATACGAAGTCGGCTTTATTTCGTACCCAATGAACAAAAAAGAACTTGACTACTACATTCAATCGCTGAAGAAAGCTATTTCTGCATAGTTAAAGTTATTCTTGCGTAGTCTATTGACTGTTTGGCTTTTGAGCGAAGACAGATCAAACGCAATAGGGAGTGAACAACGATTGAATGAACAACAAGAATACAAACCAGGTTTAGACGGAGTGATTGCTTCCATAACCAAGCTCTCCTATCTTGATACAGATATCGAGCAGATTATCGTCAGAGGTTACGATTTAATTGAGTTGATTAAAACAAAGAATTATACCGATGTGGCTTATCTTCTCATCAACGAAGAATTGCCCGATCCAAAACGGGGTGTCGATTTTGGTCAAGAGCTTGTTTGCGAAGCAGATCTTCCCAACGAGATGTATGAGATGTTTAAGCTTCTTCCCAAAAGTATGTCAGTAATGGATGCGCTTAGAACGGGTCTATCAATTTTAGGGGGTTATGAAAACCCTGACTCACTTATGGATACTTCACAAAAAAGCAACTCAGTAAAAGCAATGAAGATACTTTCAAAAGCACCCACCATTGCTGTAAACTCATATCGAGCCATCAAGAACATGGATTTCGTGAAACCAGACCCTTCTCTAAGCTATGTCGAAAATTTTCTTTATATGATCAAAGGTAGAAAACCCACCACTACCGAGGCCGATGTTTTGGATAAAATATTGACGGCCTATATAGAACATGAAATGCCAAACTCGACATTTGTTGTAAGGGTGGTTGCATCTACGCTATCAGATATTTTTGCTTCTACGGCGAGTGCTGTCGCTTCACTAAAGGGTCCATTACATGGTGGTGCCAACGAAGCCGCCATTAAAATGTTTTTGGAAATTTACAAGAATGGAGGTTCCACCAAAGCTAAAGAGATCATCCTTAATAAGTTGAAAAATAAAGAAAAGGTTATGGGTTTTGGTCATCGAGTTTACATGAAAAAGTATGATCCTAGGGCGTATCTGCTAAAAGATTACATTAAAAACCTAACGCATCTTAGAGACAACGGAGAAGAACTCCATAAAATATACCAGACGATTGAAGAGACAGTTGTTGAACAGAAAGGACTTTATCCTAATGCTGATTATCCCATTGCTCTACTTTACTACTTGATTGGTGTTCCTATTGATTTGTACACTCCTATTTTTTTATGTTCTCGTGCAGCTGGTCTTGTGGCACACCACATTGAACAGCACCAAAATAATCGTCTTTTTAGACCTCGTGTAATTTACGAAGGACCCCGAGGTTTAAAAGTTTAGAAATGTGTTCCGATTGAAAAATTAGTTTCGAGAGGGCTTATATCTTTGAAATCCCACGGTGCACCCCAGTCAAATTTGAGATAAATTCCGGGTATAATAAGTATCCGTATGCCAAAGCCAACCGTCAATTTGAAGTCTTGTAGTCTCCCTTCTGTTGAGTTAAAACCTTGGAAAGCACTTATATCATAGAAGGTCGTACCGAAGTCAGCGAAGACAACACCCGAGAAACCGGGGAATATCCACTGAACAGGAAAGCCCAACAATAAGGCATCAAGAACAGGAAATCGAAACTCAAGAGAAGTAAGTAATGTATTCGTACCACGAAAGCTAAAAGGTTCATAACCCCGCAGTCTTCCAAAACCTCCGATAAAATCAGGAAAAAATTCAGCCTGAGGTCCTAGAGTCACACTTATAAAAGCTCTCAAGGCGAACACATACCGAACAAAAAAGTTATAATATCCCCTGTATTCAATGACTTGGCGATTTAATACAAAGTCATTTCCTGATAGGTTGATGTTTTGTTCTACTTGATATCGAAATAATTGACCTTGAATTGGGCCAAATATTGAGTAAAGAACATTGCCATAGCTAACTCCAGCATATAATTGATTCAAGTTGGTAAAAATAGCAGGCCTTATCGCTATCGCTTTAAAAGTTTCATCATGCCTTGCGTATCGAAGTCTGAATTCACCAGACCAAAAAGCGGTAAACGGATAGATTGTGGTAAAATGAAAACCATAATTGGTGTAGTTTTGTGTACGAGCATATATATTATTAAATAAAAGATCAAAATTTTCAACGCTCGAAAATAAACGATAAGGAGACAGATGACTTGACTCACGATACGCTCCCAAGTAAAAGTCCGCCCTTTCTTTTAGATATCCATAATTTGCATATAGGTTGAACCCATTCACTGCCGTCAGATAATCAAAATAAATAGAAATATTATGATCTCCCAAATAGTCAGTAGCCGAACCATAAAATGCCCCCGATATACCATTGAAATTGTCATAAAAAGCACTCACGAAAAAACGATCTGGCTTGAGATAAGCTTGATACGATTCAATTGTAAAGCTAGATAACCCTTTTGAATAAATAGGGTATTTGTGTTTTTTAAAAAGAAGTTTAGTCTCTTCTGGTAATTTAATTTCATCAGGAGATTGTGGTGCTTGGGTAATCGCTATGTCATAACCCTGTTTTGAGAAAGCTCCAAAGACAATCTCTTTGGCCTTTTGGTCAATGGTTGGATTAAAAACGCCACTGATTAGATCGGTTACCTGATAGGCTGAGGTATCACCAATATCTTTTAAAAACAGATTGGAAGTTCCGTTTTGTGTTGAGGTATAAAAAATTCTGTGGTTTTTATACCTGTGGTAATACTGTGGCGACAATTGTTTACCCCTTGCAAAAGTAATTTGTTTCACTTCTTTTTCGCGATTAAGCATAATCTCAAAAATATGATAGTTTGTTTCTTCAAAATTATTTTCTGAGTTTCGATTGCCTGAAAAGAGCAAACGGGTATTATCAAAATTGAATACGGGGTCTTTTTCGCCAAATAAATCAAAAGTTACTTGTATCAAGACTTCTGTTTTAAGGTCAAAATAATATATATCAGGTTGACCAGACACAACACCCACCATAACTGCTTTTTCCCCATCAGGAGATAGCTGAGGTGTTTTGATGACATCTAAAGCGAGTGCCCATTTACTGATAATCTCTTTTTTATCAATACTAAAAAGACACAGAAAATCTTTGCCTTTACTTTTAATCGCAAAGAAAATTTTTTTAGAATCAGGAGAGAAGCTAATACGATTATCCAAAAGATGTAGTTGATGGAAGGTATGATTATTTCCTCCTTGTACTAAAATAGTTTCTTTTTTCTGGAGTTCTTTGGATATTTTTTTCTTGTTTTGGGTTTTGCTTGAAAGATTTTTTCTATGATATCCCACTTTTTTTAAAATAATGGCTGGCAAAAAATTTCTAATGCTCAAATAGACAAGATATTGACCATCAGGTGAGATTGCAGGTTTTAGATTGAGGTAACTGCCATCTTCTTCTTGCTTTGTAAGCAACAACACTTCTTCTTCAATGAGATTTTTATGAACGATATCCGCATATTTTCTTTTTAACCAAATTCGCCATTCCTGGTCAAACTCTTTGAGAGTGACACCAAAGGTGGATTCAATAGCATTCTCTAAATTTGAGTGATCCCGAATATCATGCATTAACCCAGAAATTTTATAAATTCCATAAACCTGATCAATAAAAAACATCACTGACTGTCCTCCTTTGTAAATTGAGTATCCACTTCTTACTCTTTGGGCAGTCAGCTCTTCTATGGAGGGTAGAGTATCGGTGTAAATTGCATCCCGTGCAAAAAGCTCCCCCGTCTCTTCCCAACCAACTGACAAATATTCAGCCATACCTTCCACTAACCAAAGGGGAGGGCCAAACGGACTTAGAGGTGTTTCTGTTCCATATAAAATGTCATATTGAAAGGCATGTACGATTTCATGAGTCAAAACATGCCGAAACTCATCATAGCTACCCAGAAAAGGAAGAACAACTCTTCTTTTAAAAATATCAGTGAAGCCTCCAATCCCCTCGTCTAAGGGGAAAGGTACGATATTCGTGTGCTGAAAGTAGATATGTGATGGATAAATAAAAATAGGAATAACCTGTAGCAACGTATGTTGTAATTGTTCGGAGATTAAAATATTGGCCTCTTCAGCATAGAGAGCACCGATCTTACCTAAATTTTCGTAACCTTTGGGATAATGAATATTAAAATAATCTGTTTTAATTACCTGCCAATCAAATGAATCCCAATTGAGCTTGGAGCCCAGAGGTATCGTCACATTGCGAGGGGCGAAAAGAATAAGTAAAAATAGAAGGCCCACAAAACGATTCATAATCGCTTTATTGATTATTTATTTTTTTAATTTTTCAATCTCTTCCACAATATCACAGTGGACAGAAGGAAGCAGAGGACTCGGAACCAGTTCATCATCTTCTGCATATTTGCTAATTACCTCAGCTGCTCTAATCTTCATTTCGGAAGAAATTGAATAGGCACCAATATTTAAAGCACCTTTGAAAAGTCCCGGATAAGCAAGGGCGTTGTTGATTGTTTTCCCATCAGCTGCAAAAGCGGCACCAGCGGCAATAGCCTCTTCTGGTTTAATTTCAGGTTGAGGATTCGATAATGACAAAATAATCTGCCCTTTTTGGATCATCTCAGGTTGAATCAAACCAACCACTCCCGTTGTAGTGATAACAACCAAAGCATGTTTGATAGCATTTCCTAAATTATCTACTTTGCCTCCATAATCAACAAATCGCTTCTGAGCATCTTCGTTAGGATCAACACCAATTACATTGGCACCCCAATCATGTAGTAGACTAGCAATCCCAAAACCAGCAGCACCTAGGCCAACTTGTGCGATCATTATTTTATCTTTGAGACTCTTTTTAGTAAGTCGAAGAAGGGTCATCACCCCTGCTAGAGTAACCGTACCAGTACCATGTTGGTCATCATGCATGACCGGTTTTTTAAGTCTCTTTTTCAGTTCATCTTCAATATAAAAACAATCAGGCATACGGATATCTTCAAGATGAATTGCACCAAAAGAGGGAGAAACATTAACAACCGTCTTAACAAACTCTTTGGGGTCTTTTGTTTGAATTAAAATAGGAGTGGCACTTAAACCAACAAATTGATCGTAAATGACGGCTTTACCTTCCATAACAGGCATGCTGGCCTCAGGACCGATATCGCCTAGCCCAAGTACACGGGTACCGTTAGTAAAAATACCCACGCTATTGCCGATGGAAGTGTATTCCTTTGCCTTTTCTTTATTTTCATGAATGAGAGTGCAAACTCTGGCAACACCCGGTGTATATATGTAACGCAAATCAGTGTTCGTCTTGATCTCTCGAACTCTTTTTGAGCGAATTTTTCCTTCTTTGTGTCTTTCAAAGACAATATCATTTTTTTTGATAAGTTTGACCATCTTGTGACCTTCAATGACATTAACCACTTCATTCAGATGATTTTCATCATATAGTGAAATAACGATCTTTCTCAGAGAAAAAACTTTACCGATATGAATTGTTGAAATATCACCCACCAAGGCGGATGTCTTCCCCAATTCTGATAAAATAGAAGCTAGTATACCTGGCTGGTGTA
The DNA here is from genome assembly GCA_965206985.1 of Spirochaetota bacterium. Taxonomy (GTDB): domain Bacteria; phylum Spirochaetota; class Leptospiria; order Turneriellales; family CBDBES01; genus CBDBLF01. The sequence goes on along the minus strand of CBDBLF010000030.1, from coordinate 7,443 downwards.
ATATTCTAATTGTAAACTCAATATCCATTTCTGGAGCAGTTGTTCGTATTTTCATAAATAAACTCCAATTAGAATTCGGTTCCCTTGTTTAGTGGACATACACAGAACAACAAGTAAATTATCTTTTTTTTTCCTGAACGGCAAAATAAACAGACTTTTCTGCAATGTCCTTTGCTTTATCAAGTAAACTCATAACGGTAAGCACATTTTCTCTCTTGCATTTATTTGTTATGATAAAAATTTCTATTTTATTCTCTAAATGATTTGTGAGTTCTGTGACTTCAACTTCCTTTTGGGCTATCGAGGAAACGGATATTCCTTGACTGCTCAAAATGCTCAAAACTTTCTCTAGTATGCCCACTTTATCTTGCACGCATACCCGCAAATAAACGGGTGTTTTGATATCTTCCACTCTTTCTACGAGTTCATGCTCTTCCTGCATGTCTATATCCCTGACAGATCGTGAAATTCGTAAAATATCAGTCAACACCGAATAGGCTGTAGGAAAAACACCAGCCCCTTTACCTACAAAAAGATGATTTCTTGAGTATGCCCCAATGAAGGCGACAGCGTTATTTTCTAAATTCACATTGTAGAGCGGATGCTCATTATTCACAAAAACGGGCTCTGTGTAAATTAAAGAAGAACTTTCACCGCCTTCAAAGTGAGAGATAAGTTTAATCCGATGATTGATACGTTCAGCAAATAGTATATCAGTGAGGCTAATTTCTTGAATGCCCCTTGTGTAAATTTTATGATAGTCAACCCATTTATTCTGAATCAGGCTTGAAAGAATTGCCAGCTTTTGTGAAGCATCTACGCCGTTGATATCTAGTGTCGGGTCGGCTTCAGCAAAACCTAGTTTCTGCGCTTGTTTTAAAATGCTTCTCTGTTCTTTTTTTGTAAACATCATTTGGCTCAAAACATAATTGCTCGTGCCATTTAAAATCCCTTGGAGCGTCTTAATCTTTTCATGAGAAAAAGTCTCTCTAATATTTTGAATAATGGGAATTGCTCCAGCAACAGCCGCCTCAAAGGATAAAGAAGTTTGGTTCAAAATCGCTTTTTTAAAAAGTGCATACCCGTGTTCTGCCAAAACCGCTTTATTTGCCGTGACAATAGGAATACCTCTGTCGAGAGCCTCACGTATAACAAACAGGGGTGTCGAAAGACCACCCATAAGCTCAACAATACAATCAACGTCGTTAAAGTTATGAATGCTCACCATGTCATTGGAAGCAGGAATGCCCTGCAGAGCGTCTTTTTTCTTGTGATAGCTTCGGTCAAAGATGAAACAAACATCAATGGGGAAACTCTGTTCACGAATAATTTTTAATAAGGCTTGTCCAACCCCACCAAAACCAAAGAGTGCGATTCTTCTCATGTTGTTAACTAAATCATGCAATCAAACTGAAAAGGAGATTTAATGCTTTGAAAGTTGAGAAAAAACTAAGATCAAAGGTGAAAAATAGTAAAAGAAAGATAAACAATTTTACGAGGTTTAGATCGGTTTTTGGTATGCTTTTAGTCTTTTTTTACGCAAAATTTTTACGCAAAATGTTGCTTAAAACGGCAATTATACTATTTTGCGCTTATGTAGCTTGACATAAAATATGTGACATAACATTTTTATTATACTAAATACAGATTAAGGGGGTGATGCCAAATGTTACGTCATATATTTTGTCTATATATTCTACAAAATAGTCCTGCTCATAAATTCCCAGAACGCATTTTTAAGTTGGGAATTTATCCATAAGCTTAAAATAGCTTATTTGACTTGATTGTATCTTTTTATCTGTATTAATCTTGTCCATAACCATGTATAATATGAATATGGAAAGCTTAAAGCGCAAAATAGTATAATTGCCCTTAAAACGAGTTTCTTCCGGGGCTCTTTGTAAAAACAGGGAGACACGATAATCCATGTTTTATTAAGTGGTTTTTTAATTTAATGACTAGGAAGAATAAACTCAAAGTTGGCGTAATTGGTGTCGGTTATATGGGGCAGTATCACACCAATGTTTTGGCTAGTATGTTGACTCACAAACTAGCGGGTGTCTATGATATCAACAAAGCGAGAGCCAAGGAAATTGCTGAAAAATATGAGACTCAGTCCTTTAACCAAGTAGAAGCCCTACTTAATAAAGTTGATGCGGCCGTTATATCCGTGCCAACAGAGCATCACTATAAATATGCTAAACTTGCCATTGAGAATGGCTGCCACGTATTGGTTGAAAAACCAATCACACAAAACCTTGAGCAAGCTCGATCTCTGATTCAATTAGCTGAGAACAAAAAAAAGTTATTACAGGTAGGTCATATTGAGAGGTTTAATGGAGCGGTTGTTGAACTCAACAAGATTGTTACTGACCCATTGCTAATCGAAACAAGAAGGTCTTCCCCTTTCGTGCCTCGTATTAAAGACGTTGGTGTTGTTCTAGATATGCTCATTCATGACCTTGATATCGTTCTAAACCTTGTGAAGTCTCCCGTTCTTGGGTTCTGGAGTTCTGGTAGAATTATCGAATCCGAACACGAGGATATTTGTACCATCAATATTGACTTCCAAAACACCTGTTTAGCAACTTTAATGGCTTCGCGGGTTAGCCAGAAAAAAGAAAGAACACTTACGGTCACTCAAAATCAAAATCTTGTATTTCTCAACTATGGAAATCAAGATATTGAAATTTACAGACAGGCTAGTAGTGCTTATTTAATTACAAAAGAGGAGTTAAAATACTCCCAAGAATCTTTTGTTGAAAAGCTCCACGTTCACAAGGATAATCCACTAAAAAGCGAGCATCAGCATTTTTATGAGTGTATCATTGGCAAGAGACCTCCGCTCGTTTCTAATAATAAAGATATTGAAACTCTTTCTATTGCATTGGATGCTATTCAACAAGTTAAAGAAAATTGCAATGTCAATTTTCGCTCCCCTACCCTCAAGAGAATAACCTCTTAAGGTGTGCCTGAAGAAATAGAAAGGCGAAGAAACAAATTGAAAAACCATGAAATGATTGAACTCAACGTACCTGACATAGGAGATACTGACTCCATTGAATTGGTCAAATGGCATAAAAAAAGAGGAGAGCTTTTTAAAGAAGGTGATGAACTTTGTGAGATGGTCAGTGATAAAGCCACTTTCTCTCTCGAGGCTCCACAAGGCGGAAAACTTGTAGAAATTGTTATCCCTGAAAGGAGCAAGGTACGGGTGGGTCAACTCGTTGGTAAGGCTATAATTTCTTAGACTTCACATGGGGTTCCCCAGAAGAATCTCAAGAAGTGTACCTAGACTTCCAAAACAGGTATTTGACATGGAGATATTTTTTGTTTCAATCAAGTAATAAAGCCTCTTCCGCTCCATTTGATTACATCCGTGAATTTGGCTATTTCATCAGGGATTTAATTTCAATAAGTAAGAAGGTGATTCTGCAATATTATGATACAAATATAAACGAAGAAGTAAAGCAAGATAATACTCCTGTTACTATTGCAGACCGACTTATTGAAGAATTAATGCGAGAGAAAATCATACATACATTTCCTGAGCATGGTATCATTGGTGAAGAGTTTGGTTCTGAGCGAACAAGTTCAGAGTTTGTGTGGGTCATTGACCCCATTGATGGCACAAAAAGTTTTCTGTCAGGAGTTCCTCTATTTGGAACACTCATCGGACTGACACATTATGGTCAACCAGTAATGGGAGTTTTCTACCAACCAATATTAGATAAGACAATGGTTGGCAATGGAGAAAAAACTTTTTTGAATGATAGATTAATTCGTTGCTCTTCTGTCGGTTCAATTCAGCATGCAAGGCTTATGACCACAGATATTCACAATATTCAAAAATATCAAAATTTTACGAACTTTTTAAATTTAAGTGCTCAGACAAAACTCACTCGTACATGGGGTGATTGTTTTGGTTATTATTTGCTAGCCCAAGGTTCCGCCGATATTATGCTAGACCCCATTGTCTCTGTATGGGATACCACCGCAATTATTCCCATTGTTATGGGAGCGGGTGCAAAAATCACCGACTGGAAAGGAGGCTCACCCATAAATGGAAAAAGTCTTGTTGCCACTCCTTTTGAAATTCACGATGAAGTGCTTTCCTTCTTAAATCAATCAAAGACCTAATTTTTTACGGAGGTGCTTATCTTCAGGTCGGTGTTTATTCCAGTATTTACTCATGATTGTGTGAGTGCGAATCGCTTTTGTTAACATTTTCCTTTGAGGAACATCAGAAGGTTTTCCTGTGGTATAGGAATCCACCCCAATTTCTTCAATAAACCCCATAATTAAATAAGGGAATTGATTTTCATAGATAACTCGAAAGACTCGGTCAATATTAATATAACGAACACGATATTCAATGACTTTTTTCCCGAGAAACGCTATATCTTTACTGGGGAACTTATCTGCTCTGGCTTCTTCTACGGATAGCTTATAATGTCTCAGACGAGAATCAAGAACAGATGGAATTACTTTTATGGCTCCTAATGGAAGAGAATCTGGAGAGATACGTATCTGAGTCATAATCTCATCTTCTAATAGGGTAGAGCGGAGATCGTAATTTTGAAACACTTCTTTCTCAAAATAAGAATGAGATGTAAACTCATATTCGTCACCATCTTTTATGAGTTGAGAATAAACGTGACCACACCATTCTTGAGAAGAAGCGCTTACCTTGAGTGCGTGTTCGTAGTTCATGATATCTACGGGAGAGAATACCGAAGTCATTAAAGAATAGTCATAGATTCCTGTAATAAACTTTCGATTAACGTTGAGTTTTAATACCTGCGTCGTATTTTTACTTTGGTGGGTTTCATTTTTGACGATCTTGTCTGTCAAAAAGTCTTCCGTAACAAAAATTAAGACAACATCCCCTTTGTGATTTTTCCCGTATCGACTTTGCATAAGAGAATAGCGGTTGATCTCAGCCTTTCCTTTGTTCCAATAATTAGAGAACTCTTTTTTTTCTTGAGAGCTAAGTAATTGCTTCTTTGATGACTGACTTGCCCCTCTACACAAAGAATGTATAGAAATAAAAGTAGCAACAAGGAAGACTAGCTTTTTCACTTTAAATGTATTAGCCATTGATCAACTTATTACGAGCTAGAACGCTATTCTGTTCACAAATAATTTCGACAGGGGTCACTAATTGAATGTCCTCAATTTTATTCAGGTTTTTCGGAAAAATTGGCATAAAATATCCAGAAGCAAATAAATATACCAGTTCTTCCTTGGGTTGAGAGACCAGGGAGAGAGACCGATAAAAGCCTTTTTTTCCATGTTTCATAATGGATTGCCATTCGTCGAGTGCTGGACAGAAGTGTGAAAATTGGGAGTATAAATATTTCCAGATGGGCGTTGCTTTACGTAGAAGTGGCTTTTGGTATCGGTCGTTTTGAAAGGTTTGAGCGTGCATCGACAAAAGTTTTGGATTTGACTCTATTTTTCTTTGATGTATGCCTGACGTGTGAAAATTAGCGAATAGCATGTAAATGACTAAACCCATATCCCAAGCATTTTGTTCACTCGTCATCGTTTGAAAAACATCATAATAGCCCTTTATCAAGGCAGTTAGATTCTTTTGTTCTTTAAGTCGAAGCCTATAGAGAAGTGTAAAAAGGAAACCCTCTTTGAACAAACTTTTCTCATTCATTAAAACTTTGATAAACTCAACGGGAATATAAAAGCCACCCATCGGATGTTTAAATATCCACACGGATTTTTTTTCAATTTTACTTATTTCTTTATCGGATTCAATTGAACGAGAAGAGCAGAAGGACGATAGAAAATTGCAAAATATCTTTTTTTCTTCAGCATCTAAGCCATCCATAAACTTTTGATAATCATAATTTTTGATAATATGTTGCCAAAACCATCTAAGCTGATTACTATCATTTGACCGAATGATAAAATTAGTCTTTCGAGAAATATAAAGCATATAATCACGAGAAGAGTGTTGGAGGATGTCGGAAAGAGGATACATGATTTAAGCGAGCTTCCCTTGAGAGTTCACTACAAAGTCTAGTAAGGCGATGTCTTGTCGAAAATGAAATTTTATCATCTCTTCGGCATTCGCCTTACTAAAGTCTTTTATGTAGTTATAAACTAACTCTCTTGCCATAGCAATATTAGAGGTTGTACCAATAATATTTAAAATACGCCCTCCTTGAGAGACGTATGTATGAGCATAGTCATGACTTCCTCCACTAGAAGGCTTAGCAAACATTGTCGAGGCATGAACTACTTGAACTCCTTGGGGTGTTTTGGGGATAGAAAAAGGGATTTCTTTCGCGTGAGAATTTGGATAACCTCGAGCCGTTAATACAACATTGACAGAAGCTTGGTTTTTAGAAGGGAGATAATAGAAATCATTTGCTTTCACTTTTGGAACAACCTCTGAACAACCACACGCCCAGAAAAGATAAGGAAGGATATCTACCTCTAAGAGTGGTAAAATCGTTTGTATCTCAGGATCGCCAAAACGACAATTGAATTCCAGAACAGACACGTCGTCAAAACGATTAGAGTGTACCATAAGACCAATATACAGAACTCCAGTGTACGAAAAATCTTCTAAAATAGGAACAACAATCCGCCTATGAACAAAACTAATTTGTTCTTCTGTTAAATGTTCCGTAGGGGAATAGGCACCCATTCCTCCAGTATTGGGGCCCTGGTTTCTATCAAAAACTGGTTTATAATCTTGCACTTTGGGTAAATAGATGGCTTCTTTTCCGTTCATGAGGGCAAATAAAGAGGTTTCTCTCCCGCACATGAATGACTGAATCACGACACTTTCTCCTGCTTTCCCAAATGTTTTATCAACAAAAATTTCTTTCAGTTTACTTTTTGCTTCTTCTTTATTTTTGTGAATGCTAACGCCTTTACCTCCAGCCAAGCCATCTACTTTGATAACAACGGGAAGAGAATGCTCTTCAATGATGTGGAGAGAATCATGTAACGAATGCGAGATGCGACTTTCTGCTGTTGGAATATTTCTTTTTTGCATGTATTTTACGGCAAATGCCTTGGAGGCTTCTAATTGAGAGGAGTTTGCATCGGGACCAAAGACAAAAACATCGGGCTTCTTTGATGAGAAAAAATCTTTGATGCCCAAAGCGAGGGGTGTTTCAGGGCCGACGATAATTAGTCCTATATTTTTTGACTCGACAAAACTCAGAATTGAATCAAATTTCGTGATGGAAATGCCTGTAACGAGTGATTCAGGTTGAAAACCTGCATTTCCGGGCAGAGCGTACACAGAACTGGCAAGCCTGCTTCCCAGAATTGCATGGTAGAGGGCATGCTCACGAGCACCCGAACCCAAAATCAAAACATTCACGCGAGGAATCACGTGGATTTAAATCATCGCTGTAAATCAAAAATTAATATTTCTTCAAAAAAATGAAAAAATAAGCAGAAAACCTC
>CBDBLF010000029.1:0-59222 GCA_965206985.1 Spirochaetota bacterium | reverse complement strand
TGTCATTTTAACGTTCTTCCCATCACTTTCATAGGTATAGTGTACAGCGTATTGCTTACCATTGATAAAGATCATTTGCATGTGAGTCATCATCATTTTTCCGTAAAAACCATCACGATTGCTTTGACCAAGACTCGTGAAGAAGCGCTTTGTTCTACCAAAATTAATAAAAGCAAAGTCGGAGAAAAAATTTTTAGCCATCTGGTCAAAAAGTTTATCTTGCGAACGTAAAAAACGACCATGTTGATGAATTAAACGTTGAAATTTGGTAAATAACAAATTTTGTTTACGAATTTGTTCCCCTGAAATTCCAAAAGTGAACCAACAACTAAGACATACCAAAGCCAATAAAAAAGCTTTTGCCTTCATATCTCAAAACCCCCTGTTAACTCTTTTTTTCACCATGTTTTCAAATGCCACAAAAATAAAAGCACCTCACTTGAGTACAAGCAAAGCCTTTTACAAAAACGGCATATTTAAAGACATGCTGATGGCAGGCTGGTAAAAAAGTGGCTTGTTGTCAAGTTATTTTATCAAATTTCTTGGGTCGTGTCATATTTAATCAAAGTTTCCAATTAAAAAAGGAATTGACTTATCTCTCTTAAATTAAGGTTATGTCTCATTATGAACAAAAGAAAATATACCTTTGATACAAGTGGTTTTAGCTGTCAAAATACAGACTGCCATAAGTATCATAAGGTAAATGAAGGAAATGTGCGCTTTGCTTATATGTCTGGTAAGTACAAACAAATAGCCTATTTAAAGTGCACCGCTTGTGGTAGATGCTTTTCAGAGAATAAAGGCACTATTTTTTTTCGTCGCAAGAAAAGCAAAGAAACCATTACTCGGGTATTACAAAACACAGTTGAGGGCTGTGGCATTAGAGCTACCGGAAGAGTCTTTGGTATCAGCAAGGATACAGTTCTTGCTTGGGTTAAAGCAGCAGGTGAAGATTCACTAAAAGTTGAAAAAAAATATATACAAAAACCTGTCTTTCAATGAAATTCAATTAGACGAGCATTGGGGTTTTGTCTTTAAAAAACAATACAATCTATCAGAGACTGAGCGATTAAGTGATGAAATAGGGGATATCTGGACTTTTACTGCAGTATTGCCTGTAGAAAAGCTCATTTTAGCGCATATAACAGGCAAGAGGACCTCAGTGAATGCTAGAAAGTTACTGACCAAGGTAAAAACAAGAAGTAAGCCAAAGAGGGAAGATAAATTCTTGATTACCTCTGATGGATATGAGGGATATAGTGATGCCATTCTTTCAGTTTATGGTAAATTTGACTCAATGACTAGAAAGCTTCAATCACCCAAATCTCTATGTTATGGGCAAATAATTAAGAGAATAGAAAAAGGGAGATGTAAGGAAGTTGACAAATCTCTAATCTTTGGTGATCAAAAGCTACTAGATGAATATATTGCAAACTCTTCAGTAAGTCATCAGATGAACACCTTTGCTGTAGAAAGGAATAATTTGACTCTTCGCCAACACAATCATAGAATAGAGCGTAAAAGTCAGGGTTTTTCAAAAAAATTCAAATATATGCAGGGGCATAATTCTTTTGTTGCTAATTATTACAATTTCTGCCTTCCACATTCAAGTCTAGCTGAGTATGAGGGAGGAAAACCAATTCAAATCACCCCAGCAATGGCTACAGAAATGACGAATCATAAGTGGTCTATACAAGAATTATTCATCGCAAATAGAAACTTTGATTAAATATGACACGACCATTTCTTGGGAGAGAGAAGGATGATAGGAGCTTGTGCAGGAACTAGGATTTTTCAGTGCATTTTATGAGATATTTGCTGCGTCAGTCTCATTTTTCAAATATGTCAAGGAATTTATAGTTTATGCAAGTTGTTCTCGTACCATTTTGCCAAAATTAAATGCTGTAGCTGCGATTTTTACCTCTATTTGAACCTTTTTACTGCCTCTGAGCAAGAATTCTCTGAACTTTTTGGCTTGTTTCAAAATTCCAAAAATGGGTTCAATTTCAGAACCTCGCTTTTTATAGAAAGACTTTGCTTCTTCTGAATTCATCTTCTTGATCATTTCATGTTTTAAAGCAAAACCAGAGTCTACTGACAATTTGCGATAACCTCTGCGTAACTCTTCTTCGCTCGTACAACATTGTTCTCTGGCAGGGCAAATGACACAGTCAGGAGGTTTACCATGATAATGAGTATATTTCTTTTTATCTTTCACAGATTCATTATGAAATTCTAAGGTTTTACCCTCGGGGCAAACCCAAGAATCATCATCCTCGTCATATTTAAACTGATGAGCTTCATAACCTGAACCCTCTTCTCCTTTTCTTTCTTTGGCTACCTGATCAGGTGAAGGTATAAAACCATTGATCCCTTTTGAATCCAGGTATTCCAAACCACTTGAATGAAAGTAACCCGAATCTGCAGAAGCTGTCCGTATACTGGTCCCTGTGTTTGACTCAGCTTTAGAAAGGGTAGGAGCTAATTGCTCTAAATCATTTTCTGAATTAGCTTCAGCAATGTCAGCTGCCAAAATATAGCCTTCTGATGAGGTAACTTGAATGTTGTAGCTTTGAGAAATTTTACCATTCCGTTTCATGAATTTAGCATCTGGATCAGTAAGATTTATTTTAGAATCAGAAGCAGACTCTTGATTCTCTTCCAGACTTTTACTGATTGTAACATACTTTTGAGCTTTCCTAAGCATAACAGAATCATTATCCTCTGCAGCCTGGTCTTCATTTATCAATAATTCTGGCTCGTTAGCATGAGAATTAGTTGTATCTTCTAAAAAGACCTCAACTTCTTTTTCTCCTGTTTTTAGAGCTTCTATATCCTGTGTACCTTCCATAGTTTCTGAAGAATCTTTTTCAACAGATGTAGAAAACTCGGCTGGTTCACTTTGCTTTCCTTCTGCTGTTTTTAATGACTCTCTCTTTGCCTTTTCACTCGCTTTTTGTAAGCGAATAAACTCCTCAATGACCGTATCTACCTCTTCAGGATTAAGCTCATAGCCACTGTTGTCTTTACCATATAGTTTATCTTCCTCAATATCTAATTCTCTACCTGAGCGTAGATACTCTAAGATCTCTTGCTGTATAGCTCTTTTACGTTCCTCTAAATCTGACTTTTTGTATGTTTGATCGTCAGCAGCACTGGCTTTGATTTTAGTTCCATCTACCTTAACATCAGTACCAATATTTTTCTTTTTGTGGGATAGCAAAGATACAGAGTAATTAAAAACTTCGCCAATTTCTTTACCAAAATTAACACGGAATTCAGCAATAGACCGAAACTTTACTTTATGACCACCAACTAAATAACGCATGGCGTCGTTCTCTTCACAGGCTTTTTGTAATTCTCTGCTGCTTCTCCATCCACGATGAAAGCCATAAAAAAGGCATCCCAGCATTATAACCGGATGGTAAGCCCGACCCCCTTCTTTTGAGTACTTAGAAAGAAATGGTTTCATAGGAATTTTATCTAACAAGGCAGCAAAGGCATAAACCTCGTGATTTTCTTCTAAATTGTCTGCTATAGTATGCGAAAACAGCATAACTTGATCTCTATCACTTTTCATAAATCGTTTCATAATAAGACATAAACAAAGAAGAACACAGAAAAGCAAGAAAAATCCTAGTTCCCGCACAGCCTCTTAATGCCTCCAGTTTTCATCATCATAATTGCATATTTTCTTGTCACTATAACTAGGAGGTAAAAGTTGTCCTTATTAAGTTTGACTTATGGTAGCTAAGCATTTTACTGATATTAATGAACACTTTTCTAATGGTGTATACCTGCGGGATAACGAGCCTGTCGAAATTATGCTGAAGCGCTTTAAAAGAGAAGTCATTAACACTGGAGTTCTTACCGAGCTTAAAAAAAGAGAGTTCTTTGAAAAGCCCAGTGCCGTCCGTAAAAAAGCGAGAGAAGCAGCCATACGAAAAAGAATGCGTAGAGGGTTCAATTTCAATGGTGATTGATTCGTCGCCTTAGGCGATGCTTGCTTCTTTGTTTACTTGTGCCTGATGACGTAGCACGTATTCTATCTCTCGTACCACTAGATAGCTATATCTCCCGCTTCATAACACTCAAAAAAAAGGGACGGAATTACTTGGGGTTATGTCCGTTTCATCATGAGAAAACTCCTTCGTTCACCGTATCTCCCGAAAAAGGTATTTTCAAATGTTTCGGTTGTGGTAAGGGTGGTAATTTATTTACGTTTGTTCAAGAGTACGAAGGTCTTGACTTTTATGGTGCCTTAAAGCTTGTAGCAGAACAAACAGGAGTGCAACTCAATTATCGTCACAGTGGGCGATCAAGAAATCTAAAAAATGAAAAAGATAACCTCCAATCCGTGGCTGAATGGGTAGGCGGAATGTACCGCACTCAAATTACGAACGAGGCACCTCAGGCTTATTTAAGCAAGAGAAAAATCAAACCTAAAATTCAAAAGATTTTTTCATTGGGTTTTGCTCCTCCCCGGTATCAATTTCTAGAATCAAACCTTCAAAAAAAATTTGCTTCAAAAGAATATGATGAAAATCTTATCAAGCTAAATAAACTGGGCCTTATTGTTAAAGACACGCGTGGTGATGGTGATTCATTCAACCAATTTCACGGGAGACTTATCTTTCCTATTCATAGTGAACAGGGGCATCTTATCGGTTTTGGAGGGAGGTCACTTGCTGATAAATCAAATGTTGCCAAGTACATCAACTCAACAGACTCTAAATTATTTCATAAGAAACATTCTCTTTACAACCTTCATCGAGCTAAAGATGCAATGAGAGAAAATAATATGGTAGTTTTGGTAGAAGGATATTTTGATGTGATTGGGCTTTATCAAAAAGATATCAAAAATGTAGTAGCCCCGTTGGGCACTGCTTTTACGAATGAGCAAGCTAAATTAATCCGTCGTTTCACTAATCATATTGTTATTTTCTTTGATTCGGATAATGCTGGTAAAGAAGCGGCCTTCAAAGCTTTATTAGTTGCGCAGAAAAACAAGATTCAAGTGAAAGTTGTCCAATATTTTGAAAATTTAACAGACCCCTTTGACATATCGATTGAAAAAGATGAAATTGACATATTAGGAATCATTGATTCAGCTCAAGACGAAGTTGCTTTTGTTTTATGGTATTATTTTTTTAATAAGTACAGCATTGCAGATATGGAAGAGAAGAAAAAAGCGATTGCCGTTTTCTTTTCGTACTTACAAGAAAATATTCTTCAATTATGGGAGCAACTTGAATTTCTCAAAAAAGCCGCTTACAATCTGGAGGTTAGCTATGAAGTGTTGGCGTATGATTTTAAAAAATTCCTGAAAGGAAGTCAAGAGATACGACTATTTCCCAATAAACCTCAGGTGAAACAGACGAACCCTGAGCCAAAAATACCTAAAAATGAGAAAGATATTTTAGCTGTTTTACTGTACTCTCCTGAAAACTGGTCAAATGAACTACTTTTAGAACAAATTAATTGGACAACTCAAGAGATGTATTTATTATTTAGTTATTTTCAGGATCGACTGAAGATTGGTGAACTTTGGGAATGGAATAAAATAGGTGAAATTGTTTTGGATTTGCCAAAAGAATTATCGCCTCTTCTTGCCGAGGTTATTATGGAGTTTGACCAAGTTTTAGAGAACACTCCAGAAGACAAAGACTACTCCTCTGCTTTAAAAAAAATGATTCTCCAAAAAAAAGTCAGCGAAATAGACTCTGCAATGAAAAATATCCAAAAGCAGATGAACTTGGAGACCCAAGCTGAAGACCCAAGTTTTGACGAACTGGCAGAAACGTTTCAAAGTTTAATTGCAAACAAAAAAAAGGTCACAGAAGCGATTCGCCAAAGTTAAACTTAATGAGAAGTTATTCCTGATAGGCAACAGAACGCAGGGTCATGATAAACCCCAATCGTTTTTACCCGCTATTTTTTTTTCTGGTGATTTTTACACCCCTCCAGGCTGTTGAGAAAAAAAAAATAAAAAAAATAGAACTTCTGCGTTCATCAGAAACAGAATATCTTACATTTGAAGAAGGCAAAGAAAAAATAATCATTTTTCGAGGTGGAGTGCTCCTAAAGTTTCAAGAGAATATCCTTAGAGCAGAGACAGTAAAGTTTAATCCAAATACGGGAGAAATTTTTGGTGAAGGAAACATAAAATGGTTGAATGGTAATAAAAAAATTGAAGGAGACTCTTTTTTTTTTGATAATAATAAGCAAACAGGAATTGTTTTTGAAGGAAAAACAAAGATCAAACCTGTTTATTATTACGGAGACTCTTTTAAACAATTAAAAAAAGATCATTACTTAGTTAGCCTAGCTTCTTTTACGACGTGTGATTTAGAAAATCCTCACTATTCTTTTAAGGCCAAGAAATTATGGATCTACCCCAATAATAAACTTGTCGCACTTCATATACTCTATCAAATTTCTGATATCCCTGTCTTTTATTGGCCTCTTATCTTTCAAACAGAACTAGGCACTGGTATTCGCACACTCTATGGTTATAACCAAACAAAAGGGCACTACCTACAAAATACATATTATTTTTCTCTGCCTTTTCTGGACGAGTACGATATTTTTCCAGAAGTCGGGAAAGTTTTTTTTGACTATTACCAATATACAGGTGAGCTATATGGATTTTTTTTCAAGAATAAGTCAAAAAATTTCCATTATAATCTTGATTTAGAGCTTGCCAATTTTCGCAGGAAAAATACAATTTGTGATACTATTTTTGAGGGGAGTTCAACAAATTGTCGAGAAAATACGACAAATTTTTTTCCAGATGTAAGTAGAGGTGCCTCTATACAGAGTTCGTTATGGTGGAAAATTAATACCCAAATGAACGTGAATTGGGTAAGTCAAGGAGGTCTGCATTCACAAATTGTTTTTGAGCTTACAGAATTGAGGCACAGAAACTTTGAACCTGAGTTTGGACGACGTTTTGAACCCCAAACAACTTTAGAGAGTATCTATCTTGGTCCAGTTTTCAGAAATGTTGGGCCTGAAACACTGTATTGGCGAGCTGAATATCACTTGAGTACGGAAAGCACCCACTTTAATATTCAATTTATAAGAGCCTTTCGTTGGTATCAAACAATTAATGAACTGGATTCAAAGTATTTGCCCATTTATGAAACCCTTCCTCAAATTAATTTTTCGACGAGCCATCAAATCATACCCGCTGCTAAAAAATTTTTTTCCGGTTCATGGCTCATCTTTGATGGAACAGGAAGTATTCAAAGATTATCAACTCAAGGAATCTACAGCCAAAGTAATTTTAAAGGAAATGGCGAGGTTAAAAACGTATATCAATTCTATTTTTTAAGCTGGTTTAGAGTTGAGCCTTATTTCTCCTATGGTCTGAGGTACGCCACGACAATACCTCAGAATCCAGACCTCATTCGTGAATCAAGGCGACAAAGTTATCATTTTCTCACAACGAAAGCACCTCTGCGTATTGGAAATTACTCCACATATTTAAAAGTGGAACATGAATACCAATATTTTTTCCTGAGAGAAACCTTAGACCCAACATTTGGGCAGCAGGGTCTTCATTTTATGAATTTTTTACTGAAAGGCGATTTTCACCCATTATTTTTTTTCTCAATCAATACAAGCAGAGATCTAAGGCACTACCCTTACGTGTTGGATGAAAGGTTTCTATGGAAACCACTCAAAGTCTCAACAAACGTTGGCTATGAACTTTTTATGAATCACGGAGAGAAGCAAATTTCTGGCAAGAAATTCTCTTTTTACGTGTCTTTCGACAACACTTATCGGTATTTAATTCGCTTCAATCGACATGGGACAAACAATGCTTATTTAAACTTTGGCCTAAGTGGTATAAAAACCAATTGGATCAAAAAAATTAATCAAATTTCCTTTTCCATTGGTTGGCATCATAACTTTATTGATTTAAGACAAGATGATCTAACCTTTAAATTTAAATTAGATACACAAATTCTTTCCGATCTTCGGGTCGTCTTTGAAACAAGTTCAAGAGCTGACCAATTTGAGCGTTATAGAGAAGGAGTAAATTTCTTTGATGATTTGCTCACTGGTTTCAACCTTTTTTCTAGTGAAAGAAATAATACCGTTTTAAATTTAGATTTCTTGCGTCTAACATTAGAGCGTCAACTCCATCGTTGGACGCTTAAAATTTATTATGAGCGTTCTCGAAAAACTATTTTTTTAGGAGGTAATCTGAAAAATCGAACTTCTTTCTACGAAGAAGGTGTTTATTTGGGGTTGAGTCTCACGGACTTTGATTTCTTCCAAGGTCAGCAAGTACAAATTTCTAGAAATAACCCAGGGGACAGTCTGCGCCAGTAGCTCAAATTTGATAAAGTAACTTGGGTTAACTCTCAAGATCACTTGCAAAGAGCTTCTGCTCACACTAGGCAAAACTCGTTTATCAAGGGCCTGTGCGGTCAATAGTTCTTGACTTATGCCAACGGCCGACACATAAGGGCAAAAGGCAGATTCTTTCCTTTCAGGATTTTAAAATTTTTTGTCTCTGAAGTATGTACAATTCGTTTGGGCTATGGTTCTGGGGTTTAATGCTATGGGGGCAACAAAGTATAAAACATTTCGGATATACAAAAAAAATATAGACCTCTGAATTCAATTGAATTTAAAGGTAGAGCCGTACTTCATTGTTTTTTCCAAAATTATATATACTTGTTTAAAGTTTCTCTTTAAAAGAAACGAAATGTCGCCTGCAACCAATAAAATGAACCTCCTCGGGTGGAGTAGTTTTGCGTGACAGAAGAAATATCCAGTCGCTCTAATAATTGGCTAAAATGATAAACTGTATGATCTTAGGGAAGACGACCTCTGATGTAATGAGTGGCAAAGAGTAGTTTTTTGTCTTTAATATGGTCAATCATTCTTTTCATCATATAATAACTCCTTTAGACTCGTTGGATAGGCTAGAATGAGAAGAAATATTGATTGCGACAATCATATTTCCCGCAAGCTTCTTGATAAAGAAATGGATTTTTTACGATCGGTTACAAATTATAATTGACAGTTCACTCTGACGAAATATAAAGGGTTGTGTCAGTTGTTCAATTAGAACGCAATCAAACCGTAGAGAAAGAGCTTAGTGATTTCACCGGTAGAATTCAAAAGTTTCAATCAAACAGTCTAAGCGAGGAAAGTCAAGCTAAGTTTAAAAGCAGAAGACTCATGCAAGGCGTTTATGGGCAGAGACAGCCTGGTGAGCAAATGATGAGAATTAAAATCCCAGGGGGTGCACTCACTTCAGAGCAACTGAAAACGATTTCTGATGTAACAAAAAATCACTCTCAGGGCATACTACATATCACAACACGGCAGGATATTCAATTACACTATGTAAAGCTTGCCAACGTCCCCACAATTCTTGATAAGCTGGCTGGTGTTGGTCTTACCACTCGTGAGGCTTGTGGAAATTCAGTGCGAAATGTTTCGGCTTCACCTTATACAGGGCTCCTCAGGGATCAAGTTTTTGATGTGAGTTCTGCTGTTGAGGCATCTACGCTATTTTTCTTAAGGAACAAAGATACTCAAGAGTTGCCCAGAAAGTTTAAAATTGCTTTCAGTGAGAACAGTGAAGATCACGGAGTAACAGGAATGCATGACTTGGGTGCCATTGCCACAATCCGAGACGGAGAAGCTGGCTTTAAGGTTGTTGTTGGTGGGGGTCTGGGTTCACAGCCTTTTCCTGCTGCTGTTTACAGTAATTTTATGCCAGTACATGATCTCCTGCCTAATTTTTTAGCAATTGCGAGGGTATTTAATCAACATGGTGACCGCATAAAACGGATGAAAGCTAGAATCAAATTTTTAGTACATAAAAAATGGGGAATCGAAAAATTCATAGAGGAATGCCACTCTGAACTTGATCGAATTCGAAAAGAGAATATAGAATATCCCGAAATTAAAGTTATAAAACAAGAACCTGAAGACTACGATTTCTCAAACCCTTTTGATGCAGAGAGTGAAGCAAAGCCATATCTTTGGTATCAAAAAAATATCCTTCCAACGGTTCTAGCAGACAAATATATGATTCTCGTGCAAATACCACTAGGGGATTTAACTCCCAAACAAACAAACGATCTTTGTGATTATGTCTTACATAAGAAAAATATCACAGACCTGAAAAATCATGTGATCACGGTAACCGATGATCAAAATCTTGTTTTAAGATCAATTCCTGTGGGTCAGAAAAATCGAAAGTCTGAATTTGAAGAAATTTATAATTTTTTAAATAAATTGGGTCTGGGTAATATTGGAGCTCATGATATGGCTGACCCCATATCATGTCCAGGAACATCAACCTGTAATTTGGGTATCACGCACTCCAAAGGCTTAGCTCAGGCCATACGAGAGCGTATCGAAGAAAGGTTGCTCGGAAATAAAAAATACGAAGGTGCTACGATTCATATGTCAGGCTGCCCCAATTCTTGTGGTAGGCATCATATCTCGACGATTGGTTTTTTTGGCAGGTCTGATCAAATTGATGAAACGACCCAAGCACCCGCCTATGGTGTTTTAGTTGGTGGCGGTAATAAAAAAGACGGCGTTGTTGTCATAGGGAAACGTTGTGACAAAATACTTGCAAAACGAATCCCTGACTTTATTGACACAATAATGAAATACTACGAATTAAACGCACAACGAGAAGAAAGTTTTGTTAATTTTTGTTACCGCATGACAAAAGACGAGGTGAATACGATTCTCCATACCTTTGACAAGAAACAACAATCCATTCGACCTCAAGAAAAAATTAACTATGATTGGGGAAAGGACGACAAACCTTATGTTGTCGAATTTGGTGAAGGAGAGTGTGCTAGTTGATCCATCAAATTCTCAGGTCGCGATAAGCTTTCTAAATTTAAAACTCTTTTAATATTTTTTCCATTTGCACTGACCTTGAACCCTTAATTAAAATACAATCTCCCTTATTGGTAAATTTTTTTAAAAAATTAGCACCCTTTCTAAAATCACTTTCTTCATTTATGCCCACAAAGATATCACCATCCGACCTTGTCTTCAGCCACTCATATCGAAATACTTCATTGAGCTTATTTTTTTTGCTAAAGAAAAAAACAACTTTTAGGTGTTTTGTGGCAAGTTTTGCCAAAGTCTTATGCTCTTCTGCCTCATGAGAGCCGAGTTCCGCCATGTAGCCAAAAGCACCCGCCAATCGATTTTGGGAAAATTGTTCTGATAAACTTACAATCGCTGCTTCAAAAGAAGAAGGGTTGGCATTGTAACTATCATTACAAATTTTAATCTGTTTTTTTTCAAAAATTTCCATTCTACCTGGGGCGTTTTTAAAAATATGTAACTCCGAAAGAGCGTTAAAAATATTATTTTGAGATATCTTTTCTTTTTCTTGAAGCACTTCAAGAAAACCAGCCACTAAAATAAAATTTTTAAATTGATGTTCTCCTTGCAGAGGTAAAAAATATTGTTTATGTTTATATTTAAAGGAAGTACCTTCCTTCCCACGTACTATGTTGTGAATACCCAACGTACTTTCAGATATTTCATGAATCTGAACACCCCTTTGTTTTGCTTTTTCTGTAATCACGTTTCTAAAGGCGATATCTTCTGGATATACAATATGTCCTCCTACTTTCATTTTGTACAATATATCAGATTTTTCATCGGCAATGGCTTCTATATTTTTAAAATAACCAATATGCCCTTTCTGAATTGATGTAATTAGCCCATAATCAGGGATGGCCCACTCGCTTAAATTGCGAATTTCTCCTGGATGATTTGTTCCCGCCTCGACAACGGAAAAAGCTGTTTCGGGGGTAATGTCGAGAAGAGTGAAGGAAAGCCCAAAATGATTGTTAAAACTTTTTAGGCTTTTGGTTACTAAATTTTGTTGATCTGAAAATATCTTGCTGAGCAAAAAATAAAGGAGTTCTTTTGTGCTTGTTTTGCCATTACTTCCTGTTATTAAAATCACTTTTGCTTTCATTTGTTCTCTCCACCAGGATGCAATATTCGCTAAAAATAAATTTGTGTCAGCAACTTGAATCCCAGAAGGACGCAGATTAGTTCGCAAAGGTTCATAGACAATGTGCCGAATTCCCTGTTCAAGAACAGCCTGAATATAGGCATGACCGTCTGAGTTGTCCCCTTTCAAGCAGATAAACCAACAATTTGATCGAATTTTTCGTGAGTCATGGGATAATTCCTTTATGCTGTTGACTTCGGAAGAGATTTTATATAGCTTTCCCATTTTATGCTTGGAAATCACTGAAAGAGGGATATTCAGGTTTTCCATTTTTTTATGGCTTGTCTTACAATATCATGATCACTAAAATATTTTTTTTTATTTTTTATGATCTGATAGTCCTCATGCCCTTTTCCTGCGATCAGAAGAATTTCTTCTTTATTCAGTTTTAAAATTGCTTTCTGAATTGCTTTTTTACGGTCTAACACAATTTTATAAGATGCTCCCTCCTTCTTGCAACCCTTTTTGATTTCTTTCGCAATTTTAATTGGGCTTTCTGTTCTGGGATTGTCATTCGTAATAATAAAATCATCAGCTAACTCTGAAGCAACTTCACCCATTAATATTCTTTTTTTTTGATCGCGGTCTCCTCCGCAACCAAAGACTAATCGGACGCGTTTGAAGTTCAGTTTTCTCAAACTATTCAGAGCTTGCCTCAAAGCCTCAGGAGTATGTGAATAATCAATAATAACCAGACGACCTCCTTCTTGAGAAATAGGCTCCATTCTTCCTTTGATGGCTCTTAAGTTTTTTATCTTTTTGATAATTTGATGTGGCGAGAACCCCAAAATGTGGGCCGCTAAAAATACACAGGCAAGATTCTGTAAATTAAATACACCAAGGAGCTCCGTTTTCAAACGATGGGTTTTCTGTTGAAAAAGAAATACACATTCAGAACCAAAAGAGAAAGTCTGGATATTTAATATTTGTAAGTTCGATTTTTTTTCAAGCGAGAATGTAAATACTTTTTTTTGAGAAGGTTCCTGTTTTAACCAATCAGCCAACTTTTGTCCATAGATATCATCAATGCAAACGATAAAATGAGGGTGTTTCATTTTTTTTTGAGAAAGCATATTCTCAAAAAAAAGTTTTTTGCTTTGGTAATAGGCTTCTATATCTTTATGGTAGTCAAGGTGATCATGAGAAAGGTTTGTAAAAGCACCAATAAAAAAATTTAACCCTCTTACCCTTCCTTGATCTAATGCGTGAGAGCTAACTTCTAAAAATCCAAAAGAAACCCCTTTCTGAACACCCTTATGAATCAAGCGGTGAAGAGAAATCGTGTCAGGAGTTGTCATTTCTTGCTTAACTTGCTTGTCGTGAATCATTGTACCCAAGGTACCAATATACATGCTTTTTGCTCCTAAATTCTCCACTAAATTTTTTAATAAAAAGGCAATCGTTGTTTTTCCGTTTGTTCCTGTTACACCAAAGAGCGTGATTGACTTTAATGAGTCACCCAATAGTATGTATAATGTCTTCTCAAGAGAAGCGGCAAGATCAGAGATAAAAAAGAAAACGGCACCTTCTGGAGAGTCTTTGAACTCTTTTTGGTATTTTTTATCTAAAAAAATAGCGGACGGCTTTTTTTTCAGAACCTGAGGAATAAAGTCTTTTCCTTGATGAGTTGAGCCGTCCAAAGCAAAAAAAAGCCAACCTTCTTGTACCTCTCGGCTATTTTGCGTAATATCGACAAAGCTGAGAAAAGAAGCGACATAACTTGTCTCCCAGCCTGCACTTTCCCATTCCTCTTTTAGGAGGTGCATAAAAAATAGGAGGTGCATAAAAAAAAAATATTCATAAAGCTTATTTATTCAATTTTAATCACCGTTTCTTCTTTGAGAACAAGGAAGTGCCAGGATTTATCGATAAGAATCGGTTTTTGAACAATTTGACCGCTGAACTCAAGTTTTTGTTTTTTTGACAAGATCGCCTTGGATTCTTTATCACTACTAAGCAAATAAAAATTTATGACATATTTCTTTTTTTTTGAATCAAGAGATTGATGAGCAATGTGAAAAACATATGCTTTCTTATATTTTTTAACCCAGCGATGAAAAATTTCTGGCACAGACTCATAGCCATCATCAGTGAGCATGGATGAAACCAGGTAACCGTCACAAAAAAATAATTTATTTTTCAGTAGTTTTTTTTTCGCTATCTTTTTCTTGTGTGCAAGAATTTTATAAATCTGTCGACAATTGAGCCGACTCACTGTGTTGTGCCCTTTTTGTTTCTTAGGGACACTCTCTGCGTGTAAAGAAAATTGGCTTAATAAAAAAAAAGTGAGAAAATAAAACAATGAAAAATACTGCACCATAACCCTAATCTCATGTTTTAGAATAGGGTGTCAAGAATACCCAAGATAATATTGAACACTTGCGAAGTTAGCTGTTAAACTTTTTTTCTAGTCTGGATAAATCCGAGTGCCAAGGCACGACATGGCAAAGAGATGCCGACGAAGGGAGCCGCTAACCTCTAAACTCACACAGACACCTTGCAAGCACCTAACACTGCCCGGTGAACAGTGCACCATATCTGGCCAGAGGAGGGGTCGTCATCTTTGGCAGAATCGTTGCTTGCACTACACTGAAATAAAAAGCCCAAGGCGAATATTAATAATATATCTCTCACCATTTTATTGAGAACTCCATAAGCCCCATTCATTCCAATATTTAGACTCGTAAACTTAACTCCTCGTTTACTGTTAATCAGTTTATTATTACTCGTGCAGCACGCCATAAGTAGTATGTGTACTAAGTCAACCACTATATGCAAAAAATTTGGGAGAGAGAAGGATGATAGTACCCCCCTACGACCATCATTAGTTGGTTCAGAATTGGTTCAAATCAAGTTATTTGGTTCAAAAGGCTTGGGTTTACTGGTAGAGCAAGTGAAAGACATTTTCCTAAAAAAGGTGCATCAAAAGGCCGACGTTAAATCATCAAATAAAACAGAGGTTCCTAATGAAGCACCCTTCTCAGGTTATTTGTCTAAACAGGTATTCGGCAGTAATGCGAAATAGTAAAGACAAAAAGTTATACAGAATGCAAATGGTTCATTATGCCAAGAAGCATGGTTTCAAGCCAACAGCCAGAATGTTTAAAACGACTGTAAAAACAGTAAAAAAGTGGTTTCGTAGGTTTGAATCAGAGAAATACGTTGGCTTGGAAGACAAGAGCCACGCTCCACACTACTCACCACATGCAATCACAGACTTTGAAAAGGCTTATGTTTGCTTTCTTAAAAAGAAACGTCGAGGCTTTGGTGCTCAGGAACTGAAGAATGTTTACCAACTAGACTTGAGTGTCAAGGCCATTCGCAGAGCGTGGAGGGAGCAAGCACTCTTGAAAAAAAAGCGTAGAAAACATAAAACGAAGCAAAATTTGCGTGAAATTAAGAAATTATGGGGTTTATTTAAGCAATTTGACGTAGATACGAAGCATTTATACGATATTCCTGAGCTTTGGCCTTATATTCAGGAAAATATTGTACCGAAATATCAATATACCTTCAGAGAAGTTTTTTCTGGCTTACAATTTCTAGCTTTTGCAGATGAGTATAATATGGCATACTCTTGTCTGTTTATGGAGGTAATTTTAGATCATCTTGTAAAATCAGGGGTTGATTTAAAGAAAAATAATACGAGAGGGCAAACAGATAATGGCTCAGAGTTTATTGGTGCTTGGAATAAAAAAGGAGATTCGGAGTTTACAAAAGTATTAGCCAGTTATGGTGTGCCACACCAGACGATCCCTGCTGGAGCGCATACTTGGCAGTCTGATGTTGAAACGACTCATAGATTGATTGAGGATCACCTTTACCTGAATGAAACGTATAATTCAAGAGAAGACTTTCTCAACAAAGCTGGCTCCTATCTATTGATGTTCAATTCAATAAGAAAAAATTCTTACAAAGAGAATAAATCGCCCTGGCAGCTGATCCGAGAGGAAAGCACAACTATTGACAAACAAATATTAAATTTACCACCGTTTCGACTGGACTATTTATTTCAAAAGATGCCAATGGTCGTAGGGGGGTACAATCCTATTCTCCATCCCTAAAAGTTAGAGCTGTTGGGAGAGAGAAGGATGATAGTAGCTTGTGCAGGAACTAGGATTTTTCTTGCTTTTCTGTGTTCTTCTTTGATTATGTCTTATTATGAAACGATTTATGAAAAGTGATAGAGATCAAGTTATGCTGTTTTCGCATACTATAGCAGACAATTTAGAAGAAAATCACGAGGTTTATGCCTTTGCTGCCTTGTTAGATAAAATTCCTATGAAACCATTTCTTTCTAAGTACTCAAAAGAAGGGGGTCGGGCTTACCATCCGGTTATAATGCTGAGATGCCTTTTTTATGGCTTTCATCGTGGATGGAGAAGCAGCAGAGAATTACAAAAAGCCTGTGAAGAGAACGACGCCATGCGTTATTTAGTTGGTGGTCATAAAGTAAAGTTTCGGTCTATTGCTGAATTCCGTGTTAATTTTGGTAAAGAAATTGGCGAAGTTTTTAATTACTCTGTATCTTTGCTATCCCACAAAAAGAAAAATATTGGTACTGATGTTAAGGTAGATGGAACTAAAATCAAAGCCAGTGCTGCTGACGATCAAACATACAAAAAGTCAGATTTAGAGGAACGTAAAAGAGCTATACAGCAAGAGATCTTAGAGTATCTACGCTCAGGTAGAGAATTAGATATTGAGGAAGATAAACTATATGGTAAAGACAACAGTGGCTATGAGCTTAATCCTGAAGAGGTAGATACGGTCATTGAGGAGTTTATTCGCTTACAAAAAGCGAGTGAAAAGGCAAAGAGAGAGTCATTAAAAACAGCAGAAGGAAAGCAAAGTGAACCAGCCGAGTTTTCTACATCTGTTGAAAAAGATTCTTCAGAAACTATAGAAGGTACACAGGATATAGAAGCTCTAAAAACAGGAGAAAAAGAAGTTGAGGTCTTTTTAGAAGATACAACTAATTCTCATGCTAACGAGCCAGAATTATTGATAAATGAAGACCAGGCTGCAGAGGATAATGATTCTGTTATGCTTAGGAAAGCTCAAAAGTATGTTACGATCGGTAAAAGTCTGGAAGAGAATCAAGAGTCTGCTTCTGATTCTAAAATAAATCTTACTGATCCAGATGCTAAATTCATGAAACGGAATGGTAAAATTTCTCAAAGCTACAACATTCAAGTTACCTCATCAGAAGGCTATATTTTGGCAGCTGACATTGCTGAAGCTAATTCAGAAAATGATTTAGAGCAATTAGCTCCTACCCTTTCTAAAGCTGAGTCAAACACAGGGACCAGTATACGGATAGCTTCTGCAGATTCGGGTTACTTTCATTCAAGTGGTTTGGAATACCTGGATTCAAAAGGGATCAATGGTTTTATACCTTCACCTGATCAGGTAGCCAAAGAAAGAAAAGGAGAAGAGGGTTCAGGTTATGAAGCTCATCAGTTTAAATATGACGAGGATGATGATTCTTGGGTTTGCCCCGAGGGTAAAACCTTAGAATTTCATAATGAATCTGTGAAAAATAAAAAGAAATATACTCATTATCATGGTAAACCTCCTGACTGTGTCATTTGCCCTGCCAGAGAACAATGTTGTACGAGCGAAGAAGAGTTACGCAGAGGTTATCGCAAATTGTCAGCAGACTCTGGTTTTGCTTTAAAACATGAAATGATCAAGAAGATGAATTCAGAAGAAGCAAAGTCTTTCTATAAAAAGCGAGGTTCTGAAATTGAACCCATTTTTGGAATTTTGAAACAAGCCAAAAAGTTCAGAGAATTCTTGCTCAGAGGCAGTAAAAAGGTTCAAATAGAGGTAAAAATCGCAGCTACAGCATTTAATTTTGGCAAAATGGTACGAGAACAACTTGCATAAACTATAAATTCCTTGACATATTTGAAAAATGAGACTGACGCAGCAAATATCTCATAAAATGCACTGAAAAATCCTAGTTCCTGCACAAGCTCATAGTACCCCCCTACGACCATCATTAGTTGGTTCAGAATTGGTTCAAATCAAGTTATTTGGTTCAAAAGGCTTGGGTTTACTGGTAGAGCAAGTGAAAGACATTTTCCTAAAAAAGGTGCATCAAAAGGCCGACGTTAAATCATCAAATAAAACAGAGGTTCCTAATGAAGCACCCTTCTCAGGTTATTTGTCTAAACAGGTATTCGGCAGTAATGCGAAATAGTAAAGACAAAAAGTTATACAGAATGCAAATGGTTCATTATGCCAAGAAGCATGGTTTCAAGCCAACAGCCAGAATGTTTAAAACGACTGTAAAAACAGTAAAAAAGTGGTTTCGTAGGTTTGAATCAGAGAAATACGTTGGCTTGGAAGACAAGAGCCACGCTCCACACTACTCACCACATGCAATCACAGACTTTGAAAAGGCTTATGTTTGCTTTCTTAAAAAGAAACGTCGAGGCTTTGGTGCTCAGGAACTAAAGAATGTTTACCAACTAGACTTGAGTGTCAAGGCCATTCGCAGAGCGTGGAGGGAGCAAGCACTCTTGAAAAAAAAGCGTAGAAAACATAAAACGAAGCAAAATTTGCGTGAAATTAAGAAATTATGGGGTTTATTTAAGCAATTTGACGTAGATACGAAGCATTTATACGATATTCCTGAGCTTTGGCCTTATATTCAGGAAAATATTGTACCGAAATATCGGTCGTGTCATATTTAATCAAAGTTTCCAATTAAAAAAGGAATTGACTTATCTCCCTTAAATTAAGGTTATGTCTCATTATGAACAAAAGAAAATATACCTTTGATACAAGTGGTTTTAGCTGTCAAAATACAGACTGCCATAAGTATCATAAGGTAAATGAAGGAAATGTGCGCTTTGCTTATATGTCTGGTAAGTACAAACAAATAGCCTATTTAAAGTGCACCGCTTGTGGTAGATGCTTTTCAGAGAATAAAGGCACTATTTTTTTTCGTCGCAAGAAAAGCAAAGAAACCATTACTCGGGTATTACAAAACACAGTTGAGGGCTGTGGCATTAGAGCTACCGGAAGAGTCTTTGGTATCAGCAAGGATACAGTTCTTGCTTGGGTTAAAGCAGCAGGTGAAGATTCACTAAAAGTTGAAAAAAAATATATACAAAAACCTGTCTTTCAATGAAATTCAATTAGACGAGCATTGGGGTTTTGTCTTTAAAAAACAATACAATCTATCAGAGACTGAGCGATTAAGTGATGAAATAGGGGATATCTGGACTTTTACTGCAGTATTGCCTGTAGAAAAGCTCATTTTAGCGCATATAACAGGCAAGAGGACCTCAGTGAATGCTAGAAAGTTACTGACCAAGGTAAAAACAAGAAGTAAGCCAAAGAGGGAAGATAAATTCTTGATTACCTCTGATGGATATGAGGGATATAGTGATGCCATTCTTTCAGTTTATGGTAAATTTGACTCAATGACTAGAAAGCTTCAATCACCCAAATCTCTATGTTATGGGCAAATAATTAAGAGAATAGAAAAAGGGAGATGTAAGGAAGTTGACAAATCTCTAATCTTTGGTGATCAAAAGCTACTAGATGAATATATTGCAAACTCTTCAGTAAGTCATCAGATGAACACCTTTGCTGTAGAAAGGAATAATTTGACTCTTCGCCAACACAATCATAGAATAGAGCGTAAAAGTCAGGGTTTTTCAAAAAAATTCAAATATATGCAGGGGCATAATTCTTTTGTTGCTAATTATTACAATTTCTGCCTTCCACATTCAAGTCTAGCTGAGTATGAGGGAGGAAAACCAATTCAAATCACCCCAGCAATGGCTACAGAAATGACGAATCATAAGTGGTCTATACAAGAATTATTCATCGCAAATAGAAACTTTGATTAAATATGACACGACCGAAATATCAATATACCTTCAGAGAAGTTTTTTCTGGCTTACAATTTCTAGCTTTTGCAGATGAGTATAATATGGCATACTCTTGTCTGTTTATGGAGGTAATTTTAGATCATCTTGTAAAATCAGGGGTTGATTTAAAGAAAAATAATACGAGAGGGCAAACAGATAATGGCTCAGAGTTTATTGGTGCTTGGAATAAAAAAGGAGATTCGGAGTTTACAAAAGTATTAGCCAGTTATGGTGTGCCACACCAGACGATCCCTGCTGGAGCGCATACTTGGCAGTCTGATGTTGAAACGACTCATAGATTGATTGAGGATCACCTTTACCTGAATGAAACGTATAATTCAAGAGAAGACTTTCTCAACAAAGCTGGCTCCTATCTATTGATGTTCAATTCAATAAGAAAAAATTCTTACAAAGAGAATAAATCGCCCTGGCAGCTGATCCGAGAGGAAAGCACAACTATTGACAAACAAATATTAAATTTACCACCGTTTCGACTGGACTATTTATTTCAAAAGATGCCAATGGTCGTAGGGGGGTACAATCCTATTCTCCATCCCTAAAAGTTAGAGCTGTGCTATGTTCTCGCTAGAAATAGAGCTTGTGCAGGAACTAGGATTTTTCAGTGCATTTTATGAGATATTTGCTGCGTCAGTCTCATTTTTCAAATATGTCAAGGAATTTATAGTTTATGCAAGTTGTTCTCGTACCATTTTGCCAAAATTAAATGCTGTAGCTGCGATTTTTACCTCTATTTGAACCTTTTTACTGCCTCTGAGCAAGAATTCTCTGAACTTTTTGGCTTGTTTCAAAATTCCAAAAATGGGTTCAATTTCAGAACCTCGCTTTTTATAGAAAGACTTTGCTTCTTCTGAATTCATCTTTTTGATCATTTCATGTTTTAAAGCAAAACCAGAGTCTACTGACAATTTGCGATAACCTCTGCGTAACTCTTCTTCGCTCGTACAACATTGTTCTCTGGCAGGGCAAATGACACAGTCAGGAGGTTTACCATGATAATGAGTATATTTCTTTTTATTTTTCACAGATTCATTATGAAATTCTAAGGTTTTACCCTCGGGGCAAACCCAAGAATCATCATCCTCGTCATATTTAAACTGATGAGCTTCATAACCTGAATCCTCTTCTCCTTTTCTTTCTTTGGCTACCTGATCAGGTGAAGGTATAAAACCATTGATCCCTTTTGAATCCAGGTATTCCAAACCACTTGAATGAAAGTAACCCGAATCTGCAGAAGCTGTCCGTATACTGGTCCCTGTGTTTGACTCAGCTTTAGAAAGGGTAGGAGCTAATTGCTCTAAATCATTTTCTGAATTAGCTTCAGCAATGTCAGCTGCCAAAATATAGCCTTCTGATGAGGTAACTTGAATGTTGTAGCTTTGAGAAATTTTACCATTCCGTTTCATGAATTTAGCATCTGGATCAGTAAGATTTATTTTAGAATCAGAAGCAGACTCTTGATTCTCTTCCAGACTTTTACTGATTGTAACATACTTTTGAGCTTTCCTAAGCATAACAGAATCATTATCCTCTGCAGCCTGGTCTTCATTTATCAATAATTCTGGCTCGTTAGCATGAGAATTAGTTGCATCTTCTAAAAAGACCTCAACTTCTTTTTCTCCTGTTTTTAGAGTTTCTATATCCTGTGTACCTTCTATAGTTTCTGAAGAATCTTTTTCAACAGATGTAGAAAACTCGGCTGGTTCACTTTGCTTTCCTTCTGCTGTTTTTAATGACTCTCTCTTTGCCTTTTCACTCGCTTTTTGTAAGCGAATAAACTCCTCAATGATCGTATCTACCTCTTCAGGATTAAGCTCATAGCCACTGTTGTCTTTACCATATAGTTTATCTTCCTCAATATCTAATTCCATACCTGAGCGTAGATACTCTAAGATCTCTTGCTGTATAGCTCTTTTACGTTCCTCTAAATCTGACTTTTTGTATGTTTGATCGTCAGCAGCACTGGCTTTGATTTTAGTTCCATCTACCTTAACATCAGTACCAATATTTTTCTTTTTGTGGGATAGCAAAGATACAGAGTAATTAAAAACTTCGCCAATTTCTTTACCAAAATTAACACGGAATTCAGCAATAGACCGAAACTTTACTTTATGACCACCAACTAAATAACGCATGGCGTCGTTCTCTTCACAGGCTTTTTGTAATTCTCTGCTGCTTCTCCATCCACGATGAAAGCCATAAAAAAGGCATCCCAGCATTATAACCGGATGGTAAGCCCGACCCCCTTCTTTTGAGTACTTAGAAAGAAATGGTTTCATAGGAATTTTATCTAACAAGGCAGCAAAGGCATAAACCTCGTGATTTTCTTCTAAATTGTCTGCTATAGTATGCGAAAACAGCATAACTTGATCTCTATCACTTTTCATAAATCGTTTCATAATAAGACATAATCAAAGAAGAACACAGAAAAGCAAGAAAAATCCTAGTTCCTGCACAAGCTCATACTACCATGGTTCACTCAATTAAAACTTTGAAAACATAATGCTGATCACGCAAGTGAAACTTGCAAACATGATTCCACCAATTGATTAGTAACTCGCTCGCCCTTGTGTGGCTGTAGGTAGGAGCCTTCGCTCCTGTGCAGGAGTGCAGGAGTGCAGGAGTTGAAAGCGTCTGAGTAGACACCCACTCTCAGGATCACCCAAGCTGTTTGCGACCCGCTAAGGTTACCGTTGCCCGTTGAGCAGTGCGCCATACATAGCTGGTGATGCACAGCCCATCCCCGCCATATCAAGGATGCATCGTTTGACGGCGGGGAGTTGCTGGTCAGTGCCTAGGTCCCACGCGTCGCCTAAATCAGGAAAGGTGCCACTCGTTGCTTTGAGTTGGGCGAGTGTAAGCCCCACCGCCATGGGGTTGGCCGTAACATCACCCCGAGCTCGCTTGTCGCCCATATCCCGTAAAGTTATACCACCGTCTGTTGATTGAGGTGCGTCGGTGTTCCAATAGCTATTCGTGATCACAGGAGTCGTACCAGAAGAATTACCCACCAGACCGCCGGAAGTAGAAGTAGAAGAAGAAGAAGAAGAAGAAGAAACACCACCACTCCCAGAAAAGTAGCTATTCGTGATCGTCAAAGAAGCAGAACGCCCCACCAGACCACCGGAATAAGAAAGAGCAGCAGAAGAAGAAGAAGAGGAAGAAACACCACCATTCCCAGAAAAGTAGCTATTCGTGATCACCAAAGAAGATTCAGAACGCCCCACCAGACCACCAGAAGAAACAGTAGTAGCACCAGAAGAAGAAGAAGAAGAAGCAGAAGCAGAAACACCACCATTCCCAGAAAAGTAGCTATTCGTGATCGTCAAAGAAGAAGAAGAACGCCCCACCAGGCCACCGGAATAAGAAATCGAACCAGAAGAAGAAGAAGAAACACCACCAGAGACAACTCCTACATTGCGTATCTGGGCTGAACCACCTGTCACACCAAATAAGCCCGCATAGACATTGTCTAAAGAAGAAATATTCACCAACAAGTTAGCGATGGTGTTGCCGTTACCCTCAAAAGTGCTCGTAAACGGGCCTGTATCATCACCCACCGGAACCCAACTGGTGTTTGAGCCTATATCGATGTTGGCCATGAGCTCGTAGCCGTTGCAACCACCTGCTGGGCAACCAGAGGAATTACCTGGACTCATTGCCGAAGTTTTGTAGCTTGTGCCCGCTAGGTTATATCGCATGTTGCTTAGCATTGTGGCATTCCATATTTCAATCAGACCGTCACCGTCAGAATCGGGGATATATCGCGTTACCGTCACGTTGACCGTGCTCTTCATCATGGCAAATTCAGTGAACTCGGCATCATGCGACGTGCCCGTGGTTATGACATGGTTTATGGCACCTGTTATCTTGGCCATAATAATACCATTTGCATCATTTGCCCTTTTTACGGTAATCGTCTGGGGGCTTGCATAATTAGTAGGCGTAAACGTAACCTTTGTTGGGGATACCTCAAGAAATTCACTGGCGGAGGTTAGGGTTACCTCTACTGTTTTCCCTGCTGATGGTGGGTGTGACGCCGAAATCGTGTAGGTGGCACCCACTGCCCCACTCACGTCGTTGAAGGTGATGCCTGGAGCACTGAACTTTAAGGTGACCAAAGGAGGGTCGACATCTTTAGCAGAATCGTCGCTTTTACCGCATTGAAATAAAAAGCCCAGGGCGACAAAAACCAATACCCATAGTAACCTTATTGAACGATTGAATGATTGTCTTGTTCTTTTATACATAATAAACCCCTTTTGGGCTAGCTTATTAGTTCACCCAGAGCCACTATACAGTGAACAGTACCGGAAGTCAACAAAAAAAAGTTAGAGCTTAGGGTCGTGTCATATTTAATCAAAGTTTCTATTTGCGATGAATAATTCTTGTATAGACCACTTATGATTCGTCATTTCTGTAGCCATTGCTGGGGTGATTTGAATTGGTTTTCCTCCCTCATACTCAGCTAGACTTGAATGTGGAAGGCAGAAATTGTAATAATTAGCAACAAAAGAATTATGCCCCTGCATATATTTGAATTTTTTTGAAAAACCCTGACTTTTACGCTCTATTCTATGATTGTGTTGGCGAAGAGTCAAATTATTCCTTTCTACAGCAAAGGTGTTCATCTGATGACTTACTGAAGAGTTTGCAATATATTCATCTAGTAGCTTTTGATCACCAAAGATTAGAGATTTGTCAACTTCCTTACATCTCCCTTTTTCTATTCTCTTAATTATTTGCCCATAACATAGAGATTTGGGTGATTGAAGCTTTCTAGTCATTGAGTCAAATTTACCATAAACTGAAAGAATGGCATCACTATATCCCTCATATCCATCAGAGGTAATCAAGAATTTATCTTCCCTCTTTGGCTTACTTCTTGTTTTTACCTTGGTCAGTAACTTTCTAGCATTCACTGAGGTCCTCTTGCCTGTTATATGCGCTAAAATGAGCTTTTCTACAGGCAATACTGCAGTAAAAGTCCAGATATCCCCTATTTCATCACTTAATCGCTCAGTCTCTGATAGATTGTATTGTTTTTTAAAGACAAAACCCCAAATGATACTTATGGCAGTCTGTATTTTGACAGCTAAAACCACTTGACAGCTAAAACCACTTGTATCAAAGGTATATTTTCTTTTGTTCATAATGAGACATAACCTTAATTTAAGGGAGATAAGTCAATTCCTTTTTTAATTGGAAACTTTGATTAAATATGACACGACCGAGCTTAGTTAGAGCTTATAGAAACCAATGACATATCTGACAAATTTCCTTACCTGAAAACCCCCTGTCTCCCCTGTGGAAATTTATCTCTTTAGTTTAAATTTACCCTTTAGTTCAAGTAATTTACCCTTTAGTTCAAGTAAAGGAGAAAGTGCCTTATTTCACAAGTAATTACGGTCAGGGAGATCTTCTCTCTTCCTGACCGTGACAATAAACCCAGCCCAAACGTGAATCTTTCTATTTAAAGAGAAGACCAAAATACTCAAGAAATTGTTATGAATGAGTTTCTTGAATGGTATGGTTTAAGAAGAAACATCCCACCAATCGATTGTGTAACTCGTTCGCCCTTGGTGGCTGTTAGGAGTGCAAAGCTGAAAGCGTCTGAGTAGACACCCACTCTCAGAATCACCCAAGCTGTTTGCGACCCGCTAAGGTTACCGTTGCCCGTTGAGCAGTGCGCCATACATAGCTGGTGATGCACAGACCGTCATTGCGGTATTAAGGGTGCATCGTTTGACGGCGGGGAGTTGCTGGTCAGTGCCTAGGTCCCACGCGTTGCCTAAATCAGGAAAGGTACCACTCGTTGCTTTGAGTTGGGTTACCGTTGCCCGTTGAGCAGTGCGCCATAGGATGCACAAGTACCCATCCCCGCCATATCAAGGATGCATTGTTTGACGGCGGGGAGTTGCTGGTCAGTGCCTAGGTCCCACGCGTCGCCTAATAAATTAGGATAGGTGCTGCCACTCGTAGCTTTCAATTGGGTGAGCGTAAGCCTCACCGCACCCACGGGATCACTCGTAGAATTACCCCGCGCTCGCTTGTCGCCCATATCCCGTAAAGTTATACCACCGTCTGTTGATTGAGGTGCGTCGGTGTTCCAATAGCTATTCGTGATCACAGGAGTCGTACCAGAAGAAAACCCCACCAGACCACCGGAATAAGAAGAATCAGAAGAATCAGAAGAAGAAGAAACACCACCACTCCCAGAAAAGTAGCTATTCATGATTCTCAAAGAGGATTCAGACCACCCCACCAGACCACCGGAATAAGAAGAATCAGAAGAAGAAGAAGAAGAAACACCACCACTCCCAGAAAAGTAGCTATTCGTGATCGTCAAAAGAGTAAAAGCAAAAACACTCCCCACCAGACCACCGGAATAAGAAGAATCAGAAGAAGAAGAAGAAGAAACACCACCACTCCCAGAAAAGTAGCTATTCGTGATCGTCAAAAGAGTAAAAGCAAAAACACTCCCCACCAGACCACCGGAATAAGAAGAATCAGAAGAAGAAGAAGAAACACCACCAGAGATAACTCCTACATTGCGTATCTCGGCTGGGTCATCTGTTGCACCAAATAAACCTGCATAGACATCGCCTGAAGAAGAAATATTCACCCATAAATTGGCGATGGTGTTGCTATTACCATCAAAGATGCCCGTAAAAGCATTATCCCCATCACCTACCGGCACCCAGCTGGTGTCTTCCAACACATCAATCACGGTATGCATAACACCTGCAACAATCTTTGGCATCATGTCAAAGTCAATCTCGCCGTTCGTGTTCGTATCAAGCAGGGGTAATAAATCGATGTTGGCCATGAGCTCGTAGCCGTTGCAACCACCTGCTGGGCAACCTTTATTGCCACCTGCATCCATTGCCGAGGTTTTATAACTCGTGCCCGATAGATCATGTCGCATGTTGTCTAGCATTGTGGCAGTCCATATTTCAATGAGACCGTCGCCGTCAGAATCAGGGATGTACGGCGTTACCGTCACGTTGACTGTATCATTCATCATGGCAAATTCAGTGAACTCCGTATCATGCGACGTGCCCGTGGTTATGACATGGGTTATGACATCTGTTATGTCGGCCGTAATCATATCATTGGCATCATTTTCTCTTTTTACGGTAATCGTCTGGGGGCTCGCACTAGTAGGCGTAAACGTAACCTCTGTTGGGGATACCACAAGCAATGGATTGGTAGAGGTTAGGGTTACCTCTACTGTTTTTCTTTCTGATGGTGGGCGTGACACCGAAACCGTGTAGGTGGCACCCACTGCCCCACTCACATCGTTGAAGGTGATCTCTGAAGTGCTGAGCTTTAAGATGGCCAAAGGAGGGTCGACATCTTTAGCAGAATCGTCGCTTTTACCGCATTGAAGTAAAAAGCCCAGGGCGACAAAAACCAATACCCATAGTAACCTCATTGAATGATTGAATGATTGAATGATTGAATGATTGAATGATTGAATGATTGAATGATTGAATGATTGAATGATTGTCTTGCTCTTTTATACATAATAAATATACATAATAAACCCCTTTTGGGCTAGCTTATTAGCTCACCCAGAGCCATTATACAGTGAACACTACTGGAAGTCAACAAAAAAAAGTTAGAGCTTTGGGAGAGAGAAGGATGATAGTACCCCCCTACGACCATCATTAGTTGGTTCAGAATTGGTTCAAATCAAGTTATTTGGTTCAAAAGGCTTGGGTTTACTGGTAGAGCAAGTGAAAGACATTTTCCTAAAAAAGGTGCATCAAAAGGCCGACGTTAAATCATCAAATAAAACAGAGGTTCCTAATGAAGCACCCTTCTCAGGTTATTTGTCTAAACAGGTATTCGGCAGTAATGCGAAATAGTAAAGACAAAAAGTTATACAGAATGCAAATGGTTCATTATGCCAAGAAGCATGGTTTCAAGCCAACAGCCAGAATGTTTAAAACGACTGTAAAAACAGTAAAAAAGTGGTTTCGTAGGTTTGAATCAGAGAAATACGTTGGCTTGGAAGACAAGAGCCACGCTCCACACTACTCACCACATGCAATCACAGACTTTGAAAAGGCTTATGTTTGCTTTCTTAAAAAGAAACGTCGAGGCTTTGGTGCTCAGGAACTGAAGAATGTTTACCAACTAGACTTGAGTGTCAAGGCCATTCGCAGAGCGTGGAGGGAGCAAGCACTCTTGAAAAAAAAGCGTAGAAAACATAAAACGAAGCAAAATTTGCGTGAAATTAAGAAATTATGGGGTTTATTTAAGCAATTTGACGTAGATACGAAGCATTTATACGATATTCCTGAGCTTTGGCCTTATATTCAGGAAAATATTGTACCGAAATATCAATATACCTTCAGAGAAGTTTTTTCTGGCTTACAATTTCTAGCTTTTGCAGATGAGTATAATATGGCATACTCTTGTCTGTTTATGGAGGTAATTTTAGATCATCTTGTAAAATCAGGGGTTGATTTAAAGAAAAATAATACGAGAGGGCAAACAGATAATGGCTCAGAGTTTATTGGTGCTTGGAATAAAAAAGGAGATTCGGAGTTTACAAAAGTATTAGCCAGTTATGGTGTGCCACACCAGACGATCCCTGCTGGAGCGCATACTTGGCAGTCTGATGTTGAAACGACTCATAGATTGATTGAGGATCACCTTTACCTGAATGAAACGTATAATTCAAGAGAAGACTTTCTCAACAAAGCTGGCTCCTATCTATTGATGTTCAATTCAATAAGAAAAAATTCTTACAAAGAGAATAAATCGCCCTGGCAGCTGATCCGAGAGGAAAGCACAACTATTGACAAACAAATATTAAATTTACCACCGTTTCGACTGGACTATTTATTTCAAAAGATGCCAATGGTCGTAGGGGGGTACAATCCTATTCTCCATCCCTAAAAAGTTAGAGCTTAGTTAGAGCTGTATAGAAACCAATGACATAGCTGACAAATTTCCTTACCTGAAAACCCCCTGTCTCCCCTGTGGAAATTTACCTCTTTAGTTCAAATTTACCCTTTAGTTCAAGTAAAGGAGAAAGTGCCTTATTTCACAAGTAATTACGGTCAGGGAGATCTTCTCTCTTCCTGACCTTGACAATAAACCCAGCCCAAACGTGAATCTTTCTATTTTAAAGAGAAGACCAAAATACTCAAGAAATTGTTATGAATGAGTTTCTTGAATGGTATGGTTATAAGAAGAAACATCCCACCAATCGATTGTGTAACTCGTTCGCCCTTGGTGGCTGTTAGGAGTGCAGAAGCTGAAAGCGTCTGAGTAGACACCCACTCTCAGAATCACCCAAGCTGTTTGCGGCCGCTAAGGTTACCGTTGCCCCCCGAGGAGTGCGCCATACATAGCTGGTGATGCACAGACCGTCATTGCGGTATTAAGGATGCATCGTTTGACGGCGGGGAGTTGCTGGTCAGTGCCTAGGTCCCACGCGTCGCCTAAACGGGGATAGGTGCCACTCGTTGCCATGACAACCTGTGTCTGGGCAACCAGAGGAATTACCGCATCCATTGCCGAGGTTTTATAACTCGTGCCCGCTAGGTCATATCGCATGTTGTCTAACATTGTGGCAGTGGAGATTTCAATCAGACCGTCGCCGTCAGCGTCGACAACAAAGGTGGTTCTTACCGTCACATTGACCACGCTCCTCATCATCATTCAGCGAGTTGCATGTATAGTATTACAAACAATCTAATTTATTTTTACTTATAATAAAAATTTTTTTATGAAAAATAAAATAACGATGGTCTAGTGTCAAGCCAATCAGATTGACGCAGCATCAAAAAAATAAATTATGGCCTTATAATTTGTTTTATGAAAGGAGGAACATTATGAGAAAACTAATTATATCTCTGCTTGTTTTAACTTTACCTTTGGGTTTCTTGGGAGCTCAAAGTAAGGAAGAAACAGTAAGTACACCAGAAGACAAACCGGCTTCTGGCTTACTAAGAGAAATTCCCATAGGGAGTAAAAACTATCCGGTTAATTTAAGTATTCGGGGCTATATTGACACCTATTACTCGTTCAACTTTAACGGTACAGGATCGACAGAAAACTCGAAGCGTGTCTTTGATACGGTTCCGAACCAGTTTCGGTTAGGGTTGGTACAGACGAAGTTTGAAGTTGGCAACGATGATTGGGAGGTTGTGGCAGACCTAACTCATGGCCCTAATGCAGAGTTTGGAAATTTTGGCAATCTTGCAGAAAGTGGCTCAATTACGTCAACTGCAATCAAGCAGGCGTATGCTTTGGTAGCTCTAAAGGGTTTTACTTTGACAGTAGGTCAATATAACACTCACATTGGGTATGAAGTTATTGAGGCTTCTTTAAACTCACATTACAGTTTATCCAATCTGTTTGGTTTTGGACCATTCTACCATGTGGGTGCCAAGCTTGACTACTCTTTCTCGGAAGCGTTGGGGCTTATGGTTGGAGTTGTGAATGGTTGGGATTCCAATGATAACTTTGATAATAACTCCCAGAAATCAGTTACTGGGCAGATTTATGTGGGCTATATTGAAGGTTTAGATATTTACCTAAACTATATGGGTGGTGATGAATCTGAAGAAATTGGTGGATGGAGAAATATCTTTGATCTAACAAGCACTTACGCGTTGAATTCCTATCTCAGCTTTGGTTTGAATGCGGCGATAGGAAGTGATACTGTTTCTAAAGGGCTCAATTCTGAGACATGGTTTGGAGTGGCTGTTTATGTTGATTACACGATCAACCCTGATTCAACACATACTTACATGATCTCAATTAGAAATGAATATTTCAATGACGCTAGTGGCGTGAGAAATTTTGGCCCGGCAAGAACGTATGGTTTTACAGCGACAGGAACCGTCTCCTTATACAACGGTGCTTTCTTAATTAAGCCAGAGTTCAGACTTGATCTTTCAGATGAGAAGATCTATACAGAAAAGAAAAGTCAATCAACCTTGTCGCTTTCTTTTATTGGAGTGTATTAGATGACTTTTTATTCGAAATGTTTGATGTTTTTGGTATCAATGAAGAAAAAAAAAGTTTTTTATCCTTCATTATTGGTCGGTAGTTTGCTCTTTGCTCTTACTACTTCTCAATTATTCGCCGAAGGAGAGATTACTCCTGAGTCGGATATCTTGGCAAAAGCCACAAAGGGTGTCAGTTTTATTGTCCATAATTTATGGATATTAATTGCATCTTTCATGGTCTTCACCATGCATCTTGGATTTTCAGCCTTAGAAACTGGTTTGACGAGGTCAAAAAATACGGTCAATATCCTGTTTAAGAATATGATGATTCTAGTCATTGGCATTCTTACTTATGCCATTGTCGGCTTTAATTTGATGTACCCTAATTTTGAGACAAACTCAATCATTGGGAAAGTTCTTGGTTTTGGTGGTTTTTGGCTATCCAGCCCTGCGGGAGATGCAGGGCTTCTTAATTACGCAGACGGTCACTATACTTATTGGTCTGATTTTCTGTTTCAAGCCATGTTTGCTGCTACCGCGGGCTCAATTATATCAGGTGCAGTTGCTGAGAGAGTGAAGCTATGGCCAATTCTGATCGTGATGCTTTTCTATTTGTCAGTTGTTTACCCCATTTGTGGGAGCTGGAAATGGGGGGCAGGCTGGCTAGATGAGCTTGGTTTTTATGACTTTGCTGGTTCAACCTTAGTTCACTCCGTCGGTGGTTGGGGAGCGTTGATTGCTGTGTTATTGTTAGGCCCCCGCATTGGGAAATATGATTCAGAGGGCCATGCGAGACCAGTCTTAGGACATAGTATGCCTTTAGCAGCCATCGGGGTATTTCTACTTTGGTTTGGCTGGTATGGGTTTAATGGTGGCTCTGTTCTTTCTGCTGACCCCGCTTCTTTGTCACTTGTTGTTGTAAATACAACCTTGGCGGCAGCAACTGGTGTTGTTGGAGCACTAATCGCCTCTCTCGTCGTGACGAATTCACCAGATTTATCAATGATCCTGAATGGGTCACTCGCTGGTTTGGTAGGAGTTACTGCTGGGGCAGATGTCTTCACACCTGGGAGCTCGGCTCTTGTTGGCCTTCTTTCTGGTTTGCTTGTTGTTTATGGGATAATTTTCTTTGATAAACTCAAAATAGATGATCCCGTTGGGGCTTTATCCGTACACCTTCTCTGTGGAATATGGGGAACCTTAGCCGTGGGTATCTTTAGCACAAACTCTGAGCATACCTTATGGAAACAGTTCGTCGGAGTAGCCTCTATAGGTATCTTCGCATGTGCGTTTGCTTTCCTATTACTTATTATTGCAAAAGTAACAGTTGGTATTCGCGTGAGCAAAGAAGAAGAACAAAAGGGCTTAGACCTAGCAGAACACGGAATGGAATCTTATGCAGGTTTCCAGGTTTTCACATCAGAATGATGAGCTTAGCGAACAACATACTAAAAGGAGTGATTTAAAATGAAATTAGTTATAGCACTGGTACAACCGTATAGACTACCTGATATCAAAAAATCTCTTTTTGATGCTGGGGTAAAAAAAATGACCGTTACAAACGCTCTTGGTTCAGGAAGCCAAGGTGGGTATGTCGAGACATACCGCGGAGCAAAAGAGGAAATCAACCTGCTAAAAAAAGTTCGAATTGAAATTGCTGTTAATGATAATTATCTTGATTTGACAGTTGATGCGATCATCAAAGGAGCTAAAACCAATAAAATTGGTGATGGCAAGATATTTATACAAAACCTTGATGGTTGTATTCGCATTAGAACAGGAGAAAAAGGGGTAAAAGCAGTGGGTTGATGATTCACTTGAGAGTGGCTCGTGTGTTCATCACGAGCTACTTTGTTCATCACGAGCTACTTTTTTTATGAAATCCATCCCATTAACGAAGCTATTCTATAAGATACTTGTAACGATCAAAATTATATAAAAAAACAACTTCAATCAATCTCTTGCAAAACTACTGGAGTACATACTCTCCTTACCTACCCCCTCTCGGCGAAGATCAAATAAAAAAAATAGATTTATTCTTTAAGAGAATTTGTGAAGAAGCGGTACCCCGTGGATTTGTTGGTAAAGCAGACCAAGAAACTCTTTGGTTGCGCCATATTTTAGACTCTCTTTTGGTATTCAGCCAAGTCAATGAGCAAGCAAATCAAGCGATAAATTGGGGAGATCGCATCATTGATTTAGGTTCAGGGGCGGGCTTACCCGGAGTTGTTCTGGGAATTATACTGAAAGGTAAAAAAATAACACTCCTCGATTTTTCTCAAAAAAAGGCTGCTTTTCTTCTAAGTATAAAAAAAACGGTGAAATTAAAAAACTTAAAAGTCCTGGCCT
Organism: Spirochaetota bacterium; assembly: GCA_965206985.1. Lineage (GTDB taxonomy): Bacteria > Spirochaetota > Leptospiria > Turneriellales > CBDBES01 > CBDBLF01. Next base: position 25,956 of record CBDBLF010000029.1, on the reverse strand, counting down.
CAAATGCAGACAAAAATTTCTCTCAAAAAAATGATACTGTTGTTTTCAGAGCGTTTAAAAAACCCATGGTGTCACTAGAGTTGTCTTTAAATCATCTGAAACCCAAAGGCCAGATTATTTATTGGCGGAGTAAATCTTTCATGCACGAACAAGATACTGAAGTCAATAAAAAAATTTTTGAGAGATTACAACAATTGGGTATTACGATCGTAAGACATGTGTTATTCAAAACTCCTGAAAATCTGGGTAATCGAGGAGTCTATATATTTTCTCGGAATACTAAATCTTCTAATCATTTTCCACGACCTTTGCACGATATTCTTGTTGACCCTCTCAACCAAATATTATAAAATAGACGTGGTAGACTGAGATTAATTCGACTAAATTATTGACAACTCAATAAAGCATTTAAAACAAACAAAGTGAACTGAAGAAGGCCCTATGTCCAAAGTTGTTGCTATTGCAAATCAAAAAGGGGGTGTTGGGAAAACCACAACAGCAATTAATGTGGCTGCCCTACTCGCTGATGCTGGTCAAAGAACACTTCTCATTGATATTGACCCCCAAGGCAATGCTGGTAGTGGTTTGGGTACCAATGTAATGTCTTTAAAAGAAACTACATATCAATTTTTGTTGGGTTTGGCAACTGCAGATGAAGTTAGAATTAAAACGAAAGTTAATAATCTTCATCTTCTACCTTCTAATATTGACCTTTCTGGTATAGAAATTGACTTAAAAAACGACCCACAAAAAGAGCTTTCCTTGCGAAATAAAATTCTGGACATGAAATCATCCTACGATTATATTTTGATTGACTCGCCTCCTAGTTTAGGTCTTCTTACGATTAATGCTCTAGCAGCTGCTGATTCGGTCATGGTACCTCTTCAGTGTGAATATTTTGCCTTAGAGGGTCTTACTCAACTCCTTAGAATTATTAACCTCATCCAAAAAGAAATCAACCCATCGTTAGAACTGGAAGGTGTTCTTCTCACTATGTACGATAGCCGAACTAAACTTTCTTCGCAGGTCGTACAGGATGTTCGCGAACATTTTCAAGATAAAGTTTTTGAAATCATTATACCACGAAATATCAAACTTTCTGAAGCTCCTTCTTTTGGAGAACCTATCAATATTTACGAACCAGATTCAATGGGTTCGATCGCCTACCAAAAGCTTGTAAAAGAACTCATCAAAAAAAATGTCTGAAAAAAAGAAAGGTTCTGTTTTAGGCAGAGGCTTGGGCAACTTATTATCTGTCGAGCCCGACATTAAGTCACAAAAGGATGCCCAAGGTATCGTTGATATTGATATCACAAAAATTAAAACGAATGAACAAAACCCACGTAAAAATTTTGATACTGTCTCCATTAAAGAATTATCTCAAACAATCAAAGAACATGGTCTTCTTCAACCAATTCTGGTACTCTCAAAAAAAAATTATTACAGTGTTATTTCTGGAGAAAGAAGACTCCGAGCTTGTCGCTTACTTAACCTAAAAACAGTGCCTTGTGTTATAAAAAAATACTCAGGGCAACAAATATTGGAGGTTTCTTTGATTGAGAATATTCAAAGAGAACAATTAGACGTAATAGAAGAGGCTAGGGTTTATAAAAATCTTCTTGAGCAATATAGCCTCACTCAAGAAGAACTCTCAGCCAGAGTCGGTAAAAATAGAACAACAATTGCAAACCGAGTCCGACTTTTACAGCTTCCTTGGGAACTCCAAACAGCTATCGCTGACCATCGCCTAACAGAAGGTCAAGTTCGTCCTTTATTATCTCTGAAAAATGACATTCATCTCAAAAAAATAGCGAATCTCGTGTTATCCAAAAACTTAAGTGCCCGACAAGTAGAAGGGCTCATGCGAGACCAAAAAAAAACAACGAAAAACAATAAAACACAAAAAACTGATCCTAATATAGTCTCACTTCAAGATTCGCTACAAGAAACACTTGGTCTACGAGTCAATATCCGACATAATCAACAAGAAGGGAAAGGAAAAATAACGCTAGAATATTTTACACTTGACGACCTTGATCGAATCATTAAACAATTGGGAAATAATCATGAAAACAAAGAATCAATTTGAAGCTGAATATTTAGACGAAGCAATAGGAGAGTCCGAAGAAGGTCGCATTCGATTTCTCCTTGTTTTTTTTGGCATTCTTAGTATTGTGGTGTACATTTTACATTTTTTCTTTGCTGATTTTTTTACTGAAAGCTTGGGAAACACCTTTAAATATAAAGAAATGCGTGTCGTCTTTCCTCAAATTTTTGCTTACTATCTTGTAGTCTTTGCTATAATATTATTCTTTCGTAAGAAAAACAAAGGAAATTTACCCTGGTTAGGGCGTGCCTTAAACGCTATTGCAGAAGGTTGCATTCCTAGCATATCCATGTATTCAACCGCAAACCATATCGACCTTAGCTTCTCATTAGCAGGTCCTGCTAGTTTTTCTTATGGTATTTTTATTATACTTTCGGCAATACGTCTTGATTTTCGTCTCTGCCTCATAACAGCAGGGACATCTGCCATCTCTTTCTATTTTGTGAGCAACCTTCTTATTTCTCAATACCTCTATCAGTATTGGGGATCTTTCCTCTTTGAACCAATCATCATTGTGACAAAATCAATTCTCCTTTTGCTTACAGGCGTCTGTGCTGCCTATGTTGCTCTTCAGGTGAGAAAAAGAGTATTTAGCACCTTCCAGCATATTCAAGAAAGAGAAGAAGTAAAGAATCTTCTAGGTACACATGTCTCCCCCGAGATAGCATATGAACTCACCAACAACAAAAAAATCAATGTCGGAGAAGAACGTGATTTGAGCATCATGTTTTTAGATATTCGCAACTTCACTACATTTTCGGAAGCCAGAGAGACGAATGATGTATTTATTTTTTTAAATGAATTCTTTGATCCCGTAATTAAAATCATCAACGAGAGAGGTGGTGTCATTAATAAATTTTTGGGAGATGGTTTTATGGCTATTTTTGGAGCTCCCATTCATGATGACGCCCATGCCGAAAAAGCAGTGAAATCTGCCATAAAAATTCAAGAGCACATAAAAGAGCAATCTAAAAACACTTCAACCCATGTTCGTATTGGTATCGGAATCCACTCAGGAAAGGCAATGGCAGGTAATATAGGCTCTAATCTTCGTAAAGAATACACCATTATAGGAGATGTCGTAAACCTCGCATCCAGAATTGAACAATTAAACAAAAAGTTAACCTCAGAAGTATTAGTCTCGAAAGAAGCAATTGATGCTTGCCGCGAAATTCCTTTGCAAGCAGAAAATCTCGGTGAATTCGACATTAAAGGTCGCCAAGAGAAAATCACTATTTTTAAACTGGCGTAAAATAACATGACAATGATTAGTAATATATAGTAATGACATGAAATCATGTGTGATCTCTATTGTGAATCAAAAAGGAGGCGTCGCCAAAACCACAACATCTCTTGCTGTTGCCACTGGTTCTGCTCAAAAATATAAAGATGAAAAAATCCTCCTTGTTGATTTAGATTCGCAAAAAAGTGCAAGTAGCGTCCTTTTGGCAGACGATTCTTATGAACAGGATGACCCAGACAAGAGTATTTATACAGCGTTTAAGTCAGGCAAAATTAACAGCGAGCAAATTTATCCAACAAAGCTCAATAATTTATTTTTGATACCAGGCTCATTAAACTTAATTGAGGTAGAAAGTATGCTCGCAAATAAGTTAGATAGTTTCCATAAACTTGACAAGACTATGGAAAACCTAAGAAAAGAGTTTGCAATTATTATTTTTGATTGCCCACCTAATTTATCGATAATCACAATTAATGCAATGGTCGCTTCAAATTATTTGGTCGTTCCTCTCCAAAGTTCTAAGTTTTCTCTGGACGGCATCCAAAGTATACTTGACTCACTAACGACCATACAAAAGAGGTATAACCCCACTCTTTCTATTTTAGGAGCAGTAATAACAATGTACGACAAAAGAACGATTTTATCTCGTGTCATGCTGGAAGAAGTTGAAAAGGTTCTCCCTTTATTTAAGGTGAAGATTCCTAAATCGGTACTCATTGAAGAGGCACATCTCTTGAAAAAGAGCATTTATGAACACGCTTCCAATAGCTCCGTAGCTAAAGCATACCAGGCATTAACAGGAGAAATATTAAGTGGCATCAGAAAGTAAAGATAAGAAAAAAAAAACAAAAGAAGATAAGTTAAGCAGTGCTCTCAAAAAAGAAGTTGAAAAATCTAGTTTTTCTGGCTTTGTTCGTGATGTAAAGAAGAATCATAATAAGAAGAAAAAATCAAAAAAAGAAGAAGAACATATTTCATCTTTGCGCAATGATTCATTTCCCAGTGATATGAGTACCTCTGAGTATTCATCTGAAAATTACAGCCTTGAGAAGTCAAAAGTGGGAATCAAAACAAAAAATGTAATTCTCACTGTTGCTGGTTTTCTCTTATTGATTTACTTATATAATATCTTTCTAGTAGGAGATGTCCATGAAAAAGTTGTGTATCTTTCCACCAGACCAATAGATGCTTCCCGTTTAATTTCCCCAAGCCCCAATGTGCCTGCCTTCTCTATGGGCGAGCCAATCTATGTTAATTTTTCGATGGGGTCTCCACTTAAGCTGAATCGTATTCGTATTCAAATTGTGCATATTATATCAAATATAGAGCATCCCATTGGGGAAGTCTCAGCGACGGTCAAGCCAGAATGGGAACACGTTCAGACACACTTCCAAGAAGAATTTTTTGATAAGCACGGGGAGTACAAAATTAAAATTTTCACCGCAAGTAACGAGCTGTTGTCAGAGCAACTATTTAAAATACGCTAAATGTTCATAAGTATACTTACCTCGCTTCTATTTGATTGATTGATTCTGGAACATAGCTAGCCTCATTGCTCATTATTTTGGCTATATCTTTGTCAATGTGTTTATAATTATTTTGGGCTTTATTATAGTGATTCACAACAGTACTCAGAGAATTGCCAACCCTTCCAAAGTTATCTTCATATTTTTTGAGATGCTCACTTAAAGAGTTCACATTTTTCAAAATTATCTGAGTATTTTCTTCAACCTGAAGAGAACGAAGCCCCATGAGCACGGTCTGCAGATAGGCAAGCAAAGTCGTGGGCGAAACAATGATCACACGATTGTCTTTAAAGGCAAACTCAATTAAGTTAACACCATTGTCTTTTGAACCAAGATTTGTGCTCAGAAGTTCGTAATATAGTGATTCAGAAGGGATGAACATAAAAGCAAGATCCAGTGTGCCCTCTTCTGGAAAAATATATTTACTAGTTTCTTTGATTCTTTCTTTGAGGGCACTTTTTAAATCTTTTTTTGCCATGGCTTTTACTTCTCCATCGTCCGTGTCAAAATAGGCTTTATACGCATCCAAAGAAAACTTTGCGTCAATAGCCAATTTTTTACCCTTGCCTAACATAATCACCGCATCCGCTCTGACGCCATTTTTGAATGTATATTGTATTTTATAAGTATTGGGTGGTAAAGTATTTTGTAATACTTGATTCAGAATACTCTCGCCAAAGAAACCTCGCTTTTGTGGGTTTTCCAGAATTTTTTTCAACTTTTGGAGTTGATCGGTGAAAGAAAGCATTTCTTTGCTGGTTTCTTTTACCTCTGTGAGCTCTTTTGTAATATCTTTAACCAACTTTCGCGAGGATTCAAACTGCTGACTAAGTGTGCTACTCATCGCATTTGTATTTTCAGCAAAGCGATTATCCATAGTGTCCCTTAAGTCTTTAAGACGAACTTCCAATAATTTCTTATCATTTAGTGAGGAGTCCCCTCTTTTAAGAAGCTGGTAGGCAAAGAAGATAAGAACGCCTATCAATATGACGATAATTCCTAAAAAGGCAAGAACCGTGCCATACATAAAACTCACCATTATCGAAAACGGCTAAATATTCCTGAACCCTGGCTTAACTCCTCTTCTAGCTCTTTAGCTAACTGCTTCGCCTTTGAACTCAATGATTTAGGCACTAGAATACTGACCTCAACCAAAATATCTCCGTAGCGACTAGAGGAGGACATCAAAGGGAGCCCCTTGCCTTTTAGACGGAAACTTGTATTTGGCTGAGTTCCTTGGGGTATTTTCAACTTAACATGACTACCACTCAATGTTTTAACCATGACTTCACCGCCTAAGATTGCTGAAGTCAAGGGCACATCTGTTTTTGTAATAAGATCAACACCATCTCGTTCGAAATTGGGATGTTTGCTTACTTGGAGTACGACATAGAGGTCACCCGGGACTCCACCATAAGGTGCAGCTTCTCCTTCTCCTCCGATTTTGAGCCGAATGCCTGAATCAACTCCTTTAGGTATTTTAATATTCAGAGTTTTTTTACCGCTCGTTAAACCCGTCCCATTACAACGAGAGCAAGGTTGTGCAATAACTTGCCCTGTCCCTCCACACTGTCCACACGTAGTCGCTATCGAAAAGAAGCCCGATGTTCTGCGTACTTGCCCACTACCCTTGCACGTTGGGCAAGAAGATCTCTTACCATCTTGAGAACCAGAACCCTCACACTTTGAGCAGTGTTCCTCTCGAGGAATTTGAATTTTAATTTCTTTACCGTAGTAAACATCTTCTAAATCAATTCCTAGATTATATCTGAGGTCAGAACCTCGTTTAGCCTGACTTTGGGCTTTACCTCCAGTAAAACCAAACCCCCCCGAAAAAAAATTTTCAAAAATATCATCAAAGCTCGTTCCAGAAAATACATCAGAAGAGAAATCACTATAGGCACCCTGACCAAAACCATTACCCCCTACAGAACTCCCTGAGACCCCTGAATGACCAAATTGATCATAGAGTTTTCTCTTTTGGTCGTCTCTTAATATTTCATAAGACTCAGTGGCCTCTTTGAAGAGATCGGACGCTTCGGGGTTGTCTGCATTTCGATCTGGATGATATTTGAGTGCAAGCTTTCGATAGGATTTTTTGATCTCATCAAGGGGAGCCCCTTTTGAAACACCCAATACTTCGTAGCAATCTCTTTTACTAGACAACTAAAACCCTTTTGAATTGTTATTTAGATTTTTCATCTTCGACTTCCTCAAATTCAGCATCTACTACTTTCTCTTTACTTTTATTTTGAGATGAAGTGTTACCGTTGTTCTGAGAAGCATCCGTCGCATCTGTTTCTACTGGGTTTCCTTCTGGGGGGGCTCCCTCTTGTTCCCCAGAATGCACTTGCGACGAATACTCTGCCAGAGCTTTGTTCAATATTTCTTTTGCCACGTTCATTTTCGAAACATCATTCGACTGGAGAGCCGCCTTCGCTTCAGCGATCATTGGTTCCATCTTTTTTTTAGCTGCATCATCAGGCTTCCCTGCAGAATCAACCGCATTCTCAACAGTGTAAATCATATTATCTAACTCATTGTATGCCTTTGCTAACTCTGCAGATTTCTTGTCTTCCTCGGCGTGTTGCTCAGCATCATTGACCATCTTCTGGATATCATCATCAGAAATACCCCCTGTCGCCTCAATGCGTATTCTCTGCTCCTTGTTTGTTTTCAGATCTTTAGCAGATACATTCACAATCCCGTTGGCATCAATATCAAAGGTAACTTCAATTTGAGGAGTTCCACGTCGCGCCGGTGGGATATCGGTTAGATGAAACTTACCGAGTGTGCGATTATTTTTTGCCATTTCCCGCTCACCCTGTAGAACATGAATTTCAACGGCTGTTTGATTATCTGCGGCTGTCGAGAATGTTTCCGCCTTTTTAGTGGGAATTGTGGTATTCCGCGTGATGATTTTAGTCATAACACCACCCAAAGTTTCAATTCCTAGGGAAAGAGGAGTAACATCAAGCAAGAGAACATCGCTGACATCTCCTGCTAAAACACCAGCTTGAACAGCTGCACCAATAGCCACGGCTTCATCTGGGTTTACACTCTTGTTTAATTCTTTACCAAATAGTTCTTTTACTTTTTCGCGAACGGCAAGAATTCGAGTTGAACCTCCCACCAAAATAACCTCGCTAATATCTGATGGATCAAAACCAGCATCTTTCATCGCACTAAGACAAGGGTCAACCGTTCTTTCTACCAGAGTTTGGGAGAGTTGATTGAACTTAGCACGTGTCAAAGTTATATTTAAATGCCTTGGCCCCGATTGATCTGCCGTGATAAAGGGTATATTAATATCAGAAGTTTCTTTGTTGGATAGTTCTATTTTAGCCTTCTCGGCGGCTTCTTTCAAGCGCTGTTGTGCCATTTTATCTTGACCGATGTGAATACCACTTTCTTTTTTAAACTCGTCGACGAGCCAATCCATAATAATTTGATCAAAGTCATCACCTCCAAGATGAGTATCTCCGTTTGTTGCTTTCACCTCAAACACTTTGTCAGTGAGCTCTAGAATAGAAATATCAAATGTGCCTCCGCCCAGATCGTAAACAGCAATAACTTCATTGTCTTTACCTTTGTCGATTCCGTAAGCAAGTGCCGCAGCCGTTGGCTCATTGATAATACGAACGACATCCAGACCAGCTACTTTCCCTGCATCTTTGGTTGCCTGTCTTTGTTCATCATTAAAGTATGCCGGTACGGTGATCACAGCTTTCCCCACTTTGTGCCCCAAATAGTCCTCAGCAGTTTGGCGCATTTTTTGTAAAATACGTGCTGAGATTTCTTCGGGACGGTAATCTTTTTCATTGGTGCCAATTTGAATGGTATTATTACTGCCTCTCTTAATTTCGTAGGGAACTAATGTAATTTCATTTGTTACCTCCTCAAATCTACGACCCATAAAACGTTTCACAGAACGAATAGTATTTGCGGGGTTGGTGATCATTTGATTTTTTGCAACCTGCCCAATCAAAACCTCCCCTTTGTTTGTAAAAGCAACCACAGATGGGGTTGTTCTCGTGCCTTCAGCGTTGGGTATCACAACGGGTTCTCCCCCTTCAATTACAGACACACATGAATTAGTGGTACCCAAATCAATTCCAATTATTTTTTCTTTTCCCATATCTTTTTTACCTCATTTTTTTGAAGCTTATGACAAGCGAAGCCTCTGTGCAATCGTCCACGACAGCTACGACTTTCCTGTTCCAAACTTCATCCATTTTTTATTCTTCGTTTTTCTTTTCTTTTTCTTCGCTGGTTCTTTTTTTGGGTTTTAAAACAGATACGCGGGCGGCTCGAATTAACCGTCCGTTTATCTTATAGCCCTTTTGATAAACTTCACTGACCATATCAGTGCTTACCTCATCAGACTCTTGCGAATGAAGTGCCTCCATGCTTCCTGGATCAAATTGATCAGATTTTGGATTAAACTCCTCAACTCCATATTTTTGAAAGGCACCTATCAATTGTTTCTGTATTAACTCAGCACCACGTAAAAAATTATCTAAATTTTCTTCACTATTTTCTTCGAAAGATGAAAGCAGCTGATCAAAAGCATCCAAAGCGGGCAACATCGTATCAACAATTTTAGCCATAATAGAGCCCTCCATTTCAAACTTCTCTTGCACAACACGCTTTCTATAATTAATAAATTCAGCTCTCTCCCTCTGTAAATCATTCTTGAAATTATTGACCTGTTGAGTAAGCTCGTCTAGCTTATCTGTTTCATAATCTTTCTCTTCGCTTTCTGAATCAGCATCAGGCAATATTTCAGTAGTCACAGGCTGTGCTTCTTCGGTTTCAAGTTCAACCACCGAGCTTTGCTCTCCCATATCTTTCTCTTTTGAAGGGGGGGGAGCGACAGTCTCTTTTGTTTTCGATTTATGACCATCCATATACATTTTCTCCTTAACGATCACTATTAATCACTATTGTCAATTATTATTACCTCTAATCTCTTAATTTTACCGAATGGACTGAAATTAAGGCATCAGAACTCTGTTGGTTATAAATATCACCACGACACTTTTCAAGTACATTGGATAATAAAATTGAGCTATAGTCAATGGTGGGAATTAATTTATCATAAGGAATACGAGTACAGCCGATCACTCCTAACGCCCCAATATCTCGACCACCTACAGAATAGCCTCTTGTTACGATAGAAACTCCTGCTATGTATTCTCCGTGAATATCGAAACCAACTTGCGATGACACTTTGGAGGCATCTCGAAGTTGATTCATTTTTTCTCGAATAAAATCTTGATCTAATATTTTCTCCATGATTGATTTTGCAGTTTCAGAGTTAGAACTTGTCTCAAGGAGCTGTCGATAAAAATTGCCTTCACCATCAATGTATACCTCTTGATCGGGTGGACTGTAAACAAGAGATTGTACGATCTGAACAGCAGCATCTATGAGATTTTGGCTCAGGTCAGCAGGTGATTCAACTAAAAATGAAAGACCTTTTTCTTGTAGGTCGGATATCTCGTAACCATTCAAGTGTTGGTTTAAATAACGACTAATTTTATAGAGACTCTCTTGATTGAGGGTCACTTCCGTTTGAATTTTCTTTTGAAAAATAGCACCTGAATAACTTACAATAATTGCTAAAACTAAATTATCGGCGACACAGATGAGCTCCACCCGTTTGATTGTGCTGCCAGTAGAGACAGGGGCCAATACTACACCCGCACTATTGGATTTGAATGAAAGTAGCTCAGCTGTTCTCTGGAGAAGCTGGTCTAACTGCCATTTGGCTTTTTTATAAAATTCTTCTAGGCGAGCCTTTTCATTCAGTGTAATCTGATAAATACTTGCGAGTTCATCTATATAAAATTGGATAGCACCATCAGTAGGAATCCGACCTGAAGAGGCATGAGGACTAATCAGAAGCCCCATTTGCTCCAAAACAGACATTTCTTTTCGTATCGTTGCCGATGAAATTTCTAAATCGTAATGATCGGTAATAGAGTGAGAGCCAACTGGCTGACCGTTGACAACATATTCCTTCACAACGGCTTGAAGAATCTTCGACTGTCTCTCTGTAATGCCTCTCATAATGCTTACTGGCAGAAGCTAGCACTCATTAACCTTGAGTGCTAGCCTCTGCCAGTGGTAACTTACAAACAACAAGACAGAATGTCAAGTTTTTAATGCTTTTTTCTTTCGAGAATTTGAGAATGTAAGGAGGCTGTGCGGGAACTAGGATTTTTCTTGCTTTTCTGTGTTCTTCTTTGATTATGTCTTATTATGAAACGATTTATGAAAAGTGATAGAGATCAAGTTATGCTGTTTTCGCATACTATAGCAGACAATTTAGAAGAAAATCACGAGGTTTATGCCTTTGCTGCCTTGTTAGATAAAATTCCTATGAAACCATTTCTTTCTAAGTACTCAAAAGAAGGGGGTCGGGCTTACCATCCGGTTATAATGCTGGGATGCCTTTTTTATGGCTTTCATCGTGGATGGAGAAGCAGCAGAGAATTACAAAAAGCCTGTGAAGAGAACGACGCCATGCGTTATTTAGTTGGTGGTCATAAAGTAAAGTTTCGGTCTATTGCTGAATTCCGTGTTAATTTTGGTAAAGAAATTGGCGAAGTTTTTAATTACTCTGTATCTTTGCTATCCCACAAAAAGAAAAATATTGGTACTGATGTTAAGGTAGATGGAACTAAAATCAAAGCCAGTGCTGCTGACGATCAAACATACAAAAAGTCAGATTTAGAGGAACGTAAAAGAGCTATACAGCAAGAGATCTTAGAGTATCTACGCTCAGGTATGGAATTAGATATTGAGGAAGATAAACTATATGGTAAAGACAACAGTGGCTATGAGCTTAATCCTGAAGAGGTAGATACGGTCATTGAGGAGTTTATTCGCTTACAAAAAGCGAGTGAAAAGGCAAAGAGAGAGTCATTAAAAACAGCAGAAGGAAAGCAAAGTGAACCAGCCGAGTTTTCTACATCTGTTGAAAAAGATTCTTCAGAAACTATAGAAGGTACACAGGATATAGAAGCTCTAAAAACAGGAGAAAAAGAAGTTGAGGTCTTTTTAGAAGATACAACTAATTCTCATGCTAACGAGCCAGAATTATTGATAAATGAAGACCAGGCTGCAGAGGATAATGATTCTGTTATGCTTAGGAAAGCTCAAAAGTATGTTACGATCGGTAAAAGTCTGGAAGAGAATCAAGAGTCTGCTTCTGATTCTAAAATAAATCTTACTGATCCAGATGCTAAATTCATGAAACGGAATGGTAAAATTTCTCAAAGCTACAACATTCAAGTTACCTCATCAGAAGGCTATATTTTGGCAGCTGACATTGCTGAAGCTAATTCAGAAAATGATTTAGAGCAATTAGCTCCTACCCTTTCTAAAGCTGAGTCAAACACAGGGACCAGTATACGGATAGCTTCTGCAGATTCGGGTTACTTTCATTCAAGTGGTTTGGAATACCTGGATTCAAAAGGGATCAATGGTTTTATACCTTCACCTGATCAGGTAGCCAAAGAAAGAAAAGGAGAAGAGGATTCAGGTTATGAAGCTCATCAGTTTAAATATGACGAGGATGATGATTCTTGGGTTTGCCCCGAGGGTAAAACCTTAGAATTTCATAATGAATCTGTGAAAAATAAAAAGAAATATACTCATTATCATGGTAAACCTCCTGACTGTGTCATTTGCCCTGCCAGAGAACAATGTTGTACGAGCGAAGAAGAGTTACGCAGAGGTTATCGCAAATTGTCAGTAGACTCTGGTTTTGCTTTAAAACATGAAATGATCAAAAAGATGAATTCAGAAGAAGCAAAGTCTTTCTATAAAAAGCGAGGTTCTGAAATTGAACCCATTTTTGGAATTTTGAAACAAGCCAAAAAGTTCAGAGAATTCTTGCTCAGAGGCAGTAAAAAGGTTCAAATAGAGGTAAAAATCGCAGCTACAGCATTTAATTTTGGCAAAATGGTACGAGAACAACTTGCATAAACTATAAATTCCTTGACATATTTGAAAAATGAGACTGACGCAGCAAATATCTCATAAAATGCACTGAAAAATCCTAGTTCCTGCACAAGCTCATGATATGTAATTGGTTTCTATAAATAGGTCGTGTCATATTTAATCAAAGTTTCTATTTGCGATGAATAATTCTTGTATAGACCACTTATGATTCGTCATTTCTGTAGCCATTGCTGGGGTGATTTGAATTGGTTTTCCTCCCTCATACTCAGCTAGACTTGAATGTGGAAGGCAGAAATTGTAATAATTAGCAACAAAAGAATTATGCCCCTGCATATATTTGAATTTTTTTGAAAAACCCTGACTTTTACGCTCTATTCTATGATTGTGTTGGCGAAGAGTCAAATTATTCCTTTCTACAGCAAAGGTGTTCATCTGATGACTTACTGAAGAGTTTGCAATATATTCATCTAGTAGCTTTTGATCACCAAAGATTAGAGATTTGTCAACTTCCTTACATCTCCCTTTTTCTATTCTCTTAATTATTTGCCCATAACATAGAGATTTGGGTGATTGAAGCTTTCTAGTCATTGAGTCAAATTTACCATAAACTGAAAGAATGGCATCACTATATCCCTCATCCATCAGAGGTAATCAAGAATTTATCTTCCCTCTTTGGCTTACTTCTTGTTTTTACCTTGGTCAGTAACTTTCTAGCATTCACTGAGGTCCTCTTGCCTGTTATATGCGCTAAAATGAGCTTTTCTACAGGCAATACTGCAGTAAAAGTCCAGATATCCCCTATTTCATCACTTAATCGCTCAGTCTCTGATAGATTGTATTGTTTTTTAAAGACAAAACCCCAATGCTCGTCTAATTGAATTTCATTGAAAGACAGGTTTTTGTATATATTTTTTTTCAACTTTTAGTGAATCTTCACCTGCTGCTTTAACCCAAGCAAGAACTGTATCCTTGCTGATACCAAAGACTCTTCCGGTAGCTCTAATGCCACAGCCCTCAACTGTGTTTTGTAATACCCGAGTAATGGTTTCTTTGCTTTTCTTGCGACGAAAAAAAATAGCGCCTTTATTCTCTGAAAAGCATCTACCACAAGCGGTGCACTTTAAATAGGCTATTTGTTTGTACTTACCAGACATATAAGCAAAGCGCACATTTCCTTCATTTACCTTATGATACTTATGGCAGTCTGTATTTTGACAGCTAAAACCACTTGTATCAAAGGTATATTTTCTTTTGTTCATAATGAGACATAACCTTAATTTAAGGGAGATAAGTCAATTCCTTTTTTAATTGGAAACTTTGATTAAATATGACACGACCTATAAATAATGAAAAAAAAGGGATGGAGAATAGGATTGTACCCCCCTACGACCATTGGCATCTTTTGAAATAAATAGTCCAGTCGAAACGGTGGTAAATTTAATATTTGTTTGTCAATAGTTGTGCTTTCCTCTCGGATCAGCTGCCAGGGCGATTTATTCTCTTTGTAAGAATTTTTTCTTATTGAATTGAACATCAATAGATAGGAGCCAGCTTTGTTGAGAAAGTCTTCTCTTGAATTATACGTTTCATTCAGGTAAAGGTGATCCTCAATCAATCTATGAGTCGTTTCAACATCAGACTGCCAAGTATGCGCTCCAGCAGGGATCGTCTGGTGTGGCACACCATAACTGGCTAATACTTTTGTAAACTCCGAATCTCCTTTTTTATTCCAAGCACCAATAAACTCTGAGCCATTATCTGTTTGCCCTCTCGTATTATTTTTCTTTAAATCAACCCCTGATTTTACAAGATGATCTAAAATTACCTCCATAAACAGACAAGAGTATGCCATATTATACTCATCTGCAAAAGCTAGAAATTGTAAGCCAGAAAAAACTTCTCTGAAGGTATATTGATATTTCGGTACAATATTTTCCTGAATATAAGGCCAAAGCTCAGGAATATCGTATAAATGCTTCGTATCTACGTCAAATTGCTTAAATAAACCCCATAATTTCTTAATTTCACGCAAATTTTGCTTCGTTTTATGTTTTCTACGCTTTTTTTTCAAGAGTGCTTGCTCCCTCCACGCTCTGCGAATGGCCTTGACACTCAAGTCTAGTTGGTAAACATTCTTCAGTTCCTGGGCACCAAAGCCTCGACGTTTCTTTTTAAGAAAGCAAACATAAGCCTTTTCAAAGTCTGTGATTGCATGTGGTGAGTAGTGTGGAGCGTGGCTCTTGTCTTCCAAGCCAACGTATTTCTCTGATTCAAACCTACGAAACCACTTTTTTACTGTTTTTACAGTCGTTTTAAACATTCTGGCTGTTGGCTTGAAACCATGCTTCTTGGCATAATGAACCATTTGCATTCTGTATAACTTTTTGTCTTTACTATTTCGCATTACTGCCGAATACCTGTTTAGACAAATAACCTGAGAAGGGTGCTTCATTAGGAACCTCTGTTTTATTTGATGATTTAACGTCGGCCTTTTGATGCACCTTTTTTAGGAAAATGTCTTTCACTTGCTCTACCAGTAAACCCAAGCCTTTTGAACCAAATAACTTGATTTGAACCAATTCTGAACCAACTAATGATGGTCGTAGGGGGGTACTATCATCCTTCTCTCTCCCAAAATAATGAAAAAAACCTATTGACAAAATATCAGACAAATAGTACTCCAATGTTGAGTCACAGTTGTACTGTTTTTTATCATGATCATTCATAACCTTCATAGAAGCCTTATTCATTTTATGCACATTTCATGAGAAAAATTTTAACTATTGGTGCGTCCTTCATGGTATTTGGGTGGTCGTTGGCAGGCTGTTTGAATATTCCGGATGTAAACGCGGCAGGGGATTTGAATAGTTATGTAGCTGATTTTATATTTAAGCCTGATGAGGTACAGTCGACCATTCTTGGTCTAATTCGCGATACCCGTAAGTCGATTACCATATCACTATATGGCTTCGAAAATGAGGAAATTGCGGATGCTTTGATTGAAGCCAAGGTAGAACGTGATATTGACGTTCGCATGAGTTCAGAATACGATTCGGCAACGAGTTCGTCGTGGCAAAAGGTAATTAACATGGGAATTCCTGTTCGATTTGGGAACAGAAGCGGAATCATGCACAACAAGTACCTTATTTTTGATGATAAGTACTTAATTACGGGCTCGACCAATCTGACACGCGGAATGTTCCGTCACTTTAACAATACACTACTTTTAAGAAATGGACCACTGATTGAAGAGTATAAGAAAGACTTTCTTATACAAGATGCAGGTTACTATTCCAGCAGTAAGGATAGTGGTTACGATCAGATTATTGGGGGTGGTGCTAATATTGATTGGGAGCCAGAGAGAGTTTCCTTGGGTAAAGTAATGATTACTCCCTACTTCACACCTTATAAAAAAACAATTTCTCAATATACAGAAAACATATTAAATTCAAACATCTGCCCCACCGATGATAACGATACGGGGGAGGGTAAGTCTCCCTTTCGCAGGTTCTCGAGTGATAAATGTTTCGAATCCGATGCTAGTGCTTTTGATGAAAAGATCAAAGAGAAAAAACTACATGAGATTGAGGTAGACTGTTATGATCATTCGCGTGGTGAAGGGCGTACGATCTACAGATTTTTTAACCATGACCTCTCTGACCCAGCTGATGCTGAAAAAAAAGAGAGCGAAAGAAGACCTAAGAAGATATGTTCTTTTTATAACCATGCTCTAAATATTGTCGTAAAGGCTCTCAGAACAGCTAAAAGGTCAGTTTCTCTTTTGGTTTTCGCCTTTACTGATCGGGTCATCTTTCAGGAGTTAATTCGAGCCAAGCATCGTGGGATTGATGTCAAAATTTGGATGGACCGTAATCAATATAGGTCAAGCTTTCGTCATGCTGAAAAATCATTTGCAAACTTAAGAAATCAAGTAGGTCATTTTAGAATTGTACGCAGATCAAACAGTGGTTTACTGCATCATAAAGTCATTATCATCGACGACAATACGGTGATTCTTGGTTCCATGAATTTTAGTAGCAACGCTGTAAATACCAATGATGAAAATTTTCTCCTCTTAGAAAATGCACAGTCAATTGTAAAAAAATTTAAAGAAGAAATTTTTGATGTCGATCAGGAGTCATACCCTTTGCCTGGTGCCCCTGAGTCAGAAAAAAACTTTGAAGATGCCATGGGAAATCCCAATCAACAATGAATCGCTCGTGATTTTTTGATTGATTTCTGAGAAATATATTCGTGAGACCAGCAGATATAATCCCTATAGATCGTAATGCTTTGATTTTAGCTGGACGTAACACTCTACCATTACTTTTTCTGTTTCTTCTTGCCAATCATTGTGCCGCGGTTCGGCCAGTCAATGGAATCGAAATTTTAAAAGGCCAAGCTAGGTTTAATAGCGAACTAGGCCTACTTAAAAATGCCAAGGGAGTTTTACCCGAAACATTTACGAATCAATTGAACAATCCTCATATAATCAAAAAAAATTCAATTAGCTGGAATGAATTTTTTGTTTATGACCGTCAAAATATATTGATTATTCTTTCCCCTGCTCCCATGTATTTTTTAAAACTTCAATCGGACCAATTCTATCATCATGTTGAAATTGAATACAATCAACTTGCCCGAGGTCTTAGCGGAGATGACAAAGAATTTTCTTCTCTCAGTTCTTTTCAAGAAGTTGGAGACTTTGTCGTAGGTCTCTATTTTACTCCCGAAGAAATTCGTTATGCCCAAAATTCACGAAGAATTGAAGGGGCAAATGGTACGAACAGACCAAGACCAGATATATGGCGCCTATTGGAAGCCTCGCAGACGGCAATGGTGTATGTTCCCGATTTTGAAGAGGACCAACTCCTTGGTAACCTTAAATTTGACGTGAAGGAAAAAAAAACTCGTTTTGTCTATACGAGCAATTTGATGACCGATAAGTTGAGTTCTGATCATGTTGTTAATGAACCTTATCATTTTAGCTTTATCATGGGAAAAAACCTTCAAAAGACAAATTGTCTTTTAGATCAGCAAACATTTTTCAGACCAGCAGAAGAACACGCATTAGTGCAAAACTTTATTGCCTTTTTCTCTGTTCCTTTGGGTAATGCAAGACAATGCAGTAGTCACGGGAATGAGACGCAGTATTGTCTCGCTGGTGAACGAAGAGATTTTTTAAATATGAAGGACGGAATTGTTATTCTTTACAGGGGTGATTTAAGTAGATTTGAAAATTTTTTCTCAAAAGATGGGTTTAATTTGACGAATCCAATGAGAAAATTGAGTTCTAGTAGTGGGTCATCGTCTTACAAGTGTAAAGCCCCAAAATAGAGATATGTTAAAGAGTTTGCGAAGACGACGATTTTGCAACTTTTTTTTCTACTTTTATTCTCTTTTTTGTTTTTTTGTTCCCAGCTTAGAAAGCCTCTCGATCAAATTTGACAGTACTGCTCTTCACTTTAATAATTTAGATTTTAACGATTATGATCCAGAGATTTTTTCTGATGAAAAATCAAATGAAAACAAGAATACGGATGATCGAGGTACGACTATCTTTGGCAACCTGGCTTTTGATTTCTCTATAAAATATAAAAAAACAGAGTTCTTTCTAAATATTTCACGTCAAGGATATTGGGGCACTGATAATTTTCAGGGTAGAGATAATGGTCAAAACCCAATTTTAATCAATCGTCTCTATTTTGCTTACTATCCTACAAAAAATTTGTCAATTAATTTTGGCCGACAGTTTTATCAAATTGGCGAGGCTCATACTGATTTCTTCTTCAGTGACGTTGTGGATGGGGTGCGGCTAGATTATTCACCTTTTGATTGGCTCAAAGCAAATATGCTATTTGATATTGTGGCTTTGGCCTTTAGACCTCCTAACATCAATATCTATTCTATCGTTCGCAAAGATGATGAGAATCTTAATAATTTTCAAGGTAATACGGTCAATTTTCGCTTTGGCTTTGCTCCTAATTTTACTCTACCACAAGAAAATATTTCTTCTATGGGGGCAAGCAGATGGATGGAGCAACTGGGTTTCCTCCCTTTTACGTATCTTCTCCGTTATGGTGCCTCAACAAGAGGTTCTGCTGATTTATCTGAAAATGGACGAAACAACCTCAACCAAGCTGATAACGATTTTCTAAGCCTATCAGGTCTGCGTATTTATGTTCAATTTAAGAACTCATCAAGGCTGGATGTTACATTTGGTTATGCAAATGGACGAGACACACAATTTACCATAGAAAACAGCAGAATTTATAATAATATTGCTTTTGCTTTAAATTATGAAATATTTTTGCAAGGAAAATCAGATAGAGAATACACTAAATTGTTTACAAACTTTGGATACTTCCACCAAGACTTCGCTTCTTTAAACTCCCGTTCTATGGGTGGAATACTCGTATGGGGTTTAAACAATTACCGTGCGTCTCCGTATGCTTATTTCTACCACTTTCGTGATCATGCGAAAATAAGTTCAGCCCCCGAAAGAGTTGACCAAACAAACTCAAAAACTTTTGTCAAGCTTGGGGCTCAATGGCGAAGAAAGTCTATGATTATTAACGGAAACTTTCTGAGTTTACTACAAACAGAAGGATCTCAATATATGGGAACGGAAATAGAGCTAAATTTTTCTTATTTACTTGATAATCTGAAGGTTACGTTAACACCAGCTGCTTATTTCCCATCAAAATATTATCCAAAACTGGCGTTAAGCAACCCTTTCATCACCGATGGAACAGATACCTTATATGCGATTCGGTTTATTGCTGAATATGTCTTAGACCTTGATTTTATATCTGCTACAAAAACAGAAAGTGAAAAAGACAAAGAAGACGAAACAGATAAAATTTTAGGAAAACCACCTGAAACAATTGACCAGTAGTTTGGTTTTAAGAACAAGTTACCAACTTGAAACAGTCGTTCTGTGACGATTGAGAGTGAACATAAGCAACCGTATCAGATAAATATTATAAGAAATAACTTTTATTTATGCCCCTAGCTTGCTAAATTGAATGCAAACACTCAAAAGTGAGTGTAAAAAAGATTTTAATTAGATTTAATCCGTGTTTAATTGACTCTAAGCGACTTTGAATATCCACTTTCTGAGTGGTTGGTACTGAGCCCAGCGAGAAAGGGCAAAAGTTCTTGATAAACGCACTCCTTCCACGAGGTTGGATCGTGTTTATGAGTCTAGGTTCTGGAAATGAATCAAATTGAAAAGTCTGATATCGCCCCCAATACAAGTTTGCTAGAAATTACAACAAGAGCCATTGTTCTTGGGGCTGTACTATCCATGATTTTATCGGCTGCTACCGTTTACTTTGGCCTTTTTGCTGGTTTAACAGTTTCGGCTTCTATCCCTGCTGCGGTTATATCAATGGCACTATTAAGATTTTTCAGAAATTCCAACATACTAGAAAATAATCTAGTGCAAACTGCCGCCTCGGGAGGGGAGTCGTTGGCAGCAGGTATTATTTTCACTATGCCTGCCTTAGTGATCATGGGTTATTGGAAAGAATTTAACTACTTTGAAACCTCGGTGATTGCGTTCTGTGGTGGCGTGTTAGGTGTATTATTCACCATCCCATTAAGAAGTGCTCTAATCATAAAAGAAAAATTAAAATTTCCCGAGGGTATCGCTACTTCTGTGGTATTAAAAGCAGGAGAGCACAAAGAAGAAGGAGAAAAAGAGACAAAAAAAAGATCAAAGAAAAGTACGATCAAGTTTCTCCTTCTAAGTTCACTCATTGGTGGAAGCTTTAAACTAGGGATGTCTGCACTGAACCTTTGGAAGGGAGTTATTGAGTACGCCTTTCTTTTTCAACAAAGATTTTATACTTATTTTAGCATTAATTTATCACCTGCTTTAATCGCTGTTGGTTATATTGTAGGTCTTAATGTTGCTTCTTTGCTATACATAGGCGGTGTCATTACATGGTGGGTCGCCATACCAATTTATATTGCTTATGTTGGCTTTGAGAATATTGCTATAGATTTAGTTAACATGGGAAGATTTGCCCATATCAATGAGATCAAGCCTGAAAATTTGGGAACTGCACTTTGGAGTATAAAAATGAGATATTTAGGAGTTGGTGCGATGGCTGTTGGTGGTTTATGGGCGTTACTTAGTTTGACCTCCTCTTTGTCAGTTGCTTTCAAAGCAGGAGTTAACGCATTCAAGAAAGGTAGCACTGGATTCGATCGCATCAAAAAACAAAACCAAACTGAAATGGATACACCTTTGTTTTGGGTTGTGATCGGCATTGGTGTTTTAACAATTCCTATCTTTATGATTTATCTGTCAGTGATCGAAAATGTTGTTATTTCGCTGAGCATGACATTCATCATGCTCGTGGTGGGCTTTCTGTTTTCCGCGGTTGCGGGCTACATGGCAGGACTTGTTGGAAGTTCTAATAATCCAATCTCTGGCGTAACCATCGCTACTGTTTTATTCGCTTCTTTTTTGTTACTCGTGCTTATTGGAACGGGTAATCAGCTACAAGGGGCGGCAACCGCGATATTGGTTGGTGCCGTTGTTTGTTCTGCTGCGGCGATTGCTGGCGATAATATGCAAGACTTAAAAACAGGACATATTTTAGGTGCCACTCCCTATCGACAGCAAATTATGCAAATAGTGGGTGTCGTGGCAGGAGCGATAACGATCCCCTGGGTTCTCAATATATTACTAATCAGTAATGGAATTGGACCTCCGACTCCCGAGCATCCTGACTCATTAACGGCACCGCAGTCGACATTAATGATGAGTGTGGCACAAGGTGTATTTTCTGGAGGACTTCCTTGGAATATTATTGGTATCGGTGCTGGTATTGCAATTATCACAATCGTATTTGATGAATACCTAAGATCCAAAAATGCTACGTTCAGAATGCCCGTTCTTGCTGTTGCTGTTGGTCTCTATCTTCCCTTTGAATTAGATGCTACTGTTTTCATCGGCGGTCTGCTTGCTTACGTGTTAGGCAGAACCACTAAAAGGGCCTCCAATCGAGCAAAAGCGGATAATGTGGGTTTGTTGGTTGCTTCTGGGCTCATCACGGGTGAAGCATTGATGGGTATTTTGATCGCGATTATAACAGTAAGTACGATCAAATCAGGCGGAAACCCTGAGGTGTGGCAGATATTCAACGAAGCAACAAGCTTTCATGGTCTACTTTTTCTCTCGCTGGTGATTTTCTTTTTCTATCGAACTGTCGTTAAAACGGTGAACAATTAGCAGTAAGTCAGGGTAAGTGCCCACAAAAATATGATAAAAAAAGTTACGATAAGTGTTTAATTTTTAGAATGCCCTATGTTGATTGAGAACCCCCTCACTGATGATGTTGATAAAAAAGCAACACGTGAAGGATACGGGGATGGTTTAGCTGTAGCGGGCGATATTTATGATAAGCTTGTAGTTTTGGATGCTGACCTTTCTGGTTCAACGAAAACATCTGTTTTTGCAAAGAAATTTCCTGATCGATTTTTTAACTTTGGTGTAGCAGAACAAAACCTGGTAGGTCACGCCGCAGGCTTTGCTCTTTCGGGCATGGTGCCTGTTGCTTCTAGTTTTGCAATATTTTTAGTAGGCAGAGCATGGGAAATTGTTAGAAATTCCATTGCCTATCCAAATTTGAATATTAAACTCGCAGCTTCTCATGCAGGCATTACGTTAGGAGAAGATGGAGCTAGTCATCAAATTATTGAAGATATAGGAATCATGAGAGCCATTCCCAATATGAAAGTTCTCATACCTGCCGATTACTGGCAAGCTTATCATGCGATTCACCAGGCTCTTGCAATCAATGGCCCTGTTTATATACGATTAGGGAGATCAAAGTTACCCATGTTGTATGCTCAGACAGATATTCCTGAAATAGGCAAAGCAAAAATCATACAAGAAGGCGAGAAATTAGCATTTTTTTCGGCTGGAATTATGGTCTATGAGGCATGGTGCCTTGCAAAAATATTTGAAGAAAAATATCACATTAAACCTTGGGTCATTGATCTTTTCAGCATTAAACCTATCGATGAAGAACTCCTTTTAAAAGTTGCCTTACAAGTAGAGAGCATCTATACATTTGAAGAGCATACTATTTTAACAGGTCTTGGCTCTGCTGTTACCGAATTTTTGAGTGAACATCAGCCTATTCAAGTCAAAAGAGTAGGGATAAACGATGAATTTGGTCAATCAGGATCAGCTGATGATTTAATGAAACACTACAGCCTCAAAGCGCCAGAGCTTTTTTCTAGGCTATTTTCTAATTGGAAATAAAACTTCAAGAAAAAATCAAGCGTTATGATAGAAAAATAATTTTTAGCGTCAGTGAAAAAACACCTCTACTTTATTCAGGAGTGATGACTAAATACTCTATTTTTGATAATAACTTATGAAATACTCTTTTAAGTCAGATGAAACTGATTATTTTAATCAACTTGATTTTCGAGAGGCAGAAAAGTATTATCATCGTTTCCAAAACAAGATTTTTTTGATTAAATACGGGGGTTCGGCTCTTAAGTTTGATGAGTTGATGACACACTTTTTGGAGAGCGTTGCAAGATTGCACCACAGACAAATTAAAGTTGTCCTTGTGCATGGAGGTGGGCCTACTCTCAGCCAAAAGATGAAAGAACATAATATTCAAGTTAAGTTTAAAGACGGCCTGCGAGTTAGCACAAAAAAAACAATAAGCCTTGCAATAAAAGTTTTCTCAGAAATCAATCAAAAAATCTGTCAATCTCTTCAAGAGTTTTCTTGTGATACTCAATCATTTTCTCAAGGTGAATGCATATCAGCGACTTTACTTAATTCAAAAGACCCTGACAACCGAGTTGGACTGGTTAAGAATATCAAAACACAATATCTTGACCTCCAAAAAATACCCGTAATCTCTTCACTGGGAGAAATGATTGACTCGGAAGCTCATGGGATTGATGAAGACAGGCTTCTTAATTTAAATGCTGACCAACTTGCTGTTTCTTTAAGCCATCACCTACAGGTACGCAAATTGATCTATATTTCCGATGTTAATGGAATTTATCGTAAAAATAGTGACCCATCTTCAAAAATTGATCATATAACAGAATCAGAAATTAGGGAACTCGTTAAAAATGGAATATTACATGGAGGGATGAAGCTTAAAGTAGAAACAGCTTTAGAAGCTCTCAAACTTGGTGTCAATAAAGTACACTTTATTGATGGGACTATACAAAATTCTCTGCTTTACGAAATCCTAACAGATCAGGGATTTGGAACAGAAATCGTGCATGATCAATAAGTCGTCTAAAATGATTCATCGTTCTTTTTCCGTCGCATACGACGAAGCTCTCAAAGCGAAAGAAATTGATGAAGTTCCTGTGGGAGCCTGCATTGTTCTTAATGAAGAAATCATTTCATCGGCTCACAACCAAATCAAACAAAGAAAAGACCCTGCCGCACACGCTGAATTAGAAGCAATTCGCCTTGCCTCTCAAAAATTAAATAATGAAAGGCTTGTGGGAACTCAATTATTCAGCACATTAGAACCCTGCTCTCTGTGCAGCGGAGGCATTATTTTAGCAAGAATTGCGGAGGTTCATTTTTTATCTTTTGAAGAAAGAATGCCAGCACTTCGCCAAATTTTAGCACTTCAACACCATAATCATATCCCAAAGTGGGAAAAGCACACAATCACCAATTTCCCTGCATCAGCTTTATTGCGCAACTTCTTTAAAGAGAAGAGAGAGCTTTACCGATTATAGTTGTGTGATATGTAAGAAAATAAAACAACAATCAAAAATTTTCATTTGTCTTTTATTTGTTTTATGTAACTTTTCTACCCTTAGCCCAAAAGAAAAATTGCACGATACATTACAAATTCCCGCATACATTCCCGCAAATAAGTTTCTCAAAAGAAACCCAACCGTTCACCTCCATCTTGAGCCACTTAATTTAATCTTGCAGATCAAACACAAGTCAAAAAGAATACGAATGCAACTTGACTCATATTTTTACGTATATGATAACCTCCAAATTACCGTAGACCTGCCACCGCTGTATCACAATGGGGAAGTGTATTTACCCAAAAAGATGGTGAGTTCTTTGGAAAAAACATTAAATCTTAAAAGTAAAAGTATACACTCCGCTAAAACTAAAATAAAAAAGAAGGCAAAAAAGGTAGAAGTAAAGAGAATAAAACAACGCCAACCTTCCCAAAAGATAAAAGTTTCACCCGCACCCACTGCACGAGTAGCCAGAGGTGCTCAGAAAAAAAAACAAAATTTGCGTATCCCTCAAAAGTCAAGTTTGCATTTCATCGTGATTGACCCCGGGCATGGTGGTCGTGACCCAGGTGCACAGGGATATAATAAAATATCAGAAAAAGAGATTACTCTCCTTGCTGGTAAGAAATTAGCTCGTTTTTTGCGAGGAAAGTTTCCGAGGACAAAAATTATTTTAACCAGAAAAAGTGACCATTTTATTAGTTTAGAAAGGAGAGGCAAAATTGCTAACCGTTATTATTCAGGGGGTCGTTTTGGAGTTTTTCTGAGTTTGCATTGTAACGCGAACTTTACTCCCCAAAGCCATGGGTTTGAAATTTATTATTTACACAGAAGCCCGACAAACGAAGAAGCACGTCTCCTTATGATCCGTGAAAACTTATCGTTTAGAGCTTCTAAAAATATAAAAAAATTTACTGCTTATCTATTAGATTCTCAAATTCAGAAAGAAAGTAAAAGGCTAGCCATCGAGGTTCATCGTGCCTTCACATCAAAGCTAAAGGGCTTGGTTTCTAGTCGAGGTATTCGCAGAGCAGATTTTTCTGTGATGCGGAGCGTTAACATGCCCGCACTTCTCATTGAGATGGGCTACATCACGAATACACGAGAAGCGGGCGTTTTGAAAAGTAATCTCTTTCTTGGAAAAATAGGACAAGCAATCACAGCGGGGATACAATCTTTTTTAAGAAAGAGGCCGAGTGTTTAAATACCGTTCAATGACCAATCATAAGGGATATATCGAAAAGTAAAGTTAGACAAATCAACCTTTGAATTACCATATTTTTTGTAAAATCTGATCGGGTCACCCAAATCTTTTTTATACCATTTGAATAATT
>CBDBLF010000028.1:0-47951 GCA_965206985.1 Spirochaetota bacterium | reverse complement strand
TCACCCTTCGGGCACAGGCGAGTTTGGTTTAACCCCCTAAAACTGGACAGTCTTTTTCTTATTCTTTTAGATATTTCTCCTCATATTTTTGAGGTGTCACCCATCCTAAAGCTGAATGTGGCTTCATCGTATTATAAAGATGGATAAACCTGAAGATACTTTTTTGAGCTTCTTCAAAGTTTTGATATTCTGATAAATTAATTTCTTTATATTTAATTGTTTTATTCAATGATTCGGCATGAGCGTTTTCATACACATTACCACGACACATGGAAATATTGATTCTACTTTCTTCTAATAGAGCGATATACTCATTTGAGCAATATCTGACGTCAGCATCAGTATGATGGTAGTAATTTTGTAAATCTCCTATTTCTCTTTTAAGCGAAAGAAAGGCTGCTATGACCAGTTGGGTGTTATTTTTATCAGAAATGGCCGCTCCTACGATACGGCGACTCATAAGCCTCATGAGCAAAGCTAAATAGTGGTCTTTCGAATTAATATCAAAATAGGTTATATCGCCAACAATTACCTTGAAGGGATCAGCTTGCACACTTTTAATCAAATTGGGATATTTTCTGAAATTATGCTTAGATTGGGTAGTTTTTGGCTTCAAAAACACCTTTTTAGTGCATAAAAGTCTATTTTCTTTCATAATTCGGTAAACTCGCTTCTTATTTATTGTAAAGCCTCTATCTTTTAGAATTTGCGTCATCGAGATATAACCTACTTGGTTCAATTGATCACTAATTTCATGGATAGATTTTAGAATCGTTGAATCATCTTTCTTCTCCTTCGACTTATAATAATAAGTTGACTTTTCTAGTTTCATAACTCTGCAACTCCTTGTGATCCCAAATTCTGTGCTGAGGCTATTCTTGATAATTTCTCTTTTTGCCTGTATTCTTGAAGAAGTTTTTCCGTTTTTTTTAAAATCTAATTTTCTATCATTAAGTCAGATAAGGCCGATTCTAAATAGGAAATTTTTTTTCTCAATTCTAACTCAACCCCATTTTTATCTTCAAAGCCTTTGGTTTAACCCCCTAAAACTGGACAGTCTTTTTCTTATTCTTTTAGATATTTCTCCTCATATTTTTGAGGTGTCACCCATCCTAAAGCTGAATGTGGCTTCATCGTATTATAAAGATGGATAAACCTGAAGATACTTTTTTGAGCTTCTTCAAAGTTTTGATATTCTGATAAATTAATTTCTTTATATTTAATTGTTTTATTCAATGATTCGGCATGAGCGTTTTCATACACATTACCACGACACATGGAAATATTGATTCTACTTTCTTCTAATAGAGCGATATACTCATTTGAGCAATATCTGACGTCAGCATCAGTATGATGGTAGTAATTTTGCAAATCTCCTATTTCTCTTTTAAGCGAAAGAAAGGCTGCTATGACCAGTTGGGTGTTATTTTTATCAGAAATGGCCGCTCCTACGATACGGCGACTCATAAGCCTCATGAGCAAAGCTAAATAGTGGTCTTTCGAATTAATATCAAAATAGGTTATATCGCCAACAATTACCTTGAAGGGATCAGCTTGCACACTTTTAATCAAATTGGGATATTTTCTGAAATTATGCTTAGATTGGGTAGTTTTTGGCTTCAAAAACACCTTTTTAGTGCATAAAAGTCTATTTTCTTTCATAATTCGGTAAACTCGCTTCTTATTTATTGTAAAGCCTCTATCTTTTAGAATTTGCGTCATCGAGATATAACCTACTTGGTTCAATTGATCACTAATTTCATGGATAGATTTTAGAATCGTTGAATCATCTTTCTTCTCCTTCGACTTATAATAATAAGTTGACTTTTCTAGTTTCATAACTCTGCAACTCCTTGTGATCCCAAATTCTGTGCTGAGGCTATTCTTGATAATTTCTCTTTTTGCCTGTATTCTTGAAGAAGTTTTTCCGTTTTTTTTAAAATCTGATTTTCTATCATTAAGTCAGATAAGGCCGATTCTAAATAGGAAATTTTTTGGTTTAACCCCCTAAAACTGGACAGTCTTTTTCTTATTCTTTTAGATATTTCTCCTCATATTTTTGAGGTGTCACCCATCCTAAAGCTGAATGTGGCTTCATCGTATTATAAAGATGGATAAACCTGAAGATACTTTTTTGAGCTTCTTCAAAGTTTTGATATTCTGATAAATTAATTTCTTTATATTTAATTGTTTTATTCAATGATTCGGCATGAGCGTTTTCATACACATTACCACGACACATGGAAATATTGATTCTACTTTCTTCTAATAGAGCGATATACTCATTTGAGCAATATCTGACGTCAGCATCAGTATGATGGTAGTAATTTTGTAAATCTCCTATTTCTCTTTTAAGCGAAAGAAAGGCTGCTATGACCAGTTGGGTGTTATTTTTATCAGAAATGGCCGCTCCTACGATACGGCGACTCATAAGCCTCATGAGCAAAGCTAAATAGTGGTCTTTCGAATTAATATCAAAATAGGTTATATCGCCAACAATTACCTTGAAGGGATCAGCTTGCACACTTTTAATCAAATTGGGATATTTTCTGAAATTATGCTTAGATTGGGTAGTTTTTGGCTTCAAAAACACCTTTTTAGTGCATAAAAGTCTATTTTCTTTCATAATTCGGTAAACTCGCTTCTTATTTATTGTAAAGCCTCTATCTTTTAGAATTTGCGTCATCGAGATATAACCTACTTGGTTCAATTGATCACTAATTTCATGGATAGATTTTAGAATCGTTGAATCATCTTTCTTCTCCTTCGACTTATAATAATAAGTTGACTTTTCTAGTTTCATAACTCTGCAACTCCTTGTGATCCCAAATTCTGTGCTGAGGCTATTCTTGATAATTTCTCTTTTTGCCTGTATTCTTGAAGAAGTTTTTCCGTTTTTTTTAAAATCTGATTTTCTATCATTAAGTCAGATAAGGCCGATTCTAAATAGGAAATTTTTTTTCTCAATTCTAACTCAACCCCATTTTTATCTTCAAAGCCTTCGGAAACCAGCTGTCGCTTCCATCTCGATAAAGTTGCGACTGAAATCATCTCTCTCTTAGATATTTCTGCCGTGCTAGTCTGACCTGAAATCATCTCCAAAGCCAATCTCTCTTTTGCTTCCTTACTGTATCTTTGTCTTTTAATCATAGTTTTACCTCCTAAATTTAACACAATAAAGTGTCCAGTTTTAGGGGGTTAAACCATTTTTTCTCAATTCTAACTCAACCCCATTTTTATCTTCAAAGCCTTCGGAAACCAGCTGTCGCTTCCATCTCGATAAAGTTGCGACTGAAATCATCTCTCTCTTAGATATTTCTGCCGTGCTAGTCTGACCTGAAATCATCTCCAAAGCCAATCTCTCTTTTGCTTCCTTACTGTATCTTTGTCTTTTAATCATAGTTTTACCTCCTAAATTTAACACAATAAAGTGTCCAGTTTTAGGGGGTTAAACCACTTCGGAAACCAGCTGTCGCTTCCATCTCGATAAAGTTGCGACTGAAATCATCTCTCTCTTAGATATTTCTGCCGTGCTAGTCTGACCTGAAATCATCTCCAAAGCCAATCTCTCTTTTGCTTCCTTACTGTATCTTTGTCTTTTAATCATAGTTTTACCTCCTAAATTTAACACAATAAAGTGTCCAGTTTTAGGGGGTTAAACCAGTTAAACCACTTCCCTTTGATAAGTTCACCGTACCAATTGAGGTAAACTTCCAAAGGGGGGCATGGGGTTTTCGGGGAAGGAAGTTTGTCAGATATGTAATTGGTTTTTACAACAAACTGAAAGAAGTAATGGACACCGTGACAACCGAACGGTTGAATGAAAAAATCATGCTTTGGGGAAGTATTTGTTCATGCAAAATTATAAAATGATTGGGGTCTCTCTTCTTCTGTCGACCCTGCTTGTCGTCGTTTCTTTTGTGATTCAAGGTAACGTCCAGTTTGACATGGCCGATGAGGGTTATCTGTGGTACGGGGTTCAAGAGGTCATGCGGGGAGGCACGCCAATGCTTGATTTTATGTCTTACGACCCAGGTCGATATTATTGGTCGGCGAGCATCATGAGTCTTTTCAATAACAATGGCATTATGGACTTAAGGATGTCGATTGCTATTTTTCAAATTTTTGGTTTAGCAATAGGGTTCTTTTTGATTCTCAGTCATTTAAAAACTTTCAAAAAACTAGACATCATCTATTTATCACTTTCATTAATTATTCTATTTATTTGGATGTATCCTCGTCACAAATTATATGATATCAGCCTGTCTATCATGTTAGTCGCAAATCTATCGTTTTTTGTGCAATATCCCACCAAGAAAGGTTATTTTTGGGCAGGATGTTGTATCGGGCTAGTCGCCTTTTTTGGTCGTAATCATGGACTCTATGGCTTGGCTGGCTTTTGTGGAACCGTGATATGGTTAGCAATCAAAGAAAAAAATAGAACATATTTGCTAAAAAAACTTCTTCATTCGTCAGTTGGGATAATTGTCGGTTACTCACCAATGTTCGCATTAATGAGCTTCAAGCCAAAGTTTACTACGGCTCTTTGGGAGAGTATCCTCTTTTATTTTGAGATCAAAACGACTAACTTGACTCTCCCTATTCCATTTCCGTGGCTGGTCGATTTTTCTGCAAAAGAATGGGGACAAGTCGTCAGAGAAATACTCATCGGATGTTTCTTTATTGCCCTTATTGTCGCTGGTATCACATTGATTATCAGAATAATTTATATGCGCCTGAACAACAAGCAAGTATCGCCTACATTGGTGGCAGCATCATTTTTGACCTTACCTTATGCACACTATGCTTACTCTAGGGCAGATATTAACCATCTTGCGCATGGCATCTTCCCATTTTTGATTGCTTGTTTGATCTTAGCTCATTGTCGATATTCTGTAGTGCAATGGTACCGCTCTTTTTTTTTAGTATTAGTCTTATTGGTATCAAGTGTGTGGGTGCTCCTACCCTATCATCCAGGACCACAATGTTTTATGATTAAAAATTGTGTTGAGGTTCAAATATCAGGAAATCATCTAAAAATTAACACTTGGACAAACAGTGCAATTACTTTGATACGAAACTTAGTGAGTCAATATGCTCCCAATGGAGAGAATTTTTTTGTAACCCCTAATTGGCCTGGTGCATACCCAATGTTTGATCGACGTTCTTCAGAATGGGAGCTGCATGCTGTATTCAAGCGCTCTGAAACTTTTCAGCAAGCAGAGATCAAAAAACTTCAAGAGGCAAAACTTGCGTTTGCTATTGTTTCTGACTTTCCACTAGACGGTCGCGAAGATCGACGTTATTCTAACACTCACCCTTTGATCTATCGATATATCGAAGAAAATTTTATTCACATTAACAAATCATCAAAGTCTGTTCATCGAGTGTACATCCCAAGGTAAGAATTTTTATATGCATGAATTAACAATCATTATGCCGTGCTATAATGAAGAGGAAATTATTGGTGAGGTCTTAGAGAGATTATATCTTGAAGTCAAAAAGCATTATGAAAATTTTAGAATTTGTGTTTATGATGACGGTTCTACTGATTCCAGTGTCAAGAAAATTGAAGAGATCACTCGCAAATACGCTAAAATTATTTTGCACAAAAAACAAAATTCAGGGCATGGCCCGACTCTCGTTTCTGCCTATTTGGAGAATTTAGACTCAAAATGGATATTTCAATTGGATTCTGATGGAGAGATTCCAGCAACTAATTTTTCTATACTTTGGGAGAAAAGAAATTTTGATGTCGTTATTGGGAAAAGAATAAATAGAAACCCTTCTTTAAGCAGGCATTTGATTACAAAATGTTTGAGAATTCTTATAACATTTCTCTATGGCAAAGGCATTCATGATGTAAATAGCCCTTGTCGTCTGATGAAGACTTCTTCACTGAGGAATCTATTATTTCATATTCCTTTAAATTCTTTGATTCCCAATACATTTATCTCGGGTTTGGCAATTCTATTTAAGCTTAATGTTAAAGAAGTTGATATACCCAATAAAACACGATCTGGTTTAACCCCCTAAAACTGGACAGTCTTTTTCTTATTCTTTTAGATATTTCTCCTCATATTTTTGAGGTGTCACCCATCCTAAAGCTGAATGTGGCTTCATCGTATTATAAAGATGGATAAACCTGAAGATACTTTTTTGAGCTTCTTCAAAGTTTTGATATTCTGATAAATTAATTTCTTTATATTTAATTGTTTTATTCAATGATTCGGCATGAGCGTTTTCATACACATTACCACGACACATGGAAATATTGATTCTACTTTCTTCTAATAGAGCGATATACTCATTTGAGCAATATCTGACGTCAGCATCAGTATGATGGTAGTAATTTTGTAAATCTCCTATTTCTCTTTTAAGCGAAAGAAAGGCTGCTATGACCAGTTGGGTGTTATTTTTATCAGAAATGGCCGCTCCTACGATACGGCGACTCATAAGCCTCATGAGCAAAGCTAAATAGTGGTCTTTCGAATTAATATCAAAATAGGTTATATCGCCAACAATTACCTTGAAGGGATCAGCTTGCACACTTTTAATCAAATTGGGATATTTTCTGAAATTATGCTTAGATTGGGTAGTTTTTGGCTTCAAAAACACCTTTTTAGTGCATAAAAGTCTATTTTCTTTCATAATTCGGTAAACTCGCTTCTTATTTATTGTAAAGCCTCTATCTTTTAGAATTTGCGTCATCGAGATATAACCTACTTGGTTCAATTGATCACTAATTTCATGGATAGATTTTAGAATCGTTGAATCATCTTTCTTCTCCTTCGACTTATAATAATAAGTTGACTTTTCTAGTTTCATAACTCTGCAACTCCTTGTGATCCCAAATTCTGTGCTGAGGCTATTCTTGATAATTTCTCTTTTTGCCTGTATTCTTGAAGAAGTTTTTCCGTTTTTTTTAAAATCTGATTTTCTATCATTAAGTCAGATAAGGCCGATTCTAAATAGGAAATTTTTTTTCTCAATTCTAACTCAACCCCATTTTTATCTTCAAAGCCTTCGGAAACCAGCTGTCGCTTCCATCTCGATAAAGTTGCGACTGAAATCATCTCTCTCTTAGATATTTCTGCCGTGCTAGTCTGACCTGAAATCATCTCCAAAGCCAATCTCTCTTTTGCTTCCTTACTGTATCTTTGTCTTTTAATCATAGTTTTACCTCCTAAATTTAACACAATAAAGTGTCCAGTTTTAGGGGGTTAAACCAATCAACGGGTGTTGTCTCAATTAGAAACCTAAAATTACTTTTTTTTACTATGAAGGCTTTTTATTCTGTTGTATCCAATCGAATTGATATTATGATTCGTTCTAACCAAAAATAAATGATAATCATCAAATCAATACTAGATTTTTTGGTCGTTGGTTTAACCCCCTAAAACTGGACAGTCTTTTTCTTATTCTTTTAGATATTTCTCCTCATATTTTTGAGGTGTCACCCATCCTAAAGCTGAATGTGGCTTCATCGTATTATAAAGATGAATAAACCTGAAGATACTTTTTTGAGCTTCTTCAAAGTTTTGATATTCTGATAAATTAATTTCTTTATATTTAATTGTTTTATTCAATGATTCGGCATGAGCGTTTTCATACACATTACCACGACACATGGAAATATTGATTCTACTTTCTTCTAATAGAGCGATATACTCATTTGAGCAATATCTGACGTCAGCATCAGTATGATGGTAGTAATTTTGTAAATCTCCTATTTCTCTTTTAAGCGAAAGAAAGGCTGCTATGACCAGTTGGGTGTTATTTTTATCAGAAATGGCCGCTCCTACGATACGGCGACTCATAAGCCTCATGAGCAAAGCTAAATAGTGGTCTTTCG
Source organism: Spirochaetota bacterium (assembly GCA_965206985.1). Lineage (GTDB taxonomy): Bacteria > Spirochaetota > Leptospiria > Turneriellales > CBDBES01 > CBDBLF01. The sequence goes on along the minus strand of CBDBLF010000028.1, from coordinate 40,096 downwards.
AATTAATATCAAAATAGGTTATATCGCCAACAATTACCTTGAAGGGATCAGCTTGCACACTTTTAATCAAATTGGGATATTTTCTGAAATTATGCTTAGATTGAGTAGTTTTTGGCTTCAAAAACACCTTTTTAGTGCATAAAAGTCTATTTTCTTTCATAATTCGGTAAACTCGCTTCTTATTTATTGTAAAGCCTCTATCTTTTAGAATTTGCGTCATCGAGATATAGCCTACTTGGTTCAATTGATCACTAATTTCATGGATAGATTTTAGAATCGTTGAATCATCTTTCTTCTCCTTCGACTTATAATAATAAGTTGACTTTTCTAGTTTCATAACTCTGCAACTCCTTGTGATCCCAAATTCTGTGCTGAGGCTATTCTTGATAATTTCTCTTTTTGCCTGTATTCTTGAAGAAGTTTTTCCGTTTTTTTTAAAATCTGATTTTCTATCATTAAGTCAGATAAGGCCGATTCTAAATAGGAAATTTTTTTTCTCAATTCTAACTCAACCCCATTTTTATCTTCAAAGCCTTCGGAAACCAGCTGTCGCTTCCATCTCGATAAAGTTGCGACTGAAATCATCTCTCTCTTAGATATTTCTGCCGTGCTAGTCTGACCTGAAATCATCTCCAAAGCCAATCTCTCTTTTGCTTCCTTACTGTATCTTTGTCTTTTAATCATAGTTTTACCTCCTAAATTTAACACAATAAAGTGTCCAGTTTTAGGGGGTTAAACCAAACACAATCATAGAATAGAGCGTAAAAGTCAGGGTTTTTCAAAAAAATTCAAATATATGCAGGGGCATAATTCTTTTGTTGCTAATTATTACAATTTCTGCCTTCCACATTCAAGTCTAGCTGAGTATGAGGGAGGAAAACCAATTCAAATCACCCCAGCAATGGCTACAGAAATGACGAATCATAAGTGGTCTATACAAGAATTATTCATCGCAAATAGAAACTTTGATTAAATATGACACGACCACTATCTCTTGGCTGGTTGCTGATTTCTCTTGCTTTTGTTTTATTAACAGGGACATTCTTCTTCATTTTCCTGCCCGTCTTGAAAAAAAAGTTTGTGGTTGATTGGTATACTTGTCTTCTCTCACTTGAGCCACCTCTTGAGAAAAATACCACTCAAACATTTCAGGTTGAGCGGTTACTTGGTTTTTGTGACTGCCCTTTTGTCTTGACAAACAAGTTCTCTATTCAAAAAAGTTTAACCTCCCCATTAGAAATACTTACTAAAAAGTTTAATCCGCCCATGGCAGAAGTTCAAAGAAATAAGTGTCAAATTTTGATGGGAGACTATAAATTTGTTTAGCCCGCCGTTTGGTTACTCAATGCAAAGTATTATGATACACGGCCTGAATATTATGGTATTTCACGACGCTCTGAAGAAACCAGTTCTCTCTGGGTGGAATCCATCAAGGATGGTGCCATTCTGTGTGCTCTCAAAGATGACCCTTTTTACGCTAGCAAGGAAGCACTCTTTGTACCCTACATGAAAGATTTAGAACCTTTGCGTATTTATAAAACTTATGAATCTGAATTCTTAATTTTCTTTAGATCGAAATAAGTTTTTAACGACCAGAAAGTTTTGCTGCTTTCAAGAGAGAACCAAACATATCTTTGAGCGAATCGGGCAATAAACCCTAAAAAAAAATTGTCCATGAAAATTTGACCTTGACTTCTCTTAGTATTCCATTTTTTTAAATTATTTTTTTGTCTTTTAAATCTCCTAAGAAGCCTATTTGGAAAAATAGGCAATCAAGGGAAATCAATTAGTTAAGCAAATTTTACTATTTTTTTTCTAAAATTATATTTCCCGCACAGTATCTGCCCGTGAGTTCAATTATTTTAAAGGTTGACCTACCAAACTATATTTATTATTATATCATATGGCTTTTGTTATTGAGATTACCCAACTTTCTCCTACTATGAATGAGGGGATTTTGGTTGAGTGGGTCAAAAAAGAAGGAGACTTTGTCGCCCCTGGTGATGTGATTGCATTGATTGAGACAGATAAGGCGGTGATGGATCTTGAGGCCTTTGAGGAGGGTATCTTATTGTCGCAAGTTGCCCAGGCTTCGGTGCGTCTATCGGTGGGAACTCCCATCGGGATTATTGGTGAAGTTGGTGAAGATATTACTGACCTCATTAAGAAGGTTGAAGAAGGTATTGCGTCTTCCTTAACATCAGGCGATTCTTCTGGTTCTGAAATTAAACCAGAAAAGCCAATACCTGCTGAGTCTTCTCAAACAATCCAAGACTCCTCTAAAATAAACCAAGAAACAAAAACCTCTGTTTCCTCCTCTTCCTCCTCAGACCAAAAAATTCAGGAAATTCAACAACCGTCTCCAAAACAAACAGAAGAGGGTAGAATCAAAGCTTCTCCGCTCGCTAAAAAATTAGCTTCTATGTGGGGTATCTCTCTCCATTCAGTCAAGGGTAGTGGTCCTGGTGGAAGAATCGTTAAAAAAGACGTAGAGGAAATCAGAGGAACGGGCGGTGGTGTTTCGAGCATATATTCCGAGGGTGTGCGGTCTCAAGATAAGCGTATATCTCTTTCCATGATGAGGCAGTCAATCGCTCACAGACTTACCAAATCAAAATCGTTAGTTCCTCACTTTTATCTGACAAAAAAAATTAAGTTAGATGCTCTGATGAATCTTAGAAAAGAAGTGAATGCAGACTTATCGGCTTACCATAATCGTGAAGAAGAATACTCTTTTTTAAGGCCTGCTAAATTGAGTGTGAACGATTTCATTATTCGTGCTAATGCGCTTTCTTTACAAGAAAACCCTGATGTAAATTCACAGTGGGACAACGATGGAATTATTCTCAAAGGAAATGTTGATATCGGCATTGCCGTTGCTATTGAAGATGGATTGATCACCCCTGTAATTCGGAGTGCTTCCCAAAAAAATATTTTTCAAATTTCTCTTGAAATTAAAAACCTGGCAAAAAAAGCCCAAAACCGAAAGTTGTCGGTGGAAGAATTTACAGGGGGTACTTTTACCATTTCTAACTTGGGTATGCACGATATTGATTCTTTTATTGCGATTTTGAACCCACCAGAAGCAGCTCTCATGGCCGTAGGAAAGGGAGTTATTGAACCTTATTTTGATTCTGGAGAAAGAAAATTTAGCCCCCAGAACGTTTTATCGGTCACTCTTTCTTGCGACCACCGTGTTGTTGATGGGGCAAAGGGTGCAGAATACCTAAAAACATTCTCATTCTTCATGGAACACCCCCGGCTCCTTATTTGATTTGTCTATTCGCTTTTTTCTTTATTTGGGATCGATTGCTAATAGCGATCCAAACCTCGGGTAGATAAGCACCCACGATAATCAGGCAAAGACCGATTGTGGTACCTGAAGTAATCACAGATTTCGAGGATAGCCGATCAAGTGCAGAGTCAATCACCGACACATACCAACCCACCAAAAGGAAGCTTAAACCGATGAGGTGAGCGATTAAATAGTTTTTAATCTTTTCTAGCACAACGGAGGGCAACGTATCTTTTTTGATATTCGGTGTAAAGTTAAAATAAAGAATACCGTGTGCCAAAACGTACTGATATAAAAAAGATTATGATTATTGGCTCAGGCCCAATTGTGATTGGGCAAGCCTGTGAATTTGATTATTCGGGAACACAGGCAGTGAAGGCTCTCAAAGAAGAGAGCTACGAAGTGGTTCTTATCAATTCAAACCCAGCAACCATTATGACCGACCCTGACTTAGCCGACCGAGTTTATATTGAACCAATCACATTGCCTTACCTTACAAAAATTATCGAGCTTGAGCGACCAGATGCCTTGCTTCCTACCGTAGGTGGACAAACTGCACTAAATGCCGCCTTGAGTTTACACGACAATGGAATTTTAAACAAATTTCAGGTAGAGATGATCGGTGCCAAGGAGAATGTCATTCGTAAAGCAGAAGATAGAGAACAATTTAAAAGCGCGATGAATAAACTCAAAATTCAAACTCCCTATTCGCAAGTTGTCAAAAATATTGTTGAGGCTGAAGAATTTTTAGCCAAGACGGGTCTTCCGATTATCATACGTCCTTCGTTTACTTTGGGAGGCACGGGAGGAGGGATCTGTTATCAAAAAGAAGACTTTATAGAAAAAATTCTTCATGGGCTACGCGACAGCCCTACCCATGAAGTGCTCGTTGAAGAATCCATCATTGGTTGGAAAGAATACGAGCTTGAGGTTATGAGGGATCTCGCTGATAATGTGATTGTAATTTGTAGCATTGAAAACGTTGATCCTATGGGCGTCCATACAGGGGATTCAATCACGGTTGCTCCTCAGCAAACTCTGACAGATAGAGAATATCAAAATCTAAGAAATATGTCGATTGATATCATTCGTGAAATTGGTGTGGAGACAGGTGGTTCTAATATTCAATTCGCCGTGAACCCCGATGACGGAAGAGTTATGGTGATCGAGATGAATCCCCGCGTGAGCAGGTCATCGGCATTAGCAAGTAAAGCAACTGGTTTTGCCATTGCCAGAATTGCTGCTAAATTGTCGGTTGGCTATACACTTGATGAAATACCCAACGAAATTACTAAAAAAACACCTGCTAGCTTTGAACCAACGATTGACTACATTGTTACAAAGATTCCTCAATTTAGTTTTGAAAAGTTTCCGGATTCTCCCAGGATATTAGATACACAAATGCGCTCTGTCGGTGAAACGATGGCCATTGGTAGAACTTTTCCTGAATCATTTCAAAAAGCCATACGCTCATTAGAGCTTGGGTATTCAGGGTGGGGAATGGACATTCATTTTATCGAAATTGAAGTAGAAGTATTCGTGAAGAAAAAGTTGAATAAAGACAATTTTGATACTTTGTGGCAGGAGACTTTGGCGATACCAAATGACAGACGTATATTTTTCTTGAGGGTTGCCATGTCTTTAGGAGAAAGTTGTGAATTTCTTTATGGGCTGACAAAAATTGATTTATGGTATTTATATCAGCTCAAACGTCTTATTGACTTTGAGAAAATATTTCTGTTCAGCCTTCAGAACTCCAACGCACTTACTGAACCACTGTTGCGGGAAGCTAAAGAACTTGGCTACTCCAATCATCAAATTGCTTGTCTACTAAATTATGATGACTATCAAGAGGCAATTCAACAGCTTTCAAGGATTACAAAAGGTGCTCCTAAATATTTTGAAATCATTGCCAACATAACAAAAAAAATAAAAACCCAAGAGACCAAAGTAGAGCAATTATGCTCTGAAATGAGCGTATTTCCTGCTTTTAAACGCGTGGATACTTGTGCCGCCGAATTTAAATCATTCACTCCATACCTTTATTCGACCTACGAACAATATTGTGAGGCTAATATCTCTAGTCAAAAAAAGGTAATCATTATAGGAGGAGGTCCCAACCGAATAGGGCAGGGTATTGAATTTGATTATTGTTGCTGTCATGCCTCTTTTATGCTACAAGCAATGAATATAGAAAGTATCATGGTGAATTCAAACCCGGAGACTGTTTCAACGGATTATGATACCTCAGATCGTCTCTATTTTGAACCTCTCAACCTAGAGAGTATTTTAAATATTTATAAGAAAGAGGCATCCAAAGGAAGTATGTTGGGTGTAATTTTACAATTTGGTGGTCAAACTCCTCTTCGTTTGGCCAATAATTTGGAATCAAGAGGTATTAAGATTCTTGGCACAAGTCATGAGTCGATTGATCGGGCGGAAGATCGAAAAAAGTTTAATGAAGTGATGCAAAAGCTTCGCATCAAATCTCCTAGGGGCTCGCTCGCTCAAACATTTGAAGAGGCAACTGATATTGCAAAAGAAATAGGATACCCAATTTTGGTGAGGCCTTCGTATGTTTTAGGTGGGCAGTCGATGATGATTGCCTACAACGAAGAGATGCTTCATCAATATATGTCAGAGGTGGTTCAAGTCTCGAATGTAAAACCCATTCTCATTGATGAGTTTCTGCAAGATGCCTATGAGGTGGATGTGGACGCTCTCTCTGACGGAGAAGAGGTTTTTGTCGCGGGTATTATGGAACATATTGAGGAAGCGGGCGTACACTCAGGAGATAGTGCTTGTATTTTACCAACAAAAAACGTATCAGAAGAAATTCTTACCCAAGTGAAAGAGGCAACAACAAAAATTGGCCTTGAACTTCAGATCAAAGGTCTACTTAATATCCAGTTTGCTGTTAGAGGTCATGATCTGTATGCTCTTGAGGTGAACCCTAGGGCAAGTCGGACAGTCCCCTTCGTTTCGAAATCAATTGGGTTACCCCTCGCAAAGTTAGCTACCCGAGTTATTATGGGTGATACGTTGAAAAATATATCTTTACCGATGGAAGTGCGACCTTCTTCATATAGCGTAAAAGAAGTTGTTCTTCCTTTTAAAAAATTCTCAGGTGTGGATACCATTTTGGGGCCAGAAATGCGCTCTACAGGCGAGGTGATGGGGCTTGGTAAAACTCCTGAGGAGGCCTTCTATAAAGCTCAGGAGGCCGCCTACGTTCCTTTACCAAACAAGGGGAATGTATTTATTTCTGTCAATGATAAGACGAAACCTCACTTGATCAATTTGGCAATTGAATTGATTCAACATAGATATAAAATTATAGCAACCCAAGGGACTTCTGCTTACTTTGAAAAAAATGGTTTAGTCGTTGAATCAATAAAAAAAGTGCACGAAGGGATTCCCAATATTGTTGAGAGAATTGAAAATAATGAGATTCAATTTATCTTTAATATTCCAACAAGCTATATTACGCAAAATGACGCTTTGGAGATACGTTTATCTGCAGTGAAATTTAACATCCCCTATTTTACGACGTTGCCTGCCGCAAAAGAGGCTTTTTTAGGTATGTGCAAAATGCAATCAAAAGAGCCTTCAGTATATCCAATTTTGTGACCTTACTTGGTTTAGTTTTTTCGCCGATCCATCACAATTTTGTTCAATATTTTTTCTTTTTTTGTGTGGGCCCACTAATATTACTTACTTTTTTAATAAGTTTACGAGCACAAGGCTATCCGAGCATGTATAGAGAAGTGACCTTGCTTGATTTTGAATTTAGTAACATTGATGATTTTACGATTCATACCTCGGCCAAAAAAAAACCACGTATTTTTTGGCATAGCGAGTTTCCAGCTCCAATCAAGGGTTCAAAACGTTATATGGGTTTAAATGTCCCCACTCATGGAAACGAGACACTTTCGTTAAAACTAAAAAAGCCAATTATACTCACCCAATATTGTAAAGAAATTCGTATTTGGATTTATGGAACCTTCAATTCAGCCAGACTTTATTTTCGTGTAAAAGACACACATAAAAATATTGGTACGATTTACGCAGGAGCTTTAAAGTTTCGTGGATGGCGAAAACTAAAGGCCAAAATACCCAAAAAATATTTACAAAATGATAATTATCTTAACGCAAAAACTCCTTTTCAAATTACCCATATTGTCTATGGGTCTGGTTCTGTTCAACGTCTAAAAAAAGAGCAATATATTTTTATTGATGATTTAATTGGTTACGTGAGACCTAGGTACCTCTTGATGCGATGATTTGTAAAACAGAGAGAAAGACCATAAATATCCATTTACGCCACCTGATGAAATTTACACTGCTGATTTATTAATTACAAACTTTCACCTTCCAACCATGGCCTCAGTAGAAAAAATAAGTATAATGGAAAAACTATGTGAAAAACTAAGGGATGGAGAATAGGATTGTACCCCCCTACGACCATTGGCATCTTTTGAAATAAATAGTCCAGTCGAAACGGTGGTAAATTTAATATTTGTTTGTCAATAGTTGTGCTTTCCTCTCGGATCAGCTGCCAGGGCGATTTATTCTCTTTGTAAGAATTTTTTCTTATTGAATTGAACATCAATAGATAGGAGCCAGCTTTGTTGAGAAAGTCTTCTCTTGAATTATACGTTTCATTCAGGTAAAGGTGATCCTCAATCAATCTATGAGTCGTTTCAACATCAGACTGCCAAGTATGCGCTCCAGCAGGGATCGTCTGGTGTTGCACACCATAACTGGCTAATACTTTTGTAAACTCCGAATCTCCTTTTTTATTCCAAGCACCAATAAACTCTGAGCCATTATCTGTTTGCCCTCTCGTATTATTTTTCTTTAAATCAACCCCTGATTTTACAAGATGATCTAAAATTACCTCCATAAACAGACAAGAGTATGCCATATTATACTCATCTGCAAAAGCTAGAAATTGTAAGCCAGAAAAAACTTCTCTGAAGGTATATTGATATTTCGGTACAATATTTTCCTGAATATAAGGCCAAAGCTCAGGAATATCGTATAAATGCTTCGTATCTACGTCAAATTGCTTAAATAAACCCCATAATTTCTTAATTTCACGCAAATTTTGCTTCGTTTTATGTTTTCTACGCTTTTTTTTCAAGAGTGCTTGCTCCCTCCACGCTCTGCGAATGGCCTTGACACTCAAGTCTAGTTGGTAAACATTCTTCAGTTCCTGAGCACCAAAGCCTCGACGTTTCTTTTTAAGAAAGCAAACATAAGCCTTTTCAAAGTCTGTGATTGCATGTGGTGAGTAGTGTGGAGCGTGGCTCTTGTCTTCCAAGCCAACGTATTTCTCTGATTCAAACCTACGAAACCACTTTTTTACTGTTTTTACAGTCGTTTTAAACATTCTGGCTGTTGGCTTGAAACCATGCTTCTTGGCATAATGAACCATTTGCATTCTGTATAACTTTTTGTCTTTACTATTTCGCATTACTGCCGAATACCTGTTTAGACAAATAACCTGAGAAGGGTGCTTCATTAGGAACCTCTGTTTTATTTGATGATTTAACGTCGGCCTTTTGATGCACCTTTTTTAGGAAAATGTCTTTCACTTGCTCTACCAGTAAACCCAAGCCTTTTGAACCAAATAACTTGATTTGAACCAATTCTGAACCAACTAATGATGGTCGTAGGGGGGTACTATCATCCTTCTCTCTCCCACTATGTGAAAAACTAATTATTGACACAGCACAACTAGAATCCTAACGTGGACTGGTTTGATTTTTAACCGGCTTGCTCGTTGTTTACAGATATGACTGAAGTTTTCCATTTAACCTTTTTCTCCGTAGGGTCTTTAGTCAGTTTCTTGATCGGATTGGTGTTTTTTTCTTTTATGTTTTTTCTCAAAGAAAAAAGTGGAATAACTTTGCACTTCTCTATTGTTTTACTCGTGTTAGGTCTTCTTCACTTTTTTTATTTCATCTCTTCAACAACATACCATCCCCTTGGTGCTTTTCACCGCCTAGGAACCATATTTCTAGCTCTGGCTGGAGCTCCACATATGATCTATGTTTTTGTGCTCTATCAGGCAAATCACTATCCTAACATGAAAAAAATGGGGAAAATAATACTCTATACTTTTTATGGTGTTCTGATCAGTGTGGTTTTTATTTTTTTTATTCACGTATTGTCGGTTGATAGACTCTATCACTTTTCTGGCCACTACTGGGACTTTGATGCTGACTCGATCAGCAAACAAATTGGTGTACTCATCTTTCTTCAATTCTCAATAGCTCTAGTCTTTGGCATGTGGAGTATTTATCGAGTCTATAAGCGTACTAAAAAAATGGATTATTTTTATCTCATGATTTTGTTGCTCTTCTCAGGTATAACAATACCACCTGGAATTATTAATGTACTGAGTCGAGATGGCTTACTTCTAAGGGAGGCTTATCAAATAATTGTAGTAACCACTTCGGTTACTGGAATATTTTTTATTAGCACTTTATACATTAATATATCAAATGAGAAGACAAAAATTATCCACAGAATTATTGGCATTACTTTCGCAACTTTTCTCCTTTTGGTGCAGTTCCTAGCACAAAATATGATTGAAAAAAAAAATATCTCCTACGATAAGCTCAAGCGAAGCGAGATGAAACTACACCTAACCTCAAAAGAGAAATTGAGCGATTTAAAATACTTTGGCTATTTTAGCTTCAAAACGAACCAATATCATTCGATGCTTTCATCAAAAAACAATTCGCACATTTCTTCTAAAAATAATATTCTGGAATGGAAAAACTCAATGGTACGGCATTCACTCAATAACTTGAGAGAAGAGAATCACAAAAATTTTTCTAGTGCATTGAGTCAATTGATCAATAAAACGCACCCTGAATTTCTGCCCTATAAAAATATGCTTTTAGACATGCTTTCCAAAAACAAGAATATGACGAATGCGAAAGGGATGCTTGGGATCATTGATTCTCATAAACTAAGAATTGGCTACATTCGAAAAAAACTAGCAAAAATACCTGAAAGTGATTTTCATAAAAAAGCACCTGCTTTTCTAAAAATAAAAGGTAGGAAAGAACTTATACCTTTCATTGAAGTAATTCAGTCTTTAGTTGCGAATCAATCCAATAAAAAATTAACAATTCTATCTTATTTACGGCCATTCGTGTCGCCTGCAGAAAGAAAATACCGAGGGGAAACGAATTATAAAATATCTCATGATATACCTGAACATTTTGTCAGCTTTAACTATGTCGATGAGAAGTCTGACCGTCTTTATGAAGCAGGTTTTTCTTATCTCTCCTATAGAAAATCTCTTGATTCTGTTGCTTTTAGTTTTGTTATTACTATTCTTTTCTTCTTAGGGGTTGCCTTCTTTGGTTTTGGTTTATTTTTCTCAAACGCCTTAATCAGCCCCATTCAAAAATTGGCACAAGGTTTCCGGGAAATAAACGCAGGGAATTTAAGCTATCGAGTGGATGTCTATGTAGAGGACGAAATTGGTTTTTTAACAAGGTCATTTAATCAGATGGGAAAATCTCTGGAGGTCGCTAAGAAACAACTACAAGAATATGCCGAAAGTTTAGAGAGGAAAGTTGAGGAGCGAACAGTGGAACTAAATAGTACACTAACAAAAGTAGTTAATTTAAAAAACCAACAAGATGGGGATTATTTTCTTACCTACCTTCTTACGCATCCTCTTTCAAGAAATCAAGTAACTTCAAAAAAGTTTGAAGTTGACTCTTTGCTCAGGCAGCGAAAAAGGTTCAGCTTCAGAAAGTATATAAGTAAAGACCTTGGTGGTGATATAAATATTACAAATCAAATTGAGTTACACCAAAAAAAATACATTGCTTTTCTCAATGCCGACGGAATGGGTAAATCCATGCAAGGAGCAGTAGGAGCCTTAGTGTGTGGCTCTGTGTTTAGTTCTATCATTGATCGTACACAAAATATGACACTATTTAAAAAACAATATCCTGAAAAATGGCTCAAGGCTACTTTTATTGAGTTGCATCGTACTTTCAAAAGTTTTTTAGGAAATATGTTGGTTTCTTCTGTTATTGGTCTTATTGAAGAAAATACGGGTATGGTGTACTACATTAATGCGGAACATCCAAGGGTCGCTCTATACAGAGCCAGTAAAGCACTTTTTGTGAACAAGCAAAAAGGTGTTCTAGGGAAACTAGGCACACTGGACATTGAAGAAGATGTCCATATAAGAACATTTAGGATGATGGCAAATGATACAATTATATTTGGCTCCGACGGAAAAGATGAGATCGTTCTGGGAAAGTCTGAGGATGGTAATCGGGTAATCAATGAAGATCAGAATTTCTTTTTGGAAGCAATTGAGAAATCAGAAGCTAACCTAAAGAAGATGTTTAAAATAATCTGTCGCCATGGTAGAATCATAGATGATATTTCGCTGATTAAAATTAAATATATAGGCAGTGATGAGACTCCTGACCGATTTTTCGCCAAAGACGCTGAACTAAAAAAACTGCTCACCAACGTTGAGGCTCGTTTTAAAAAAGGGGACACTCAAGGGGCAGAAAATCTTTTAAACAAAATTCAAGAATTCAATCAGAATGATCGAGTGCCTTCAAAAAAACTCATGGTCTTTATGGCCAAATTAAAGAAATATGAAGTGGCACTTGAAGAAGCAGAAAGATACTTTGAGTACCAACCTGATGACATTCAGGTTTTATACTCAATGGCATATATTGCTAAAAAATTAAACAAAATTTCTTATGCAATTGACTTGGCCGAGAGATTTCACCTAAGAGTCCTGCACAATGTAAAAAACTTGATTCAACTAGCTGAACTCTACGTAATACAAAAGAATTATAAAAAGGTAAAAAACATTCTTGAAATGATTGAAGACTTAGAACCGCATCGCCCTGAAGTCAAGAAAATTAAGTCTCTTCTTACTTCGGTGGGTATGCTCCCCTGATTTGCACACAAGTCACACGCATACTGTCTACCCAGCCAGACAAAAAGAACCTACTATTAACCATGCACTTGCTGATAAACTTGGTCTTTCATCGATTGAATATGAGCAAATTATCGCAAAATTAGGTAGAAAACCAAACTTTACTGAACTGACCATGTTTTCTGCTATGTGGTCGGAACATTGCTCATATAAAAACTCAATTTTATTACTCAAAGATATGTACTGCGAATCAGAACGCCTTTTAGCTGTGCCCGGTTCAGAGAATGCAGGTGCACTAAAGCTTGATGAGAAGTATGCTATTGTCTTTAAAGTAGAGTCGCACAATCATCCCTCAGCGATTGAACCCTATCAAGGAGCGGCAACTGGTGTGGGCGGCATTATGCGGGATATTTTTACGATGGGAGCCCGACCCATCGCCAGTCTGAACTCTTTGCGATTTGGAGAACTCAATTTACCACACAATCATTTTCTACTTGAAAGAGTTGTCAAGGGTATTGGAGACTATGGTAATTCACTAGGAATACCTTGCATTGGAGGAGAAACATTTTTTCATCATTCATTTACTAAAAATCCTTTGGTAAATGCAATGTCAATTGGTGTCGCCGAGATAGGTAAAATGGCATCTTCTAAATCAAAAGGAGTGGGCAACTTCGTAGTCTATGCGGGAGCTAAAACGGGTAGAGATGGAATTCATGGAGCAAGCTTCGCATCAAAAGAGCTATCAGAAACTGCTGAAAAAGAACGCAGTGCTATTCAAGTAGGTGACCCCTTCATGGAGAAATTACTTATGGAGGCCTCTCTCGAGTGTATTCAGAAAAAATTACTTGTTGCAATTCAAGACATGGGCGCTGCTGGGCTCTTGAGCTCATCAAGCGAGATGTCTGCATCGGGTGGCCTAGGCATGATTCTTGAGATGAGCCAGATACCTTCACGAGAAGAAGAAATACAACCTTTTGAGTTTATGCTTTCGGAAAGCCAAGAAAGAATGTTGCTTGTGGTTGAGCCAAAAAATATTGATGAAGTGCAAAGTATTTATCAAAAATGGGAGCTTGTGGCCGCACCAATTGGCAAAACAACCAAAGAAGAACAATTAAAAATATTTATGGAAGGAAAGCTTTACGCCCAAATACCCCCAAAACTTCTCACGAAAGAAGCACCACGTTATCAAAGAGTTGGCAAGAAAACATCAACGCTTCATCAAGTAAAAATAGACTCTCCTTGTTCGCTTTCTCATGAATTGATTAAAAGCAAAAATGTTCAAGGTTTTGAGGAACTGGTTGCTAATTTTGTCTCCTCTTCTAACTTAGCCTCGAAAAAATATATTTATGAACAATACGATACCGATATCGGAGTAGGGAGAGTACTTGGTCCAGGACAAAATGCAGGAGTCGTTCTTGTCAAAGATACTTCATTCGGAATTGCCGCCTCTCTTGATGGTCGATCTGATTACGTCGCAATTGAACCTTACGGAGGGACACAACATTCGGTGGCTGAATCATATCGAAACCTCATTACCACAGGAGCAAGTCCCATTGGAATTACCAATTGTTTGAACTTTGCCAACCCCTACAAACCTGAAAATTTTTATTATTTTGAACAGGCAGTAAAAGGAATGTCAGATGCCGCTGAAATATTTGAAATACCCATTACTAGTGGCAATGTCTCTTTCTACAACGAAAGCCCTGATGGCCCCGTATTGCCAACTCCTACGATTGGCATGGTGGGAATTCATGAATCCCCACAAACAGCGCTGAGTATTCTCGTAAAGCCTCAACATAGAATTTACCTTATCGGAAATTTCCAGCCGGAAGTACAGTCTTCCTATTATCAATACCATCACACCCAAAAATCAAGTGCTCCTTTACCACTCCTTGATCTCATAACAGAAAAAGAGATGGGCGTTTCTTTTTTATCTCTCCACAAAAAAAACCTTCTTCGGGCTTCTATTGATGTATCCATAGGTGGTCTTTTCTTTTCTCTTTTGAGAATGCTTTTTCACTCCATGGAAACTTATAAAATCAAACTTGGTTTCAAATTTGAAGCAAGTATTATACATGATTTTCTGGAAAAATATAGTTTTCATGATAACTGGCTTTGGGGAGAGAGTGCACATACTTACTTGGTTGCCGTGCAAAAAGATCAAGAAGAGCATTTTCTGAAACAAGCGAGTGAAGAGAAAAAGTTACGTGTGGAAGTAATTTTGCTTGGAGAGGCTACCAATCAAGATAAAGTGTCTCTGCAATCTTCCTTTACTCCTTCGATAGCAAAAGCATATCAAATGTGGACTTCCTCATGAAACAGCTCAGTCGCTATCTGAACAACTGTCTTGACGAAAAGAAGAAAAAGAATAAAAAATTATTTATCCCTTATCTTGCACTAGGCGACCCTGATTGGGAGACAAGCTACGAAATTGTGCATATTTTATTTGAACTGGGAGCTGACACAATTGAGTTGGGTCTTCCTTTTACTGATCCCATTGCTGATGGGCCTGTTCTGCAACGAAGTTTTAAGCGTATTTTGGACGCTGATTTCAACCTGAATGATGTTTTTGACTTTCTCGAAAAAATTCAAATGGACTATCCAAACAAGTCCTTTCTCTTAATGGGCTATGCGAACCTTTTTTACCAATATGGTTTTTCAAAATTCTTCAAAAAAGTCCAGTCATATGGAGTCGATGGTCTTGTTATACCCGATATCCCCTTTGAGGAGAAGAAAAACCACAAGGAACTCCAAGAATCTTCCCTTTCTCTCATTGATTTCATCACGCCTACAATCAAGGATCATAAAATTAAAAAAATTAGCTCGGAAGCAGAAGGCTTTCTTTATTTGGTCTCTACCAAAGGCGTTACAGGGAAATCACAGTTTGACAAGCAATTAAAAGTAATTGCTCAAAAAGCCCGCAAATTAGCTAATATTCCTGTTGTGGTCGGTTTTGGCATCAGAACCAACGAGCAAATAAAAATATTACGAGATTTCGTTGATGGTTTCATTATTGGTTCGCTTATTCATGAAATTATTGAAGAGAAGTTAACACATAAAAAAAGAATACCCAAAAAAATTAAAAAGATTCTGAGAGGTATCGTTGAAGATATTTGAGCAAATACCAAAAAATATATCATTTGATGGAGAGAATCTCAAAATTCAGTGGAAAGATGGCCATAAATCCATATGGAATTTACTCACACTTCGAAAAGTTTGCCCCTGTGCTGTCTGTCGAGGTGGGGATTTTGGTGAAATTGGCACGATGACAAAACTTATCACCGAAGCAAGACCCATGAGTTATGAAATTGTGGGTAGATATGCAATTTGCATAAAATGGGGGGACGACCACGATACGGGAATTTACACTTACGAAAACCTGCGAAAAACATGCGAATGCAAAATATGTCAATAATAAATTTTAAAACCAATGTGAAAACCAAACACCCTTTCAAAAAATAAAACAGCGACTTCTATATCATTGACATACGTAATAATATAGCCTAACCTAACCATTATATTTTTTTACCGTCATAATTTTAATTATTTTACGTAATACATCACTGGCCCATAATGGGTATATGAGCACTTTATCAAAAAGACTTAAGATATTTGATCCTAATCAATCGGAGTGGAAAAAGAGAGGGCATGGTTTTTATATACTTGTCAAGATTCTTGAAGAGCCTGTTCTTTTTTTTGGATGGCTATTTTTGATTTTGATTACTACAAAACTACTTTTCAATTTTTGGGATATTTCATGGTTTCATTTATTGTTTGCCCCTTTTCTTATCCTTTTGGTGTCCATCATTTTGGTTATTGTCTTTGTTCTAAAAAGTTGGAAGCATGGTTCGAATCGCAGAAATGAAAAATTGAGTTCTCTTTTAATCTTCAATGAACAGAAATTTGCAAAGAAATGGGAAAAAACCAAGAAAAAAATTCCTATGGAAACAGCGATTGAGGGCTATATAAACGGAAAATTAGATTTCAAAAATAATGATGTTTTCAAAATATTTGAATCTCGATACGAGTTGTTCCGTTTTTCTTTTACATGGGGGCATATTAAATCCTTTCTAAAAGATATTTTAGGTAGAATTTGGAAACACACTGACAAGGAAAATGAAAAAGATGTAGCTGGTGTATATAATAGGGGCAATGATTTTTATGGTTGGTTTTTAGATGACCGTATGCTTTATTCGTCTGGCATCTTTCAAGATCAAAATGATGATTTGAAAGATGCTCAAACTAGAAAACTGCATAAGATATGCAAAATGCTTCAGATGAAGAGAAATGGAGAACACCTCGACCTTGGGTGTGGGTGGGGAGCTCTTATTAATTTTGCCTCTAAGTATTACGATGTTAAAAGTACCGGTATTACTTTATCATCAGAGCAAGCAAAGTTTTGCAAAGAACAGGCTACTAAAAATAAAATAGAAAATAAAGTGAAAGTTAATATTATGGATGCTTGGGATATCCCATCTAAGAAAAAATATGATACAATTTCTTGTGTTGAGATGAGTGAGCACATTGGAATTAAAGATTATCAGAAATTTATGTTGCATGTAAAAAAACTATTGAAAGATGACGGAATATTTTACCTTCAAATTGCTGGTTTAAGAAGAGCTTGGCAATATGAAGATCTTGTTTGGGGGCTTTTCATGGGTAAATATATTTTCCCTGGGGCTGATGCTTCTTGTCCGTTAGCTTGGGTCATCGAACAGGTAGAAAGAGCAGGCTTTGAAGTTAATGTAGTAGAAAATAATGGGGTACACTATTCTATAACGATCAAGCGATGGTATGATAATTGGGTGAAAAATAAAGAAAAAGTAATTAAAAAATATGGTCAATGGTGGTGGCGTAATTGGTCTATTTTTTTAGCGTGGTCTCATTTAATCGCTGCTCAAGGTTCCTCCACAGTCTACATGATGTCTCTAACTAAAAACTTAGCGAATGACAAGATCTCGAGAAAAGATGCCTCTGGTTCAATAAAGCCAGTCTTAAATCGGACGGAAATGCACATTAGTTCGAGTACAACACCTAAAAAAGACGATATTCAATAACCAATAATTATTATTGGCCGATTTCGTAAAAAGTAACGACCCCGTCTCTCCAGAAAAAACGGTCTCTTGTATTTCTTGATCTCTTTCTGAAAGTTACTCTGAGAGTTACTTTTGGCTCCTCTGGTGATTCCCCAGTAGTAATAAAAAAGGCTAACTGAGGCGACAAAACAAGCATCCCCAGTTGGCCAATTTCGATATATGTTTGTTTTGTCGCCACAACTCGCATCCGGAGCAGTAGGACATTCAAGAGTCGTGCTTGTTGATCTGTGGGTAGACAGGTGTCTTGAATCCACACCACCATCTCTCCAATTTTTTTAGAACCTTTGTTATTCTTTGGCAACGGTGCCAAAGGTTGATTTAAAGTCAGCTATTTTAAAATTTAAGAGGCTGTACAGGAAATATGATTGTCGCCACGATATTTTATTTGATGCCCCCTGAACAAATACATATAGGCCAAATGACACTTAGATTCTTACATACGCTAGAATGAGATGAAATAACCTAGCAACAGCCGTATTTTATTTCTCGCACAGCTTCTCATTTCTTTCCAAGACTTCGCAAAAAAGTTCTTGTTGGTATGTAAAAGTTTTTCCAGAGTGCACTCCCATGTTGAGAAATAAAGCTGATTTCATTAGTCTGGTTTATATGGTTGCTATCACCACACTTCTGGTTGTGCATTGGCGGCTGGATCACTTCAATTGGGTTCTATATTTAGCAACAATTTGCATGACTCCCACGATATTTGCCATGGTCCATAACCACAATCACCTTCCCATTTGGAAGTCGCGTTCCTTGAACGTAATGAATGACTTGTGGCAGGTTGCGTTTTATGGATATCCCGTTTTTGTTTGGGTACCTACTCATAACCTCAACCATCATAAGTATGTCAACAAAAAAGGTGATGAAACAATAACATATCGATTTGGTAACAACAACAACTTATTCACCTTGTTGGCCTATCCTTTTATCAGTGGATACTATCAGTCGGGACTCATTACGGCCTACTTGAGGAAGCAATGGAGCAAGAATCCTAAAAGATTTTATTACTGCATCTTTCAGTATATATTTTTAGTCTCCTATTTGTTTTGTATGTTTGCGATTGATGCTCAGAAGGCATTTTTATACATAACAATACCTCATCTCATGTGCTTGGTTCTTGTGTTAATGGTTAATTATTTTCAGCATATTCATGCTGATGAAAACTCCCAATACAACCACTCGAGAAATTTTACAGGAATAGAAAATATATTTATGTTAAATAATGGACTTCACACGGCCCATCATGAGAAGATGTCAGCACATTGGAGTGAACTCACCAGCATTCATCAGGGCATGAAATCAAAAATCGACAATCGATTACTCGAAAAAAGTCTAGTCTGGTATTTTTTGAGGGTGTACATTCTTTCAATTGTTATACCCAAGCTTCGATCCAAGCCTGTTTCGGTGATATCATCCTAGTTCATGGTTTGTTTTGTTTCGCTTTATAGTTACTCTGAATTAATCAGAAAAAATTAAAGTGAGAGCCTTTTTTAATACAAATAGCCACGTGATTCATTGCGACTCGGCGAATTCAGACTGGCGAATTTTTGCAAATGAAACCTTTTTTACCAAAGGAGTTTTGAAGCTCCTCTGAGTCTGTGAAGATTTCACAAAATTGGCTCAATCAATTTATCAACCTGAGCCAATATGGCCCTCAACAAATTGCTGATATTCTCACAACAAAAACTTGTGAAGTTGAGATGGTGTACCCAGTCTTTCATTTTTCAAAAACATTAATTGCCGGCGAGGTGCGAGAGATAAGCCCACACCCCAACGCAGACAAGCTAAAAGTGTGTAAAGTTCTGTCTTCTAACCAAGAGTCTGGCAACCAAGAAATTATAATTGTTACAGGGGCAAATAACGTAGCCGTTCATAAAAAATACCCCTTGGCAACAGAGAGTACAGTACTTCCTGACGGCACGGTCATCAAACATCGCAAATCAAGGGGGGTACTCAGCGAGGGTATGCTCTGTTCAGCGGAGGAGTTAGGTATGAAAGACTTTATCTTTCCTCATCTTCTAGATCAATCAGGCGACCTTTTGGAGCTGCCGACTCACTTTGAAGCGGGTGAACAAATTGCCCACATTTTCCCCATAGAAGACGTTATCCTTGATATCGATAATAAGTCTTTAACTCACCGCCCCGACCTTTGGGGGCACTTTGGTTTTGCCCGTGAACTTTCCGTACTTTTGGACATCCCCATCACAAGGAATCCATTCACTGAGCACATAAAAATAAATACAATTCTTCTCCCTGAAAAAGAAAAAGTTACTGTGAGCCTTAACGATGAAGTCGCCATCGCTTATTCAGGTTCCGTCATTAAAAATATCAATGTACGACCTTCAACAATTGACATCCAAGCCTATCTTGTGGCAACAGGAGTACGCCCTATTAATAACATTGTGGATGCTTCAAATTATGTGATGCTGGATCTGGGACAGCCAAACCATGCTTTTGATCGCGATCAAATTCAAGGAGCCATTGAAGTATGTCTCTCTCAAGGAGGAGAAAAACTTACAACCCTTGATGCAGAAACAAGAAAATTGCCAAAAAATATTCCTCTTATCAAAGATAGTGAGAAAACAGTGGCCATCGCGGGAATTATGGGCGGGCAAAATACCGAGGTTAGCAAACAAACCAAAACAATTTTTATAGAGTCAGCAACATTTCACCGAGCAAATATACGCAAAGGAGCTTCCCAACTCTCACTCAGAACAGAGTCCAGTCAAAGATTTGAGAAAGGTCTTGATCCATCACTTACTGAAATCGCCATTTTTCGCTTTATTGAGATTATATCAAAAAGCTGCTTAGAGTTAAAAGTTGGTAAAATAAACACAATTATAAAAAAAACAATCAAAAGAAATAAAATTGAAACTACTTTTTCTTACATCCACAATCGACTGGGTGACATCGTAATCGCCCCTGAACAGATTATAAAAATATTAAACTCCTTAGAAATGAAATGTAAGTCAAAAGGAGACCAGCTCATTATAGAAGTACCCTCATTTCGTTCTTATTATGATATCGAAATAGAAGAAGATATCGTAGAAGAAGTGGCTAGAGTCATTGGTTACGAAAAAATTCAAGAAAAAGCTCTCTTGCTCCCTTGTGAAGTGCCTTCTCACCCAAACTCAATGCGTAAACTAGAGCACAAATTACGGAATTTATTTTCTTATTCTTATCACTTTACCGAAGTTTATAATTATTCGTTTCATTCTGCGGAAGATATATTACGTGATGTTCGGTATGCAAAAACTGCGATTAAGATGAAAAATCCAATCCAGCAAGATCAAAAATATTTACGTATTTCTCCTCTGCTCGGACTTCTAAAAAATATCGCGAATCTGTATAAACAAAATGATGAGTTGAAATTCTATGAAATAGAGCGAATATTTTTGCCCCAACCTGATGACCCTACAATATTACCAGAAGAGAGGTTGTTCATTGCTGGGATTTTGCTATCTCCAGAAAGTGCCACTCGGGTGTTAACCTTCGTAGGTTCCATCCTAGGAGATCTCTTAAGTAGGCTCGGTCTGTTAAGAGGAGACCAAAAATACAAAGAATATCACGAGAACATATTTCACCCAGGCCGTTCGGGGGCAATTTTTTCTATATCTTCTTCTGACTCAAAACCACTATTCAAGTGGGGGGAGCTACACCCAAAATTAATAAAAGACTGTTGCAATAACATGAATAAAAGAGTTTTCTATTTTGAAAGTTTTCTAGATGACCTTGTGCCACTTCTTTCGAGTAAACCTTCTTATCAACCCATGGCTAAATTTCCATCTTCTACCTTTGAAGTGACCATCTTGACAGGAAAACACACCTCTTTTCAAGAAATTGAAGAAGTGATAAAAACTTCATCAAGAGATTCAATCATAAAGGATATTCACGAAGTTATTGAATGCATTGACTCTTTTTCGGGGGAACAGATTCCGGACAATAAAAGAGCTGTTTCTTTGAGACTTACATGGAGAAACCATCTAAAAACAATTGAGCATGAAGAGCTGAAAGCACTGCAGGACCACATTGTAAAAGAGCTAGAAGGAGCAGGATTTCCTCTAAAATAAAGTAGAATGGGATGTTTCCGGAGGTTTTTGTTATTATCCATGTCCTTTCGCACAGCTTTGTAAAAGATCAACAAGCGGGTACTTAAAGTCGATACGAATTGAATCTAATTAAGGCATTTTTTTACATCTTCTTTTGAGAGCTTACTATCTTTTCAAATAAAAAAATAGTTATAGTTCACAAATAGTCTGCTAAAATATAAAATGTCTCGGAAGTGTTGTTATGCGTACTTTTATACCCCCTAAAAAAAATCGATTTATTTATTGGGTTTGTAGTTTTTTTTCAGACTTTATTCTTAAGAAGATTGATAATATAAGCGAAGTTGTTTTCAGCTCTAGTGATCTAGCTTTACTTAAAAGTCTCAAAGAGAAGCGTGTTCTCATTTTTTCAAATCATCCAACTCACGTAGAACCTAAGCTTATGTTTTATCTTGGGAAATTAATGGAAAGTTCTTTTAACATTATGGCATCACGCATTGTTTTCAGTTGGGCTTATGGTTTATTTGGTTTTATTATTCGAAGGACTGGAGGATATTCCATCATTCCTGCTGCAAATGATATCGTTTCATTTCGATATTCAGTCAAAATACTTTCTCAGGATTCTGGTAAACTAGTAATTTTTCCAGAAGGAGCTCCCGTTAGTCAAGAAAATACGACCCTAATGCCACTCCAAGATGGTTTCTCTTTTTTGAGCATGATGAGCTTAGATAGGATACGTAAAAAAAACTTCAATGGAGACATTTGTGTCCTTCCTGTGTTTTGTTTCTATGTATACGATGCCTCGGTCGATGATATAAAGGCAAATATAAATGAAAGAATTGAATGGCTGGAAAAATATTATGGGATAAAAACTAACTACAACGAAAATAATGATATCATAGAGTTTATTTTAAAACTTAGCCTCCTGATATTAGAAAGATATGAGACAATATATAATATTGAGCCTAAAAGCAATGAAAAACTTCAATGCCGTTGGGAAAGGTTGCGTCAATGTATATTGGATAAATTGGCTGTTGCCTACAATATCGAAAATTATGATGAAGAAGAAAGCTCAATCTCAAAATTACGAAGAATTAGTGGTATTATTCAGCTCCACAATATAAAGTATGAGATTGAAACACCCCTGACATTTAGTAAAAAAGAAAAAAAAGAAAATAAAAAAGATTTAGAAAATATTATAAATATTATTATTTTTGATGATGCCCAGCTAATCGATAACCCTAGTTATGAGAGATGTCTTGAATTTTTAGACCGTTTTGAAAAAATTTCTAAAAAAAAGAAAGCATATCCCCCTCTCTTGCCTAGAAAAGTTCACATTAAAATAGGAAATAGTTTTTATATTTCTGAATACTACTCAAAAGAGAAATCAAAGCGAAAAGTTTTAATGGAGGCCATTAGAAACCGAATTAAAAAAGAGTTACAAGATCTTTTAACGAATATGGAGCACTTGAGTCACAAATTATAGTTTTTATTTTCATTGGAATATAATATTTTTTATTTAATCAACAAACATGCCAAACTTTGAGCTTGTAGCGGATAATTTAATGACCCTACAACATAAGGTTAAAAACTTAACACAGGAACCCATTGATATTATTGCCGTAACAAAGACATTCTCTCACGAAATTTATGATCTCTGTTTTAACCTAGGGATTACCCATGTGGGTGAAAATAAGGCTCAAGAACTAAAAACTAAATTTGAACTTGGAGGATACACTGACAAAAAAAAACTCAAATATCACTTTATAGGTCATCTTCAGACCAACAAAATTAAAGATGTTATTGGTATTATTTCTAGCTTAGACACTCTTCAATCAATAAAGCAGGTCAATAAACTAAAGAAACTATGTTTGGAGGAAGACATCCATAATCTTCCTGTTTTATTGCAGGTGAATAGCACAAACGAAGTGGGAAAATCAGGAATATTTATCAGAGAGAGCAAACAACTATTTGATATTGCTCATAGATGCCTGGAGGATAACTTTCTGAGTTTGGAAGGTCTCATGACAATTGGGCCAACGCCAACCTTTAATTTAAAAACCGATAAAAAAGAGGATGTCCGGAATACACAAAGAGCATTCAGTGAGACACGAAAAACCCAAGAGATTTTATGCAAAGAAACAGGATGTCGTTTATCCAGACTTTCCATGGGTATGAGCAACGACTATCAGATCGCAATTGAAGAGGGTTCAACAGAAATCAGATTAGGCACCCTTCTTTTTGGTAAAAGGCCAATAAAGCAAACGTAAGATACTTTAACCTGAGCCGTGTAGGTTTATTAAGCTTGTGCCATTTTTGGAAGTGGTGCTGATGTTGTGCTTTGTTGAACACTTGCCATTTCGTTATCAGAGAGCGCTTTTTTTGAATTTGGGATGCCGTGGTGTTCTCGTATTTTATTTTCAAGTCTTTGAGTCAAGTCAGCTCGTTCCGTCAAATATTTCTTTGCATTTTCTTTACCTTGCCCTATTTTACTCTCTCCTATAGAATACCATGTACCTGCTTTTTTAACAAACCCTAACTTGACTGCTTCTTCCAAGATACAACTTTCTCGAGAAATTCCTTTTGAGAAGCTTATATCAAATTCTGTTTTTTTGAAAGGAGCTGCCATTTTATTTTTTACTACTTTTACTCGAACTCTGATGCCGACATGTTGGTCATCTTTTTGAATTTTTTCGATTCTCCTGATATCTAAACGTATGGATGAATAAAATTTAAGAGCGTTTCCACCTGTGGTTGTTTCTGGTGAGCCGTAAGCAGGCCCAATCTTCATTCGTATCTGATTAATAAAGATTATGGTTGTATTTGCTTTATGAACAGCACTTGTGAGTTTTCGGAGTGCTTGGCTCATGAGTCTTGCCTGAAGCCCCATTTGAGGAGCTCCCATTTCTCCTTCTATTTCAGATTTAGGAACCAAGGCGGCAACAGAATCAACAACAATAATATCAACTGCATTAGAGCGAACCAATAATTCAGCAATCTCAAGAGCCTGTTCACCTGAATCGGGTTGGGTAACCATAAGCTCTTCTACATTGACACCCAACTTTTCTGCGTAGCTAGAATCAAGTGCATGTTCTGCGTCAATAAATGCGGCAGTTCCACCCAACTTTTGTGCCTCAGCGAGTGCGTGTAATGTTAGTGTCGTTTTTCCAGAAGACTCTGGGCCAAAAATTTCAATCACTCTTCCTCTGGGCAGACCTCCTATGCCCAAGGCAATGTCCAAAGGTAAAGAACCCGTGGAAATGGTATCCACAACAACTGCTAATTTACCATTGAGTTTCATAATAGAACCACTACCATATTTTTTTTCAATTTGTAAAATTGTTTGATCCAATGATTTCTTCTTCTCCTCATGCGTTAAGTTATTATTTGTTAATTTACCCATATCTAGCTCCTTTAGCATCTTTTGTAGATCATCAATTGTAGATCATCAATTATTATCTGTTATACCTGCATAAAGACAGATTTTCCCTCCGACACTAAAAAAATATAGAATTATTTTTAGTCCCACTCAGGCAGTCTCGTTTATATAGACATAATCTAGGTGTCGAGCATTTTTTGCGTAAGTGCCCAAAAAATGATGAAAAAGTACGAGGCTGTGCGAGAAATATGGTTGTTATGAGGTTATTTGTCACCCCCTCAAAGTATGAGTAAGTCAAAAGGCTGAGCATATTTCGAAGATAACACAATAAACTTCTTTGGGTGGAGTAGTTTTGTGTGACGGAAGAAATATCCAGTAGCCCCAATAACGAACTAAAACGATAAACTGAATGATCTTAGGCAAGACGGTCCCCAATGCAATTGAGTAGCAACGAGTAGTTTTTGGTCTTCAATATGGTCAATCATTCTTTTCATGATATAATAGGTCGTGTGGTCGTGTCATATTTAATCAAAGTTTCTATTTGCGATGAATAATTCTTGTATAGACCACTTATGATTCGTCATTTCTGTAGCCATTGCTGGGGTGATTTGAATTGGTTTTCCTCCCTCATACTCAGCTAGACTTGAATGTGGAAGGCAGAAATTGTAATAATTAGCAACAAAAGAATTATGCCCCTGCATATATTTGAATTTTTTTGAAAAACCCTGACTTTTACGCTCTATTCTATGATTGTGTTGGCGAAGAGTCAAATTATTCCTTTCTACAGCAAAGGTGTTCATCTGATGACTTACTGAAGAGTTTGCAATATATTCATCTAGTAGCTTTTGATCACCAAAGATTAGAGATTTGTCAACTTCCTTACATCTCCCTTTTTCTATTCTCTTAATTATTTGCCCATAACATAGAGATTTGGGTGATTGAAGCTTTCTAGTCATTGAGTCAAATTTACCATAAACTGAAAGAATGGCATCACTATATCCCTCATATCCATCAGAGGTAATCAAGAATTTATCTTCCCTCTTTGGCTTACTTCTTGTTTTTACCTTGGTCAGTAACTTTCTAGCATTCACTGAGGTCCTCTTGCCTGTTATATGCGCTAAAATGAGCTTTTCTACAGGCAATACTGCAGTAAAAGTCCAGATATCCCCTATTTCATCACTTAATCGCTCAGTCTCTGATAGATTGTATTGTTTTTTAAAGACAAAACCCCAATGCTCGTCTAATTGAATTTCATTGAAAGACAGGTTTTTGTATATATTTTTTTTCAACTTTTAGTGAATCTTCACCTGCTGCTTTAACCCAAGCAAGAACTGTATCCTTGCTGATACCAAAGACTCTTCCGGTAGCTCTAATGCCACAGCCCTCAACTGTGTTTTGTAATACCCGAGTAATGGTTTCTTTGCTTTTCTTGCGACGAAAAAAAATAGTGCCTTTATTCTCTGAAAAGCATCTACCACAAGCGGTGCACTTTAAATAGGCTATTTGTTTGTACTTACCAGACATATAAGCAAAGCGCACATTTCCTTCATTTACCTTATGATACTTATGGCAGTCTGTATTTTGACAGCTAAAACCACTTGTATCAAAGGTATATTTTCTTTTGTTCATAATGAGACATAACCTTAATTTAAGAGAGATAAGTCAATTCCTTTTTTAATTGGAAACTTTGATTAAATATGACACGACCCGAATCGCTTGTATACTCGCCCGCCCTTGTGTGACGTAGGTAGAGCCTTTGCTCCGGTAAGGTTACCGTTGCCCGTCGAGTAGGTCGCCATACATAGCTGGTGATGCACAGCCCGTTCCCGCCATATCAAGGATGCATTGTTTGACGGCGGGGTTTTGCTGGTCAGTGCCTAGATCCCACGCGTTGCCTAATAAATTAGGATAGGTGCCACTCGTTGCTTTGAGTTGGGTTAGCGTAAGCCCCACAGCACCCATGGGGTCGGCCGTAACATCACCCTGCGCTCGCTTGGGAGCCTGGGCTGTCATGCCATCGTCTGTTAATTGAGGTGCGTCGGTGTTCCAATAACTATTCACAAATGCCAACACAGCGGAATCGCCACTGGAAGAACCCACCAGACCACCAGAAGAAAAAAGAAAACCGGAAGAAGAAACACCATCACTCCCAGAAAAGTAGCTATTCGTGATCATCAAAGTGTCATTAGATCGACCCACCAGACCACCGGAATAAGCAACAGCAGAAGAAGAAGAAGAAACTCCATCACTCCCAGAAAAGTAGCTATTCGTGATCATCAAAGAAGAATCAGAAGAAGAACCCACCAGACCACCAGAAAAAGAAGAAGAAAGAGCAGAAGAAGAGACACCACCAGAACTGCTGAAATAACTATTTGTAATCGTCGAAGAAGAAGAAGAAGACCCCACCAGACCACCGGAAGAAGAAAGCGAAGAAGAGGAAGAAGAAACTCCATCACTCCCAGAAAAGTAGCTATTCGTGATCGTCAAAGAAGAAGAAGAACTCCCTACCAGACCACCAGTAGTAGTAGAGGTAGAAGAAGCAAGAGAAGAAGAAGTAACACTACCAGAACCGCTGAAATAACTATCCGTGATCGTCAAAGAAGAAGAAGAACTCCCCACCAGACCACCAGCAGTAGCAGAGGAAGAAAAAGCAGAAGTAGAATGAGATATACCACCCTCACCTCTGAAATAACTATTCGTGATCGTCAAAGAAGAAGAAGGACCCACCATACCAGAAGAAGCTTCACCCACCAGACCACCGGAAGAAGAAGAAAAAGCAGAAGTAGAAGAAGAAAAAACACCACCAGAGATAACTCCTACATTGCGTATCTCGGCTGAGCCAGCAGTCGCACCGAATAGACCTGCATACCCTCCCGGAATATTCACCCACAAGTTGGCGATGGTGTTGCCGTTACCTTCGAAAGTGCCCGTAAACGGGTCTGCATCATCACCCACCGGAGACCAACTTTTATCTTTGTCTGAGCCTACATCAATCACCGTATGGTCTTTGCCCGCAACATTCTTCGTGATCGTGTCAATCATGCCGTTACCGTTTGCATCAAGCAGCGGTAACAAATTGATGTTGGCCATGAGCTCGTAGCCATTGCAACCACCTGCTGGGCAACCTGCACCGCTACCTGCATCCATTGCCGAGGTTTTATAACTCGTGCCCGCTAGGTCATATTGCATGTTGTTTAGCATCTCGGCAGTGGAGATGTCAATCAGACCGTCACCGTCAGCGTCAGCAACAAAGGTGGTTCTTACCGTCACGTTGACCATGCTTTTCATCATGGCAAATTCAGCGAACTCGGCACCAGTAGTTATGGCATGCTCTATGGTACCTGTTATGTCGGTCGTAATAATATCAACCGCATCACCTGCTCTCTTTACGGTAATTGTCTGGGGGTGTGCATTCATAGACGTAAACCTGACCACTGTTGGGGATACCACAAGCAACGGATTGGTGGAGGCTAGGGTTACCTCTACTGTTTTCTCTGCTGCTGGTGGGCGTGACACCGAAATCATGTAGGTGGCACCCATTGCCCCATCCACGTCGTTGAAGGTGACCTCTGGAGTACTGAGCCTTACATTGCTTGGCGTTGGCGTCGACGTTACCGTCACGTTGACCATGCTCCCCATCATGGCAAATTCAGCGAACTCGGTGTCAGTAGTTATGGCATGCTCTATGGTACCTGTTATGTCGGTCGTAATAATATCAACCGCATCACCTGCTCTCTTTACGGTAATTGTCTGGGGGCGTGCATCCATAGACGTAAACCTGACCACTGTTGGGGATACCACAAGCAACGGATTGGTGGAGGTTAGGGTTACCTCTACTGTTTTCTCTGCTGCTGGTAGGCGTGACGCCGAAATCATGTAGGTGGCACCCGTGGCCCCATCCACGTCGCTGAAGGTGACCTCTGGAGTGCTGAGCTCTAAGGTGACCAAAGAAGGGCCGTTGCCTTTGGCAGGGCCATCGTCGGCAGAGTCACCGTCTTTGACAGAATCGTCGCTTTTACCGCATTGAAATAAAAAGCCCAAGACGAATATTAATAATATACCCCTCACCATTTTACTAAACACTCCATTCATTCTAGTATTTAGACTCATAAATTTAACTCCCCCTGCATTTTAATTAGTTTGTGATCATACACGATCAGTATACTATAAATAGTATGTGACTAAGTCAACCACTATATACAAAAAATTTGGGGTCGTGTCATATTTAATCAAAGTTTCTATTTGCGATGAATAATTCTTGTATAGACCACTTATGATTCGTCATTTCTGTAGCCATTGCTGGGGTGATTTGAATTGGTTTTCCTCCCTCATACTCAGCTAGACTTGAATGTGGAAGGCAGAAATTGTAATAATTAGCAACAAAAGAATTATGCCCCTGCATATATTTGAATTTTTTTGAAAAACCCTGACTTTTACGCTCTATTCTATGATTGTGTTGGCGAAGAGTCAAATTATTCCTTTCTACAGCAAAGGTGTTCATCTGATGACTTACTGAAGAGTTTGCAATATATTCATCTAGTAGCTTTTGATCACCAAAGATTAGAGATTTGTCAACTTCCTTACATCTCCCTTTTTCTATTCTCTTAATTATTTGCCCATAACATAGAGATTTGGGTGATTGAAGCTTTCTAGTCATTGAGTCAAATTTACCATAAACTGAAAGAATGGCATCACTATATCCCTCATATCCATCAGAGGTAATCAAGAATTTATCTTCCCTCTTTGGCTTACTTCTTGTTTTTACCTTGGTCAGTAACTTTCTAGCATTCACTGAGGTCCTCTTGCCTGTTATATGCGCTAAAATGAGCTTTTCTACAGGCAATACTGCAGTAAAAGTCCAGATATCCCCTATTTCATCACTTAATCGCTCAGTCTCTGGTAGATTGTATTGTTTTTTAAAGACAAAACCCCAATGCTCGTCTAATTGAATTTCATTGAAAGACAGGTTTTTGTATATATTTTTTTTCAACTTTTAGTGAATCTTCACCTGCTGCTTTAACCCAAGCAAGAACTGTATCCTTGCTGATACCAAAGACTCTTCCGGTAGCTCTAATGCCACAGCCCTCAACTGTGTTTTGTAATACCCGAGTAATGGTTTCTTTGCTTTTCTTGCGACGAAAAAAAATAGTGCCTTTATTCTCTGAAAAGCATCTACCACAAGCGGTGCACTTTAAATAGGCTATTTGTTTGTACTTACCAGACATATAAGCAAAGCGCACATTTCCTTCATTTACCTTATGATACTTATGGCAGTCTGGTTTAACCCCCGCCTGTGCCCGAAGGGTGAAAACTGGACACTTTATTGTGTTAAATTTAGGAGGTAAAACTATGATTAAAAGACAAAGATACAGTAAGGAAGCAAAAGAGAGATTGGCTTTGGAGATGATTTCAGGTCAGACTAGCACGGCAGAAATATCTAAGAGAGAGATGATTTCAGTCGCAACTTTATCGAGATGGAAGCGACAGCTGGTTTCCGAAGGCTTTGAAGATAAAAATGGGGTTGAGTTAGAATTGAGAAAAAAAATTTCCTATTTAGAATCGGCCTTATCTGACTTAATGATAGAAAATCAGATTTTAAAAAAAACGGAAAAACTTCTTCAAGAATACAGGCAAAAAGAGAAATTATCAAGAATAGCCTCAGCACAGAATTTGGGATCACAAGGAGTTGCAGAGTTATGAAACTAGAAAAGTCAACTTATTATTATAAGTCGAAGGAGAAGAAAGATGATTCAACGATTCTAAAATCTATCCATGAAATTAGTGATCAATTGAACCAAGTAGGTTATATCTCGATGACGCAAATTTTAAAAGATAGAGGCTTTACAATAAATAAGAAGCGAGTTTACCGAATTATGAAAGAAAATAGACTTTTATGCACTAAAAAGGTGTTTTTGAAGCCAAAAACTACCCAATCTAAGCATAATTTCAGAAAATATCCCAATTTGATTAAAAGTGTGCAAGCTGATCCCTTCAAGGTAATTGTTGGCGATATAACCTATTTTGATATTAATTCGAAAGACCACTATTTAGCTTTGCTCATGAGGCTTATGAGTCGCCGTATCGTAGGAGCGGCCATTTCTGATAAAAATAACACTCAACTGGTCATAGCAGCCTTTCTTTCGCTTAAAAGAGAAATAGGAGATTTACAAAATTACTACCATCATACTGATGCTGACGTCAGATATTGCTCAAATGAGTATATCGCTCTATTAGAAGAAAGTAGAATCAATATTTCCATGTGTCGTGGTAATGTGTATGAAAACGCTCATGCCGAATCATTGAATAAAACAATTAAATATAAAGAAATTAATTTATCAGAATATCAAAACTTTGAAGAAGCTCAAAAAAGTATCTTCAGGTTTATCCATCTTTATAATACGATGAAGCCACATTCAGCTTTAGGATGGGTGACACCTCAAAAATATGAGGAGAAATATCTAAAAGAATAAGAAAAAGACTGTCCAGTTTTCACCCTTCGGGCACAGGCGGGGGTTAAACCAGTCTGTATTTTGACAGCTAAAACCACTTGTATCAAAGGTATATTTTCTTTTGTTCATAATGAGACATAACCTTAATTTAAGGGAGATAAGTCAATTCCTTTTTTAATTGGAAACTTTGATTAAATATGACACGACCGATATAATAATCATATTTCT
This sequence comes from Spirochaetota bacterium, assembly GCA_965206985.1. GTDB lineage: Bacteria > Spirochaetota > Leptospiria > Turneriellales > CBDBES01 > CBDBLF01. Next base: position 8,662 of record CBDBLF010000028.1, on the reverse strand, counting down.
CGTACAGCTTCTTAATTTTATAAATAAAAAGTTGACAAATTTAGTCTAATTTTAGTAGTACCTTCTGGTAGGTGTTTTATTTATGAAAAATTAAACTAAACTAAATTAGGAGGTTCGTTATCATGTCCTATAAAAACAAATTGCAGTATACAGATTTTCAACAGAGGGGGAAGAAAATTCTCAGCTCAGCCCCAGAATATCTTCGAGAGAAATCTTCACAATGTGAGGAGTCTACACTTTGCACCAAAAGAAAAGAGTTAAAGTATTATATGCGTTTCCTTTTGAAAAAGGTTCGTAACAACCTTTTTGCTCTCAGGGGTGTTTTCTTACTGAGTGTTTTTATGCTCTATTATTGTTCTGGGGACCCCAAGATGAATCCGCCTCCAACGAATCCACTTCCAAATACAACCAAAACACCATTGGGTTTTAGGGCGGTAGCAAGTGGTAATCAGGTAACCTTGTTTTGGATGAGAGAGAATGATCTCACCTACAATTTATATTGGTCAACAACCTCGGGCATGGGTGTGTCAGGTCAAAAGATAGCTAACGTTACTTCTCCTCACGTTCATTCTGGTCTCACGAACAATACCACCTATTATTATGTATTAACTGCGAAGGGTGGTGATGCCGACGAAAGCCTTGCCACGGCTGAGGTAGAGGCAACACTGATGTTCAGGATATTCGTTGCGAATGGTGGTGTGAACAAAGTTTATCGGAGGGGAAGGGAGGGCGAGATAAGTGAATTTGTTATAGACCATGAGCTCGTCCACTTCAGTGGAAATTCCTCCAGTCAAGATTATGTGTCAGAGGACATTGCTTTGGGTGATCTTGATGGCGATGGTTATCTAGACGTTGTCGTTGCCAATCATGGGGCGGATGAGACTAACGTGTTTTATCTAAACGATGGGGAAGGTGGCTTTGATGAAGGCTCTGAGATCTTCTCTGATAGGAATAATGCAAAGGGAATTGCTTTGGGTGATCTTGATGGCGATGGTGATCTAGACATTGTCGTTGCCAATTATAGGCAGACTAATAAGTTTTATCTGAACAATGGGATGGGTGGTTTTGATGCAGGCTCTGACATCTCCTCCTCTGATGGGGGTAATGAATCAAATGACATTGCTTTGGGTGATCTTGATGGCGATGGTGATCTAGACGTTGTCGTTGCCAATCGTTCGAGGCCTAACCGGGTTTATCTGAACAATGGGGTGAACGATGGGATGGTTGACTTTGATGAAGGCTCTGATATCTCCTCTGATGAGCGTAGTTCACAGGGAATTGCTTTGGGCGATCTTGATGGCGATGGTGATCTAGACGTTGTCATTGCCAATTATTATAATGCTCCTGGTTATGGTATTAACAGGTTTTATCTAAACAATGGGTTGGGTGGCTTTAATGAAGGCTTTGATATCTCCCCTGATGATGATCATGAATCAATGGCAATTGCTCTGGGTGATCTTGATGGTGATGGTGATCTAGACGTTGTCGTTGCCAACTATTATGAGACGATTAACAAGTTTTATCTAAATAATGGGGTGAACAATGATGGGATGCTTACATTTCATGCAGGCTCTGACATCTCCTTTTCTCAAGAGAATTCAACTGACATTGCTTTGGTTGATCTTGATGGCGATGGTTATCTAGACGTTGTCGTTGCCAACTATTATGAGACTACTAACCGGTTTTATCTGAACAATGGGATGGGTGGCTTTGATGAAGGTGTTCAAAGCCCTGACATCTACTTTGATGAAGATGATTCAAATGCAATTGCTGTCGTCCCTGTCGTTCCTTAAAAAAGAATGATCATCTGGTGTGTTTCCAAGTTAAAACTTGTCGTTAAAACTTGTCAAAGAAGGTTTCGAAAATACTAAAAAAAGATTTATATTCTCTCACAACGTATTTTCAGTAGACTTAATGGCTTTGAAAAGTTACTATCAGGTGCGTTGTATTGTTTGGTTCTTCTGACCATACCTTAAATTGCCGACGACTATTTTTATGTATCGGTAGTTTTTCAAGAAAATTATTTTACTCAGATATGTAATTGGTTTCTATAAAATTTTATAAATAAAAAGTTGACAAATTTAGTCTAATTTTAGTAGTACCTTCTGGTAGGTGTTTTATTTATGAAAAATTAAACTAAACTAAATTAGGAGGTTCGTTATCATGTCCTATAAAAACAAATTGCAGTATACAGATTTTCAACAGAGGGGGAAGAAAATTCTCAGCTCAGCCCCAGAATATCTTCGAGAGAAATCTTCACAATGTGAGGAGTCTACACTTTGCACCAAAAGAAAAGAGTTAAAGTATTATATGCGTTTCCTTTTGAAAAAGGTTCGTAACAACCTTTTTGCTCTCAGGGTTGTTTTCTTACTGAGTGTTTTTATGCTCTATTATTGTTCTGGGAATCCTTCTGGGGATTCCAAGATGAATCCGTCTCCAACAAATCCACTTCCAAATACAACTGAAACGCCATCGGGTTTTAGAGCGGTAGCAGGCGGTAATCGGGTAACCTTGTTTTGGACGAGAGAGAATGATCTCACCTACAATTTATATTGGTCAACAACCTCGGGCATGGGTGTGTCAGGTCAAAAGATAGCTAACGTTACTTCTCCTCACGTTCATTCTAGTCTCACGAATGGTACCACCTATTATTATGTATTAACCGCGAAGGGTGGTGATGCTGACGAAAGCCTTGCCACGACTGAGGTGCAGGGAACGCCAGATATAACTATAACCGAAACGCCATCTGGTTTCAGGGCGGTAGCAGGTGCTAATCAAGTAACCTTATCTTGGACTAGAGAGAATGATCTCACCTACAATTTATATTGGTCAACAACCTCGGGCATGGGTGTGTCAGGTCAAAAGATAGCTAACGTTACTTCTCCTCACGTTCATTCTAGTCTCACGAATGGTACCACCTATTATTATGTATTAACCGCGAAGGGTGGTGATGCTGACGAAAGCCTTGCCACGACTGAGGTGCAGGGAACGCCAGATATAACTATAACCGAAACGCCATCTGGTTTCAGGGCGGTAGCAGGTGCTAATCAAGTAACCTTATCTTGGACTAGAGAGAATGATCTCACCTACAATTTATATTGGTCAACAACCTCGGGCATGGGTGTGTCAGGCCAAAAGATAGCTAACGTTACTTCTCCTCACGTTCATTCTGGTCTCACGAATGGTACCACCTATTATTATGTGTTAACCGCGAAGAGTGGTGATGCTGACGAAAGCCTTGCCACGGCAGAGGCAGAGGCAGAGGCAGAGGCAAGACTGGTGGTCAGAATATTCGTTGCGAGTGGTGGTGTGAACAGAGTTTATCGGCGGGAGGATGAAATGAGTGAATTTGTAAAATCTAATCTCATCTCCTCCAGTGGAAATTCTGTGTCAGAGGACATTGCTTTGGGTGATCTTGATGGCGATGGTGATCTAGACGTTGTCGTTGCCAATTATGGGGAGACTAACCGGTTTTATCTGAGCAATGGGATGGGTGGCTTTGATACAGGCTCTGATATTTCCTCTGATGCAAATTCTTCATTGGGAATTGCTTTGGGTGATCTTGATGGTGATGGTGATCTAGACGTTGTCGTTGCCAATTATGGGGAGGCTAACCGGTTTTATCTGAACGATGGGATGGGTAACTTTGATGCAGGCTCTGACATCTCCTTTTCTCAGGAGAATTCAAATGACATTGCTTTGGGTGATCTTGATGGCGATGGTGATCTAGACGTTGTCGTTGCCAATTATTCGAAGTCTAACCAGGTTTATCTGAACGATGGGATGGGTGACTTTGATGCAGGCTCTGATATTTCCTCTGATGAGAATGATGCAAGGGGAATTGCTTTGGGTGATCTTGATGGCGATGGTGATCTAGACGTTGTCGTTGCCAATTATTATTATACTGCTAACAGGTTTTATCTGAACGATGGGATGGGTGGCTTCAGTACAGGTTCTGATATCTCCTTTGATGAAAATTCTTCATCGGGAATTGCTTTGGGTGATCTTGATGGTGATGGTAATCTAGACGTTGTCGTTGCCAATGGCTATAGTGATACTGTTAACCGGGTTTATCTGAACAATGGGATGGGTGGCTTTGATGCAGGCTCTGATATTTCCTCTGATGAGAATGATTCAAGTGGAATCGCTTTAGGTGATCTTGATGGTGATGGTGATTTAGACGTTGCCGTTGCTAATTCTTATTCTGTTGCTAACAGGTTTTATCTAAACGATGGGATGGGTGGCTTCAGTACAGGCTCTAGTATCTCCTCTGATACAGGTAATTCAAATGCAATTGTTGTCGCCCCTGTCGTTCCTTAAAAAAGAATGATCATCTGGTGTGTTTCCAAGTTAAAACTTGTCGTTAAAACTTGTCAAAGAAGGTTTCGAAAATACTAAAAAAAGATTTATATTCTCTCAAACCAGAGTAAATCTACTTACAACGTATTTTCAGTAGACTTAATGGCTTTGAAAAGTTACTATCAGATGCGTTGTATTGTTTGGTTCTTCTGACTATACCTTAAATTGCCGACGACTATTTTTATGTATCGGTAATTTTTCAAGAAAATTATTTTACTCAGATATGTAATTGGTTTCTATAAAATTTTATAAATTTGGTCGTGTCATATTTAATCAAAGTTTCCAATTAAAAAAGGAATTGACTTATCTCCCTTAAATTAAGGTTATGTCTCATTATGAACAAAAGAAAATATACCTTTGATACAAGTGGTTTTAGCTGTCAAAATACAGACTGCCATAAGTATCATAAGGTAAATGAAGGAAATGTGCGCTTTGCTTATATGTCTGGTAAGTACAAACAAATAGCCTATTTAAAGTGCACCGCTTGTGGTAGATGCTTTTCAGAGAATAAAGGCACTATTTTTTTTCGTCGCAAGAAAAGCAAAGAAACCATTACTCGGGTATTACAAAACACAGTTGAGGGCTGTGGCATTAGAGCTACCGGAAGAGTCTTTGGTATCAGCAAGGATACAGTTCTTGCTTGGGTTAAAGCAGCAGGTGAAGATTCACTAAAAGTTGAAAAAAAATATATACAAAAACCTGTCTTTCAATGAAATTCAATTAGACGAGCATTGGGGTTTTGTCTTTAAAAAACAATACAATCTATCAGAGACTGAGCGATTAAGTGATGAAATAGGGGATATCTGGACTTTTACTGCAGTATTGCCTGTAGAAAAGCTCATTTTAGCGCATATAACAGGCAAGAGGACCTCAGTGAATGCTAGAAAGTTACTGACCAAGGTAAAAACAAGAAGTAAGCCAAAGAGGGAAGATAAATTCTTGATTACCTCTGATGGATATGAGGGATATAGTGATGCCATTCTTTCAGTTTATGGTAAATTTGACTCAATGACTAGAAAGCTTCAATCACCCAAATCTCTATGTTATGGGCAAATAATTAAGAGAATAGAAAAAGGGAGATGTAAGGAAGTTGACAAATCTCTAATCTTTGGTGATCAAAAGCTACTAGATGAATATATTGCAAACTCTTCAGTAAGTCATCAGATGAACACCTTTGCTGTAGAAAGGAATAATTTGACTCTTCGCCAACACAATCATAGAATAGAGCGTAAAAGTCAGGGTTTTTCAAAAAAATTCAAATATATGCAGGGGCATAATTCTTTTGTTGCTAATTATTACAATTTCTGCCTTCCACATTCAAGTCTAGCTGAGTATGAGGGAGGAAAACCAATTCAAATCACCCCAGCAATGGCTACAGAAATGACGAATCATAAGTGGTCTATACAAGAATTATTCATCGCAAATAGAAACTTTGATTAAATATGACACGACCTAAATTTTTATAAATAAAAAGTTGACAAATTTAGTCTAATTTTAGTAGTACCTTCTGGTAGGTACTTCTGGTAGGTGCTTTATTTACGAAAAATTAAACTAAACTAAATTTAGGAGGTTCGTTATCATGTCCTATAAAAACAAATTGCAGTATACAGATTTTCAGCAGAGGGGGAAGAAAATTCTTAGCTCAGCCCCAGAATATCTTCGAGAGAAATCTTCACAATGTGAGGAGTCTACACTTTGCACCAAAAGAAAAGAGTTAAAGTATTATATGCGTTGCCTTTTGAAAAAGGTTCGTAACAACCTTTTTGCTCTCAGGGGTGTTTTCTTACTGAGTGTTTTTATGCTCTATTATTGTTCTGGGGATTCCAAGATGAATCCGTCTCTAACAAATCCACTTCCAAATACAACTGAAACGCCATCGGGTTTTAGAGCGGTAGCAGGCAGTAATCGGGTAACCTTGTTTTGGACGAGAGAGAATGATCTCACCTACAATTTATATTGGTCAACAACCTCGGGCATGGGTGTGTCAGGTCAAAAAATAGCTAACGTTACTTCTCCTCACGTTCATTCTGGTCTCACGAGTGGTACCACCTATTATTATGTGTTAACCGCGAAGAGTGGTGATGCTGACGAGAGCCTTGCCACGGCAGAGGCAGAGGCAGAGGCAGGGGCAAGACTGGTGGTCAGAATATTCGTTGCGAGTGATGATATGAACAGAGTTTATCGGAGGGAGGATGAGATGAGTGAATTTGTAAAATCTAGTCTCATCTCCTCCAGTGGAAATTCTGTGTCAGAGGACATTGCTTTGGGTGATCTTGATGGCGATGGTGATCTAGACGTTGTCGTTGCTAATTATGGGGAGACTAACCGGGTTTATCTGAGCGATGGGATGGGTGGCTTTGATACAGGCTCTGATATTTCCTCTGATGCAAATTCTTCATCGGGAATTGCTTTGGGTGATCTTGATGGTGATGGTGATCTAGACGTTGTCGTTGCCAATTATGGGGAGGCTAACCGGGTTTATTTGAACAATGGGATGGGTAGCTTTGATGCAGGCTCTGATATCTCCTCTGATATGGCTAATTCAAATGACATTGCTTTGGGTGATCTTGATGGCGATGGTGACCTAGATGTTGTCGTTGCCAATTATGGGGAGGCTAACCGGGTTTATCTGAACGATGGGATGGGTGACTTTGATGCAGGCTCTGATATTTCCTCTGATGAGAATGATACAAATGGAATTGCTTTGGGTGATCTTGATGGCGATGGTGATCTAGACGTTGTCGTTGCCAATTATTATGATACTGCTAACAGGTTTTATCTGAACGATGGGATGGGTGGCTTTGATGCAGGCTCTGATATCTCCTTTGATGAGAATTCTTCATCGGGAATTGCTTTGGGTGATCTTGATGGTGATGGTAATCTAGACGTTGTCGTTGCCAATGGCTATTATGATACTGTTAACCGGGTTTATCTGAACAATGGGATGGGTGGCTTTGATGCAGGCTCTGATATTTCCTCTGATGAGAATGATTCAAGTGGAATCGCTTTAGGTGATCTTGATGGTGATGGTGATTTAGACGTTGCCGTTGCTAATTCTTATTCTGTTACTAACAGGTTTTATCTAAACGATGGGATGGGTGGCTTCAGTACAGGCTCTAGTATCTCCTCTGATACAGATAATTCAAATGCAATTGCTGTCGCCCCTGTCGTTCCTTAAAAAACGTTTTTTGATAAGTTACTGCCAGAATGATTATTCTTTTTACCGTGATAGAGATGAAATTAAAAATGAAAGAAGAAGCTTCCCAAAAAGTTTATCAAAAACACCTAGGGTAGATTGAGACTATCTTTGGTCAAATTACGTATAACCGTAATTTCAGAATAACAACTATTTCCCGTACGGCCTCATGAGAGGCTGTGCGGGAACTAGGATTTTTCTTGCTTTTCTGTGTTTTTCTTTGTTTATGTCTTATTATGAAACGATTTATGAAAAGTGATAGAGATCAAGTTATGCTGTTTTCGCATACTATAGCAGACAATTTAGAAGAAAATCACGAGGTTTATGCCTTTGCTGCCTTGTTAGATAAAATTCCTATGAAACCATTTCTTTCTAAGTACTCAAAAGAAGGGGGTCGGGCTTACCATCCGGTTATAATGCTGGGATGCCTTTTTTATGGCTTTCATCGTGGATGGAGAAGCAGCAGAGAATTACAAAAAGCCTGTGAAGAGAACGACGCCATGCGTTATTTAGTTGGTGGTCATAAAGTAAAGTTTCGGTCTATTGCTGAATTCCGTGTTAATTTTGGTAAAGAAATTGGCGAAGTTTTTAATTACTCTGTATCTTTGCTATCCCACAAAAAGAAAAATATTGGTACTGATGTTAAGGTAGATGGAACTAAAATCAAAGCCAGTGCTGCTGACGATCAAACATACAAAAAGTCAGATTTAGAGGAACGTAAAAGAGCTATACAGCAAGAGATCTTAGAGTATCTACGCTCAGGTAGAGAATTAGATATTGAGGAAGATAAACTATATGGTAAAGACAACAGTGGCTATGAGCTTAATCCTGAAGAGGTAGATACGGTCATTGAGGAGTTTATTCGCTTACAAAAAGCGAGTGAAAAGGCAAAGAGAGAGTCATTAAAAACAGCAGAAGGAAAGCAAAGTGAACCAGCCGAGTTTTCTACATCTGTTGAAAAAGATTCTTCAGAAACTATAGAAGGTACACAGGATATAGAAGCTCTAAAAACAGGAGAAAAAGAAGTTGAGGTCTTTTTAGAAGATACAACTAATTCTCATGCTAACGAGCCAGAATTATTGATAAATGAAGACCAGGCTGCAGAGG
>CBDBLF010000027.1:0-5384 GCA_965206985.1 Spirochaetota bacterium | reverse complement strand
TTCCAAGTTTTCTTTCATTACTTTTAATGAGCCAACATTAAGATGTGGTCTAATTACCACTTAGTTATATATATAAGATTAAAACATTTACTTAAATTATCAAGAAGAAGCACGTTGAGTTAATGCTGCAAAGATATTGTGTTATGTTCTAATTAAGTAAATTTGAAAATTAGAGTGTGTTCATTAAAAGTGCCATTAAATCCAAAAGTTCCAATTTTGGCTAAGCTATCATACATTTACTATCTATGGTGGTACATTATATACCTTTTCAAAAGGTAAAATGAAGCTTTTTCAACAAAAATGTTACCAACCAACCTTCTGGCTCATGGATTATATACATCATTGCAAGAACACATCAACAGAGGAGTTAACCTAGATAATGTGAAGACACTACCAATGATTAGAAAGTGGACGTTTTTCAGAAGGGAAAAAGATTACTGAAAAACCATCTCATTTTAACTGCTAATTCTAACTAGGTGCTCTACCATATTTCCGAGGGAAGGGTTTACATTAGTTTATTTTGTCACACCATTTTTTCTATTGAAAAAGCTAAAAAAAATTTTTTACCTTAGAGAAAGAAAAGATGCCACAGGTCTAAAGCTAGATTTGTACATCCAATTTGAATCTGTGAGTAACATGGTGTAGTTTCCATCTGGACACCCTTATTTCTCTTCAGGTGGAAGGCAAAAGTGCCAAAATACTTGGACCTAGGTATTCCCTAATCAGTGTGGCTATTCCTACTAGCACCTCCTCCTGTGGGCTTAAGAGGGTATATCACACATATCTTAGCACTGGGAGTGAAATAGATTGAGTCTCACCTGCCAATCCATTTCCACTGGGAATATCAGACTTAAAGGGCCCAGAATGTTACTTGAGCAAACTCTTGGACTTAGGTTGGGTCACTCTGGGCCATACTACTTTCCTGCCATGCCATGGAAGCTAAATATTACCAGCTCTTGAGGGTAGGCTAATCCTACACAGTGGATAGATTATTTTCTCCAAAGGAAGAAGCTACCTGATTACATCTCTTTGTGTGGGCATATCAAATAAAAATACTCAAATTATATGAACTAATCATGGTACATCTTATGCTAATAGAGCTAGTGGTGTATATATATATATATATATTCATACATACATACATATATGTATGATATCCGGCCAAATGGCTATTAGGATTTAGTTGAAAGTTGACCAATATGATATTCAGGCAAGGGAACGTAACCTGAGCTATGTCCCATTTCTCCACACCTCATTGTTTAAGTGGAGTCATTAAAGGAAGACCAAAAAAGGCTCTTCCAAGTCTTCAATTTTATACTCATCAAAGGGAATTCGTATGGTTCACACCATACCAATTTAAAGAGATGCTAATGAATTTTAACATTGCCCACCAATTTAACAAGATTAAAAAAAGATCAGCATTTTCAAAGGGAGAATAAAATTTGTTTAACTCAGGAATAGTGTTCCATGATATTCTATTTCTACATGGGACTGCTGCTTTGGGAGAGCACATGAAGGTACAAAATTCTGTGCACCACCAAACCCCCCCCACCCCCCCCCCCCCCCCACCCACCCTACCTCCTCTTACCACTATTCCTGTACAATAAAATTAAGTTTCTGTACAACAAATATAAGGGCTATCAAAGATTTCACAGAAAGAATAGTGCTAAAGAAGGCAAAAATAGTGTGTTAAAACATCTTATTGCTGAAAGAGCCACAGTCAACGTATCATTATGAAAAATATTCCAACAAATATTTCAAACCAATCTTGGTGGGGTGTGACCACAGCTGGACTTCCCATCACCATTGCCGGATTCATTCCAATTACAATTTTACTATCACAAAAATAAGTCTTTATACCAAAGAAGGATATTTCAAAGAATAAATCCTTGTTAAGCATGTCAATAAGCCAAAAAAGAAGTTACTAAAAAAAGGCATGCAATTGCCAAAATTCACTGCTGCTTAAATGATTGCAGATTATGCACAAACATGTAAGAAATGCCCGCTCACTAGACATGTCCTCCACTAACAGCTACTTTCATAAAAGACATGACCACCACTGCCACACGTCTACCAGTAATACATGTCCTTCTGCATAATATGCCATCCTATAAAGCCTATCCTCATGCTCGCCATGCCTTCAATTAAGATATATCCTTCAATAAATCATTTGTTTCCTTAAAGCATGTCCACTGTACTCCTACTAAATATGTCCTCATGTAATATATGGTTTCCAATAAGGCAAACCCTGCAGTAAAATGTGAGACATATTGAACCGCAAAACATACCCTCTTGCAATAATTATCCAATTGAAGAACATGTCCTCCAGTAAGACATGTCTTCCAGTAAAACACAACATATTGTGAAATATGCCATTCTGAAGACATGCTCTCCACCAATACAAGATATTCCATAAGAAATCTCCTCCTACAAAGCATGGTACTCCAGAAAAAAAAGGGTACTCAAGAAAAAAATGTTTTCGCAAAATCCATAAAAGAATTTTGTAACCAGAGCCCATGGAAGGCCTAGCAAGCAATGCGGCTGTAGTCCAAAATTGTGTACCAATGTGAATAATCAAATTTTTTGACATTAGACATACAAGAATGCAAACATAATTTGAACCCTGGTTAGAGAGTGGGCTAAATTCCAAAAGTCCACACCTCTTCCAATTTCAATGTCATTATACACCGGGTAATGCTGAGCATGCTTGCAAGTATGTTCCATTATTACACAAAGAACATCATTTTCATCAAACAACTTTTTAGCTAACAATAAAGCATTGCACGAATCAGCAGTATTGCTGAATAATTCACCATCTCCATGAAGATTTAATTTGTATACCTTATCTATATATACTCACACACTTACCTATGATGTGCTCCCCGGAGTACCCCCATTTTTTTGTGCTCCATATTACCAGGGAGTTGTAGAGGTTATAATACTCATCGATCTTCAAGATATAGGGTTTCTGAAGCAACAGGATGAAAGGGAATGTATTAAAAATAAAATGCAAATGTCAAGATAAATTTGAGTATGTCTCCAATAATTGGACAAACAATTGAGATTCACATTAATGCTGTCATTGACATAAATATACTGTAGTAGAACAAATCAACAGGCATCTGACAAGAACAATTACTTCTTTACTGGTTTCCAATCACTTCTAACAAACACAAGTTCAAATTGCTTGAAAGCTGTAGTACTCCAACTTGGCAAGATGTAAAAATGCAATCAAAACATCTATTTACCTTTGAAAAAACCTCTTTACTTGGAGTGATTCACTAATGGACTTACCTGTGTCTGGTTCAATATTTCTCGTAAATATAAACACTACTTTCCCATGGCTGCTAATAGCGAAGCTACACAGAGTGTACACTTTAATTAGAATATATATTTTAACACTTATTTTGCAATTGTTGACAGGGAAACTTAAAACAATATTGATCCACTGTAATTGCATTGCATCAATTTCTTCCCATTGCTACTAGTTTGAAAGTAAAAAAAAAGTATTTAATTGGAATAGATGTCATATCACTTCTTTTCCATTCTTGCTAATCGTTAAGCTATAGACATGCACTAAATTGGAATGATAATTTTAAAACCATAACAATGAACTTCCACTGAATAATCAATTCTCACTCACCTCTTCTGGAGCTTGTCGTTTCAGCTTCATTCCGATATTCATTGGACCAGGGTTACATGTCTCAAACTGAAACACAGCATTGTTGAAATTCAGGCCATATGGAGAGCGTTCGGTCATCACAGCATGACCCATGACCACAATTGTGTACTTAGAGTTCGGATAGAACGTGTTTTGAGGAATGAACTCTGCTTTCGCTAAACGAGGATCAAAGTTGAATCTACCCTTTACAGCACTGGTTGGGGGAGAAACATCATTACACGTAACCTAGAAAAAAAAATTAGTTAATTCAGTGCTTCAATAAATGCACATATAGGAGCTCTGCATGAAGGAAATTAATCTGTTTATACTATGTAGTAACTTTTTGATCTGTGCACAATTTAAAACTATTGGAGACGTATTGATAAAATTAGTTAAATATATAATGCAACTGGAGACGGAATTATAACAGAAAAACCAAAGACACTGGTGATTCAGTGCTTAGCTATGCTAGTAAAGAAAAAGAAAGTAAAGACTTTCCTGGCATTGATTATTACATCGACTTCATTACTCATGCTTAAAAATGGAAGTAGCACTTAATGAAAACACAGAAGACACTATCAGAAATTTTATTTCATAGTGTTAGAATAAAGGGGAGAAGCTTTCAACACACATTTATGTATTGTGTGTTTTTGGATATGGAAGTGTGATCCTAGCAGGAGGAGGTAGTCTAGGAAACCAAGAGGATATTTGCACAATCCATGAATGCTCATGCACAGGCTTTCGAATTCCCCATTAACCTCATTGGACGTCAGGAATAACTCCAACATAATATTCTGATAAATCATTTGGGATTATTCTCAGGTATATTAAGAAATTTTAACATCCACAGATAACAAAAGATAGGCTGTTCTGACATGCATAAAAAATACTTTAACTGCAGAGAGAGATCCTTGAAAGTAGTAAAAGCTGGAATGCTGCACCAGGAGACATCACAGGGGTGAGCAAACCAATTGCATATTGTAGCAGGGAGTTACTTTTACGAGATTCCTCTGACAGCACTCTAGTCAAACACTCCTTTTACCCTGGCTCAGTGTGTGCAACGTGCCTCTATATTGCATGGTTCAGGACAAATACTATGGCTAAAGTCATTATCATGTTCACAGACCTGGATTCTCCAAGTACTTATGCTGTTTCTCCTCTAAGACAATTTCACCAAGCGACAGCAATAATACTAAGTACAAATTGTTGACTGGAAGCAGGCTACATATATATATATATAGACATACCCAGTGGTAGAGCAAAGGGTTTTTCAGAGGTTTCCATTGAGACCACCTTCTCAACGGAACAGTCAGCATAATTTCTATCACAATTTTTTATAATTTCTACTGCCATTATAGAAAATTGATAACCTAACTATCATATCGTTAGTGCTCATTTTATTTAGCTGATACAGAAATGCACAATTAGTAGATAGATAGATCATTCAAGTCTTAGCTAATGTATGGGGGGCTCATTTTGCAAAAATTCTGCACTCATTCAATTCAGCTCAAAGTTCATTGAAGTGGTCAAACTTTTATATTTTTTATGTAGGTATGACTTGTAGACTCAGAATAAACATTTCAAATAAATTGTTCCAGTCCAAGAGACTAAGCATGCTCACAATGCTCAGTGTCACAAGAAATTTAGATGCTTAAAAATTTGGATAATTTGTCTGAATTCCCAAGGAAGTAAGGGTGCCTCCAAGGAAATTGTGACACCTTAG
>CBDBLF010000026.1:0-44180 GCA_965206985.1 Spirochaetota bacterium | reverse complement strand
TTTTCTGTTGACACCTTTATATATTTCGTTTGCCTGGTTTGAGAGTGTTCGTAAGAAAATATCTATCTCTAATTATTATAGTGGGTATGCTGTCTCTCCAAGCTCATTTTCTCTTTCTCACTTTCTTCTATAATCAACGCGGGTTATTCAATACACCTGTTTACTGCAATGCTTCTTTTGCCCAAGAGTTCACTCAGGATAAGAATAAAGAGATGTTGAGTGTTGCTCTTGAGGAGAGGTTTACTGAAGAAATTGGAGATGGAGACGAGGGTGGCAATGCAGGTGAGAGCCCTGCTGGTAAATTTAAGAGCAGTTTTCATGTGGGTGGTAAGCACAAAGAGCTGATTAAAAGACTTCATAGCTCCCTCAACTTAAAACCAAAAGGCAGTGGCAAAAAAAGAGGTGGTTCTGGCTTGCATCACGGAAAAAAAGGAAGATATAAACGAGGTAAAGACAAGGGGAAAGGAGGGTATCCACAGATATTTGAAGATTTATTGCCTGGCGATTCGGTCAAACAGTCTTATATTTATAGAAAACGACAACACCAAGATATTGTCGTAAAAGAAGTTCTACCCACTCTTCATACGATTGATCAACCATTTGAAAGCCTCTTGAAGCAAGCTCCACGAGATTTAGAAAAACATGCTGACCGAAATAAAGTGATTGAAGACTTCAGAAGCTGGTTAGACGGAGTTGATCCAAAAAAAGTAAGTCGAGTTGAGGTTATCAAACTTTTTGATAACAGCAAAGGGACAACACCTCTTAATTTCTCTAGTGGTGCCAGAAGGAAATATTTTGACCAAACACTCAAAGAAGGCAAAGAACTCCAGCTAAAAAAATTTATTAATAAGTATTTTCATTACAGCCCTAATCGAGGTGATTTACCTATGGCGATTCGAGACCTCTATTACAAAAACCTCCAGCGCATTGCCTATATGTTCAGCAGTGATATTACTTACTTCATGCTAGATTACTTTCAAGAAAATTTAAATAAAGAAGACTTTCTGAAACATTCGATGTCCAAGGCTGCTGAATTAAGAAATACTAAGGCGGCGACTGAGTTACTATTTGCAATTGAAAATATTTATGAGATTCAACAAAGAGCAATTAAACTTCTTACCCGTTTTAAAAATAGATATAATTATATTTCTAAAGAGCGAAAAAATCGCTTACGTACTGAGACTTTGAGAAGAGTAATGAATCGTTATCTCCCCATACTCAAAGAGAAAAAAATTTTAAATAACGTAGACTCATTTAACATATATGCAAAAAGGCGTATTGAGATTATAGATTATTTAATCAAGCAAAGCCCATCTTCGTATCGAATGAGAGACGCCCTTTTCACAAAAGGTAGTATCTATTGGGAGTTGGGCAAAGTAAACCTTGATGCCTCCCAATATGAGAAAGCGATTCAAGTGTGGTCTAAAATCCCTGCGATAAGGTCTGACAAGGGTGATTTTTTAAATGCTGAGGCATTTGATAAAATTTGGCCATATTTAAAAATGGCAGCTTTTCGTAGGCCAGAACAAAAGGGGAGGCTTTCATTTTTACCTTTGGTAAATACAGTTTCGCAGTTATTGAATTTTCGCTCGCAAAAACAATTATCGGAGAAAAAAGTCAGAGAAGACAAGCTCCTGTGGCCTTAATGCCAAGATTTTTTAGCCTCATTATACAAATCACACAGTAGGCATCGCAATTGGCACAGAAAAAAGATTTCTATATTTCGGTCAATGGAGGCTGGGAATGCTTGGTTTCGCATTCTTTTCAAGAAAAAGAAAAGGCTCCTTCCTGTACATACCCTATCATTTTATGCCATGGTATTGCGACAAGCGGACGTTTTTTTCATTTATCAAAAGAAGTTAACCTTGTTGACTTTCTCTGCAGTCACGGCCACCATGTCTACAATATAAACCTCAGAGGAGTGGGAGGCTCTTTTTGCAAAGAATATTCGTCAGATAATGCTGATTTTAACTTTGACGACCTTCTTTCCGACATTCCGTTAATCATAAATTTTATCTTAAAACATTACCAACAGTATTGTCCTAAAAGTAATCGAGTACATTGGTTAGGACATTCAATGGGAGCTCTCCTCATGTATGCATTTTTGTCATGTGACAAAAAAAATAAAGAGCGACTTCAGTCCTTCATCTCTTTGGGGAGTCCCACTGAGTTAAAATATGTAGGACACCCTATTCTTCTTGATCTACTCAAGCTGAAACCTATGATTCATTTTCATCTTAAACTGAGAAATATGGCACGGTTTTTCTCTTCTTTTCTGAGTTTTTTGAACACAAAATATCACAATATCGCTCTTAATCGGCATGTTGTCGAGAGAAGAGTCCTCGCACAGTATTTTAGAAAAGGTATGGGTGATATATCACTATCCTTGCTTGAGCAATTTACGGAGTGGCTTGCAAATGAAAATATGATTTCAGCAGATGGTGATATCGACTATAATGATATGGGAAAAAATATCCGAACACCTATTTTACTCATGAGTGGGAGTTACGATAGTTTGTGTCCGCCTCACGCGCTCTTAAAAACATATTTAGATATCCCCCTTCCCAGCAAGAAAAAGAAAATGGTTATTCTATCAAAAATTTCAGGTTTCAATTTTGATTATTGTCATGCCGGAATTATTATAGGGAAAGAAGTGAGGCAAGAGGTTTTTCCAATTATTATCGATTGGTTGAAGCGTCTCTCATAAGTAACCCGTATGGACTACAAATTACTTGGATTGCTCGTTGGTGGTTTGTTACCCGCTATTTTTTTAGGTTTTGCGGGCATATTCCAAAAGATGAGCACAAACGAGGGGATTAGCTTAGGCCCCTACGTAACGATCACCGGCTTAGCGGTTACAGCGGTGGGGCTACTCGTCTGGTTATTTACGAAAGAGAGCTCCTTCTCGATTGCATCAGGTTTATATGCTGCATTATTTGGTTTTTTTTGGGCGGTGGGTAGCGTTCTTATTGCCACCTCTCTTATGAAGTACAATGCAAACATTAGCCAATTGGTTCCTCTCTATAATATGAACACTCTAATTACTGTGGTTGCTGGACTTGTCCTCTTGGGGGAGTATAAAAATATGAATTTAACCTATCTTCTCAGTGGAGCATCGGCTATTCTCGTTGGGGGCTATTTATGTTCTCAATCTTAAAGTATTTTGGATTTCCTTGAGTGTCCACTCTGGTTCTTCAAAAAGAAAGTGATGTCCGACCTTAGTTCGAGTGACAATGGTGGCGGCGGGATTTTTACGGGTCACTCTGCGAGCCATTCGTTGACTACAGACTGTAGAGTCTTCGGGAATAATTAAGTGCAGGGGTATTTGCAAAGAGCTAGCTTGAATAATGGTTTTGTAGGAAGGAGTTCGGAAATTCTTCGCTTCCATTGCAGGTTCACAACACAAAAGCATGCCATCTTTTGTGTTTTTATAACATGACTTGATATAGTCGTTTCGTATTTCTGAATGCCAATCTTTTGTGAGTGGATGTTTTGAGAAAATAGACTCCAAAATCTTTTTATTTTTAAATAATTGCCTTCGTTTAGCCACTTTCCATGCATAAGGGTTGCCAAAAAGTCGAGTAAAAAGAATTATCAACGCATTGAGGAAAGTAGGGTCTAGACAGATGAGGCTGAGAAACTGACTTGGTTTTTTATGTGCCGCCTTTATAAGAGCGATGGCTCCCATTGAATGACCTACACCGATTACTTTATTAAGACCCTCATGAGTCAACACACACAAGACCTGCTCTGCATAAAATGACCAATCAGTAAAGTTTTCGTCACGCTCTGAATCTCCATGGTTCATAAAATCGATTGCCAGAACACGGTATTTTTTTCCGAGGCGTTTTAAATAATAATTTAAACACCCACCACTGTATCCGTTTCCATGACACATTACAATCGAAGTAGTGTTTTTTTTCTCATTATCCAAATATGTCAACATTCGCCCGTTAAAAGCAGTCTTTTTTTTTTGAATGCACACTGAAACCAAGCTCCCTCTTTATAAACTCACTATAAACTCACTAGAAATTTTAACTTCATTTCCCGTCGAGCTTTTCTTGCAAAAAAAATCGGGTCGTGTCATATTTAATCAAAGTTTCTATTTGCGATGAATAATTCTTGTATAGACCACTTATGATTCGTCATTTCTGTAGCCATTGCTGGGGTGATTTGAATTGGTTTTCCTCCCTCATACTCAGCTAGACTTGAATGTGGAAGGCAGAAATTGTAATAATTAGCAACAAAAGAATTATGCCCCTGCATATATTTGAATTTTTTTGAAAAACCCTGACTTTTACGCTCTATTCTATGATTGTGTTGGCGAAGAGTCAAATTATTCCTTTCTACAGCAAAGGTGTTCATCTGATGACTTACTGAAGAGTTTGCAATATATTCATCTAGTAGCTTTTGATCACCAAAGATTAGAGATTTGTCAACTTCCTTACATCTCCCTTTTTCTATTCTCTTAATTATTTGCCCATAACATAGAGATTTGGGTGATTGAAGCTTTCTAGTCATTGAGTCAAATTTACCATAAACTGAAAGAATGGCATCACTATATCCCTCATATCCATCAGAGGTAATCAAGAATTTATCTTCCCTCTTTGGCTTACTTCTTGTTTTTACCTTGGTCAGTAACTTTCTAGCATTCACTGAGGTCCTCTTGCCTGTTATATGCGCTAAAATGAGCTTTTCTACAGGCAATACTGCAGTAAAAGTCCAGATATCCCCTATTTCATCACTTAATCGCTCAGTCTCTGATAGATTGTATTGTTTTTTAAAGACAAAACCCCAATGCTCGTCTAATTGAATTTCATTGAAAGACAGGTTTTTGTATATATTTTTTTTCAACTTTTAGTGAATCTTCACCTGCTGCTTTAACCCAAGCAAGAACTGTATCCTTGCTGATACCAAAGACTCTTCCGGTAGCTCTAATGCCACAGCCCTTATATGATACTTATGGCAGTCTGTATTTTGACAGCTAAAACCACTTGTATCAAAGGTATATTTTCTTTTGTTCATAATGAGACATAACCTTAATTTAAGGGAGATAAGTCAATTCCTTTTTTAATTGGAAACTTTGATTAAATATGACACGACCAAAAATAGTTGACAATTAGATTTCATATGCCATGTGGGAAGGTTGGTACCAATAATTGAAAAGGGGGTTTTTCATGGTTGTTTTACAAAAATTTTTAGGAGTTATTCTTAAATCGTGTTTGTTTGTAGACAGGTTCTTTTTGAGAGCGGTTGACTGGGTAATTTCTTCTGGAGTACCCATGCGATTTTTTTCAGGTAGAGTGCGGGGAATGCGTTCAAATATCTCTTTGCGGAGAGGCATTATTTATTCTATTTTAGCTTTTTTCCTTGGCAGCGGTCTTTATCTTTGTGCAAGCCCCACCGAAAATCCCCCTGGTGAAAATTTCAATGTTCCTGAACGTATTGCCGGTGTAACGGCTCTTTCGGAGGATGAGAGAGTAATTTTATCGTGGACAGAGGCCACAAAAGCAACCTCCTATAGAGTCTATAAAAATTCTGAGCGACTCGCCACCGAACCTACGGGAACCTCATACATCGATATAGACGTTGAAAACGGCGTAACTTATCAATATCAAATATCGGGAGTAAATACCTTTGGTGAAGGAGAGAAAAGTGAAACAGTAGAAGCGTTGCCACTGCCCCCAAAACCTCTAGCGCCAAGAATAAGTTCAAGGGTAATCTCTTCGGAAACTGGTGGTGTTGCGAATGTTAAAGTCAAGCTAAGTTGGAATGCAATTGACGATGTGGCGCATTATGCAATTTATAGAAGAACTGATGGCTCTCAAGAAGAAGAAATAGAGGATTCAGTTACCGCTATGGACCCGACTGCCACAACTGTTGAATACATCGACACGGACATAACTGTTGGTACCACATATTATTATAGGGTAAAGGCTGTCATTGTAATACGAGGGCATCAAGTTGAAAGTGAATTTAGTTTGCAGCAAGAGGAGAATCCAAAAATAGTTGATCCAAAGGCTCCTCAGGGGCTTAGTGTCACTAATCATCTTGGCGCCTCTCCTGCTGTGTTTCTCGAATGGAATCCACCGAGTGGCGGAAATGTTACTGGATATGAGATTTATAGAGGTACCAGCATTAATGATGTTTCTGAGGCTGCGGCGGATCGTAGAGGTGCCATAGCAGAGTTGCGTGTGTCGCCTCAAAATTATACAGATATGGACCCAGCATTAGAGTATGGCAGAACCTATCGCTATGTGGTAAATTCGGTCGTGGGTGGTGTTCGACACTCAAGTGTTGTGTCAACGATAACTCTATTACCAGATCTCCAGAAACCTGCCGATTTAAGAATTTGGTCTAATGGTTCTTCGGTATTCTTAAC
This sequence comes from Spirochaetota bacterium, assembly GCA_965206985.1. GTDB lineage: Bacteria > Spirochaetota > Leptospiria > Turneriellales > CBDBES01 > CBDBLF01. The sequence goes on along the minus strand of CBDBLF010000026.1, from coordinate 37,798 downwards.
CTGGAAGAAAGTCAACAATGCGACTCATTATGAGCTACGAAGAAATGCTCAGTCTCTTTCTACCGTTGAAGCGACTGCTTCAACGACTATTTCACATACAGATGGGATGGGGTTGGTAGATGACACTCTTTATTCATACGAAGTGCGGGCATTGTTCCGCACTTCATCATCTGGTTCAAATTTGGTTTCTGGGTCATACTCAGACATTAAGCGAATAGTGTTTGAAAGCGACTCGTCGTGTACAGTACCCAGTGAGCTACCAGGTAGTTTGCATGTGGATGCTAACCTAGAGGATAGTCTGGATGCTATGTTGGCAACCTTCCCCGACATAGCATCTAAAGTCAAAATGTTGTCCTACTCGTTTACCACGGGAGGTAGCGACCCCCGGTTTTCGATTCTGTATGACATTAAGAACCTTGGTTTAGGAGGAGATCACATAGAGGTGGTGGATGGTCCAGCAGGAGTGGTAAGTCCAATAGTCTCTCTAGTAAATCGGGCAACTGTTTTCCCTGCTCCAATCCTTGTAACTGCTTCTTGGGATAGAGCTCTTTCTCAAAAGCTTGGAAGAGCGATGGCTCGAGAAACTCTTCATAATGAGAAAGCCATTTTACTTGCTCCAGGGGTAAATCTTTATCGAGTGCCTACCAGTGGTCGCAACTTTGAATACCATGGTGAAGATCCATTTTTGGCTTCTCAGGCAGCTGTTAACTTTGTTTTGGGGGTGCAAAGCGAGAATGTAGTATCTACCCCAAAGCACTATGGTTGCAATAATACTGAGTTTGAACGCGGTTCATCAAGCTCTAATCCAGACGCTCGTTCTTTTCATGAGTTGTATCTGCCTGTGTACAGAGCTGTTTTGAGAGAAGCAGGAGCGTGGTCTTATATGACAGCTCTAAATTTTTTTCACGGGACAGCCGCTTCTAATAGTAAATTGCTTAACCAAACGATCATGAAAGATACTTTTGGTTTTCGGGGTTTTCTCATGTCTGATTGGACAGGCGTTCGTGGAACAGATGCATTGCTCGCAGGAACTGACTTGGAAATGCCAAATGGTAGCCACTTTACTAAGAATAAGATTGAAGCAGAGATTAGATCTGGCAGACTCACCGAGCAAAGAGTTGATGATGCTGTGAAACGCCTATTACGGGCACTTGTTGGTGTCGGAGTACTTGAATACAATCCAACAACTCAAGTGCTCACTCAGATATCCAAGACAGTAGATTTTAGTGGAAACCACCAATTGGCCTTAGAGGTGGCTCGTAGCGGCATTACCCTTCTCAAAAATGAATCAAATGTCCTTCCCATCGAAAATCCATCATCTCCAAAAAAGGTTTTGGTGATTGGAAATAAATCTGTTGTTACGGACACTGCTCGCCTTGGTACTGGTTCGGCCAATGTCCAACCTGCCAATAACCCCAACCTTGGGACAGGTAAAAATAATATAAAAAGTGAAGTAACCCGCCTCCTAGGGAGTTCAGAATTCAGTAACCTTAGTCCAAATTTTATAACTTTCGATTCGAAAAGATCTGGGGGTAAAACTGTTGCTGGGTCTATTTCGGCTACTTCTCTCAGTGCAGAACAAGAAAGTAAAATACGTGAGAGTGATTATGTGATTCTAGCACTGGGGTATACCGCAGCTACTGGTGCTGGTTCCATACTTAATAACGGAAGTGAAGGAGAACGAAAATCAAGGAAATTTAATCTGCCTGAGGGGCAAGACTCCCTTGTAGATTTAGTTAAAAATGTGACTGAAATAGATAATACACCTGCCAAGTTGATCGTTACAATCACCGCTGGTGGTGGTGTTAAAATGAACTTCGCAGACGATGTAGACGCCATTGTTCACTCTTACTACATGGGAGAGGCAATTCAAGCTCTTCCTGAAGTTATATTTGGCAGATATAACCCATCAGGCAAATTGCCCTTTACCCTAGAGAAATCCAGAAGGGACACCTCAACGTACCCTAGTCATGAGGGCAATCAAGATTCGACAATATTCTTTAATCAGAATGTAGCCAGACGAATTCAAGTTGCTCAGGACAATACAAGAGTTGGTGAAAACTCTCCACAGACTATTAATAATAATGGTCGCTCTTTTGGTCTTCGTTATGATGAAGGTATTTTTTTGGGATATCGTCATTTTGATCGGTATATTGATAGCACGACAAAGGCTACTTATCTGAGTTCAACGAAGCGTCCCAAATTCTACACAGATTCTGCCGCTAGAGCAAATTCTGGTAGTTATGTAGATAACCTTAAACCCCTTTATTATTTTGGACACGGTCTTTCGTATAGTACTTTTGACTATAACGATAATTCTTTTACAGTATCAAAGACAAAAAGTGGAATCCGTTGTTCAGATTCTCTTCGTGTCTCTGTCAATGTTACAAATACGGGCTCAAAAGCGGGCTCTGAAGTTGTTCAGTTATATATGAGAGATGTGACGTGGAATCAGAGTTATCCGCGTCCGTACAAAGAGCTAAAAGGTTATGCAAAGATTCATCTGGAACCCCAAGTAACTAGAAGAGTAGTGATTGATATTACAGTGGATGCCTTTGCTTATTATAGGGCTTCAATTAATTCAACAAATCTTACGGCTGGTGATTGGACTATTGATCCTGGCGAATTTGATGTGATACTCGCCTCTTCTGCGAATCCTTCTGATGAGAAGATGCGAAAAAGACTTATGGTTACCAGTTATAACAACAATAATTTAAGTCTTACTGTAGATGGTGAAATGATCGCTTTGCAAAATGCAAGCGTAAGTAAAACTGCCCAATAGGTATTAGGTGACGAGGCTTGACGAGGCTTTAAGATGAAAAAGAAATTAGTTGTAGGTTTATTTTTTGTGATGTTCTCACACTTGTCTGTCAATGCGAATATTTCACAGACGTTTCTCCCTTCAATTAACTCAGCGGGAACTCGTTTTGTCAACGGTACTTGGGATTACATTACGACCCCATATCTTTATGACTTGCTCAAAACAAACGCAATATCACTTCTTTACCTTGGCCCTTCTAATCGACTTGGTTCACAAGGCTTTAATGCCGGAAGTAGGCTGGATTTGATACTCTTTCCCGTGTATACTGCACTCTCGATGAGGTATAGTACCCAGGATAACATTAGCCGTACTTATTCTCGACCGGGCATTAGAGGCCGGCAAGAGAGTGGTGAGCAAATCAGAAAAAAACGCATCAATGCTATTTTAGGCCTCCCTTTGCCCTATATTAATGTAGGGCTTTATGTTCAGATATCTGACAATCGAGTTGAAAGGCCTCAGACAAGCACTGACAATGGAGTAACTGTAAGAATTGCTGACCCAATAGTTGATCGAAATACCTTGAATCTATACGAAAATAAGTACGGTGTGGAGATTGGAAGTGCTGAGGCTTCTTTGAGCTGGGCATGGACGGCGAGTATTGACTACCGGGATTTTACTCAAAAATATGACGAACCAAAAGACAAAGCCTTTAATAATGCACCGTTGATAGGTTTTTTTGTCAATGACCGTTCGGGAGTTACTTCTTCAATACGCAATTTTGTTACAGAGACAATTTCAGAGAACCTGGGTTCAACAGAGAAAGGTTTTTCGCGTCGAGAAATTGGCGTCAATTTCCTTACTTGGTATTCAAATCATACTTATTTCCCTGGTAACATAGGTGTAAATCTTGTTTCTTACATTATACCTACCACACGAGGGAGTCGTAGTTCTTCAGGGGAAGAAGGACGAGAAGTAACGCTAACGGGTTATAGTGTTCAGCCAACTTTGTTCTATGATTATGATATACGCTTAGGAGGGTCAGATTCAAAGAGTGTTCTTAGGCTGAGTCCTGCTTTTACTTTTTCGTCCCACTCAGAAAAGGCAACGATTGCTGCATCCAGTGACGGAGAACCCACTGGTGGATCGGAGGAGTATCCTGCTACAAGCTTCGACATTGACATCACCGAAAATCAAATTGACCTCTCCTTAGGCCTAAAATTAGTATACTTTATATTGCCTAATTTTCAACTTTTTGTCTCTTATTTGCCTAGTTTCGTGCTCTATCATACAAGAAAAGAGGCTGTTGATATTCCTGAGATTACTCCCAATGAGAATGAAAGTAGTTATGACTTTTTTTCTAACAATCTGGAGAACTTCAATTTAGGTTTGAGTTTTCAGCCATCTTCAAGTTTCTCGCTTAATATGCAAATATTTACTGATTTCTCTACTGGTGAATTTTATCTAACTCGTTTTAGAATGGGTTTAGATTTTATTTTTGGCACAACAAAAGGGTAGTCGCTCTCCTAAGCTTGATTAAAATCAATTTATCACCGCTTTTTAAGTGCTTGCTTTTAAGCTCATGATTAACGGATCGTTCGCATATACAATTAGATGATTCCCTGCATCTCTTAAAAACTTTTGTGTACGCTTTTTTCATGATCCTATCTCCTATTGTGGATTCAACTGTCCACTAAAACAGGTCAGGATAAAGCTAATCAATTAAAATAATAGTCAACTATAAGTGCTTTATTAAGTAACAATTTTGCTTTAAGCATCACTTTCATTTCAAATTGGTTTAACCCCCTAAAACTGGACAGTCTTTTTCTTATTCTTTTAGATATTTCTCCTCATATTTTTTATGTAGAATTTAATTATATATGTTTATACTGGCCCCAGAGTTAAACGGTGTTATTAAAAGATTTCATAGAATATTAAATGAACAAGTTCTTTCTATCAATCAATTTGATTCACTTGCTGAGGCAAAAAAAGATCAAAGTATTTATTGAAAATTGTGTGTAAAAAAATGTGCTTGAAAACCGGGGGCAGAACAAGCTTTAAGGTTGCAAGACAAGCATTTGCCGTTAAGTGCTTGAGTAGCATAGACATGATTTTCTTCAAAACTTGTTGTCTACACAAACGAGTAGTTAATCACCCACTATGTGCATTGCATCAATTTGCCCCACTCCAAAGCTTTTCTTCAAACCCTTATCGCTTATTTAAAAATAAAAGGTTTAAATTTAGGGCTGACTTCGCAAATAAACCCATTGGTTATTCTTACTCTTCTTGCCAATCCATATAGATATTTATTTCTACCCTCAGTGATTTTTTAGCGATGAACAAAAGAGTTCCTTTCTTATTCTTTTTATTGATTGTTTTTTTTTGTTTTGGTGCTTTAGATACATCACCTCCTAATATACAAGACCGCTTTAAAGATTTTGTGTACGGCAAAAAAAAATTCAAAGAAGAAGATTATGATGATGCCATTAAATATTTTCGACGTTTTATTGAACATCAACCCTATTTATACGAAGTAAGAGACGCTCTTTTTTATCTTGGAGAAAGCTTACTGAGAAAAAAAGAATATTTGGAGGCTGCCTCTAGTTTCAATCAATTATCGAATAAATATCCCAACTCTAAATATAGAACGGTTGTTCTCTTTAAAAAGGGGCAATGTTATCATGAACATAAAATCACAACAAGGGCAGAAAGAAATTTAAAGCAATATCTTAAAAGGGCGAGAATCATTAATCTAAAAAGGGGATATCATATTTCAGCGAATTTATATCTCGGGCTTATTTATAAAAACCGACGAAAATATAAAGAAGCGATCTCATTTCTAAAGAGCTCTCTCAATTTACTCAAAAAAAAACAAGAGAAATACGGAACAAGTCAAAGACTTAAAAAGCAAATGGAGTCGATCTATTATGAAATTGGAGTGATTTACGCAAAGCATTTCAGAAAAAAAAAAATTGCTTTTTATTATTTAAAAAAATATATAAAGTCAAAAAAAGATATTCCAAAAACGCTTAAATTCACCATGAGAGGTCTTTCTTTATTTCATTTGGATATTGCTGATGGATTACCAGGGCGTTCTATTTCTGATATTAAGGTGGATGGGGACGATGTTTGGGTATCGACTTGGGGTGGTGGCTTGGTTCGATTTTCTCGATCTTCAGAGAGCTTTGTCGCAATTCCTTTGCCCAGTTCTCAGGTGCGAAGCTTTTATATTGATTTTGATAAAGTTTATATTTGCACTTATGATGGTATCTTTATTTATAATAAGAAGTCAGACAAAGTTAAGCCCATCATTGACAATCAAAAAGTCTTTACAATTGCACAAAAAGTCATCAAAGATGATCGCTATTTATACTTCACGACCTTATCCAGAGGAGTGGTGCGCTATGATTCAATTAACCATCAGATTGTTCTCTTAGGAAAGAACTCATTCATTGGTTCAAATCAAATCTATGCAATTACTGCCGACCATCGCTATATTGTTTTTGGAACAATCGACTCTGGTTTGATTATCTACAACAAAAAAGAAAAAAAAGCAACCTACCTTAATATGAAGCATTTGGGTGGTGATAATATCAAATCAATTTTAATTGATGGGCGTTTTCTATGGGTTGGAGTCCATAAATATGGTATCTATAAATATGACCTGAACCAAAAAAAAGTGTATAAGTTAAATTGGGGCGTTGCCTATCCCAGCACAATCACCAAAAGAGAACACGAAATATGGATTGGTAGCTCGGGCAATGGAATCCGTGTTTATAACCAAAAAACTGAAAAGTTAGAAAAGTTGAGAGCTGTGGAAGGGTTAGCTTCCAACGAAATACATTTAATTGAAATAGAAACCGACTACATCTGGATCGGCTATCTCGATTCTGGCATTGATTTATTATATCGTCCTTTAGACAAATAATGGGTTAGGATAAACGATGTTTAGCAAGAAGATACAAGAAAACTTTGGTCACTTTTTGCATAGTTGAGTAGAGTCTTTGTGATGTATAAAGCGGATCTTTTGAAGAATTGTTTTCTGTAATTTCTAAGATCATATTCTGAGCACTCACCGAAACAATTTTATTTGCCTCTTTGTGGGAAAGAATTTTTTGATCATTTTTTTCTATTTGCTTCATATCTCCACTTTGTCTTGTTCTGCTATATCGTTGTATCAATTGAATATTTTCGTTGTAGATTTCTTTAAGGAACAAAAAATCACTATATAATTGATCAATTTTTCCTCTAATGCGTTTGTTTAACTCATGGAGATTCTTTTTGTTACTTAGCTTGTTGGTGAGAGTTTTGTGTTCAGGTTGTACGGATGATCCCTCATTTTTTTTTCTTTTCTCAGAAAAAAAATCTTCCAGAGAAGCTTTATCAAAACCTGAGAGTAAAACACCCCGAGGGTCTGCATGGATGAGCCTTGGTTTTATGCTCATTTGTTGATACTTGGCTGCCTCGGTTGCGAACCATTCTACATATACCATTAATTTAGCGTTGGTGAAAGTATATTGTTCTTTTTTGTTTGTTGAAGAAACCCTGATAGGGGGCAGAGCTGTGAGTTGTTTATAGTTATGTAGCTCCATAGTTAGAAAACGATTGGCCTGAATAAAAGTCATTTCTTCTAGCACGGAACCTTTTGCATGAGCCATTGAGTCTGTGAAAGAGAGATCTTGACCAATTAATATAATGTTTTCAGAACCCGCCTTGAAGGCCACATCAAAAGCATTGGTACTCACAGAGCCTCCATGTGAGACGGTGCCTCGAGATTCTTCGCGAAAAAAAATATCGAGATAAAATGGATTATCCCACCAAAACATGGTTGCTTTATTATATGACAACCAATGAGAAATCGCAGGACAGACCGTTGGGTCTAAAACCCAAATTGATTGGCTCACTCTTGAGTCTAGTACATAATGATGGTTGACCCATTGTGGGTCGGAACTAAAAACAATGTCGGGTATAAGACCCATCTTCAAAAGTGGTATGTAGGAAGTGTCTACGGCAAATAATAGAAATTCCTTTCGAAATTTATGTAAGGCACTTGTATGGTGTGGTAAGGAGGGCCCAGCCCCTGCTAAAATAACAGTTTTTTCTGTTTGGATTTTTAGAAGGTCTTTCAGGCATCCACTTGCACTGATCTCTTTCAGGTTCAGGAGTATATTTTTATTCCATATTTTTTGAAATTTTATTAGAGTTGCCTGATTAATCATTCGTTTTTCTATAAATCGGGTTAAATTTATTCTCAGGGGTGCATAAATATTAGGAAATGCCTGAAAAGAAGCCGAATGTGAATAAATATGGAGGTCAGAAGCTGATTTTCCTCTCAAATAAGGGAAGAGTGATTCCAACTCAAAATTTTTATTTGTCTTTTGGTAAGGTATAAAAATAGAGAAATCAACCCTTTGGAATTTTTTCGACGTAGCAATTCGGCTCAGAAGGTAAAACAAAACTTCTAAATCAGGCTCAATGAGAAGTAACGAGGAAAACCTTTTGGCCTCCAAAGCCTCCTCAATGAGATAACCAAGCCCAGCTCCTAAAAAAATGAGATGAGGTTTATTGAAAAAGTCAGTTTGCTGAATAATACGTTTCGCTTCTCTATAAGGGTCTCTTCTGGAGTGATACCAAATATTATTTTTTTTAATAGAAAGGGTTTGCATCCTTATTATTGATTGAGCATTTTGCACCCACAAACTGGCTGGGTTTGTTAATTTATTGAGAATTGAGGGAGATGCACCGATAACCTTGTTTCCCTCAACAGACCTTTTAAAAAATTGATTGACTTTTTCTATTATCTCTTTTGTATTGATCTCTTTCATTGTTTGATAGGCATATGATTTTGATGTAAGTCTTGGAGGATATATTTTATGTCTGATTCAAATCATCCAGTAAATAGTGAAAAATCATATCCGGAGTTTGATGATCTGAAAGGCTCTGAGATTAAGTTGAGGCTTGATATGCTCAAAAATATCCTCAACAATGATTTTGAAGAATATTCAACCAATAGGGCTTCGGTTGTTGCTGAAGAACAGGCTTCCATTAAAAATTTACAAAGTGGTGATGATTCGAATCGGTCTTCAAATTTCTCTAATATACCTGATAATTTTGTGGTAATCGCACATCGTGGTTGGAGTGGGTCATATCCTGAGAATACTCTCATTGGCTTGAGAGAAGCGATTAAAATTGGTTGTCACTCAATTGAGTTTGATGTATCTATGACACGTGATCGGCGACTCATTATCATACACGATGATACATTATCTCGCACAACAAATGGAATGGGTATCGTCAGTGAATGGGATTATCACGACCTGCGTAAACTTGATGCTGGTTCATGGTTCCACCCTAAATATGGCAGAGCTCGCCTACCCTCTTTGGAAGAGGTACTATTGATGTCTCGGAGTTCAGGTATTGGTGTGAATATTGAGATAAAAAGAGAATGCTGGGAAGACTCCTTACTTGATGATGGAGTGGAGCAGCAGATTGTGCGGGCGATTCATCGCTATGGTGTAGCGAATCATGTTTTGATTTCTTCGTTTCGGTGGAGCTTTATTGAAAGGATTCATAAAATTGACAGCTCAATTTCGAAGGCATTGTTACACTATAAAGACCTTGGAAAAATAAATGTACCTGAGCTTGTCACACAATATGGAATTAAAGCCTTTAATCCTAATATTATGCAACTTACCCAAGACTTTATAAATCGTTGCCATGACAAAGGTATTAAGGTATATCCTTTCACAGTGAACTCCTATCCCGACATGGAAAAAGTGTTAAATATGAGAGTAGACGGTTTTTTTACGAATCATCCTAATCGAGTTTTTCGTTTCCTTAAAGAACACGATCATCATCTGCAAAAATTAAGACAAAAAGAGCAAAAAGAAAATGTCCAAGATATTAACGAAGCAATTAAGCGTCTTGAGCTTGAAGAAATGGATAAGGCTCGTAGACGGGCACGTTGGCGTACTAAAAGATACATTCTCGAAAGAACGAAACAAAAGGAAGGGTAATAGAAACAATCATTAAAGAGAAGAAAGAAGCGACTCCTGACTTACCTAAAAAAAAGAAAGCGAGCAAGAGTAATTAAAAGACTTAGGTTTTAAGGCTCTTAAACTTCAAAATTCGAACTTTCCAAGGGTAGAGTTTGCACCAGACCCAGAAAAAACAGAAGAAGAGAATATTGAGCTACCTAAAAAATACATAAAAGACAAAGAAGCGCAGTTGGTGAGTCTTTTTAGTAGAGACGAATTGGTTATCAAAATATTAATCCAAAACAGTTTTAAACTTGATTACACTTTAACCAAACAAGAAGAATTTAAAAAGAATGAAATGCTATTTTTCACGGATGGAGATAAAAAACATTCATCGCTTTTTAATAAGACAGAAATGAAAAAGCCAGCACTGAAAAAAATGGACAATTCTAAAATATTATGTGTAAAAAGATGTGCTTGAAAATCGGAGCCAGAACAAGACTAGATTAAAATCTTCGGATAGACCATGTCCGAAATATAAAAATAAATATTTTGACATCGAAATAATAGATAGTACATTCAATCAAAAAAGTAGAATAAACAAGGGAAATCCTGCATTTTTAGGGATATTATTGGTTGTTCATGGTATCAAAAATATACACAGCCGGACATCATTCGTATGATGGTTTTCTTGTTCAGGTGGAAGTCAGTTTGCTCACAGGGCAACCCGGTATTCATATTGTTGGATTGGGTGACCACGCCGTTAAAGAGTCACGAGAAAGAATACGTTCGGCAATACAAAATAGTGGATTTGAGTTTCCTGTAAAAAATATTGTCATCAACCTAGCACCCAATGACCGTCCCAAAGTGGGTTCATTGGCAGAATTAGCGATTTGTGTTGGTATTTTGGTCGCAAGTGGTCAATGTTCTGAAGAAATATGTCATAAAAAAATGTTCATAGGCAGCCTTTCTCTCGATGGTAAACTGCAACATACACGAGGAATACTAACATCGGTTATTTTAGCTCGAAAGCATCCTGATATCGATGGCGTGCTACTTCCGTTGAGTGGTGCTGATGAAATATCGTGTATTCCTGATATTGACTTTTATCACCTGAAAAGCCTGTCAGATATAAATAAATTTATGAGTCACTTGATACCTTCATCTCGCGGTAAAAAATTTCATCTAAAAAGTCATCAAGTCTCCGTTGATATGCAAAATATTTACGGGCAGAATATAGCAAAAAAAGGCTTGGCCTATGCGGCCATTGGTCACCATCACTCCCTTCTTTTTGGAACCCCCGGAACAGGCAAAACATTACTTGCCCATGCTTTTGAAGGAATATTGCCTGAGCTTACTCTTGAAGAAAGTTTGGAGGTAACTCAAATACACTCTATGACAAGTAAATTTGATCAAAACCTGATCTTAAATCGCCCCTTTAGGATGCCCCACCACACAACTTCTGAGATTGCTATGGTAGGTGGAGGTTCAAACTTGACTCCTGGCGAGGTAACCTTGGCTTACAAAGGAGTGTTGTTTCTAGATGAACTATTTGAATTCCGAGCATCCACACTCCAAGCACTCAGGGAGCCTTTGGAGGAACGCAAAATTACAATTAGTCGGGTGCGTGGTTCAGTTACTTTTCCTGCTGAATTTATTTTTTTAGGAGCAACGAACCCTTGTCGGTGTGGATATTTGTTTTCAACCAAACACTTTTGTAATTGTACACATGCTTTGCGAAATCAATTATTTCAAAAAATATCTGGTCCTTTTGAAGATAGAATATCACTGGAAATAGAGACACAAGAAGACATTGTTGCCCTTCAACATAAAAACCTAGAAGAGCCAACTTCATGGTGGAAAGACAAGGTCAGAGAAGCTCAGCAAAGAATGCGTAGTAACAACCAAGGTTTAAATAATAACTCAATATTAGGCGAACACCTTTTTGAACGAATTAGAAAAGTAAAAAGTGCAGAAAAGATGATCCAAGAGTATTCAAGAGATTTTAGCCTCAGCTATCGCGGTATTTTAAACACGCTCAGAGTTTCTCTAACGATACAAGACTTTTGTGAATGCGAATCCCTAAAAGAAGAACACATTCACGAAGCCTTCCAGTATAAACTTTTTAGAAAACTCCGCACCCACTACCAAAAGGCGGCCTAATATCTTCTGTAACTACTTTAACAAAAAGTGGGTGAGTTCTTGAGCGATCTTGTCAATCGCAGAGTCAACGTACCCCTCATCTTTGATTCTACTTCGGTATGTGATGAGGCGCTCTTTGCTAGAGTTATACTCTCTTTTGCCAAGTTCGGTGGTTTTAGGAACACACCTTCTCCCTTTGTTTGCAAGCCTTCTTCTTCTTGCCATATTGTACTTCCTTGTAACTATTTTATTGAAGTCATCCTTGACTTCTGCCTGATTGTCGGTACTGTGAAACAGTTACTTTAATCAGAAATATTTACTTTCTGTGGTCAAGATAATTTATATTTTGACATTCTCAACTTCTCTCAAGTTTAGTAAGGTGTGAATAATCTTCTCCAAACATTAAAGAGTGATCGATTCAATTTTTCAGTTGAAATCATACCCCCCCGTAATGGAGTGGACTTTGCCTCAGTATTTGAGCAAATTCGAACTTTTTCGAAAGCTGGTTTTGACTTTATTTCAGTGACACACGGTGCGGGCGGTTCTCTCCGTGGAGGGACCCTACCAATCTGCCATTTCGCACAAGATCAAGCAAATATTTTAGGTATCGCTCATCTCACATGCCGAGGGGTCACAAAAGAAGATCTCGAAAACTCCTTGATTGATCATCATTATTTTGGAATTCACAATATCCTTGCTCTTAGAGGTGACCCACCCGATGGAATCAATGCAAACTTTAAAAAGAGTGAAGGCGGTTTCTCTTATGCTTATGAGCTAATTGAATTGATCGCGAATATGAATCAAGGGAAGTATCTAGTAAGAAAAAATTTTGACCATAATAAAAAATACAAGGAAGGGATCGCTACTTCTTTCTTCATTGGTGCCGCATGTTATCCTGAAGACCCAACATCACAGAACATTGAATATCTCAAAATTAAGAAACAGAAGGGTGCAGAATACGCAATTTCACAACTAATTTACGACACGGAGGCACTAAAAAACTTTATAACCCAGACGGGAAAACTATGGGGAAATGAGTTCCCCATTATACCAGGGATACGAATCCCATATTCTTATCAACAACTAGAAAGAATGAAAGAAAAATTTCTAGTCAACGTACCCGACCAATTACTCACCTCCATGAAGAAAGCGGAGGCTCAATCAGAGGAAGCCATGCAAAAAGTAGGGCTGGAGTGGGCTATTCGCTTTGTTGAAAAAGCAATATCGTGGGGAATTTATGGGGTGCATCTCTTTGTCATGGGAAAACCAAAGCTAACCATCAAGCTTAAGAAGCACTTTAATTGACAGTTCTTTGTCAATACCACTCATAGGCGATAAGAAAGTCTTTTGAAATACGAATACTATAAATCTTTCCTCTAAGGGTTGTGTAGGTGCTACGCCATGAGTGAGAACTTCCGGATAAATTAATAACTAACTTTTTCTCTTGGTCTCCTTTTATATCATAAAGCTCAAGTTTGAAACGTTGATAATCTTCCGTAACCCATATAATGAAGCTTTCTTCACCATGCGTCAAATAAGGGCTTTCTTGAGGGTCACTCTCGTGAGTGAATATCTTGTGAGACTTCTTTGACTCAATATCATATGATATAAAAACCCTTTCTTTGAAGGTATAGTCTGTTTCATCAACATCATCTCCATCTCTTTTGATGGTCTCCACTTTACCCACAAATAGAATAGACTCACCACTACTAAAAGGATAAAAAACTTCACACAAATAGCCTTCATCTTTTGATTTTTCAACGTGTTTAAGAATTAAATCGTAGCACTCTTTTGCTGAAAATTTGTGCAATAACGTACCTTCCTCATATGCTTGCAAAATAGTCTCTTCTTGGCTATTTCCATACGTTAGCCATAGACGATTTTCATCGTCAACGTCCATCCAATGGATATTACTGAAACCAATTTCATTTGTTTGAGCGGCTAGTTTTTTATCTTTTGGGTTTTCATTATCTTGAGTCTCTTGATTATTCACTAGAAATTTTAATTTCCCGTCAAAATCAATATGAAGGAAATTATACTTACCCTTTTCTTGCTTTGGTTGGGCTTGAGGTGTGTAGTTAAGCACATAAAAGCTGTCTTCAGAGGTCGTTGCAATACTTCCTGGGATACTCAACACGCTCAAAGATGACTTTGATACATTGGGGGGTGTTTGCCATTGATCTTGGTTAGAGGGGTCTTTATAAAATTCTTTTGAACGTATCACTCGCTCTAACTTGCTATTGTTAAATATCTTGATACTCCGTGCTGACGACTCACTAATGATGGCCATGTCATCTTCAATTCCCATTTTTCCAGGGATTTCATAGTAGACCCCATTTTTTTTAGGAAAATTTAATATTTTTTCGTTGAGAGGTATTTTAAATAAAATTTCTGATTTCATTTCATCAAATCCACAAGCAATCATGGAAATCGCTAAAAAGAGTATTACATATAATCGAAGAAAATTCATTTTTTTATAAAAGTTTGTTAAATCTCAAATCAAACACTCTTTCTATAAGAAGTCACCTGGGACTCTTCTGATAAGTTAGCAGAAAGGTCAAATTTCATCAAACAATCATGAATGAACTCAAAAATATAGTGATAAACTTTATCTTTCGTTTGTTCATGCGTGAAGAGTAGATGCCGAGTCGAAAGTTCTTCTCCTATTGTGAACATAAAAGAGCGTTTTTCTTTAGAACGTACCCTAGAAAAAATATAATAAAGATTTTCAGAAGGTACAGTGCGGTCGTTACTCGCTTGGATTAAACAGATGGGTGCCTCTATTTGTGGTAGTTTCCTTTTCAACTTAGAAATATTTCGTTTGAGAGAGTGAACACAGGCGAGCGAGTACACCTCAGAATAACCGACCCAAGGGTTCATCATATTGACAGACATATTTCTTTGTTTTTTAGGGATGAAATCAAACAGCTCCTTGATGATACCACTAAAAAATAGTCTAATATCTTTCAATATAAACCGGCCATTAAAAAATCCGTTAAAAAAAACAGGAGCAGCAATTACCACAAGGCCAGTCGGCGGTATCAAGTGAGTAAAAGAAATTGCGCATTTCAAAGCGAGGCTTCCTCCTAGAGAAAAGCCTATAATAAAAAAGTGCTTATACTTTGGTCTCTCTCTCCTGTAAGTACTTTCGATCATATAAGACCAATGTTCATAGCGTGTTTCTTTAAAATATTTGATTGAGGTTCCGTGCCCTGGAAGTAGTGGGGCGATAACAGTATGTCCCTCTTCGTGCAACAAGTTAGCGATTGGCTTCAGCGTATAGGGAGAACCCTCAAAACCGTGAATCAAAAGAAAAGCCACATCTGAATCACCCAGCAACGTATAAGCTTCTGCACCTTTCATTACTTCTCTTTCTGGTGGCAGATTTTGATATTTATCTGGAGCAATTTTTTCGGGCAACCCATAATGCCCCCAGACAAGAATGATGAATAAAATGAGCAAAAAAAGTATCATGTTTTTTTTAATTCTGCCAACAAAAGCGAATGCACTAGGGGAGGGTTTGCTTTCCCTTTTGATTTTTTCATCACTTGACCGACTAGATAACCCAAAGCTCTATCTTTCCCTGCTTTGAAAGAATCAATGGAATCTTGGTTTTCAACCAATACCTCCTCCACAAGTAATTGGATTACAGACTCATCAATTATTTGAACTAAGTTCTTGTCTTCTATAATTTTTTTGGGTGAATCCTCTGTATTCATCACTTCCTGAAAAACACCTTTTGCAATTTTTCCAGAAATTATTCCTGATTCTATAAGCGTGAGGAGTTCAGCCAACATTTTAGACGAACAAAGATCATTCAGTGAGCATTTCTTCTCACTGGTAAAAGCCATCATTTCTGTTGTAATCCAGTTGGAAGCTCTTTTTGTATTTACACCATGTTGAACAACCTCTTCAAAATAGTCAGCGGTCGCTTTCTCTGCAGTAAGCACTTTCGCATCATAACGAGTTAACTCGTAAGTCTCAATAAAGCGTTCTTTTCTTTTCGTTGGTAATTCGGTCAACTTTGTCGCAACATCATCAATTTCTGATTGGGTAAGAATTATTGGGAGAAGGTCAGGGTCAGGAAAATACCGATAATCATGGGCTTCTTCTTTGCCTCGCATGCTGACGGTCTCCCCCAAAGTAGCATTCCACAGGCGAGTCTCTTGAACAACTTTTTCACCCAATTCAATTAAATTGGTCTGCCTTTCTATTTCATAGTCAATAGCCGCACGAACCCCTTTAAACGTATTGAGGTTCTTAATTTCTACACGAGTACCCAACTCCTCTGTTCCTTCAGGTCTTATCGAAACATTGGCGTCACAGCGTAAAGAGCCTTGTTCCATATTACAATCGGAGATTTGAATATACTCCATATTTTTTTTCAACTCATTCAGGTAGAGGTAAGCTTCCTCAGAAGAATCCATTTCTGGTTCCGAAACAATCTCAATGAGAGGAGTTCCTGCACGATTCAGGTCCACATAGCTTTCTTGAACAAAATTATGATCTTCTGAATGAATCAGTTTACCAGCATCTTCTTCAAGATGGATTCTGGTAACACTAATTTTCTTGGTATTGCCATTTTCAAATTCAATTGTAATCTCACCCGAAGTACAATATGGCTCATAAAATTGTGATATTTGATAACCTTTAGGTAAATCGGGATAATAATAGTTTTTACGGTCAAACCTACTCACTTTGTGTATATTTGCTTTAATTGCCAAAGCAGCCAAAATTGCCTTCTCTAAAGCCTCTCTATTTAACACGGGTAAACTACCTGGCAAAGCAAGACATAAAGAGGAGACATTCGTATTCGGTTCAGCACCAAACGAAGTCTGGGCATAAGTAAATAACTTATGTTTTGTGTTAAGCTGGAGGTGGACCTCAAGACCAATCGTCGGTTGGTAGTTCACAAAACGAAACTTTCAGGAGGAAACACAATGTCGAATAATTTTCTGAAGTATACTATAGAAACCAATGGCATATCAGAGCTTGTGCAGGAACTAGGATTTTTCAGTGCATTTTATGAGATATTTGCTGCGTCAGTCTCATTTTTCAAATATGTCAAGGAATTTATAGTTTATGCAAGTTGTTCTCGTACCATTTTGCCAAAATTAAATGCTGTAGCTGCGATTTTTACCTCTATTTGAACCTTTTTACTGCCTCTGAGCAAGAATTCTCTGAACTTTTTGGCTTGTTTCAAAATTCCAAAAATGGGTTCAATTTCAGAACCTCGCTTTTTATAGAAAGACTTTGCTTCTTCTGAATTCATCTTCTTGATCATTTCATGTTTTAAAGCAAAACCAGAGTCTACTGACAATTTGCGATAACCTCTGCGTAACTCTTCTTCGCTCGTACAACATTGTTCTCTGGCAGGGCAAATGACACAGTCAGGAGGTTTACCATGATAATGAGTATATTTCTTTTTATCTTTCACAGATTCATTATGAAATTCTAAGGTTTTACCCTCGGGGCAAACCCAAGAATCATCATCCTCGTCATATTTAAACTGATGAGCTTCATAACCTGAATCCTCTTCTCCTTTTCTTTCTTTGGCTACCTGATCAGGTGAAGGTATAAAACCATTGATCCCTTTTGAATCCAGGTATTCCAAACCACTTGAATGAAAGTAACCCGAATCTGCAGAAGCTGTCCGTATACTGATCCCTGTGTTTGACTCAGCTTTAGAAAGGGTAGGAGCTAATTGCTCTAAATCATTTTCTGAATTAGCTTCAGCAATGTCAGCTGCCAAAATATAGCCTTCTGATGAGGTAACTTGAATGTTGTAGCTTTGAGAAATTTTACCATTCCGTTTCATGAATTTAGCATCTGGATCAGTAAGATTTATTTTAGAATCAGAAGCAGACTCTTGATTCTCTTCCAGACTTTTACTGATCGTAACATACTTTTGAGCTTTCCTAAGCATAACAGAATCATTATCCTCTGCAGCCTGGTCTTCATTTATCAATAATTCTGGCTCGTTAGCATGAGAATTAGTTGTATCTTCTAAAAAGACCTCAACTTCTTTTTCTCCTGTTTTTAGAGCTTCTATATCCTGTGTACCTTCTATAGTTTCTGAAGAATCTTTTTCAACAGATGTAGAAAACTCGGCTGGTTCACTTTGCTTTCCTTCTGCTGTTTTTAATGACTCTCTCTTTGCCTTTTCACTCGCTTTTTGTAAGCGAATAAACTCCTCAATGATCGTATCTACCTCTTCAGGATTAAGCTCATAGCCACTGTTGTCTTTACCATATAGTTTATCTTCCTCAATATCTAATTCTCTACCTGAGCGTAGATACTCTAAGATCTCTTGCTGTATAGCTCTTTTACGTTCCTCTAAATCTGACTTTTTGTATGTTTGATCGTCAGCAGCACTGGCTTTGATTTTAGTTCCATCTACCTTAACATCAGTACCAATATTTTTCTTTTTGTGGGATAGCAAAGATACAGAGTAATTAAAAACTTCGCCAATTTCTTTACCAAAATTAACACGGAATTCAGCAATAGACCGAAACTTTACTTTATGACCACCAACTAAATAACGCATGGCGTCGTTCTCTTCACAGGCTTTTTGTAATTCTCTGCTGCTTCTCCATCCACGATGAAAGCCATAAAAAAGGCATCCCAGCATTATAACCGGATGGTAAGCCCGACCCCCTTCTTTTGAGTACTTAGAAAGAAATGGTTTCATAGGAATTTTATCTAACAAGGCAGCAAAGGCATAAACCTCGTGATTTTCTTCTAAATTGTCTGCTATAGTATGCGAAAACAGCATAACTTGATCTCTATCACTTTTCATAAATCGTTTCATAATAAGACATAAACAAAGAAGAACACAGAAAAGCAAGAAAAATCCTAGTTCCCGCACAGCCTCATCAGAGCAAATTTCCTTCCCCGAAAACCACCTGCCTCCCTTTTGGAAGTTTGCCTCGATGGGCACGGTGAACTTGTCGAAGGGAAGGCGAGTTTAGATTTTAAGGAGAGAAGACTGCTCTGATATGCCATTGGTTTTCATATTGTGAAATAAAATTTGTTTGACTTCATGCAGATGATTCAGTAGAGTGAATGCTCGACTGTAAAAGCTGGCTTGTTCTATGTGCCGTAAAAATATTATTTTACTTGCTTTCATCTTTCTTTCTATATTTTACTTGATTCAATATCTTCATAAAACACAGAATATTCTTGTTGATAGACAACTATACGAACTCCAATCAGAAGAAAATGCCCATTGTAGTTCGACCAATTATCTGATAGAAATAATCAACCTCTCCAACATACCTGGGGCTGGGCTCTGTAATTAATTGAAATCATCCATGAACAGCCAAAGAGAAGTAGAAGATAAGATTGCTGTTCAGCAGATTGAGGAGAGAAAAAAAAATCAAGATAAAAAAAATAGATTCTTAACGATGGTCCATACGGGGGATGGGAAAGGGAAAACAACAGCGGCTCTTGGAATGGTTATGCGCACAGTCGGACACGGTTGGAATGCCGCGATTATACAGTTTATGAAAAATCCTGATGAGTTTAAATATGCGGAACATAAGTTAGAAAAAAAATTTGAGAACCTTGATGTTTTCACGATGGGAGCGGGCTTTACGTGGAATACTCAAGATAGAGGGCTTGATATTAGAACAACAAAAAATGCATGGGAAAAATCGAAAGAGGTCATACTCTCGGGAAAATATCGTTTGGTTCTTTTAGACGAGATTATCTACGTAATGGATTATAAATTTCTTGATGAGGAACTTGTGATCGACTTTTTAAAAAATGAAAAACCTACTGATTTACACCTTATTTTAACAGGTAGAAACGCTAGTAAAAAGCTTTGTGAAATTGCCGACTTGGTGACCGAGATGAAAAATATAAAACATCCTTTTGAAACACAAGGCGTCCTTGCCCAAAAGGGTCTTGAATGGTAGAAACTAAAATTGCTTTTATCAAAACCCGACTGAACCGATACTAGCACTTAGTGGAGCAATATTTTCAACAAGCATGGTCTTTCTTTAATTCATTTGATTGGGATTTATTACGAAACAATCGCTTTATTGTCATCGGACTCATTAGTGGGGTAGCTTTATTCTTTTCTTTTTTATTATACGCATTGTGTGTTCGGTTATACCGCAAATTATTTTTTTTATATAACTCAAAGCAAAGAGACACAACGTTTTTTTCTGATGATAAATTCTATGATGGCCTAAAGCTTAATGTTTCAGTTGTTGTTAAAAAACAACTTGGAGATTTTTTCTTGCGCCATGTTGAGAAATTTATGGAGACAAATTTCCAAGATTTTCTTAAAAAACGGAGCCCCATTTTTTATCAAAATGAAAAGAGCCGTGAAATTATTTTCAAGTGCTTTCCTAATGATGAGGAAGACAAAATGATTCAGGAACTCTATATTTTTTGGGAATTGGGTTTTCATCATCCAAAGTTGCCTCTCATATTCATGATTTATTTTGCTTCTATCAAAAAACAAGGCTTTCTATCGATTCTATTATCCCTTCTGAACTATCCCAACATGGATATCTCACAAAGAAAACTTATTTTTTTGTACTTCCAAGACTTGCTGAAAAAGCCCATTGATATCGTAGACTTTCCCTTTGACGAGCTTGATGAAATATATCAAACTAATAATTTATGGCTTTCACAAGTCATTAGCTCCTATAAGTACGAGTGGGATATCTCGACATTCAAAGAAAAAATTAGCTCATTCCAAATATTCAAGGAGATAAAATATCGACCGCCAATGAGAGACTTATTGATGTTTTTTATGTCAAAGAGTACTAAACTTTTAAGACACTATATTGTCTTGAATTTTACAAACTTTTTAGGTGATGTTGCAGGAGAAGTAATTTCTCAATTAGTATTTAAATATGGAGATTATAAAAAGTTACTTAAAATAACACATCCGACCAAAGAATTAAGAATATTGACACGCAGTATTTTTCAAAATGTTGAAGGACAAGAAGACCTCAGATTGCTGAAGAGAGATAGAGATTTAGTGATTACATATTTATCGAAACAAAGATATGCAAAACTTCATATCTTCTATTATTTAAAAGCAATTGATGCTCCATTGGGTGCTGCTCAACACTATGGAATGAACAATGATGAGGTAGATAAGATGATGCAGGGAGCCATGTTGTTACCAATAGGGGTTCGCTGGATTTTTTTTCAGTATTTAGTATATATGCAAAAATGGCATAAAGCTTTAGTGCTCTTTGAAATGCTTGGTTTTTATAAAAATCAAACTTCTGCTAAAATTCTTCAATTTCGGTGTTTGTTTTATAGCACGAATGAAGTGACTAAGAAAGAGGAATATCTCAACGAGATTAAAAAAACATCACAAGAGAATCCAGAGAATCTCTCAATTATGAACGAATACGCTGTGCACTGCATTGAAATGAACAAGATATTGGATGCCCAAAAGACTTTCAAAAAAATGCAGAAAAAAGACTCAAATCACCTCGTCGCCTTGTATAATCAAGCCCTCCTTTTTGAAAACCTTTATTCTGAAGCAATCAAAACCAAGTGGGGTAAACTTCATCAAGCAAAAGTTTCTTGATTTCTAACTCAATTTTTTAATTTCGATAAAATAATGTTAATTAGCCAATGAAGCTTGCAAACGTGAAACCAATCATCCATAAAAAGTAACTATCAAGCTTGTCCATTTACAGTCGCAAACATCTTATTGCAAAACTTCTAATTGATTTATTCAATTTGTACAAACCAAATTGAAGCTATTTTTATCCCAACTTGGATGACCTAAACCTCGTAAAATTAGATGTCTTTTCCTATTCTTCAGCTTTGATTTTAATTTTTCCCAACCTCAATCACAATTGTTTTGCAGACAAGTGCCTAGAAAAATAACTTGCCAGTCTGAGTCAAATTATGTCTCACATAGACTATGTGGAGAGTAAAAGTAGTTTTTGTCTCATGTATATTTTTTGTATTATCTACTAAGGTTCTTTTTTCACAAAAAAAACCTGTTTTTCAACAACCAGCAGTAACAAAGACTCTCGTGGAACCTCTAAAAAAAGTCAATGTTGAAGACTCTGCTGCAGAGCTCAAAATCAAGAAAAAAGACACTACCAAACCAGAAGATGAACTTGAGGCTTTATTGAAAGAAGAACTTGAAGGTGGTAACGAAACACCTGGACTCCAAAAAAGAAAAGGAGAGGTTTCTTGGGGTTGGCAAATTATAAAAACAGTTTTGGTATTATTGTTTTTAATTGGCGCTTTTGGGTTATTTTGGAAGTTCTACAGCTTTAAAAAACAACTTCCCTCAAAAGAGTCAAAAGTGATGCAAACCTTATATCGATATAACCTATCAACAGACCAGCAAATTCAAATTGTCCAGCTTAGTCAAAATCTTCTGGTTTTGGGTGTTTCAGGCTCTGGAATAAATTTAATTAGCGAGATAACTGACACAAATAAAATTAATCAAATCAAAATAGACTGTGAAAAAGAAAACTTTGAAGAAAAACCAGATTTTCTGTGGGAATTGACAAAAACAATGAAAGAAAAATTTTCTAATTGGAGTTTCCCTCAAAAACATATTTTAGGAGATACAGCCGCAATGAACAGCCAAACATGGAGTGAATTACGGAGAAGTTCAAAAAATAAAATTCAAAATCTAAAAGAACAAAAAAAAAAATTAGTAGAAGATGGGAATAAAGGTGATGCTTTCTAAGTTTTCTAAAAAAATTATGTGGATTTTATTGTACATCGTGGTTTTATTTTTCACACCCATTATGATTGGCTCACAAGAAATCCCAATCCCTAAAATTGACTTTAATATTACACAAGCCGAAAGTCCCAAGGATGTTTCTCTTTCCCTACAAATACTTTTGCTGATTACCTTACTTAGCATGGCACCTGCTATTTTTCTCATGCTCACCTCCTTCACTAAGGTGATTATTATTTTTGACTTCATAAAAAGAGCTCTTTCGCTCCAAAATATGCCTCCCAATCAGGTGCTCGTTTCTTTGGCTCTTTTTTTAACATTCTTTATTATGGCACCAACTTTTTCACAAATAAATGAGAAAGCACTCAGCCCATACCTCGATGGAAAAATTAAAAATGCTGCATTTTTTAAGAACGCTAGCTTACCTCTTCGTAAATTTATGATTAAACAAATCGGAAAAGAAGGAGTGAAAGAAGTTGCTCTATTTATAAAGTTGAGTAAGAGCAAGCGACCCAAAAATTTTTCAGAGGTACCCTTTCACGTTTTAGTCCCTGCTTTTATGCTTACCGAAATTAAAAAAGCATTCATCATTGGTATTTATTTGTTCATTCCCTTTTTGGTGATTGATATGGTAGTGGCTGCCAGCCTCATGTCCATGGGAATGATTATGCTACCACCCGTTATGATCTCTCTACCTTTCAAAATTATTTTATTTGTTTTGGTGGATGGGTGGTCTTTACTATCTCACGAAATCGTTAAGAGCTACCAACTTTAATGAGCGAGGCAGACGTTATTACGCTCCTTAGGGAGGCTGTCTTGATGACAGCGAAACTCTCCGCCCCCATATTAATTGTGGGTATGGTTGTGGGGCTCATCGTATCAATTGTCCAAACTACTACGAGCATACAAGAACAAACTCTGACTTTCGTCCCTAAATTGGTTGCGATTGGGGTAGCCATCATTATTTTTTTGTCGTGGATGATTCAGACCTTGAGTGAATACACAACAAGGTTAATTCAAGTAATTAGCCAAATGTAAAAAAACGCATGGAAATTTTTGCCAATAAATTCCAAGAGTTCACGATCTTATTTACAAGAATGCTTGCAATGCTTTCTGTTGCACCCTTCTTTGGAGGTCAATCTTTTGCTTATTTTTATAGAGTGGCTCTTTCATTTCTTGTCTCTTTGATTGTTGTTCCTGTTGTTCAGCTTCCCCTTGAATTTCAAGAGCTTATAGAGAATCAATACTTCACGCTTCTTATGGAACAGGTATTCATTGGTCTGGTCATAGGGCTCAGCCTGCAATTTATGTTTGCCTCTTTCCAGATGGCAGGTGAGTTCTTTTCTGTTCAAATGGGCTTGGGGATTAGCGAAGTTTTTGATCCTCTTTCACAAATATCCCTGCCTCTCATGGGAATCTTTAAAAATCTAATTGCCACGTTTGTCTTTTTTCTGAGTGGTTCACATTTGTGGTTAATTCGGTCGATCGTTTTTTCTTACGAAAAATTACCTTTTTTCCCAAAGAATATTTTACAAGATCTTTTATGGCATAAAAACATTATTAAGTTCATGATTTTTATCAGCTCAAGCATGTTCATCATTGCTTTAAAAATTGCTCTTCCTGTTATGGGCACACTCCTTCTTGTTTCAATTACTCTAGGAGTTCTTTCTAAAGCTGCTCCTCAAATGAATATTCTCATGTTAGGTTTCCCTTTAAAAATATTTACTGCCTTTATTATTCTAGCATTCATTTCCCCTACGATTGTTACTATCATGTATGAGCAATTTGATATTTTTTTTCAATATTTAGACGAAATGTTGAACTCGTGGTATTAAAATCATTGTCACTCTAGATTATATCATAAATAAGGAATCTCATAAGAGTCTATAAATATTCTACTGGAAAATATGTCCCAAAAAATTGAAAAAGACCTGACCTTTGAATCTGCTATGGATGAATTGCAAAAAGTGACTGAGAGACTTGAAAGTGGGGAAGACACCTTAGAAGAAAGTATACGGTTGTATGAGAGGGGTATGCTTCTAAAGAGTTTTTGTGAAAAAAAACTCAAAGAGGCGGAAGCTAAGTGGACGGTATTAAGAAAAAATAAAGATGAGTCAATGGAAGAAGTAGAGCTTGCCAAAGAAGAAAAACAAAACTTAACTCCTAATCAGATTCAAACAAATAATTCAAATTTATTCTAACACATGAAACTGCCAAATGTTTCAAAAATTATTGTTGAAACACTTGAAGTAGAAGCTTCTGTTATACGAAATAATATTCAGCGTGTTGAATTTATTACACAAATTAAAGATGTCGCAAAGAAATTAGCCACAGCACAGCATATCACAATCACGGGAATGGGCAAATCAGGGTTCATTGCTAAAAAAGTTACGAGCACTTTGACCTCGACAGGTACACCCTCCACCTTCCTTCATCCTGCCGATGCACTTCACGGCGACATTGGACATCTTGGTGAAAATGAAATAGTGCTTGCTTACAGCAATTCAGGAGAAACCAGAGAAATTGTTGCATTATTACCTCATATCAAATCTCTAGGTGGGCAGCTCGTTGCTATTTCGGGGAGTGCTGGTAGCACTTTGGTCAAGGAGTCTGACAACTCAATCGTTTATCAAATTGATAAAGAAGGTTGCCCCCTCGACTTGGCACCTATGGCTTCCACAACAATTTCGCTTGCGATTGGCGATTCCATCGCAGCCGCATTAATTGAGTTGAAAGGTTTTAAGAAAACTGACTTTGGTCGTTTTCACCCCTCTGGTTCTTTGGGGAAAAAGCTACTCACGAAAGTAAAAGATGTACTCTTGCCAATCGAGGAAATTTGCGTTTCCAAGGCAGATACCTTTCACTCAATTATCACAAAAATGGTCACAACAAACTTAGGAGCTGTAATCGTATTAGGTTCCAAAGGACACCTCCGAGGCATTATCACTGATGGAGATATTAAACGACATCTCGACATGAGCAATCAAGACAAAAAAAATGAACCTTTTGAAAAGCTGTGGAATAAAAAAGCCAAAGACATCATGGCCCAAAATCCACATTTTACGGTAACAAGTGTGCTTATTGAAGAAGCTCTTGCGATCATGCACGCAAAAAAGACATATGTGTTACCCGTTTTAGACAAACAGAAGAAACCTGTAGGAATCATCAGAATGCATGACTTAATTAATTTTAAAGTGCTTTAATAACTTGATTTCTGCCCGCATTCTTAGCCCGATAAAGAGCTTTATCAGATCGCTCAATAAGCATTTTGGGTTCTTTATCTCTTTTGGGATCGTATTCTGCTACACCGGCAGAAATGGTTACTTTAAGTATTTTGTCCCCAATGTCGGTTGGGTTATGTACTTCTAAGTTTTCAATAGAAACCCTAGCCCTTTCAGCAGATGCGGTAGCCTCTATAATGTCGGTAGAAGGTAGAATGATAATAAACTCTTCTCCACCATAACGGCAAGGAATATCAGAACCACGACAACCTTCAATAATCTTTTTTGCCACCTCTTGCAAAACTAGATCGCCCAACTGATGTCCATAAGTATCATTAAATTTCTTAAAATGGTCAATATCAGTCAAGAAGATTGAAAAATGTTTTTGATCCAAATCGGTGTATGATTGAATATTTTCACGTAAACTCATCTGGAAGACATGATGCATTTTTAATTTTGTCATCGTGTCAACCGTCGCCAATGCATACAACCTTGCATTGGTAACGGCGGTCGCTGCAATTGAAGCGAGGAGATGTAAGAATTCTTTGTCTTCTTCTGAGCATGGTTCTTGGGCGCTCTGCAAACCTAAAACAATAATCCCAATAATCTTTTGTTTGCTTTTCATAGGAATAAGCAGAAGATTTTCACTTAAAGTGGAGAGCTTCGCAATGGTATCTTTAAACTGTTTGTCCATTTCTAGGGAAATCGCCTTTAACTGAGAAAGCTCAAAACTATCCCCAGCATCCTGCATATATCGGATGATGGACTCTCCTTCTTGGATAAGAAAACCTTCTCGGTCTGTGATATTAAATCCGATATAATGCTCATGTAATACAAGCACATTGGTGTCAATTTCAGGATAAAGATAGACCCCTGCCTGCATAGTCTGCACTTGGGCGAGGCACAGGTAAAGAATCGACTCAATTATGGAAGACAGATTCAGGTCAGAGTTCAGTGCCTCTGAAATTCGAAGCAGCTGCCCTTGGTCATAAAGTCTCTTTTCTAAAGAATATGCTGAGCCAAAAGAATCAGAAGAAATACGAACACCCCAGGGGTCAGAATGTTAATTAGTATGTTGGTGTCAACTCTTAAGGCAGAGGATGAAATGGTCGTGTCATATTTAATCAAAGTTTCTATTTGCGATGAATAATTCTTGTATAGACCACTTATGATTCGTCATTTCTGTAGCCATTGCTGGGGTGATTTGAATTGGTTTTCC
This sequence comes from Spirochaetota bacterium, assembly GCA_965206985.1. Classification (GTDB taxonomy): domain Bacteria; phylum Spirochaetota; class Leptospiria; order Turneriellales; family CBDBES01; genus CBDBLF01. Next base: position 10,797 of record CBDBLF010000026.1, on the reverse strand, counting down.
TCCCTCATACTCAGCTAGACTTGAATGTGGAAGGCAGAAATTGTAATAATTAGCAACAAAAGAATTATGCCCCTGCATATATTTGAATTTTTTTGAAAAACCCTGACTTTTACGCTCTATTCTATGATTGTGTTGGCGAAGAGTCAAATTATTCCTTTCTACAGCAAAGGTGTTCATCTGATGACTTACTGAAGAGTTTGCAATATATTCATCTAGTAGCTTTTGATCACCAAAGATTAGAGATTTGTCAACTTCCTTACATCTCCCTTTTTCTATTCTCTTAATTATTTGCCCATAACATAGAGATTTGGGTGATTGAAGCTTTCTAGTCATTGAGTCAAATTTACCATAAACTGAAAGAATGGCATCACTATATCCCTCATATCCATCAGAGGTAATCAAGAATTTATCTTCCCTCTTTGGCTTACTTCTTGTTTTTACCTTGGTCAGTAACTTTCTAGCATTCACTGAGGTCCTCTTGCCTGTTATATGCGCTAAAATGAGCTTTTCTACAGGCAATACTGCAGTAAAAGTCCAGATATCCCCTATTTCATCACTTAATCGCTCAGTCTCTGATAGATTGTATTGTTTTTTAAAGACAAAACCCCAATGCTCGTCTAATTGAATTTCATTGAAAGACAGGTTTTTGTATATATTTTTTTTCAACTTTTAGTGAATCTTCACCTGCTGCTTTAACCCAAGCAAGAACTGTATCCTTGCTGATACCAAAGACTCTTCCGGTAGCTCTAATGCCACAGCCCTCAACTGTGTTTTGTAATACCCGAGTAATGGTTTCTTTGCTTTTCTTGCGACGAAAAAAAATAGTGCCTTTATTCTCTGAAAAGCATCTACCACAAGCGGTGCACTTTAAATAGGCTATTTGTTTGTACTTACCAGACATATAAGCAAAGCGCACATTTCCTTCATTTACCTTATGATACTTATGGCAGTCTGTATTTTGACAGCTAAAACCACTTGTATCAAAGGTATATTTTCTTTTGTTCATAATGAGACATAACCTTAATTTAAGGGAGATAAGTCAATTCCTTTTTTAATTGGAAACTTTGATTAAATATGACACGACCGATGAAATGAAACAAGTAGAGGCTATCATGAAAAGAATGATTGAGCATACTAAAAAGCAAGAACTGCTCCACCTGGGGAGGTTCATTGTATTGTCCTCGAAATATACTCAGCTTTTTGACTTACCCATACTTTAAGGGGGCTACAAGTAGTCGTAAAGTTTCTGAACTTGTCCAGCGTCAAAGGAAAGTATTTGTCGGCTTGTCCTTGAAATAAAGAGTCGCCTTAATGGGTGCGAGTAACATACATTGGCACGAGGGGCAAGTGAGCCAAACCGACCGAGAAAAACTACTGGGTCAAAAAGGTGCTGTTCTATGGCTAACCGGTCTTTCTGGTTCTGGGAAAAGTAGCATCGCTAGGAAGCTTGAAGTATATCTTACACAAAAAAAGAAACTAGCGTATGTTCTTGATGGAGACAATATTCGTCACGGCCTCAATAAAGACTTGGGGTTTTCCCCCGCAGACCGAGAAGAAAATATACGAAGGATTGCGGAAGTCTCTCGTTTATTTCAAGATATGGGAGCCCTTGTTGTTACTGCCTTTATATCTCCCTATCAGAAGGACCGTGACGTGGCCAGATCACTTCTCCCCGAAGGTCACTTTTTGGAGATTTTTATTGATGCTCCGATTTCAACTTGTGAAGAACGAGACCCCAAAGGTCTCTACAAAAAAGCAAGAGCTGGTGAGATACCTGATTTCACAGGAATATCAGCACCGTATGAACGACCAGAAAATCCAGAACTCATTATCGCAACGGATAAAACGAGTATTCAGCAAGCAGTATTGCAGATCGAATCAAAGCTTCAAAAAATTGGTCTTCTTTAAAGATTGAAAAAGATCAAAGTACACCTACGAAGGCTTTACAAATAGTCTAGGCAATGGTTACATCACTGCTCAGGTAAACGTCTTGAATGGTATTCAAAATTTCGATTCCTTGTTTGATTGGCTTTTGAAAAGCTTTGCGCCCACTAATCAAACCCATGCCCCCTGCCCTCTTATTAAGAATAGCTGTTTTTATTGCATCGGCTAGGTCGTTTTTTCCAGAGGCACCACCTGAGTTGATGAGACCCACTCTACCCATGTAGTTATTAATTACTTGATAACGAACTAAATCAATGAGATGATCACTCGTTAGTTTGTCATACATATCAGGGTGCACTTTGCCATAGGAACCCAATTTTTTCTCCATCGCCAGATAACCACCATTCAGGGTGGGCAATTTTTGCTTGATAATGTCGGCTTCAATCGTTACACCCAAGTGGTTTGCTTGAGAAGTTAAATCACTACTGGCATGGTAGTCTTTATCTGCTTTAAAATTAGGGTTTCTTAGATAACACCACAATATAGTGAACATACCCAACTCATGTGCATACGAAAAAGCCTCACTAATTTCTTGTATCTGACGGGGAGACTCTTCGGAACCAAAATAGATCGTAGCACCCACACCAGCAGCTCCCATATCCCATGACTCTTTCACACCCGTGAACAATATCTGGTCAAAAGTATTTGGACAACTCAAGAGCTCGTTATGATTCAACTTAACAATGAAAGGAATCTTATGGGCATATTTACGAGACACCATACCTAAGACTCCAAAGGTAGAAGCCACTGCATTGCAACCCCCCTCAATAGCCAATTCAACAATTGATTCTGGGTCAAAGTAAATTGGGTTCGGTGCAAAAGAAGCACCCGCCGAATGCTCAATTCCTTGATCAACAGGAAGAATCGACAAATAACCTGTTCCACCCAGTCTACCATGAGAAAACATTGAGCTAATATTTTTTAGTACTTGATTATTTCTGTCCGTTAAAGAGAATATTCTGTCAACATAATCGGGAGAGGGTAAAGTAAGTTTTTCTTTTGTGATCGTCTGACAAGTGTAATTCAATAATAAATCCGCCTCGCCTCCTAAAATTTCTTGAATTTTTGATAGACTCATTACATTTTCCTCCATTAGCGAACAACCACCTTTGTTTTGACAGGAAGTTTCGCAGAAGCCCGTTTCATAGCTTCTTTCATGAGTTCTATTCTAACTCCACTCATTTCAAACATAACTTTTCCGGGTCTAACAACAGCAACATAAAATTCAACAGCACCCTTGCCTTTACCCATTCTTGTTTCAGCTGGTTTTCTGGTAACAGGACGATCAGGGAAAATACGTATCCAGACCTTTGCACCCCGACGAACATGGCGAATCATGGCAACCCTAGCAGCTTCAATTTGCCGAGAAGTAATCCTGTTTGATGTCATTGCTTTAAGACCAACCTCACCAAACGAGATATTGTTGCCTCCTTTGGATATTCCTTTGAGTCTACCCGTATGAGGTTTCCTCCATTTCATTTTTTTGGGAGCTAACATAATAACTTAGGTCTCTCTTCGCTTAACGATGTATTTACTATCCTCAGCGTCTGCACCCTGCTTATCACCGAGATAATCTCCGCTATATAGCCATACCTTGATACCAATTTTACCGTAGGTTGTATCAGCCTCAGCAAAACCATAATCAATCATGGCACGTAAGGTATGCAAAGGAACCATGCCTTCTAAATATTGTTGTTTCCTGGCCATGTCGGCACCATTGAGACGACCAGAAACAATCACTCTGATACCCAATGCTCCCGATCGAATCCCCGAACGTAGAGCTTGCTTCATTGCCCTACGAAAAGGCATGCGATCTTCAAGCTGCAAAGCAATTCCTTCAGCGAGTGCATGGGCAGAACTATCAGGCTTGCTTACTTCAACAATCTTAATATCCAATCGTTTCATCACAACTTTTGAAAGCCTCACTTTGAGATCCTCAATATTTTTTCCTTTTTGCCCGATCACAACTCCTGGCTTCGTGGAGTGAAGTTTAACATGAACCTTTTCGGGAAAACGCTCAATGCCCATTTTAATGATACCAACCTTACCATATTTTTTACGAACAATATCCCTAATTTTGATGTCTTCGTGTAAAGTATTGGCGTAATCTTTTTTACCTACATACCACAAAGAATCCCATGTCCTATTTATTTTCAGTCGAATACCAACTGGATTTACTTTCTGCCCCATAATCTACCTAGCTATATCACTCATCAGACAGTACAACAGTAACTTTACTCGTTCGCTTCAAAATGCGACTACCTCGACCTCTCGCACGAGGTCGAAAACGTTTCATGGTCATTCCTTCATCAACAAAAATTTTTTTTATAAACAATTCTTTTTCTTCCACATCGGGGTTTAATACCTTGGCATTGGCCCCAGCACTTCGTAAAACTTTCAGAATAATATCAGAAGCTTTTTTCTTCATATGTTTCAAAATATCCATGGCCTCAATCACTTCATATCCTCTAACTTCATCGGCTACAAGCCTGACCTTCCGAGCAGACATACGAACAAAACCTGCTTTCGCTGTTGATTCCATAAACAAATACCCTACTTCTTCAATTTTTTATCCAAGCTTGTATGCCCCCGATAGGTTCTGGTAGGAGAAAATTCGCCCAATTTATGTCCAACACTATCTTCGCTAACAAAAACAGGTATAAATTTATTTCCATTGTGCACCAAAAAAGTAAGACCTATCATCTCAGGAAATATGGTAGACCTGCGCGACCATGTTTTAATTGGCTTCTTATTGCCAGAGAGCTTTGTCTTCTCGACTCTCCTAAATAGGTGGGCATCTATGAATGGCCCTTTTTTAAGTGAACGCCCCATATTCTTTAATCTTTAGAGTTATTTTTTTGCCTTTCTCCTTGTAACAATGAATCGATTACTCGGCTTACGAACAGAGCGTGTTTTTTTGCCTTTGGTCGGCTTACCCCATGGAGTAACGGGATGACGACCTCCCGAAGACTTACCCTCACCCCCACCATGAGGGTGGTCAACTGGGTTCATAACAACACCCCTGACTTTTGGACGACGCCCCAGCCAACGATTTCTGCCCGCCTTACCGATGGTGGCTAGCTCTTTTTCAGAATTACCTACCACACCCAAAGTAGCGAGACATAGCGAATGCACTTTACGAAATTCACCCGAAGGAAGTTTCAGCAGGGTATATCCTTTATCATGACCCGAAATTGTTGCATAACCCCCCGCTGAGCGAGCCAATTTAGCACCTTGACCTATTTGAAGCTCAATATTGTGTACAGCTGTCCCGACAGGTATGCTACCAATCGGAGCGGCATTCCCCACCTCAAGCTCAATCTTCTCAGAAGTGATAATTGTCTTGCCCACTTCAAGCCCTTTGGGAGCAATGATGTATCTTCTTTCTCCGTCTTGATAGCAGACCAGAGCAATATTGGCACTACGGTTTGGATCGTATTCGATCGTTTCAATTTTAGCAGGAATGTTTTTTTTATTGCGACGAAAGTCAACAACTCGGTAAAGTCGTTTATGTCCACCACCTCTACGCCGAACTGTGATTCGACCTTGGTTGTTTCTTCCCGATTTTTTTCTAAGACCAACTGTAAGTGGGGCGTAAGGTAAGTTTTCGTGCTGAGAAACCTCATCTGAGCTAACATAAGCACGAAACCTAAGAGAAGGAGTAGTCGGTTTGTATTTTTTAACGGCCATATTTAAGAGAATAAAATATTAAACACTCTCAAAAACATTCACACTGGTTTTTTTTTCGAAAGTTACATACGCTTTCTTTCTTAAAGGTGTTCTGCCGTAGCCGACTTGATTACGTTTTTTTTTGGATGGTCGGTAGGCAACATTTACCTTAATCGGCTTATGCCCATAAATAAGCTGAATTGCATTTGAGATCATTACTTTGTTCGCCTTCCTGTGTACTTCAAAAGTATAAACATTCCCACTGCGGAGGGATTCTGTTTTTTCAGTTGACATGGGTTGAATGATAATATCAAGTAGGTGCATTTTATCGAATCACTTATAAGGTTTCTACCAAATCGTCAAAGGCATTCTCGGTTAATAAGAGACCATGATTATATAAAATCGGTCTAGCAGCAAGCCGCTGCGAGTGGATAAGGCTTATCCATGGAATATTCTTCACAGATTTTTTAACATTTTGATCATCTTGATTCACAACGATTGTGATATTCTTCCTGCCGTCATTTGTTTTTTTTCTTAATTTGCTTCCTCCGCTATTTATCTTGTGGAAAGGAGCTTTTTCTAAAACCTTCTCGATTTCGGAAAAGGCCACTGAAGCTGATATCTTATCAAACTTCAGCTGATCCAAAAGCATTATTCTTTCGTCTTTAATTTTTTTTGCAATAATATTCAGATAAGCAATACTCTTTTTTTTTCTTCCTATGTTTTGTCGATAACTTCTCGGTTTAGGTCCAAAAGCAACGCCACCACCAACCCATATTGGTGACCTGCTTGAACCCGAACGAGCTCGACCCGTGCCTTTTTGACGCCAAGGCTTACCACCTCCACCACGAACTTCTCCTCGCGTTTTGGTGCGATGTGTACCCTGCCTTAAATTTGCATTTTCAGCTGTAATTACTTCCCAAATTAAATGTTGGTTGATTTTATCTAGGAGAAATTTTTTAGGAACTTCTTTCGAATTCACGGAGTCTGAACCAGTATTATACACAATTATTTCCATAAAACTAATTTTGATAAATATAAACAGAAGAACCAGAGTGACCAGGGATAGAACCCTTCAAAAACATAAGATTTTCATCGGGGACAACATTCATAACTTCAATGTTCTTCACACTCACATATTTACCTCCCATGCGACCAGGCATTTTTTTACCTTTTTCTACTTCGCTAGGATAAGCACAGGCACCGATTGCACCAGGACCGCGATGAAATTTTGAACCATGGGTTTCCCCACCCCCACGAAATCCATAACGTTTGACGACACCCTGAAAACCCTTTCCTTTTGATTTCGCTCGAACAAATACTTTTTCCCCCGTTGAAAAACTATCACATCGAATCAAATCACCTGCTTGTTTCTCTTCAAAAAAATCGCGGACTTCAACCAACTCACGTACATACTTCTTATTCTTTCTAAAGGAGACTTTTTGATGCTCTCTCTCCGATTTGCTCAAGTTTTTTTCTTTAGTCTCAAAAAAACCAATTTGCAAAGACGAATAATTATCTTTTTCTTTTGTTTTCACTTGAATAACAGGGCAAGGGCCTACCTGAACAAGGGTAGCAGGAATCAATCTTCCTGCATCATCCCAAAATTGCAACATCCCAATTTTTTTACCTAAAATACCTTTTGCCATCAAACTAACCCATCAAAAATAAAATTCACAATCAAGACTTTATATCCACTGAAACACCTGCAGGTAGCTGTAATCGCATTAAAGCATCAATCGTATCTGATGTCGGTTCTAAGATATCAATCAATCTTGAATGAGTTCTCATCTCAAATTGCTCACGGGAATCTTTATGTACAAAAGTAGAACGCAGAACAGTAAACTTCTCTTTTTTTGTGGGAAGTGGAACAGGACCTGCTATTTTTGCTCGTGTTCTACGAACTGTGGTAGCGATCTCCTTAGAAGATTGGTCGAGCAGCCTATGGTCAAACGACTTCAATTTAACTCGTATTTTTTGCATAGACTATAAGCGAGGACAGTATAACCCTCAAGCAAGTATTTTACTCACCACTCCCTTACCAATTGTACGGCCACCTTCACGAATTGCAAAGAGCAAACCTTCTTCCATTGCTATGGGATAAATCAGTTCGGCGGTAACAGTCACGTTATCCCCCGGGTTGATCATTTCGACACCACTCGGAAGCTCAATGCTCCCTGTCACATCTGTTGTCCTAAAATAAAACTGAGGGCGATAATTGTTAAAGAAGGGGGTATGCCGCCCTCCTTCTTCTTTTGTAAGAACAAGAATTTCAGCCTGAAACTTTTTATGAGGCTTGATACTACCCACCTTCGCTATAACCTGTCCTCTTTCAATTTCTTCTTTTTTTAAACGTCTGAGCAAAAGGCCCACGTTATCACCAGCTTGACCATAGTCAAGAAGTTTACGAAACATTTCAATTCCTGTGACAGTTGTCTTGCTTGTTTCTTTTATGCCGACGACCTCCACTTCTTCATTCACGTCGACTTTACCTCTCTCAATGCGACCAGTAGCAACGGTGCCCCGACCAGTGATCGAAAATACGTCTTCAATAGGCATGAGGAAATCTTTGTCAATATCACGAATTGGATCAGGAATGTAGTCATCTAGTGTCTCTGCTAGTTTCAGAATAGAGGCTTCTCCTAAATGTCCTTTGTCTCCTTCCATTGCCTTTAGCCCTGAACCAGAGACAAAGGGAATTTCGTCTCCCGGATATTCGTATTTCTTGAGCAAATCACGCAGGTCTTCTTCAACAAGCATTAACATTTCTTCACGATCACCCTCAGGAATCATATCTACCTTGTTTAGGAATACGATTAAGTTAGGAACTCCTACTTGATGAGCAAGAAGGATATGCTCCCTTGTTTGGGGCATTGCCCCATCCATCGCCGATACAACGAGGATACCCGCATCCATTTGAGCGGCACCTGTAATCATATTCTTCACATAATCAGCATGACCAGGACAATCTACATGAGCGTAGTGCCGATTCTCAGTTTCGTACTCTTGATGCGATGTTGCAATGGTAATCCCTCTTTCTTTTTCTTCGGGAGCATTATCAATTTCTGTGTAAGAGACTGCTTTATTGGTTCCACCAAATTTTTTCGCCAACACTGTTGTAATTGCTGCTGTTAAGGTTGTTTTACCATGGTCAACGTGGCCAATAGTGCCTACATTCACATGGGTTTTACTTCGATCAAACTTCTCTTTCGCCATTTTTTTCTCCTTTCTTAGCTCATCTCAAAATAGAGCAAATATCATTCAAACAAGCTCATCGTTTTAAAAGTGACTCAGTTCGACAAGAAAAATATAAATATATTCTTTAGAAAAGTGTTTTTTCTTTTTTTTTGTGGACAAAACAGAGTCTTATTGTATAAAAGGTTCGTGGGTGCTGATTTAAAAACACCGTTTGAAAAAGCAACAGAAAAGCACGTAGAAAAAATAGGAGAAGTTCAAGATACGATGGAAGTCGAAGAGAAGTTTCACCTAGAAATGACGGCAGGTGATGTTTTGAGAAGACACCCTGAGGCTGGTATTGTTTTGGCAAGCTATCACCTAGGAGGATGTTCCCATTGTGGTATCAACGAAGAGCATAAATTAGTTGACATTTGTGCTGGTTATGGCGTGCCTTCCGATGCTTTGCTAGATTCCCTAAACTCTCTTCTTGAAGACTAGCTTTTCTTTCGTGTAAGTCGATAGCCATAATACCACTCATTAGGTTGACTTCCTGTGTTTTTTACTGAGTGGGTCGATTTTGCTGGAATCAAAAACTCTTCGCCTATTTTTGGTCGGACTTTATTTGACTTTGTGCGTATCTCTATTTCACCCTTCACCAAAATAATCATCTCGTCTTCACTATGTATAAAGTCATTCCACTCTTGTTGAGGTGGGTCCTGCCAAATGCTACAACTGAAACCTCTTTCTTTCCAGTTTTGTTTAATTTCTTCAAATATGAGAGTCTTCACTAATTTTTACTACTCAATGAGAGCTATATTGAATAGTAATTTATAATCTTTTTTTTAAAAAAAAATACCTCAATCAAGACTGGAATGACTTTATGTCTATGTCTGCCACGCCACTTCATTCCTTTGTATGCACCGAGTGCGTCAGTCATGTGGGTAGCTGTTTTATCTATTGTACTATCTATAAAATCAAGTAACCTACCTTTGACTAACTTTTCTACCTTTGTTGTCAGTGCCAAGTAATACAGACTGGTTTAACCCCCGCCTGTGCCCGAAGGGTGAAAACTGGACAGTCTTTTTCTTATTCTTTTAGATATTTCTCCTCATATTTTTGAGGTGTCACCCATCCTAAAGCTGAATGTGGCTTCATCGTATTATAAAGATGGATAAACCTGAAGATACTTTTTTGAGCTTCTTCAAAGTTTTGATATTCTGATAAATTAATTTCTTTATATTTAATTGTTTTATTCAATGATTCGGCATGAGCGTTTTCATACACATTACCACGACACATGGAAATATTGATTCTACTTTCTTCTAATAGAGCGATATACTCATTTGAGCAATATCTGACGTCAGCATCAGTATGATGGTAGTAATTTTGTAAATCTCCTATTTCTCTTTTAAGCGAAAGAAAGGCTGCTATGACCAGTTGGGTGTTATTTTTATCAGAAATGGCCGCTCCTACGATACGGCGACTCATAAGCCTCATGAGCAAAGCTAAATAGTGGTCTTTCGAATTAATATCAAAATAGGTTATATCGCCAACAATTACCTTGAAGGGATCAGCTTGCACACTTTTAATCAAATTGGGATATTTTCTGAAATTATGCTTAGATTGGGTAGTTTTTGGCTTCAAAAACACCTTTTTAGTGCATAAAAGTCTATTTTCTTTCATAATTCGGTAAACTCGCTTCTTATTTATTGTAAAGCCTCTATCTTTTAGAATTTGCGTCATCGAGATATAACCTACTTGGTTCAATTGATCTGGTTTAACCCCCTAAAACTGGACACTTTATTGTGTTAAATTTAGGAGGTAAAACTATGATTAAAAGACAAAGATACAGTAGGAAGCAAAAGAGAGATTGGCTTTGGAGATGATTTCAGGTCAGACTAGCACGGCAGAAATATCTAAGAGAGAGATGATTTCAGTCGCAACTTTATCGAGATGGAAGCGACAGCTGGTTTCCGAAGGCTTTGAAGATAAAAATGGGGTTGAGTT
>CBDBLF010000025.1:0-46098 GCA_965206985.1 Spirochaetota bacterium | reverse complement strand
GAAAGTTAGATATCAAAATAATCTTCTAAAAATTAAATCAGGAAATATTACTTCTGTTGCCGAGGTCTGTCGGAATCTCTACAAGAGAGCTCGTGACAAAGAGCTATCGATCATGGAACGAAAGCTCTATGAATCTGCCTATTCATTTGTCATCAATGAGATTGCTTTAGCACAGGGTGTTAGTTTAGAAGACACAAGCAACCAAGTATCACACGTGCTTTCCCGCTAAGTAGAAGATATTAAAGAAAAATAAAAGGAGAAATTGAATTATGAAAAAATGGTTTAATTATGTATTAGGTTTAGGGATGAGTTCGCTTGTTTACTTCACAGACCAGTCACCGACTGGTCTGATTTATGCAGGAGTTTCGTTCATCCTGATTATTGGTATGATTTTTGGTCTTGATTTTTTAGAGACCCAACTGAAGGTTGAGTCAATGTTGTTTTCTTTGACTGGATTCTTTTTTGCCTTCGTGGCATTTGGTTTGGGGTATCCATTCTTGAGTAAATTACCATCTGTGGTGATGTGGTCACTTTTAGGTATTTTTACTTCGATGAGTACGTATGGCTTTTACCTCTATCAAAAAGAGAGGTCCTTACCGGGAAGACAAAAAAACCAATCAGTAAGCAAAAGTATTCTTTCAAAACATGACCTAGCAAAAGAAAATGAGGGGACGAAGGAATTTTTAGGAAGGGTACCAAAAATACTCGATACAAGTGTTGTGATTGACGGTCGCATTATTGATATTGTTGAAACGGGGTTTATGGATGGTCCTTTTTTGATACCAAGTTTTGTCTTAAGGGAGATACAATTAATTTCCGACTCACCGGATCCTATTAAAAGGAGTCGAGGTCGAAGAGGTTTGGATATGCTCAATGAGTTTCAAAAAAAAAATGCTCATGATGTAAAAATTTCCTACCAAGATTATTCTGATACACGAGAGGTGGATGCAAAACTGATCAAACTATCGAAAGAACTGAATGGTAAGTTGATTACAAATGATTTTAACCTAAATAAAGTGGCTTCTCTACAAAGCATTGAGGTTCTCAACATCAATAATTTAGCGAATGCGATTAAGCCTGTTGTACTCCCAGGCGAAGAATTAGAAATTCAAGTTGCAAAAGAGGGCAAGGATCAAGATCAAGGAATTGGTTACTTAGATGATGGAACGATGGTTGTCATCGAAAATGGACGAAGTCTTCTCAATAAAAAAGTACGTGTGGCCGTTACCAGTGTTCTTCAAACGAACGCCGGTAAAATGATTTTTACAAAAACAGCAAGTAAAAGTACAGTGAGAAGCTGAGGTTTATCAGTCATTTGGGTGACTTGATCTGACAGAAAAGTATATTGCTGTCTTGATGCTTGGTGGTAAAGGAGTTCGTTTTCGTTCTTCTACTCTCAAGCAATTTCACTATGTTGGGTCAGCTCAAAAAGAATTACTTTTTGAGCTGACTACTTCTCGTTTGCTTTCCATGGCTCTTTTTGAGATCGTTCTATTTGTTATACCGAAAAAAATAAAAGATGAAGAGTTCAAAGTATTCAAAAAATCTTTAAGAAAGTTTCAAATTCAATACCCTCAGGTTGTTTTTCAGTTCGCCTATGGTGGTGACCATCGGCACGAAAGTTTTGAGAAAGCATTTCTTTTCTTAAAAAAGAAGAGTTCTGAGCCGAGTGTATTAGCGGTTCATGATGCCAATCGTCCTTTTCTGTCTGACAGTTTCCTTGCTAGAATTAAACAAGAAATTAAAAAAATAAATCATATTCAGGTCTGTAGTATACCGACGGTACCTCCTGTTGATTCTCTTCTTTGCGATGATCAAGTCCATTTTAAATCACCTCAGTATTACTTATCACGCAAAAAAGTGCATTGTGTTCAAACTCCTCAGCTACTATATTGGGAAGCCGTGTCAACCGCCTTTGAAAAAAAAAGGTATGATAAACGCTGGGAAGATGAAGGCTCATTTTTATTAGAAATGGGTTTCTCGGTGGTTCACTATCTTGGTGAACCTGATAATAAAAAAATTACCTACCAAAAAGATTTACTTTGAATGTTTAGAGTAGGCATTGGCTATGATATCCATTCCACAATAGAAGGGGATTCTATTTTTCTAGGTGCTGTCCAAATTCCTACTGACTTCTCTCTAAGAGGTCATTCCGACGCAGATGTTTTGTTACACGCAATTACTGATGCGATATTAGGTGCTGTGGGTGCAAAAGATATTGGCCACCATTTCTCTAATACAGATAAGACCAATCGAAATGAAGAAAGTCAGGTTTTTTTAAAAAAGGCTGATGAGATTATGAAATCAGAAGGATATTCGCTTGTAAATGTTGATATGAATGTTATTTGTGAACGACCAAAGTTAGCACCCTATCGGGAAATAATTGAAAAAAAAATTGCCGATATGCTTGATATCAGTGAAGAACAAATCAACCTCAAAGCAAAAACAAACGAGGAACTAGATGCCCTAGGAAAAGGGCAGGGGATTGCTGCTCAAGTCGTTGTGCTTCTGAGCAGAGACAAACAATTATTTTGAATAACATGAATCACCCGTTTTTTGAATGGCTATATTATTTTTCGCCTCTTGCCACAATTTTTCCCATTCATCAACTGATATATTTTCCTCATTTGCAAGGCGTTCTTTGAGCTTATCTTCCATATAAGTAAACCGATTGATGAATTTTTGGTTGGCCATTTGAAGACTTTTTTCGGGATCAATTTTTAAATGTCTTGCATACTGAACTAGAACAAACAGGATATCACCAAATTCTTCTTGTATTCGCTTCTCACTTTCTGGCAAATTTGATCGCTTTAATATTTCCTCTTCTAACTCTTGGTTTTCTTCATCGATTGCTTCTTTGATTTCTTTTAAAGATGACCAATCAAAACCTACGCGGCTAACTTTTTGACCTAACCGATAGGCTTTAAGTAAAGCAGGCAATGACTTAGGTACGGAACTCAGCATACTTTTCTCACTTTGATTTTTTTTCTCTTTTTCTTTCCTTTTGAGTTTTTCCCAATTTTTTAGCACTTGTTCTTGAGTGAGTTGATTGCTATCAGTATTGCCATAAACATGAGGATGACGAAAAATAAGCTTTTCCGTAATTGTTCTAAAGACATCTTCTAAATTAAAATATCCCTTTTCATCGGCTAACTGGGAATGCAGTACAATTTGGAATACAAGGTCTCCTAATTCCTCTTTTAGGCTTTCTATGCTCTCTGGTTTATCTCCATCAAGTTTCTCAAGAGCGTCTATTGTCTCATAAGTCTCTTCAATCAGATTTTTGATTAATGACTGATGGTTTTGAGATATATCCCATGGGCAACCACCATCAGGGTCACGTAAATCAGAGGCCAGTTTTTGAATGGCAAAGAATGGTTCTTTTAATGATAGAGCCTCTTTCATTGAGTACTCATTAAAACTAATATGAAAAAAGAATATTCGCAAAGATCACTTTTTGATTTTTACGCACATTGGTGAAACCCTGATACTTTATAATTCGTTTTCTTTTTTTGTCATAAGTTACCTTCATTGCTTTGGTAAAAAATTTTGTAATTAGACCCGATGCTTTCAGAATGAAGGTAACTGAACGTTTTGTTTCTTTCTTTTTTTTTACAGTGAAGCTATAATCATTTTTTTGAGAAGGTAAAACCAACTTAAAATACATAATTTTGCCTTTGAGTAATTTTTTCCAATTTTTTTTAATAAAATAATGGGAACCTTCATCAACAACACTATTTTTAGAGAGCACAATCACACGACTTTGCATTTTTGACTTTAAGGCATCTTGAATGGATAATTCTATTATATTTTTTACTCTTCTAGTTTTTGACCAGTATAAGTGACCTGTTTGAATCTCTCTATAAAATATGTTGGGAGCAATTAAGCTTTTCGTGAAATTTATCTCTTTAATAGAAAAGGTACCTTTACTTTTAGCTTTCTGATATTTTATGACACTCGATATATGTCGATTACCCTTCCAGTATTCACGGTATCTAGCCTTAAATAAATAAACACCCGTTTTAGGGTTATAAGCTTTGCCTATATAATTTCGAGTTCTGGAGTGTAGCTTAAAAGGGTATAATATTCCTGTAGAGCAAAGGCATGCAACACAAATTCTCAACATAGAAATTCACCAGTTTTTAGGAAGCTTCGTTTTGTCAAAACAAAATTTATAAACTTCTGGAATAGAATGCTAAGTCAGCGAGGTTGTTATGAGGTTATTTGTCACCCATAGAGTTAATTTTGGAAGGTGCTTTGATTCTGCCGTTTCCATTTTTATTTCAAGCTTTCTCACTTTGGCATCTCTTTTTTAACTTTTTTTATTGACTTTCCGTACTGTTCATTTTGTGGCACTCCGTACTGGCTACTAAGCTAGTCCAAGGGAGAGTTACTATGTGTGTAAAGAACAAGACAATCATTGAATCATTCAATGAGGTTACTATGGGTATTGGTTTTTTTCGCTTTAAGCTTTTTCTTTTAATATAATCTATCGGGCACGAGCTATAAAACTTCGCAATGGCAATGGGTGACGATGCAGGTTGCCCGGACACAGGTTGTAATGGCTTCGAGCTTATGGCGAACATCATTGGAAGCTTTGCTTGATACGAACAATAATGGGGCAATTGAGATGGCCATGGTGGCTGTTGCGGGCGAAGACCATAAGGTGGTTGACGTTAGCGTAGACACAAGTTGGGTTCCGGTGGGTGATAACTCAACCAGTGATGATAGAAGCCGGTTTACGGGCACTTCTGAGGGTAATGGCCACACCATCACAGACCTCTGGGTGAATACTTCAGAGGAGCACGCAGGTCTATTTGGTCAGACTGGCGGCTCGGCTCAGATACGCATTGAGATTTAATCTGTGTTTAATTACCTCGAATCGGCTTCAAACCCCCACTTCTTGAGCGGTACCCCGAACACGAACCTCAAACCCTGCCTTTCTAAGTAAAGAGATTCCTCGATCATCTCTAAGGCTGATGGGGCCATTTTTTCTTACATATAGTTTGAGCTTCTCCCATGCCTGAGCATGAGTCAAGACTTGCGAATGTCTCTCCTCAAGGGTGCGTCTTCTTTCTTTTTCCAAAACTCCATGCTCAACTACATACCAAGTGAAACCATTGTCAAGAGAAAGCATATTCCATAATTTTTTATTTTCGACATAACCCTGTTCAAGCAACCACAAATTACCTGTCGAGGAGACGGAGTTTGCAGGAATAACGTTCTTCTTGGTTTTGTACTGAGGACGGTCTCTATAGTGCTGGTAAAGTGTGATAAGCACCATGAAAAACATTGCAATGACTAAAAAACTGATAGCTTCAAGCATACGTTGTTATCGTCAGAAAACTGAGAAGCTAAGCTGTCTTTTTTTTCATAAAAAAACGATAAAATATGTATTTTACTATTGAGAAATTAATAAGAGACTCCTTTCTATTTCAAATATTTTTTCTGGGATTTTTTGTTTCCCTAGCTTTTTTTTATTATTCTCTTTTATGAACAATTCTTCTGCGTATTTATCGAGTGCTACTTCGGATCGAATATTTTTTAAGCCGATTACTTGAAATTGCTTTTCTCCTGCTTGCAGCGTTTGGTCTACCTCTTTTTCTCCAATAACTCGATGTATGACATAAATTGTGTCCCCTGATTTTGCTGGTTGCGTATGATATCCTTCAGTATAACCTAAATCCCAAATGGCATTTTCAGAGATATCACGACTTGCAAGACCTAATAACCAAGAAAATATAAGACCCCCATATATAATGGGCTCTCCACTCATTGCACCTCCTAAAGACTTGGTAAAAAGCTTATCAAAGTGAAGCGGATGAGTATTTCCAAGTTTGTATGTCCATGCGTAGTGCTCATTAGATAAGGTTCTTCCATTGTGAGTGACAATCACATCTCCGATCTTGAAGTTTTCGTAATAGGTGTCGTGACCTGTCAAATTCTTCAATCTTTTATCGGGGGAGTAATTCGGCATCTCTAAAGTGACAGACGACTCAAACTCTGGAATTTGGGTTTCGCTTTTTTGAATTGGTTTTGGTTTAAAGCCATCAGGACGAGGAAGAACCATGATTTTTCTTTCGTATTGAATTACTCTTTCATTCTTTTGATTTAGACCAATTGTATGGAGGCTTATGATCGCAGGACGCCCTTCGCCTCGTTCTTTCTTCTCTGTAATTTTGGAGTACGCACGTAGGGTATCACCTGCGTACACTGATTTTAAAAAATGCATATTGTAATAACCTAAATTTGCATATGCTTTTTCTGAATTATTTTGCACTCCCAAAGATAGTATTATGTTCATAACAAGTAGTGGACTCACAGGAATTTTGTTATAACCCAAAGACTTTGCATAATCTTCATTGAAGTAACTAGGGTTTGCTTCAAAAAAAGTCATAGCAAAATCATACATGAAACCAGGAGTGAGTGTTATACCACGAGGATGCTCAAAAACAACTCCTTCTTGAAAGTCTTCTAAATACCGCCCATAAGACCGATAATGAATTTGATCTTTCTGGATATCAAAAGATATTTGTGACGACAGCTCTTCTAAGTTTTTACTCACATACGTCATAAATTAGGATAATCTTTCGCAAAGAGATATTTTGACAATATGAATTCTAATCTTTGATGGAACAACGTACTAAGTCTGCTGAGGCTGTACGGGAAATATGGTTGTTATTCTGAAATTACGGTTATATGTAATTTAACCAAAGACAGCCTCAATCTCCACTAGGCGTTTTCGACTAAACTTCTTTTTTAGGCAGTTTCTTCTTCCATTTTTTTTAATTTCATTTCTTCTCTTCACGGCAAAAAGAATAATTATCACGGGTGATTGTTTGATAGCCTCATTTACGAAGCTCCTATCGTAGAAAGATAGACAGCATTTTAGGACAAAGATATGAGTCAATGTCTTCACCATTGATTATCTACAGAAAAATTTTTGAAGATATAGGCATCACGCAACAATGGAAAAAAGTATTGAGAAGTCTTATTATGCGAACCATCTATATAAATAATTTTGAAAATAACAGCATCGGATTAAGTAAGAAGTTACAATATTTTCTATGTGGAATGATTGATCCTACCCACAAAAAACAGGTTTCACTCACAACTTGTGCTACAATTTGACCAAGGTCAACCGATGTGAATCCATTTTTGAGACCCACCTCGGCCACGTGTCTTGAAATAATCATAAATAGGCAGGGGCCCATGCAAATTAATATGTTATGCGGAGATCAACGGCTTTGCCTCTGTACTCTCTTTCTGAGCCAATCAGAAGCTCACAAATCAGGGAATCAATCGGTTTCAACAAGAAATCCTGCAATTGGGATTCGATAAGAGATTTTTAAAGTAAATTTAGCATAAATTATAAAAATAACTGGTTTCTATAAAATTTACTGTTTTACCGCTTGACAAGAAGGTTTGTTTGAGATTATAGTTCTGTTCTTCAGTGGTTTTTATGAGTTCTGCAACAGAAACAGAAATTAAACAAGGAGCCAATTATCTACCTCGTGGTGGCTATATTGTACCGACCTCGGCGGGATACGTTCAATTTGGTTCCCCACCTGAGACGATCAAAGACACCATGCGCTTGCCTGAAAAAGTGCCCAAAATATTCGTTCTGCCCGGTGAAGCCTTTAACGTCGAAAAAGGCATTGCCGTAGCTGAGCTAGAGTTCCCCATATATTTTAATCACTTCCTCTGTCAAGAAAAAACAATTATCATTTGTTCTGATCTCCAAAAGAGACAATTGATAACTGTCTTGAATGAGTCAGTTTTTGGTCCTCAAATTATTAATTTAGAGGATGAATATACTAAGGGCAAAGAATCTTTTGGTTACCCCGACTTAAAAAAAGAGATGGACTACTTTAGAGGTGATCGAAAGCTTGAAGACCTTATTGAGTTTGGTATTTATAACGAGAATGATTCTTATCAAATTCAAAATGTCACAATCGTAAAAAAAGAAGGGAAAGGTTTTGAGGTACTTGAGAACTCTGAAAAAATTGCGTCTATTCCGTGGAGTATTCCCTATGAAATTAAGTATGATATCGGCGCACGTCTTAAAGAGCCCTTTGAAGCTCCTGATCTTGGAATTACTTGTTTAGGGCCTAGTCATGGTTTTGACCCAGATGACAACACCTCTGGTTTCATTCTTTGGCTTAACCGGAGGGGTGTTATGATTGACCCTCCCGTAAACTCTACGGAGTGGTTACGGGATTCAAATGTAAGCCCTAAGCTCATCCATCATGTACTTCTTACTCACTGCCATGCTGACCATGATGCGGGTACTTTTCAGAAGATACTAGAAGAGTTTTCAATTACTATACACACAACGGAAACAGTGATGGATAGTTTTATGCGTAAGTACACAGCATTGACACAGATGTCTAGGGAGAGGTTATTTGAGTTATTTACTTTTGATCCAATTTCAGTAGGAGAGCCCGTCTTCATAGAAGGTGTCGAATTCATATTTCATTATACTCTTCATTCCATTCCTGCCTTAGGTTTCAGTTTGCGATATAAAAATAAATCTTTTTTCTATAGCTCAGATCACTTAAATCATCCAAACACTGTTCGGAAAATGAACGAAATGGGAATATTCACAGAGACTCGATATGATTTTTTGTCAAATTTTTCATGGGACTACGACATCATATACCACGAAGCTGGGATTCCACCTTTACATACGCCTATTTCATATTTGAGTACGTTGCCTCCTGATGTTCAAGAAAAAATAAACGTGTATCATATCGCCAAAAAAGACTTTCCTCAAGACTCACATCTGCATTTAGCTAAATTTGGCATTGAGCATACCGTTTATCCTGAAATCCCTGAAGTTAGGCATTCAGAAGCAATTGACCTACTTGATATTTTAAATAATGTAGACCTTTTCAGTAATTTTCCTCTATATAAAGCGAGAGAGTTTTTGATGATCCTTGAGCAGGAGAATTTTGCTAAGGGTGAGCATATTATTCGAAAAGGAACCTTCGGTGATAAGTTTTATATCATTCTTTCTGGCACGGTTGCTGTGAAAGGCACACAAAATAACTTTGAAAAAAATTATAGTAAGTATGAATATTTTGGAGAAACGTCGATTGTCAACGAGGAGTTACGTTCTGCTGATGTGGTTGCCGCTACGGAGGTCGTGACGGTCACAATTACAAAGGATTTATTCCTTTACTTTGTACAGGGTACCGAACTGGAAACAGAATTAAAAAATTTGGCAAAAATTAGAGCATCTAACTCTTGGGATGTTTTGAGTAAGTCAAATGTTTTTGGAGGCATGACCTCCCATCAGAAAACCCAGCTTGAGACTGTTCTCGAATATAAAAAAGTAAATAGAGGATATTTGCTCATTGAAGAAACAAAAAAACCTGATCAGACTTATATTCTTGTTTCTGGAGAAGTTGGCATCCGTAAGGGTTTGTCCCCTATCAAAACCATGCACAATGGTGACTTTATTGGAGATATTTTTTCTTTGCAAAAAAATCAGGAGAGTCCTTTTTCGGCCTATACTTTAAGTGATGTAGATCTTTTTTCCATTCAGAAAAATGTTTTGCTTGACTTTCTGCAAAAAAATCCAGGTGTCTATATGCGACTTATGAAGTCTTATGTAGGTATTTCTGACTTCAAGGAAGAAGAATAAAAGTGATTGTTCTTCCAAAGAATAACCCCAAAAAAATTTATGTGCAAGAGGCTAGAAAACAATCATTACACTCATATTGTGAATAATAAAAAATTATGTTACCAATAAGAATTGGAGAAGCTCCAAAAATTGAGGCAGCAATGCCACAGTTACAACTTTCTGATACAAGTCCTGAAAATATACGAAAACAGCTTTGGGATTGGGCTTTCTCTACTTTCCCGAAGGTAAGACAGGAAACCAGTAAGATTTCTGTGCCAAGTGCTCAAGCTCTTTGGTTACACGAAGATGAAGATGTTGCACATGCAGATGCATTTATGCTCCCTTCAGGAGGTAGAGAGTTTGCACATTTACATTTAGATGGAAGCATACACGCAATTGTAGACTCTGAAACTGAAAGTGAAATTATAGTTAAAAATTGGGGGGTTCGTCATCCATTGTATAATACTGATGGTGTAAAAGAAATATTGGTTTATGCTCCAAGAAATGAGGAAGAAATTGAAGTTCTTAAAAAAGTGATAATAAAATCTTATCAATACGCAACAGGAAAAGAAATTAGCTAGGATATCTTTTGTGTGTGGTCTACCCAAGGTTCTGGGGGATAAAATTGATAGAGATGCGGAAAAGCTAGTGTTAAAATAATCTTGAATCGTTTTTGTGCACCAACATCCTCTTTAAGCGAGCATGTTGGTGAGGTTTTTTATAGCGAACCTCTTTTTGGAGGGGATATCAACGATGTTTCTAAGATAGAGGCTAGTCATGGTGTTTTTGTTCTTAAGAAGAATGATAGTTCGCCAGCAAAAATGTTTGAAAAAGAGGCAAGAGGTCTTAAAACTCTTTTTGAAAATGGTATTCCTGTGCCTAAAGTATATTCTTACTCAGAAAATTATTTATTGATGGAGTATTTGCCTCCTGGGGCTCCTAAACCAGATGAAGCGGGTAGAGCGTTAGCAAAGCTGCACACACAAAAACAAGCTTATTTTGGTCTTAATTATAATAACTACATAGGCAAACTCCATCAAAACAATAAATATCATAAAGATTGGGCCACTTTTTTTTGGAGAAATCGAATTCAATACCCGTTAGGACTTTTGAACACTAAGGGTGTGGGGCTAGAAGATATGGATACATGGGAAAGCTTGAGGAGGCGATTGACAAATTTACTACCCCCCTGTGAGCCGACCTTGATACATGGTGATCTTTGGAGTGGCAATCTTTATTGGTCAAACAAAGGAGCCTATTTTATTGACCCAGCTATTTATTACGCTGACCCCATGATTGAGCTGGCCTTTACGGAGCTTTTTGGAAATTTTGGAAAGAGCTTTTATAAGTCTTATCAAGAAAATAAGCCCATACCCAAAGAGTATGCAAAGTTGAAACCTCTCTATCATATTTACCCACTTCTTGTGCATGCCAATTTATTTGGTGGTGGGTACTATTCCTCTGCTTTAAAAAATGCAAAAATTTTTATTTAAAATATTTGAAGTTTATGAAAATAATTTTTCTTGATAGAGATGATACGTTAAATTACGATCCAGGCTACTTGAGTGATCCTAATGCATTACGTCTCAAAGAAGGAGTTATTGAAGGAATGACTTTACTCAAGCTCGCCGGTTTTGAGTTTATTATTATAACAAATCAGTCAGGAATTTCAAGGGGCTTTATTTCAGAACAAGAGCTGGAAGTGGTGCATAAAAAATTATGTGAGATGCTAAATCAACACGATCTTTTGATACGAAAAATATATTATTGTCCCGACCAAGATGATTTCTCGCCGTGTCGAAAACCAAACCCTCAAATGATTCATGATGCGATTAAAGAATTCCCTGTTGATCTCGAACATTCGTATATTATAGGTGATCGATACCGTGATATTTTGACGGGAGTTCATTTTGGGATCCCTGGTATTTTAGTTAAGGGACAAAAAACCGAAAATAAAAGTGCCCCCCCAAAAAATTTAATCAAGAAAGCCGATAACTTCTTGAATGCCTCACAGTGTGTTCTTCAACACGAATACAAAAAGATATGGCAACATAAAATTTACAGTAAGGTAGATCATTTTTTTCTTAAAAGAATTGAGGGAATAAAAAAAAACAAAGATAAAATTGTTTTTACGAATGGTTGTTTTGATTTATGGCACGGCGGTCATCTACAATATCTAGCGGAAGCCTCTCAATTGGGTGATCATCTTGTTATTGGTCTCAATTCTGATGCCAGCGTGCAAAGACTAAAGGGTGCAAATCGACCTATTTTACCCGTAGAGGAAAGGGCTCTTAAACTGGCACACCTTTCTTTTGTCAGCATTATCATTATTTTTGAGGAGAGCACACCCATTGAACTGGTAAAAAAAGTTAAGCCCTATGTTCATGTAAAAGGAGGTGACTACAAAAAAGAAGAATTACCTGAGTTTTCAGTTTTAAATAATATGGGAAGTCACGTCATTATATTACCCTTCAAAGAAGGGTTTTCGAGTAGTGCCATTATTGAAAAAGTTGCTAAATTATCAATGTAAATCTATTCTGTTTCAAACAGTTGACAATTTTTTGTTTGAAAGTGAGCCACCTGCTCATCCAAGTTTGATCTTTACCTTCCCCGTTTCAAGTTTAAGTACCCCTCGAGGGCAGACCGACATGCACAGCCCACAACCAACACAAGAGGCACGTATAATATCTTTGCCCTGCATCGCGTATGAACGAACGTCGATCCCCATTTCACAATAGGTAGAGCAATTTCCACACGACATACATTGATCTCCATTGACGGTGATTCGAAACCGTGAAAAAAACTTTTGGATGATGCCCAGTATCGCGGCCTGCGGACAACCAAAACGACACCAAACTCTTGTGCCTCCAATGGGATAAAAGCCAGTGCCCACGACTCCTGCAAACCCAGCTGTAATTAAAAAACCATACCAATCTTGAATTTGAAAAGCAAATTCGGAGAAACCATCGCGAACTCCCTGAACATCACCTCGGTAATGGTTGTAAATAACAATGCCTGTCATAACAACTGCAAGCACAAGAACAGAATAGACACTCGCCATCTCTAGTCTCCATGAAAATCTTGTTTTACTCGAGAGATGCCTCCATGGATCCCCGAACGTGTTGGAGAGTGCACCGCAACCACATACCCATGAGCAATACCACCTTTTTCCGAAGAAGTAGGTAAGAATAGGAACTGCTACAAAAGCCATCATAATAGCCCAAATAACCATAGCACGTGGCAACACTTCTAAGGTAGAAGGAAACAGATATTCAATTTTCAACGGCCAGAAGTAATGAAAGTAAAATGATTTTTGATGGAAAGCTTCTAAAATTCCGGGAATCATAAAAGCAATGATGAATTGAACCAGCATGACAGAGAGCGTTCGTACTTTCTGGTAGGATTCGTTTTTCCACTTTTTACGGAAACGAAAACCCATAAAAACGACAAGAACGGTATATAAAAAACCATAGAGGAACCACTTATCTGCTTTTTTCCCACGAATCATATAAGAAATGGGGTTCACTGCTGAGGAGAGAATACTCATGGTTTTTGTTGCTGAAAAGCCTTCGCGCATGTCATTCAGAAGGGGATAATATTTTTCATCTAAGCCCTTGGGATATTTTTTGCTATACCAACAAAAAGCTGCTTTCATGAGCATCTTCTTCTGCTCTTCCAATTTTTGGAAATCCAAGCTTTGAACAGGGAGGCCTTTCATCTCTTGATGTATCTGGTTTAACTTTACATTAAAAACAAGACGATCAATTTTTTTGCCCCAATATAAAAAAGAATAAAACGAAATCATCAACAGGGCAATCGACCAAGCGAAGATTCCTCTGTTTCTAAGTGAACTCAAGATGCCTTTTTCTTTGAAAATTTCTTTACCTCCAGATCAAAATTTTGAAAAAACTCAGGGTCAAAGTTAGCCTCCCCCAAATGATCAAGCACATAATCCAAATTTTTTTTCTCTTTGATCCATCTTTCACAAACGCGATGTCGAAAGCGAACACCTAGCGTGCTAAAACCAATCACGTAATTAGCTAAATAAACAATTCGCACGCTCTTTTTAGCATTGGGTGCTTCGTAGTAAAGCTCTTTTTCTTCAGGAATATTCTGATTCACCTTACCGTATGTGTGATAGTCAATACTGAAAAACTTCGCTGAATTGTAATAGATACCTCTTTGGTACTCCTTATTTTGCCCCAGTATGTTTGCGGCAACAACTTTGCCGTGCATCTTTCCCGTATACCAAAGGAGTTCAACGACAGATTCTTGCCCTTTATCTCCGGGATAAATTTCGGCACAGTCTCCACAAGCATAAACATCAGGAACACTTGTCTCAAATTTTCTATTTACGCAGATACCACGGTTTATTTTGATATCACTCTTTTTAAGCTCTTCTACATTGGGGGATACTCCGGCAGTGATGACCACCACATTACATGGTATGTTTTTGCCTCCTTTGGTGAGTACAGAGCCTACTTCACCTTTTTCGTTGGCTAGGATTTTAGATATCTCTGTTTTTGTTTTTAAGTCGATACCATGTTCAACAATTTCTTTTTCAATCAACCTACCCTCATTGGAGGATAATGCTGAAGGCCAGTAAGTTTCTTCACGAACAAGAAAAGTGGTTGGTATTTTTCGATGAGCCATCATTTCAGCCACTTCAATACCGATCAGTCCACCTCCTGCAATGAGAACTCGAAAATTTTTATCATTTTTTTTTGTTCTCTTCTCTAGCTCTTCCAGCTCTTGCAAGTTTGTGAAATTAAGCACCCCGGGAAGATTTTCTCCTGGCCAACCATATCGATTACCTTTACTTCCGATAGCAAGAACAAGTTTTTCATAACGAATAGATGGAGACTTTTTGAGACTAATTACTTTTTCTTTAAAATTGAAATCAATCGCCCAGTCATACACGAGTTTGATATCTTGTTCCTTCCAAAAAAAATTTTCGTAGGGCTGAGTATGTTTGAGTTTCATATCTCTCATGTAAATATACATAAGGGCGGGTCTGCTATAGTGATAAGGAGTTTCACCCGAAATCAGAGTAATTTTAGTTTTGGGATCATTTTTGCGTAGCTCAACAGCTGTCGTAACGCCCACAATACCATTTCCAATAATTACCACACCCATACATTGTATGTTAATCGAATCCGTCAGAAAATGTCAATTAATTTAATAAGCAGTGTTATAGAAATCAATTACATATCTGACAAACTTCCTTCCCCAAAAGCCCCCTGCTAAATACATATAAGCCAAATGATACTTAGATTCGTTGCATAGGCTAGAATTAAGAAGAAATAACCTAGCAATCACTATATTTCTCGCACAGCCTCCTTACTAAAATGATTTGACGAAATATCTGGCAATCACCAGGATACGTGGTGGTCGATTTTTAAGTGAATAGCCAAACGAGGGGCTTTGTTTCTGCTTTATTTCTATCCTTCTGGATAGCTCTGAGTAGTGGCAGTCTTCTATTATTTTTGCCTAGTTTTCCGGCCCATTCAGTTGTTTGGTCTCTATTGTTTTTTTTGGGGGGGGAGGAGACATTGGGTGCTCATGAGTAGCAAATCATCAGACTCATCAGACTTGCTGTGGCAGCCAGATTCAGATTATATTCGAAAGACTCACATCTTTCGGTTTATGAAAGATGTGAATGAAAACTTCGATACCTACGAAGAGCTTTATCGATGGTCGGTTGATTACAACGATGAATTTTGGGATAAATTTTTAGAATATGCCCAAGTTATATATTCGGCGAAACACACTGAGGTAAAAGACGAGCCCAAAGATATTTTTCGAACTCGGTGGTTTGCTGGCTTGAAGCTCAATTTTGCAGAAAATCTTTTGCGTCACAGAGATGGGCAAATTGCAATTATCGCAAGGACAGAAGATCAGCCTTCACGCTACATCACATTTTCTGAAGTCTACGAAGAAACCTCTCTAGTGTATCAAGTTTTACGAGACGATGGAATAGGAGTTGGTGACCGTGTGGTGGGTTATATGTCAAATACTCCTGAAACAATTTACGCTATGCTTGCCACGACTAGTTTGGGTGCTATTTGGAGCAGTGCTTCACCTGACTTTGGTCTACAATCAATTATTGATCGTTTTGGTCAAATAGAACCCAAGGTGCTATTCATGAATGACGGTTATGTCGCAAAGTCAGAAAAAATTTCAATATTAGACCGTACGGAAACCCTGCTCGAGAAAATACCTTCTTTGAAGAAAATTATTATTATCCCCTATGTCAATGAAAGGAGGCAGACTCTAAAGCTTGATAAAGTTTTCTATCTCAGGGAGTTACTATCTACCTATCAAAAGCAAAGGAAGTTAGAAATTCATTTCTCTCAAGTGAGTTTTAGTCATCCTGTTTATATTATGTTTTCTTCTGGTACGACGGGGCAACCAAAGTGTATTGTTCAAGGTTCTGGTGTTCTTTTGAATCATTTGAAGGAGCTTATGATACATACAAACCTTTCAAGAAAAGATAAAATATTTTATGTAACAACATGTAGTTGGATGATGTGGAATTGGCTTGTTAGCTCTCTTGCCGTGGGTGCTACTCTTGTGCTTTATGACGGTAATTCTCTATATCCCCAAAGAAATGCCTTATGGAAGTTTATCGAAAAAGAAAAAATTACTGTTTTTGGTACGAGTGCTCGGTACTTGAGTCTTATGAAATCAATGGGCATCAAACCAAAAGGTACAATGAACCTCACGCCACTAAGAACAATTTTATCAACAGGTTCTCCTCTTACCAAAGAAGATTTCGAATATGTATATCAAGATGTGAAACCAAACATTCAACTTTCTTCTATTTCAGGGGGTACCGACATTAATGGTTGTTTTGCCTTGGGCAATCCCATGTTACCTGTTTTCGCCGGAGAATTACAGTGCATTGGTTTAGGCATGAAGGTCAATATTTTTGATTCACAAGGGAACTCTGTTATGAATCAAAGAGGAGAGCTCGTCTGTGAAAATGCTATCCCTTCCATGCCTTTGTTCTTTTGGAATGATACGAATTATGAAAAATATAAAAAGACTTATTTTGATAAATATCGAAATATATGGTGTCATGGTGATTATGCTCTCATAAAAAATAATGGTGGAGTTGTTATATTTGGTCGTTCAGATGCAACATTAAACCCTGGTGGTATTCGATTGGGAACGGCAGAAATATATCAACAAGTTGAAGAGTTTGATGAAATTGCTGACTCTCTTGTTGTGGAGGATGAACGTAGTGAGAAAGTAAAAATTATTTTGTTTGTTAAAATAGCCAATTCTCATACCTTGACCAAAGAGGTGAAAACGAGAATTACTCAGCAAATAGAAAAGAATACTTCAAAATGGCATGTTCCATCTAATATTATTGAGGTTCCTGATATTCCTTATACATTCAACATGAAAAAAATTGAGATTGCAGTGAAAAAAATTATTCATGGTCAAGAAATTACAAATCTTGGCTCCATTGTAAACCCTGATTCATTAGGTTTTTTCAAAAAATTTAGGAACCTGTAGCGAGCATGATGCGCAAACTGCATGATTAATTATGTCGTTAGTGTTAGAAAACCTGCAATATACAAAAGACCACGAGTGGCTAAAAGCCGATGCAGGCTTATTTTTGGTAGGGTTGACTGACCACGCCCAAGATTCTATGGGTGATGTTGTTTTTATTGAGTTACCCTCATGCCCAACTCGTGTGCAGCGGGGGGACGTTGTCGCAATGGTAGAATCAGTCAAAGCGGTTTCCGAAGTGTATGCCCCTATATCTGGCGAAGTCGTTGAGATAAATTCTGCTCTTATTTCTTGCCCAGGTATTCTAAATTCTTCTCCCTACAAAGATGGCTGGATATTCAAAATAAAGAGCAGTGAATATGAGAAAGAGGCTTTGGTTCTTATAAGTGCTAAGGCATATCAAGAAATTCTCGCTTCAACATAAAGAGATTCTCCTGTCGTATATTTTCTTATGATGTCGCCTTTTGTTAAACAACATATCGGTCATTCTGAGGTTGAACTCCAACAGGTGCTTGATTTCTTGGGTCTCTCATCTTTGACAAATTTAGTTGATAAGGTTGCGCCATCTGAAATTTTATTAGATCGTGAGATGTCGGTTCCTGAGGGTCTTAATGAACATGAGTACCTTAAGAAAATTAAAGAACTCCTCTCTCAAAATCAATTGTTCAAAAACTATATCGGTTTAGGTTATCACCCGACCATCACTCCTTCCGTGATTAGGCGGAATCTTTTTGAAAACCCGGGCTGGTACACCCCATACACCCCATACCAAGCTGAAGTCTCTCAGGGTAGGCTAGAGGCTCTTTTTAATTTTCAAACAATGATTGCTGACATGACTGGTTTTGAAATTGTAAACTCTTCGCTCCTTGATGAAGCGACTGCCGCCGCTGAGGCAATGGTTCTCCTATTTCGCACTCGAGATGACGCTAAAAGCGAAGCAAATTCTTTTTTTGTCTCAAAAGGAGTATTTCCTCAAACGATAGAGGTCATTTTTTCAAGAGCAGAACCACTTGGAATTCACGTAGAAGTTGCCGAACCAGAGGAGTTTACCTGGAAGGCCAATCTTTCTTCATGTTTTGGTGCTCTTTTGCAATATCCAAATCAAGATGGTCGATTGGTAGATTATAGGTTGCTCATTCAAGAACTCAAAACAGTGGGGGTGAGGAGCGCATGCACCTGTGACTTGATGTCTTTGGCACTCATAGAATCTCCTGCTTTGCTTGGTGCTCACGTTGCCGTTGGTAGTAGCCAGCGTTTTGGGATTCCTATGGGTTATGGTGGTCCTCATGCCGCTTTTTTTGCCTCTAAAGAAGAATATAAACGTAAAATACCCGGGCGAATTATCGGAGCCTCTAAAACAAGTTCTGGTAGAATTGCTTATCGTATGGCACTCCAAACAAGGGAGCAACATATCCGTCGCGAAAAAGCAACCTCGAACATTTGTACCGCCCAAGCCTTATTGGCGAGTATGGCAGGGATGTATGCTGTATATCATGGAGCGGAAGGTATTCGTTATATCGCAATGAAAATTAATCAGCAGACATCCGTCTTGCATGAAAACCTAGAAAAAATAGGGTACACACTGACGAATCCCTATTTTTTTGACACCTTGAAGGTTGACCTCAGTCAAGAGGCACCTTTAATCGATAAAATTAAGGAGTTGGCTGTCAAGGATAGTCTTAATTTTCGCTATTTTGAAGATTTATCTGTCGGAATTAGTCTGAATGAAACGTCTAATCAAGATGATGTGCAAACGATTGTTCAAGTCTTTGCGAAAGCTAAGGGCATGACTCCTCCCATTGATTTATCATTTTCGGAAGAAAAAATAGATTCGATACCAGATAGTTTGCAAAGAAAATCTCCTTATCTGGAGCACCCTGTTTTTGAGCAACATCATTCAGAGACCTTACTCATGCGCTATATGAAGTCGTTAGAAAATAAAGATATTTCACTTACGAATTCGATGATACCTCTGGGCTCATGCACAATGAAGCTTAATTCAGCTGTAGAGATGACCCCAATCAGCTGGGAAGAAGTGGGCAACATTCACCCGTTTGCTCCCAAAAATCAAGCTTTAGGCTATGCTTCCATTGTGAAAGAACTTGAAGATGCTTTGAAGGAAATAACAGGGTTCTCTGCTATTTCATTTCAACCCAACTCGGGTGCTCAGGGTGAATATACTGGACTCATGGTAATTAGAGCCTATCATAAAGACCAAAAAGAAAGCTCTCGGAATATTATTTTGATTCCGACTTCTGCTCATGGGACGAACCCCGCTAGTGCTGTGATGGCGGGGATGAATGTTGTCTTGGTCAAATGCGACCAAGAAGGTAATATCGATATTGATGACCTTTCTTCGCAGGTTAGGCAATATTCTGAAAAACTTGCGGGTATTATGATTACCTATCCTTCCACACATGGAATCTTTGAAGAAAATGTAAAGAAAGTTTGTCAGATGATCCACGAAAATGGTGGTTTGGTGTATATGGATGGAGCTAATATGAATGCTCAAGTGGGAATCACAAATCCTGCTTTTGTTGGTGCTGATGTTTGTCACCTGAACCTTCATAAAACTTTTGCAATACCACACGGTGGAGGTGGACCCGGGATGGGGCCAATTGCTGTAACCAAAAAACTTGCTCCCTATCTCCCTTCTCACATCTATGAAGAAGATGTAGGTGAAGATGAAAAAGGTGAAAAAGATACAAAATCGAGTTCGACAATTCGATCGGTGTCTGCTTCTCACCTAAGTAGTGCTAGCATTTTGTTAATATCACATGCATATATCTCTCTAATGGGTAAATCTGGTCTTAGACTTGCTTCAGAGTATTCAATTTTAAATGCTAATTATATCAAAAAAAGAATAGAAAAAGACTACACAGTTCTTTTTACCAACTCACGAGGATTTGTTGCACATGAGCTGATTATTGACCTACGAGAATTCAAAAAAAAAGTACAGATTGAGGCTGAAGATATTGCCAAACGACTCATTGATTATGGGTTTCATGCCCCCACTCTCTCATGGCCCATCGCAGGAACTATGATGATTGAGCCGACCGAAAGCGAATCAAAAGAAGAAATCGATCGATTTTGTGATGCACTTATTTCAATACGAAATGAAATCAAAAAAATTGAGAAGGGAGGATACAACCGAGAAGATAATCCAATAAAAAACTCTCCCCACACTCATCAAGAAATCGCCTCCACCCATTGGTCACATGCATATTCGCGCGAAGAGGCTGCCTATCCTTTAGAGTATCTAAAAGACAATAAATATTGGCCTCCTGTCGATAGGGTTGATAATGTATACGGAGACCGAAACTTGATTTGTTCTTGTGCCTTATTAGAAGAATTAGCATTGGCGTAACCGCTCAAAAAGTGGGCATCCAAAGCCAATTAGAGACTATTAAACACGGATTGAATCTCCAATAAAAAACTTCGCTCAAAATTTTTTCAATTTTTTTTAAAAAAAACCTGTAGAGTTCGAAACAATATTAACAAAAACACCACTTCACAATAAAATGAAGCCTAAGCTAAATGAACTTATAAGCTTCGAGATTTTGTGACGGCATCCAACTTTATCAAGTGAGAAAGTAAGGCTTCTATGGAGTTCAAATGTAATTGATTGCTTGCATCTGATTTTGCCTCGGTTGGATTTGGATGCGTTTCCATAAAAATCCCCTCAATGCCGACGGCAACGGAGGCTCTCGCTAGGGGATAGGCCATTTCTCTCTCGCCGCCAGATTCTTTACCCCCTCCAGGAAGTTGAGTCGAATGCGTCGCATCAATCACGACGGGCACTCCATTTTTTCTTAAAAATTCGATACTCCTCATATCTACAACCAAGTTATTATAGCCAAAGCTATACCCTCTTTCACAAATCAATACTTTATTAGAACCTGAGAAATGAACCTTCTCAACAATTCGCAAAGCATCTTGAGGAGCTATAAACTGCCCTTTTTTTATATTTAGCCATTTCCCTGTTTTGGAAGCCTCCAAAATTAGATCTGTTTGACGACATAAAAACGCCGGGATTTGCAAAATATCTATAACTTCAGAAACTTTCTCAACCTCCTCAGGAAGGTGTACATCCGTTAACAAAGGGATGCCATATTTTTTTTTGATATTGGCGAGCATATCCAACCCTCTATCAATACCAGGCCCTCGGAATGAATCAATACTACTTCGGTTTGCTTTATCAAAAGAAGATTTGAATATGATAGGGAAACCAAACTTTTCACTCATATTCTTTAAGTGAGCAGCTACGGTATCTAATAACTCAAAACTTTCAATAACGCAAGGGCCCGCGATAAGAAAAAAAGGATGTCTTCCACCAATTTTTCTTTGAGACAAAAAGTCTCTTTCTTCTGTTATTGGTATCATAGTAGGCTAGGGGGGCAGAGCAAAATAATTTTTGACCTTTTTGCGAAAGTTATCACAATACGTTTTCTTTCACTAAACTTCATTGTTGATGCCTTAGAGCATTGTGGGT
The DNA here is from genome assembly GCA_965206985.1 of Spirochaetota bacterium. GTDB lineage: Bacteria > Spirochaetota > Leptospiria > Turneriellales > CBDBES01 > CBDBLF01. The sequence goes on along the minus strand of CBDBLF010000025.1, from coordinate 24,457 downwards.
ATACCAAACAATTAATTTACAAGCATTCTCTCTCGTGTAGAGAGTATAACGAATTTTGATTTTAATATCATCAATATCAACTTTGGGAAATTTTTTCTGAAATTTCTGATTTATTTTATATCTTGCGTCTTGGCAACTCAGGATTCTTTTATTTGAGGCGGGTATTTTACTTGTAATTTTTTTTCCGGCAATAATAAGCTGTAAAGTGTCATCATCAAGCCAAAAATCATCTCGAATTACATCTTGAATTTTTGAAAAGACAAACTCTTTCTTGCTACGGCATGAGAGAAGAAGTGCTTGCCCCAAAAATATAGCAAAGAGGGTGAAAGAAAAATTTTTGAAATTTGACTCCTTGAGAGATTAGTTCTGGTTGACTTCAATAAATAAACTCTCTAAAGACAGGTTCTTATTTTTAAGAGAGATACTGGTTTCTTCGCGAATAAGCTTTCCCTTATTGATGAAAAGAAATTTGTCAGCAGTTTTTGAGACCTCGCCGAGGATATGACTCGAAATTAATATGGTATGTTCTTTTTTGAGGGAGATAATGAGATTTCTCATCTCAATAATTTGCAGAGGGTCTAACTCAGAAATTGGTTCATCCAAAATAAGAACGGGAGGGTTATGTACAAGTGCCTGGGCCATTCCAACTCGTTTTCGATAACCGGCGGAGAGGTTCTCAATGTAATCACAGGAACGATCAGAAATATTTGTTTTTTGGAGAGCACTTTCAATGGCCTCCTCTTCGCCCTCCTTCGTGTAGAGGCGAATACGATACATATATTTCAAAAAATCTTTGACCCGCATATCGGGATACAGAGCGGGAGTTTCGGGAAGATAGCCAAATTGTTTTTTGAGTTCCATCGGCTGGTGAAATAGGTCAAATGAATTGATGCGTATATCTCCCCTTGTTGGGCTTAAGAAACCAGTGAGTACCCGTAAAGTCGTTGTTTTTCCAGCACCATTTAGCCCAAGCAGAGCCACAACTTCATTTCTTTCGATTGTGAAACTAAGATCATCCACAGCTAAAAGGCTACCGTATTGTTTTGTTAAATTTTCGATTTGAATCATATATGTCTATATATTTGGCGGGTTTAAGAGTGATAATGCTTCTTGCAGATAGGTCGTCAATACTTTTAATACGTCTGTAATGGTTTGGCCTTCTAGAAAAGGCAACACTTCCAAACCTGGGCCAAGATGGAGTACAGAGTTAAGGTTTGTACACAGATAGCCTGTATTAACAGCGTCTTGGTAAACTCGATTCCAGAAATTATAGAGTTTTTTTAAAAAATTTGAACCTGTGGTTATAAAGCTTCTTGACTGGCGCACTTTAATTTCGCGTAATTGTTCTTTTGATTCTGGTCTGACCGCTAGAGTGTAATCTTCAATTGAGTCGGCAAGGGTTTTCATTTGCCATTTGAGGTTTTCAATTTCTACATGAAAGGCATCTCTCTCGGAAACTATCGAAAAATCTAACGTAACGTACTGCTCAGAAAGAGCAGGGGACAAACGCATGTCCCATGTTCTGATGATGGTTGTTAAAAAATTAATGTCATCATTTTCGCAGTTGGGAGAAAGCTTTTGAATCGGAAATTGTGATATTATCGAGTAATTTTTAATAATAGCTTCAAGTGTTGGTCTCTTTTCTGAAACCTTGCCAGAAGAGACCAATTTTGCAGGAATACCTTCTGGACACAAATATTCTAAGCGGTCTTTGGCTTTTTTTAAGTCAACCTTCACTCGTCTAAGAATTTCAGAATTTTGTGAAGTGCGTATAACACCTTCACATTGTTTGACCACCTTTTGTAAACTAGTGACCTCAGCCCGCTGTTCATTCGTCAAATCCATATGGATTCATGTTATATTTGAATTTTAGTGTAAACTATAATTTCTTCAGGGCCATTGATGAGGCTGTGCGGAAAATATGGTTGTTGCCAGGTTATTTCTTCTGCAATTATGCTATTTTACGCTTATATAGCTTGACGTAAAATATGTGACATAACATCTCTATTATACTAAATACAGATTAAGGGGGTGATGCCAAATGTTACGTAGTCCATTTTGAATCTTAACAACAATTTCTCCTGAAATATTTTTAACTCTATGTTTGAGTAAATCGTGTACAGTAGACTGATTAATACCCGCCTTCTTTGTAAAATCTATTATTTGAAGACCTGTTTTTTGAATAATTAAACTTATTCTTTGAGAAACCATATTTCTTTAAAATAATTGTGAAATTTCATTAAACTTTATTGATAATATGAAATCTCACAAAAGAAACTTTGAGTGAAGATATTCAAGGGGATCAAAATAATTTTGAAGTCAACGATACTCACATTATTTTATCGAATAATAAAAAAATTTCGATAAAAATATTTTCTCGAGAATTAGCGAGACTGCTGTGTGAAGAAATTTCCACAATGGAGAATTTTATACAATAATAGAATCAATACTAATACTCACAATAGGATCAATTTTCTACTATCTCAAAAAGACTAAATGCGATGTAGAAGAAGAAGAGATCAAGGCTTCTCAAAAGCATATTGCACACACAAGAATGTTGAGGATGAACAACGGCAAAGCTCGTGTAAATACACCCAAAATATTTAAGCGTGATTTGATGAGGATTGCGGGCTTCCTCAAGACGACTGGTAGCACCACAGAAGAATCATAAAAGACAAACGACCTCATATCCTCAAGGCAGAAAAAGCAAACGCAGTCAGGCTTGTGTCTCCATACTCTAACTATTGCATGATGGTCGATGCGACAGTCGGTAACATCTACCAAGCCAATCCAGAAGGTGCACACGAAGTAATCATTCACGATCAATTCAAATCATACCCCAAAACAGACGCAATGTTAAGACAAGAAGAAGCAGTCAAAGAAGGGCAAAAGATAAAAAAAATTCTCACAATAAGCGACCTCATGCCAGTAATGAGGCAAAAATAGTTCAGCCTCCCCTGAAAGGCAAAAGACCAACAACAAAAACGAACACTCCCCAAGATAAGTATGTAACAGCTGAAGAAGTCTGGCTTTTTATTTTGGAAAAAACCGGTGTTAAGCGTGCTGGGCTCAATAAGAACCTACTGACTCGCATCGAGGGTGTGATGCAATCTAGTCTTAGAGCTTACGGCTCCATTCAAGCCCCCGAAGTTCTTTTAATGATCAATACAATCAAAAAAGAAATGAATTTTGCATAAGGAGGAAACAATTGATTTGATGAGTAAGCGAAGGTCCTCCTAGTCATGTTACATATGATGCCCCAAGGAAAGCGTTTGATCAGAAGAAAAAAAGAGATTAAATTAGAATTAATAATGGTGAAGTTTTATTATTTTAATTATTTGATCCCCCCGCTTGCGCTCGATTATCACGTCTGTATTGCTCATTTCCGAACATTATTTTCACCGTATACGGGTAAGTTTCACTGATTTCACTTTAAAAACTTACCTACAGCGTGTAAAAATCACCGAAAAAGGCTCTAAAACTAGGGTTTTTCCGTAAATTTTGTTCGGTTTTGTTCGATTCATTCGCAGTTAATGTGGTTTTAACTTCATTCTATTGTGGGTATAGACATCTAACAGCTATTTTCTGTACTATCGTGCTCGCAAAACCGTGTCTTTAACCGGGGGACAGAAGTCCCCCATATCTACCTTTTTTTAATGTGCCACTTGGTTTTCTTTGACTTTCATTTTTTTTTCTAAGAGATTGTACAGAATCGGTAGAATAATCAAAGTCAATACAGTTGATGTGAAAATTCCGCTTACAACCACAGTGGCTAAAGGTCGTTGCACTTCGGCTCCCATACCTGTAGCTAGCATCATTGGCAGAAAACCCAAAATATCAGTTAGTGCCGTCATCATCACGGCCCTTAAGCGCAGAGACGTACCTTGCACTATAAGTTTTGTTCCCGTCTCTCCGGCTATCTTGAGTTGATTAAGAAACCCAATCAAAACGATGCCATTTAGAACAGCCACTCCTGATAGAGCGATGAATCCCACTGATGCCGAAACACTAAATGGAAGACCCATAAATAGTAGACCTGCGATACCTCCAGCTAAGGCAAAGGGAATCCCTAACAGAATTAAGCCAGTTTGCATCCAATTGCGAAATGCGGAATAGATCATAAAGATCACTACAAGCAATATCATAGGAGCCAAAAACATCAATCTTTTTTTTGCAGATCGTAGGTTCTTGAAACTACCGCCCCATTCCAGATAGTAACCGGCTGGGAGCTTAACTTGTTTTGCTACTTGTTTTCTAGCTTCTTCAACGAAACTTTGTGTATCCCTTCCATCTAGATTTATCAATACAGCAACTCTTCTTTGCGAAGTTTCCCTTTTGATCGTACCGTAGATTTCCTTGTAGTTGAAATTTGCAAGATCAGATATCGGCACAGTAAAGTTCTGGCCGACGGAAACCGGTATCCGCTTGAGGGCTGTAGTACTTTCTCTTAAGCGATCTTCTAGCCTGACAACTATCGGGTATTTGATAACACCCTCGTACATATGTCCAGATAGTTCGCCGCCAATGGCTGCCTCGACAGTATTTAGAACAGAAGCCTTCGCAATACCATACTGTTTGAGTACAGACATTTTCGGAGTTATACTAAGCAGAGGAGACGTACCTTGTAATTCCGACTCAACTTCACCAATACCCTCTATGCCACGTAAAATTTTGACTACTTCTAGAGATTTTTTCTCTAAGATGGAAAGGTCGTCTCCAAAAATCTTTAAAGAGATATCGCCCCGAACGCCTTCCAAAAGCTCATTAAATCTCATTTCTATTGGCTGAGTCATTAAGATTCTTTGGCCTGGAATTCTTTTTTGCAGTTTGGTGGATATAGCCTTACGAAGCTCGTCCTTATCTCTTCTTTTCCCTTCAATCTTTGGCCATTGGCTCTCTGGCTTGAGCATGATATAGGTGTCTGCTAAATTCACTCCCATTGGATCAGTAGCGATTTCAGCGGTGCCAATTCTGGCAAAGACTGATTCTACTTCAGCAAATTCTTTGATCTTCCTTTCACTAATCTTTTGTAATTTGACAGATTGGGTGAGACTGATATTCACTGGGCGTACAAATTGTACTGCAATCGAACCCTCATAAAGCTTAGGGATAAACTCACTGCCCATTCTAAAGAACACTAAAATTCCACCAACCAGAAGGACCAAGGCTGAACAAATCAAATAGAGTTTTCTTTTTAATGCAAACTTCAAAATGGGCGTGTAGAGACGGGAAATCCATTTCATTAGAAAGGTTTCATCTGTCTTGTTTAGTTTATTGGGTTTGCCTGATAGGAACGCCCCTGCCAATGCAGGCACAATCGTAAAAGCCAAGATAAAGGCAGCAATTAAGGCAAAGAAAAAGGCACTTGCCATCGGCTTAAACATTTTGCCTTCGATTCCCGTTAAGGCCATGATTGGCAAGAACACGATTGCGATAATAAGTTGACCAAAACCAGCGACCCGCCTGATTTCAGATGTTGACTCTATAATTGTTGCTTTAATTTCTTCCCTGGTTAAAGTTTTTTTCTTTTTATTGGCTCTATTTCTTACTGCTCTGGCACAGTTATCCACCACAATAACAGCACCATCTATGATGATACCAAAGTCTAGTGCGCCTAGACTCATCAAGTTGCCAGAGATGCCTGCCAAGTTCATTCCGATCAAGGTTGCTAGTAGAGCCAATGGAATGGTAAAGGCAGTTATCAACACAGCTCTAAAATTGCCAACAAGCAACAACAGAATAATCGCTACCAAAATAGCTCCAAACAATAAGTTATGAATGACGGTGTTAATAGTCGCATTGACCAATTCAGAACGATTATAGATTGTCTTTAGCTCTACCCATTCTGGTAATGAGTTTTGTAGTTCGTTAACCTTTTCATCGATTGATATTGAGACGGTTCGGCTATTCTCACCTAATAGCATGAAGACAGTACAGATAATTCCTTCTTCGCCGTTGTAGGTAGCTGCTCCAGTACGAATTTTCTTTTCATAGTCTACATCAGCAATGTCCTCAATGCTGATTGTATCAAAGTTTTGTAATTGGGTGATCGGAACTTGTTTAATATCTTTGATACTTCGATAGAGACCAGACCCTTGAACTAATATTTGTTCTGCGGTTTGTTCAATATTAGCACCACCAGTGTTAAAACCGTTCTTTCTAAGGGCAGTGACAATAGATTCGAAATCAAGGCCATAGTTACTTAGCTTAGAAAGTTTTGGCTTGACATAGATTTCTTTAGGATACCCGCCGATTGAGTTTACCTCGGCCACGCCTTCTACTAGCAAAAGACGAGGCTTTATCTGCCACTCTTGGATAGTTCGAAGCTCCATTAATTGCTTAAGTCGTTTCTTTGGATTGCTTTCTATCTTTTTGGCTTCGAGGGTATAAAAATATATTTCCCCAAGTCCGGTTGATATTGGCCCGAGTTCTGGTTGCACAGCTTCCGGCAGATCAATTGACTGCAATTTTTCTGTCACCATTTGCCTGGCGAGATAGATATCTGTGCCTTCCTTAAAGACTACAGTCACTTGTGAAATTCCAAATCGAGTAATTGAGCGAATGGTTTGCGCACCAGGAATCGCTCCCATAACACTTTCGATTGGATAGGTTACGCTTGACTCTGCTGTATCAGGGCTCAGAGCACCTACATTGGTATTAATCTGAACTTGAACATTGGTAATGTCTGGTATGGCGTCGATTGGTAAACTTTGATAGGAGAACCAACCGAATAATAGTATGAGCAAAACCATAAGGTAAACAAAAGTTGTATTTTCCACGGATAATCGAATTAACCTATTCATAATATTTTTCCTTCGCTATAAAGAGGTCTGTGAAACAACATCCTAGTGCCCATGACCTTCACCGGAAGCGCCAAAGGCTTCGAGGTGTGCTAATCTAAGAAGTGGGACACCATTTATTACTAAATGATCTGTTTTTCGTAGATGCTTTGTGAATATCAAAACTGTGGAACCTCGTTCGCTACGAATTTTAACATTCCGCAGGTTATACCAATTCTCCCGCTTGTAGTAGATGGCTACGTTATCTTCAAAGTAAACCAAACTCGACTTAGGAACTCGATAATCATATTTGGCAGAGGAATATTTTCGTAACGGCTTCGTTTCGATTTTCAGGAGTTCAATTACATGATTTGCTAATTGGATACCCTTTTTCTCATCTGCTTTGGTGGTCGCCTTTCCGTCCCCAAACTTGGTTTCTTCTTGATGTCCGTGTTCATCAGAGTGTTCCTCGTCTTTATGCGAATCCTTATTGGAGTGTTCTTGATCATGATCTTTTCCATGTTCCTCATTCAATCCATGTTTTTTCCCATGTTTCTTTTCATGACGAACCTCGCTATGGCTTTCATTCTCAGGGTCTTTAGTTGTTTCTGAGCAACTGATCGAGATGGAGATTACAATAGCATAAATAACATTTCTAGTAAGTGTTTTCATTTCGTTGTCTCTTTAAAGATCGTTCCATAGATCGAGTAAATGCCCCAAAGTGCCCTAAGAGCATTAAGTTCATTCTCATGTGAGGCTTTAATTAACTGGAACTCTTGTCTGTGTAGCTCAATAACTAGCGAGGTATGAACAATACCCCGCCGCAATAGTTGATGAAGTCTTTTATGTTTCGACTCAACGAGTTTCAATGTCTTTTGAATATTCAAAGACTTTGTAGAGTTCTGATATATCTTAAAAAAAGAGTCTCTAAGCAAAACTAACCTCTGTTTGATTTGCTTCGCCTTTAATTTAGAAACTTGAACTCCTTTCTTGGCGTATTTCTTTTGCCCCTGATTCTGGTGATACAAGGGAGCGGTGAAAGAAAAGTTGGCACCGGCATTAGGTTGGAAGCCATTTGAATCACGCTGGAAATCGAAAGCAGGGCCGATTTTTAGATTTGGCCAAGCTAGTGACTTTTCCAGATTATACAATGATTCGCTAAGGTTCACTTTTTTCCTAGAGAGAATCAAAAATGGACTTTTCCCCAAATTGCCCAAGCCAATAGTAGGCCAAACAGTGTATGCCTTTGGCAGTAAGGTTTCAACTTTCAAAGATTTATTACCGAGAAAAAGTCTGATCTTTTGCAACAGATACAAATGTTCGCTTTTTAATATGCGAATATGTTGCTTGTTTTCGTTAATGGCAAGCAAGTAGATGTTTGCACTCATTTCCTGATCAGGGCTTAATCTTGGTCTTTTTTTAAATTTTCGCCGAACCGAAGAATAGGTCTTGCTTGACTCCTCAAACAGTTCCAATTCATGATCTAACTGACGGATTCGGTGTAAGGTTAGCAGTAATTCGATGACTACTTCTTGCTGTTTGATAAGGGTTTTCTGGTCAAAGACTGATAAAATTTTTTCCGCTTGATCAACCCTGGACGACTGCTTGCCGCCTAATTCAAAAGTGTGCTCTAAATCAAACTCTCCACCAATTGTTGAGTTTGTCGTACCATAAAGTACTCTTGAACTCAGCTCTAAGTTAGGGATTTGGCTTGCTATAGTTTTTAATTCAGACTTCTGGCTTTTCTCAAGCTTGAGTGTCTGTAACTCTGGGTGGTTTAGCAAAGCACATTGTACAAGTTGCTTGGTATTAGCGATTTTGTTGCAATCTACTTCTCTACTAACCAAACTTCTCACTGATAGCAAAATTGCTAAACAAGATATAATGACATTGTTATAACGCATCTTTCCCTCCTTCTAATTGGAAAAACGTACTAGTACCATCTCAGTTAAAGAAAAGGCCATTATTAAGATTGTTTTTAGCTTAGGAAAGGGGGAGGTCTAGGGCTTGTAGTGATTGTTGCCCACTGACTTTCAAAAGGCGGTGGGATTGTACTCGAATAATCATATAGCGATTTTGATACAGGGCTTAATGGGGATTCCGAAAAGGCAAGAGTTGTACCTTCACATTGCTTGCTACCAAAATCAAAAACATCAACGTTGGAGAAAGTCTTATCTTCCAGAAGATGTTCAAGAATATTTTCAACACTGCAATGTTGGACACAATGGTCTTGGCTTGCAACCTCTTTAAGTTTTTCATGATGGTGTTTGCTCTCTGAATGATTCTCTAGGTGAAGTTTATCAGCACCATGATTGCCCGTATGATGAACATGCCCACCCCATAGATCGCTTAATCCCAACAGCAGGAAATAGACACAAAAGATATGAATTGAAAGTTTCCTCATATGACGGTGACCCTTGTTAAACTAGAGTACGAATTCAGATTAGCAACCATTATTTTTTCTTCTTCGCAGAGAAGGTGTTCTTCAGGGAAGATCAAATGCCGAGCTTACCAAGAGCTTCAATAAGGCGTTGGGGGTAGATCGTCGCACGGCCAAGTTTTGGGGTCGTGATCAGGCTTCTAAGTTTTTTGGTCGTGTGAATCAAGTCAACCAAACATCAGCGGGATTTGAGGGCTATATTTGGCGACGGTAAGAGATAACCGGCTAAGAGATACACATGCCGCCCTTGAGGGCACCTACCATAAATGGTCAGAGCCTCTAGAAATTCTTGTAAACAGCGTTGTTAAAAGACTGCACACAGGAGAAGATTATAATTGCCGTTGTTTCCCAGAGCCTGCAGATTCTCCAGTTGAGGCTGAACGAAAATACATCCCTGCTCATTCTTTAGAAGCCATTCCAGAGATATCCAATACCGACATCAATACTTTTCTGGAGAACCGTTTGGTAGACAATGTCTCTGACGAGGTGAGGCTTAGAAACCCATCTTTAGAATCAACGCATCTAAAAGCTATCTGGAATTACACAAACCCCAGTATTGCTGAAAAATTAAATAAAGGCACCCGTGAAGGGCTTAGTACTCCTTTCAACAGAGCTTTCAAACGAGTGCTGGATGCCTCCCTTGCCAGACTACCCGACTATCCAGGAGTTAGCTACCGTCATATCTTGGTAAAAGAGATGATTCTAGATTCATTTTTAAAAAAATAGGTCGTGTCATATTTAATCAAAGTTTCTATTTGCGATGAATAATTCTTGTATAGACCACTTATGATTCGTCATTTCTGTAGCCATTGCTGGGGTGATTTGAATTGGTTTTCCTCCCTCATACTCAGCTAGACTTGAATGTGGAAGGCAGAAATTGTAATAATTAGCAACAAAAGAATTATGTCCCTGCATATATTTGAATTTTTTTGAAAAACCCTGACTTTTACGCTCTATTCTATGATTGTGTTGGCGAAGAGTCAAATTATTCCTTTCTACAGCAAAGGTGTTCATCTGATGACTTACTGAAGAGTTTGCAATATATTCATCTAGTAGCTTTTGATCACCAAAGATTAGAGATTTGTCAACTTCCTTACATCTCCCTTTTTCTATTCTCTTAATTATTTGCCCATAACATAGAGATTTGGGTGATTGAAGCTTTCTAGTCATTGAGTCAAATTTACCATAAACTGAAAGAATGGCATCACTATATCCCTCATATCCATCAGAAGTAATCAAGAATTTATCTTCCCTCTTTGGCTTACTTCTTGTTTTTACCTTGGTCAGTAACTTTCTAGCATTCACTGAGGTCCTCTTGCCTGTTATATGCGCTAAAATGAGCTTTTCTACAGGCAATACTGCAGTAAAAGTCCAGATATCCCCTATTTCATCACTTAATCGCTCAGTCTCTGATAGATTGTATTGTTTTTTAAAGACAAAACCCCAATGCTCGTCTAATTGAATTTCATTGAAAGACAGGTTTTTGTATATATTTTTTTTCAACTTTTAGTGAATCTTCACCTGCTGCTTTAACCCAAGCAAGAACTGTATCCTTGCTGATACCAAAGACTCTTCCGGTAGCTCTAATGCCACAGCCCTCAACTGTGTTTTGTAATACCCGAGTAATGGTTTCTTTGCTTTTCTTGCGACGAAAAAAAATAGTGCCTTTATTCTCTGAAAAGCATCTACCACAAGCGGTGCACTTTAAATAGGCTATTTGTTTGTACTTACCAGACATATAAGCAAAGCGCACATTTCCTTCATTTACCTTATGATACTTATGGCAGTCTGTATTTTGACAGCTAAAACCACTTGTATCAAAGGTATATTTTCTTTTGTTCATAATGAGACATAACCTTAATTTAAGGGAGATAAGTCAATTCCTTTTTTAATTGGAAACTTTGATTAAATATGACACGACCAAAAAATATAAGAAAGATAAGGTTGTCACAGAGACGAGCTTTATTTCTTCACCAAAAGGAAAGTCTGTCACCAAAGACAAGCACCATAACGTAAAGCTCATCATAAAAGGCTTGACGGGTAAAGACATTTCAGGTATATCAAGAAAACCAAAAGAGTTGGAAGTGTTATTTCGAGCGAATACAAAGTTTCGGGTTGTGGATGTTTGAACAACAAATGAATTGCCCGTTATCCGACTGGAGGAGGTAGCAGATGACTGAGGGTGTTGGATATCAAAAAGCCACAGAAGCAGAGGTACTTGAGGCCAAAAAAGACATTGCAGAGTTTTTAGAACATGGACGCATCGTCGAAGAGAAACGTGAGGCACATTTTGCTTCTTTGTCAGAAGAACAGCGACAAGAAATCTTAGATGTTGAGCGTCGTGGAGACTACGAACTCCATGACAGCATACGTCAGAATTGGTTTAACTGGACTCATGACGAACGTAAAAAAGAAGTCTACAGCAGTCTTCTAACTGATGATAAATTCCAGGCTGGTTTTTACGAATATGGTCCTCCTCCTCAGGCAGAAGTCATTATGGCCAAGATGTTTCCAGAAGACAAAGATCACTATGTTAAAAAGTATAGAGCTCATATAGACTACATGAGTGACGGTGATCCCAACGACTGGTTAGCGAAAGACATGCAAAAGTTGCTTGACGATCTTCTAAAAAATGGGTAGCCTGTTGTTCTTCTTATCGTTAATACTTGTTAACTTAGGGTTAAATACCCTGTTTAGAAGATCTGCTTGCTGGAGTTTCTAAGGTTGAAGAAGACGGTTGGTTTAAGGCAAAAATTTTAATCATTCCAAAAAATACGCAGGTCTCTAATGCAAGAGGACACTATCCACTTTAAAACACTAAAGAACGCTGTAACGGAGACGGCGGGATTTGAACCCGCGTCCTACCACTCAATTTTGAGCTTTCTACATGCTTAGTTTGTGGTTTATTTTAGAGAAGATCAGTCTCACAAACAAACTGAAGCCCTCCTTAGCAGGTTTTATTTCGGGAATCAGAACCCCGCTGTCTGACACCTATCCTTCATAAATCGAACCATCGCACTCGTCTGAAGGAGAATGAATGCGACGGCCTGAGTGCATACTAAGCAGCTTCAGCGTATTCTAAATTATTGGCATTTAGTAGCCTTTCCCTTTTTAGAAGAGGGAGTACTTCACATGCTTTTCACAAAAATGGACGATGGCAGTCGAAACCAAATGCGTCCCCATGAGGACATGGTATAAAATATCCCTGGGAATGGCAAGCATTTTTATTGTTAGAAATATGGTCGTGTCATATTTAATCAAAGTTTCTATTTGCGATGAATAATTCTTGTATAGACCACTTATGATTCGTCATTTCTGTAGCCATTGCTGGGGTGATTTGAATTGGTTTTCCTCCCTCATACTCAGCTAGACTTGAATGTGGAAGGCAGAAATTGTAATAATTAGCAACAAAAGAATTATGCCCCTGCATATATTTGAATTTTTTTGAAAAACCCTGACTTTTACGCTCTATTCTATGATTGTGTTGGCGAAGAGTCAAATTATTCCTTTCTACAGCAAAGGTGTTCATCTGATGACTTACTGAAGAGTTTGCAATATATTCATCTAGTAGCTTTTGATCACCAAAGATTAGAGATTTGTCAACTTCCTTACATCTCCCTTTTTCTATTCTCTTAATTATTTGCCCATAACATAGAGATTTGGGTGATTGAAGCTTTCTAGTCATTGAGTCAAATTTACCATAAACTGAAAGAATGGCATCACTATATCCCTCATATCCATCAGAGGTAATCAAGAATTTATCTTCCCTCTTTGGCTTACTTCTTGTTTTTACCTTGGTCAGTAACTTTCTAGCATTCACTGAGGTCCTCTTGCCTGTTATATGCGCTAAAATGAGCTTTTCTACAGGCAATACTGCAGTAAAAGTCCAGATATCCCCTATTTCATCACTTAATCGCTCAGTCTCTGATAGATTGTATTGTTTTTTAAAGACAAAACCCCAATGCTCGTCTAATTGAATTTCATTGAAAGACAGGTTTTTGTATATATTTTTTTTCAACTTTTAGTGAATCTTCACCTGCTGCTTTAACCCAAGCAAGAACTGTATCCTTGCTGATACCAAAGACTCTTCCGGTAGCTCTAATGCCACAGCCCTCAACTGTGTTTTGTAATACCCGAGTAATGGTTTCTTTGCTTTTCTTGCGACGAAAAAAAATAGTGCCTTTATTCTCTGAAAAGCATCTACCACAAGCGGTGCACTTTAAATAGGCTATTTGTTTGTACTTACCAGACATATAAGCAAAGCGCACATTTCCTTCATTTACCTTATGATACTTATGGCAGTCTGTATTTTGACAGCTAAAACCACTTGTATCAAAGGTATATTTTCTTTTGTTCATAATGAGACATAACCTTAATTTAAGGGAGATAAGTCAATTCCTTTTTTAATTGGAAACTTTGATTAAATATGACACGACCAGAAATATGGTCGTGTCATATTTAATCAAAGTTTCTATTTGCGATGAATAATTCTTGTATAGACCACTTATGATTCGTCATTTCTGTAGCCATTGCTGGGGTGATTTGAATTGGTTTTCCTCCCTCATACTCAGCTAGACTTGAATGTGGAAGGCAGAAATTGTAATAATTAGCAACAAAAGAATTATGCCCCTGCATATATTTGAATTTTTTTGAAAAACCCTGACTTTTACGCTCTATTCTATGATTGTGTTGGCGAAGAGTCAAATTATTCCTTTCTACAGCAAAGGTGTTTATCTGATGACTTACTGAAGAGTTTGCAATATATTCATCTAGTAGCTTTTGATCACCAAAGATTAGAGATTTGTCAACTTCCTTACATCTCCCTTTTTCTATTCTCTTAATTATTTGCCCATAACATAGAGATTTGGGTGATTGAAGCTTTCTAGTCATTGAGTCAAATTTACCATAAACTGAAAGAATGGCATCACTATATCCCTCATATCCATCAGAAGTAATCAAGAATTTATCTTCCCTCTTTGGCTTACTTCTTGTTTTTACCTTGGTCAGTAACTTTCTAGCATTCACTGAGGTCCTCTTGCCTGTTATATGCGCTAAAATGAGCTTTTCTACAGGCAATACTGCAGTAAAAGTCCAGATATCCCCTATTTCATCACTTAATCGCTCAGTCTCTGATAGATTGTATTGTTTTTTAAAGACAAAACCCCAATGCTCGTCTAATTGAATTTCATTGAAAGACAGGTTTTTGTATATATTTTTTTTCAACTTTTAGTGAATCTTCACCTGCTGCTTTAACCCAAGCAAGAACTGTATCCTTGCTGATACCAAAGACTCTTCCGGTAGCTCTAATGCCACAGCCCTCAACTGTGTTTTGTAATACCCGAGTAATGGTTTCTTTGCTTTTCTTGCGACGAAAAAAAATAGTGCCTTTATTCTCTGAAAAGCATCTACCACAAGCGGTGCACTTTAAATAGGCTATTTGTTTGTACTTACCAGACATATAAGCAAAGCGCACATTTCCTTCATTTACCTTATGATACTTATGGCAGTCTGTATTTTGACAGCTAAAACCACTTGTATCAAAGGTATATTTTCTTTTGTTCATAATGAGACATAACCTTAATTTAAGGGAGATAAGTCAATTCCTTTTTTAATTGGAAACTTTGATTAAATATGACACGACCCACAGCCCTAACTTTTTAGGGATGGAGAATAGGATTGTACCCCCCTACGACCATTGGCATCTTTTGAAATAAATAGTCCAGTCGAAACGGTGGTAAATTTAATATTTGTTTGTCAATAGTTGTGCTTTCCTCTCGGATCAGCTGCCAGGGCGATTTATTCTCTTTGTAAGAATTTTTTCTTATTGAATTGAACATCAATAGATAGGAGCCAGCTTTGTTGAGAAAGTCTTCTCTTGAATTATACGTTTCATTCAGGTAAAGGTGATCCTCAATCAATCTATGAGTCGTTTCAACATCAGACTGCCAAGTATGCGCTCCAGCAGGGATCGTCTGGTGTTGCACACCATAACTGGCTAATACTTTTGTAAACTCCGAATCTCCTTTTTTATTCCAAGCACCAATAAACTCTGAGCCATTATCTGTTTGCCCTCTCGTATTATTTTTCTTTAAATCAACCCCTGATTTTACAAGATGATCTAAAATTACCTCCATAAACAGACAAGAGTATGCCATATTATACTCATCTGCAAAAGCTAGAAATTGTAAGCCAGAAAAAACTTCTCTGAAGGTATATTGATATTTCGGTACAATATTTTCCTGAATATAAGGCCAAAGCTCAGGAATATCGTATAAATGCTTCGTATCTACGTCAAATTGCTTAAATAAACCCCATAATTTCTTAATTTCACGCAAATTTTGCTTCGTTTTATGTTTTCTACGCTTTTTTTTCAAGAATGCTTGCTCCCTCCACGCTCTGCGAATGGCCTTGACACTCAAGTCTAGTTGGTAAACATTCTTCAGTTCCTGAGCACCAAAGCCTCGACGTTTCTTTTTAAGAAAGCAAACATAAGCCTTTTCAAAGTCTGTGATTGCATGTGGTGAGTAGTGTGGAGCGTGGCTCTTGTCTTCCAAGCCAACGTATTTCTCTGATTCAAACCTACGAAACCACTTTTTTACTGTTTTTACAGTCGTTTTAAACATTCTGGCTGTTGGCTTGAAACCATGCTTCTTGGCATAATGAACCATTTGCATTCTGTATAACTTTTTGTCTTTACTATTTCGGGTCGTGTCATATTTAATCAAAGTTTCTATTTGCGATGAATAATTCTTGTATAGACCACTTATGATTCGTCATTTCTGTAGCCATTGCTGGGGTGATTTGAATTGGTTTTCCTCCCTCATACTCAGCTAGACTTGAATGTGGAAGGCAGAAATTGTAATAATTAGCAACAAAAGAATTATGCCCCTGCATATATTTGAATTTTTTTGAAAAACCCTGACTTTTACGCTCTATTCTATGATTGTGTTGGCGAAGAGTCAAATTATTCCTTTCTACAGCAAAGGTGTTCATCTGATGACTTACTGAAGAGTTTGCAATATATTCATCTAGTAGCTTTTGATCACCAAAGATTAGAGATTTGTCAACTTCCTTACATCTCCCTTTTTCTATTCTCTTAATTATTTGCCCATAACATAGAGATTTGGGTGATTGAAGCTTTCTAGTCATTGAGTCAAATTTACCATAAACTGAAAGAATGGCATCACTATATCCCTCATATCCATCAGAGGTAATCAAGAATTTATCTTCCCTCTTTGGCTTACTTCTTGTTTTTACCTTGGTCAGTAACTTTCTAGCATTCACTGAGGTCCTCTTGCCTGTTATATGCGCTAAAATGAGCTTTTCTACAGGCAATACTGCAGTAAAAGTCCAGATATCCCCTATTTCATCACTTAATCGCTCAGTCTCTGATAGATTGTATTGTTTTTTAAAGACAAAACCCCAATGCTCGTCTAATTGAATTTCATTGAAAGACAGGTTTTTGTATATATTTTTTTTCAACTTTTAGTGAATCTTCACCTGCTGCTTTAACCCAAGCAAGAACTGTATCCTTGCTGATACCAAAGACTCTTCCGGTAGCTCTAATACCACAGCCCTCAACTGTGTTTTGTAATACCCGAGTAATGGTTTCTTTGCTTTTCTTGCGACGAAAAAAAATAGTGCCTTTATTCTCTGAAAAGCA
Source organism: Spirochaetota bacterium (assembly GCA_965206985.1). Classification (GTDB taxonomy): domain Bacteria; phylum Spirochaetota; class Leptospiria; order Turneriellales; family CBDBES01; genus CBDBLF01. The sequence continues at coordinate 7,575 of CBDBLF010000025.1, read as the reverse complement.
TCTACCACAAGCGGTGCACTTTAAATAGGCTATTTGTTTGTACTTACCAGACATATAAGCAAAGCGCACATTTCCTTCATTTACCTTATGATACTTATGGCAGTCTGTATTTTGACAGCTAAAACCACTTGTATCAAAGGTATATTTTCTTTTGTTCATAATGAGACATAACCTTAATTTAAGAGAGATAAGTCAATTCCTTTTTTAATTGGAAACTTTGATTAAATATGACACGACCCTATTTCGCATTACTGCCGAATACCTGTTTAGACAAATAACCTGAGAAGGGTGCTTCATTAGGAACCTCTGTTTTATTTGATGATTTAACGTCGGCCTTTTGATGCACCTTTTTTAGGAAAATGTCTTTCACTTGCTCTACCAGTAAACCCAAGCCTTTTGAACCAAATAACTTGATTTGAACCAATTCTGAACCAACTAATGATGGTCGTAGGGGGGTCTATCATCCTTCTCTCTCCCAAAGAAACAATCAATTCTGCTTGACAAAGTGTCATCAAATTTTAGCGTATCATGATGCTTAGTTCAAAGGTTGAGATATATTTTAATCCAAAATGTCGTAAGAGTAGGGAGACTCTTCAAATTATCCGAGAAAAAGATATTGAGCCTGAAATCCACTATTATATGAAAAACCCACCTTCTAAAGAAGAACTGTCGGGAGTTCTTAGAAAAATGGGGAAGCGTCCTCGCGAGATATTTCGAAAATCTGAGCCTCTTTATAAAAATCTAGGTCTGAAAAATAAAGACTTAGGTGATGAGGAGTTGTTAGAATATTTGCATAAGTATCCTCTCTTAATAGAACGTCCTATTGTTGTACGAGGGCAACGAGCCGTTTTAGGGAGACCTCCCGAAGATGTGAAAAAAATTATCTGAGAAGAATGTTTTTCTCGTGTTAATACAACAATGACCGATGAACTCCAACGAGGAGTTACAAATACTTTAGAGAAACGACTTGAAAAACTTGAAGAGCTTAGGGCTTATCAGGTGGACCTCTACCCCAATAACTTTAAAAGAAGCTTTTCAATCAAGGCTATCCTTAAAAGGTGCTTTTCTCAAGAAGATTGCCTTGGAACAGGCGAAGTATGTACTGCTGGGCGGGTGATGGGTAAACGCCCCATGGGTAAAGCAGGCTTTCTGCTAATCTCAGACGAAAATTCCAGAATCCAAATCTACTCAAATAATCAGTTACTCAACGAAAATGATTATTCTATTTTTAAGCGTGTTGACATTGGTGATATTATCGGAGTAAAAGGGGAGCCTTTCCGAACCAAAACGAAGGAAGCTTCCATTCGAGCAAAATCTATTACCATGTTAAGTAAAAACTTATCTCCCATCCCTGTTGTCAAAGAAAAAGAGGGTCAAACATATGATTCTTTTTCTGACGTTGAAACACGTTATCGAAAACGATATCTTGATTTAGCAGTGAATCATAAGGTTCGTGAAAGCTTTATTAGACGCTCACAAATTATTAAACTCATCAGGGACTTTTTGATTGATCGTGATTTTATAGAAGTAGAAACTCCTATGCTTCAATCTGTGGCTTCAGGAGCTGCTGCGAAGCCATTTGAAACCTATCATAATAGCTTAGGAATTCCTCTTTATTTGCGTGTTGCTCCTGAATTATATTTAAAGCGACTCATTGTGGGAGGATTTGAGAAAGTCTTTGAAATGAGTCGAAATTTCCGTAACGAAGGAATTAGCACAAAACATAACCCAGAGTTTACGATGATGGAATTATACCAAGCATATAGTGACTATAGGGGGATGCTTGAACTGACACAAGATATTTTTGAACATATTGCACTTGAAATTCATGGGAAAATAAATATCCCTTATGGTAAGCATACCATTAGTTTGAAAAAGCCATGGAAACAAATGACTTATCTTGATTCTATAAATGCAGAAACAAGTATTGACTTCGCTCCTTTTTTAGAACAAGATAACCTTTCTTGCGACGAGGCAAAAAGTTTGGCCCAAAATCTAAAGCTTACCCTTTCGCATACCCACACTTTTTGGGAGGTTGTTGATGAGATATTTTCTCAGTATGTGGAGCCCAAGTTGATTCAACCAACGATCATTACTCACTACCCAAAAATAATATCCCCTCTTGCTAAAATCTCTCCAGAAAATCAACATCTTGTCGAGAGATTTGAGCCGTATATTGTTGGGCGTGAAATGGGAAATGCTTTCAGTGAACTCAACGACCCCATTGAGCAAAGAAACCGCTTTAATGTGCAGTTAGATATGAAAGAACAAGGCTCTGAAGAAACCCTTCCCTTAGATGAAGACTATATTGAAGCTCTCATGGTGGGAATGCCCCCAACGGGAGGTCTTGGTTTGGGTATTGATCGAATGATTATGCTTTTTAATAATTGCGCATCAATCAAAGATGCAATTCTTTTTCCTACACTTCGCCCAAAATGATTTCATTTTTATTTTTTTCTGAAGTATAAAAAATATTTAGTTGTTGTCTTTTCTCATTTTTTTTAGGTGACATAATATGGCAAGGTCAGTGTCTCATCAATTAAAGAGTCCGTCCACAGATAGTATTGCCTTTGTTAAACCGGCGATCACAGTCAAGGAGCTAAAATCCGTTTTAAATTGTATTTTCCGAGACGAAATCTCATTTGGAAAGATTGTTGAACAGCTAGAAATAAAATGCAAAGAGTCTTTTGGTTTCAAAAATTCACTTGTATTGCCCTCGCATCATGCAGCTTATCATCTGGCCTTTTTGGCTCTCGGTTTGAGAGAAGATGATGAAGTTATCATTCCATCATTGGCTCCCTTGGCCGGTTTAGACGCCATTGGATATTTTAAGGCAACTGCAAAAGTTGTTGATGTCACTAAAGACTCTTTTCACCCTGATGTTGACACGCTCGCTGAGGCAATTACTGATAGAACAAAGATTGTTTTACTTCCTTATCGGTTTGGTTCGTTTAAAAGCTATGATTCATTGTACCAAACCTTCGACAAATACCAAGGTAGAATCAAAATCATTGAAGATATCTCAGAAATTCCGGGTGCGTCCTTTCTGGGAAAGTCCGTTGGCACCAATGCCGATATCGCTTTATTGAGCCTAGAAGGAACGATGCCTGTTACTATGGGTAAAGGTTCTGTTTTTTTGACCAATGTAAAGTCATTATATCAAATAGCGAGTGATTTGCGTAATCCAACGAAAATATTGCATTCATCTTATCGTGTTCGTTACGATTATACCATCACCGACTATCAGGCGGCCATGGGTCTTGAGCAAATAGACAAACTTACAACACTCTTTGAGCAAAGAAAAAAAATTGCTACCTTATATCTCAAAGAGATAGAAAAAAGCCCATTTCAAACTTTTTTCCGTTATCCTGAATCAGATGGGTATGGCTCATTTCCTATTATTTCTACAAAGAGCAAGGAAGAGGTGATTGAATTTTTCAAAAAAAAGAAAATTGAAACAAGAGAAATTACTGCCTACGAACCACTCCACCGCCTACTTCAACTCTCACGAATTGAATTTCCTAACGCAGAAAGACTTTATAAAAAAGGAGTATTGCTCCCGATCTATCCGCATTTGAATCAAAAAAGCATTGATACGATTATCTCTTCTTTCAAAAGATTGCTTCACTGAAGCTAACTGAAGTAGCGGCTATCTTCTTACTGATCCTGGCCTGATATTGTGGATAGTCGTATTCTCTCAAATTATTTTTTTACCAAACAGAAAAACTGTTTTCCTTGTTCTTGTTTGGGAGACCGCTCGACCCACATTCCAAACCCTAGTTCCTTCCCAACCTCCCAGCAACTTATGCAAAAAGCCACTTAAATTCTAAAAGTGTATACAGAACGTGTGCACCACTAATATGATGTGTAGGGTCTCATTAGAACGAAAACAGCTAACAAGTCTACTCTCGTTTTAGTTTAACTCTGACTTAGAAGAACTGAGATTTTTCTAAAATATTTATTTTGGAAGTTGATCTTCAAGGAGGGTACGTATCAGGATATCTGCTAAAAAAAGAGTCGAGTTAATTCGTATGGGTAACCAGGCCTTCAATAAGGGCGACTTTGATCAAGCATCAAGAATTTTCAAAGCTGTTCATTATCAAGATGGTCTAATACGTTTGGGAGACCATTATTATTACACCAAACATCAACCCTTAATGGCCTATGGGTATTACAGGCTGGCAAAATACAAGAAAATGTTAGATAAAATTAATGATGGCTTCATCTTCGCCTTGCGTTGTTGGTTAGACCCTAAGAAGGTGGCCGAACAAAGAAGCAAAAAAATATAAAATGCCCTTAAGAGTACAGATTGTCCTAGTAAAGTTCTTGAATAAGTGAGCATAATAAATCGATTCAGAAACTTTTCTTCTGGTTTTCCCATCGAAAGCACTCAAAGAATATCAAATATTTTGTATCTACTAAAAAATAACAATGTTATTTTTACATTATTACATGCGGAAACCATTTATAAAGTCAGAATTATTAAAATTGAAACAAATCAAATTGTTTTATACGTGCCTAATTTTGAGTATAAATTAGAAAAATCTGGCAATATCTATTTCGAAATACTAAACGGATATTATTCTAGCAAGATTAAAATAATTAAACCACCTACAGAGCAAATCACCATAGATTTTCCTCGTGATTTATCTTGTCTCAAAGATCGAAAATATCCCAGAGTTAAATTTGATGACTTATTCATTCGATTTGATTTGCTTTATTCGACAATATTTCGATATAAAGGAGTTGAGATTGATTTACAAAATAAATATCCTCATCTTATCCAAGAAGTTGCCAAAGAGGTACCTTCTTTAAAATTAATCTATAACATCCTTGTTAACAATATTAAAAAGATTGCTAATGATTTTTTAATTGTGACCTTCCGGGAAAAAACACCTGATACGTATACTATTTATGAAAAAATTCTATTAGAAACACAAAAAAGTGTGTTCATTCAAGATGTAACCAAGACGGGATCCTATATCGATGAGTTATCCTCTAGCTCTTTAACTAATTTATTTGGCCATCATAGCAAGAGGGTAGGTAAAATTGGTGAATTAAAGGCCTCTCGTGAAATTTATGGATTACAAAGAGAAGATTCAAAGGAGTTTTTGGTATCCTATCTTATGACTCCTATTCATATCTATCAGAATATTATCGGATACGCTCGTATTGAAACCAATCAATTTCAAAAATATCGGATTGAAAAAGCACTTGCGGAAGAATTTCATAGTATTTGTTCTGTTTTCTCTTACGGGCTCACAAAAATTAATATTTGGAAATCCTATTTTGCGAAGGGGGGAGTGAAAACCAGAGTGCTTAATATCTCAATAGAAGGCATGCTCATCGAAATATTTGATCAGATATTGTTTGAATACTTAAAAAAATTTAGACGAATCAAAATTATTCTGCCCATTTTTGGAAGAGAACTTAACCTGAGCTGCGAAATCATGAGACTCTTCAAAAAGGGAGGTCGACACTACCTAGGAATACATATTTTCAAAGGGGACCCTGGGAACATCAGCCTACTCGAAAATTATATTAATGAAAATCTACAGTATAATTTTTTCTGATTAGAGCTTTATATTGAAGCCAGCACCACCAAACGCCACCACTTGGAAAAACAATCCTTGCGATGATAGTATATACTTCGCAATAGCACCAAGGCTAAAAGTGACACTACCGAGACGGTACTCATAGCCAAGGGAGAGATTAGCATCGAAGGAAAAACCTTGTCGTAGACCCCGCTCGTCGTGTAAACTCAGGTTAGCCACTCCAATAAGCGGTGAAATCATAAAATAACCATGATGTTCTGAATGAATTTCAATATGCCAAAGTGGACCAGCTTGAAGACCGATCAACGAAGTTTTGAAAACGAAGTCACTTGAATTTCCAATGTTGTACGTACCAGCGATACGGAGACCAGGAAACCAAGAATGTCGCTTCAGACCTGTTAGATTAGAAAGTATACCGTCAAGACCTAGGTCTATGTAAAGTGCCCCTCCAAAAACAAGGGGAAAAATACTTGAAAAATCACCAAAGGTAAAACTATAATTGCCTACACCCGTAAAACTTAAATCATCCCATATATAAATTTTTTTGATTAAAGTGGTACTATCTCTAGCATCAATCTTTTGATCAAGAGTATTTATAATTATTAAATCCCCTCCCTCCAATTCAGTAATATAAAAACTCGGAGAACCATCACTATTCTCATCAATACCAACTGTTTTTTCGCGCCCTATGTCTAAAACTGCCAGATCGGCAAGTCCATCATTATCAAAATCAATACCGTCGACAATATTGTCATTATTCTTATCAATCAAGATAGAAGATAAATTACTCCCTGGTAATTGAAGTGTTCCACCCACTTCAAGGCTAGACAGCAAATTTGACCAAGCTGGTCGCGTACCCAGATTCACAACTAGGAAAAAAAAGAAAAAGAGAAATACTGTCTTGTAAGAGGAGATGTTTACTGGAAAAGAGAAAGTTTTCACAGGATGGACGCCAATTAGCGATTGAGATTTGATGCTTTGTTCATTTTTCACAGGCTTTTTGAGCATAGCCAAAGGAGATGTTCTTTTAGAGCACATTGTTTCTCATCTTTTTTATTTTGTCAATATGTTTTTTAAAAAAGATGGCAATTATGCTATTTTACGCTTATGTGGCTTGACATAAAATATGTGACATAACATCTCTATTATGCTAAATACAGATTAAGGGGGTGATGCCAAATGTTACGTAGTCCATTTGACGCGTTTACTAAAAACAACTCTTTAATGCAAAGTGGATGGTAGGGTGGAACTTAGTCACCATGATAAACGTTTACCCATACGTTAGTGACCAGGCGTTTTTAATTATATATTTTGTCTATATATTTTACAAAATAGTCCTGCTCATAAATTCCCAGAACGCATTTTTAAGTTGGGAATTTATCCATAAGCTTAAAATAGCTTATTTGACTTGCTTGTATCTTTTTATCTGTATTAATCTTGTCCATAACCATGTATAATATGAATATGGAAAGTGTAAAGCGCAAAATAGTATAATTGCCAAAAAGATAGGAGTGCTAAGTGAGGCTGTGCGGAAAAAAAGCTTGCATGCAATCAAATCTATTTTACCAACTCTGTAGAAGAGGACTTTGCCGGTCTAGCAAGAAGATATATTGGCGGTGAAAGTCATCTTTATCTTGACTAAATTTGCACACCAACTCCAAATAGAATGTAGATATTTCTATGAAAAAGAAATGAGTTTATAGAATCTACTTCCGCATTCAAAAGTCCAAAAGAATACCGTCCCTCGATAAGTACCTCATAACCATAAATAAACTCAAAACCAACTCCCCCCCCAAGCAAGGTATTAACGTCGAGAATATTGTATTGATTCTTCAAGTCAATGGTTGTCTCTTGTTTATTGGCAATAAAAAAATCCACCCGATTCGCTTTCTGCAAAATAGACAAACTGACCCCCCCACCGATGTAAAAATTAAGCGGTAAAGAGGTCAAAGTTAGTTCAAATTTAAAGAGCAAAGGGAATTCGACATACTCAAAATTAGAACGCGAGTGCACTTGGTTG
>CBDBLF010000024.1:0-20817 GCA_965206985.1 Spirochaetota bacterium | reverse complement strand
GGCCCATTCTACAATATTTTTGTCATTACAAAGGAAAGCCACAAAAGTTTGAAACAAGTTCTTTTTTCTGGAAAGAGATACCCTCAAAACAAGAAATTATTCTCAATCACATTACCCGAGAAAAAACTATTGTGACAAATGTCCAAAATTATTTTGAGACACTCCAACAACATGGAATTATACCCAAGGCAGAAGAACGATTGCAGTCTCTTAAAAAAAAACTACTTGATCAGGCAAAACAAGAAAACCTCACGGCTATTTTAGAACCTACTCTTTTACAAGAAGTCAATTTTTTGGTAGAACGTCCCAAGGTTTTTACAGGAGAGTTCTCAAGTAATTTTCTAGACCTACCTGAGATTATTATCACAACAGAAATGCAAGAACACCAAAGGTATTTCCCACTGCAAAACAAACAAGGTAAAGTAACCAATAAGTTTTTGATTGTTGCAAATATACACACCGACACAAAAATATGTTTTGAAAACATCTGTTTGGGCAACCAAAAAGTTTTGGCTTCAAGGCTAAGCGATGGGGCGTTTTTCTTTGAAGAAGACCGAAAGAAGCCACTTTCTGACTACACCAAACTCCTCAAAGGTGTCACACATCAAGAAAAGATAGGGAGTATGCTTGAGAAGCAACAGAGGCTGAAAGAACTTGCTGAAATTTTTCTTGAAAATTCTTCTCTTTCGATCGACAAAAATGTCGACTACAAAAAAACGTGTGATCTCCTCAAAGCAGACCTCACAACAAAGCTTGTATATGAGTTTGATAGTTTACAGGGTGAAATTGGTTCAATATATTCGACACTCGATAACGAACACCCTAATACATGTCTTGCTATAAAAGAACATTATTTGCCACGATTTCAAGGGGATGCCTACCCAAAATCACCGTTGGGCACCCTTCTATCACTTTGTGATAAATTTGATAACCTTGTTTGCTCATTTTTACTTGGGAGAGAACCGAGTGCTGGCCACGATCCACTGGGAGTACGGAGGCAGACCATCTATATTATCAAAATAATTATAAGAAATGAGATACAACTCCCTTTTCTTTTTATTTTGAAAAAGTCTCTGAATTGTTACAAAAAAATTATTCAAAAACAGGAGATTTCTTCTCAGGAACTTTGCAATAAAATTTGGAATTTTGTGAGAGCACGCTTTACCAGCATCTTCGAAAAAGATGGCTTTGATAAAAAGATGATCCAAGCATCTCTTTTTACTTCTGATGACAATATTTGTCGTTTACATTTAAAAATGTCGGCCTTGAACGCACTCAAAGAAAATAAAAGTTTTGCCAATTTGGTATCTGCCTTCACACGAATGAATAATATTCTGGAAAGCTACAAACGTGAAAGTCAAGCAGATTTCATCCCAAGCTCTGTGGGTCAGAATGATGTTCAAAATGGGAAAAATGTATCTGGTGTATTTGTTGCAGACGAGCACACAGTAATTTCAACAACCTTTGCCAAACACCACAGCGTAAATGAAGATTATTTCCTTCAGGAGGAAGAGAAGTCTCTCTATAAGTTTGCCCAAAGTTTGAAAGCAATGTTAGATGCACACGATTCATCCAAAAATTATGAAGGTATATTTCTTGCACTCGCAACTTCAAAGCCCATAGTGGATTTATTTTTTGACAACGTAATGGTAATGCACGAAGAGACCAAAATTAAAATGAACCGCTTAGCATTACTTTCTTTTATGGTTCAACCAATCAAAAAACTATTTAACCTTGATTTCCTAAAATAATCATGCCCAATCACTATCAACGAAAAAGACTCCCTTATGGCTTTTCTTTTTTGGACGTTACTGAAACTAAAAAACTCAAGTCAATGGGACTCATTGCAGAAAAAATATTAGAAGATAATCAGTATCAACCAGTAAAACCTGCCGCGATTGATTTTGAAGAGACCTTCCAAGTATTTGGTCGCGAAGATATGTTCCACTTAAAAGACCACCTAGGCGACCGCCTAGCACTCCGAAATGATGTTACTGTTCAAATTATCAAGGGGTTTTGTAATCAATTTGAAAGAAAAGATATACAAGACGAGGTATCTCGATATTACTACAATGTGCCCGTATTCACTGATGTAAGAAAGAATTATTCATCTTTGAGGGAAGTGCAACAGTTAGGAGCAGAGATTATTGGAGCAAATAGCGAAGACGCCGTCTTTGAGATGATTCAGCTTTCTGATCAAATATTGAATAAAGCCTTTTCAATGTCCTACAAACTAATATTAGGTGATATGCGACTCGTATATTTCATCAGAGAACATTTTTCAAATATTGAATTAAATGATATCTTCATAAAAAAAGATGCGGATTATCTGATTACATCTATGGTGGAAGAAGGTTGGGAGGAAAGAAACGCTAGATTATTCTATCGTAGCCTTTTATATTACAAGGAAGAACAAGAACTTGACAATTCAATGCGAATCATTCAGAGAAGCCTAAAAAAAGAAAAAAAAGACTTTATAGACAGAATTCGAGAATTGTTGACCCCTATTTTTCAATTAAAAAAGAAACTAGATAAACATGGAATTTCCATCGACATAGACCCTCTTCTCACAAGAAGACCCAAATATTATACTGATTTCTTGTTTGAAGGCTATGCTTCTAACCTATCTTTTCCTCCTTTGCGGGGTGGTTCTTACGATAAGCTAATTTCGCAGTATTCACATGAAAACTTTCCTGCCAGTGGCTTTTCTCTGGATATGTCATCAATACTACGTTAAGCCCTACATAAAATAAAGAGTTTATGATTCATTCACTCCGCGGAAAGGTCATACAGCTAAAACCATGGGAACTTATTTTAGAGGCAGGCTTTGTTGGCTATTCTATTAAAATTACATTACAAACATATGAAAACGTCAAAAATTCCGACTCCCAAGAAATATTTTTATATACTCGTGTCATTTACCGAGAAATTGAGCAGACAATATATGGTTTCCTTCACGAACAAGAAGCGATGGTCTTTGACTTTTTGCGTTCATTACAGGGTGTCGGACCTCAGCTTGCTAAAAATGTAATTTCTCATCTAGGAATCGAAAATATTTTTTTAGCAATCGAAAGAAAAGATCACCAGATGTTGATTAAGGTTCCTAAAATCGGTAAGAGTATCGCAAATAAAATTTTATTTGAAGCAGAGGGGAAAAAGAAAAAATTATTGACTATTCAACCTTTTTGCAATTCAAAAAAAGAAGGTATGTCCAACTCTTCTCTTCCCTTTGATGAACAGCTTGAGGAGGGATTAAGTCAGCTGGGTTTTCGAAAAAAAGAAATTGACCGAGCAACAGATGTCATCAACAAGAGTGGAATAGAACTGCCTCAGATAGACTCCCAAAGCCTACAAGAGTGGATTCGGCTATATTTACGATATTTATAACTAATGTCATTTCTAAATTTTATTATTAATCAGATTTTTCCTGAGCAATGTCCTTCTTGTACCGAGGGAAACCTCAACCTAGGGCGACCGTTATGTGATACTTGTTTAGAAAAAATTGAAGAAACGGCCTCACAACAAAGATGTAAACAGTGTGGTGATCTTTTAAACTTGAAATCGTGTAGTTGTTCAGAAAGAAACTTCTTCTTTAAAAAGTTTTTCTCAGTATGGCTATATGATCGACAAGGACGAAAACTCCTGAAACAGGCCAAATTTGATAAAAGACCATTTGCTGTCAGATATATTAAAAAAAATATTCCCGTAAGCGTATGGGAAATTCTCGAGAAATTAGAAAATTCTGCTATGTTGATCTTACCATCATCTCATAGCTTTCTAAAAAATGTGGCAAAGTTTCTTGCCAGCGAAAGTAGTATGCCCATTTACAATATTTTTTACAAGAAAAAAAAGAAACTCCAAAGCAAAATAATGCATGAAAAAGAAAGATTTCTACAGATCGAAAAGAATTTGGCAATCGACTCCCCTACTTTTGAGAAAATCAATAGGAAAAACTATGTTAACTTTTTGCTTGTTGATGATATTTGGACAAGCGGGGCTACCATGAATTTTGCTGCAAAACTTTTAAGTGAACAAAGAGTTGACACCAAAAATATTGCCACATTAGCTCTTTTCAGAAGAGATAAGAAACAAGTGAAGATTCAGAGTGATTGATGCCAGTTCCATGCTGTTTTGATAATGGTCTCAATATCAGACGATTGGGGTGACCATCCAAGCTCGTTCATTATTTTTTGAGGCTCAGCAACTAAAATAGGCGCGTCACCAGGCCTTCTCGCGGTTTCACGAACTTTGAAATCAACACCCGTAATCTTTTTACTTGCCTCAATAATTTCAGAAACAGAATAAGCTGTACCTACACCTAAATTATAGATGGAGCTTTTACCCTTGCTCATTTTACGAGTACCCAGTAAGCTCTCCAAAGCCAATATATGAGCTTCGGCCAAATCATTCACGTGGATATAATCCCGCACACAGGTTCCGTCTTTTGTTTCGTAATCAGTTCCATAGACCTGTATCGCATCTCGTTTTCCCAATGCAACATCTAGAATAAGTGGTATGAGATGAGTCTCTGGATCATGCTTCTCACCAATTGTGCCGCTGGGGTCGGCACCGGAGGCATTAAAATATCTCAAAATAGAGTAATCAAGCCCATAAGCTTTCTGATAATCTTGCAAAACCCTCTCAATCATGAGTTTTGACTCTCCATAAGGGTTAATTGGGTTTTGAGGATTATCCTCTGTAATAGGAACAACCTTGGTGTTTCCATAAATAGCACACGTCGAAGAAAAGATAAATATTTTTGTCTTTTCTTGAGAGTGTTCAAGGTACGAGTTTATGAGATTCATCGTATTCAGTACGTTGTTGATGTAATATTTTTTAGGGTGTTGAACAGATTCGCCTACGTTAATGTAAGAAGAGAAATGCATAACGCCCTTAATTGGGTACTCCTTAAATAATTGGGACGTGTGTGAGGTGTCACCAATATCTTTTTCAGAAAGCATCCCCCATTGAACAGATTCTTTGTGTCCAGAAACAAGATTATCTAAGACGATTGTCTCATAACCTTTAGAATGAAGAAGTTTGTTGACATGCGAACCAATGTAGCCCGCTCCTCCTGTTACAAGTATCATGTCAATTCAAGATATTTTTAAAATATTTAATGGTCTTTTCAAGACCGTCTTTGAGTTTTGCATTGGGGTGCCTAGTCAAGATGTTTTTTCGCCTTTGAGATATCCGGTCTTCTTTGTTTTGGGTCGTCTTGAGGAAGGTCTTTATCAATGATCTCGTTTTAGGAACCTGTGAGTCTCAACACCAACTTCGCCAGATTATTAATCTGTAAACTCATGAGGGTTGCCAATATTCGCAGGGCCTGTAAAGCTCTTCTTGGAATTCATCATTTTTAAGGTTCCCCCTATCATGTCATCGACGTAACAAAAACTCCTCGTTTGTTTGCCCTCCCGATAAACCGTCGTATCTGAACCTTGGATAGCCCGAGTGATAAAATTACTTACGACGTGCCCATCGCCGGGATTCATATTGGGTCCGTAAGTATTAAAAATTCTTACAACTTTTATGTCGACCTGGTCTCTTTTTTCACGGGCAAAGAACAATGCCTCGGAAACTCTTTTCCCTTCATCGTAGCATGCTCGAATACCGATGGGGTTGACATTGCCCCAGTGGCTTTCATTCTGGGAGCGGTGGTGTTACTGCCTTTGTCGAGAAGTGCTTTACATAAGTGTGAGCCTAAAAAACCAGCACCGCCTGTGACTAAGGCTTTTCGATTTTTCATTGATTTTTATTTTTTTCAAATTCATCTGAGAAAACTTTCAAAGCTTTAGCTACGACCTGATGCATATCATAGTAGTGGTATTCAGCGAGCCTCCCCAATAAAATTAACTTTTCAAAAGGCTTCGCGAGTTTTTTATATTTTTGGTATAATTTTAAGTTTTTTTCTTGTGGAATCGGATAATAAGGTACATCTTTACTCGGATCATTACGATCGTATGTTTGTGGATATTCGATAACATAGGATGTGGTATGATGCTTTTGCCCTGTCATGCGTTTGAATTCAGTAATTCGTGTAAAATCATAGTTACTAGGGTAATTTATCGTAGTAACTTTTTGAAAAAATTCTTGGTTGATATTTTCATGCACGAATTGCAAAGATCGATAAGGTAAATCTCCAAATTTATAATGATATAGCTCATCAATTTTACCGGTGTAAAAAATTTTTCCCGTAAATTCATTGCCAAATAATTTTGACGTGTAACTATGAGTATCTATTTCGAAAACTTCCCTGTAATCAGTGTTAAGGAGTACATGGATTTTAGAGTGAGCAAGCATTTTCTCAAAAACTTTTGTATATCCATGAAGAGGTAGGCCTTGGTATCTATCTTGAAAGTAACGATTATCACTAGAAATATTGATGGGCACGCGATTTGTTACGGCAGGGTTTAACTCTTCGGGAGGAACGCCCCACTGTTTTGTAGTGTAGCCTAAAAATACTTTTTTATAAAGATACTCAGCTAAATATTTTAGCTCATGGTCTTTAGTCTCCCTGAGTTTTAAGATAGGAACCTTAATATGTGAACCAAACTGGGCAGTCAGTTTTTCCTCTAGATTTTTTGCCATAGGAACAGAAAATAGCTGACGCAGTGACTCAAGATTGAAGGGTATGCTGACAAGTTTCCCATCAATTTCTCCCTCTACCCGATGTTGATAGTGATGCCATTCTGTGAAATTTGAGAGGTAGTCCCATACATTTTTTTGATCTGTGTGAAAAATATGCGGTCCATATTCGTGTATTAGAAGACCATGTTCGTCATATTTATCAAAAGCGTTGCCACCAATATGATTTCGCTTTTCAATGATGAGTACCTTCTCACCAAGCACATTCGCAATTCTTTCAGCAATGACGGAACCAGCAAAACCGGCACCAATGATAACGTGAGAAAATATGGTTTACCTGCAAACTAAATCTTTAAAAAATGAATTGACCTTCCCTGGTTGGGAGTGTTGCAAATTTTTTCAAGGGGAGATCAACCTTTCGCAGAAACTAGTGCTGACATATTACCGTGAGGGTGTTTATTTTCATACATAAGTTGATGAGCGTCACGAATACCCTCAAAAGAAAAGGTTCGAGAGAGAGCAGGATCTACTTTTTTCGCAATAACAAGATCATTGATTCCTTTGGCTTGTGAATCATTAGCAAAATGTGAGCCTTGTAGCCTCTTTTGATGCATCCATTGGTATCGTAAATCTACAGTGGCATTGTAACCTGTGGTACCCGCACAAATTACAACCATACCTCCACGATCACACACAAAAGAAGAAGTCGGTATTGTGGACTCCCCAGGATGTTCAAAAACAATACGAGGATTTCGTTTTTCTCCCAGCACGTCCCATATTGCCTTCCCAAACGCCTTAGCTCCTGCGAACCACTCTTTATATTTCTCAGTATCCTTCCAATGAGGCAACATTCCCCAGTGATCAAAGTTCTTTCGATTAATAACACCAATAGCCCCCAGTTTTTTACAAAACTCTTCTTTGGAATCATCGGATATCACGGCAATGGGAATACCTCCCGCCGCCTTGACAATTTGTATGGCCATAGAGCCCAAGCCTCCGGCACCTCCCCATACAAGAACAACATCATTTTTTTTCACGGAGTTTTCAGGGAAGCCATGTAACATACGATAGGCTGTAGCACCAACCAGCATGTAAGAGGCAGCTTCCTCCCAACTTAGGTGAGAAGGTTTCGGCAGAAGCTGATGCGACTGTGCTTTTGTAAATTGAGCAAAACTTCCATAGTTGGTTTCATAACCCCAAATTTGATTGGAGGGAGCAACAATTGGGTCAACACCTGATTGAATTGCAGGATCATTTTTTTCCCATACGCCACAGTGAGCGACCACCTCATCCCCAACTTTATGTTCTTTGACGTTTCCCCCTACTTTGTAGACGATGCCTGAGGCATCCGAACCACCGATATGAAATCCTGTGGTATCACCATTTTTTTCTCGTGCTTTGATTACATTAACGGGGAGACCTAACCCAGCCCACACATTATTATAATTAATGCCCGCAGCCATAACAAAAACGAGACAGTCATCATCCCCAATTTCGGGGACATCAACTTTTTCTATTTGAAAGGCTTTTTGAGGTTCGCCGAAACGCTCTGGTCGTATGAGCTGAGCGTACATCTTTGCTGGCACTTCACCAACGGGAGGAGCTTCACCAATATCATAAACTTCACTAGCCATAAAAAAACGAAATCCAAGCCACTTTAGAACATGAATAATGTACTGTAAAGTATTTCAAAAAAATAAATTGAAACAGAATTGAGATTGGGTGGGCTGGGAAGATACTAGGGGCGTCAGAGCAAAATTTATAGTTGTATCCGTTTGTTCGTGGCGTCTAATGTGAACTGACGATTTCTATCACTCCCCTACGTGCTAGGCTACAGGACGACCCTGTGGTGTAGCATCTAACTCGATATAACTTACCTCATCTGCCCCGTCGTCGGCTCATTCAAAGCATCAATTGCTAACACGTTGCCCGTCGAGTAGGTCGCCATACATAACTGGTGATGCACAGCCCGTCATTGTGGTATCAAGGATGCATCGTTTGACGGCGGGGAGCTGCTGGTCAGTGCCTAGATCCCACCCGACGCCCAATAAATTAGGATAGGTGCCACTCGTTGCTTGTAGTTCAGCGAGTGTAAGCCCCACTGCACCCATGAGGTCGGCCGTAGCATCACCCTGTGCTCGCTTGGGGTTCTGGGGCGACCCGTCTACTAATTGAGGTGCGTCGGTGTTCCAATAGCTATTCGTGATCATCAAAGAAGAAGAAGAAACACGCCCCACCAGACCACCGGAATAAGAAATCGAAGAAGAAGCAGAAACACCATCACTCCCAGAAAAGTAGCTATTCGTGATCATCAAAGAAGAAGAAGAAACGTGCCCCACCAGACCACCAGAGAAAGAAGAAGAAGAAGAAGAAGAAGAAACACCACCACTCCCAGAAAAGTAGCTATTCGTGATTCTCAAAGAAAAAGAAGAAGAAGAGACACGCCCCACCAGACCACCAGAATAAGAAATCAAAGAGGAAGAAGAAACACCACCACTCCCAGAAAAATAGCTATTCGTGATCATCAAAGAAGAAGAAAAACCCACCAGACCACCGGAATAAGAAAAAGAAACAGAAGAAGCAGAAGAAGAAGCAGAAGAAGAAACACCACCAATCCCAGAAAAGTAGCTATTCGTGATCGTCAAAGAAGAAGAAGAAGATCCCACCAGACCACCAGAATAAGCATCAGTATCAGTATCAGAAGAAGAAGAAACACCACCACTCCCAGAAAAGTAGCTATTCGTGATCGTCAAAGAAGAAGAAGAAGAACCCACCAGACCACCGGAAGAAGAAAAAATAGAAGAAGAAGAAAAAACACCACCAGAGATAACTCCTACATTGCGCATCTCGGCTGAGCCACCAGTCGCACCGAATAGACCTGCATACCCTCCCGGAATATTCACCCACAAGTTAGCGATGGTGTTGCCGTTACCCTCAAAAGTGCCCGTAAACCGGCTTGCATCATCACCGGTTGGGTTATCACCCACCGGAGACCAGCTGGTATCTTCGCTTACATCAATCACCGTATGCACTTGATTCGCAACAATCACTGTGGTCTTGTCAATTTGGCCGTTCGTGTTCGCATCAAGCAGACCTAAAAGATCAATATTCGCCATGAGCTCGTAGCCATTGCAACCACCTGCTGGGCAACCTGCACCGCTACCTGCATCCATTGCCGAGGCTTTATAACTCGTGCCCGCCAAATCATAACGCATGTTGTCTAGCATTGTGGCATTCCATATTTCAATCAGACCGTCACCGTCAGCGTCAACAATATTATCTATAATCATGATGTCTAATGTACCACCGGCTTCAGCAAAACCGCCGTTAGGAGAAAACAATTCTCCGTTAATCACAGGAGCATCTGCACCGTCCGTTACCACAGAATACACAATTTTAGTCGCAAGAAGATCTGCCGTCGTCTCCACCAAATCGTCGATGAACTTAACATTGACGATGACAGGGTTGCTGTCTGTAAAGGTTAGCCGAACGGGGCTTGTGCTATAATTCTGACTTGAGTCAGCAAGTTGAATATGGTCGGTATTCAGGGGGGTCACATCAAGTGTGATTGTGCTTCCTGAGTGCAAAGTAACCGAAGGCTTAATTTGAAAAGATGTTGTCTCGCCTTCTCTTCCTGTTAAAGAGGAGATGGAAGCACCGTTATTATTAACCGGCTGAAAATTAAGTGTATCATTATCACTCAGGGTAAGAACCACTTCAGGAAAGTTCACTTCCGAGACATTTTGATAAACAGGGTCGTCTGTTGTGAGTGTATGTTTCAACGTACATAGAAAATTCCCGTTTGCGTATATATCTTCGGGGTATGTGATGGTAACCGTCTGTGGTCGATTATGGTTTTCTGTTGTGAAGGTAAGAGAGCTGACAGAGGCACCTCCTACCGCAATGGTTGGTTTTGAGGAAACCAAAAACCACTCAGGGAAGTCATTTTTATGAAGAATGTTCACCTCCACTTGATTACGAGGCCGATTTGTTAAGTGAATTGTATAACTTACACTTCCGCCCTCAGGAAGCACAAGGCTACGAGGGCTCACTTTAATATTTACGTCACCGTCATTGTCGAGAACAATAACAGGAATTGGTTTAATCTTGTTAAATCCGTGAAAACCAACGTCATTTGACTCAAGGGGGTCTAATACGAGTTCACAATTTGTAGAGGGCTCTTGCGTCTGATTATCAGGAGCATCAAAGACAAATGTTTTCCATGCTGTCCAGTCAGAATTTGTCCACGTAATCGTGTTTTTGTCCATCGTGACGCGAGATGCTTGTGCAGACTTACTCAGACCTTTACATCTTAAATTGGCGGTAAGCGTTGCTGACTTTCCATCAGAAAACAAACTTGCGTTAAGACGAAAACTAATGGAAGCCAATTCTCCCTCGTAGACAAGAAGCTCGTCTACGCTTGCCCGCATACTGGTGTCGTCGAGAAGAGAGCCCAGCGGGTCATCACACTGAAATGAAAAGCTAAAAATCGCTAAGAGCAAAATTCTCTTCATAGAGAATAATAGGCTTTCACTTTTTGGCGATTTCCCGTTAATTGCACGATCGACAAGCTTGTCCATTTTTTCAAGCAAATAAAAAAGTAATTTTTGAGAACTTTCTGATTCAAGACTACCCTCAGAAAGTGGCTTTTGTGACCCAAGAGTCGATGTAGACATGGGTGAGGGTAACCCCAAGCATCAACGTGTCAAGAAAAAATGATCCACGAATCGCTTGTACACTCGCTCGCCCTTGTGTGACGTAGGTAGAGCCTTTACTCCTGTAAGGTTACCGTTGTTGCCCGTCGAGTAGGTCGCCATACATAGCTGGTGATGCACAGCCCGTTCCCGCCATATCAAGGATGCATTGTTTGACCGCGGGGAGTTGCTGGTCAGTGCCTAAAACCCACGCGTCGCCCAATAAATCAGGAAAGGTGCCGCTCGTTGCTTGTAGTTCAGCGAGTGTAAGCCTCACCGCACCCATGGGGTCGGCCACAGCATCACCCCGCGCTCGCTTGGGAGCCTGGGCTGTCATGCCATCGTCTGTTAATTGAGGTGCGTCGGTGTTCCAATAACTATTCACAAATGTCAACATCGCGGAATTGCCACTGGAAGAACCTACCAGACCACCAGAAGAAGAAGAAGAAAAAGAAGAAGAAGAAACTCCGCTAAGCCCAGAAGAATAGCTATTTGTGATCGTCAAAGTACCAATAGCAACACCCACCAGACCACCGGAAGAAGCAACAGAAGAAGAAGAAGAAGAAGAAACACCACCGCTCCCAGAAAAGTAGCTATTCGTGATCGTCAAATTCCCATTCACAATACTTACCAGACCACCGGAATAAGAAGAAGAAAAAGAAGAAGAAGAAACACCACCACTCCCAGAAAAGTAGCTATTCGTGATCGTCAAAGAATCAGAAGAAGAACCCAC
The DNA here is from genome assembly GCA_965206985.1 of Spirochaetota bacterium. Classification (GTDB taxonomy): domain Bacteria; phylum Spirochaetota; class Leptospiria; order Turneriellales; family CBDBES01; genus CBDBLF01. Next base: position 8,802 of record CBDBLF010000024.1, on the reverse strand, counting down.
CAGACCACCGGAATAAGAAAAAGAACCAGAAGAAGAAGAAACACCACCACTCCCAGAAAAGTAGCTATTCGTGATCGTCAAAGAATCAGAAGAGAAACCCACCAGACCACCGGAATAAGAAAAAAAACCAGAAGAAGAAGAAACACCACCAGAGATAACTCCTACATTGCGTATCTCGGCTGAGCCACCAGTCGCACTAAATAAACCCGCATAGGCATCACCTGAAGAAGAAACATTCACCCAGAGGTTTGAGATGGTGTGGCCGTTACCCTCAAAAGTGCCCATAAACCGGTTTGCATTATCACCCACCGGAGCCCAACTTTCATCTTTGCCTGGGCTTGCATCAATCACCACATGCTCTTTGCCCGCAACAGTCTTCGTGGTCGTGTCAATCATGCCGCTCCTGTTCGCATCAAGCAAGTCTAAAAGATCAATATTCGCCGTAAGCTCGTAGCCGTTACAACCACCTGCTGGGCAACCAGAGGAATCACCTGGATCTGTTGCCGAGGTTTTATAACTTGTGCCTGCCAAATCATATCGCATGTTGTCTAGCATTGTGGCATTCCATACTTCAATCAGACCGTCACGGTCAGCGTCAGCAATATTATCTATAATCATGATGTCTAATGTACCACCGGCTTCAGCAAAACCGCCGTTAGGAGAAAACAATTTTCCGTTAATCACAGGAGCATCTGCACCGTCCGTTACCACAGAATACACAATTTTAGTCGCAAGAAGATCCGCTGTCGTCCGCACCGAATTGTCGATGAACTTAACATTGACGATGACAGGGTTGCTGTCTGTAAAGGTTAGCCGAACGGGGCTTGTGCTATAATTCTGACTTGAGTCAGCAAGTTGAATATGGTCGGTATTCAAGGGGGTCACATCAAGTGTGATTGTGCTTCCTGAGTGCAAAGTAACCGAAGGCTTAATTTGAAAAGATGTTGTCTCGCCTTCTCTTCCTGTTAAAGAGGAGATGGAAGCACCGTTATTATCAATTGGCTGAAAATTAAGTGTATCATTATCACTCAGGGTAAGAACCACTTCAGGAAAGTTCACTTCCGAGACATTTTGATAAACAGGGTCGTCTGTTGTGAGTGTATGTTTCAACGTACATAGAAAATTCCCGTTTGCATATATATCTTCGGGGTATGTGATGGTAACCGTTTGTGGTCGATTATGGTTTTCTGTTGTGAAGGTAAGAGAGCTGACAGAGGCACCTCCTACTGTAATGGTTGGTTTTGAGGAAACCAAAAACCACTCAGGGAAGTCATTTTTATGAAGAATGTTCACCTCCACTTGATTACGAGGCCGATTTGTTAAGCGAATCGTATAACTTACACTTCCGCCCTCAGGAAGCACAAGACCACGAGAGCTCACTTTAATATTTGCGTTACCGTCATTGTCGAGAACAATAACAGGAATTGGTTTAATCTTGTTAAATCCATGAAAACCAGCGTCATTTGACTCAAGGGGGTCTAATACGAGTTCACAATTTGTAGAGGGCTCTTGCGTCTGATTATCAGGAGAATCGAAGACAAATGTTTTCCATGCTGCCCAGTCAGAATTTGTCCACGTAATCGTGTTTTTGTCTATCGTGACGCGAGATGCTTGTGCAGACTTACTCAGACCTTTACATCTTAAATTGGCGGTAAGCGTTGCTGACTTTCCATCAGAAAACAAATTTGCGTTAAGACGAAAACCAATGGAGGCCAATTCTCCCTCGTAAACAAGAAGCTTGTCTACGCTCGCCCGCATACTGGTGTCGTCGAGAAGAAAGCCCAGCGGATCATCGCACCGAAATGAAAAACCAAAAATCGCTAAAACCAAAATTCCCTTCACTATATAAATTACAGTAGAGATGAATCGTCTTCTTTTTTCACACACAATAAAACTCTTTATATGGGCTAGCTTATCTGTTCTTACCTTGCACTTACTTAACTAACAATATATAGAATTAACGGAGAAAAAAAGAATTAACAGAGAAAAAAAAAAAAATAAGAAAAAATCTAATGATTTTTTTGAATGGTATAATAAGAGGTTAGTTGGATACTAAAACCAAATGGAAAATTCATTATAGTCAAAGGCGGTGGTGTTCCAAAAAAAAGAAGAATTTGGGAACGAAACTTAAAAATGCTGGATTGAAAGTTAAAAGTCGTGAGCAAGTCAAAGAGGATGACATACACTTTACCTTATGGATTTGCTCCCAACTCATCTAAATAAGTCTTATTCAATTCTGACATTTTTGGAGGTTAAGAATATGTCTAAATTCTCTTCTAAAAATAGAGACATAAAAGAACACCTAAACATTTTGCTAAGCACAATTTACCCACTTTCTAATAAGATCCTAATTCTAAAAGAGGCTGTGTGGGAAATATGGTTGTTATGAGGTTATTTCTTCTCATTCTAGCCTATGCAACAAATTTAAAGAAGTTATTATATCATGAAAAGAATGACTGACCCATACAAACCATAACCTGCATTATTAACCAAAACATCTAGGTGTTTTTTTTCTTAGCATTCAACGTTTTACATCTTAATGGATTTATGATTTTTTACCTACCGTTGCCCAGCGAGTAGCTCACTATACGTAGCTGGTGATGCACAGCCCGTTCCCGCCATATCAAGGATGCATTGTTTGACGGCGGGTAGTTGCGTCGTGGTGCCTAGATCCCACGCGTTGCCTAATAAATTAGGATAGGTGCCACTCGTTGCTTTGAGTTGGGTTAGTGTAAGCCCCACTGCACCCATGAGGTCGGCCGTAGCATCACCCTGTGCTCGCTTGGGGTTCTGGGGCGACCCGTCTACTAATTGAGGTGCGTCGGTGTTCCAATAGCTATTCGTGATCATCAAAGAAGAAGAAGAAACACGCCCCACCAGACCGCCGGAAGCAGAAGAAGAACCAGAAGAAGCAGAAACACCACCACTCCCAGAAAAGTAGCTATTCGTGATCGTCAAAGAAAAAGAAGAAGAAGAAGAACCCACCAGACCACCGGAATAAGAAATCGAAGAAGAGGAAGAAGAAGAAACACCACCACTCCCAGAAAAGTAGCTATTCGTGATCGTCAAATTCCCATTCACAATACTTACCAGACCACCGGAATAAGAAAGCGAACCAGAAGAAGAAGAAACACCACCACTCCCAGAAAAATAGCTATTCGTGATCGTCAAAGAAGAAGAAGAACTCCCCACCAGACCACCAGAAAGAGAATCAGCAGCAGCAGCAGAAGAAGAAGTAACATCACCACTCCCAGAAAAATAGCTATTCGTGATCGTCAAAGAATCAGAAGAGAAACCCACCAGACCACCGGAATAAGAAAAAAAACCAGAAGAAGAAAAAATACCACCCGAGATAACTCCTACATTGCGTATCTCGGCTGAGCCACCAGTCACACCAAATAAACCCACATAGACATCGCCTGAAGTAGAAATATTCACCCATAAATTAGCAATGGTGTTGCCGTTACCTTCAAAAGTGCCCGTAAACGGGTCTGCATCATCACCTACCGGAGACCAGCTGGTATCTTTGTCTGAGCCTACATCAATCACCGCATGGTCTTTACCCGCAACAGTCACCGTAGTCTTGTTAATTTCGCCGCTCCTGTTCGCATCAAGCATGGGTAATAAATCGATGTTGGCCATGAGCTCGTAGCCGTTACAACCACCTGCTGGGCAACCAGAGGAATCACCTGCATCCATTGCCGAGGTTTTGTAACTTGTGCCCGCCAAATCATAACGCATGTTGTCTAGCATTGTGGCATTCCATACTTCAATCAGACCGTCACCGTCAGCGTCAGCAATATTATCTATAATCATGATGTCTAATGTACCACCGGCTTCAGCAAAACCGCCGTTAGGAGAAAACAATTCTCCGTTAATCACAGGAGCATCTGCACCGTCCGTTACCACAGAATACACAATTTTAGTCGCAAGAAGATCTGCCGTCGTCTCCACCAAATCGTCGATGAACTTAACATTGACGATGACAGGGTTGCTGTCTGTAAAGGTTAGCCGAACGGGGCTTGTGCTATAATTCTGACTTGAGTCGGCAAGTTGAATATGGTCGGTATTCAGGGGGGTCACATCAAGTGTGATTGTGCTTCCTGAGTGCAAAGTAACCGGAGGCTTAATTTGAAAAGATGTTGTCTCGCCTTCTCTTCCTGTTAAAGAGGAGATGGAAGCACCGTTATTATTAACCGGCTGAAAATTAAGTGTATCATTATCACTCAGGGTAAGAACCACTTCAGGAAAGTTCACTTCCGAGACATTTTGATAAACAGGGTCGTCTGTTGTGAGTGTATGTTTCAACGTACATAGAAAATTCCCGTTTGCGTATATATCTTCGGGGTATGTGATGGTAACCGTCTGTGGTCGATTATGGTTTTCTGTTGTGAAGGTAAGAGAGCTGACAGAGGCACCTCCTACCGCAATGGTTGGTTTTGAGGAAACCAAAAACCACTCAGGGAAGTCATTTTTATGAAGAATGTTCACCTCCACTTGATTACGAGGCCGATTTGTTAAGTGAATTGTATAACTTACACTTCCGCCCTCAGGAAGCACAAGGCTACGAGGGCTCACTTTAATATTTACGTCACCGTCATTGTCGAGAACAATAACAGGAATTGGTTTAATCTTGTTAAATCCGTGAAAACCAACGTCATTTGACTCAAGGGGGTCTAATACGAGTTCACAATTTGTAGAGGGCTCTTGCGTCTGATTATCAGGAGCATCAAAGACAAATGTTTTCCATGCTGCCCAGTCAGAATTTGTCCACGTAATCGTGTTTTTGTCCATCGTGACGCGAGATGCTTGTGCAGACTTACTCAGACCTTTACATCTTAAATTGGCGGTAAGCGTTGCTGACTTTCCATCAGAAAACAAACTTGCGTTAAGACGAAAACTAATGGAAGCCAATTCTCCCTCGTAGACAAGAAGCTCGTCTACGCTTGCCCGCATACTGGTGTCGTCGAGAAGAGAGCCCAGCGGGTCATCACACTGAAATGAAAAGCTAAAAATCGCTAAGAGCAAAATTCTCTTCATAGAGAATAATAGGCTTTCACTTTTTGGCGATTTCCCGTTAATTGCACGATCGACAAGCTTCTTTGTCTTTGTCAGTTTTGGTTTGGAAGCGTTTGCCATGAGTTATCTTGTCTGAATTGATTCACAATGTCAAATATAATAAGACTTTTGTTTATGATATTTGCGGCAATTATGCTATTTTGCACTTATATGGCTTGACATAAAATATGTGACATAACAACTCTATTATACCAAATACAGATTAAGGGGGTGGTGCCGAATGTTACGTAGTCCATTCGACGCGTTTATTAAAAACAACTCTTTAATGCAAAGTGAGTGGTAGGGTGGGACTTAGTCACCATGATAAACGTTTACCCATACGTTAGTGACCAGGCTACTTTTGGTGATTCGCTTAGTGCTCTTACCACTTTGCCGAGGATTTGCTAATGCTTATTTGGGTGATAAGATTTCCATTAATAGTGACAAACAACAAGGCTATTGGATTGCATCTGGTCGAGTAAGTTACCTAACTTCAATCGTAGGGCCTTTACTTCGTGCTATTGATGGTGATTCAAACTTTCAATTACCACAATACTATGATTATCAACTTAAAGGTAAGCTTTTTTTAGACGAAAAAGAGAAGCATTCACTAAAAGTTTTGTTTTTTGGTTTAGCAAATGAAAAATAACTTTTTTGGCTTGCTTTATATTTGCTAATGATTCACCCTCCACACCCAATAGTGTACAAAAAAAATTCTCTGAAAAACTTTTAGATGGTAGTGACATCACTTATCAAGAAGTCCGTGAGGCGATTGATGGGAATAATCTTTCATTTAAAAAACAACCAGAACATGTTACTGTAAAACAAAAGGATAGAGTTAGGTTCTGTCAAAACCTTCAGAGAATGATCGAAAAAGGTCTCTGTCTATTTTGTCATGTTAGTGAAAAGGACACCATCAAAATACTAGTATCATTCATATCACAAATAGAAAGAATTTCAAAAAATAGTCTAATCCGTTATGAAAGTGATGCAAATAAAATAAATATAATTCTTTTTAGAGGAGAAAAAAATGAATCAAATATTAAGATTAAATCGCTTAAAGAAAGCATCGAAGGATGGCTTGAAAAGGCAAACGTTGTCTCTATCCAAAGTAGAGAGGATGCCAAAGCTATAAAGTTTCTAGGGTACAAGCAACCCGAGTCGAGAAAAGAGTTGAATCAATTAGGAAAGAGTTAGTTAAGCCTCTAAATGATGAGGTGAAAAGGATAAATGAGACTACCAGAAACATCGTTTCTCCCATTACTCAAGCAAAAGATTTATTGAGAAACGAGCTTGTAAAATTTACGAAGTTAGAAAAAGAGAAAGAGGAGAAGAGACAAGAAGCTTATCTTGGGGAAAGAAAAAAAAATCATAAATAATCAGCCGCCTAAACCTGAAAAATGATGACTATGGAGAGTGGCATGAAGGAACGTAGCATGAAGGCTTGGATTCAAGCAATCAATTATTATTACGACGAGTATTTAATTGGTAAAGAACCTGAGCGGGGGTTGAGAAAACTTTTTTCAGTTCTGGTATTTTTAAATCGATTTTTCCCATATCGCGAAGTTTTACACATAATAGGCGAAGATTTAATAATTGAGAAGCGATGTCTTTTCTCACGATCTTTCCACCGGGTGAATCCTCAAAAAACTCTTCAACCTGAGCATTCCTCTCCAAAACATGAAATTGAAAGAGTTAAAAAAAGGAGAATAGCAGATAGAATTATCTCTAATACTCGGAGAGGTATCCGATTAATCATCGTTTAGATATACGTTATACCAACACTGGTTTGTATAAATGGGGCACTCTTAGCTGGTATATCGAAATAATCAATGTCTATTTTTATAGACCACTTAACCAGCAACAATGGGATTATAATCGTCCTTACGAAGAAAATAGCAATCCTTCGTTTAATGTAAGCCCTACTGCATTTATTATTCCTAATTTTGGCGTGGAATTTAAATTCTAATTTAAAACAAATTGAATTGACGTTTCCATTTTTATGGGTACATTTTTGCCGTTGATATATGGTTTTGAATATAGAGCATTTCTCAATAATTTTTGTGTTGACTGAGTGAATAATTGTTCCATTTCTTTCTTTCTTTTTTTTGACAAAATTTTACTCAAAATAATATTGATGATATCCACTTTTACGACATTCCCATCCGAATTAATTGTCAACTCCAAGGCAAGAGTAGCCTCTAAATTTTCAGCTTTAGCAGGCTTTGGATGTCTTTTTGCTAACCTGCTCAATAATCGTGGGGGTTGAACCCCTGGTTGAAAGGCAAGATCAACTGCTTCTTCTATGGGTGGATTGGATGATGGTTCCTTTGAAAAGGTTTTTCTTTTTTGTTTGTTTTTTGTTCTCTCAACAGTTACATTCAATGACTCAAACGAAATCTCGGATTGGTCACCAATTTTATATTGATTTGTTGTTGCATCAAAAATAATCATCATTGTAATGATACAGACAATAGAAAATGAAAACAAATAAGGTTTTTTTTCGTAAAATTGATTTACGACTTCTTGTGTTTTTTTGATTGTTTTTAAAAGTTGATTACTCATCATCTATATTATTTGGTTTAGCTAAAAAAACAACATTTTCTAGGTCTTTTTCTCTAAAAATATTGAGTAAATCTTCAATTACAGCGTAGTTGATTGAGCCATCTGCGGCGAGCACGACCTGAGTATTTGATTCAATTCTTCGATTTAATAATAAGTTCAATAATTCTTCTTGACTAACTTTTTTTTCATCAAAAAAAATTTCTTCTTCTTTCGTAACATATACATAAAGATAATTACCATCCATTTCTGTTGTAACTGCCTTGGGCAACTCTAATGGCTTATCTGGCTTTTTGTTTTGTAGAATCGCTGTTGTAGAAAGAAAAAAAATTAAAAGTAGAAGTGCCATATCTGCCATGGCTGCTGTTATGGGGGTTCCAATTTTTTTTTTATGAAAATATCGATCTTTCAATTTTTATAAGCTTTTTAGAGAAATCTTTTTTATCTGATTTTTTTTAAGTATATTTAAAGTATCTATCAATCTTTTATAAGGTAATTTTTTTTTCATGTATATAATACATATTAATTTCGTACTATTTTGCTTTGCATTCTTGGCCACTTTGTCAAATGTATCTGAATTATATCTTTTATTGTTGATAGTAAAACCTTTTTTTTTAGGGTACACCTCAAGAATATCTTTTTCGTCCACAACAACAGTATTGGACGAGTCTTTTGGGGGCAAGTCTATAGAAAGTCCCTGTGGTATGACAAATGAGCTTACAACAATAAAAAAAATAAGTAGCAAAAATGAAACATCCGCCATGGAAGAAAACTCTTGTAGAGAAAAACTATTTTTTTGTGTGTACCGCAATAGATAGGCACGTTTTTTTGCAATCACGCAATACTTAAGGGAATAGTTTTCAGATGATAACACATGAAACCTTCACATTATTCTAAAATGGACGGTTTTTCAGAGCATAGCTTTTTTATCTCAAGATCACAAAAATTTTGGTTATTTTCTATCAACGTTGTAAATAGATAGTAGAAGATGAGTGTAGGCACCGCCACAATTAGACCCCCAGCTGTAGTGATAAGCGCTTCTTGTATACCCGAAGCAACAACTTTAGCGTTGACACTGCTTGCATTTGCAATAGAAGCAAAAGCATTGATCATCCCAAGTACTGTACCCAAAAAACCTATTAATGGCGCGATATTTCCAATACTACTTAAAACAGACAGCCC
>CBDBLF010000023.1:0-18876 GCA_965206985.1 Spirochaetota bacterium | reverse complement strand
CATCAAAAGTTACCTTCGCAAGAGCCTAATAACATAACGAAAACACTGCATAAAAAGATACATAGATTGTAAAGTTTATATTTAAAAACTTAAAACTGAACTTTCTGCTTCGATAGCCTCTCCTTATGCGCATACCGGTCTTACGAATGGCACTAAGTATTACTATGTGCTCACGGCATCTAATGATTTTGGCACAAGCTCCCACACAACTGAAGTATCAGCAACGCCCGACAAAATTATTTCAGGATCGCGGAGTGATTTTATAGAAGCTCTAAAAACAGGAGAAAAAGAAGTTGAGGTCTTTTTAGAAGATACAACTAATTCTCATGTTCTAAAATAAATCTTACTGATCCAGATGCTAAATTCATGAAACGGAATGGTAAAATTTCTCAAAGCTACAACATTCAAGTTACCTCATCAGAAGGCTATATTTTGGCAGCTGACATTGCTGAAGCTAATTCAGAAAATGATTTAGAGCAATTAGCTCCTACCCTTTCTAAAGCTGAGTCAAACACAGGGATCAGTATACAGACAGCTTCTGCAGATTCGGGTTACTTTCATTCAAGTGGTTTGGAATACCTGGATTCAAAAGGGATCAATGGTTTTATACCTTCACCTGATCAGGTAGCCAAAGAAAGAAAAGGAGAAGAGGATTCAGGTTATGAAGCTCATCAGTTTAAATATGACGAGGATGATGATTCTTGGGTTTGCCCCGAGGGTAAAACCTTAGAATTTCGGTCGTGTCATATTTAATCAAAGTTTCTATTTGCGATGAATAATTCTTGTATAGACCACTTATGATTCGTCATTTCTGTAGCCATTGCTGGGGTGATTTGAATTGGTTTTCCTCCCTCATACTCAGCTAGACTTGAATGTGGAAGGCAGAAATTGTAATAATTAGCAACAAAAGAATTATGCCCCTGCATATATTTGAATTTTTTTGAAAAACCCTGACTTTTACGCTCTATTCTATGATTGTGTTGGCGAAGAGTCAAATTATTCCTTTCTACAGCAAAGGTGTTCATCTGATGACTTACTGAAGAGTTTGCAATATATTCATCTAGTAGCTTTTGATCACCAAAGATTAGAGATTTGTCAACTTCCTTACATCTCCCTTTTTCTATTCTCTTAATTATTTGCCCATAACATAGAGATTTGGGTGATTGAAGCTTTCTAGTCATTGAGTCAAATTTACCATAAACTGAAAGAATGGCATCACTATATCCCTCATATCCATCAGAGGTAATCAAGAATTTATCTTCCCTCTTTGGCTTACTTCTTGTTTTTACCTTGGTCAGTAACTTTCTAGCATTCACTGAGGTCCTCTTGCCTGTTATATGCGCTAAAATGAGCTTTTCTACAGGCAATACTGCAGTAAAAGTCCAGATATCCCCTATTTCATCACTTAATCGCTCAGTCTCTGATAGATTGTATTGTTTTTTAAAGACAAAACCCCAATGCTCGTCTAATTGAATTTCATTGAAAGACAGGTTTTTGTATATATTTTTTTTCAACTTTTAGTGAATCTTCACCTGCTGCTTTAACCCAAGCAAGAACTGTATCCTTGCTGATACCAAAGACTCTTCCGGTAGCTCTAATGCCACAGCCCTCAACTGTGTTTTGTAATACCCGAGTAATGGTTTCTTTGCTTTTCTTGCGACGAAAAAAAATAGTGCCTTTATTCTCTGAAAAGCATCTACCACAAGCGGTGCACTTTAAATAGGCTATTTGTTTGTACTTACCAGACATATAAGCAAAGCGCACATTTCCTTCATTTACCTTATGATACTTATGGCAGTCTGTATTTTGACAGCTAAAACCACTTGTATCAAAGGTATATTTTCTTTTGTTCATAATGAGACATAACCTTAATTTAAGGGAGATAAGTCAATTCCTTTTTTAATTGGAAACTTTGATTAAATATGACACGACCAGAATTTCATAATGAATCTGTGAAAGATAAAAAGAAATATACTCATTATCATGGTAAACCTCCTGACTGTGTCATTTGCCCTGCCAGAGAACAATGTTGTACGAGCGAAGAAGAGTTACGCAGAGGTTATCGCAAATTGTCAGTAGACTCTGGTTTTGCTTTAAAACATGAAATGATCAAGAAGATGAATTCAGAAGAAGCAAAGTCTTTCTATAAAAAGCGAGCTTCTGAAATTGAACCCATTTTTGGAATTTTGAAACAAGCCAAAAAGTTCAGAGAATTCTTGCTCAGAGGCAGTAAAAAGGTTCAAATAGAGGTAAAAATCGCAGCTACAGCATTTAATTTTGGCAAAATGGTACGAGAACAACTTGCATAAACTATAAATTCCTTGACATATTTGAAAAATGAGACTGACGCAGCAAATATCTCATAAAATGCACTGAAAAATCCTAGTTCCTGCACAAGCTCGAAAGAGCCTAAACCCTAGTTCTTCCCAGCCTCCACGAATCAATCCAATCTTATCTATGAACTTCTTGACACCTTATCTTGATACTTATATTCATGTTTGTGTGGATTTCTCTTGCCCACATAGCTCAGTTGGTAGAGCGTTTCCATGGTAAGGAAAAGGTCACCGGTTCGAGTCCGGTTGTGGGCTTTGAACAGATAGGGTGGTAGTTCAACGGTAGAACGACGGTCTCCAAAACCGTTAATGAGGGTTCGATTCCTTCCCACCCTGAAGAATGATATCAGACTTTCAGGAGGTTGTTGTAATGGGCGTGTTTAAATTTTTAAAGGAAGCGAGATCAGAGCTACGAAAGGTAACCTGGCCCACTTGGGATGAAGTTACTAGATCGACGGTTGTGGTCTTTTTTATGGTAATTTTCTTTACCTTATTTATCTACTTTGTTGATAATTTAGTTGACTATATATTATCGAATATTTTAACATAACCAGGTGCAGTGGTACGTTATACACACTTTGTCTGCACATGAAGACAAGGTGAAGAAAATTGTCGAGCAAGAAAAGAAGAAATGGCCAGAAACAGATAGAGTTGGCCAAGTGAAAGTTCCTACCATTGAGATGGCCGAATTGCGTGGTGGGAAGAAAAAAATTGTCAAAAAAAAATTTATGCCGGGTTATGTTTTTATTGAACTTGACCTAACTGAAGAATTGTTGAGCAAGATGAGAGCCTTACCGGGAGTTATGGGTTTTGTAAGTAGCGGTAATGAACCACAAGTTCTTTCCAAAGAAGAAATCCAAAATTTGTTTACAGAAATGAGTGTAATCAAGAAAGAAGATAAGAGCACTTCTCGCATCTTATTTTCTGAAGGCGAAACTGTCAAAATTCTAGAAGGGCCTTTTTCAAAATTTCAAGGAGTTATTGATGAAGTAAACTCTGAAAAAGGGAAAGTTAAGGTGCTTGTTGAAATTTTTGGCAGGTCAACTCCTGTAGAGCTTGATTATCTCCAAGTAGGTAAAGTTTGATTTACTGGTATTTTATTCTTTTTCTTTGTTGGAATATCCTTTCATCTTGTTCCTTTTTTACTTCAAGTGTTGCATCCGTCCGTTATGGCAAGGGCTGTCAGAAATTTTCGGTTGGAGCGGGTCCTGAAGATTTTGCCTATGACCAAACTGCAAGTCGCTTGTTGGTTTCAAGTCTGAACAGAAGAGAGTGGTCAAAAACTGGCGATATCTATAGCTTTGATCTAAAGACTCATCAAACAACTTCATTGGAGAGAGTGAACGAACCATCTGATTTGCAGCTCCGTCCTCATGGTGTTTCGCTTACAAAAGATGAGAAACAAAACAGGCGGTTGCTCTATGTGATTTCGCATGATCAAAAGAACGAAGAAGTAGACAGAAAACACAGCGTCGTTATCTATCAGGTATTTAGTAATAAACTCAAGTTTGTGAAACGGTACCGTGACCCTCTTTTATATTCTCCCAATGACTTATTTGCGACTCCATCAGGAGAAATTTATTTAACGAATGATATGGATGATCATAAAAGTTTTTTAGAAGTTTTGTTTCAGCTAAGGAAAGGTAGCGTGGTATACTATAACGGCCACCATTGGAGACAAATCATAACAAAGATTGGTTTTGCCAATGGAATACACAAGATGAACGACAAACTCTTTGTAACAAGTTCTTTTGAGGATGTCTTATATGAATATAAACTCCAAAAAAAAGGTAAGCCTACATTAGTTCACCAATATTCGATATCGTCACCAGACAATATTCATGGTTCCACCAGTGGTAAATTATTCATTGCTTCTCACTTAAATTCTTTTTCTTTTTTGCGTCATGCTGGCGACCCTGAATACCATTCTCCTAGTGCGATCTATTCATTAGATACGATCCACAAAAAAACTAGAATTGTATATGCAAATTCTGGTAAAGAAATTAGTGCCGCCTCAAGTGGCGAAGAAATTCATCACAAATTATATATGACTCAGGTTTTTGAAAATTTTTTACTTGTCTGTCAATAGAAATTTAACAAAACCTCTAGATGATTTTCCTTGAAACGAAATTTAGAAAAACTTAAACATACTTGTTTTGACCTGCTTATTATTGGTGGTGGTATCACGGGTTCAGCAATCGCTTGGGATGCTTCTTTACGTGGCTATTCTGTTGCTGTTATTGAAAAAAAAGACTTTGGTCATGCCACTTCAATGGCAACTTCTAAATTAATCCATGGTGGCCTTCGTTATTTAGAAAACTTTGATTTTGGCTTAGTGCGAGAGTCACTACGAGAAAGACGTCATATGAGTAATATGGTTCCCCACCAAATTCGTCCACTGCCTTTTCTCATGCCCATGTACGATATGAATATTGTTTCAAAATATTATTTAAAAGCAGGTTTAAGTCTTTATGATATGCTTTCGTTTGATAAGAATCTCCTCAAAGAAAAATCAAACAGGTTGGAGAATCATAGATGGCTTTCGACCAAAGAAGCATTAGAGCATGAACCAAGCCTCACACAAGAAAAATTGTCAGGTGCTTTTTTTTATTATGATCTGCAAAGTATTCATCCCGAACGAATCAATATTGATTTTCTTTTATCTGCGAGTAGCCATGGTGCCATTGTTTCTAATTACCTTCAAGTTAGTGATATTATGTATAACAAAATTTCTGAACAAAAAAAAATATGCGGCGTAAAAGTGAAGAATCAACTAGAAAATAATGAAGAATTTATGATTTCTTCAAAAACCATTGTGAATTGCTCTGGTCCATGGATACAAACAACTCTCGATAAAATAGAACTAAATGTCTCACACAAGGTTGTACTTTCGAAAGGAATTCATCTTCTTATGCCGAAGCGACAAAGAGATCAGGCAATCTTTATCACGACAAAAGACAATAAACATCTCTTAATATTGCCATGGCTTAACTACACTTTGCTAGGAACCACAGACACTGAGTACGATGGGTCTCCTGATGAAGTTTCTGTTAGTAAAGAAGAGGCTAAAAATTTTCTTGGCCTTATCAACGAATACTATCCTGTAAATTATCAATTTGAGGATATTATTCATTCTTACTCTGGTTTAAGAGTACTGGTTATTCCTACCTACGTAAACAAAGAGAAGACATATAAAATCTCCAGAAGGCCTGAAATTATTGATCATGAACAAGAAGGGATGTCTGGTCTTATCTCTGTGGTGGGCGGTAAATATACGACATCAAGAGGTTTAGCAGAAAGAGTTGTCGACCACATCCAAAAACAATACCAACTTGGTAGTATGTTTTGCCGGACAAAGACAGTACCTTTGGCGTCGGCAAGCTATAACATGAGCCTTGACAAATACAGAGAAGAAACTCAACAAATCTTTGGAAAAAAATATTCATTAGAATTTCTCAGCCACCTTATTGAATACTATGGTGTATATTCCCGAAAAATTCTTTCTTTAATGGAAGGTGATAAGTTTCTCGAACAAAAAATTGACCCGTCGAGTTGTCGAGTTTTTGCAGAGATTGAATATGCGATTCAAGAGGAGTCCGCATTAACTCTTTCTGATATGTTGTATCGTCGCTGCGGATGGGGAAACGAAGGCCTAAAAACTATCCCTATTGTAAGAGCAATCGCAGAATATATGGGTACATCTTTAGATTGGTCTTCTCAGCACTTAGAAAAAGAAGTTTCTGAATATCTAAGAACTCAAAAGTTTTACGGTTGATTATATTGGCCTAGATTGCTTTTAAATAAGCCAATGAGAGAACTCAAGTTTATTTCAAATATTTTAGAAGATGAAGGAATACAATATAAATCAAACCATTCGTTGGCAAAATACAGTACTTTTAAAGTTGGAGGAGAAGCCAAATTTTACGTCACTCCATCCTCATTTCGAGAGTTTAAAACTCTTCAAAAAATTGTGGACACACACAATCTTCCATTCTTTTTTATTGGGGGAGGCTCTAATCTGTTGGTTTCAGACCATGGTTTTGATGGTGTTGTTATCCACCCTATGACACAAGAAAAGATTATTATCAAAAAAAAAATACAGAATATATTATGGGTGCGTGGTCGAGCGAGTAGCCGTTCCGCTTGGTTTGCTAAGACTGTTAGTAAAATGGGTTACGGAGGTCTTGAGTTTTTAAGCACCGTGCCCGGAAGTTTAGGAGGTGCCGTTGTTCAAAATGCTGGTTGTTACGGTTCTGAAATAAAAGACTATGTGAAAAAAATATTTGCGACAAAGGATGGAATTGCAAAAATCATTAAAAAAGCAGAAGCCGATTTCTCCTATCGAAATAGTCTATTTAAAAAAAATAATCGAGTATGGGTTTATGCTGTAGAGTTTGAACTTTATGAAGACACACTTCTTACAATTAATAAAAGATTAGAGCAATTCAAAAATTACAGAATAACCAGCCAACCTAAAAATAAAAAATCAGCAGGTTCTATTTTTAAAAATCCCAAAGATAGCCATAATAAACTTAAAGCATGGGAGCTCATTGATCAAACAAACCTTCGAGGGAAAAAAATTGGAGGAGCCACTTTCTCAGAAGAACATTGCAATTTCATCGTAAATGAAAATTTTGCCAAAGCTTCTGATATTCATCAACTAATACTTCTTGCCCAAGAAACAGTCAAAAAACAAACAGGTATTTATCTTGAGACAGAAATTATACGTCTTGGCAATTTTGAGTGATGTTTTACGAGAAATTAGTGACGATTGGACCATAATAAAAACTTGAATATCAAAAAAATCAATATTGAATGTGAAACACTTTCACCTCAAGAAATTCTTGCAAGTGTGTACAAAATATCAAAGGGAGAAAAAGCACTCTCCTTATCTATGCAACTGGAAGGCTTGGTTCTTCTTGATATGTTACTCAAACAAAAACTTCCAACATTTTTTTACACAATTGATACAGGAAGGCTACCCCAAGAAACCTATCAAACAATGGAAATAGTTCGATTTAAATATAATATTGTTTTACACGTATTTTATCCTCATCATCAACTATTGCAGGATTTGGTTTCTGAGAAAGGGCTTTTTTCTTTTAAAGAATCGGTTGAAGCTCGACGGGAATGCTGTTCTTTAAGAAAAGTAGAACCAAATAAGCGTGCTCTTCAAGGAAAATCTGTCTGGATTACTGGCCTGCGCAGAGAACAATCGAAGGAACGTCAAGATACAAACATTATTGCTTATGACCCTAAGTTCGAAATCTATAAAGTTGCCCCTTTAGCTAATATGAAAAAAGACGCTTTAGAGCATTACGCCGAAATGCATAATGTATTCAGACATCCATTCTATAAACAAGGGTATACTTCCATTGGGTGTGCTCCTTGCACCCGTCCTATTCAACCAGGCGAAGAAGAGAGAAGCGGACGCTGGTGGTGGGAACAAGGCATTAAAGAATGCGGTCTGCACAGATAAAAAAACATTCTGGAAAAGTATATTTAGTGGGCGCTGGTCCTGGTGACCCTGAGTTGATCACTTTAAAAGCTTTTAATATATTACAAAAAGCAGATATCATTTTTTATGACAGTTTGCTCAACACAGAAATCTTAGAGAACTCCCCGCAAGCTTGTGAAAAAGTATTTGTGGGCAAAAGACTTGGAGTACATTCTTTGAAACAAGACGAAATCAACGGACTCCTTTATCAAAATGCAGTTCAGGGTAGAGTCGTTGTCAGGCTAAAAGGAGGTGACCCCTTCATTTTTGGTAGAGGAGGAGAAGAAATTCTTTTTTTAGAACATAAAAAAATTGAAGTTGAGGTAATTCCTGGAGTGACCACTGCTGTAGCTGCTTCGGCAAGTCTAAAAGTGCCACTTACCCATCGTGATTCAAGTCAATCTGTAATTTTTCTTTCTGGTTATACCAAAGAAACTAATCAAAAAGATCACTTGCCTGATTATGATTGGAGTTTTCTTGCAACTTCTTCTCTAACAATGGTTTTCTACATGGGCTTAAAAAACATAAAAATTATTGTGAAAAAACTAATAGAACATGGAAAATCTTCCCAAACGGGAGTTGCCGTTATTTCTGATTGCAGTATGCCCAATGAAGTGAAGCTGGTCACTACTCTTGATAACGTCTCCAATGAAATGAGCCTTAGTACGATAAAATTTCCAGCAATTATTTTAATTGGAGGTGCTATTCGTCAAAAAATTGATCAAAAACACGATAAACTCGTTCTCAAAAAAAGAAATGAAGATTCATCATGTCTTTTAATATTATTTCATGGAGCTAAAAAATTGGAGCAATCAACTCTTCCTGGTCAGTTTATTCAAGAGCTAAAAAAGAAACTAGCTCATGAGTTCATCGATTATGCCTATCTTACAGATAACGTGAGCCCTTCTTTTGAGAGTTTCATGAAAGAGGTCTCCCGTAAAACTTTGATAAAAAAAGTTGAAGTATTTCCTATTTTTTTACTTCCAGGAAAACATTTAGATGAAGATATACCTAGATTGGTCAAAAAATATAAAAAAAAATATCCGCATTTAACGATCAACCTTCGTCAGGCACCACATATTATTCGTGACTTTCTTCCACAAATAGCCAACTTGGCAAGGCTCTATCTAGCTCTATAGGTGAAGAAACTATCGTTTTGAAAACTGAGGAGCACGCCTGGCTTTACGCAGACCGCATTTTTTTCTCTCGACCATACGGGGGTCACGAGTGAGTAAACCCATCAAGCGTAGCCTTTTTTGCGCAACAGGGTCATTACTACTCAAGGCTCGTGCAATTGCTAAAGAAATTGCTTCGGCCTGCCCACGAACACCACCCCCTTTTACATTCGCGAAGGTATCATATTGTTTTTCTTTTTTAAGTAGAGCGAGAGGGTCTTTGGCTCTCTGTTGCAAATTAAGTAGCTGAAAGTATTTTTTAAGGGGCTTGCGATTTACAAAAAATTCACCATTCCCAGAGACTAGGCGAACCTGAGCAATGGATGTCTTTCGCCTTCCCACATAAATCTTCACAGGACTTTTTGATTTCTTTTGTTTTTTAACAATTCTAGGAGCTGAAGTTTGCGTTGAATTCTTTTGAGATTGATTTCTTTCGGAAGACTCCACACTAGGGCCAGTGTCTTCTATTTTTTCTTTGGATAATTCTTTAGACATATCATTAAATTTTAACGGGAATTAGTTTTTGGGCTTCCATACCATGTTTATCCCCAGAAAAAATTCTTAATCGAGTAGACAGTTTATTACTGAATTTTGTCTTTGGAAGCATACCTTTAATTGCTAAATAAAGAGCTTCTTTCATCTCAATCTTTTTTAATTTTTTCGTTTTTAGCCCACCAAAATAACCAGAGTGCCGATGATATTCTTTTTTTGTAATCTTTGATCCTGTAAACTTGGCTAGATCAGCATTGATAATGACAATGCAATCTCCCAACAAAAAACCGGGAGCATACGAAGACAAATGTTTACCTTGTAATCGAAAAGCAATTTTAGAGGCTAAACGACCTACAATCATTTCTGCAGCATCAATTAAAACCCATTCATTTCTCAAATTTTTTTTTTGAGGGAACGAAGTTCTTTGCCCGTAGAGAACATCCACACGGCAAGTTATCAAAAGTTATTAACGCGTCAAATATAAAAAATGCAAGATATGATTCGTCATTTCTGTAGCCATTGCTGTGGTGATTTGAATTGGTTTTCCTCCCTCATACTCAGCTAGACTTGAATGTGGAAGGCAGAAATTGTAATAATTAGCAACAAAAGAATTATGCCCCTGCATATATTTGAATTTTTTTGAAAAACCCTGACTTTTACGCTCTATTCTATGATTGTGTTGGCGAAGAGTCAAATTATTCCTTTCTACAGCAAAGGTGTTCATCTGATGACTTACTGAAGAGTTTGCAATATATTCATCTAGTAGCTTTTGATCACCAAAGATTAGAGATTTGTCAACTTCCTTACATCTCCCTTTTTCTATTCTCTTAATTATTTGCCCATAACATAGAGATTTGGGTGATTGAAGCTTTCTAGTCATTGAGTCAAATTTACCATAAACTGAAAGAATGGCATCACTATATCCCTCATATCCATCAGAGGTAATCAAGAATTTATCTTCCCTCTTTGGCTTACTTCTTGTTTTTACCTTGGTCAGTAACTTTCTAGCATTCACTGAGGTCCTCTTGCCTGTTATATGCGCTAAAATGAGCTTTTCTACAGGCAATACTGCAGTAAAAGTCCAGATATCCCCTATTTCATCACTTAATCGCTCAGTCTCTGATAGATTGTATTGTTTTTTAAAGACAAAACCCCAATGCTCGTCTAATTGAATTTCATTGAAAGACAGGTTTTTGTATATATTTTTTTTCAACTTTTAGTGAATCTTCACCTGCTGCTTTAACCCAAGCAAGAACTGTATCCTTGCTGATACCAAAGACTCTTCCGGTAGCTCTAATGCCACAGCCCTCAACTGTGTTTTGTAATACCCGAGTAATGGTTTCTTTGCTTTTCTTGCGACGAAAAAAAATAGTGCCTTTATTCTCTGAAAAGCATCTACCACAAGCGGTGCACTTTAAATAGGCTATTTGTTTGTACTTACCAGACATATAAGCAAAGCGCACATTTCCTTCATTTACCTTATGATACTTATGGCAGTCTGTATTTTGACAGCTAAAACCACTTGTATCAAAGGTATATTTTCTTTTGTTCATAATGAGACATAACCTTAATTTAAGGGAGATAAGTCAATTCCTTTTTTAATTGGAAACTTTGATTAAATATGACACGACCAGAAATGGAAAGATAAAGGTAGGCTTTGCGGAAAATATGGTTGCTAGGTTATTTCTTCTCATTCTAACCTATGCAAAAAAATGATTATTCTTTTTGCTATTAAAGAGATGAAATTAAAAATGAAAGAAGAAGCTTCCTAAGAAGTTTATCGAAAACAACCAGAGGATATTGATGCTGCCTTTGGTCAAATTGCGTATAACCGTAATTTCAGAAGATTTAATCTAGGGGGCTCAATTTTGTAAAGCTTTTATTCTATGTGCATTGTTAGATCAAGTAGCATGTGTCATTTTTTTCCATCTCTAAGGAAGTTTTATAATTTAATGATGTATATTTCTTTCTCTATTATGGTAAATTTTGATATACTCAATAGACTAAAGATGGTATCAATTAAGACTACCTAAGCATGAATAAAAAAATCAACTGTATCCGCTCTTTGGGGTTTCCTTTGGGATATTTCCACGATTTGACCACCTCTAGAGCAGCATTATCTAAAACATCATAGCTTGAACTTCGAATAATTTTAACGATCTGAACACGACCGTGTATATTAATAGCCAATTCCAGCACTACTTTACCTTCCCAACCCATTATAATCGCATTTTGAGGGTAGCGAATTTGATTTTGCATATCATAATTTAGAGCTTCCACTTCACTTGAGTCAAATCTACGCTGGGTTTGAGACAAATTGTTATTTGCTTTGGGCTTGGAGGTTTGCCTAGCGTGCTTGATTTTTGATAATGCTCTTTTTTTTGTGCTCGAAAATTGGCTACCAGAAAGAGAGACACTAATTCTGATTTCTGGTTCACCTCTATCTCCCCCAAAGGAATTGACCCAAAGTATAGCCGATGCATGTAAAAGCAATGATATACCCCAAAAAACAAAAGTATTTTTTTCTTTATGTTGCATATTATACTAAGATTTCCATAAAATAAATTAGGGGTATGTCTAAGCCTAGTTATTTACTCTTTGATTTTAGACAGTCTTTTCTTTAATTTACAGCCCTTGATTTGCATACAACAACCTTAATCGTTGATCCTGTGCTCCGATAAAGACAATTTTTATCTTTAGTTTGAGTTACTAAGAGCGTGTCTAAAAAATAACCTTGGTTTAACCCCCTAAAACTGGACAGTCTTTTTCTTATTCTTTTAGATATTTCTCCTCATATTTTTGAGGTGTCACCCATCCTAAAGCTGAATGTGGCTTCATCGTATTATAAAGATGGATAAACCTGAAGATACTTTTTTGAGCTTCTTCAAAGTTTTGATATTCTGATAAATTAATTTCTTTATATTTAATTGTTTTATTCAATGATTCGGCATGAGCGTTTTCATACACATTACCACGACACATGGAAATATTGATTCTACTTTCTTCTAATAGAGCGATATACTCATTTGAGCAATATCTGACGTCAGCATCAGTATGATGGTAGTAATTTTGTAAATCTCCTATTTCTCTTTTAAGCGAAAGAAAGGCTGCTATGACCAGTTGGGTGTTATTTTTATCAGAAATGGCCGCTCCTACGATACGGCGACTCATAAGCCTCATGAGCAAAGCTAAATAGTGGTCTTTCGAATTAATATCAAAATAGGTTATATCGCCAACAATTACCTTGAAGGGATCAGCTTGCACACTTTTAATCAAATTGGGATATTTTCTGAAATTATGCTTAGATTGGGTAGTTTTTGGCTTCAAAAACACCTTTTTAGTGCATAAAAGTCTATTTTCTTTCATAATTCGGTAAACTCGCTTCTTATTTATTGTAAAGCCTCTATCTTTTAGAATTTGCGTCATCGAGATATAACCTACTTGGTTCAATTGATCACTAATTTCATGGATAGATTTTAGAATCGTTGAATCATCTTTCTTCTCCTTCGACTTATAATAATAAGTTGACTTTTCTAGTTTCATAACTCTGCAACTCCTTGTGATCCCAAATTCTGTGCTGAGGCTATTCTTGATAATTTCTCTTTTTGCCTGTATTCTTGAAGAAGTTTTTCCGTTTTTTTTAAAATCTGATTTTCTATCATTAAGTCAGATAAGGCCGATTCTAAATAGGAAATTTTTTTTCTCAATTCTAACTCAACCCCATTTTTATCTTCAAAGCCTTCGGAAACCAGCTGTCGCTTCCATCTCGATAAAGTTGCGACTGAAATCATCTCTCTCTTAGATATTTCTGCCGTGCTAGTCTGACCTGAAATCATCTCCAAAGCCAATCTCTCTTTTGCTTCCTTACTGTATCTTTGTCTTTTAATCATAGTTTTACCTCCTAAATTTAACACAATAAAGTGTCCAGTTTTAGGGGGTTAAACCACCTAGATGTACAGACTCAACTTACGCCACAAAGGCAGCCTGTCATGATTTTTCACTCACGATGGCCCACCTTTTGAGCGATTACGTAGTTTCGTTTGCAAATCTAAAGGTTTCAATATTAAGGTTCCATCAATCGTAGAAACCAAAAAGCAATTACCAAAAAACTGCCAAAGGGTAGCTTTGTCTTTGCCGTCCATTTTTTAGAATACATTTTTTTTACAATGTAAAAAATAATTCCCAGTAGAGAACCCAATGTTGGCAAAAAAAGCTGTTTTGGAAAAAAAATTCCTAAGGAGAGAGCGAGTATCAGAATTACATCAGCAAACCCCATTTTATAACGCGAGAGAATTCGAACTAGCCAAAAGAGACTCATCCAAAAAAAAGAAACTACCAAGTCGATCAAAATATTTTCGCTAAAAAAATATGTCTCGACAAACCCCAGAAGCATAAAACATACAATTGTTTCTGTAGGAATCAATAGAAATTCATAATCTACCATTATAATTACATATCCAATGAAAAGATAAAGCATAGAAAAAAAGACGTACCACAATCCAACACTCACCTTTAAAAACAGAAGCTCTGGGGTAGGATAATTTTGACTTAAATGAACAAAATCCAGGAATTGAAAATGGAAATGAACAAGGCCGCAACCATAGGCAAATGCTAAAATTTCTCCATAGAAGAATCTTTTGGAAAGGGGTTTTTGACATTTGGGACATTGAAATCTAGTACATACTGCACCAAATACAGGGATCAGGTACAGTGCTTGAATTTTTGCCTCGCACAATTCACAGAAAGATCGGGCAGATAAAATATAACTCCATTTTTGATTAATTTTTTTCCGGGATGGTCGATAGAAGGCGTTCAATAACCTCCACGTGAAAGAATCAGCGAATGAAATGATTGAGGCAAAACAAAAACCAATGCCAAGTGTAAATAAGAGCTGAATGGTGATAAGCGACTCTACCTATAATCAATTGATACTACATATCTATTTTTTGATTCGCTTATTAAGTATTCCCATTTGATAGGCAAAATATCCATCGCTTTTATATGTCCAGTGTCTCGGTCAAATGCTCCCACAATAGGTGTTTTATTATCCGTAATACCTGGATGTCTATGTGTTAGCTTACCACCTACATAGGTCTCGTCTATTTCTACTATAGATTTAAATAGTTCTTTAGTGCTGTTATTATTTGCCATTGCCTCACGTATTTTGTGCATCATACGCCAAGCTGTACGATACGAATCGCCTATCTCTCTACTAACTTGACAAGCCGATACGCTTTTCTTTGCATTGATTACCATATGATGGTTTAACCCCCTAAAACTGGACAGTCTTTTTCTTATTCTTTTAGATATTTCTCCTCATATTTTTGAGGTGTCACCCATCCTAAAGCTGAATGTGGCTTCATCGTATTATAAAGATGGATAAACCTGAAGATACTTTTTTGAGCTTCTTCAAAGTTTTGATATTCTGATAAATTAATTTCTTTATATTTAATTGTTTTATTCAATGATTCGGCATGAGCGTTTTCATACACATTACCACGACACATGGAAATATTGATTCTACTTTCTTCTAATAGAGCGATATACTCATTTGAGCAATATCTGACGTCAGCATCAGTATGATGGTAGTAATTTTGTAAATCTCCTATTTCTCTTTTAAGCGAAAGAAAGGCTGCTATGACCAGTTGGGTGTTATTTTTATCAGAAATGGCCGCTCCTACGATACGGCGACTCATAAGCCTCATGAGCAAAGCTAAATAGTGGTCTTTCGAATTAATATCAAAATAGGTTATATCGCCAACAATTACCTTGAAGGGATCAGCTTGCACACTTTTAATCAAATTGGGATATTTTCTGAAATTATGCTTAGATTGGGTAGTTTTTGGCTTCAAAAACACCTTTTTAGTGCATAAAAGTCTATTTTCTTTCATAATTCGGTAAACTCGCTTCTTATTTATTGTAAAGCCTCTATCTTTTAGAATTTGCGTCATCGAGATATAACCTACTTGGTTCAATTGATCACTAATTTCATGGATAGATTTTAGAATCGTTGAATCATCTTTCTTCTCCTTCGACTTATAATAATAAGTTGACTTTTCTAGTTTCATAACTCTGCAACTCCTTGTGATCCCAAATTCTGTGCTGAGGCTATTCTTGATAATTTCTCTTTTTGCCTGTATTCTTGAAGAAGTTTTTCCGTTTTTTTTAAAATCTGATTTTCTATCATTAAGTCAGATAAGGCCGATTCTAAATAGGAAATTTTTTTTCTCAATTCTAACTCAACCCCATTTTTATCTTCAAAGCCTTCGGAAACCAGCTGTCGCTTCCATCTCGATAAAGTTGCGACTGAAATCATCTCTCTCTTAGATATTTCTGCCGTGCTAGTCTGACCTGAAATCATCTCCAAAGCCAATCTCTCTTTTGCTTCCTTACTGTATCTTTGTCTTTTAATCATAGTTTTACCTCCTAAATTTAACACAATAAAGTGTCCAGTTTTAGGGGGTTAAACCAAATAGCTTATTTGACTTGCTTGTATCTTTTTATCTGTATTAATCTTGTCCATAACCATGTATAATATGAATATGGAAAGCGCAAAATAGTATAATTACCAAGGAAACCTGATATCACCCATTCGTTCAGTCGCCCAAGAGAACATACAAGATGCTATGATATCTCATTATGTAAGAGATATTGATAGCTATGGTTGCATACAAATTGATAATATTAAATACTTCGTGAAAGAAAATCTGGTCAACCAGAAAGTTAAAGTATATAAAACCCCAATGTCTAAGACCCCATTAAGTGCTGAAGACACAGACGGACATCACTCCAGGATAGAACAAATCGGCCCTAGAACGACGGTCTTTGGCCAATATAAATCTTTAAAAAAACAGAGGCAGACTACCTGAACGAAGAAGCAGAAAGCCATGCACAAAAACTGCGGAGAGGTGAAGGTATGACCTTTTCTGATATTTTACTGCGGAAAATAGAAGATGAAACTAATTTAATTCGTTTCCCAAGTTTGGCGGAACCCCTAAAAACTGAAAGACCGGCAGTTCCAGAGAGATTCAAAACGATAGAATCAGCCAGACTCTACATTCTCAACAAGACGGATCTGCTTGACGAAGAAATTCCAAGCTCGACATTAAATGCCATCGAAAGTGGTTTTACTTTGGCGATAGAGCATAATGGCTTCATACCAGGTAAACTCATAGAGAGCTTTATCCAAATTCTAAATGAGGCAAAGAATAACAACCAGCTAGGGATAGCTAATTTGTAGGAGGAATAGAATATGGACTTACCCATACTAATAGAAACACGAAACGTCAAACGAGTTAAAAATCAAATCAGGACAGCGCTAAAAAACAACGGATTTCTGAGTGTCATAGCCAATATAGGTTCGGGGAAAACTCGGATGTGCAAATATCTACAGAGGCATTGGCAAATGCTGTTTGCGACCGCAATAGAAAATCGTCAAAACCACATTATTGCGTCTGAACGCAAATTGGAAGAATGAAGTTCTCTCGCATAATAACATGTCAATGCTTTTAACCCATAGCTTAAAAACGTGTCATCAAAATCGAGTAAATAAGCTAAAACTCCCAGCATGAGATATAATAACTTGATCTACAAAAAAGAAGGTATCAAAAAAATAAGAAATACGAAAACCTTTACGTCTGAAGAGAAAAGAGATTTTGGGGTTTATTGATAAATAGCTTAAAGTGCCATTGGCTTTTTGAGATGTATTTGCTAAACTGCTGTTCACCACGGAATAGGCCAGTCCACCTCTGAGGTCCAATTGATATTCAATCCATGAAACAATTTCATTTGTTTCCCTGAGAGAGAAGACGGGGCCTAGCATAAAAAAACAAATTTCCGCTGTAGAGTTTTTTAGACAATTATAACGAGATTCACCACCTGTTAGAAAAGAAACATAACTTAAATTACCATTGAGAAAATAATTCTGAACAAAACTAGCGTATAGACTCAGACTTAACCTTTGGTCTCTCAGAGTGCCGTCAAAATTAAAAGCAGAACCCAGCTCCACTTCTATAAACTCACTTTCTGAGTGACTCACATCATCACCACTTTGTACACTAAAAGTTTCAAACACAAGAGTAAACAGGACAAAAATAAAAAAAGCAACGTTTATGAAAAAAAGTCGTAGCATTGCTTAATGACGATAAGCCTAGATAAAAGACATATAGAACGCTTGAACCATACCTACGATGGCTCCCAGAGACGCTCCTATCAAGATGAGAAAAATCTCATCTTCTTGAAAAGCAGAACGAAGTATGATTTCAAAATCTTCTGGGGGCAGTGCTTTCATCTTCTCATAAAGCGTTTTTTCAATATTCATAGTCTTGTCGACATAACTGTGCAACCTTCTAGTCGATCTTGGAATTAAACTAGTCATTTTAGAGATAATAAAAAGCTTGATGCTTTCATATTGTTTTGACGAAAGAGTGTAGGATAAAACAGGCTTTACTTTTTTAGTGCTCGCCTCGACAGCTTTAATAACTGTTTTACGAATCATTCCTAGTGCTTGATCGGCAGCTTTGCCATATAAAATTTCCTCCATTATTTTCTCACTCGTAAGTATCTTACTCGCAACAATATTAGCATAAGATTTGGCAACTTCATCTTGTCTTTTTAGAAAAAGGCCTTGAAAGTGAAGAAAACCAAATTTTTTTCTACGTAGTGGGCGAAAAATCATCTTTAGTGCCAGCCAGTTGGTTATGTAACCAACAATGACTCCTTGAATAGGTAGTGTCCACCATAGCGGAAATAAATACCAAAAGATCATTTGAAGGCTACCCAAAAGCAAGCCAAACCAAAGACCCGACATCTCAATAAATCGAAATTCTTTCCCACCTACTGTTTGGAACATATCTACCATGAGCTTCACATTATCACCCACAAGATTTTTCAAAACAAGGGCTTTGAGGTCAAAGATTTTATAAATATTTTTTTTTATATCTTTAACAATATTTTGAATGCTTGTACGACTTTCTTGCTTCGCATTGCGATACATATCTTTTTTTACCTTTTGTGGCAGGAGGTTCCAAAGCGACGGATTAATTTCATCGACAACATCTTTTAGAACTTCTTTAATTGTTTCCTGAAAAATAGGATTCAATTCTTTGTGTACCTCTTTCGGGTCTATTTTTTTTACGACTTCCTCAAGCTTAATAAGACGATCAGTTATTATATCTACAGAGTAGCTCGCCATCTTATGAGCCTTACTTGGAATGATGCCTTGCCAACCTAAATAAGGCGGTATTCCAAAAAACTTTAGTGGGAAGAATGTCATTTTGAGAGCAACAACATTGGTAAACCAACCAACAAAACCGTAAGTAATGGGCATCATAAAAAGACCCACAGCCTCTGGGTGAGACCTTACGTACGATAAAATAGA
>CBDBLF010000022.1:0-544409 GCA_965206985.1 Spirochaetota bacterium | reverse complement strand
ATCCTAATGGTATAACTTGTAATAAATGTGGTAGTGATAAAGTATATGATAAGAAAAATGTTTGCTTGTAACTCATGTCACAATGGCTTTTCAATTTTTAAAGATACTATATTTGAGCGTAGCCAAATATCATTTCATAAATGGCTTTATGCTATCCATATGGTAATCAATGCAAAGAAAAGCATATCGGCTTGTCAAGTTAGTAGAGAGAGAGGCGGTTCGTATCGTACAGCTTGGCGTATGATGCACAAGATACGTGAGGCAATGGCAAATAATAACAGCACTAAAGAACTATTTAAATCTATAGTAGAAGTAGACGAGACCTATGTAGGTGGTAAGCTGGTTTAACCCCCTAAAACTGGACAGTCTTTTTCTTATTCTTTTAGATATTTCTCCTCATATTTTTGAGGTGTCACCCATCCTAAAGCTGAATGTGGCTTCATCGTATTATAAAGATGGATAAACCTGAAGATACTTTTTTGAGCTTCTTCAAAGTTTTGATATTCTGATAAATTAATTTCTTTATATTTAATTGTTTTATTCAATGATTCGGCATGAGCGTTTTCATACACATTACCACGACACATGGAAATATTGATTCTACTTTCTTCTAATAGAGCGATATACTCATTTGAGCAATATCTGACGTCAGCATCAGTATGATGGTAGTAATTTTGTAAATCTCCTATTTCTCTTTTAAGCGAAAGAAAGGCTGCTATGACCAGTTGGGTGTTATTTTTATCAGAAATGGCCGCTCCTACGATACGGCGACTCATAAGCCTCATGAGCAAAGCTAAATAGTGGTCTTTCGAATTAATATCAAAATAGGTTATATCGCCAACAATTA
Organism: Spirochaetota bacterium; assembly: GCA_965206985.1. Taxonomy (GTDB): domain Bacteria; phylum Spirochaetota; class Leptospiria; order Turneriellales; family CBDBES01; genus CBDBLF01. Next base: position 543,562 of record CBDBLF010000022.1, on the reverse strand, counting down.
CCTTGAAGGGATCAGCTTGCACACTTTTAATCAAATTGGGATATTTTCTGAAATTATGCTTAGATTGGGTAGTTTTTGGCTTCAAAAACACCTTTTTAGTGCATAAAAGTCTATTTTCTTTCATAATTCGGTAAACTCGCTTCTTATTTATTGTAAAGCCTCTATCTTTTAGAATTTGCGTCATCGAGATATAACCTACTTGGTTCAATTGATCACTAATTTCATGGATAGATTTTAGAATCGTTGAATCATCTTTCTTCTCCTTCGACTTATAATAATAAGTTGACTTTTCTAGTTTCATAACTCTGCAACTCCTTGTGATCCCAAATTCTGTGCTGAGGCTATTCTTGATAATTTCTCTTTTTGCCTGTATTCTTGAAGAAGTTTTTCCGTTTTTTTTAAAATCTGATTTTCTATCATTAAGTCAGATAAGGCCGATTCTAAATAGGAAATTTTTTTTCTCAATTCTAACTCAACCCCATTTTTATCTTCAAAGCCTTCGGAAACCAGCTGTCGCTTCCATCTCGATAAAGTTGCGACTGAAATCATCTCTCTCTTAGATATTTCTGCCGTGCTAGTCTGACCTGAAATCATCTCCAAAGCCAATCTCTCTTTTGCTTCCTTACTGTATCTTTGTCTTTTAATCATAGTTTTACCTCCTAAATTTAACACAATAAAGTGTCCAGTTTTAGGGGGTTAAACCACTCATGAGCAAAGCTAAATAGTGGTCTTTCGAATTAATATCAAAATAGGTTATATCGCCAACAATTACCTTGAAGGGATCAGCTTGCACACTTTTAATCAAATTGGGATATTTTCTGAAATTATGCTTAGATTGGGTAGTTTTTGGCTTCAAAAACACCTTTTTAGTGCATAAAAGTCTATTTTCTTTCATAATTCGGTAAACTCGCTTCTTATTTATTGTAAAGCCTCTATCTTTTAGAATTTGCGTCATCGAGATATAACCTACTTGGTTCAATTGATCACTAATTTCATGGATAGATTTTAGAATCGTTGAATCATCTTTCTTCTCCTTCGACTTATAATAATAAGTTGACTTTTCTAGTTTCATAACTCTGCAACTCCTTGTGATCCCAAATTCTGTGCTGAGGCTATTCTTGATAATTTCTCTTTTTGCCTGTATTCTTGAAGAAGTTTTTCCGTTTTTTTTAAAATCTGATTTTCTATCATTAAGTCAGATAAGGCCGATTCTAAATAGGAAATTTTTTTTCTCAATTCTAACTCAACCCCATTTTTATCTTCAAAGCCTTCGGAAACCAGCTGTCGCTTCCATCTCGATAAAGTTGCGACTGAAATCATCTCTCTCTTAGATATTTCTGCCGTGCTAGTCTGACCTGAAATCATCTCCAAAGCCAATCTCTCTTTTGCTTCCTTACTGTATCTTTGTCTTTTAATCATAGTTTTACCTCCTAAATTTAACACAATAAAGTGTCCAGTTTTAGGGGGTTAAACCAAGCTAGCACGTAGACATCCAGGTATTACGGATAATAAAACACCTATTGTGGGAGCATTTGACCGAGACACTGGACATATAAAAGCGTCTGTATTACTTGATACTGACAACAAAGGTAGAAAAGTTAGTCAAGGTAGGTTACTTGATTTTATAGATAGTACAGTAGATAAAACAGCTACTCACATGACTGACGCACTCGGTGCATACGAAGGAATGAAGTGGCGTGGCAGACATAGACATAAAGTCATCAATCATAGTTTAGAATATGTACGTGGCAATGTACACACCAATAACTAAGTGCTGAAAAAATAAGAGAAATAGAGTTTGTGGCTGCTGTTGTTGGTGGGATTATCCGTGAATTATTTTCTGTCGAAGAGTGGTTGGAGGCTACAAGAAAAAATTTTCCAGATAGAGAACCAACCCCAAATAGATATGGATTTAAAGGTGAAAAAGCACCAGAAAAACTACGAGCTTTATACGTTGGTAAAAGGGCACCTGAAAGAAAAAAAGGCGAGGCCAACCCAGTTCGATACGTAGGATTTTAAATAAACAGTGCAGAGATCAATTAAGGATGAATTTTGCGAGATAGAAAGGCTATCAAGACAAGAAAAAAATTAATTTTTTGAAATAAAATAATCTCTCGGGAAATACTTGTATTAGAGGCGTGGTGTGTTAGAGTCAGCTGATAAATATTTGCCTGTCAAAATATGACCTTCATTCTTTTAGATCAAACCTTAAAGGGTTAGAGTATGAAAAGATATCCATCATTTATGAAGTTTTTGAAAAATGATAAATGAGGGTCATCATTGTAAACAAAATATGTTTTTTAAGATATAGTCTCTATACATACGACTATCTAAATAAGAATTTTGGGGACCCGCTTTTTAAGCACTTTTGACCCATCATTCTTCTAGCAGTTTGCCAAAAAAAAGAACTCCCAAGCCTGCATACAACATTGTAAACGCTAATATCACAGACACCGAGCTAAGAGAGTCAATAATATTCCCTCCTTTTACCGCCAAACTGACTAATTGAGAAGAAGAAATAGAGATTGGTAAGTTTAAAGGCAAAAAAATCATAAACAGAATTACAACAGGGTACTTAGAATGTATCGCAATCGTAGAAGCTTGGATGCCCAACATCGAAAGGGCTAGTGAACTTAGAAACCCAATCATCGCCATAAAATAAAAAAATTGATCAATCTTTTTGAGCACCAACGAAAGGTCAAAAAATAAAAACCAAATAAAAACCTCTATAAACCATAGAAAAAGCATCACAATCGTGATGGCTGCTATTTTACCCCAAAAAATAACGTCAAAATCAATATAGCTCAAAGAAAAGATTCGGTACACCTTTCCTTCTCGCTCCCATTCTTGGGATTGAATTAACAAAAATACAACACTCAGTAGGTGAGTTACCCATAAAATCATATGAATGGGTAACTCACTTCCTTGAAGGGTAAATCGAAAGAGGGTAAACAAACTCAAAGAAAAGATAACCGAAGTGAGTACTGTACCCGAACCTCGAAAGAATAAGTTCAATTCTTTTTTAAAAAAAGACCAAATCATTGACTGTTTTATTTGATTTCATTGAGTTTTACTTTAAGAGGCTTCAAGAAATTGAATACACTTTTCTTGAATTTCTTCTAAAGAATTATTTTCTCGTAAAAATATCGTCACCAATGCACCTTCTTCCAGTAACCAAAACTCGTTACAACATTCAAGAGATCGTTTCATTTCGTGTTCAACAAGGATGAGCGTATCGAACGACCAATTCATATCTTGGTATCCTCCATCTTGAATGATGAGCCTAAGAAAATTTTTTGTCGTAAGGTCAAGCCCAGAAAAGATTTCGTCTAAAATTAAAACAGATGGTCTCTGCACTAACATACGAGCAATATTTACCCATTTTTTCATCCCATAAGATAATGTCTCAACTTTTTCATTACGAAACTTATACAAACCGGCAAGTTTAAGAGAATCCATGACATCAGATTTTTTGGAGTGCGGATAAAGTGACTGGAAAAAAAATAAATTTTCAAGTACCGTTAACTTTGAGTATAACATGGATTCATGTCCAATGAATGAAGTATTTTTTTTATCGGCAAACCAAATACTCCCACTCGTTGGTCTATAAAAGCCTGCTAAAAGTCCTAAGAGAGTACTCTTTCCCGCTCCATTTTTTCCTAAAATAGCCACCCTCGCCCCGTTCTTAATCTCCCCCGATATTTCTTGAATCGCCCAATGATGCGAAAATTGTTTGCTCAAGTTTTTAAACGAGAAACAAGGCAGGGAGGTATTGGAATGAACAGTGTTCAACATACCAAAACAATCGTTAATTAATTTCTTTGAGTTTTTTTTCTAAAAGGAACAATTTTTTTTTGAGTTTATCAGTTAAATCCACATACTGTAGTTCTTTACTCCGATGAATTGAGTCTAGTTGATATTCAAGTAGACTTTTCTTCCTTAACCAAAGTTGTACTAACCAGACAGGTTTTTTTTGCAAGTAGATAAAAAGAGTTAATAAAAAAATAAAACCCATAACAGGATACATTATTTTTTCAATATTGTTCAACGGAGATAAAATAAGAATACTCTCCGTGTTCATCTCTTGAGAGAAATCTGCTTTAGACATCTCTCCCCTTTGAAATATCACCTTTAGAGTGCCTGAAAAACTGGGTAGAGCAATCAAATCGCCAGAGAGAGCAGACATTTCTTTTTTAACCTGTTTTTGGGGTGACCAGTTGGGTTTACCTTCGATGCGTAAATTCAAATCTTTGGTTTCAAGAAGAACTTCAACCTTCTCAGAAACAGGGTAGATTAGTCGAATCGGAAAAGAAAGCGAAGAGCCGTCATAAGGGAATTTATAACCTATTTGATAAATACGTTCTCCCGGCTTTAGCGGATAAGCAACTAAAAAAATATTTTTTTCTTTTTTTACAGCCTCTGGATTCATTTTCAACCACTGAATATTGGAAAGACCTGAGCCAACAGAAACGGATGCATTCACCTGTTTTGCTTGATTGGGTATAAAAAAATGAAGACCATTCTTATTTTCAACAAAAGTATGTTTAGATTCATTCGCAAATCTATATAGAACTAAGAAATGAAGATTCTCATCAACATAACGAACTACATATAAAATTCGCAGCTGGATATTTTGAAAACGATTTGTCTTCTCGTAGACCTTTAATTCAATGGAGTTGTTGGTTGCTGAAACAGGAGGTATCACACGATTATATTTCACTCCTTGATAAATTCCCTGTAACATATAGGGGAATCTGTTTTTATCTTCAGGAATTTTAAGCGTAAGCATCGGGCCTATACGTTCAAAAGACTTAATAATTTGCATACCATCTTGCAAGCGAATCAGATTCAACCTTTCAATTTTTTGCGGGCGATCATTTTGGCTTCCATTAATGATCTGTATTATTTTTTCTTCTCCAAAAAGGAGATGGTTCGTTAGAAAAAAGCTAATGAAGCATGGGAGCCAACCATTGTGAACTTTCATGACTTTAGATACTTTTTTTCATATCTTCATAGCGTGACCACTCTTTCAAAAGCTCTTCCCGCAAGCTTTCAAAATCAGAACTCGCAAGTTTTCCAATTTGCTTTTCTAAATGAAGGTCTTTTAGTGATGCCTTAATACTAGAAATATTATCTTCAATATTGATGAGATCTGTGTTCTTTTGGTCGATATCATCGAAAAATAAGTGACCACAATCCACACTACCATAAAAGCTAGGATAATATAAAAAGACAATAGAAAATAATATGAGGCAAAGGTATGCAAAAAGAGTCATTTCTCTATCTTGACTCTTCAATATCAAGTGTTTTGGTAAATATATTTTGACTCAATTTATTGGGTAAAATTCCCTGATAGTGCAGGAGAGTTCCAATCAACGAGAGAAAAAAGACACCTCCTTTGTAATCCACTAAAATATTTTTTGCAAAAAAAGGTAAAGCTGTTACCTCTCCCCTTTTTGTTTGATGTAACCGATTAGACTCAATTGAATAGTACTCATTTTCATTGACAAAACTAATATCTTTCAATACGGGAATCTTAAACCCTTTAACAACCTTATTCTGATATTGAGGATGAAAAAAAGTAAACTTTTGCTGTGAAGCCCCCCCCGTAATTACACCAAGATTTTGATTTTGTGACGTAAAAAAAATTTTATAGTAGCTCGCATTTTTCGTAATTAGGCGTAAGTTATGATTGGCCAGGGAATACAGTTTGTAGATGCCAGCAGTTCCATACGTCATGAATGGTGAACCCTGCTTAGAGAAAGAAAAGGAAGCCTTTACCCTCTGATTTTTCAAAGGCTTATCTGGTGTTTTGCTTGTCCAAAGATTGATTTTCTCACTTGATACTGATGAGCCGCCCCCCCCCCAAGACCAAACTTGATTTTTCTTCATAAATAAGACCTCTCCCTTTGAAGAAACTGCCGGCCTATCCCCACAATTTAGGTTGGGGCTTATTTCGATAAATTTATTTTTAGGGACCTTCCAAATCACCAACTTACAAACTTGTGCCTGAGCTCCCAAGACAAGTTGCGATACAACAAACAAGATGTATTTTCCATTGGATGAAATACTGCTATGTTTAATTTCTCCTTCTACACTTTCCCAAATCTCTTCAGAATCACCATCACGGTGAAACGCCTTATACACAAAATCAGATTTTTTTTTCGAGGATTGCACTAAAATCAGATGCCTTCGATTACTGGAAGCCTCCATGTGTGAAAAATGAGCATCTCTTGATAAAAGAAAAAAATGATCACTTAGAGATAACTCGTAGCCCTTTTGAAAATAAAATGCTGCTTTTGATGTATCCTCTCTTTCGAGTGCTTCTCTCGCCTTTCGTATATAATCTCCAGGTTTTTTTCTGCAATGGTATACAGAACACACCACGCTCAAAATAACAAGACGCCAAAAGAATTGTTTACGCCTCACTTTTTCTTCTCGACTCGCATAACAAGAATGGAAACATCGTCTTTAATACGATGCCCACCCATAGCACCCAGTTTTGATCGAATAATTTGCCTGTCAAATTGAGAAAATCTCGTATTACTCCTATCATATTCACCAAAAAAACGAAACATATCTCCTATGAATTTGATGAATATTAATCAAATCTCCTGATAAATCATTACTGGGCATAAATTTACTATGAAAGTGAAAAATATAGTCTTTAGTAAGAACTTGATCTAAAACCGAATTATTAATTATTTTTTGAATTATTTTTGCCATTTTGAGATCGCGACGAAAACTCTTGTGAAGCTTGACGGCTCGCATTGCATCTCTATGCTCAATGGTTGTTTCACGTAAAAGGACTACACGGTATTCCAACGAAGCAATGCAGATATTCTTCAGTAAAACAAGAAAAACTAGATAGGAATCTTGGTTGAATGAAATTCTAATTCGTCGATTTTTAACAGGACTCGGCCAAAAAATATTCAAAAATATTCTTAGTAAAGTCAAGCTCAGTTTAGAATTTCTTCCAATCAACCAATCCATGCAACGGATACCTTCTAGCTCTTCAAGGTGAATATTCAAACCAAAGATTGCTGTGTCATTAGCAAAGACCAAAGGCCAATCATCGTTAAGAATTAAGATACCGGTAGGCATTTCTTTTAAGATTTGCGACAATATTTCCTGAGTAATCAAGGTTTCAGGCGAACTTCCCTTCATTACCGCAGATTCCATAAGTTTATAGATCTCCATACTTTACCAGATTGAATATGAACTTTTATTTCATCAAAATAACGATCAATAAAACTTTGTAAGTCAACAGAGTCCAGCTCTCCTTGATGCAACCTCCAGAGGAAAAGACCCACCACAACATTGATTGTGAGTATTTCTACACCGGGCATGAACACACCTTGCAAGGTATCCCTAGCTTTGCAATATGAATCCTCTGGGTCAATGATACGAACTTCATCTAAAGAGGCGATATGAATATCTTTTGGGGGTAAAATCCAACCGGAAATAATATTTTGATTTTGGAGTAAACGATACTCCGTCTTCGCAAGAGGGCTTACTTCATCTAAATGATCTTCTGAAGAAATGACCAGTGCGTGAATTACCCCTAACTTTCTGAGAGATTCAACCATGAGGTCTAAAATGCTTCTGGAGTAAACCCCTAACAATTGAACTTTCGCAGAAGCGGGATTGCACAGAGGTCCTAAGATATTAAAGATCGTTTTCACCCCCAATTCTTTTCTAGCGGGCGTTACATATTTCATTGTAGGATGATAATAAGGAGCGAACATAAAACCAAAATAATTGTTTTTAATGCGACGACTTGTTTCTTCAGGAGGCTCATTTAATGGATAACCCAACACCTCTAATAAATCTGCCGAACCAGACTTTGATGATATTGATCGATTTCCATGTTTAGCAACGGGAATGCTAAGGCTCGCCAATGTGAGCCCAACCAAAGTAGAAATATTCATTAAGGCAGAATCATCTCCTCCTGTGCCGCAGGTATCCATAAAATCAACTTCTACAGAAATTTTTTTTCCTTTGGCCATCATCACCTTTGCATACGCAACAATTTCTTCGACCGCATAGGTTCTCTCATTACTTAAACGCAACCAAGATAATATTGTTTTTTTAGAAAGGTTTCCCTCCAGAGCGTATGACATCAGTACTTCAGCTTCTGAAGGATCAAGGCTCTCACTCGTTGAGAGCTTATCAATAAGATATTGAGTATTCGTGGCTAATTTATTCAAGATTTTGATAGGTCTCATTAAGAATCGATGTCATCTGACTCGTTACCTCGTTGAACGCTTTTTGAACAGTTACAATAGAGTTGGGGTTTCCTTTTAGTTTTTTGGCTTCCTTGGAGGTAATGGGAATTCCACTTTCCGCAGAATTCATAAGCCCTAAGGTGAGGGGTATTTTTGATAACAAGGTACTTTCTGATTCTTTACTGAGAGTTTCACCGCCCCCCCTCGAAAAAATTTCAGAACTTTCATTGCAATGAGGGCACACAAAACTACTCATATTCTCAACAATACCAATCGTCGGGATATTCACTTGTTCAAACATTTTCACCGAACGAATCGCATCTTGTACAGCAACATCCTGCGGGGTGGTAACGAGGAGAGCACCATGCACCTCCGCTAATTGACTAAGGGAGAGATGAGTATCTCCTGTTCCTGGAGGTAAATCAATAATAAGATAATCTAAAACTCCCCATTCGACATCATATAAAAATTGCTCAAGAGCTTTGCCCAACATCGGACCTCTCCAAGCTACAGCCTGGGCTTCATCAATAAGAAACGAAAAACTCAGAATTTTCATTTTATATTTCTCGATTGGAATAATTCTCTTTTTTTTCAGTGCAAGATTTACCCTACCTTTTAAACCAACAAGTTTACCGACAGAAGGTCCATAGATATCAGCGTCAAGTAAACCCACTTTTAAACCTTGGTGTGCCAAACTGGCCGCCACGTTGACAGCAACCGTCGACTTACCAACACCTCCCTTCCCTGAACCAACAGCTACAATATAACGAATGCTCTCAAGCTTTTTGTTTGGGGAGGTCTCTTTTGGTATTCGCACCTTTTCATCAACAACAAACCTAATTTTAGGATTCAAATTAGCCAGACCATTTTCGGCAAGTTCTGTTCGGATTTTCGCCTCTAGCATGAGTTGTGTCTTCCTGTCTTCGCCCACTGCAAAAGACAACCTTATTCTCTTTTCGCCTTCAGCAGGAGGAGCAATTTCTTTGACTGCACCAGAACTCAAAAGGTCACCACCAGAAACTGGGTGCTGAATGCCCTTGAGGATTTTAGAGATAACTTCTATATTGTCATCGTTTTCGATAGACTTCATAAATCTTCTTCATCTAACCTTTTCTCATCAAGAACTTCTGTCTGAGCTGATATATCTTTTTCATTTTTACGCTTATGATGATTATTCTTTAGGTTCGGTGATCTTTTTTTCTGGGAAAAAAGTTTGAAGCCATTTCTGAGTAGAGACAGAAAAAAATATACAAGAACAAAGGCAAAAATAAGCTTTAGCATGAAAATTCCCATTCAGTCTAAAAAAACGATTCTAACTGACAAGTCTTTCTTGCGCAGTCAATAGAACAAGCGAATATTGATCTTTTAGACCTACTTGATGCGAACATGAGCGGCCAAATTGACACAACTGCGGTGACTGTTGCTGGCGAAGACCATACGGTGATTGATGTAGGCTCAGGCAAAGATGAAAGTTGGGTTCCGATGGGTGATAACTCAACCAATAGTGATGCAAGCCGGTTTACGGGCACTTTTGAGGGTAACGGCAACACCATCGCCAATTTATAGGTGAATATTTCTTCTTCAGGCAGTGCCTATGCAGGTTTATTTGGTGTGATAGATGGAACGGCTACAATTCGTAATGTGGGTGTTGTTTCTGGTGGTTTTTCCTCTTATTATTCCGGCGGTCTGGTCGGTTCTAGTAGCACTTTCACGATCATAAATAGTTATTTCAACGGTTCTGGTGGCGTTTAAGTAATGAGAGAACCTATGCGGTCGAAGAAATTGTTGCGTATGCAAAGGTGATGATTCTTTTTCTGGTGGTTTGGTGGGGCGTGTTACTTCTCTGATTATCACGAATAGCTATTTTTCTGGGAGTGGTGGTGTTCCTTCTTCTTCTTCTGCTGCTTCTACTTATTCGGTCGTGTCATATTTAATCAAAGTTTCTATTTGCGATGAATAATTCTTGTATAGACCACTTATGATTCGTCATTTCTGTAGCCATTGCTGGGGTGATTTGAATTGGTTTTCCTCCCTCATACTCAGCTAGACTTGAATGTGGAAGGCAGAAATTGTAATAATTAGCAACAAAAGAATTATGCCCCTGCATATATTTGAATTTTTTTGAAAAACCCTGACTTTTACGCTCTATTCTATGATTGTGTTGGCGAAGAGTCAAATTATTCCTTTCTACAGCAAAGGTGTTCATCTGATGACTTACTGAAGAGTTTGCAATATATTCATCTAGTAGCTTTTGATCACCAAAGATTAGAGATTTGTCAACTTCCTTACATCTCCCTTTTTCTATTCTCTTAATTATTTGCCCATAACATAGAGATTTGGGTGATTGAAGCTTTCTAGTCATTGAGTCAAATTTACCATAAACTGAAAGAATGGCATCACTATATCCCTCATATCCATCAGAGGTAATCAAGAATTTATCTTCCCTCTTTGGCTTACTTCTTGTTTTTACCTTGGTCAGTAACTTTCTAGCATTCACTGAGGTCCTCTTGCCTGTTATATGCGCTAAAATGAGCTTTTCTACAGGCAATACTGCAGTAAAAGTCCAGATATCCCCTATTTCATCACTTAATCGCTCAGTCTCTGATAGATTGTATTGTTTTTTAAAGACAAAACCCCAATGCTCGTCTAATTGAATTTCATTGAAAGACAGGTTTTTGTATATATTTTTTTTCAACTTTTAGTGAATCTTCACCTGCTGCTTTAACCCAAGCAAGAACTGTATCCTTGCTGATACCAAAGACTCTTCCGGTAGCTCTAATGCCACAGCCCTCAACTGTGTTTTGTAATACCCGAGTAATGGTTTCTTTGCTTTTCTTGCGACGAAAAAAAATAGTGCCTTTATTCTCTGAAAAGCATCTACCACAAGCGGTGCACTTTAAATAGGCTATTTGTTTGTACTTACCAGACATATAAGCAAAGCGCACATTTCCTTCATTTACCTTATGATACTTATGGCAGTCTGTATTTTGACAGCTAAAACCACTTGTATCAAAGGTATATTTTCTTTTGTTCATAATGAGACATAACCTTAATTTAAGGGAGATAAGTCAATTCCTTTTTTAATTGGAAACTTTGATTAAATATGACACGACCACTTATTCCGGTGGTCTGGTGGGGCGTGTTTCTTTTTTGATTATCACGAATAGCTATTTTTCTGGGAGTGGTGGTGTTTCTTCTTCTTCTTCTGATTCTACTTATTCCGGTGGTCTGGTGGGGCGTGTTTCTTCTTTGACTATCACGAATAGCTACTTTTCTGGGAGTGGTGGTGTTTCTTCTTCTTCTAATGCTTCTTCTTATTCCGGTGGTCTGGTGGGTAATTCTGATGCCATTTTGATGATCACGAATAGCTATTGGAACATCGAGGCACCTCAATCAACAGACGGTGGTGCGACACCCCAGAATCCCGAGCGAGCGCGGGGTGATGCTACGAGTGACCCCATGAGTGCGGTGGGGCTTACGCTAACCGAACTGAAAGCGACGAGTGGCACCTATCCTAATTTATTGGGCGACGCGTGGGATTTAGGCACTGACCAGCAACTGCCCACAATCAAACGACGCACCCTTAATGCAGCAATGACGAGCTGTGCATCACCAGCTACGTATGGCAATCTACTCAATGGGCAAGGTTAGGCGGTTTTCTGTATTTTGGATCGGTTTTTTGGCATGCTCTTGGTCTTTTTTTATGCAAAATTTTGCTCAAAATGAGTTTCTCCAACCTCGCCAAAAAGAATGATAAAGTTATTGAGAAGAGATTTTTCAAATAACTATAAATTGAAAGACTTAAATACTAAAATTGTATACAGGACATGTGTGCTACTGAATACCATTCTAGGAGTTTCCTTGGCATGGAAGACACAACCGAATTCTGTAATCGTTCAAATTCAACTCTGACTGAGCAACTATTTTCGAAAGAAACTACGAGGGAGCCATTGTGACGATATTTGATAAAATCTTATCAGGAGAAATTAATTGCAAAAAAGTTTACGAAGATAAATATACTTTGGCTTTTCATGATATTGACCCCAAAGCACCCGTACATATTTTGGTTATTCCCAAGAAAAGAATAGTCAATATCGCATCTTCTTCAGAAAAAGATGTTCATCTACTCGGTCACATCTTAAACGCAGCCAGAATCGTCGCCGAACAAGAAAAAATTGCGAAATCGGGATACCGATTAATTTTCAATAACAATCAAGATGCTGGGCAATCTGTTGACTATTTACATTGTCACGTTCTTGGAGGTCGGGCCATGGGTTGGCCTCCTGGCTAGTTCATTGGCGGCATGTTCTAAAAGGCGTCTGGTCGTTTCGAAGCTCACGCAGGCATCCGTTATTGAAACACCGTACTTTAGGCTTTCTGGATTCGTAAGAGATTGGTTTCCCTCGTAAATATTGCTTTCGAGCATCATACCCATTAAGTTTTCATTGCCAAAAACTCTTTGTTCAATTACGCTATTCCAAACGACCTCTTGCCTCTCAAATTTTTTGTTAGAGTTAGCATGCGAACAATCGACCATCAAACCAGTTTTTAATTTTGCTTTTTCAAGACGCTCAAATGCTTCTTGGACATATGTTGGTTCATAGTTTGGCTTCTCACGACCTCCCCTCAGAATAATATGCCCATAAGGGTTACCACCTGTCGTAAAGACACTTATTTTTCCGGCCGGGTCAATTCCGAGGAAGTGATGTGGATGTTTTGCTGACTGCATAGCATCAACCGCAATTTGTAGATTACCTTCGGTGCTGTTTTTAAAGCCTACTGGCATTGACAAGCCACTCGCCATCTCTCTGTGGGTTTGAGACTCTGTAGTTCTCGCCCCAATAGCCGCCCATGAAATAAGATCAGCAATATACTGGGGGACAATGGGGTCTAAGAACTCAGTCGCCGTAGGAAGAGAAAGCATGAGAATTTCTTTCAATATTTTTCTAGCCAGGCGAAGGCCTGCTAAAATATCATTGGTGCCATTAAGGTGTGGATCATTGATAAGACCTTTCCAGCCAATCGTTGTACGAGGCTTCTCAAAATAGACTCTCATGATGATGTAAATATTCTCTTTGAATTCTTCTCTTAGTTTAGCAAGACGCGAAGCATAATCGATAGCAAGCTCAGAGTCATGGATAGAGCAAGGACCCACAACAAATATCATCCGACGGTCTTTTTTATCTAAAATTTCTTTGATTTCTTCTCTGGTTGTTGAAACTAACCCCGCAATTTTTTTGTTTACGGGGAACTCTGCCTTTAAGTTTTCTGGGGTGACTAAATTTTCGTAGCGTATTATATTTAAATCTTGCAGAGGTAACATCTTATTTCTACGTGGTTTCTGTGCACCAAATCCTCAGTGGCACATTTTTATTAAAAGTGAACTTTGACAAGACAAAAGCAAAAAAAATATTTTTTTTAACGCTCCTTATCGCTTTTGTTCCGGCCACTTTCTTATTTTTTGCGTGGTATCTTGGTTTTTTTCATACAGTCATTATCCAAGAGACCCAAAGTCCTCATATCTTTGGTATTGTTTTACCACATCAAGGCAATTATCAAAAAGTTGGTAAAAAAATTATCGAAGTTCAAAATTATCTGGCCACAAAGAAAATAAAATGTAAACCAGTTGCTATTTATTACGATGATGACGCAAAAGTAATCAAAAAGAACCTCAAGAGTGCTGGTGGCTGTGTTTTGCAAAGCCCACTTAAAGACTTACCAGGGAAATATCAAATAGTCCGATTTAAGACAATGAGGGCTCTGTTTGGTAGGGTTGCTTCACATCCGGGAATTGCCAAAATAAAGCTTCTTTCTACAATGAAAAAGTATGCACTTAAAAATAATCTTTCTCTTAAGTTTCCTGCGATTGCCTTCTTTGATGATGAAATCTGTTCGCTTTATATCTTTGTGGGTTAAGAAAAAAAGTTTACGCTACCCCTTCGTACATAACTTCATCATTTATTAATGTGTTTCTGTAAGAAAAAGCAAGAGAATACAGGAGGGCACATATGAAATTTTTTATTGATACGGCAGATATTAATGAAATTAAAAAGGCGATAAGCCTAGGCTTTTTAGATGGTGTAACGACAAATCCAAGCTTGATTGCGAAAAATAAGAAGCCCTTCAAAAAAGCCATCAAAGAGATTTGTGATGTTGTCTCTGGGCCTGTTTCTGCAGAAGTTTTGGCAACAAAGAAAGAAATTATACTAAAAGAAAGTAGAGAGCTAGCTAATATTGCTCCCAATGTCGTGGTAAAGATTCCTCTTATACTAGATGGTTTGAGTGCTGTTAAGATTCTCTCAGAAGAGGGCATCAAAACAAACCTGACTCTTTGTTTTTCTGCAAATCAAGCCATTTTAGCGGCAAAGGCGGGAGCCACATACATCTCTCCTTTCATTGGCCGCATGGACGACCATGGTCAAGAAGGTATGATTCTCATTCAAGAAATTGTCAATATTTATAGCAACTACAATTATCGAACAGAAGTTTTGACCGCAAGTATCCGGCATCCTTTGCATCTTAAAGAGGCTGCCATGATAGGGGCTGATGTCGCAACGATTCCTTTTAAAATTCTTGATCTTTTGGCTAAGCACCCTTTGACGGATATTGGTTTAGCTCAATTTTTAGAAGATGGGAAAAAAATAACATGGTAATCAACAATCAAGAGTAACTTTGTCTAAAGGTTGTGGGTATATGATTTATCGTTCTCTCGTTATCTTATTACTCTTCTTTTTTTGTAGTTTTACTTTTAGTTCTTGCTTTGGTTGTGATGACCCTGACTCCGAATCATGGAATCAAGGGACAAACCCTTTGCTTGAGTCTGCAGAAATTCAAAAAGCAATAAGAATTCAAATGCATGTCCGGGAGCTTTATAAAAGGGCAAATGCTTCTGTGGTCAGAATTGAAACAGAACAAGATGTGGCGATTCCCACCAACCCTTTTTTTAAACACTTCTTTGACATTCCTGATGGCATGCAAACAGAGCGTAGTTTGGGTTCGGGGTTTTTTCTCACTGAAAGTGGCTTTATCGTTACCAATTATCACGTTGTGGCTAATGTTGATCGAATCGTCATCAAACTAATTGATTCCTCTTCTCATCAAGCTTTAATGATTGGTTACGATAAAAAATCTGACCTCGCCCTTCTAAAAATTGATACCAAAAGAAAAAATCAATCTATTGAAATCGGTGATTCTAGCAATATATCTGTCGGAGATATCGTCTATGCGATTGGTAACCCTTTTGGATTTTCAGCCACATTAACCTCTGGTGTGGTCTCATCAGCAAACCAAAAAATAGAGTCAAAAAATAATGTATCTCGAATACAAACAGACGCCGCTATTAATCCAGGCAACTCAGGTGGGCCTCTACTCGATATTATGGGGAAGGTTATTGGTGTCAATCAAATGATCTACTCCGACAAGGGTGGCTCCGTTGGCATTGGGTTTGCTATTCCTATCAATTATGCCATGCAAGTTATAGAGCGAATTAAAAAAGAACACCTTAATAAAGAAAAATAATGCTGATTACAGTTGATATTGGGAATACCCACACTGTTTTTGGCCTGTGGACTCATCAATGTCTAAAGGAAGTCTGCCGTTTTTCCACATCATCCAAGCGAACTGCCCATGAGTGGGCTTTCCTTATTCAAGATTGGCTCAAAATAACAGAAAACCCACATATTGACTTAACAAATAGCTTTTCTCATGCCTCCATGATTTACTCTTCTGTTGTCCCCTCTGTTGATAACCACTTAGAGGAGGCCTTCTCCATTTTAAACTTCAAAAAAATTCAATCGTTTAACCTCAATATGAAATTACCCATATCTTTTGATTACTCTAATCCCGAAAATTTAGGGAAGGACCGAGTGGTCAATTCAACAGCCGGAATATTTTTTTATGGTAAAAATCTCATTATTGTAGATTTTGGAACAGCAATCACTTTTTGCGTCATTATTTCTTCTTCATACCGTGGCGGTGTCATCGCTCCAGGGCTACAAGCAGGTTTAGATTTTCTCGCTTCAAAAACTGCAAAACTGCCACCACTATCCTGGAAACAAAATGTTCGCATACTAGGCAAATCAACAGAAGAATCTATTTTGAGTGGAGCTTACTTCGGATGGCAGGGATTGATCTCCCACATATTAGAAAATTTACGACATGAAATTTTAACAACGGGTTTACTTTCAAAACAGGAAGACCTTCAGGTAATTGCAACAGGAGGCCCTACTCACAACTTTTTTCTGAATGAACAGCTCTTTGATATAGTAGACCCCAACCTTACACTCAGGGGTCTGCATAGAATATTTTTGCTCAACCCTTAATGCCAATATTGTGCCCAATACGCAAATATGCGTTTCTTCTCCGTTATTTCAGCCTTTTTGCCCTCTTCGGACTCTGCGTTCTCTATGCAACCTGTTTTATATGCTCGATTTATCCTTTTTTTTTGATTCATGTAATTAAAAATCATGACTTTGGCATGTATGCTATCACCCAAATTATTTTCTGTATCTTAATTACATATCTCAGTATTTCTATCAACGTACAAAAAGCACTACAGCCACTTCTCAAAAACAAAGCTCACCTGATTTTTATTATTGGCCTAGGGTTATGCCTTAGACTTAATTCTTGGTGGGTTCCTCATCATACGACTGATCTTTTTCGCTACTTTTCTGATGGACTCAACATTATGAACAATCAAAATCCTTATGCAAATCATACCATTGGTGAAGAAGTTGCTTATCCAAATTACCGCACCATATACCCGTTACTCACTCAAGTATTTTTTACCTTTGGTGCTTGGTTGGATACTTGGTTTGAACAAAAAGAAAAAATATATAAAATCATTTTTGGTCTGGTCGAATTATGCTTTCTATTTTGGGTTTTGAAAAAATTTATTTTTAGCAAAGGTTTTTTGCTAAAAAAGAAACAGGTGACGCTATTTTATTTTATAAGTCTAAACCCACTTCTTATTTTTGAATGTCACACGGAAGGGCATCTCGAAATTTTTTCCATATTTTTATTTCTGTATGCTTCGCTACTACTGCATTCAAGAAGATATGTAAACGTAATTCTTCCTGCAATATTCGCCTTTCTATCATTTTTGGCAAAATTTCATGGGCTACTATTGTATCCAATCATTTTCTTAGGTAGCTTGCGACTTAAAAATTCATTTATCTGGAAGTCTAAAAAAAAAATTATATTATGGATGCTTTTCATTGGTCTTGCTAGTATTGCCAGCTTGATTCCTTTTGTATTTCAGAGTCTTGATGAAAATCGTTCT
Organism: Spirochaetota bacterium; assembly: GCA_965206985.1. Taxonomy (GTDB): domain Bacteria; phylum Spirochaetota; class Leptospiria; order Turneriellales; family CBDBES01; genus CBDBLF01. The sequence goes on along the minus strand of CBDBLF010000022.1, from coordinate 526,054 downwards.
GGCATGTACCAATATTTTGAATCATGGTATTTTGGCTCAGGAGTTTTCTCGTTGCTACATTTTTTTCTCGTTGATTCAAAAAAAGTGATTTCGTTGCTACAACTCATGATTATACTCCTCGGATTATATCACTTGATTATTTGGTTTTGTGGCTGTCTTCGAACACATGCATTAGTTTTTAGGTTCACGTTATTTTTTTTATTTTTGTTTCCTGTTCAACATCCTTGGTATTTCCTTCTGGGGTTCTATGGAGTGTTATTTTCTCCTAGATATCGTTTTTTCTGGATGATTCTTATGAGTTGCATAGGGTTAAACTATATCAATTATAGTCATCTTTTGGAAAAAAAAAATGACATAATTCTATCATGGCTGCCCTGGGTATTGGCCCTTACCTTTGAGGCTGGGAGAAAACTATGGTCTAGTTCGTGGAGAAAGCCCGCCCAAGACTAGAAAGTCCAAAAAATTGAAGGAAAAGAAGAGGATTCCTTTCCTCTTGTCTGTCATAAAGCACTTTAACTAAAGTTAGGTCGTCAGTAAGCTCACCGACACCTTTTAAAACTGAAACAAGTTAATTCAAGTCACCACCTGACTCCTCTATTTTTTTGAGAAATAATGTTTCATCGTGATTAATAGCCCCCTTTTCTTCTCCGGTGCCGATGCGAATATCATCACGACCATCAGAACCAACAAAAATCACATCACCAAGTTCAAGTTGGCATGTCCTAATTAAAAGATTAGTTTACCTTTTGGGCATATCTCCTTTTTTTACAAATAAATCATCTTCAATGAAGTTTGCTTTTTGATTTTTATAGAGTACACCCCATGGATGTTCGGCGTTAACAAAATACATAAACCCAGTTTCTTCATCAATTAAACCCCAAAAAAATGGAAATCAACATACTGCAATCAAAAGTTTCAAAGGCATTTCACATTTCTACAAAAGCTTCTCTTATTTAGATTTCAGTTTAGATTTCAGGAGTCTTATTGCTTTGGACACTCGTTCTTGATCTTGAAAGAAACGCGTGAAAACGACCCACAAAACAAATTCTTTTTTTATTTTGTATAAATGAATAGTTCCCTTCCCTCATCTTTGAACACTTATTTTTCTTCGGTAGGCTGGTATCCTCGAGTTATCTACTCGTTTGCCCATTTCAATCCGTTTTAGGTCAGTTTGAATTTCTTCTTTGATGTGAGGCTCTAAAAGATTAGTATATATCTTACCATCTAGGTGATCCATCTCATGAAGGAGGGCTCTGGCCATAAGGTTTTCAGCTTCCATGATTTGACCTTCACCTAAAAGGTTTTTATAAGAAATTTTAACCCATCGAGGGCGCTTGAGAAATGCCACAATTCCTGGTACTGAAAGACAGCCTTCTTCTTCTCTTTTTGTTTCATCAGAAAACTCAAGAAGTTCTGGATTGACAAATACGCCCCTTGTCTTCGGCTCTCTTAAGTCAACGATGAAAACCCTCTTCAAAACACCAACTTGAACCGCGGCGAGACCAACACCATCTTCGTCGTACATGACATCAAACATATCACTGACCAAAGAACGGAGGTTGCGATCAAATATCTCCACCTCCTTAGAACGTTGATAAAGAACTGGGTCTGGTATTGTTACAATTTGACGGAGAGGCATATCTTTATCGCGTATCTGGACATGATACATCTGTAACCTGTTCATTCATAAGCAGAAATGTCAAGCATAAAAAATTTTACTCATGAAATTAAATCTACTCATGGAATTAAGGAAGGATGTTAGGAAAGAACTAAGATCAAAGGTAAAAAATAAAAAAAGACATCCCATTTACAAAGATGAGGTCAGCTCTATGAAGAAATCCTCTTCTTTTCCTTCAATTTTCCTTTAATTTTATTTACTGTTCTCTAAGATAAAACATAATATGGTCAAGTCTCACGACCGATTAGTATCACTCAGCTGAACACATTACTGTGCTTACACTTATGACCTATCAACCTGATGTTCTTTCAGGGGTCTTCAGGTGAAGGAAAACCTTCACAGGGAGATATTATCTTGAGGCAGGCTTCCCACTTAGATGCTTTCAGCGGTTATCCCTTCCGAACATAGCTACCCGGCACTGCAATTGGCATCACAACCGGTGCACTAGAGGTTCGTCCATCCCGGTCCTCTCGTACTAGGGATAGGTCCTCTCAAATCTCCAACGCCCACAGTGGATACGGACCGAACTGTCTCACGACGTTCTGAACCCAGCTCGCGTACCGCTTTCATTGGCGAACAGCCAAACCCTTGGGACCTGCTCCAGCCCCAGGATGCGATGAGCCGACATCGAGGTGCCAAACCGAGCCGTCGATATGAACTCTTGGGCCCGATAAGCCTGTTATCCCCGGAGTACCTTTTATTCGATGATCGATGGCCTTTCCATACAGAACCACCGGGTCACTAAGCCCTACTTTCGTATCTGCTTGACCTGTCGGTCTTACAGTTAAGCTCCCTTATGCCTTTGCACTCTACGTACGATTTCCAACCGTACTGAGGGAACCTTAGGGCACCTCCGTTACGCTTTGGGAGGCGACCGCCCCAGTCAAACTGCCCACCTAACATTGTCCCAGCATAGGATAACTATACCAGTTAGATGTTTAATTTTGCAAGGGTGGTATTTCAAGGACGACTCCAGAAAGGCTAGCGCCTTCCTTTCAAAGTCTCCCACCTATCCTACACATGCAAGATCAAAGATCAATGCCAAGCTACAGTAAAGGTTCACGGGGTCTTTCTGTCCTACTGTGGGAAGCCCGCATCTTCACGGGCACTACAATTTCGCCGAGATTCTTGTTGAGACAGCTTAGCAGTCGTTACACCATTCGTGCAGGTCGGAACTTACCCGACAAGGAATTTCGCTACCTTAGGACCGTCATAGTTACGGCCGCCGTTTACTGGGGCTTCAGTTCTTTGCTTCGCCCAAGGGCTAACAAATCTCCTTAACCTTCCAGCACCGGGCAGGTGTCAGTCTCTATACTTCCACTTACATGTTTGCAGAGACCTGTGTTTTTGGTAAACAGTCGCCACCAACTCTTTAGTGTCACCTCTTCGAGCTCCAGAAGTAAATCTTTCACCCTAATGAGGCACCCCTTCTCCCGAAGTTACGGGGTCATTTTGCCGAGTTCCTTAACAAGATTTCTCTCGAGCACCTTAGGATTTTCTCCTCGTCCACCTGTGTCGGTTTGGGGTACGGTTACACATCTTTGTCCCTTAGAGACTTTTCTTGGCAGTCTGGAGTCAAAAGCTTTCCCAGACCCGAAGGCAGGGTAGACATCAGCCCTCAAGCTCAAGAACCAGATTTTCTAAATTCTGTCAACGCTCTACAGCCTTGTAAGAAGACAACCATCGCTTCCACTTTTTATCCTACTGCGTTCTCCCATCGGTCAAACCAAAACCATGTAGTGCAGGAATATAAACCTGCTTCCCATCGACTACGCTCTTCAGCCTCGTCTTAGGGGCCGACTAACCCTCCGCGGATTTACCTTCCAGAGGAACCCTTGGACTTTCGGTGTGCCGGAATTTCACCGGCATTATCGCTACTCATGCCTGCATCTTCACTTCTTGTCAGTCCAGTGCTTCTCACGATACACCTTCAACCCAACAAGAACGCTCCCCTACCGCACTTAACTTAGACAGTTAAACACCCGTAGTTTCGGTACCAAACTTAGCTCCGTAAATTTTCGGCACTGAACAGCTCGATTAGTGAGCTATTACGCACTCTTTCAAGGGTGGCTGCTTCTAAGCCAACCTCCTAATTGTCTGTGCTGTCCAACATCCTTTATCACTTAGTTTGAATTTAAGAACCTTAACCGACGGTCTGGGTTGTTTCCCTCTCGCACACGAAGATTATCCCCCGCGTACTCAGTCCTATACTTAACGATACGGTATTTGAAGTTTGCCTGGGGTTGGTAACCGGGTAAGGCCCCTAGCCCAAACAGTGCTCTACCCCCGCATCGAAACATACAAGCCTGGACCTCAATCCATTTCGGGGAGAACCAGCTATCACTGAGTTTGATTGGCCTTTCACCCCTAGCCTCAGTTCATCCGAGAATTTTTCAACATTCAACGGTTCGGACCTTCATCTTGTGTTACCAAGATTTCATCCTGACCAAGGCTAGCTCACTCAGCTTCGGGTCTAATGCACATAACTAAACGCCCTATTCAGACTTGCTTTCGCTACGGCTCCAGAATTTCGATTCTTTAACCTCGCTACATACATTAACTCGCAGGCTCATTCTACAAAAGGCACACGGTCAGGCTTGGCAAGCCATAGCCCTTCCATACCTTGTAAGCATACGATTTCAGGTTCTATTTCACTCCCCGCTAGGGGTACTTTTCACCTTTCCCTCACGGTACTGGTTCACTATCGGTCACTGTCTTGTATTTAGCCTTGCGAGATGGTCCTCGCAAATTCCTACGAAATTTCACGTGCTTCGTAGTACTCAGGTGCCTACTAAGAGATCTATAAATTTCGAATACGGGACTTTCGCCCTCTCTGGTGCGTCATTCAAACGCTTCTTCTATCTATAGATTTTGTAACTCCTCAAGATTTCTGGAACAACCTCAAGTAGGTCCTATAACCCCAAACCCACAACACTTCCAGGTTTTAACATGAATTTGGTTTAGGCTCATCCCCTTTCGCTCGCCGCTACTTAGGGAATCGCAGATGCTTTCTCTTCCTCCAGGTACTGAGATGTTTCACTTCCCTGGGTCTCACTCTAATGTATACAGGTTTTACCTGTATGGGTTTTCCCATTCGGAAATCCTCGGATCAAAGCTTGCTTCCAGCTCCCCGGGGCTTATCGCAGGTAACCACGCCCTTCATCGTCATACAGTGCCAAGGCATCCATCGTATGCTCTTCATTACTTGACCATATTATGTTTCACATTTATATTATCCAATAAATGTTGCATGGTGCTCAAATTTTGGAACTGATATTTTTTAAAATATCAATTCAAGCAAAATTGTTCTTTATAGTAGTTTTTGAAGAACAATTGCATATTGCTGACTTGCAGCAATATGTTGTCAAAATATTGAGAACACCTCTGTGCCCCCAAACCTTTATTAATTAAAATTACAAAAAGAAACCACCAATGAAGAGGTATCAATAATATTATTGCGAAAACTTAAAGAAGAGGCAGCCTGACCACGGAAAAAGTGAGAATAATAGAACAACGATATCTCCTCGTCCACAATAGACAGAAAACTTGCTAGTAATAACCCTACATGAAAACTCATTGAACCTCATCAAAACAACTACATCTACCACCTTATTTTGTCCATAGATCAAATGAACGATATTTTGACAAGCAGTTTTTACTTGGCAAAGGTGGGTCGTGTCATATTTAATCAAAGTTTCTATTTGCGATGAATAATTCTTGTATAGACCACTTATGATTCGTCATTTCTGTAGCCATTGCTGGGGTGATTTGAATTGGTTTTCCTCCCTCATACTCAGCTAGACTTGAATGTGGAAGGCAGAAATTGTAATAATTAGCAACAAAAGAATTATGCCCCTGCATATATTTGAATTTTTTTGAAAAACCCTGACTTTTACGCTCTATTCTATGATTGTGTTGGCGAAGAGTCAAATTATTCCTTTCTACAGCAAAGGTGTTCATCTGATGACTTACTGAAGAGTTTGCAATATATTCATCTAGTAGCTTTTGATCACCAAAGATTAGAGATTTGTCAACTTCCTTACATCTCCCTTTTTCTATTCTCTTAATTATTTGCCCATAACATAGAGATTTGGGTGATTGAAGCTTTCTAGTCATTGAGTCAAATTTACCATAAACTGAAAGAATGGCATCACTATATCCCTCATATCCATCAGAGGTAATCAAGAATTTATCTTCCCTCTTTGGCTTACTTCTTGTTTTTACCTTGGTCAGTAACTTTCTAGCATTCACTGAGGTCCTCTTGCCTGTTATATGCGCTAAAATGAGCTTTTCTACAGGCAATACTGCAGTAAAAGTCCAGATATCCCCTATTTCATCACTTAATCGCTCAGTCTCTGATAGATTGTATTGTTTTTTAAAGACAAAACCCCAATGCTCGTCTAATTGAATTTCATTGAAAGACAGGTTTTTGTATATATTTTTTTTCAACTTTTAGTGAATCTTCACCTGCTGCTTTAACCCAAGCAAGAACTGTATCCTTGCTGATACCAAAGACTCTTCCGGTAGCTCTAATGCCACAGCCCTCAACTGTGTTTTGTAATACCCGAGTAATGGTTTCTTTGCTTTTCTTGCGACGAAAAAAAATAGTGCCTTTATTCTCTGAAAAGCATCTACCACAAGCGGTGCACTTTAAATAGGCTATTTGTTTGTACTTACCAGACATATAAGCAAAGCGCACATTTCCTTCATTTACCTTATGATACTTATGGCAGTCTGTATTTTGACAGCTAAAACCACTTGTATCAAAGGTATATTTTCTTTTGTTCATAATGAGACATAACCTTAATTTAAGAGAGATAAGTCAATTCCTTTTTTAATTGGAAACTTTGATTAAATATGACACGACCCAAATTCTAAAAGATAGAGGCTTTACAATAAATAAGAAGCGAGTTTACCGAATTATGAAAGAAAATAGACTTTTATGCACTAAAAAGGTGTTTTTGAAGCCAAAAACTACCCAATCTAAGCATAATTTCAGAAAATATCCCAATTTGATTAAAAGTGTGCAAGCTGATCCCTTCAAGGTAATTGTTGGCGATATAACCTATTTTGATATTAATTCGAAAGACCACTATTTAGCTTTGCTCATGAGGCTTATGAGTCGCCGTATCGTAGGAGCGGCCATTTCTGATAAAAATAACACCCAACTGGTCATAGCAGCCTTTCTTTCGCTTAAAAGAGAAATAGGAGATTTACAAAATTACTACCATCATACTGATGCTGACGTCAGATATTGCTCAAATGAGTATATCGCTCTATTAGAAGAAAGTAGAATCAATATTTCCATGTGTCGTGGTAATGTGTATGAAAACGCTCATGCCGAATCATTGAATAAAACAATTAAATATAAAGAAATTAATTTATCAGAATATCAAAACTTTGAAGAAGCTCAAAAAAGTATCTTCAGGTTTATCCATCTTTATAATACGATGAAGCCACATTCAGCTTTAGGATGGGTGACACCTCAAAAATATGAGGAGAAATATCTAAAAGAATAAGAAAAAGACTGTCCAGTTTTAGGGGGTTAAACCAAGGAACTCATTTTGAGTAAAATTTTGCATAAAAAAAAACTAAAAGCATGCTAAAAATCGACCCAAGCCTCGTAAATGGGATGTCTTTTTTTATTTTCTCTACTGTTGTTAGCGACTTCTTACTAGCATCTGGAAACTTTGTCTTCTCAATACAAATAGAATAGCCTTTGATTGTTCGGAGCCCCACCAAAAGGATCGTTTCTGTTTTAAAACTATTGAGTGTGACAAATTTGCTTGTCTTTTTGATGGCTATTTCTGATTATATTATATCCATGTTGAATATTGAACAGAAAATAATTTCCACGATAGAAAGATTTGCACCTTCATCGAAAGCAGCTGGCTCATCCATAGGAGATGATGCTGCCTTCATTAAGCTCACTTCGCTTAAAAAAAAATATCTTGTTGTGAGTACCGACCAATTGGTTGAGGGAGTGCACTTTACGTGGAACTGGAGCTCTCCTCAAGATGTAGCCTATAAGTTAGTTCAAATGAATTTATCAGATATCCTTGTAAAAGGGGCGATTCCTTGCATTGGCTTCTTGAACCTCCAACTGAGTCCTTCTTTTGTTGATAATTTTGAAAATATTATCAATTTTTCCCAAATGTTTGGAGATTGCCTAAAAGAATATGGTATCTCTCTCATGGGTGGAGATACCACTTCTTCTTCGACGAATTCATTTGGGCTCACCATTTTGGGCGAGAGTAACCAATACATACCACGAAGCTCAGATAAACTCCAAAAAGATGACCTCCTTATTTTGTTAGGCTGTCTAGGTGGTTCTGCATTTGCTCTGGAAGAACTCAAGGCTCACCAAGGGAAGCCAACAAAAATCCAAGCATCGCTTAGTGAATATTATAGAAGGCCCAAAGCACAATGGGAGGGACGATTTTTATTAAAAAGTCTCGAGTCAAAAGTTAGTATAGATACCTCCGACAGTCTCTATGAGAGCTTGCATATTTTATCTCAAGAGAATCAAGCTGAGCTTTCCGTTTTTGTGGATCAAATTTGCTGCCCTCAAGAACTGAAGGATATCAATTTCTCGAGTAAGCTCAAGTATCTTTTAGGAGGAGGTGAGGATTTTGCTATACTGATGATTGTTCCTCCCACAGTAAAAAAACAAATAGACACGCTAAGTAGGTATCACTCTAATTTAAGAATAATTGGGAATGTAGTATCAGTAGGGGAAACCAGCGACGTCCAATACTTATACAAAAATAAAGAAATAGAAGTGAATAGTGCTCAGATTCGTCATTTTTTGCATTTCTAAAAAATAATATGAGTCTACTTCATAGAGCAAAAAATATTCTCAAAAGTGAGACCAAATCAAAACAGATTCTCATTATTTTATTGCCTGGAAAAAAATCACTTTTATTCAGGTCTCTTTTAGAAGAATTTTCAAACCGGCTAAAAGCAGATAAACCAAACTTGAGTGCATACTTGTTAAATATTAATGATGGGTTTATTGTTCTTCGGAGCTTAATTCAACAAATATTAAATACAACTGACTCAAATGAAGGCAAGTCTATAGAGAAAATAATGATTTGGCCTCCACTTTTGTTCCCAAGTATATTTCAAAAGCAATCCTTAGAAAAGATTATTAGAGAACATGCTTCAATGGTGAATATTTATTTAATTGAACCACTGGATTTTGAACAAGATATTTATCCATTTTTACTAAAAATATTAGAGGTAAAACTTATATAAACTACTCGCAAGCTGATTGCTTTGGAGGCTGTGCGGGAACTAGGATTTTTCTTGCTTTTCTGTGTTCTTCTTTGATTATGTCTTATTATGAAACGATTTATGAAAAGTGATAGAGATCAAGTTATGCTGTTTTCGCATACTATAGCAGACAATTTAGAAGAAAATCACGAGGTTTATGCCTTTGCTGCCTTGTTAGATAAAATTCCTATGAAACCATTTCTTTCTAAGTACTCAAAAGAAGGGGGTCGGGCTTACCATCCGGTTATAATGCTGGGATGCCTTTTTTATGGCTTTCATCGTGGATGGAGAAGCAGCAGAGAATTACAAAAAGCCTGTGAAGAGAACGACGCCATGCGTTATTTAGTTGGTGGTCATAAAGTAAAGTTTCGGTCTATTGCTGAATTCCGTGTTAATTTTGGTAAAGAAATTGGCGAAGTTTTTAATTACTCTGTATCTGGTCGTGTCATATTTAATCAAAGTTTCCAATTAAAAAAGGAATTGACGTATCTCCCTTAAATTAAGGTTATGTCTCATTATGAACAAAAGAAAATATACCTTTGATACAAGTGGTTTTAGCTGTCAAAATACAGACTGCCATAAGTATCATATAAGGGCTGTGGCATTAGAGCTACCGGAAGAGTCTTTGGTATCAGCAAGGATACAGTTCTTGCTTGGGTTAAAGCAGCAGGTGAAGATTCACTAAAAGTTGAAAAAAAATATATACAAAAACCTGTCTTTCAATGAAATTCAATTAGACGAGCATTGGGGTTTTGTCTTTAAAAAACAATACAATCTATCAGAGACTGAGCGATTAAGTGATGAAATAGGGGATATCTGGACTTTTACTGCAGTATTGCCTGTAGAAAAGCTCATTTTAGCGCATATAACAGGCAAGAGGACCTCAGTGAATGCTAGAAAGTTACTGACCAAGGTAAAAACAAGAAGTAAGCCAAAGAGGGAAGATAAATTCTTGATTACCTCTGATGGATATGAGGGATATAGTGATGCCATTCTTTCAGTTTATGGTAAATTTGACTCAATGACTAGAAAGCTTCAATCACCCAAATCTCTATGTTATGGGCAAATAATTAAGAGAATAGAAAAAGGGAGATGTAAGGAAGTTGACAAATCTCTAATCTTTGGTGATCAAAAGCTACTAGATGAATATATTGCAAACTCTTCAGTAAGTCATCAGATGAACACCTTTGCTGTAGAAAGGAATAATTTGACTCTTCGCCAACACAATCATAGAATAGAGCGTAAAAGTCAGGGTTTTTCAAAAAAATTCAAATATATGCAGGGGCATAATTCTTTTGTTGCTAATTATTACAATTTCTGCCTTCCACATTCAAGTCTAGCTGAGTATGAGGGAGGAAAACCAATTCAAATCACCCCAGCAATGGCTACAGAAATGACGAATCATAAGTGGTCTATACAAGAATTATTCATCGCAAATAGAAACTTTGATTAAATATGACACGACCCTGTATCTTTGCTATCCCACAAAAAGAAAAATATTGGTACTGATGTTAAGGTAGATGGAACTAAAATCAAAGCCAGTGCTGCTGACGATCAAACATACAAAAAGTCAGATTTAGAGGAACGTAAAAGAGCTATACAGCAAGAGATCTTAGAGTATCTACGCTCAGGTAGAGAATTAGATATTGAGGAAGATAAACTATATGGTAAAGACAACAGTGGCTATGAGCTTAATCCTGAAGAGGTAGATACGGTCATTGAGGAGTTTATTCGCTTACAAAAAGCGAGTGAAAAGGCAAAGAGAGAGTCATTAAAAACAGCAGAAGGAAAGCAAAGTGAACCAGCCGAGTTTTCTACATCTGTTGAAAAAGATTCTTCAGAAACTATAGAAGGTACACAGGATATAGAAGCTCTAAAAACAGGAGAAAAAGAAGTTGAGGTCTTTTTAGAAGATACAACTAATTCTCATGCTAACGAGCCAGAATTATTGATAAATGAAGACCAGGCTGCAGAGGATAATGATTCTGTTATGCTTAGGAAAGCTCAAAAGTATGTTACGATCAGTAAAAGTCTGGAAGAGAATCAAGAGTCTGCTTCTGATTCTAAAATAAATCTTACTGATCCAGATGCTAAATTCATGAAACGGAATGGTAAAATTTCTCAAAGCTACAACATTCAAGTTACCTCATCAGAAGGCTATATTTTGGCAGCTGACATTGCTGAAGCTAATTCAGAAAATGATTTAGAGCAATTAGCTCCTACCCTTTCTAAAGCTGAGTCAAACACAGGGACCAGTATACAGACAGCTTCTGCAGATTCGGGTTACTTTCATTCAAGTGGTTTGGAATACCTGGATTCAAAAGGGATCAATGGTTTTATACCTTCACCTGATCAGGTAGCCAAAGAAAGAAAAGGAGAAGAGGATTCAGGTTATGAAGCTCATCAGTTTAAATATGACGAGGATGATGATTCTTGGGTTTGCCCCGAGGGTAAAACCTTAGAATTTCATAATGAATCTGTGAAAGATAAAAAGAAATATACTCATTATCATGGTAAACCTCCTGACTGTGTCATTTGCCCTGCCAGAGAACAATGTTGTACGAGCGAAGAAGAGTTACGCAGAGGTTATCGCAAATTGTCAGTAGACTCTGGTTTTGCTTTAAAACATGAAATGATCAAGAAGATGAATTCAGAAGAAGCAAAGTCTTTCTATAAAAAGCGAGGTTCTGAAATTGAACCCATTTTTGGAATTTTGAAACAAGCCAAAAAGTTCAGAGAATTCTTGCTCAGAGGCAGTAAAAAGGTTCAAATAGAGGTAAAAATCGCAGCTACAGCATTTAATTTTGGCAAAATGGTACGAGAACAACTTGCATAAACTATAAATTCCTTGACATATTTGAAAAATGAGACTGACGCAGCAAGTATCTCATAAAATGCACTGTGGTTTAACCCCCTAAAACTGGACAGTCTTTTTCTTATTCTTTTAGATATTTCTCCTCATATTTTTGAGGTGTCACCCATCCTAAAGCTGAATGTGGCTTCATCGTATTATAAAGATGGATAAACCTGAAGATACTTTTTTGAGCTTCTTCAAAGTTTTGATATTCTGATAAATTAATTTCTTTATATTTAATTGTTTTATTCAATGATTCGGCATGAGCGTTTTCATACACATTACCACGACACATGGAAATATTGATTCTACTTTCTTCTAATAGAGCGATATACTCATTTGAGCAATATCTGACGTCAGCATCAGTATGATGGTAGTAATTTTGTAAATCTCCTATTTCTCTTTTAAGCGAAAGAAAGGCTGCTATGACCAGTTGGGTGTTATTTTTATCAGAAATGGCCGCTCCTACGATACGGCGACTCATAAGCCTCATGAGCAAAGCTAAATAGTGGTCTTTCGAATTAATATCAAAATAGGTTATATCGCCAACAATTACCTTGAAGGGATCAGCTTGCACACTTTTAATCAAATTGGGATATTTTCTGAAATTATGCTTAGATTGGGTAGTTTTTGGCTTCAAAAACACCTTTTTAGTGCATAAAAGTCTATTTTCTTTCATAATTCGGTAAACTCGCTTCTTATTTATTGTAAAGCCTCTATCTTTTAGAATTTGCGTCATCGAGATATAACCTACTTGGTTCAATTGATCACTAATTTCATGGATAGATTTTAGAATCGTTGAATCATCTTTCTTCTCCTTCGACTTATAATAATAAGTTGACTTTTCTAGTTTCATAACTCTGCAACTCCTTGTGATCCCAAATTCTGTGCTGAGGCTATTCTTGATAATTTCTCTTTTTGCCTGTATTCTTGAAGAAGTTTTTCCGTTTTTTTTAAAATCTGATTTTCTATCATTAAGTCAGATAAGGCCGATTCTAAATAGGAAATTTTTTTTCTCAATTCTAACTCAACCCCATTTTTATCTTCAAAGCCTTCGGAAACCAGCTGTCGCTTCCATCTCGATAAAGTTGCGACTGAAATCATCTCTCTCTTAGATATTTCTGCCGTGCTAGTCTGACCTGAAATCATCTCCAAAGCCAATCTCTCTTTTGCTTCCTTACTGTATCTTTGTCTTTTAATCATAGTTTTACCTCCTAAATTTAACACAATAAAGTGTCCAGTTTTAGGGGGTTAAACCACTGAAAAATCCTAGTTCCTGCACAAGCTCTTTGGCTCATTGCTTGCCTTGTAAAACTTATTTGACACTATGTGGGAAACAGTGGAACCTACCGACTATATCATGGACGTGATTTTTATTCTTGACCACCGTGAGAGGAAGTAGGAGGTGTGGCGAATGAGGTCTAAATATCTTCCGGTCGCTCTTCTTGGCATCGCTTGTGTCGCTTTAGGTACATGGGGTCAAATCCGGGGAGCCTCTTCACAAAAAATTTCTGAGGAAGGGCTTAATGAGCTTTTCCATCAAGCATTATATCATATTGAAAACCACTATGTTGAGGAAGTCGATAAGAAACGTCTTTGGTTTGGTGCGATCAAAGGTATGCTACAATCACTCGGTGATGAGCACACTCGTTTTCTGCCTCCGTCCGAATACAAAGAATTGGGCGAATCAATGAATAGTAAGTTTGGTGGGCTTGGTATAGAAATCACTTTGAGAGATCAAGTTCTTACTATTGTCTCTCCTATTGATGATACTCCTGCAATGCGTGCAGGTTTACAACCGGGAGATAAAATTGTTGAGATTAATAAAAAGTCAACAAATAATATGTCGTTGAACGACGCTGTAAAAATCATGCGAGGCACCCCCGGAACATTGGTTAACCTTACGATTGCAAGAGAAGGCGAAGAGGAGCTTCTCTACTTTGACATTGTGAGAGGAATCATTAAAGTAAGTATTGTTCAGGATAAAGTTATCAAGCCCTCCAATATTGGGTATGTGCGCTTGAAGACGTTTGCAAAGTCGGCACACGCTCAAATTTCCAGTGTGGTGAAGAGTTTTGTGAAGCAGAGGGTCAAGGGAATTATTTTTGATTTGCGGTATAACGCGGGTGGACTATTGGATGTTGCACATAAAGTGGCCAATATATTTTTAGACAAAGGTGTTATTGTTTCCACTAAAGGCAGAGAAAAAAAACTTGATCGCGTCTTTCGAGCAAATCCACGCTTAGTGGTGGCTCGTGATATACCTCTTGTCATTTTGGTTAATGAAGGCTCTGCCTCTGCAAGTGAGATTGTTACAGGTGCAATCAAAGATAATAAGCGGGGTAGTATTATTGGAGTTAAAACATTTGGAAAAGGTTCCGTACAAAACGTAATTCCGATGTACCACGGAACTGCCGTTGCTCTTACTATACAAAAATATTATACCCCTTCAGGAAAATCAATCCATAAACAAGGTATCAAGCCTGATATTGAGGTGAAGGCACTTGATTTCACCAAGGACGATCGACGTCATTATAGAGAGATCAAAGAGAAAAAGATCTTGAAAAAATTTGTTAAAAATCATCCCAAGTACAGTAAAAGTAATATCAATAAGTTTAGGGCTATGCTAAATAAAATAGGCCTAAGCCTGACTGACTTTGCTGCTCGTTCAAGCATAAAACGTTATATAAATAGAAACCAACCAAAGCTAAATTTAATTGATCTTGAATTTGATGTTCAGTTAAAGAAAGCTATTGCACACTTAAAATAATTTTTTTGTTGATGTATCATAAACATATGTATAACTGATACTGTGACGCATAGTGTTTGTAAGTCAAAAAAGAATATTTTGCAAGCGGAGGTAGATTTTATGGAAAGAACATCTAGGCGTGGTTTGCGTATACAGGAGAAAGTCCAGATGTCGTTTTTTTTATGATACAAAAAAAGACACAGCACCAAATGAAAAGCCTCATGAAGTTCAAATTGCTTGGATGAGCTTTTGCTTTTTTGATTGATGTTATTTATTCAAGAGTTGGAGACTCTCCTTCTCGATAGAAAAAAAAATCTTCCTAGTGGGTCGTATTCTTCTGAGTTGTTTCAACATGGTCTTGACCACATACTCCAAAAGTTTGGCGAAGAATCTGTTGAATATCTGATTGCTTCTAAAAACTCTTCTCGCAATAGACAAATATCCGAGGGGGCTGATGTTTTGTTTCACTTTTTAGTGTCACTAGTAGAAAATAATATTTCTTATGAAGACATTATTTTTGAACTAGAAAAGCGCCATCGAAAAGCATAACTTATGAAATTAAATAAAAAACTAAAAAAAACACGAACAAACCTAAAACTGGAAGCAAAACGGGTAGTAATTTTAGGTGCAGGTGAAGTAGGGAGGCACATTGCACAGCGTTTAGCGACTGAAAATTATAATGTCATTTTAATTGACGAAAATAAAGATAAAGTCAAAGATGCTAGCTTTTTGGCAGATATTGGTACGTATGTAGGAAATGCTTGTAACCCTGAGGTGTATTTTGATATTAATTTGAACGAAAAAGATTTATTTATCGCGGTAACAAACTTTGATGAAGTGAACCTTATGGCTTGCTATATTGCAAAATCGGTTGGATGTGGAATTAAAATAGCACGGGTCAGAAATCATTTTTATACAAATTTTGGTGATGATGCTCTCGGATCATCATTTTGGAGAAAATTGGGAGTTGAAATATTATTCAATCAAGACGAGATCACTTCAGCGGAAATCATCAACTTGATTGAAAATCCAGGTTCCGTGGAAGCCATTGATTTAGGAGATCATGATATGCAATTAGTAGCCTACCGTGTTAAAGAAAACTCATTACTTTGCGGTAGGCGTTTGATTGGTTTAAGAGACGTACCTATCTTTGATAATACCTTAATTGTTGCAGCTGTAAGAAACAGCACACATGCAAAAAATGTTGAACATCATAAATCACCAATTCATATTAAAGCACCTACAGAAAAGTCATTCTCGATGAACTCAAAGAGAGAGAGCAAAAGTTCAATGTACCAAAGGGAAACATTAATACCAAAGGGTGATTTTCGCATTCACGAAGGAGATATTTTATACATCAGCGGATTAAGAAAAGACATCAACAATATTGGTCATTTATTTGGTTCCAAAAAAAAGAAAAAAATCAAGCATATTTTCATATTAGCTGGGAGTAGTTTGGCGATTCTTCTTGCTGAGAGCTTGGCTAAGAAGTATCCACGAAAGTATATTTACTTAATTGACAACGATAAATCAAATGCCCATGTTCTTCGCAACCAAGTTAACCCCAAGATAAACATACTACTGCTTGATCTCCATAACATACAGGGTTTGGTTAGTGAAGGTCTTGATGAAGATTGTATTTTTGTTGGAGCTTCTGATATTGAAGATAATAATGTATTGGCCTGTTTACTGGTCAAAGAAGAAACACAAGCAAGAACCATCGCAGTCATACAAAGCAGCATTTACAATCATGTAATGCCGTATGTGGATATTGATGCGGCAGTGAGCCCCAAAATGCTTTTGGTTGATGACGTATTAAAATCACTTCGTAAAAATGTTTATGACGTTTTATTTTCAAAAGGGGGAGATGCCGAAGTCTTGGAATTTGTGATCACTGAAAAGTTCTCGCATATCAACAAGCCGCTCAGAGAAATTCAATTGCCTGATCATTCTATCGTCGCTGCGGTGGCAAAAGGTGGTAAATTAACTACACCAACAGGCTCTACTTCTATATCAATGGGAAATCACGTTATTATTTTTTGCCTCAAGGGTTCAATACAAGAACTGCAGAGCTTCTTTGAAAAATAGCGTAAAGCATGAAGAAAAACAATATTTTTATCCCTTTTATTGTCTTTTTATTCTTTTGTCAAGCCTCCATTTTTTCCGAAAAAATAAAAACACCCGATGAGAAAAAACAAGCAATCAAAAAAAATGAAGTTAAGAATAATCCATGGGAAATAAAATATGAGTACAAGAGAAACATCAACGACCAAATGTTCTGGGAATTGGCTATTTTTGATTTTTTAATTCCCGGTTATGGAATGTATGCGCTTGGCCAATATTATTGGGCTTCGAGTTACGCTCTAGGGAGGGTCATAGGGACCCTCTTAATTTACTTTAGTGTCAATAGCTATCTCTTCTGGAAGCCATTCACAGATGAAGTTTCTCGTCTAGGGAACTTGGATGCACAAACTCAGTTTGATATACCTGGAGTAGGAAAAAAAACAGCGAGACAAATTCTGAATAAATCAGATGCCTCACTTGTTTTAGTAATGTTTTCGGTAACCTTTGAAGTCATTCTTTCTGGGGTCAGTATTCTTCACGCGCTATCTGACTATAGGCGTCAAAATAAAAAGGGTACCTACTACAAAATCGACTTTGGGGTTAGTAAAGAGACAAAGTTGAAACGTGCTGATTTAAAGTTTGGTTATCAATTTATTTTTTAATCGTTTCAATTAAGTAAATCAATTAAGCAGTGATGGATTCTACTATTTGTAATCAATATTTCTCCCTCAAATAAACTAAATTGGTCTCCATTCAATTTGCTAATTTTGGCTCCAGCTTCTGAAGCAATGAGAACGGCCGCCGCCATATCCCAAGCTTTCAACCCCTGTTCATAATAGCCTTCATAGCGACCCGCCGCTACAAAACAAATATCAATAGCCGCACTACCCGTACGACGAATATCGTGTACACTTTGTAATACATTCTCAAGCCTTCCAAGTACGCTCGTCATGATTTTTCTCCGATTATAGGGGAAGCCAGTTCCGATAAGTGATCTTTCAATAGAGTCAACAAGTGAGACACCAATTTTAGCTTCGTTGAGAAATGCTCCAGCACCTTGCATCGCGTGAAATAATTCGTCAAAATAAGGGTTATAAACAAGACCGATAAGAGGTTGCTCATTCTGGTCCACCAACGCCATAGAAACAGCAAACATTGGAAAATTATGAGCAAAACTCGTAGTGCCATCAAGTGGGTCAACAATCCATTGGTTTCCACCAGTGCCCTCATATTGAAAGCCTTCTTCAGCAAGAATGGAGTCTTCAGGAAATTTCTCTTGGAGCATACTACAGATAAACTCTTCACTTTCTTTATCAGCTTCGGTCAACAAATCAATGCTTGTTTTGTGGTGAATTATTTTTTCTTTATCATCTGCGTATTTCATAAGAATCTTGCCTGCTTGGTATATAATTTCTTTTGCTTGTGACATTTTATCAAAGAGTTGGCTCATTATTGTCAAACGTTTCTTTTAGGAGAATACGATAGATACTTCAAAAACAGGTTGTTTGAGTTAGGCTCTTTTTGTTTTTCACCATCTTTAAATGTTTTAAGAAACTCTAAAGGCTTTTTAGCAAACACGAAGGGAGCTTTGGTGAAGCTTTCCAAAACACGGTTCGATTCTATTTTTAGTTCATTTAAGATTCTTAGAGGTAACGCAAGAGGATTTCCTTTAAGAACCATATTTAGTATTTTTTTTCCTTCTTTTTTTTCGAGTAAACCACGACTTAAAAGGTCTTGCACAGAAAATATAAAACTATTAATATTAAAGTGATATTTCTTTGTTAAGTTACTAATTATGCGAAAAAGGCCTTGTCTATTGATGTGGTTCATTTTATACAAGATTAGTGACGTTTGAAAGTAATTATAAGTAGGAGTGACTTTGTCGGAAAAAGTCATATGATCTTGCGGAGATGTTTTTTTCTCTAAATGAATAAATATCTTACGAACCACAAACTTTGGATTTTTAAACGTTTTGTTAAATTGAATTAGGTGTTCACGAATGAGGTCAAACTCTTCGGGATAGACTCCCCAACGTTTTAATATTGAAAGTATTTGAAAATCATAGAGTTTACCAGATATAATATCTGAGTAAAGAGAATAAATCGTTGCATCGTATTCAGAGTCATCTCCAAATAAAATTTCATTTGCTTTGCTAGGATAAACCATACGTGCGTATAAAAGTGCAGCCAGTTTGTAGCCAATTTTATCTATGATTTTTCCTATTTTCATTTTTTTAAGAGCCTCACCGTAATCTTTCAATAAGAGTCCGTTAAACTGAATACCATCTAAATGTAGCTTCTCTTCAATAACATTCCGCATCCCTTTGGGCGAACCGGAAACGAAGAAGACGGGAGCGTCTCTTTTATTGAGCTCTCGCACCAAAGATGCTGTTCCTGGTACATTCTTTTTTTGCTTGGCCTTCTCAAATGGTATTTTTACCAATTTCCAGAAATGTTCAAACTCTGTCACTAGATATGTCTTATCGAGGTCAAATGTGAAAATTGTTGCATCGTATGTTTTTTCTAGGTCTTCTGTAGAGTAGCAACGTCGAATATCCTGAGCAAGTGACATCCAACTTCTTTGATGAATGCGACAGGGAACGTCAATCATAAAAAGATTGACATATGAAAGCACCACAGAGAAATGATAGATAATGAGAATCATTCTCAATATTTTTATTTTGAAATCTCTGAACCTGATCCACGTTTTCATTGTGGTTTGTTCACTTTTCCTTTTACCGTCAATTACGGGCGGAAGGCAATTGGTGTCTCTTAAAGAGGCATTAAACGCGGCCTTTGCCTCTGTATCAAGGTTTGAGAGAGAAACTGTCTACTTGAGCCTCAAAGAAGTTGATCAAATACAAAACACATACCGGGATAGCAAGCTTGAGGTCAGAAGTCGGTTAGTGATTCGTTATAAAGCGGTCAGAAATGGCCGTGTTCTTGGTTACTCCTATGTTGACACCCATCATGTTCGCACACTGTCTGAGACCATTTTAGTTTCCATCAATAGTGATAATCTTGTTCAACGAGTTGAAGTCATCAGTTTTCGTGAGCCGAGTGAATATTTGGCGCCTGCTAGATGGCTTGAGCAATTTAGAAACCAAAAATTATTGAATTCTAAAGTTTCTGGAAAACAAATATATGGCATTACAGGGGCCAGTCTCACAGCACGAGCTATTAAAAAAGCCATACCAAGAATTTTAACTCTACATCGTTTTATTCAAGATTCATGAAGTTTGCACATAGGTGGCAATACCATCTGCTGTGGATTTCTATTTTTTGTACCTCTCTGAGTGGTTCATCACTTCTTATAATGAAATATGCATTATCACCAATTGATGAGTTCTCCGTTATCAACCACCCATGGCAAGGTATTGTTCTGAAAGCTCATATCTTTTTCGCTCCTTTTATGGTTTTTTCTCTTGGCTATACAACAACTTTGCACGCCCTTCCCTACTTAAGAGAAAAAATGAAGAAATTTTTAGTAACAGGCCTAAGCTCTCTCCTAATGATATTTCCCATGGTTATCTCTGGATATTTAATTCAAAGCTTTACACATGAAGGTTGGGTTCAAGCCTCGATAACTTTTCATATTATAACAAGTATTATTTTCATGACTACCTTTATGCTCCACGAACTCCTCTCCCATCGAGAGAGATTGGTCGCACATATCATCGTGATATTTATTTTCTTATTGTTATCGGCTTCTCCACTTTGGGCACAAAGAGCGAAGGAATCTTCTAAAAAAAATGACCACACCGTAAAAACAAACAATGAACCTGTTCCTAGTGTGATTGAAAGAAGTTGGATGCTCATGGGTACGATACTTTTTGTTCAAATTGAGGCCATTACTAAAAAATCAGCGAAACTGAAGGCCAAGATAGTTTGGGAAACTGTGAATCAACTTGAAGAACAAATGACGACCCATAAACCAAGCAGTGAAATTTCTAAAATAAATCGTTTCGCCTATTCTCAAAAAATTTTTATTGAAAAAGATATTTTTAAGATTATCTCACTATCAAAACAAGTCACCCAACAAAGTCTCTCTTCTTTCGATATCACAATTTCTCCTCTAATTAACCTATGGAATCAATCGATAAAAAACAAAAAACTACCGGGAAAAAAAGAAATTCAAAGTGTTCTCAAGTGTATTGGATCATCTCATATCCAAATGAATCCTCATGAACATTCAATACGCTTCAAAAATCAAAAAATTTCAATTAATATGGGAGGCATTGGCAAAGGTTTTGCTCTTGAGAAAGCAATGGATGCGATTGAAGATGATTCTTTATTGTGCGCAACATTTAATTTTGGAGGGCAAGTTGTTTACCTAAAAAATAAGAATGATTGTGGAGAACGAAATTTCGTAGTGAGACAAACCAGCGAGGCAAGTGAGGTTATTGAGTTTAAACTCAATTCTACATTTTCCCTTGCAACGTCTAGTAATTCTGAACAATATTTTACTCACAAAGGAAACCGTTATGGTCATATACTAGACCCACGGACAGGCTTTCCTGCGAATCAAGTAATTTCAGTCACCGTCGGGCATCCGTCACCGACATTAGCTGACGCATGGGCTACCGCTCTCTTTGTTTTAGGCCCTGCTCACGAAGAAAGAATTTCGAGATTATACCCTCAAATGAAAATTCGTTGGGTATTACAAGATTAGTTATGCAAGGGCTTGTTCGATAATTTCTTGTTGCTCTCTTCTGTGGATTTTGGCAAGACCAGCGGCGGGGCTTGCTGAGGTGGGGCGAGAAATGCACTTGACTTCAATTTTATCTTGAACAAGCTCTTTCATCTGGTCTTCTAGAAAAAGCCAAGCTCCCATATTCGCAGGCTCTTCCTGAAGCCAATAGAATTCTGTTAGATTTGGATGAAGCTCAAGTAACTCTTGGATTTTAACCTTGGGAAAAGGATATAATTGCTCAAGGCGAGCGAGAACAATATTGTTGATATTTTTACTTTTAAAGGCCTTAAAAGTCTCATAGTAGATTTTGCCACTCATAAGAACGATTCTTATCACCTGCTCTGGTGAATTACTAAGCTCAACAATGATTTTTTGGAACTCCCCGTTTATGATTTCGTCCATGCTGGAGGATGCCTCGGGTAATCTCAATAAGCTTTTAGGACTCATTGCAACTAAAGGTTTTTTTGTCTTACGTAATATTTGCCTACGCAACAAATGGAATATCTGAGCTGGAGTCGTTGGATAACAGACTTGAAAATTCTGTTGTGCACACATGTGCAAGAATCGCTCCAAGCGAGCGCTTGAATGTTCTGGCCCCTGACCTTCATAACCATGTGGCAATAACATGGTAAGACCACTCATGCGAAGCCATTTGATCTCAGAACTGCTTAGAAATTGGTCAATGATGACCTGGGCCCCATTTGCAAAGTCGCCAAACTGGGCTTCCCATATTACCATAGCGTCGGGGTCTGCGAGGGAATAGCCATATTCAAAGCCCAAAACAGAGAATTCAGAAAGTGGAGAATTTACAATTTCCAAACAACCTTGGTCGTTCGAAATATGGTCAAGCGGGAACCACTTTTCTTCTGTTTGTATGTCAACAAAAGAGGCGTGACGATGAGAAAAAGTGCCACGAATGCTATCTTGCCCAACAAAGCGTATTTTATGCTTACTCTCTAAAATGGAACCCATAGCGAGAGATTCTGCAAAACCCCAATCAACTCTGATCTCTCTTTTGTACATTTTCTTTCTATTTTCAATTAATTTGGCAAGTTTAGGGTGGATGTTAAACGAGTGGGGTATCGTAAAAAGAGCATGGGCGATTGTATCGAGTTGCTTTTTAAGCAGATGGGTATCAGGTTCTTCCGTGTCTTCTCTTGAGTAAGACGACCATCGATCTCTGAGGGTCTCAGCGATCATATGGGTCTGACCTTCCTTCGCTTTTTTGAAGGAGTCTTCAAGTGTTTTGGCCGCTTCAACCTTTATCTCTTCAATTTCACTTGTGCTAATATCAGCTTCTTGGGAAATTTTTTCTTCGTAAATTTTAACAACGGGCTTTTGCTTTGTAATTTTTTTATACATTGATGGTTGTGTAAAAGCTGGTTCATCATTTTCATTATGACCTAACTTACGATAGCACACTAAATCAATAATTACGTCTTTTTTAAATTTTTTTCGGTAGCCCATGGCTAATCGAACAACTCGGAAAACAGATTCAGGGTCATCTCCGTTAACATGAAAAATAGGGATTTGAAAGCCTTTTGCTAAATCAGTCGCATAAAGAGTGGATCTTGACTCTTGAGGTAAAGTGGTAAAGCCAATCTGATTATTGAAAACAATATGCAAAACCCCTCCCGTGGTAAAACTTTCTAAATTGACTAAATTGAGACTTTCAGCGACAACGCCCTGTCCAGCAAAGGCGGCATCACCATGAACCAAGAGACCCATAAATTTATCGCGAGTATGGTCTCCCGCCATTGTTTGACGTGCACGCACAGAACCCATCACAACAGGGTTCACAGCTTCCAAGTGACTTGGATTGAAGACCAAGGAAATTTTGATTTTTTTTCCTGAACGCGTTTCAACGTAATTGGAATAACCTAAGTGGTATTTAACATCAGCGTAATCTAGAGTTTGTTGGTTATAATTTTCTTCAAATTCGGCAAAAATTTGACTAGCTGGTTTTTTTAACACGTTAACCAAAACGTTCAAACGACCTCGGTGTGCCATACCCATCACGATGCATTCCAAACCATTATCCACTCCTTCGTTGATTACAGCACTCAACAGTGGTATGAATGATTCACCACCTTCAAGAGAAAATCGTTTCTTACCAATATATTTTTTAGCAAGGAATCGCTCAAAAAAGTCAGCATGAACCAAGTCATCGAAAAGTGTCAATTTAATCTTTTTTGGTAGGTCTCGGTTGTGTTCAAAAGATTCAATTTTATTTTGAAGCCAAAACCTTTCTTCCTCGTTTACAATATAATGATGCTCATAACCAATATTAGCACAATAAATCTTCTCGAACCAATAAATAATATCTTTCAACTTCGTTACGTTATATTGTGCTTCCATGACAGAGAACTTAGTTGACATCTCTTTTTCTCCAACAGACCTTAATTTCTCTTCTACAATTTCTCTATTGGGCTTATGTATCTCAAGAGGGTCTAAATGAGATGCCAAATGACCATGAGCTCGGTATGTATTCAAAAGATTTTCAACACCCATTATCTTGAGCGTTGCTGGGCGATTTCTTCTATCATTCAAGGGTGGGATAGCTTGAACATTATTAAGTGCCTCAAAAAGACTTATCCAGCGATCATCCAATGAGTCAGGATTCTGTTTATACTTCTCGTAAAGTTCTTCTAATATAGAAAGATTTTCGCCACTTAAAGCAGAATACATTGATTGTTTCATGAATATTGCCCGAAAAGATCAATCGTCAACTTTATTGGAGCGATGAACTCACACTCGTTGACAAGCGTATTTTTTATTTTTAGCGGCGGAGGTAACTGAAGCCGATAACAATAAAAAAATAAATATCATACTTCTTTAAATTTTTGACATCCTGTAATACTCTAAGAAAATGAATCATGTTAGAACAAAGGTTGGTGTGAAGCAATATAATCTGATATGATTATCATTTCTATAGGCTCTAGTAAATGGTCGTCGCATAAATGAAAACGAATCACCACAAATTGTTATTCGCAGGAGTTCTAATTTCCATTGTGCTCTTTTGTCGTGCAAATTTAATACAATGGAATGAAGTCCGTTCTCTAAAAGACAATATTAATTATATGCGCAATGGTCAATATCAACAACTCATTCAAAAGCTAGCCAAGAAAAAATCAAACATTAACTATGCCGAAGCCTTTATGCTGGGGAAAGCTCACTTTTCACTCAAAGAATATCAGAAGTCTGCTCTTTGGTTCGCCAGGTCTGTTTTTTATAAAAAGAATAGGCCTCGCAAAAACTCTGCTGCTTTTCTATATCGTTATTTAAACACATGGAGTAATGTATTCGAAAAATATTCTCCAATCAAAACAGAAGCACTCTATCATGTAGCTCTCTGTCACTACCAAAAAAAAGCCTATCATGATACCATTCGTTTTTTGGATATCATGGAGGAGCATCTTACCGATGAAACAAAAGAAAAATATTGGGCACTTAAGGCCAAAGTCTATAATAGCAACAGCGAAAGAAGAGCCCTTTTTATATACGAGAAACTCATTCGTCAGTACAAAAAATCAATCTATTATATAGGAATGGCATCCATTTATAAGCGAAAAAAGGAATACTCCAAAGCAGTGGATATTTATTTTGAAGCTTTGGAGTTCACAGATGCTCTATGGTCAACTAAGATTATTCTGAAAGAGATTATTCAATTAATTCAAAAGAATCCTAGTTTGAAAAATAAATTGAATATTAGAAAAAAAATTTTCTTGGCAGAAGGCTACCGCATAATAAAGAAACATTCTCAGGCTAATAAAGCTTGGAGTAACATCAAATTCACCTCATTAACCTCCAAAGACAAGATTCTTTACACAAAACTTTATGCACGTTTTTTATTTACAAAGCGAAACTACAAAAAGGCGGTTTTTTTCGTAAAAAAACACTCCAAAACGTTCAAGCTCGAACAACGAGAAAAAATTATGTACGAGTTGAGCAAAAAACTTTTACAAATTGATCAATATCAAGAAATCCTTAAATTGGTGCCCCCCTACCTCAATAGCTCAAAGCTAACCCTTCATAGAATGCAAGCCCTTCGAAAACTCAAAGTGGACACTCGTGAAAAAGAAGCGGGGTATTATCTCCAAAATAATGATGCTGACTCGACCATTAGCGAACGCACATATTTCTCTTCATGTCTAGAAAAGATGATAGAACACAAAATCAACCAAGCAATCTCATGCTTAACCCATTTAGCTTCTTACACAAAAAGTGTATCTACTGGTGGGAGATCAAGATATTTCTTAGCAAAGCTTGCTGAAAAGAAAAAGATAACCACATTCAAGAAACGAGAATCAATGAACAATCACTTGCGAGCTAAATATGCCGAAGTATATTTAAACTCCCCTTCTGATGTTTATACATTCAAGGCGTTAAAAAAGTCTTTGGGTACCTCTCTCATAAATGGTGTGATAGCAAAACAGCAACTTCTACCAAAAAATGACATCAAAAAGATTAGGCATTGGCTTGCATATCAAGCAGGTGATCCTAAAAGCCTCAAAAAATTTCTTGTCAATAAGAAACAAGATCCAATGTATGCGGTAGACTCCTTTTGGAAGAAATGGGAGAACGACCTCCAAAATCTTGATTATGCCAACTCGAAGATTAAAAAGGCAATTCTTTTTATCGCTATGGGCTTCAACGATTTAGTGCGACCTTATATACAAGGGATTCCAATAGTCGACAGACTCATGATTTATCAAAAGGCGGGACATTTGATTAATGATGCCTACCTCAAATACACACACCTAAAAGCCTACACAATCAAAAAGAAAAAAAGTGTTGATATATTCACATTGTCAAAGAAAGCTCAAGAAAGCCTATACCCCATGCCCTACCTCAAATATATTCGAGAGGCCTCAGAGCGCTTCAATATTAAAAAGGAGCGACTCTACGCCCTAATGAAACAGGAGTCTGCATTTCATCCTGGGCTAAGGAGTAGCGTCGGTGCAACGGGTGTTATGCAAATAATGCCCTCTACAGCCAAATGGCTCAATAAAAAACTCAAAATAAAAGAGATGCACCTAACGAACCCAAGACATTCAATATTATTAGGGGCAAAGTTCTGTGCAGATGTGACTAAAAGATATAGCGATAATTTTGAAGAAATTGCCATCGCCTACAATGCAGGACCACAAAGGTTGATCAAATGGAAAAAAACAATATCCACCGATGACCACGATCTTTTTTTAGAACAGATCCCTTTTAGGGAAACAAACCTCTACGTAAAAAAAACAAAAGCATACTATGAACGCTATAAAATACTGACGCTCACTCATTAGAGAAACTAACTAGCTATTTTTTCTGTGAATGCATGGGAAAATATTTTTTTGCTCATATAGTTTTTAAGATCATGTGACAGATTGTTCTTATAAACAACAGGTAACCAACCACGGGTAAAATCACACTCAATTGTAATCTTCTCGGGTAAATACCCCAAAGCAACCATATTTTCAACCTCCCAAAAGAAGAAAGTTAGTTTCACGGGTATGCCGGTAATTTCATATAAACCCAGCTGCCAAGATGCTTTATCTTCTCCCCAGAGATTGATTATTTTTTTGGCAAGTGATGGATGTAGTTGAATGGTCATTATGGACACTCCTTTATAATTCTATTTAATTCTGAAAAGTGAACAACCAACTGGTCTGCTAAGAACAATGCTCTCGGTCACCCTTCAATAAAAGAATACCTTATTTTCTCAGAATTTCCCTTAAAAATAAAAAATTTAAATAGTTTTATAATTTTTATTGATCTTTTTGTAACGGGCTTATGATAGGGGTGGGAGTCTGTAAATTCAATTCCATATAGACTGGCCAATGGTCAGATACACCCAGTTCGTCTACCGACTCAAAAGGCATAGGAATACTCTTGTCGGTATTTGGAATTTTTTTATTTTGAAAAGGCAAATTATTCACAATACGAATTGAATTAACATCAACTACCCATGAACGTGTTTTTTTCTTTTCTGGTTGCTCCACTGGGGCGACTAGGTTTTTGGAATAATAAAACACATCAAAAAATGACCAACTTTTTTTAGGAGAATAATAGTAGGTCCCCTCACAATCAGTACACCCAACACGGTGAGAAATAACCCAGTCTTTGAGATAGTTGTTATAAAGCTCCGGTTCTTCTTCTTTAACAATATTACAATCACCACCACCGATGATATAGCGAACAGAAGGCAGTGTATTAATATATCGATCAAGAAAGGTAAGAGCCTCAGCACGAGCATGTGTTTTTGAAAACTGAGACGGGAAGTGTAACGGAAAGACAGTTAATAATTCTCGGTTGGGCAGAAAAAAAGTCACTTCTAAAATACCCCGAGTTGCCCTATATCTACTGAATTTTATTTCATGAAATCTTGGTATTTGGGCAAGTGCAAGTTTACTAATAACGGCGGTGTCAATTCCTCTAAAGTCTCGGCTTTCTACATGATATATTTTATAACCTTTGTCAGCCAGATGTTCAGTAACTAACTTTTTCAAGACACCATAGTTTTCTAACTCTTCCAAAAGAAGAATATCAGGCCCCTGCCCTCTAGCATCTGCGCTGAGAATCACTTGAGCAATTCTTTTTGTTTTTTTATCAAGTTTTTCTTTAGACCAATCAAATGAAAGACATGCTTTTTTTCCAAATCTCATCTTTTTGCATTTTTTAATATGAGCCGCATTCTTTTTAAATTGGATCGGCACATATGTCGTATCCCGCGGGGAGTCTATCTTCGTATCAAAAAGGTTTTCCAAATTATAAGTCAGAATACTTACTTTGGTTTGCATTGTTTGACCAGAATAAGGGGGTTTTGTTTGATTCGTTTGACCAGAATAAGGGGGTTTTGTTTGATTCGTTTGACCAGAATAAGGGGGTTTCGTTTGATTCGTTTGACCAGAATAAGGGGGTTTCGTTTGATTCAGACTTGTCTGAAATTTCTTTTTCCATTGCCAAACACGCCACAAACCTTTTTTTTTCTTAATTGCCTCTTCGTATGCTGACATAAATTTTTCCCTCCATTTCTGATTGGAAACTTCCAAATCGGGGACAGCATACCCCTGACGAATAATTTCTAAATTCAAATAGGTGTGATTGGGCAACTGAATGATATACAGCAAATCGCCCGTTAATGGATCATTTCCTTTAAATTGGTCAACTTCTAAGATATCACTCTTTTTAATTTTTTTCTTAATGAAAGACGGAATGGAATTCATAATTTGTAAGCTACTTGATCGAAACTCTTTTTTGAAGTTACCTAATCTTGCATACATATCAAAAACATTTTGATGTAAAAGTCGCACACCAAGTAGACGAATATTTTTTTTTACATTATCTATTTGAACCAACATCTCATTATTCCTGTAAACTCTGAGAACCTTGATAATCTCTGCCGACAGAAAAGTTGGCACCACGCACAACAAAATAATGAGGGTAACTAATTTTTTGATTAAAAACCTCCGTAAAACATCTACTGATTTACTTTTAACAATGCCCCTGCCTGTTCTTTTCTTTCCAAAAGCCATTCTCGAGAAACACTACTGAAAACCCTTGGATCATGATTGAGCAAGGCCATTTGATATTGTCTGACAGCCTGTTCGTAATCATGAGTAAAAAAGGCAGATTCGGCATAATAAAAATACATTTTTTTATTAAAAGAGTTTCGTGTATCAACCTTCTGGAACCATAGGGTTGCATAATTATATCGTTCTCGATAAAAAGCGACCTTGCCCAAACCAATCATGGCATTGTTATAATCGGGATAAACAGAAAGACAATGCCGATAAATCTGCTCTCCTTTGGTATATTTTTTATGAGCAAGATGAAGGTCACCCAAAGCAACGAGGGGAGCGAGTTCAAAATGGTTTTTTTTGTATGACAAACGAAAGTTTTGAATCGCTTTATCGGTATTGCCTGCCAACTGATATGACTTGGCCAAATAAAAAAAGCCTAACCAATATTGAGATACAACATGCGTTACTTTACTAAATTCAAAAATGGCGTATTGGTACTCACCGAGTATAAGCAAAACTCTCCCTAGGTTAAAAATAACAGGAAAAAATAAAGGATCGGCCTTTTTTATTTCTAATAATCTATTTTTTATGTCAAGGAGAAAAGGTTTCTCAATATTCTTTTGTGCCAGTAAATCATTAACAAGCTCTCGATTTTGACGAGTTATCTTATGCTGCCCCGTTGAAATAATCCAGTTTTTTTTTAGGGAAATCCTTATTTTTGGTTGAGAACCCTCAAGGTCCAAAAAGTGATCAAACCTATCATAAGAAACGTGTTGTGGAATCGACTTAGGAATACGCAGGCCCAACACACTTGTCTGAGCATACAAGCCAGCAACAGAAAAGTGTACAATCGACGCAAAACATAAAAACAACAATAACAGCCTAAAAACAATTTTTTGCACGGGAAGGCAATATTTAAATA
Source organism: Spirochaetota bacterium (assembly GCA_965206985.1). GTDB lineage: Bacteria > Spirochaetota > Leptospiria > Turneriellales > CBDBES01 > CBDBLF01. The sequence continues at coordinate 496,309 of CBDBLF010000022.1, read as the reverse complement.
TTATGTTCACTCTCAAAAACTGTTTGGGGGGATAAGATAGCTTTAAATTGTTGAATGCTCCAATCTTCAACTTTTTTGTAGGAGTATGCAAAACTTGACGGCAAACCCTCCCATAAAAAAACAAAGACAAAGGGGTATTCAATCACCTTTGGATAAATATTGAGCGTACATGTTGTGTGTAAAAGTTGAACATCCTCAATTGACCACGAATCTTTTCGATAAAGAACACTTCCTCTTTGACGAAGCATTGGGTTTTTTAAAAGTGATGAAAAAATATTTCTCGAAAACCAAGTTTTGAAACGATCTTGATTAATTCCCGTAGGCAGGGCGGGTAAAACACGCAACTCTTCAGCGGGATACTTTAAAAGGGTGAAAACATACAACCTGCCTCTTATTTTATTTGCAGACCACACCTTCGAAAGAGTTGCTAATTCTTCAGGCAAGACATCTTGGATATTTCTTTTCAACCAAAACTCTCGATGACAAAAGGGAATTTCTCCTGAACAATCCATACCCCTCTCTAACCAGAAAGGGTTTGCCTCATCAATAGAAACACCAATGATTGCCTTATTCTTTTCTGATGAAGAACAATAAGGTAATATAAAGAAGAGAACAAGCAATAAGAAAAATTTTTTGGCGATAGAACCCCCCATGCTTGGAGCAACGATAGAAGATGTTTTCAGTCTGTCAATATATTAACTAATAAGCTGAACTTAATAGCCAACTATTCTCATCAATGAGCTTAGGTAATATAAGACCATCACTACCCAATTTTTGCAAAGGTTTGTTATTCGCCATTAATTTTATCTTTGAAACTCCCTTAAATTCCTTTGCTGTCTTTAATAATTGTCTTAATTGTGATTTAACCATTTGATGACTCAAATCGGAGCTAAAAGAGTCTTTAAAGTCAATGATTATTACATTAGCGTTTCGCTTTACCGATAAGATTTTTGTTTTTTGAGGGAATGAGTCCAAGAAGTTGTTCATTCTTTCATTTCCGTTGGGGCCTGCCAACAATTCTCGAAAGACTGTTGTTTCTATATTCTCAGAGTCTCGAGGAAAAATCTGCCTCTCTACTGGATATAGCCTCATTCCTGATGCGTATGACTTATAAAAATAGAGTTTTGCACGAATCAAATTTGGTCTACCAAGCTTATTACTTTTTGTTTTTAATTTTGTATCTTTTACCTCTTCAAAATTCAAAGAAGCTTCGGGTAAAACAGGTAGATCGTCTCTCTTTAAGTTTTCAGATCTAACTTGAATCAGCTTCATCAAAACCCAATCTTTCATCTCCTGAAAAAAAGAATTGCTTGACTCGTTTGTGCGAGCAAGAGTGCCAGGAACATTGTGAAAATTTTTTTTGATGTCTACTGCGTCATCCAGTTGAGAGCTTGTAAGCCGATCAATTGCAAAAAAACCCCAACCAATAACACCAATCGTAAACAGCATCGGTATTAGTTGACTTTCTTTTTTATTTTTACGAGGCAACGGCAAACCAAGTCACTCCCAATACAGAAGTATCGGAAACTAGAGAAGAGACCTTAACTGCTAACGTTCATTGAATCAAGAAAGGCTTGATTATTTTTAGTCTCTTTGATTTTATCTAACAAAAGCTCCATACTTTCTACTGAAGATAAAGAAGCCAATACCTTTCTCAATATCCAAATTCTATTTAAATCGGTATCCGCAATTAAAAGTTCTTCTTTACGCGTTCCTGAGCGATTCACATCAATCGCAGGAAAAAGTCTCTTTTCAACCAGCTTACGGTCAAGGTGGACTTCCATATTACCAGTTCCTTTGAATTCTTCAAAAATCACCTCGTCCATTTTGGAGCCAGTATCAATTAGTGCCGTGGCAATGATTGTGAGACTCCCACCTTCTTCTATGTTTCTAGCCGCACCAAAAAATCTCTTTGGCTTATGCAATGCATTTGAGTCAACACCACCCGACAAAACCTTTCCTGAGGAAGGAATCACCTGATTGTAAGCCCTTGCCAACCGAGTGATTGAATCAAGTAAAATAACCACGTCTTTCTTATGTTCAATGAGCCTCTTTGCTTTTTCAATAACCATCTCAGCCACTTGCACGTGTCTTGATGCCTGTTCGTCAAACGTAGAGCTAATTACTTCGCCTTTGACACTGCGAGCCATATCGGTTACTTCTTCGGGACGCTCATCAATAAGCAAAACAATGAGTGTGCTTTCAGGGTGATTCGTTGTAATGGCATTCGCAATGTCTTGCATTAGCACCGTTTTGCCCGTTCTAGGAGGCGCCACAATCAAGCCTCGTTGCCCCTTACCAATGGGAGCAACCAAGTCAAGAACTCTGCCCGAAAGCTTATTAGGAGCCGATTCTAGCTGCAGACGATCATCGGGATATAGGGGTGTCAGATTATCAAAATGGACTCTACGGCGCATATGGCTACTATTTTCACCATTGACTTCTTCCACCTTCATAATCGCAAAAAAACGCTCATTGTCTTTAGGAGACCGAATCTGACCATAAATTGTATCTCCCTTTCTAAGCCCATTGGAGCGAATTTGTGAAGGACTTACATAAATGTCATCTGGACCTGCCAAGTAGTTATAATCGGGCGATCTAAGAAAACCATATCCATCGGGCAACACTTCTAATGTCCCTTTTGTAAAGACAGTGCCGTCTTCATTTTCTGATTTTTCTTGTAGAATTGCAAATATAAGAGCTGGTTTTTTCATTGAACCTGGATTTTCAATACTCAAGCTTTCAGCAATCTCCACTAACTCCGCCATGGTCTTGAGCTTGAGATTGCCAATCTCTTGCTTATCATGTTTAGGAGACTCTCCATTTTTAGTAGGATTCACCTTAATATTGCTTTTCTTCACGTTTTCCATAAAACACTTCCCCAGAAACTCTTAATATAAATAAAACCTACAAACGGTCATATCAGATATAAAATAAGAACACAGGAGACAGGCAGAAATCTCTATCTACCACCCACCTGATCTTTAAGAATCACTACAGCGAATCCCCTAAAATAGACCATAAAAAGAACTGGATCAAATACATCAGCGACCCAAAGTAAAACAAACGATTGCGAAGCAACTTTACGCCATCAATACCAACAGCTACTCGACACCGAGGGAGTTTGATTCTTCTACCTGTTGTTTCTCTGACTCCCCTTCTTGACTTGAGGGAACATCACTAGCCTCCTCATCTTTTTTATCTGCAGAATTTTCCCGTGTAGAAGTTCGCGACACACCACCTTTCTTGGGAGGCACATCAAACCGTTGCCCTGGATAAATTAAATCAGGATTCCGAATTTTTGACTTATTGGCTTTATAAATGCGAGGCCACAATCGAGGATTTGAGTAAATATCGCTATATCCAGCAATTCGCCACAGACAATCCCTTCGGGAAGGCCGATTTTTAACAACATATCGTTTCCAGCCTTCACCCAATGGCTCTTCTTCCCCAACACCAAAAGAGTCCACTAAAATTCCTTTTCTTGCCACAAGGACAGTAATCTGCTCAAGCTGGTCTTCCACAATCTTAGCCAAACGGTTTGCTTCTTCAGATTCATCTTTAGACTCTAGATAGGCCGCATCGGCAATTAACTTCTCAGCATTAGCGAGAGCCTCTTTAGCCGCATTCATGCCTGTTTGGGTCGAAGACAATGTTTCTTTATGCTCTTCATCAGAATCAAACACTTTCTTCAACTCGGTGTTTTTCCTAATTTGTTCCATCATTTTTTGCAAACGAGCACCAACTTTCTCTATGTATATTTTTGATTCTTTGTGCAGGTTCTCCGCCCATGTTTTTAGCGAATCATTAAAAATTTCTTGAGCAAGCCCACTCGCTTCTTCAAGCCGAGAGCGGGCTTCTTTGTAATTCTTGGCCTCAAGCATTTGATTCGAACTGCCCAGAATCTCTTTTGCCTTTGCAAGTTTTTCAGGAAATTTTTCTTGGGCCCCATATTGCTCAGCCCGTTGCAGTTTATCACCAATCTCTACCACAGACGACCGAATCAACTCAATTTGGGCCTCAGCAATATCCTTTGCCTTGCTAGCTGCCTGAGCCGAATCTTCATAACTCTTTATGGCATTTTCATGGTTTCCACTAGAAAAGTGACCATCACCCTCCGCCAAAAAATCTTTACTATTTTTAAATTCTTCTTCAGCAAACTCAGCGGCCAATAGAGCATCAGCTTCTTCAATCAAAGTCTCCGCATTCTTTTTGTTCTCTTCGGCCAACTTGGGAGCAGCCAAATCAAACGCTTCTCCTGCTAATTTGCCAGATAAGAGTGCCTTCTCTTTAGCCTCATCCATCTCGCCATTAGAGACAAAGTCATGAGCTTCAAATAAAGCCTTTTTTGATGCCTCGTACTTTTCTGAGGCGTATTCATCAGACTTAACACTTTCCGCCTTCGTTACCAAATATTTGGCATTCCCCATTTCTTCGACAGGTATACTTTTACCACATTGATAAGAAAAAGTGATGAAAAAGAGACAAACGCCCGTTCTCAGACCAAAAGCAACATTACCTACTAAGTTTTTTTTTCTATTCATTTTCTAAAGCTCCTAAATCAATACATTCACAATCAATACATTCACGACCAACCCAACAAAAATAAACGGTAACGCCCTATGCCCCACCGCAGAGTAACAAATTCAAAAATCAGAAACTGCCTCATCTTCAGATTCGTATATTTCAAAAAATGAAATCAACTTTGTTAACTCAAAAACTTTTTTAATAGAGGCAAGTACATTAACAATTTTCATGTTCCCATGATACTTCTTCAAATTGGAAAGACTTGAGATCAAAGCTCCAATACCTGACGAGTCAATGTACGAAACTTTTTCGAGATTAATAACAACATTAAACTTCTTTTGATCAATAAGCTCCTGTATTACACTTTTAATTTCGGGAGCATTGTAGAGGTCAATCTCACCTTGGATATCCAACAAAACGACAGAATCCTTTTCCCTCTGAGAAATTTCCATAAGCCTTCACTCCTAAATGACCATTCAAAACGACCAGGTGTATGTATAAAATTCAGGTTTCGAACGTCAACTCTTTTTATTATTTTTTAGAACAACTTGAAGACTAAAAAGGCAATTATGCTATTCTACGCTTTACACTTTCCATATTCATATTATAACTTTCCATATTCATATTATACATGGTTATGGACAAGATTAATACAGATAAAAAGATACAAGCAAGTCAAATAAGCTATTTTAAGCTTATGGATAAATTCCCAACTTAAAAATGCTTTCTGGGAATTTATGAGCAGGACTATTTTGTAAAATATATAGACAAAATATATGACGTAACATTTAGCATCACCCCCTTAATCTGTATTTAGTATAATAGAGATGTTATGTCATATATTTTATGTCAAGCGATATAAGCGCAAAATAGCACAATTGCCCATTTTTTATACTTGACACCTCGCAGTCTTAAAATATTCAACATACTGTGAGTGATGACTGATTAACGTATGCCCATAAACCGAAGAACCATATTACTCTTTGCGATTGCCTTTGTTTTCTTAATTACTTCCAATAGTTTGGTCAAGTTTCTTACCGAAAGTTGGTGGTTCGATAGTCTAGGGCAGTCAGCAGTTTTTTGGGATGTAATCCATGTCAAAATTATTATCTTCGTGATTGTCTTCCTTCTCTTCACTGGAATGCTTGCATTGAATATACAACTTGCTTTTAGTTTTACACAGAGTGAGCAGTCCCGATCTTTTGAAGGGGTTCACCTGCCGGCCGATAATATCCTTAGAATACTCTCGATACTTGCCTCCATCATAATTGCTCTTATTGGATCTCTCACAGCAGCTTCTAATTGGTCTTTAATACTAAAATATGTACATCGCAGTGGCTTTGGTCAACTTGATCCAATTTTTTCACGTGACGTTGGTTTCTATATCTTTAAACTTCCTTTTTACAAGGCATTACGAGGTTGGTTTCTGACAGCACTCATCTTGGGTATTGTCTTTAGTGTACTGATATATTTCGTCAAAGGAGCAACTCAATTGATCAAGAGTTGGTCAAACCCCTACATGAGTAAGGTAAAGCATCATTTGAGTATTCTTCTTATGTTGTTGGTTCTCGTGTTCTCCATGGGGTTTTGGTTTGATCGATACGATCTTCTCTATTCTACATCGGGGGTAGTTTTTGGAGCTGGTTACACCGATGTACATGCGAGAATACTCAGCAACACCATCATGACCATTGTCAGTTTGCTGAGTGCTTTTATGATTTTGCTATCAGTTTTTTGGAGAAAAGGTGTTCGACTTCTTCTGACAGCAATTTCTCTTTTTGTGATTTGTCATATCATTTTCAAAGTGATTTATCCTTCGTTTCAACAAAAATTTATAGTAGAACCCAACGAACTAGAAAAAGAAAAACCTTACATCCGTCATAACATTCAACTGACTCGCCAAGCTTATAAATTATTGGATGTGAAGCGACATCCTTTTGACTTGAAGGGCTCCCTTAGCAAAAACGATATCCAAAAAAATCAATCAACCATAGAAAATATCCGCCTCTGGGATTGGCGTCCCCTGTTAAGCACATATCGACAAATACAGGAGATTCGTCTCTATTATAAATTTCGAGATGTTGACGTAGATCGTTACAAAATTCATGGCAAAGAGCAACAAGTGATGGTTGCCGCAAGGGAGCTTGCCTATGAGCGAGTACCCAAAGAAGCACAGACATGGGTCAATCAAAGGTTGAAATACACCCATGGTTATGGAATTGTAATGAGTCCCGTTAACAAGAGAACGACCAATGGTCTGCCAGCATTTTTTATTAGTGACATACCTCCCACGTCTAATATTGATATCAAACTCGACCAACCGGGGATCTATTACGGAGAAGAAACCAATCATTATATTTTTACGGGAAGTACAACTACGGAGTTTGATTATCCTTTGGGCAGTAAAAATCAAGTTACCAAATATTCAGGGGGAGGAGGAGTTCATCTTTCCTCGTTCTGGCGTCGTGTTATGTACGCTCTTCACTTCAAAGATTTGAAAATTCTTATTTCTGGTTATATGAATAATCAAACGAAAGTGCATTATTATCGCAATATTCTTGAGAGGGCACGAAAAATAGCTCCTTTCTTGAGTTATGATCGTGACCCTTATGTAGTGGTTGCCAATGGGAAGCTCTACTGGATTATCGATGCCTATACATTAGAGGATCGCTATCCTTATTCTCAGCCCGTAGAAGATACACGAGTCAGTTTTAATTACATTCGTAATTCAGTCAAAGTGGTGGTTGACGCTTACGAGGGTGATATCAAGTTTGTGGTCACAGATAGGAGTGATCCTCTGTTAAAAACATACCAAAAGATATTTCCCTCTATATTTGTTGATCAATCAAAATTGTCTCCCAAAATTGTGGAGCATTTTCGTTATCCACAAGACCTGTTTAATATTCAAGCTCAAATATACTCTTCTTATCACATGAGTGATCCCGAGGTTTTTTATAATCGAGAAGATAAATGGAAAATGCCCACTGAGATATATGATTCAACCGAACAAGAAATGGAACCCTATTATGTGACACTCCGCCTTCCTCAACAAGAAAAACAGAAATTTATGTTGATACTACCCTTTACTCCCATCAGTAAACATAATATGGTAGCGTGGATGTCGGCATATTGGAGTCAAAATACGAATGGTGAATTGACTCTTTATGAATTTCCCAAAAAAGAGCTTGTATACGGTCCGATGCAAATTGAAGCTCGTATCGATCAGGACCCTGTTATCTCTGAGCTTCTTACCCTTTGGAATCAAAAGGGGTCAAATGTAATACGGGGAAACCTTTTGACCATACCCATTGAAGAATCGCTACTTTATGTTGAGCCTATCTACTTACAAGCAGAAGAAGGACAGATGCCCGAGCTAAAGCGTGTTGTTGTTTCACATGATGATCGAATTGTAATGGCAGAAACGTTGGAGCAGGCAATCTCTGGTATTTTTGGTTATGGTTCTTTCTCTACCTCTGCTTCAAAGACAGGCTCCACCCGCGAAGAGAAAGCGACCTCCCTCATTGGAGAAGCTGTTCAGCTATACAATGAAGCTCAAAAAGCCATCAAAGAAGGTGATTGGACAAAGTATGGTAAAAGTCAAAAACGATTGGGTGAACTTTTAAAAAGCTTGAAACAAAACTCACGCACCAAGTCAAATAACTGATTGATATAGGTTACTTTTTCAGAAAGATCTCCAGATGATTGAGATTTTTTTTGAAGATTTCTGCATCACATTATATATGACTCAATAGCTTGGGGGTATAGGCTTATGTGGTAACAAAGATATACCTCACCCCATTCATTCTTGTTCTGTAAAGAAAATTTTTTTTTTGTAGAAGAGGCTCTGCGGAGCCGAACTCCGTGCTTGCCTCCGTAGATGAGCCAAGCCTCACCATCTCCTGAGTCTTCAATGCACAATGCATAAGCTTGCGTTGGTTTCGTATCTTCCCAGCCGACAATATCAACTTCAAATGAGGAAGAATTATCTTCAGGAAAGTAGATTGTTTGAAAAATGGGACGCGGTTCGCCCTTACCCATAAAGTTACGGCATTCATATTCTTCAACATTCAAATTTTCTTGAATTTCAATTTTAATAATCATAAATTTTATAGCAACAAGAAAAATATCTTATCGTTTCTGCTTTTTTTCATTGTTTTCATCGTGGCTTGATTGTTACGCCTACGGCTCAGCAGAGAGAACTTTTAAAAAACAATAACCGATACCAACAGATAAGAAGAGAGTGGATAATTTGATCACAGAAAAAAATAAAAAAAAACGCATAAACTTATAACCGGACCAAAACAGAATAACCATGCTCATCAAATAAACCCTCTTCTTTGCTCATAATAGAAATTGGTTCTGCCGCTTTTTCTAATCCTCGCTCACTGCACCTTTGATAGGTGATCCGCCGAAAAAAAGTGTGGGTGCTTACTCCCGAGGAAAAGCGAGCGGCTCTATTGGTGGGTAAAATATGGTTCGTTCCCGAATAATAATCTCCCATCGCCACAGGAGAATGAGCCCCCAAAAAGATGCTTCCAGCCGATTGAATTTTTGACAATACTTCTTCATCATTCTTTGTTTGGATTTCCAAATGTTCAGGGGAGAACTTATTGCTGAAGTGAATGGCCTCTTCGAGATTGTTTACCAAAAAAATGTGACCATTCTTTTGGATCGCCGAGCGTGTTATCTCTTTACGGTCAGAATTTCGATTTTCAACTGCATCAACTAATACATCGGCTACTTGTTGAGCAATCACTCCATCGGTACAAAGCAAAATCGCCACGGCGTCTTCGTCGTGTTCCGCCTGGGCGAGCAAGTCATGTGCCAGGTAGCTAGGGTTCGCCGTCTCATCAGCTATGATTAAAACCTCAGACGGTCCAGCAAAAGTATCGATCCCGCATAAGCCTTGGTGATTCAAGAATACTTTAGCTGCCGATACATATTTATTACCCGGTCCGTAAATAAAATCAATAGGTGGCAGATTCAACTCTTGAATGCCTATCCCCATAGAGAGCACGCCCTGTGCTCCTCCCGTTTGTACAATGCGATGTGCACCCGCAAGATAGGCGGTTGCTTGCACAATTTTTGGTACAGACTTCCCTTCGGGGTGAGGGGGGCTTACTATTGTAATATCCTGAACACCAGCAATTTTTGCGGGAGTTACCCCCATAAGAGCCGTTGAAGGATAAAGAGCTTTGCCTCCTGGAACATAAAGAGCCACAGATTCAAATGGCCTAAAAAGGAGACCTAGTGTATTTTGACTAATTGTGGTCTCAAGATTCCTGGGCTTTTGTTGTTCATGAAAATCTTTTATATTTTTATGAGCAGCTTCAAATGCCTCAATTTTTGTGGGTTTATTCTTTTTGAAAAAATCATAACTGTCTTTAAGTTTTTCCCTCCCTAAAACAAGAGGTTCGGCATTAAAGCCATCCCATTTTTTGTTATATTTGACCAGTGTTCCAAGGTTATTGGCGAGCATCTCTTCGTAAATGGGCACAACCACCCTTTCAACAATTTGATCCAAAGATAAAAAATTTCGATAAAGGATTGATCGCCTTTCTTCTCTTGACAGACTTTCAAGAGGACGGGGAGTGAGTAGCGGCATCTTGAGTAATTAGATATCGCTACATATTTTCGATGAGTGCGGTTGCAAACTCAGAACACTTTAGCTGTCTAGCACCATTCATCATACGTGCAAAATCATAGGTGACTGTTTTTTTGTCAATCGTTGTTTCAATGCTTTTTATGATAAGATCAGCAGCTTCGTTCCAGTTTAGGTATCGAAACATCATCTCACCAGAAAGAATCACTGAAGAAGGGTTCACCTTGTCGAGGCCTGCATACTTGGGAGCGGTACCATGGGTCGCTTCAAAAACAGCGATGCCCGTATCGTAGTTAATATTTGCCCCAGGTGCAATTCCAATACCTCCAACTTGGGCTGCCAATGCATCGGACAAGTAATCTCCATTCAAATTGAGTGTAGCGATGACATCATATTCTTTAGGCCGGAGTAAGATTTTCTGAAAAAAAGCATCCGCAATGGCATCAGAAACTAAGAGTTTTCCGTCTGGTGGATTACCACCACATTCTTCCCAGCTAATGGTTTCTTCAGGGAAGAATTTTTTAGCCGTTTCGTAGCCCCATTGCCGAAAATACCCCTCTGTGAATTTCATAATATTACCTTTGTGAACCAGTGTTACCGATTTTCTTTTTTGCTCGATGGCGTATTTGATTGCGGATTTTACCAACCGCTGAGTACCTTCTTGAGAAACGGGTTTAATACCGTAAGAAACAGTTTCAGGAAATCGTACTTTATCGAGTTTGTTTAACTTTCGAAGAAGCTCAGTAACCTCTTGTGTTTCTTTTGCTCCAGCAGCAAATTCAATACCTGCATAAATATCTTCTATATTTTCTCGAAAAATAACCATATCAACATTTTCGGGTTCTTTCACGGGAGAAGGCACTCCATCAAAATATCTAACTGGCCTTTGACAGACATAAAGATCAAGTTTTTGCCGAATAGCCACATTGATTGAACGAATACCGCCACCCACAGGAGTTGTCATAGGACCTTTGATACCGACTTTGTATTCTCTTAATGCCTCCAGTGTTTCCTCAGGTAACCATTCATTTTCTCCATAAACTTCTATGGCTCTACCACCAGAAAAGATTTCCATCCATGTGATTTTTCTTTTACCCGCATAGGCTTTTTTGACAGCGGCTTCAAAAACCCTCCGAGCAGCAGCCCATATATCAGGGCCGATTCCATCACCTTCAATAAATGGAATAATAGGGTTATCAGAAACAACTCTTTCGCCATTTGCTTGAATCTTAATTTTTTCACCTGATTCAGGTATCTTTATATGCTGATAGCCCACAAGACAGAATTTAATTCATACCACATTGGTAAAGTAGAAAGATAATATTTTTAGAATAAGCAAGGGAGGCTGAGAAGGAACTAGTCTTAAAATACTCTTCAGGCAGTTTATGCAACAACGTCATAATTTACTATTATTTTCTGCCATATATAAACCGATTTTTTTTAGATAAATCTTTTTGGATTGAAACATCTTGGAAGCCAATTTCTTCCATGAGATGTGCGAGAGAAGATATTTTAGCGGGGTTAGCCTCCAAATAGAGCCAACCATTGAATGCAAGATGTGAGTACGTCCCTCTCAACAGTTTATCAAAAAAATTGAGGCAAGGAACCTCAAGAGCTACAGAAGGTTCATACTCGCGAACCTCAGGCATGAGTTCATTCACTTCTTCTGGCAATATGTAGGGTGGATTACTCACGATCAGGTCAAAGAGTTGCCTCTGTAGTTCATCGGCACCAAATAAGTTTGAACAAACAAATGAATAATTTATAGATGATGCCTTGAGAAGTTGTTCTGCATTTTTTCGAGCAACATTCAACGCGCCTTTACTAACATCACTAAAAATAAGGTTTTTAATCGATATCTCAAGAAGTAAAGTTATGCCAATGCAACCCGAACCACAACCCAAATCAAGGACCTTTTTGGCTTGTGGTTTTCGTTCAAGGACCAGCTCAATAAGCTCCTCTGTCTCGGGTCGTGGAATAAGAGTATCCTTGCTGACAAAAAAATTTCTACCAAAAAACTCTTTTGAACCTGTGATATAAGCAGTTGGCATGTTCTTTTTTCTAAGTCGTACCATTTTCTTGATTGCATGGTATTCTCTTCGTGTGATTCTATAATCCTCTTGTGTGTAAAACTTACGATGCTTTATCTTTAACGCATGGCTCAGAAAAATATGCGATTCTAGTTTGGGTAAATCAATATTTGACTTTCGTAAATCAAGCTCTATTTTCCTTTGAACTTCTTTTAGGGTGAATGTGCGATTAACTCGAAACATCAATTTGCTTACCTTTTGATAAAACAAACTTTTCTTGGTCAAAGGTATCATCTATAGAGCGAATAATTTTAAGGAAAAAAGTTTCTTGTTTTTCAATCTCAAGTAACTCGCCCTCTTTGAGCTTGCTTTCTGAGAGGAGGTTCAACTTTTGGTTATTAATCTTGACGAGATACCACCGCCCTTCAGGTGTTTTATTACGTTCTTTGAGTACTTGCAAAGTGAATCGCTTAGGAAGCTTTTCGATAAAGGGCAAGTTTCTCGGTAAACGGAACATTCTTGGAGTTTATAGTATCAGTTAATATTTATTTAAACGATTAAGCCATTGCTTCTCGTAATAAAAATTGATTCACAGAAGCGGCACACTGCCTGCCTTCAGCAATCGCCCAAACAATGAGAGACTGACCTCTTCGCGTATCCCCACAAGCAAAAAGGTTCGACAAGTTTGTTTTATAGGCATTTTCATTATTTTCAGGAATCGTCTTTATATTACCTCTCTCATCTAGCTCCAAACCATCTTCTTTTAGCTGTTGAATCATTTCATTGTGTTGCGTATGAACAAAACCCATCGCAAGTAAGACTAATTCTGCTTTAAACTCACACTCTCTTTCCGGGACATCAATAAGCTTTCCTTTTTTAAGCTCAACCCGATTTGTTTTTAGACCAGAAACACTTCCCTCTCCGTTGTCCACAAATTCTTTTGTATTAATACAAAAGATGCGTTCCGCCCCCTCTTCGTGACTGGAGGAAGTTCGAAAAATAAGAGGCCAATATGGCCACGGATTGCTAGAAGAGCGATTTTCTGGTGGCTGTGGAAATATCTCAAACTGATGAATATTTTTTGCCTTCTGACGATTTGATGTTCCAATGCAATCAGAACCAGTATCTCCTCCACCAATGACAATTACATTTTTATCTGTTGCAAGAATTTGGTTTTGAACATCAGCCCCTGCATTCTTTTTATTTTGTTGAGTTAAAAACTCCATTGCAAAGTGCACACCTTTTAGGTTACGACCCGGAATGGAGAGGTCCCGTGGTTCTTCTGAACCACACGCTAAAATAACCACATCATATTTCTCCCGAATCTCTTGTATATGTATATCTTGACCTATATGAATGTTCGCTTTAAACTTTATTCCCTCAGCTTCCATTTGTTTAACTCGCCGATCAATATGATATTTCTCCATTTTAAAGTCTGGAATACCATAACGTAAAAGCCCCCCTATACGATCATTTTTTTCGAAAACAGTAACCATATGACCAAGTCTACAAAGTTCTTGAGCCGAAGCCAATCCAGCGGGGCCTGAGCCAATGATGGCAATACTCGTGCCGGTGAGTTTTTTGGGCAATATCGGCTTTACCCAGCCCTCTTCAAAGCCTCTATCAATGATAGCTCTCTCAATCGCTTTGATCGAAACGGGGGGTTCGTTAATGCCAAGAACACAAGCACCTTCACATGGGGCAGGACAAAGCCTACCCGTAAATTCTGGAAAATTATTCGTTGCGTGTAGATTATCAAGGGCTTCTTTCCATCGTCCTTGATAAATCAAATCATTCCATTCAGGTATGAAGTTGACAACCGGACAACCCGTCGGCCCATGACAGAAAGGGATTCCACAATCCATGCAGCGAGAACCCTGTATTTCAGCCTCTTTCTTCTCAAAAGTATACTCAAACTCACCAAAATGCTGAATTCTCGCATCGATAGCCTCTCTACTCAAGTTTTTTCGATTGTATTCTTTGAAGCCGCTTGGTTTGCCCATATTTTCTATTTATTGAACTTATATAAGTTTATATATTCATTATACTATCAATAAGACCTACTGACTAGTCAGTAAACGTTCTTTTGGGCTCCTATCTTCTTTGGCCAATCTTTCCATAGCTAAACGATACTCTTCAGGAATAATTTTATGAAAGTATTTTTTCTGCTCATCCCAATCATTTAAGATACTCCTCGCTCTGTGCGAATTTGTATAGGAACAGTGTTTCTTTATTAACAAAAAAACTTCATTTATACTTGCCTGATCTTGAAGAGGTTCAACCTCAATCATCTCATGATTTACATATTGCTCAAAATTACCTTTGGTATCCCAAATATAAGCAATACCACCTGACATCCCTGCCCCAAAGTTTCGACCAACTTCACCCAAAATAACCACCTGTCCGCCTGTCATATATTCACAACCGTGATCGCCAACCCCTTCCACAACAGCATGAAGACCTGAATTCCTCACGCAAAATCGTTCACCAGCCATACCGTTAATAAAAGCTTCTCCTTCAATAGCACCGTAAAAACTTGTATTGCCAATAATAATATTTTTAGAAGGGTCAAAACTAACATTTTCAGGAGTTCGTATGATAAGCCTTCCTCCTGAAATCCCCTTCCCCACATAGTCGTTGGCGGCACCGTACACTTTTATTTGAACTCCCTTTGAGAGAAAAGCCCCCAAACTTTGCCCAGCAAATCCGTGCAATGTGATGTCGATTGTTTTTTCAGGAAGACCAGCGTGGCCATACCGCTTAGTAATCTCATGCGATAACATGGTCCCCACGCTACGGTTGATATTTTGAATGCTCATCTCAATGTGTGTGGGTTCTTTTTTCTCAAGTGCCATTTTTGATTTTTTAATAAACTCAAGATCAATCTGCTTCTCTAAACCGTGGTCTTGGCTCTTTTGGCGATAAATTCCTGTACCAAATTTGGGTTTTCCTTTAAGCAAAACATGACCAAGATCAATACCACTCGCTTTCCAATGGTTTTTAGACCTTGTATAGGTTAATCGATCAACCTGCCCAATCATCTCATTAAATTTTTTGAACCCCAGTCGAGACATATATTCACGCACCTCCTCAGCAACAAAGAGCATATAGTTTACCAAGTATTGAGGAGAACCATTAAATTTTTTTCTTAATTCTTTATCTTGGGTTGCGACCCCTACTGGGCAAGTATTTAAATGACATTTTCTCATCATAATGCAACCCTGCGTGACCAAGGCTGTTGTTGCAAAACCAAACTCATCAGCCCCCATAAGCGCGCCAATAATCACATCTCGACCTGTTTTGATTTGACCGTCTACTTGCACCCACACTCTATCTCTCAAGCCATTGAGAACCAAGGTTTGTTGTGTTTCACTTAATCCTAGCTCTAGGGGAGTGCCCGCGTATTGTATCGACGAGATTGGACTAGCTCCTGTGCCACCGTCATGACCACTAATTAATATATGATCAGCATGGGCTTTCGCAACCCCTGCGGCAACCGTTCCCACTCCCACTTCAGAAACAAGTTTTACGCTAATCCGTGCTTTGGGGTTGATATTTTTGAGGTCAAAGATTAGCTGTTTCAAATCTTCAATTGAATAAATATCGTGATGAGGTGGGGGGCTAATCAAGGTGACCCCCGGTGTACTGTGCCTAATTTTTGCGATTATCTTATCCACCTTAAAACCAGGAAGCTGACCACCCTCCCCCGGTTTGGCTCCTTGTGCCATTTTAATTTGCAATTCATCAGCATTCACAAGGTATTCAGCGGTTACACCAAAGCGTCCCGAAGCGACCTGTTTAATCGCTGAACGCATATTTTCTCCTTTGGGAGATCTCTTAAAGCGAATAGGGTCTTCCCCACCTTCCCCCGTGTTTGATTTGCCACCCAATTGGTTCATAGCAATTGCAAGGGATGTATGGGCTTCCCAAGAAATTGAACCAAAGCTCATAGCACCCGTTGCGAATCTTTTTACAATTTCTGAGGCAGACTCAACCTCATCAATAGGGAGTGGATTTTCTACGTAGGTGATTTTTAACAAACTTCTTAAAGTAACTCTTTTAGCTTCCTGTTCGTTGATGAGCTTTGCGTATTCTTTATAAACCTCATAATCATTATTCCGTGTGCTAATCTGTAGTTTGGCAATCGAAAATGGATTCCAGAGGTGATGTTCTCCATCATGACGATAGTGATACAGACCACCGCTGGGCAGAACCTCTGGAGCATAATGATTTCCATAGGCTTTTTTATGTCTTTTAATCATTTCTTTCTCTAGCATCTCAAGACTCATACCTTCAATTTTGGTAGTAGTGCCCGTAAAGTAGGTATCAATCACCTCTGAATCAATGCCGACTGCTTCAAAAATTTGGGCACCTAAATAAGATTGCAGTGTGGATATCCCCATTTTACTGAACACTTTAAAAAGTCCCGTCTCAATGGCCTTAAAATAATTTTTGTAGGCTAGTTCGATATTTTTTATTTTTGGTAGAAAATTTGTTTTGAATAGATCAGTAATGGTCTCAAAAGCAAGGTAGGGGTTTACGGCGTTTGCCCCATAACCAAATAAAAGGGCGAAATGCGAGACCTCCCGAGGCTCACCACTTTCAAGCAAAATTGAGGTTTTGGTTCGCAAACCATTACGAATTAAGTGATGATGCACACCCGAGACAGCCAAAAGAGAGGGAACTGGGGCATGAACTTTGTCAGGATATCGATCAGACAAGATAAGCAAACTTACGCCATCTTTTACAAGACGTTCTGCTTCCTCACATATTTCATCCATTCTTTCGCACATGCTATGTCTTTTGTGAATGTCAAAGAGTATGGAAATTGAAGCTGCCTTGAAGTGCCCTTGGGCAACTTCTCTCACCTTTTCAAGTTGTTCGTTAGAAAGAATTGGGTGAGAAAGTTCTATACGGTGTGCGTGTTCGGCCGATTCGTTCAACAAATTTTGTTCAGGTCCAAGGTAGGTGGTTAGCTCCATAACCAGCTCCTCACGAATCGCATCGACGGGGGGGTTTGTCACTTGAGCAAAGAGTTGTTTAAAATAACGAAAAAGAAGCTGAGGTTTTTCTGAAAGCACAGCGAGGGAAGCATCGGTTCCCATTGAGCCTGTAGCTTCTTTGCCCGCCATTAGCATTGGAGTTAGCACAACGCTGATATCTTCTCTCGTGTAGAGAAAAGCACGCTGTCTCTGTCGAACATTCGTATGATCTACTTCTTTCAGTCTCTTAGGCTTGGGGAGTTCATCAATGTGGATAATTTTTTCTTTTACCCAAGAAAGATAAGGTTTCCTTGTGCTTATTTTTTCTTTAATTTCTTCGTCAGGAATAATTCTTTGTTCCAAAAGATTAACCAAGAACATCTTGCCAGGCTGAAGCCTGCCATGAAATTTAATATTTTCAGGCTCACAAGGAAGAACGCCCGCCTCGGAGGAGAGAACCACTAAGTCATCCTTGGTAATGACATACCGTGCTGGACGCAAACCATTTCTATCAAGTGTACCTCCTATGATATCCCCATCGGTGAAGGCGACACCCGCTGGACCATCCCATGGCTCCATCATTGTTGCATGATACTCATAAAAAGCTCTTCTCTTTGAATCCATGAGGTTATTTTTTGACCAAGCTTCTGGAATCATCATCATAATTGCATGAGGTAAACTTCTGCCTGCCATAACAAGGAGCTCCAAAACAGAGTCAAAAGCGGCCGAGTCACTTTGCCCCTCCATCAAGATTGGAAATATTTGTTTGAGGTCTTTGCTGAAATAGGGAGAACTCATCACCTTCTCACGAGCGGTCATCCAGTTCGTATTACCTCTTAAGGTATTGATTTCACCGTTATGTGCTATCAAACGAAAGGGATGTGCTAAATCCCAGGAAGGAAAAGTATTCGTCGAAAACCTCGTATGAGTCAGTGCTAAGGCAGACTTCATATCCCTTGATTTCATATCAGAATAAAATTGAGTGAACTGTTCAGCCAATAGCATGCCCTTATAAACAATTATTTTTGCTGAGAACGAAGATACATAGTAGGTACTCCTACCTTCATGAAGCTCAAGCCGAATACGATGGTCGATCGTTCGCCGAATTATAAATAATTTGCGTTCAAACTCCTGTGGATCTTTGATGGAATTACTCGCCTGTATAAATGATTGAGCAATATACGGCATCATTTCACGTGCCCCTTCCCCGATTGCATCGGGATTTACGGGTACTTTACGCCATCCCAAAAAAACTTGTTCTTCGTCAGTGGTAATTTTTTCGACAATATTTTCAATAACCTTGCGTTTACTTACTTCCCGAGGGAAAAAGTGCATTCCAACCCCATATCTCCCTTTAACAGGTAAGTTAATTTGAGCCTCTTCAGCAACTCTTCGAAAAAAATCATCGGGTAATTGAATTGTCATTCCTGCACCATCTCCCGTTAATGGGTCGGCACCGATCGCACCTCGATGTTCGAGATTACGCATAATACGCAAGCCTTGGTCGATAATATCTCTTGATTGTCGACCTTGAATATCAACAATAAAGCCCACCCCACAACCATCATGCTCAAAAGCGGGCTCATACATCCCGCGTCGTTTAGGAATAGTTATTTTAGAATCTGTCGGATTTGTTACGATCATATTACTAACTCATTCTATAAAACCCGATCTGAGATGTACAGAATTTCTTTAGTTTCTTTATAAGTCTGACTTAGCAAAGAAGCTGTGCAGGAGATATGATTGTTATGAGGTTATTTGTCACTCCTAGAGTTAATCTTGGAAATTGCTTTTTTCATAATTTCCCCCAAATTATGAAAAAAGCAATTTCCAAAATTCATAAATAGTATGATATTTGATTTGATTACCCCCTGCCAAATACATACAAACCAAATGACACTTAGATTCGTTGCATAGGCTAGAATTAAGAAAAAATAACCTAGGAGCAACCATGCTGCTCACACAGCCTCCATAATTAAATTAAATTTATGTTGCCAAGTTATTGCTCCTATGCAACTATGCCGTTATAGCTGATAAAATAATAATTTCAAACTTTGAAGAATTTAAACAATACGATGGCAAAGAAGTTGGAGTTTCTGACTATTTGACGGTTGACCAGGCTAGAATCAAAAAGTTTGCTGAGGCAACGTCAGATTATCAATGGATTCATCTTGATCAAAAGAGAGCTGAAAAAGAATCTCCTTTTGGTACGACAATTGCACATGGGTATTTAACGATGTGCTTGATTCCCTATTTTCTCTACGAAATGTTTGATTTTCCTCAAATAAAAATGGGCATTAACTATGGTATCAATAATATGAAGCTAATGGAGCCCGTTAAAGTGAACAGTAAAATTCGCCTTAGAGTTGAAATATTGAGTGTTAAAAACTTGAGAGGCACAATCAAAGCAACCATGAAAATTACGCTTGAAATTCAAGGTATTGAAAAACCAGCGTGTCGAGGCGAGGTGACCTACTTATATCAATTCTAGGAAGAAAATACTGACCTATGTTCCTTTTCGTCAGCAGTTTGCTTGGGGCTTTACTTCTTTGGTTTTTTTCTTTGAAGAATATTTGGCAAAATTCCCACAAGGGTAATCAATTCCCTTTGAGAGGAATTATTAAATATTATGTGAAATCTAATGATATCGCCAGATCTGAAAAGAGTTCAATTACCTTTTGGGTTTTTGCCAATTTATTTTTGAGTTTAGTTTTACTTTTTTGGGTAGTCTATTTTTTTAATGCTACCGATTATTCTTTTTTGATGTTTCTTATTCCTGGAGTTTGGCTTTATTGGCTTATTCGATTCATGTTATGGGAGAAATCTGATTTAATTGAACACAAGAAAAGTAAATCCTAAAACGATTTATGACAAAAAACTTGCCTGACTTTCGTCAAACCCCCTGCATTGATCAGGTTGGTGTATTTGAACGTGTCGCTAGGTTCCAGAGGCGGAGCATTAAGAAGGAAGCAAAAACCAACGGCTTGAAGCTTGCTTTGAATATGATTGACTTGACGACCCTAGAAGGAATGGACACTCCTAGTAAAATAAAACAACTTTGTTATAAAGCTGTGCATTTACACAATGAGTTGCCTAATTTGCCGACGGTAGCCGCTGTTTGTGTTTTCCCAACTTTCGTCAAAGTTGCCAAGAAAGCCTTATCAGGAACGCAGGTGAAAGTAGCCTCTGTTGCCACTGCGTTCCCATCAGGGCACGCCGACATGGAAATTAAGTTGAAAGAAACAAAGTACGCTGTCCAAGAAGGAGCAGACGAAGTAGATATGGTCATTTCTCGAGGTCATTTTCATGCTGGCGAATACACCTACGTGTATGATGAAATTGCCTCAATTAAAGAAGCTTGCAGTTCCGCTAGACTCAAGGTAATTCTCGAAACTGGAGAATTAGGAAATTTAGATAAAGTTCGACGAGCTAGTGAAATTGCAATCCATGCAGGAGCTGATTTCATCAAAACGTCCACGGGAAAAATTAGCCCTGCAGCGACACCCGATGTTACCTTGGTTATGTTAGAAGCGATTCGTGACCATCACTACAAAACAGGGGAAATGGTAGGCATGAAACCAGCGGGTGGGATATCTACCGCAAAAGCCGCCCTTCACAATCTGGTCATGGTAAAAGAAACCTTGGGAAACCAATGGCTGAGTCCTGAATGGTTTCGCTTTGGAGCGAGTCGTTTAGCAAATGATATACTCATGCAAATCGTGAAACAAAAAACTGGTCAATATCAATCCACCCATTATTTTTCGCAAGATTAGGCCTCCCAGTAAGTGATGAAGTTTATTTCTTGGAATGTCAACGGGATTCGTGCTGTTGAGAGAAAAGAAGAA
The DNA here is from genome assembly GCA_965206985.1 of Spirochaetota bacterium. Taxonomy (GTDB): domain Bacteria; phylum Spirochaetota; class Leptospiria; order Turneriellales; family CBDBES01; genus CBDBLF01. The sequence continues at coordinate 475,323 of CBDBLF010000022.1, read as the reverse complement.
CTCCAAAAAATGATTATTCGCGAGAAACCAGATGTTTTATTTCTACAAGAAACAAAAGCACATAAAGAACAGCTTTCTGATTACTTAGTTGCTCATTCTGAATACGATCAAGAATATCACTCAGCCCAAAAAAAAGGTTACTCGGGTGTCTCAGTGTGGATAAAAAAGAAGATTTTCAAAAAAAAACCTTCCATCATAACAGGTATGCCAGGATGGAACGATTCGGAAGGTAGAGTAATTTGTGTCAATTACAAAGCCTATTCATTTTTTGGAGTATATTTCCCTAATGGCGGTAAAAGCAAAGAAGCTTGGCAAGAGAAACTTAGGTTTTACGATCACTTTTTAGACCATGTTAATAAACAACGCAAAAACACACAAAAAATAGTCTTTTGTGGAGATTTAAACGTTGCTCACAATGAAATTGACCTAGCGAGACCACGAGAAAACGAAAAAAATATTGGGTTTCTTCCTGAAGAGAGGGCCTGGGTCGACAGACTTATTGAGGAAAAATGGGTTGATATCTTCAGATATCAACACCCCAATGAAGTCAGTTATACTTGGTGGGATATGCCCTCAAAAGCAAGAGAAAGGAATGTTGGTTGGCGCATCGACTACTTTTTCATAGACAAAGCCTTACTTGATCAAGTAAGCCATTGTTCTCATATCAATGAGCAAATGGGTTCCGATCATTGCCCAGTTCAGTTAACAATAAAGGTTTTGTAGTTCTTTGGTTGCAGTAGGAGCCTGCTAAAAATTAAATAAACAATCATCGATAAATTTTCTTGGAATTCCTCAAAATTGACCATCCCCCAAAACTTAGAATTGACAATGGAGTCACATTATCTGAAGTTGCAAGAAACCGCAACCGATATACAACTAGAGTGAACAGTTCCGAAATAAAATTGGCATCCAAGCAATCAAATTATACTTTATTTGCTGATAATGGTGGTCTTATCTATGAGGGAGTTTCACAACAATTAACTGATATCTTCAAAATCTTATTGAAGTTAATCATTGGGCTTACCGGTGCCAAATTTGCCAGATTATACTTCCTGACAGAACATCTAAAATGTAAAGTAGTCAGTAACACCAGCAAAAAAATGAACCCTATGAGTAAAGTATTGGTAAAACGATGCTTCAAATTTGCCTCTCATCTAAACCTCAGAAAAGGTAGCACTGTTTCTGATAGTGAGGGAAAGCCGTTGGGAGTATTGAACATCCCCTGTTTGTTATATCCTCTTATGGTGCAAGGTTCAGAGAAAGCCTTTGGTCTAGTTTATTTAGAACGCTCTGAGGACCAAAGTGACTTTAGTATTGAGTCTGTTAATACACTTTTCGCCTTCGCACAATCAACTTCCCGTCTTTTCGGTCAATCATTCATCCACAAAGAAAACTTTAGATGCGTGCTTGATTTGACCGCCTCAATTTTTCTGTTCGCTGAGAATGCACAAGCCCGAGAAATTCAGCTCACGAACCACAAGCTCATCACGCATATGGTTAAAATATCAAATATGATTAATTCTAATTTGCCTTTAGATACCATGTTGCAGATAATTATGAATTCAGCAGAGATTATTTTGAGAGCTGAGTCGTCTAGTTTAATGTTAGTAGATGAGCTACGAAATGAACTATACTTTAACTTAGCAAGTGGTGACGGGGCTGGCTCACTCAAAGCAATTCGAGTTCCTATTGGCGAAGGAATTGCTGGTATCGTTGCAAAAACACAAGAGCCTCTGTTGGTCAACAATGCTCAAACTGACTCCCGGGTATTCAAACAGGCGGATGAAAGCACAGATTTCAACACTCGTAATATTCTGGCGACACCCATGGTTTTTCAAGGTCGTCTCATTGGTGTTTTAGAAGTAATTAATTCTATCGGGAGAGAAAAATTTTCGGGGAGAGATCTTGAGATTTTCTCTACTTTTTCAGATCAAGCCGCACTTGCTATACAAAATAGAGAATTTGTATCTTCCATGAAAAAGACCAATCAAGAACTCAATAAAAAACTGGGGGAACTTTCAACACTTTATGAAATTGGTAAAGTCCTGACTTCTACATTGAATCGAGCAGACTTCTTTGATGCAGCGCTAGCCATTATGGCAGAAGAAATCAAGGTCGAATACGCCGCTTTTTTGGTGAAGGAAAAGTCTAAAGAGAGTTTTCAAGTTATCTCTCAAGTTGGTGAACATGAACAACCAACAACGGAAGAAATAGCAAGACTGTTAGTCAACGAGCAAAACTTCCCAAGTAAGAGATTATTCTTACCAATGCAGCAAGGTGGAGAAACCTATGGGTATGTCTATCTGATGAATAAAAGAGATTCTTCACTCTTTTCAGATGATGACTATCGTTTGATTACCACGGTAACAAATCAGATTACCAAGGTTGCACAGAACTTTAATCTGCTTGATGAAATGTTAAAAAACGAAGCCTACAAGAATGAATTAAAAATTACCTCTTCCTTCCAAAAATCATTACTACCTAGGAAGGCTATCGAGAGCTCGCACTGCTCCATTGGCTTTTTTTCAAAATCGGCCAAAGCAATGGGAGGTGATTTTTATGATTTTTTTCGAGTCGATCAAAATAAAATTGTATTCGTAATTGCCGATGTTTCAGGGAAAAGCCTTCCTGCCGCCCTTTTTATGGCAGTCACTAATTCAATCGTCAGAACAATCGGGAAATTGCACAGTATATCTACATCAGAAATTTTGAATGAAGCTAATAATTTAATCTACGAAAATAGCGAAGCTGGGATGTTTGTGACTCTTTTTTACTCGGTATACAATCCACGTACTCATTGCTTCACTTATTCTTCTGCAGGGCACAATGAGCAATACCTGTATCGATTTGCTCAAAAACAATTTGAAGTTTTACAGTGCAAAGGTCACCCTCTTGGCGTGATTCCATCCAAAAACTCAACAGACTTTGACATGAAGGATGTGCATGTGGAAGCGGGGGATATTCTTGTTTTTTATACCGATGGTGTGATTGAAGCTTTGAATCACAAAAAAGAAGAGTTCGGCACAGAACGCTTGAAACAAGTAATCAGTGAAAACTACTTTCTCTCCCCAAATCAAATGGCAAAACGTATCTACAGGGAAATGGAAAGCTTCGTAGGTAAACAAGAACAATTTGATGATGTTACAATTATGATCGTAAAAATTTTGTGAGAAGTAAAGGAAAACCACCCTGAAGGGACATATATCTCTTTCCGATGTGGTTGTACTTTTCATATTTTATATTTATTCGCACAACTTCTCAAAAGCTCTTGCACTCCACTTATTTTCTTGTGAAGAAACGCGATACGCTCTTTTTCTTTTGCAACGATAGCCTGAGGTGCTTGTTGGATAAAGTTTGGGTCTCCCATCCGTGATTCAAGAGAGGTGAGTTCTTTTTTTATTTTTTTATTTTCTTTTTCGAGACGGGTTTTTTCTTGTTCAATATCAATCTGGTCAAAAACATCTAAAAATAGGGTTCCCGAAGAAAGGACAACTTTAATTCCCCGTTCTTTGCTACCCTCATCTACAAAGATCATCTGTGAAAGCTTAGTCAGAGTAGAAATATGTTCGCCATACTTTTTAATGGTGGGTGCCATATCCTTTGAGTTTGAGACAAAAGAAGCATTCAATTTTTTATTTGGTGGGATGGAAAGCTCACCACGTACATTACGGATATGGTAAATAATATCAACGACATTCTCTACCGCGGTAAAATGATTGAAATGTTCGCCAATTTGAATTTCTTTCGGCCAGCTGCTTATAATGATATATGAATACTCGTCGCTTGATTGTTTGTTCCCTCTCCAGTATGAATGTAGTTCCTCTGTGATGAAGGGCATAATTGGATGCAATAACTTCAAGATGTTTTTAAATATCACATTTAAGGTATAAAGTGTTGACTCACTCAAGGCTGTGTTTTTTAAACTAATTTTGGCCAATTCAATATAGTAATCACAAAAAAACTTCCATGTGAAATCATAGATTTCTTGTGCGTACTCTGCAAAACGATAATGAATGATTGCATCTTCTATTTTCAACAAGGTTTGGTTGAAATGTTGAATGATCCAACAATCTACCTCTGAGAAAACAATTTCAGAAGAAGGAACATCGGAAACACGGTAATCAGAAGGTTGATTCATCCATAGGTAACGGGCTGTGTTCCATATTTTGTTGCAAAAGGCTTGGTATCCTTTCAAGCGGCTTTCATCGTAAACAATGTCTTTGCCTTCAGGTAGGATGCCCATCATAAAAAAACGGAAAGCATCTGTGCCGAATTCTTTCATTTTTTCAAGAGGGTCGACGACATTACCTTTTGACTTACTCATTTTTTTTCTCTCTGCGTCTCTAACCAAACCATGAATGTATACCTCACGAAAGGGGATATCTTTCATAAAGTGCGTTCCCATCATAATCATACGAGCAACCCAAAAGAAAATAATGTCAAAACCAGTCACCAAAACACTGTTTGGATAGAATTGTTTATGAAGCTTAGATGGTTTAGGCCAACCGGTAGAGGCGAATATTTCATCTTTGCTCCACAGGGTTGCGAATGGCCAAAGAGCCGATGAAAACCACGTATCTAACACATCTTCATCTTGGCGAAGTGATTTTTCTGGAGATATTGAGTGCTTCTCTCTTACCGAAGTTTCGTCTGAACCAACATAGACCTGACCATTTTCGTCATACCAAGCGGGTATGCGGTGTCCCCACCAAAGTTGTCGAGAAATACACCAATCTTGTACGTTATACATCCATTCAAAATAGACAATTTCCCACCTTTGGGGGATAAAACGTATTTTACCCTGTTCAACGACACGAATCGCTTCTTTTGCTATTTCCTTTGTTTTGACGAACCATTGAGTGCTTGGTAAAGGTTCAATAACCGCCCCAGAACGATAACTGTGACCCACTTTATGTTGGAATTTCTGAGTCTTTTCTAAGAAACCTTGATTGTCTAAGTCTGAAACGACTTTTTTTCTGGCCATCTCGCGAGAAAGACCCTTGTATGCTCCCCCCGCTTCGTTAATCTTTCCACGTTCGTTGATCACAACAGTAATGGGGAGATTATGTCGTCGTCCAATCTCAAAGTCATTGGGGTCATGCCCTGGAGTAATTTTGACAACACCAGTTCCAAAATTTTGGTCTACATAAGTATCCCCAATAATGGGAAGTTCTCTATTCATGAGAGGCAAAGCAACTTTTTTGCCAATAAAGCTTTGATAACGAGAATCATCGGGGTGTACGGCAAGAGCTTCGTCACCCAGTAGCGTCTCTGGTCGGGTGGTTGCAACAAGAAGATATTCATTAGAACCAAGAATGGGATATTGAATATAGTAGAGCTGTCCGTTAATATCTTTGTATTCCACTTCAATGTTAGAAAGGGCTGTCTGATTTACAGGGCACCAATTAATCATCTGTTTTGCTCGATAAATAAGACCTTCTTCATGAAGTCTGACAAAAACCTGATTAACAATCTTATTGAGGTGCGGGTCAAGAGTAAAAGCCTCGTGGTTCCAATCGACGCTCTCACCCAACTCGCGTTGTTGTTTCGTGATGGCGTTGCCTGACTGTTTTTTCCACTCCCAGACCTTGGCTTCAAACTTTTTCCGCCCCATATCGTGCCTATTTTTTCCTTCTTTGGCAAGTAATTTCTCTACCACATTTTGGGTAGCGATACCAGCATGGTCTGTACCAGGAAGCCAAAGGACAGAAGCACCTTTCATTCGATGATAACGGGCTAAAACATCTTGGATGGTATGATTTAATGCGTGCCCTAAGTGTAAACTCCCTGTGACATTGGGGGGAGGAATGACCATGCAAAAGGCTGCTTTATTATTGGATTCAGAACGAGAAGTGTGTGAAAAGAGTCCATCTTTTTCCCAGGCACCGTACCATTTGTCCTCTAGACCACTAGGGTCGTATTGAGCAGATAAGTTTTTTTTGCGATTCACAGGGGCAAAATATCGCAAGCACTCAAAAAGTGGGTGTAAAAAATTTCGCTCATATTTTTTTTAATTCTTCAATTTCTTGAAATACTTTGCAACCCCCCCCTCCACAAAAAAATGAAGCTTCAGCCCACTATAACGTATAATATAATCAAACAATTTATCAAGTGTTTTTTCATTGCCTTCGCCAAAAGGAGCAAAATATGCTTTGAAAAGCCCTTCTAACTTAGAACAATTCAAAAAATACCATATCTCTTGCCGACTTTTCAAAAAAAATTGTAAAACTACGGGATTTGAGTGATTGCAAAATATCTTTTGTTCACTACAAAAATTACACCCATGCTACGAGTGTAGGTGCTTTCCGGGGATCTCTTCATTTTCTTCTAGAAAAAAAACCTTGGGAGGTTCAAAGCCGTTGAAGTGTGTGGAGTAAACATTCGTATAAGCTCCTGCATTATGAAAATGTAGTTCGTCGCCCACTTCTGGTTGTGGTATCATCGTCTCATAAAGAACGTCGAGACCGTCACAGGTAGGGCCACATAAATGTACTTTTTGAAGTTCTCCCCCTCCTTTAGCCGAGAGGATCGGATATCGAATATTGCCATAAATTGTTTCCATCATACCTGAGAAAAGCCCACTGTCAATGTACACCCATTTGGTATCCTCTTTTTGGGATATGCCAATGATCGTTGATTTTAGGATGCCCGCTGGTCCAACCAGACAACGTCCTGGTTCTGCTAGAAATTGCGTAATACCCAGCTCCTCTTTGTTCCATAGCTGAATATTTCGGTACACGACTTGATGAATTTCTTGTAGATGAGGGATATCTTTATCGTATTTGATCGGGAAACCTCCACCAATGTTGATGGAATCTGGCTTGAGACCATAGCGATGGCTTAATTGAATAGCGCGACGAGCAGAGAGAAGAGCACTCTCCCATGTTGTTAAAGACTGGCACTGCGAACCCACATGAAATGTAATTCCACTTAATACAACATCTTTTTGAATCATTTTTTTATAGATATCTTTCCATTGGGTTTCCGGGCAACCAAATTTTTTGTTAAGGTTCCATACGGAATCATTACTTGAAACGTTGATTCTAAAAAAAAGTTGAATATTTCTGGGAATTCCACTCGTTTTAAATTTATCCAGTTCTTCGGTAGAGTCAAAAACAAATTTTTGAACTCCATGTTCAAGCGCGTGTTGAATCGAAGATAACGGTTTTACCGGGTTGGAAAAAATAATTCGATGGGGTGATATGCCCATTTCTAGCAAGTTGGATATTTCTGACCATGAAGCTGTCTCAAAGGAACCACCCTCCTTTTCTAACAAACAAATAATTTTAGGGTGCGCGTTTGCTTTCATCGCATAATATATTTGAAATTCATGAAAAATATCGCTCATCGCTCGGTAATTTTCAAGGATTACTTGAGATTTCATGAATAACAGTGGTGGAGTCTCCATATAGCAAATGTCTAAAAGTAAAGTTGGTGCGTAAATATATACTCAAAAATTTCTTCAGGTAAAAATTGTTTGATTCTTTCTCGTTCTTTATCGTCTTGAGATATGGTATACTCTTTTATTCTTTGACGAATACTACGGGAGTTGTAGTTCCACTGTGGGTTAGAAAGATAAATGATTTTTTCCGAGCATACTGGTTGGATATCGTTTTCTGACATTTGACATGAAAGACCCTCTCGATTAGCAACGATAAAACCAAATTCTTTTGATAATGTCTCGGATTTATGCCATGAGTGAATAGTCTGGTACATATCACTGCCTAGGATGATTTTAAGACGTTTTTTTTCTGTCTGTTTTTGGTGAGCAGACGAAATCGTTGCATTGTGATTTGTGTCAGACGTGTTTAATCTCGTTGCACTTAATTTTAGTTTTATTTGGAGTTTTTTGAGCGTCTCATACGTATAGCTAGGTGTGGCTAATTCGGCCTCTATATCAGAAAGCACAAGTCGTTTATTCTGTAAGCTATCTTTGAAGAGATGATTTATGCTCAAACGAATTATTTCAAATCGATGGGCGAAAGGTGCAAGAACTTCATTTTGTTTATGGGGTGGAGAAAACGAAGGGGCTAGAATAATTTGGCTAATCTCTGTTTCTTGTAAGAGATAACGAATCAAGGCCAAGTGACCCTTGTGAAAGGGGTCAAAGGTTCCTCCATAGAAACCGATATCGTTCTTCAGAAATGTTTTAATCTTGTTGCTTCTCTATGTGCGAACCTGCCCATTGCCGTGTACGATGTATTTAGTTGTTGTGAGATCACTTACTCCCATCGGTCCTCGAGAATGTAGCTTTCCAGTGGATATTCCAACCTCGGCACCAAGCCCAAATTGACCCCCATCATGAAAACGGCTTGAGGCATTTACAAAAAGTGCGGCTGAGTCTAAGGAGTCAAGAAATTTTTGGATAGCTCGGTCATTTTGCGCAATAATCACCTCAGAGTGGGAAGAGCCATGGGTTATAATATGTTGGATTGCATAATCAATATTCTTTATAACTTTGACTGAAATATCCATTGAGAGATACTCTTGACCATAACCATCATCAAACAAATCTTTTATAGGCTGTTTCGTAAGCTCATTTTTTGTTTTTGAGTCTCCATGGAGAGTAACTCCCGTTTTCTGGAGAGCTTGCAAAATCTCGTCAATATGTGAAAATTCTTGGTCAAAGATGACGGATTCAGCAGCATTGCATACCCCGGGCTTCTGCGTCTTTGAATTTATGAGAACATTGAGTGCCACTTCTTTCTCCGCTGAATGATGAATATAGATATGGCAAACCCCCTTGTCGTGTTTTACAACGGGAATCATACTATTCTCTGTAATAAACCGAATCAAGCCTTCTCCTCCTCGGGGTACGACTAAGTCAATTTTTTCTTTTTGCTCAAGAAGAAGTCGCATGAGTTGCCGGTCTGTTCGGTCAAGCACTTGTACCGATTCCGAGGGTAATTTAGCGTGTGTGAGTGCCTTTTGAAATAGATAAGTGAGGTAGAGATTTGATCGAATCGCTTCTTTGCCTCCTCTAAGGATAATAGCATTGGAAGATTTTAACCCAAGTGCTCCCACGTCAATTGTGACATTTGGGCGTGATTCATAAATGATCATAATGACTCCAATGGGTATACGCACTTTTTGAATTTGTAGTTGGTTAGGTAAACACCAACCCTCAACCACCTCTTTTACGGGATCTTTTAAAGCTTTGATTTCATGGAGGGATTGTATCATCGCATCAATGACGGAATCATCAATTTGAAGGCGATCAACCATAGGTTGTGGGAGACCATTGGATTGAGCATTTTCCATATCTTGGGCGTTATCATTTTTAATTTGACTCCTGTTTTTTCCCAAAAGCTCTGCTAAATGCAGTAAGGCTTCATTTTTCTGAGTTCCCGATGCGAGACGAAGCTGCGTTGAGGCTTTTTGTGCACGAGAAGATATTTGTTCAATATACGCTTTTTCTTCCGGCGTAAAAGTTAGTGTTTCATTGTGCATACCGTAAATTCAAAGTCAAATCTAAACAATAATAGGTTTGGTTAGCCATCTTTCACTCCAAAGACACACCCCTATTGTCGTATTTAGCAACGCACACATATTGTATACACTTTTGAGGCTGCGTGGGAATATGGTTGTTATGAGGTTTGTTATTCGTAAAGTTAATTTTGGAAATTGGTTTTTTATTTTTTTACTTTATTCTAACTATGTATATTTTCAAAATTCGACACTATGTTCAGCTCCAGAACTTGAAATTAGCTCATTTTTATTGCTAGTTTTTAGTTTTTTCATGATTTTCCCCAAATTATGAGATATGGCTACGATGAAACACTTTCCTTAGCTCTAATAACTGATTGATAACGATAAACTGGATGATCTTAAGAAAGACGGTCTCTGGTGTAATGAGTGGGAAAGAGTAGTTTTTGGTCTTTAATGCGATCAATCATTCTTTTAGTATTTTCTCCGCTAAAGCGCCCGCTGCCACAACTCCGATGGTTGTTCTCGCCGAGACCCACCCCCCAAAAAACTACGATATCCATATTTCATCTGGTAGGTATAATCAGCTAAGTTTAGTTCTTATTGTAGATAACAATAACATTCCGTCCAATGTCTCCCTTACGATGAGAGTAGTAGTCATCGTTTCGGTAGGTATTTTCTAAACTCCACATGATTTGTGAATTACTTATTTCACACTTCATAAACTGAGCTTTGAGAACCATGGTTAAACTTAAATACTTTTTTTCAGGTTTCGAAGATGATTTTAAAAATACTGAAGGGAAAAGTGAAAACACATCTTCACCTACTTCGTAGGAATCTTCTTTGATATGAGGTCCAACCCAAAATTTGATTTTTGACCTTTTCACTTGCCTAAATTCTCTCTCTAGGTGTGCAAGGGTTGAGGTCATAATTTGAGAACATAGACCCCTCCAACCAGCATGAATGACACCACAAAAAGCCCCGTCTTTTTCTGCAAAAACAATTGGTATGCAATCAGCAACCCTCACTCCAAGTACGATATCTTTTTGGGAAGAAAATGCGGCATCTGCCTTCCCCCAAAAGATATTTTTGGATAGACCATTCATAGAAGGCTCGACACATATAGAATCAATACCATGCACTTGCTGTAGGAAACGGAAGTGAAGCCCCTTATAGTGCTTCCTCAAAACTTGATACGACTTCTCGAGTTCTTTTTCTCTCAAAGTGATCGAATTATTTTTTTCTGAGCGAGCCCAAACATCAACGTTAAAATCAGGAGTTAATTCAAATGATTCAAGACGACAGATCATACGGAAGCTCCAACCCACTGTGACGCATAATAGAATAAGACATAATTATATTTACTAAAACTTAGATAATCTTTAAAATTCCGTAAAAAATTGAAGGTATTTTTCTGAAAAAGGTGCATCAAAAGTCCAATATTTAGACGATCAAACAACATGGAAGTTTCTCATGATCCACCACCCCCAGTGTACTTGTCTAAACAGGTGTTTGGAAATAATGAGAAATAGTAAAGACAAAATATTTTCTGATCAATTGCTAACACGTTGCCCGTCGAGCAGTGTGCCATACGATACACAGACGTCCGCCATATCAAGGGTGCATCGTTTGATGGCGGGTAGTTGCGTCGTGGTGCCTAGGTCCCACGCGTCGCCTAAATCAGGAAAGGTGCCACTCGTTGCCTGCAGTTCGGTGAGCGTAAGCCCCACAGCACCCGTAGGGTTGCTCATAACATCACCCTGCGCTCGCTTGTCGCCTGATTGAGGTGCGTCGGTGTTCCAATAACTATTCGTGATCACAGGAGTATTAGAAGAACCCCCCACCAGACCACCGGAATAAGAAAAAGAACCAGAAGCAGAAGAAGTAACACCACCACTCCCAGAAAAGTAGCTATTCATGATCGTCAAAGTGGCATCAGAAGACCCCACCAGACCACCGGAATAAGAAAGCGAATCAGCAGAAGCAGAAACACCACCACTCCCAGAAAAGTAGCTATTCGTGATCGTCAAAGAAGAAGAAAAACCCACTAGACCACCGGAATAAGAAAAAGAACCAGCAGAAGAAGAAACACCACCACTCCCAGAAAAGTAGCTATTCGTGATCGTCAAGGAAGAAGAAAAACCCACCAGACCACCGGAAGAAGAAGCACCAGAAGAAGAAGCAAAAGGAGAAGAACCAAAAACACCACCAGAGATAACACCCACATTACGAATTGCAACTGAGTCACCTGTTGCACCAAAAAAACCCGCATAGACATTGCCTGAAGAAGAAGAAATGTGCACCCACAAGTTAGCGATGGTGCGGCCGTTACCCTCAAAAGTGCCCGTAAACGGGTCTGCATCATCACCCACCGGAACCCAACTTTCATCTTGGCCTGAGCTTACATCAATCATCCTATGCATTTGATTCACAACAGTCACCGTGGTCTTGTCAATTTGGCCGTTACCATTCGCATCAAGCAAGTCTAAAAGATCAATATTCGCCATGAGCTCGTAGCCGTTACAACCACCTGCTGGGCAACCAGAGGAATCACCTGGATCTGTTGCCGAGGTTTTATAACTCGTGCCTGCCAAATCATATCGCATGTTGTCTAGCATTGTGGCATTCCATACTTCAATCAGACCGTCACGGTCAGCGTCAGCAATATTATCTATAATCATGATGTCTAATGTACCACCGGCTTCAGCAAAACCGCCGTTAGGAGAAAACAATTCTCCGTTAATCACAGGAGCATCTGCACCGTCCGTTACCACAGAATACACAATTTTAGTCGCAAGAAGATCTGCCGTCGTCTCCACCAAATCGTCGATGAACTTAACATTGACGATGACAGGGTCGCTGTCTGTAAAGGTTAGCCGAACGGGGCTCGTGCTATAATTCTGACTTGAGTCAGCAAGTTGAATATGTTCGGTATTCAAGGGGGTCACATCAAGTGTGATTATGCTTCCTGAGTGCAAAGTAACCGAAGGCTTAATTTGAAAAGATGTTGTCTCGCCTTCTCTTCCTGTTAAAGAGGAGATGGAAGCACCGTTATTATCAATTGGCTGAAAATTAAGTGTATCATTATCACTCAGGGTAAGAACCACTTCAGGAAAGTTCACTTCCGAGACATTTTGATAAACAGGGTCGTCTGTTGTGAGTGTATGTTTCAACGTACATAGAAAATTCCCGTTTGCATATATATCTTCGGGGTATGTGATGGTAACCGTCTGTGGTCGATTATGGTTTTCTGCTGTAAAGGTAACAGAGCTGACAGAGGCACCTCCTACTGTAATGGTTGGTTTTGAGGAAACCAAAAACCACTCAGGGAAGTCATTTTTATGAAGAATGTTCACCTCCACTTGATTACGAGGCGGATTTGTTAAGCGAATCGTATAACTTACACTTCCGCCCTCAGGAAGCACAAGACCACGAGAGCTCACTTTAATATTTGCGTCACCGTCATTGTCGAGAACAATAACAGGAATTGGTTTAATCTTGTTAAATCCATGAAAACCAGCGTCATTTGACTCAAGGGGGTCTAATACGAGTTCACAATTTGTAGAGGGCTCTTGCGTCTGATTATCAGGAGAATCGAAGACAAATGTTTTCCATGCTGCCCAGTCAGAATTTGTCCACGTAATCGTGTTTTTGTCTATCGTGACGCGAGATGCTTGTGCAGACTTACTCAGACCTTTACATCTTAAATTGGCGGTAAGCGTTGCTGACTTTCCATCAGAAAACAAATTTGCGTTAAGACGAAAACCAATGGAGGCCAATTCTCCCTCATAAACAAGAAGCTTGTCTACGCTCGCCCGCATACTGGTGTCGTCGAGAAGAGAGCCCAGCGGATCATCGCACCGAAATGAAAAACCAAAAATCGCTAAGACCAAAATTCCCTTCACTATATAAATTACAGTAGAGATGAATCGTCTTCTTTTTTCACACACAATAAAACTCTTTATATGGGCTAGCTTATCTGTTCTTACCTTGCACTTACTTAACTAACAATATATAGAATTAACAGAGAAAAAAAAAATAAGAAAAAATCTAATGAGTTTCTTGAATGGTATAATAAAAGGTTAGTCGGATACTAAAACCAAATGGAAAATTCATTCTCTAAAAGAGGCTGTGTGGGAAATATGGTTGTTATGAGGTTATTTCTTCTCATTCTAGCCTATGCAACAAATTTAAAGAAGTTATTATATCATGAAAAGAATGACTGACCCATACAAACCATAACCTGCATTATTAACCAAAACATCTAGGTGTTTTTTTTTCTTAGCATTCAACGTTTTACATCTTAATGGATTTATGATTTTTTACCTACCGTTGCCCAGCGAGTAGCTCACCATACATAGCCTCACAGCCCGTCATTGCAGTATCAAGGGTGCATCGTTTGACTGCGGGTAGTTGCGTCGTGATGCCTAGATCCCACGCAGGGCCTAGATCAGGAAAAGTGCCACTGGCACCACTCGTTGCTTGCAGTTGTGCGAGTGTAAGCCCCGTTGTACCCGCCGTAGGGTTGGTCATAACATCACCCTGTGCTTGCTTGGGCACTTGGGGCGACCCGTTTATTAATTGAGGTGTATCGGTGTTCCAATAACTATTCGTGATCATCAAAGAAGGAAGGAAAGAAGAACCCACCAGACCACCGGAATAAGAAAGAGCAGCAGCAGAAGAAGAAACACCACCTTCACCGCTGAAATAGCTATTCGTGATCGTCAAAGAAGAAGAAAAAGAAGAACCCACCAGACCACCGGAAGAAGAAAGATCAACAGAAGAAGAAGAAGAAACACCACCACTCCCAGAAAAGTAGCTATTCCTGATCGTCAAAGAAGAAGAAGAAGCAAAACCCATCAGACCACCAGAAAAAGAATCATCAGCAAGGGAAGAAGAAGAAACACCACCACTCCCAGAAAAGTAGCTATTCCTGATCGTCAAAGAAGAATCAGAACGCCCCACCAGACCACCAGAAGAAGAGGAAGAAGAAACGCCACCAGAGATAACTCCCACATTGCGTATCTCGGCTGAGCCACCTGTTGCACCAAATAAACCTGCATAGACATCGCCTGAAGAAGAAGTATTCACCCATAAATTAGCGATGGTGTTGCCGTTACCCTCAAAAGTGCCCGTAAATCGGCTTGCATCATCATCGGTTGAGTTATCACCCACCGGAGACCAGCTGGCATCTTCGTTTACATCAATCACCCTATGGCTTTCGCTCGCAACAGTCACCATAGTCTTGTCAATCTCGCCGTTACCGTTTACATCAAGCAGGGGTAATAAATCAATATTCGCCATGAGCTCGTAGCCGTTACAACCACCTGCTGGGCAACCTTCACTGTCACCTGGGTCCGTTGCCGAGGTTTTATAACTCGTGCCCGCCAAGTCATATCGCATGTTGTCTAGCATTGTGGCATTCCATATTTCAATCAGACCGTCGCCGTCAGCGTCAGCAATATTATCTATAATCATGATGTCTAATGTACCACCGGCTTCAGCAAAACCGCCGTTAGGAGAAAACAATTCTCCGTTAATCACAGGAGCATCTGCACCGTCCGTTACCACAGAATACACAATTTTAGTCGCAAGAAGATCCGCTGTCGTCTGCACCGAATTGTCGATGAACTTAACATTGACGATGACAGGGTTGCTGTCTGTAAAGGTTAGCCGAACGGGGCTCGTGCTATAATTCTGACTTGAGTCAGCAAGTTGAATATGGTCGGTATTCAAGGGGGTCACATCAAGTGTGATTGTGCTTCCTGAGTGCAAAGTAACCGAAGGCTTAATTTGAAAAGATGTTATCTCACCTTCTCTTCCTGTTAAAGAGGAGATGGAAGCACCGTTATTATTAACCGGCTGAAAATTAAGTGTATTATTATCACTCAGGGTAAGAACCACTTCAGGAAAGTTCACTTCCGAGATATTTTGATAAACAGGGTCGTCTGTTGTGAGTGTATGTTTCAACGTACATAGAAAATTCCCGTTTGCGTATATATCTTCGGGGTATGTGATGGTAACCGTCTGTGGTCGATTATGGTTTTCTGCTGTGAAGGTAAGAGAGCTGACAGAGGCACCTCCTACCGTAATGGTTGGTTTTGAGGAAACCAAAAACCACTCAGGGAAGTCATTTTTATGAAGAATGTTCACCTCCACTTGATTACGAGGCCGATTTGTTAAGTGAATCGTATAACTTACACTTCCGCCCTCAGGAAGCACAAGGCTACGAGGGCTCACTTTAATATTTGCGTCACCGTCATTGTCGAGAACAATAACAGGAATTGGTTTAATCTTGTTAAATCCGTGAAAACCAGCGTCATTTGACTCAAGTGGGTCTAATACGAGTTCACAATTTGTAGAGGGCTCTTGCGTCTCATTATCAGGAGCATCGAAGACAAACGTTTTCCATGCTGCCCAGTCAGAAATTGTCCACGTAATCGTGTTTTTGTCCATCGTGACGCGAGATGCTTGTGTAGACTTGCTCAGGCCTTTACATCTTAAATTGGCGGTGAGTGTTGCTGACTTTCCATCAGAAAACAAACTTGCGTTAAGACGAAAACCAATGGAAGCCAATTTTCCCTCGTAAACAAGAAGCTTGTCTACGCTCGCCCGCATACTGGTGTCGTCGAGAAGAAAGCCCAACGGATCATTACACCGAAATGAAAAACCAAAAATCGCTAAGACCAAAATTCCCCTAACTATAAAAATTACAATAGAGATGAATCGTCTTCTTTTTTCACACACAATAAAACTCTTTATATGGGCTAGCTTATCTGTTCTTACCTTGCACTTACTTAATGGCATTTTCGTTTAGGCTACTCCCTGAGAGAGTGACTTTCACCTCAGTGTCAGGAACTTGTTTGATTAAAAGCAGTATCTTGTTTGATTAAAAGCAGTATCTTCACATCAACCCTCTAAAACAAATAACGATAAGTTTCCACGGCCGAGCCACGGTCATTCTTTGAATTGCCAAGTCAATAAGAAACTCAAACGTTTTATAGAAACCAATTACATATCTGACAAATTTCCTTACCCGAAAACCCCCTGCCTCCCCTTTGGAAGTTTGCCTCAAAGGCCAATTAATAGGTATTGATCTAATTCATCGTATGATTGAAATCGCTAAAGAGCAAACCGCTAATCACTCGGAAACTGGCCATATTGAATTCCGTAAAGGAACAGCAGAGGCATTACCTGTAGAAGACAGCATTGCTGATATAGTCTTAGCTTTTGATTCAATAGACCACTGGATTGATAGCAAAAAAGGGCTAACTGAGGTTAGTCGAATACTAAAACCAAATGGAAAATTCATTATGGTCAAAGACGGTGGTGTTCCAAAAAAAAGAAGAATTTGGGAACGAAACTTAAAAATGCTGGATTGAAAGTTGAAAGTCGTAAGCAAGTCAAAGAGGATGACGTACACTTTACCTTATGGATTTGCTCACAACTCATCTAAATAAGTCTTATTCAATTCTGACATTTTTGGAGGTTTTGGAGGTTAAGAATATGTCAGATATGTAATTGGTTTCTATATAGCAAAGTAGGTATGTTGCTTGACAAATTTACAAACTTTTTCTATTATGTCTCATATTTGATGGTTCTGATTTAAAACCTTATGAGAGTGTCTCATATAAAGCAAAAAATAATTAACGCCCTTTACCAAGAGCTCATCTTACTAATCACATACTTTTATCTAAAGTTCCAAGGGGGTAACCGAGATTGTTGGTGCTACTACTTAGCTGATTATTTAATCACTTGGCAGCGTTTGATGAGGCAGCTAGACCCGATCGCCCCAGATGGTTTGATATTTTTTGCAGCCGAAGATGAAGGAAAAACAGAAGAACCAACCGAAAGAAGAAAACAAAAAGAAAGGGAAAAGGGAAGGGTTCCTAAAAGTGCAGAACTCTCTTCTGCTCTTGTTACTCTAGGCACGCTATTTATTTTATTTATTTTATCTAGTTGGTTTCTCAAACATATTTTCAAAACACTAAAATATTTTTTAGGAAATTTTAATGACCTGCCTAATATATCGATTGCTACGCTACAACCACTTTTGATGATTGTGATTAAAGAACTCGTTTATATTTTGGCTCCTGTTTTGCTAATTAGTGTAATTATGGCCACGGTGGGTAATCTCATCCAAGTAGGCTTTCTTTTTACGTTGAAACCCCTGCAATTTGATTTTTCACGAATCAAACTGACCCCTTCCAATATCATGAAAAAAATTTTTTTTTCAAAGCAAGTGGGTTTTAATCTCGTGAAGACAATTACCAAAGTTTGCCTCCTGGCCTTTGTGAGTGTATGTATTGTTTATTTTGACTTCTTCTCTGTTCTTCAAACAGGTTCCATGGGAATTGGCAACTCATTGAGAACTCTGGGCTTTATTGGCTTCAAGCTAGCCCTCGTTTTAACCGCGATTCTTTTAATTATATCATTACCTGATTATTTTTACCAAAAACACGAATTTATGGAAAACATTAAAATGACAAAACAAGAGGTTAAAGAAGAGATTAAAGAAACAGAAGGAGACCCACTTATAAAGCAAAGACAGAAAAAAAGATCCATGGAAATGTTTCGTAGAGGAATGTTAAACCAAATTAAGGAATCAGATATTGTGATAACAAACCCAATCCATTTTGCAATTGCTCTTCGTTATGACCCCGACCAAGAGAATGCTCCAAGGGTGCTTGCCAAAGGAGAAGATCATCTGGCTCTGGTAATCAAAAACCTAGCTCGAAAAGACAATATCCCCATCATAGAAAATAAGCCTTTAGCCCGAGAGCTCTATTATAACGTTGAAGAGAATCAGGTTGTCCCTGAACAATTTTATCGAATTTTGATCGATACTTTCTTAAGCATTGAGAGTATTCGAGAAAGGCTTCAAGCCAGGGCATCTTAGCGAATAACGAGAGTAAAATAGCGATGAAAAAGTGGTATGAACAAACAGATATAATTCTTGGAATTGCGGTCATCGGAGTGGTCGCGATGCTTGTTATACCCATACCGAGCATGCTTCTTGATATGCTTCTAGGAATCAGCATTATGTTTTCACTTGTGATACTTCTGACAGCGATGTATAATACTCGGAGTAGTGATTTTTCAGTTTTCCCTTCTTTGCTACTCATAACAACCGTCTATCGATTATCACTCAACGTTAGCTCCACACGGCTCATTTTACTCAAGGGGCCTGCTTTTGATGGGCAATTGATTCGTTCTTTTGGTGAGTTTGTTGTGGGCGGAAATTATATTATAGGCTTCATTATTTTCTTGATTCTCATTTTTGTACAGATGATGGTGATTACAAAAGGTGCTACGCGAATTAGTGAAGTGGCCGCTCGTTTCACTCTTGATGCACTTCCCGGGAAACAAATGTCAATCGACTCTGATTTGTCAGCTGGCATTATTACTGAAGAAGAAGCAAGGCGAGAGCGAGACGTATTACGTTCGGAGGTTGACTTCTACGGTCAAATGGATGGTGCGACAAAATTTGTTCAAGGTGATGTTCGGGTTGGGCTCATCATAACAGCAATCAATATTGTGGGAGGCCTCATTGTCGGTGTTGTTTTGCACGGGCTTAGTATCATTGATGCATTAAAGACCTATACGCTACTTACCGTAGGTGACGGATTAGTTGCTCAAATTCCATCTCTTTTGATTACAACAGCAACAGGTATGGTTGTCACCAGAGCCAGCTCAGACAAAAATATTGCCACCGATATCTCTAGTCAATTATTTGATAATCCGAGAATCTTGTATGTGGTAGCGGGCTCCCTATTTTTTTCGTCAGCAATTCCAGGCTTTCCCAAAATACCACTTTGGATCGTATCGGGCTTTATAGGGTTTCTAGCCTATAATATCCAAAAACGAAGCTCAATCCTAGAAGATTCTAAAAAAGAAGCAGAGTCAGAAATGGCCACTTCGTCGACAGATCACTTTTTGGATGAACTCGTGATTGAACCACTTAAACTTGAAATTGGTTATAACCTAATTTCTTTGGTGAAAAAAGAGAGGGGGGAGGGTTTACTTGAGAAAATTACAATGTTGCGTCAAAAACTTGCCCGTGACAAAGGAATTATTGTACCCCCCATCCGCATTAATGATAATATGGACCTTGACGGCAATGAATACGCTATGCTTGTGGGTGGCATTGAAGTAGGTAAGGCGAAGGTGTACCCCGAAAAAGTTGCAGCTTTAGATAGGGGCAAGGTAACAGAATATATGGAGGGTGAAAGTTATAAAGACCCAACATTTCAAGTAGATGCTATTTTGATTCCCATAGAAGAAAAAAAAGAAGCCGAAGACAGAGGATACCTTGTCGTCGATGCCAATAACATTATGATTACCCATATTAGCGAAATTTTGAAAAATTATGCAACACAGATCATGGGGCGTGAAGAAATTAAACTCCTTCTTGATAAAACAAAAGAGAAATATCCATCTGTGGTTGAGGAAGTGACGAAAAATATGAATTTTGGTACCATTCTACAGGTTTTCCATAACTTAATTAAAGAGAATGTATCTATTCGTAATGTGGTTATAATACTTGAAGTATTGGCCGACCACTGCGAAAGAGTGAAAAACCCTTCCACTCTCACTGAGTATGTACGAAAAAAACTAGCGTTGCAAATCATTAACCAATACCAAGAAGACGGAACCATTAAAGGAATTCAGATTGACCCAGCAATTCAAAGTCAGTTGGTGACACACCTTGAATGGAGTGATACAGAAGGAGTCGTTTCTTCACTTGACCCCCAAAGTCAGCTTATAATTCGAGACTCTCTTCTTGAGGCCTACCAAGGGATCCAACGTGAAAGTCTCTTCCCTATTTTTATTACTTCAAGTGAAACAAGACTCGGTATTTTTATGATCCTGGAAAGAGAACTCAGCACAAGAAATTTTGTTGTCATCTCTTACGACGAAATACCACAACACATTAAAATTGAATTTGTCACCCAAGCAATTCTTCGTGAAATGGAAGAAGCGGTTGATCTATAAGAAGATAATTTATGGTAGAATAATTAAGTATGCAATATGTTCACGTAACGGCAAATAATCATGCGGAAGCTATCAAAAAGTTGAGGCAACAATATGGCTCGGAAGTGATTATTTATGGCGAGAGATGGATAAAGTCAGAGTCAACGTTGTCAAAAATAATAGGGAAAAAACAATTTAAAATAGAAGCTGCCATTCCCGAAAAGAAAAGAGCCAAACCACAACACACGAATGATACCAATCAATCAAAAGACTTTCCAGCTTCTACGAAGTCAAAAGGCAGCTCCGATTTAATTTCCAAATCTCTATCTGATTTGCCAATGACACTCGAATCAGAAGATAAGGTATCAGGTACGTTAAGCAATGAAAAAAAGACGATGCTGGATATGATTCGTAAGAACCACAAAATAGAGCCTATGCTAAACCCACCAGACTCCTTGGGAAATTTACAATCTTATGAAATTATATTCTTAAGAAATTTTATTGCGGAGATGTCAATTCCTACAGAAAAGGCGATCAACCTATATCCGCCAGAGATTAGACCACTCTATAGAACTCTACAAAGACAAGATTTCACACACAAGTTTATAGATATGCTTTTAAAAGATGTTTATAATAAACTTCCCCAAAATCAATGGAACGTTTTTCCTGTGCTGTATAAAAAAATAGCAGATACCATTTCCGATAGGATTAAAACCTCTTCTGTCTTCCATAAAAGAGCCGTAGCCTTGGTTGGAACAACAGGAGTAGGTAAAACAACGATGCTCGCCAAAATAGCCGCTGATCTCAAATTAAAAAAGAAACAGACCGTATCAATCATTACTCTGGATAATTATCGGGTTGCCGCAACTGAACAAATCAAGACTTACGCAAATATCATTGATATACCTATTTATGTATGCAAAGAAGCCAAGAAGTTAAAGAGTATTTTTGTAGACGATAATTCTGATATTTTTTTAATTGATACCGCAGGGTTAAGCCATAAAAATGATGAATTTTTGATGAGGCAAAACGATGCATTAGATGCTTTAGATTATGATATCGAAAGACATTTAATTCTTTCAGCAGGAAGTAAACCTGAAGATGTGCACGAAATTATGGATGCCTTTACCTATCTCCGTTTTGATCGAGTTATTATTAGTAAAATAGATGAGACCAATCGATTTGGCCATTTGGTTGAAGCATCACACATGAGAGATAAGGCCTTCTCATTTTTTTCTACCGGCCAAAAAGTGCCTGATGACTATCGTATTGCCGACAACCATTATTTAATTGATCAAATACTGCGGGGCTGGAGACAGTAGCACAACAAATGTCATTTTCTAATTTTAACGAAATTCGAGACGGCATATCTCGTCTTTTCCTAAGTTTTACAGAGCAATACAAAGCAGTGCATACTACTGAGGTCGAAGAAGAAATTAAAGTTTTAAAAAAAACATTAGAAAGCCCTGCCGTTTGGCAGAATCCCGACAGCGCAAAAAAAGCAAAATTAAATCAATCAAAAGTTTCTGCTCTAGAAAAAAAGATATCATCTTGGTCTGAATTAAAGAAAGAGATTGAAGATCTCAGCGAATATCTTGAGATTGCGATCATGGAATCTGAAGAAAAGTTGATTCCTAAAATTGGGGAGAACCTAAAACAATTGGAAAATCAACATAAAAAACTAGATTTAGAAAACTTGCTTAGAGAAGCCGACGACTTTAGAAATGCATTTTTAAATATTCACCCAGGAGCAGGAGGAACAGAATCTCAAGATTGGGCTGATATGCTCTATAGAGCGTACCGGCGATGGGCTGAATATCGAAACTTCAGCCTCGATTTAGTAGACTACCAAGAAGGTGAAGAAACTGGGCTCAAAAATGTTACCCTGCTCATCAAAGGTAGAAATGTTTTTGGTTTTTTAAAGTCTGAAAATGGAGTTCATCGCTTGGTTAGAATATCACCTTTTGATTCCAACAAACGAAGACATACCTCCTTCGCGTCTGTACACGTTAGCCCTGAGATCAATGATGACGTTGATATTGATATTCAAGACAAAGACATCAGAATTGACACATTTCGTGCTAGTGGTGCAGGAGGACAACACGTAAATAAAACAGACTCTGCGGTCAGACTATCGCATATCCCTACAAATATTGTCGTCTCATGCCAAAATGAAAGAAGTCAGCTTAAAAATCGAGCCACTGCCATGAAAATACTTAAAGCACGTCTATATAAAATGGCACAAGAAAAAAAACAAAAAGAAGTAGAATCGAAATCGGGTGACCGAAAAGATATTTCTTGGGGAAACCAAATACGCTCCTATATTTTTCATCCCTATAATTTAGTAAAAGACCTAAGAACGGGGCATGAAACGGGCAATATCCAATCAGTTATGGATGGTAACTTTGACCCCTTCATTGACGCTTTTTTGAGGAAATAAAAACACAAAAATGTAGTTCAAGAAATCTATAAACTAGTCGATAGCGAAGCTGAGGATTTATGAACCTTTTAGACCGTATCCTGCTTATTTTAGCAAGCCTTTGCCTTTCTGCCATTTTTGTGATCTTTTTCTCGGGTGAGCTTAGCTCAACCTATTCTTCAAACTCATTTACCAAAGTGAAGAAAGAAATTTCTGAACTTGATCAATCTTCGGGAAACGAAAGCAACAAAGATAAAATGATTATCTACAGTCAAGAAATTGATACCTTGATCAACCAATATTTTCGTACGTTAAAAGACAACCCAGAAATTGACGAAGAAGAAAAGCGAATCGTTAATGACGTTATTCTTGACTCGCCAAATCATCAAGGAACAAATAAACAAAAAAAACATCATAAATTAAAAAGCTCGAAAAAAAAATTCGCACATCACATTGTCCAAAAAGGAGAATCTTTGTGGAGAATTTCTAACAAATATAGTGTTCCACTTTATACGATTCTTTCAGCAAACCCGCAAAAGAGAGATCAGGTCATTCACCCTGGGGATCACCTAACGATACCGACAGAGGTAGGAATTGCCTACAAGGTAAAGCGAGGAGATAATCTGTCAAGAATCTCAAAAAAATATAAAATTTCAATCAAAAAGATTAAAAATGCGAATGAAATGAGCTCCTATATGCTACATCAGGGGCAAACTATTTTTCTACCCAACGCTAAACCACTCCCTATAATTCGTTATAAATATAGAAATCAGTTTCTTTGGCCTGTCACGGGTAGGATTACAAGTAGATATGGCTGGAGAAAACATCCTGTTTCGAGAGAAAGGCATTTTCATCAAGGCATCGATATCGGTGCTAGAAAAGGTACTCGAATTAAAGCAGTTGCGAAGGGTGTTGCCATCTACGCAGATAAAAGCGGAGGTTACGGCCAACTCGTCATTCTTAGACACAAACAAGGTTATTTGAGTGTCTACGCTCATTGTTCAAAAATATATGTTGGGAAAGGAAAAATTGTCAAACGAGGTCAAGTGATCGCCCAAGTAGGTTCAAGCGGTTTGACAACAGGCAGTCACTTACACTTTGAAATTAAGCGTTATAAAAAAAATATAAACCCAATCTCCGCTTTGAGAAAAAAAATTAAGTTACCCATTAGTTAATATTTTTTTTGTTAATGAGTTTATTTCAAAAATATTATTCACGGGTTTGTTTCTCCTTTTTGTTTTTATTTTCTTTTATAATTAATCTTTCTTCTCGGTCTGGAAAATACGACCCAATGGCTCTTTATAAAAAAAAGAGTGTAAAAAATCTTGGCCCAAAAGAAGAAAAAATAATTGATGCCCACAATAATCAATTGATTGCATCAGCCAAATATTTTTATAATAAGAAAAACCAATTGATTCGTGCTCAATATTACCTCGGCACAAAAGAAGATGGCTCGACAACGTACAGATATAGCCTTAAAGGCCTCCATGAAGAAGTTTCTTTTGACAACAAAGGTCGAGTAGTAGAAAAAATCAAATATCAACTAAATCAATTGGATAATATCTCTTCATATCATGTTTTAAATGAAAAGATTGAATGGAAGTTTGTTTATAAAAATGGTAGAATACGCCTCGGCAAAAGATACTTCAAAAAAAAACTCACTGAATATTTTATTTTTACCCAGCAGAGAAATGATTATCGCTTGCAAAGCTTATTTACCGAAGATAATCAAAGGATTGGCTTGGTGAAGTATTTCTACAAAAATGATCGACTGGTTAAGCGAATCAAAAGTGGCAACCTTGGTCTAAGAAAAGCGGAGCATCATTATACTCCTGAGGGACGTTTAGAGACAATATTATTATTCAAGGCTGATGCTAAAAAAAATTATCAGCTAAACAAAAGACGAGTATTTAAGTATCCGTAAAGTAGAAGAAGCTAGGATAATCTAAAGAATCAATTTAAACGCCTAGCTATCACAAATCGCCTTTTGTAGTATTTACTGTTCAAGATAGAGACCGTCACGCCTCGCTTTGTGCTTGCATGTGCAAATTTATCATTGCCAATATAAACCCCAACGTGGGTGACTTTATTTGCTCGCGAGGATGCATTAAAAAAAACAAGGTCCCCATGTTTTAGATCATCAAAATCAACCGAATCCCCGATTTCCGAAAGCTTTTCTGCTGATCGGGGCAGACTAGCTTTCGGGAACTGATGAAGAACCACTTTAATAACAAAGCCCGAACAATCTATACCTGATTTAGAAAAACCTCCCCAACGATAAGGAGTCGATAACCAATGATGTACAAACTTTTTTAATTTGTTAACATTCCACTTTTTAAACTTATTGTCTGTTAATGATTCTTTATGGAAGTCAAAGTTTTTTCGAATAAGGCTCCACGCTGTTTTTGGTTCTGTTATATTTGTATCTGCTGATTGCACAAAAAAAATACTCTTCATTTGTTTTGAACCCGTATTGTTTGCAAGAACCTGTTCAATAATTTTATAGGCTTCTCGAACCGCACTATGGCGATCACGAATTAATTTCAAATCCTTTTCATACTCAAATGTTTTTTTGAAAGCTGCCTTATACGAAAGTCCATTGTGTAAAAATTGTAGATACACAAAAGTCACACCTTCAAGGGCGTCTGGTCGATAGTTGCGAGAAAGATAAGTATGAAAAATTTCTTCGACTGCGTACTCTTCAAGTCCTAAACCAATGAGGTTTTCCCATAACATGGCTAACCGAAGAAAAGAGTGAATTCGAATTGTCTTACTCCCCACACTTGAAATAATTTTCTCAACAGTCTTTTGTTTGTATTTCCGACGAATCGCACCATGAGCGAGACTGAAAGCAGTCTTAACTCTCCATGGAGGCATTTCTAAAAAACAGGCACTATATAACGAGGCTTTCAAGGGGACTTCCCAGTCAATAACATTGGGTATGCCACGAATGACGGACTCAAGGCCCTGATAATATTTGCCAATCATCTCGCTGGGACAGGCATCTTTAATGATTGAGTATAATTTCAGGTTTTTGGGTTTAGGGCTGGCATTAACTTTTATTTTTTGTTTTGCAAAAATTTCTGGGTAACCTAGAAAGACTATAATAATCGTAATAATCACACGAGAAGTTTGATAAAAAAAATGAGAGTACACGTTAGAAAAAGATAAAGACGGATCAATCATGACGCTTCTAAAAACCTTTCCGCCTCAATAGAAGCAGCACAACCAGAACCAGCGGCAGTAACTGCTTGCCGATAGTATGAATCTTGTACATCTCCTGCTGCAAATACGCCAGGAATACTCGTAGCAGTAACGTTTGGTTTTGTTATGATATAGTTTTTTTCGTCCATATCAAGTTGTCCCTGAAATATTTTAGTATTTGGCTTGTGTCCAATCGCAATAAAAACTCCTTGAACAGGATAATCATAAATATTGTTAGTTTGAATGTCTTTTAGCTTTACGCCTGTTACTGTACCCACTTGATTATCACCATAAATTTCATCAATCACTGAAAATTTTTTAAGGGATATTTTTGAGTTCATCTCAACTCGTTCCAACATAATCTTACTCGCTCTAAATTTATCAGAACGATGAACGATCGTCACTTTGGAGGCAAATTTTGTGAGAAATGTTGCTTCTTCCATTGCACTGTCTCCCCCACCAACGACGATAACCTCTTTGTCTCCAAAAAAGAAGCCATCACAAGTAGCACAGGCAGAAACTCCCTTACCCTTGAAACTTTCTTCTGAGGGTATACCCAAAAAACGTGCTGATGCTCCTGTCGCAATAATCACTGATCTCGCTTCGTACCACTGATTTGATGACTTTATCTTAAATGGAGAACCCTCTGTCAGAACAACCTCATCAACCATATTTGTTATAAATTCAGCACCAAAACGAGAAGCTTGGTTTCTAAAAAGATCCATCAATTCGGGACCCATGATCCCATCAGGAAAACCTGGATAATTTTCCACATCACTGGTTATCATCAGTTGACCACCACGCTCAATACCCTCAAAAACAACGGTTTTCATCTTTGCTCTCCCTGCATAAAGAGCTGCTGTATAACCAGCTGGCCCCGAACCTATAATGACAGAATCGTACATTGTCTTTCAGAGAATCAACTATTTCAGCTGGAGCATATGTTCAATCGCAACGCGATCCGAAAGCTCATAGGCATTAATTTTTTTTTCGAGCTTTTTAAGTGTCTTTCTTGTGTATTTAAGATAGGTTTGCAGAATGCTTATTTTTTTGCTGTAGTAAGGTATTTCTTTCAGTGTAATTTCTGACTGCTTCTGGAAATTTTGTGCCACCAGACTTGTATCTTCATAGTAGGCGATATGAATATCTTCATTGCGATCAAGCGTATCATAGTTATCACTAAAAAAAGGAGTTGGATTTGTGAGAATTCTTTTTTCACCTTTATATCTATTACCAAATAGGTTAATTCTTTCAAAGTGAAAAGAGACCTTTTCTAATTTCTCCGCTGAAGAATTACAGTAAAGGTACACAAAACCATTGTAAATATACCGCTCTCCTATGCTTTTAATTGTTTCTCCCGAAGCGACAGGCAACATAATACGATAATTTCCTTTTTCGTCTTTCTCTATTTTTTTTTTGATCTTGGGCAAGATCATCTGAATTGATTGATGCAGACTATCGACTTCGTAATTACCATAACCTGATTTTTCATCGGTTTCTTGTTTTTCTTGTGTTTGTAATATCCCTTGGGAGTCTTTGTGTCGACCTTGCTGAGAAAATATTACTGAGCCACACAAAGACAGAACAGTAAGACAAAACGCAATAGAGAAGTTCATAGCCTCACGAAAAATACGGAACAACATTCGATAAACTTTACCTGATAAGCCCATCTTTTGTTATTAGTGGCTTGCTCTTAGGAAAGTCTTCTTGACTGAGTCTACGTATCAAGTGCAAAGCTCGATTTTTTGAGTCATACACAGGAATTCCTTGAGGAGTCAAGTAAAAAGAAATAATTTTGCCAGAGAGAAATCTCCCCACTTTATTTAAATTTACGTTGAGCATATACGAAAGCCCCTTAGAACCACGCAGACTAAACACTTGGTAACCAACAAAATTACCTAATGAATAGGCAATCAATCGCTTTTTATACACTTCTAATGCTCTGGGAACATGCGGCCCGTGGCCTAAAATAAGATCAGCCCCTGCGTCAATCATTCTATGCGAAAATTTTACTAAGTTTCCTCTGTTTTCGCCATGGAAAATTTCATTTTTATTTTTCACATGGAGGGCTTTTGAGCCTTCTGCTCCGGCGTGTACTGAAATAATAACGAGATCAGCTTTTCTTGTCGCTCGCCTGACCAGAGAGACACCATGAGATAAAGAGTGAACAGAATTGAATTGATTTGTATACCCAAACCCGATGAAAGCAATCTTTGAGCCACTGTGTTCAATGTATTTAATCTGATCTTTTTTGCCCACAACGTTAATCCCAACAGACTCCAAATGCCGATAGCTGTCGTAAAAACCCTCCTCATAAAAATCAAAGGCATGGTTGTTTGCAATGCTGAGAACATCAAAACCTATTTCTTTCAAAGCTGGGGCATAACGAGGTGGAGTTCTGAAAGCAAATACGAGTCTACGGTTTGTATTCTTTCTTGTTTTAGGGTGGTCTGTCATAGCACTTTCAAAGTTACCAAAAATTAGCCTCTCTTTGTTGAAATATTGTTTCACTCGGTCGAACAGAATACTACCATCTCCTGGAGGTAATGCATTTTTACGAAAGTTGGTTCCTGGGACAATGTCACCCACAGCAGAAATCCCAATACTTTTTTCTGAAAATAGTTTTACTTGGGAGGAAAAAAAAACAAACCCAGCTAAAGAGCAAACAAAAAAGTTCTGAGCTGAAAGCACGGTAGACTGTTTATTTAAGCTTTATTTTGACAAGTCTTTCCTTTGACGAAATCACAAACAATCATATCTCCCAGAAAAAAATATTTTGCTGTGGAATCAGCCACTCTTTTTAAAATGGAATAAGTAAATGATGATTCTTTTTTTTTGGTAAAACCAGAACCGTAAGTGAAGGATTGCTTCAGCTGAAGAGAATGTTCTTCAAAACATTTTTTAAGAGACTTACGAGAAAAAAACCAAATATGTTCGGGAACATTCAGAAATCTCCAGTTTTGTCTCCAAATTTTCGCCCAAAAACCAAGATGACATGTGGAGATATAGACGTGTCCTCCTGGTTTGAGTAAATCATACATTTTTTTTATAAATTTTTGGGGAACAGGTAGATGTTCAATACTCGCCCATAAAGTAATCAAATCATAACTCTCTTTTTTATAGGGGGTTTCTAAAAAATCACCCTCTCGAACTTGGAGACCCTTCTTCTTAGCCGCAGCAACCATGTCTGCTGCAATGTCGATACCTTCCGATTGCCACCCTTTTTGTTTCATGTATTCCACAAAATAACCCGAGGCACAACCCACGTCAAGAGATTTCATGGAAGGTATATTTACTTTTGCCGATCTTGGCATCTGTGTCTGCAGAGCAGTTGAAATTTTAGTAAATTTTAACTGCTTCAAGTTCTTTTTAGTTGTGTTGAGAATACTTTCACCCACCTGCGAACCCAAGTAGTCATCATACCCACGATCTGTCCTTTTTTTGAAATAGCTCTCAGCATAACACGCACTCAGCTCTTTTTGTGAGGGTATGGGAGATAGTTGCCAAAGACGACAAGAAACACAATCAAAAATTAAATAGGTTTTGTTCTCTTTCTTTTTTTTATACTTGAATTTTAGTTTTTTTTGACAAAAAGAACAATTAGGCATCGGTGCCTATGATGTGAACCACGTTGGTGGTTGCAGAACCCCCAATATTTAAGGTGGCGACTCTGTGACTCCCTTCCACTTGATACTCACCGGCTTTCCCGGTAACTTGCTTGCAAGAATCTAAAAGCTGCCGAACTCCAGTTCCTCCTACCGGATGACCAGCACCAATGAGACCTCCCGAAGGATTGACAGGCAAATCACCATCAAAATCAATCACTCCATCTTCGATTGCTTGCCAAGCCTCCCCTGGTTTTGTGAGACCAAAGTGTTCAATCGCTGCGTACTCAGAAGTCGTGAAACAATCGTGTGTTTCGACCGAGTCCAAATCACCGGAACCAGAGATTCCCGCTCTTTCGTAGGCATCGGTTATGGCAGCCCTCGTATGCGGAAGTATATACTCACTGCCTTGAGCCTCATCAACTTTCTCGTCAAAAAGAATAGGAGCTGTTCGATGCCCCCAACCTTGTATGTAGGGTAACGATTCTTTTTTGATTCCCCTTCTCTTTGCATATTTTCCTGTGAACTCTTCAGAAGCAAGAAAAATGACAGAACCACCGTCAGTCACTTGAGAGCAGTCAGATATACGAATAATTCCCCCGATGGTATTATTAAAGTTATCACTACAGTTAGCGTGTTCTTCACTCATATACCAATCTCTGGTCTGCGCCTTGGGATTTTTCTTCGCATTTTCATAGTTAGTCGCAGAAATATGAGCGAGGTGTTCATATTTAAGACCATATCTTTCTTGATACAGGTCACCCAAACGACCAAATAATTTAGGAAAAGGAAAATCTACCCCCACCGCTTCTTTCTCATACCAAGCGGCTGTTCCTAAGAAGCCTCCTCCCGTTTTTGAATCAACAGATTTCATATATTCAATTCCCAAGATCATGGCACAATCATAAAGACCAGCTTCAATTTCAGTTCTGCCGATGAGTATAGAAATCGCCCCAGAAGCACAGGCCGCCTCGTGTCGAGACGTTGGCAAACCACGAAATCCCTTATCATAATTGACGACCATCGCTCCCATGTGACCTTGTTTATTATAAAGCTCTCCCGCAAAATTACCAACATGTGCAACGTCAATATCAGTAACTTCCAACTGAGTCTCTTTCAAACCACCTTCAATCGTCTCATTGAACATTGCTTGTAGACCCTTACCTTCCTTTGCCCAATTTCTTGCAAAATCGGTCTGATATCCACCTAATATGTATACTTTTTTATCTGACTTTTTTAAGATAATCCGCCCCCGACGGGCATTCTACCACAAAGTTATAGCATGACAAGGGATAAAGTCAATTGATAAGGGGTCGTGTCATATTTAATCAAAGTTTCTATTTGCGATGAATAATTCTTGTATAGACCACTTATGATTCGTCATTTCTGTAGCCATTGCTGTGGTGATTTGAATTGGTTTTCCTCCCTCATACTCAGCTAGACTTCATACTCAGCTAGACTTGAATGTGGAAGGCAGAAATTGTAATAATTAGCAACAAAAGAATTATGCCCCTGCATATATTTGAATTTTTTTGAAAAACCCTGACTTTTACGCTCTATTCTATGATTGTGTTTGGTTTAACCCCCTAAAACTGGACACTTTATTGTGTTAAATTTAGGAGGTAAAACTATGATTAAAAGACAAAGATACAGTAAGGAAGCAAAAGAGAGATTGGCTTTGGAGATGATTTCAGGTCAGACTAGCACGGCAGAAATATCTAAGAGAGAGATGATTTCAGTCGCAACTTTATCGAGATGGAAGCGACAGCTGGTTTTCGAAGGCTTTGAAGATAAAAATGGGGTTGAGTTAGAATTGAGAAAAAAAATTTCCTATTTAGAATCGGCCTTATCTGACTTAATGATAGAAAATCAGATTTTAAAAAAAACGGAAAAACTTCTTCAAGAATACAGGCAAAAAGAGAAATTATCAAGAATAGCCTCAGCACAGAATTTGGGATCACAAGGAGTTGCAGAGTTATGAAACTAGAAAAGTCAACTTATTATTATAAGTCGAAGGAGAAGAAAGATGATTCAACGATTCTAAAATCTATCCATGAAATTAGTGATCAATTGAACCAAGTAGGTTATATCTCGATGACGCAAATTCTAAAAGATAGAGGCTTTACAATAAATAAGAAGCGAGTTTACCGAATTATGAAAGAAAATAGACTTTTATGCACTAAAAAGGTGTTTTTGAAGCCAAAAACTACCCAATCTAAGCATAATTTCAGAAAATATCCCAATTTGATTAAAAGTGTGCAAGCTGATCCCTTCAAGGTAATTGTTGGCGATATAACCTATTTTGATATTAATTCGAAAGACCACTATTTAGCTTTGCTCATGAGGCTTATGAGTCGCCGTATCGTAGGAGCGGCCATTTCTGATAAAAATAACACCCAACTGGTCATAGCAGCCTTTCTTTCGCTTAAAAGAGAAATAGGAGATTTACAAAATTACTACCATCATACTGATGCTGACGTCAGATATTGCTCAAATGAGTATATCGCTCTATTAGAAGAAAGTAGAATCAATATTTCCATGTGTCGTGGTAATGTGTATGAAAACGCTCATGCCGAATCATTGAATAAAACAATTAAATATAAAGAAATTAATTTATCAGAATATCAAAACTTTGAAGAAGCTCAAAAAAGTATCTTCAGGTTTATCCATCTTTATAATACGATGAAGCCACATTCAGCTTTAGGATGGGTGACACCTCAAAAATATGAGGAGAAATATCTAAAAGAATAAGAAAAAGACTGTCCAGTTTTAGGGGGTTAAAGCACTCTAAGAATTTTCTCCTGATGCGTAAATTACTCTAAGCTTAGTTTTTTTCTGAGTTTGCTGGCATCAAAGTAAAAATTTATATTATCTTCAGCCGCTTGTTGATTTTTTATTTTGTATTCATCAATCAAATCTCTGACTTGCTGTTTACCTTTTTTTGTTTTATAGGCCTGTAGCGGAGTTTTGTTTCAGAGTAGGGGTATTTTCTCACGAACCCATTTTTCACAATGACATAGATATAAGCTTTGCAAAATTGAGCCCAGAGGGTTTGGGAGATGCGGGTCAAGCATCCCCCCAAAACAAGGCAAATAGTTTTACTACTTGGTAAAAAAACAATTTAGAAGATATGACTGTCTA
Organism: Spirochaetota bacterium; assembly: GCA_965206985.1. GTDB lineage: Bacteria > Spirochaetota > Leptospiria > Turneriellales > CBDBES01 > CBDBLF01. The sequence goes on along the minus strand of CBDBLF010000022.1, from coordinate 442,554 downwards.
AAATACCGGGGCAGAATCAAACTGATTCTGAAATATCAAGTGAATTAGCTGCCTCACGGATGGTTTTCTTATATACAATGAAATGATTCACCGCGTCTTTCCTAAAATCTTTTGTGTGCGTTTTTTTGTAATCCTATTTCCTCTTGTGAATTGAACTGCCCAATAAAACGGGTCAGAGTCAGGCAGGCAGGAACGATAAAATTATTGGGAAGAGATTTTCTCACTAGTTATAAATTTAAAGAATTAAGCACTAAAATTGTATACAAAACGTGTGCATTGCTAAATATAATGCACAGGGTTTCCTTGGGATGGAAAACGTAATCTAAATCGATAGCCGTTCAAGTTTAGCTTTGACTTAGCAGGAACCTATTCCAAGGAGGTTTTAATCGAATGAAAGAGATATTATTGGCGAGTCCTCGAGGATTTTGTGCTGGTGTAAATCGTGCAATTGATATTGTGGAAAGCGCAATTAAGTTTTATGAACTCCCACTCTATGTCAAACATGAGATTGTTCATAATAAATACGTAGTCAAAAAACTTGAAGAAAAAGGAGTGGTTTTTGTTGAAGATATTAACGATATCCCCAAAGGGAGTACCGTTGTCTTTAGTGCTCATGGTGTATCTCCCAATGTCTGGGAAAAATCTAAAAAAAAAGATCTTGAAATTATTGATGCAACATGTCCTCTGGTGACCAAAGTACACCTAGAGGCAAAACGTTACGCAAAAGAAAATTATCACATCATTCTTATTGGTCACATCAATCATGTCGAAACCATAGGGACTCTTGGCGAAGCTCCAGAAAAGACAACAGTTGTTGAATCAATCAATGACATAAGAAAGCTCAATTTCTCTAAAGAGAAAAAATTGGCCTATCTCACCCAAACAACTTTGTCATTATTAGATACCAAAGAAATTATAGAAGCAATCGAAAAAAAGTTTCCATGGGTGGAGTCTCCTTACAAAAGTGATATTTGCTATGCGACAACCAACCGTCAAAATGCAGTACAAAAAATTGCAAATGAAGTTTCTCTTGTTCTGGTGATTGGCTCGCAAAATTCTTCGAATTCAAATCGATTGCGAGAGCTGGCTGAAAAGATGGGAGTAACTTCGTATTTAATTGAAAATGCTGAAACAATTCAAAAAGATTGGTTCAATACAAAATTACAAAAGGTTGGTTTGACTTCGGGAGCATCTGTTCCTGATATATTGGTTGAAGAAGCTGTGGATCGCTTAAAAAAAGAATTTGGGTTTACACAAATAACCGAAGTTAATGTCATTGATGAAAATGTTGTATTTAAAATGCCCAAAGCACTGAAGGAGAAACTTGTTACAACTGTTTAGTCTTTCTAAAATCAAACTTGTCAAACAAAAAGCTCTTCTCTTATTTTTAGCTTATTTTTTCATTTGTGCACAAACTCTACACTCTAGAATTCAGGCCTCTTTTAGTGATCATACAGAAGTCAAATACTTGGAGGGGCAAAGTTTTTTTTATCAAAAACGTTACAAACGAGCAATTAATCTTTTCAGCGAACTGACAGTTCAATATCCTGGTCAAACAGAATTTCAATATTATTATTCGTTATCTCTAATAAACTACTTACAATTCAAAGCATGGTTGAGGCGTGCCGAGGTATTATATGAGTTCAAACGCTTTAACCATGCTCTCATCTCCTTGATAAGGGCCGAAACAATTTATCCATTTGGGGAAGAAGCAGTTGAGCTTAAAAATATAATTAAATCTGAACAGAATTCACATGCTCCACTCGAACATCTCAATAAAAAAGAGCATAAGATTTTTGCAAACACAAACGAAAGAGCAAAGAAAAATCTTGAAGAAGGGAAGAATGAAAAAGCTCTTAAGCTTTTTGCTGTCTCTCTTAACCTAGCTCCTAAGTCGACCGTCGCCCTTGAAGGTTATAGTGAAGCTTTAAAGCGATATTCGGCAGGTCAAAATGAAGGTAAAATCAATAAACTTTTAAAAAGTGCAGAAATTTTATATCAGAAAAAGGAAAGAATAAAAGCACTTGCTAAATATAAAGCGGTGCTTCGGTTTGACCCTGCCAATAGAAGGTCTATCAATAGAATTTCTAAGTTACAAAAAGACATTACCGCTGCAAAAATTTTAGCTGAAAGAAATGAATTAACAAAACAATATAAAAATACAGGTGAAAAACTGGTAAAAGAAAAAAAGTTTCAAAAGGGAATTGAACAGTACGAACTTGGTAAGGCATTATCACCATCTTTTATCAATTGGGATGCCCTTGTAAAAGAGGCTAATGTTCTGCAACGGATTGCTGATGAAAAAGAAAAGAAAAAACTCAACCAAGAAGTTGAAAAAAACTATAACCGTGGTCTTGCTTTTGTCGCATCCGAGAAATATAGAAGTGCAATCACTGCTTTTCAACAGGTTATTACCAACGCCAAAAAACTTCAACGCTCTTTTATGGTAGAACAGGCTACTGACCTACTACACAAGATTACCCGGGCTTTGATTGAGAAGGAAGAAGAAAAAGTAAGTATAGAATCCCCTTACTACGACTTAGTAGAAAGTTTGAAAAGCTTAGGTCTAAAAGCTCTTCAAAATGCTGAATTTGAATCAGCTCAAAAACCCTTTTCTCAAATCATTGATCTTTTCCCTTATAATCGATTCGCACATCAATACCTTGCTGTTTGTAAAATTAAAATTAACCCTGCAATAAAAAATCAAATCATGGAAGGTTTCATCAAAGAAGTAAAGGAGTCACTGCTTGTTAAAAAAGCAATTAAAGCGCAAAGAATTCTTGATGTAATTTTATTCATCGACAAAAACTACAAAGGAGTCAAAGAGCTAGAGGCATTGATTGAGCAAAACAAGCAAAAAGTGATTGGAAGTAATGCCTCAAAGAAACGTTTGGATGCTTTATGGAACCAAGCGCTCGTTGCTCAAAAAAAAGGAGATAATAAAGAAGCCTCTCAGCTTGTGAGACAAATATTACGTTTAAACCCTTCTCACGCAAATGCACGCAGCCTTCTTGGTCGTCTTGAGTCAGACCATATTGTGAAAATCACTCCTGCGAATATTCCGGTGGGTGCCAAAAAAGCCTACACACAAGGAATTCTGCACTATAACACAGGAGCACTCCAATTAGCTTTGGGTTCGTTTCGAGCGGCCATCCGCATTTATCCCAATTATAAGAAGGCATCAATTGCTCTTAAAAAATGTCGTAGATATTTGGTTGCCCGTTAGCCCAGCATTTAACACTTCTCATTATTTCTTACATGTTATATGAATGATATTCAAAGATTTGTAAATTCTTTATGTTCCCACGAAACTTTTGAGAAATACCACACCCAGGGAGTTTCGCGAATTACGGGAGTTCCTGTTCAGGCTTTTACTGGTTTCTTCTGCAATCATTTACTAAGCCAGTCAAGTAGCCAAGATTATTGTCTTCTGTTTGTTTCTGAAAAAGAAGCCCAACAAATATTCGACGAATTAAGAATTTTCTTTGAATCTCTTCCTAATTTACAGAAGAGTTTTCAATTGTTGTTCTTCCCCTCCTGGGGCTTACTCCCTTACAATTACTCAAAGCCTGATTCTCAGAGAGAAGGTCTCCGAGCCGGTGTATTGAGTCATTTATTATCAAACTCGGTGCAGAGAAAAATTTTAGTGACATTCACTGAATCGCTGCTCGTGCGCACTCCTCAACCAGAGGCATTTAAAAATACACAAATTATACTTAAAAAAGGCATGGAAATTTCTATGAAAATGATTTATGAATTTCTTGAAGCTTATGGTTATGAAAGAGTGGAAATTGTTGAAAAATCAGCCCATTATAGTTCAAAGGGAGGCATCATCGATATTTTTTGTCCCGCTTATTTTAACCCCATACGACTAGATTTCTTTGGAGACCAACTTGAATCTTTACGTTTTTTTGATCCACTCAACCAAACTTCCTTGGAAGAAGTTTCTGAATGGTTACTTTCTCCACGTAGGGACTTGCCTTTAGATAAGCAAATCATTGAAGCGATTTCTTCACACGCAGAGTATCAAGATCTACGAAAAGCATTAGGAGATGAAGCTAAAGAGCCTCCTCTTATTATTTCTGAAAAGCATGGTGCCCTTTCTTCCTATGCTGGTTTTTGGGAGCTTTACCCGCTAGGGGTGAAAACTACGAGTTTATTTGATTATTTCAAACAAACACCCGTCTTTGTTTTTCGAGATTATGAAAATATTCTTTCTCGAATTGATCACTTCTTTGAAGAGAGAAATATTTTATTTGAGCGAAACAGGAAAAATATCACACTTAAACCTGAAAGGCTTTTTATCTCAAAGAGTGAGTTTATTGAACAAACTGGTGAGGCAAAAAAAATTGAGATATTATCTACTCCAAGAACGAAAGAAGACTTTTCATTGAAACTAAGCGACGCTCCAAGTTTTAAAGGGAGAATTTCACAGTGGGTGGATTATTTGCAAAAAACTTTATCAATGAATCAACAGATTTTTGTTTCTGTTTCTGTTCGGGCACAGCGGGAAAGAATTAATCATATTTTATCTTCTTATAATATAGACCCTGATGATCTGTATTTCTTAGAAACTCCTTTGAGAGAGGGGCTACGTTGGTCTGACGGGATACTTTTCACCGAGAAAGAGATTTTTGGTAGATCAGTGAGAGGTCTTCGACGCATCCCCAAAAGTAATACCGAAATAATTGAGAGCTTCGTTGATCTTAGTGAAGGAGATAATGTCGTTCACGTGAATTACGGAATCGGAAAATTTATTGGTCTGAAACGTATGCAGATACGAGGCTTTGACAGAGACTTCTTAGAGTTGGCATATGCGGGCAACGACAAGCTATTTATACCTTTAGAACAATTAAGCCTTGTCCACCGTTATATTGGTTCAACGGAACATCCTACTTTAGATTATTTAGGGGCACGCTCTTCGTGGCAAAAAAAACGAGAGAAAGTTCGGGGAGGCATTGAGAAATTAGCTGAAGAACTCCTTACCCTATATGCTAAACGAGAAAAAAGCAAGGGGGTTGCTTTTCCCCCCGATAGTGCTTTTCAGGAGGAGTTTGAAGCGGCTTTCCCTTACGAAGAAACGGAAGATCAAATATCAGCCATTACTGATATCAAAAAAGATATGGAGTTAGCACGACCCATGGATCGACTTATTTGTGGGGATGTTGGATACGGGAAAACAGAAGTGGGAATCAGAGTTGCTTTTAAGACCGTAATATCAGGCCGACAAGTTGCTGTCTTATGTCCGACCACAATTCTTGCTTTTCAACATTTTCGAACATTCTGCGAGCGATTTAAAGATTATCCCATCAATATTGATTTCATTTCTCGCTTCAAAACACATTCTGAGACAAAAGATATCAAAGAAAAAATTAAGAGAGGAGGCGTTGATATTATCATAGGGACTCACGCTCTTTTGGGAAAAGATATCCGTTATAAAAATATTGGTTTATTGATTATTGACGAAGAACAGAAGTTTGGCGTTCTCCACAAAGAAGCAATCCGAAAGATACGCTTTAATGTAGATACAATTACATTAACAGCAACGCCCATTCCTCGAACTTTACAGATGTCCTTGGTTGGAGTTCGTGATTTGAGCTTGATCGAAACTCCTCCACGAAATAGAAAAAAAGTAAAAACCTATGTTCTTTCAGAAGACGATCAAATTTTTAAAAGAGCTGTTTTTGAAGAAACCGAGAGAGGTGGGCAGGTTTTTTTACTCCACAATAAAGTTCGTACAATTGAAATGGAAGCTCATAGAATCAGGAAACTTTGTCCTAAGGTGCGTTTGGCTGTTCTTCATGGGCAAATGCCTGAGGATACTATTGAAGATGTGTTGCTTGATTTTTACAACAAAAATTATGAAATTCTACTATGTACCACCATTATAGAATCAGGGATTGACATGCCCAATGTAAATACTTTGATTGTTTTAAACGCGCATATGTTTGGTTTGAGCCAACTCTATCAACTCAAGGGTCGAGTAGGGCGTTCGGATAGACAGGCCTATGCTTATTTTTTCTATCCGCCTAAAATAGTTTTAACTGAAATTGCATCCAAGCGATTGAATACTCTTCAGGAGTATGATGAGCTGGGTGCTGGTTTTAAAGTCGCTATGAAAGACCTTGAAATTAGAGGAGCGGGTAATATGCTCGGTAAAGAACAAAGTGGTGATATTGTGGCGGTAGGTTTTGAACTCTATGTTCATATGCTTCGCGAGAAATTAAAATCTGTCATCCCCGATGAAAACGACTCAGAAACATCATTTGTTATACCACAGAGTTTTTATATTCCTGATGAATATATCCGCGACACTCGTCAAAAAATGGAATTTTATAAGAAGATGTCTTCAGCTTCTGAAGTTTCCATACTTCAACATTTAGAAAAAGAACTCAGGGACCGCTTTGGAGTCTTACCCAAACAAATGTTAAATTTACTTTACACAGAAGAGGTCAGAATTCTAGTCAATGATCTTAAATTTGACAAAATTGAATGGAACACAACAACATTTGTTCTCACGGCTTCGCCCCAAACAAGAATATCAATGGGAGTATTCACTGAATTTATTCAAAATGATAAGCGTATTCAACTTGACCCTAAAGACCCAAGAATAATCTTATTCTCACCTCACAAAAAAGAGATTGAACACGCTCTATTTGAGATGAAAGAGATACTCAAAATGTGGTAAAGTATTTTTCTTACAGATTACTGAGAGCATTCACTTGAGAAGTGTGAAAAGTCTCTTGGAAAGCATTTGTCATCATGCGTATCAGAGTAAATTTTGATATGTTAAGCGGTGTTAAAATCATAAAGTCTTCATGTCTTCTACCTTTTCGGTAGTCAGGTTCTTTGGGAGGTCTTTTTAGATAGTAGGCAATTTTATGCCGATCATTTGGTTGGTATAAAAATGTCCCATGATGCATCAGTTTACCTCTCTTTCTGGCTTGACTGTTGCCTGATATTTTACGAGTGGTTCCACCTTGGGTGACACAAAGGTCAGAGAGACCATTGTGATGGATGTGAAAGCCTTGATTTTGGAAGACACGACACAAAGAACGAAGAATTAATACATAAGAAGTATGAATTGGAAAAAAATGAGGGAATTTGCTAAGAGAAAAAATCAAAGAATAGTTGAGATTACCTGAGAAATGCACAACACTTCCGCCTCCGCTTATTCGACGTAAAATAGGGATATCCCCCTTGTTTGGAATAATTTCCTCTTCTTGCTTGAGAGAGCGACCTAAAATAATTGAAGGCTGATTTTCATAAAAAAGGAGATAAACAATATCTGAATCTTCTTGGTTTTCTTTCGTAAGAATCCTTTCTTCCATGGCAAGATTTTTCCAAGGGTTCTTTGTCGGCGATAAATAAACATTGATCTTTGTCATTAGAGAGGCGTTGTTGCATAAACCGCTTGAAGATGATTTTAAAACTAGCTTTTTCTCATTTCTGCAAGTTTTCGACCCTAACACTTTAGGGCACCAGGAGAAGCCATCGCATTTAGGATATTGCAAGCTATCTGGTGTTCTATATTTCGATTCTCTGGCATACTAAGCCCCCAAACTAGCTCCTATCGAAGGAGGGTTGGACAGGTTTTCTTGTGAGGTTTTAGCCGTTTTCCTCAGAGGGACAGTTGTTTCTGCATGACTGACCAAAGCTTGAGCATAACATCTGTGAGTATCATAAGCCCCGCCAACCTTAACATTGGCTAAAGTATACTCTTTTTTTCTTTCAAATTTTTCTCATGCCATCAATTCTAAACTCTACATCATGAACGTCGAGTTTTGTCAAGCTTGGGTCAAGAATTTGAAAACTCTTATCATTCGCACGCAAGCAAAACTTTTTCCAAATACACTTCTTTGAAGCCCCCATGCATCCCGGTTTTCCGTTTCCCTTCTTACATATACCAACGATGATTTTTTTTGTTTAATTTAGGCACTAACCATCTTTTGATTAAAAGAAAGTATAGACGCTATTAAAAACAAAGCAGCTGGAACTATACCTAAAAGATTAGCCGCAAATATAGTCAACGAAGTTAAAACTGTCGCCAACAGAAGCATAAATCCTGAAAATTTAGGTTTAGATCTAGAGAAGAGACCAAAAATGATTCCAACAAGTGCTCCAGCAATTCCTAATCCTAAGAATATACCACCTGCTTCATTTGATTCTCCCACTTTTTTTCCTGCTGCTGCAGTTAAGCCTGCAGCACAAGCAGCACCACATAAAGCACTTGGCAATCCAATAAACCCACCGACTACAGACAAAATCATTGGAGCACTAGACTCCCCTCTTGTTTTTTCTTTATCCATTATTTCCCCCTCCCAAAGAATCCAATTAAAAACATCCATACAACATGGATACTCTTTTTTTACAAAGATAAATGGTCGTGTCATATTTAATCAAAGTTTCCAATTAAAAAAGGAATTGACTTATCTCTCTTAAATTAAGGTTATGTCTCATTATGAACAAAAGAAAATATACCTTTGATACAAGTGGTTTTAGCTGTCAAAATACAGACTGCCATAAGTATCATAAGGTAAATGAAGGAAATGTGCGCTTTGCTTATATGTCTGGTAAGTACAAACAAATAGCCTATTTAAAGTGCACCGCTTGTGGTAGATGCTTTTCAGAGAATAAAGGCACTATTTTTTTTCGTCGCAAGAAAAGCAAAGAAACCATTACTCGGGTATTACAAAACACAGTTGAGGGCTGTGGCATTAGAGCTACCGGAAGAGTCTTTGGTATCAGCAAGGATACAGTTCTTGCTTGGGTTAAAGCAGCAGGTGAAGATTCACTAAAAGTTGAAAAAAAATATATACAAAAACCTGTCTTTCAATGAAATTCAATTAGACGAGCATTGGGGTTTTGTCTTTAAAAAACAATACAATCTATCAGAGACTGAGCGATTAAGTGATGAAATAGGGGATATCTGGACTTTTACTGCAGTATTGCCTGTAGAAAAGCTCATTTTAGCGCATATAACAGGCAAGAGGACCTCAGTGAATGCTAGAAAGTTACTGACCAAGGTAAAAACAAGAAGTAAGCCAAAGAGGGAAGATAAATTCTTGATTACCTCTGATGGATATGAGGGATATAGTGATGCCATTCTTTCAGTTTATGGTAAATTTGACTCAATGACTAGAAAGCTTCAATCACCCAAATCTCTATGTTATGGGCAAATAATTAAGAGAATAGAAAAAGGGAGATGTAAGGAAGTTGACAAATCTCTAATCTTTGGTGATCAAAAGCTACTAGATGAATATATTGCAAACTCTTCAGTAAGTCATCAGATGAACACCTTTGCTGTAGAAAGGAATAATTTGACTCTTCGCCAACACAATCATAGAATAGAGCGTAAAAGTCAGGGTTTTTCAAAAAAATTCAAATATATGCAGGGGCATAATTCTTTTGTTGCTAATTATTACAATTTCTGCCTTCCACATTCAAGTCTAGCTGAGTATGAGGGAGGAAAACCAATTCAAATCACCCCAGCAATGGCTACAGAAATGACGAATCATAAGTGGTCTATACAAGAATTATTCATCGCAAATAGAAACTTTGATTAAATATGACACGACCAGATAAATGGTCGTGTCATATTTAATCAAAGTTTCCAATTAAAAAAGGAATTGACTTATCTCCCTTAAATTAAGGTTATGTCTCATTATGAACAAAAGAAAATATACCTTTGATACAAGTGGTTTTAGCTGTCAAAATACAGACTGCCATAAGTATCATAAGGTAAATGAAGGAAATGTGCGCTTTGCTTATATGTCTGGTAAGTACAAACAAATAGCCTATTTAAAGTGCACCGCTTGTGGTAGATGCTTTTCAGAGAATAAAGGCACTATTTTTTTTCGTCGCAAGAAAAGCAAAGAAACCATTACTCGGGTATTACAAAACACAGTTGAGGGCTGTGGCATTAGAGCTACCGGAAGAGTCTTTGGTATCAGCAAGGATACAGTTCTTGCTTGGGTTAAAGCAGCAGGTGAAGATTCACTAAAAGTTGAAAAAAAATATATACAAAAACCTGTCTTTCAATGAAATTCAATTAGAGCTTGTGCAGGAACTAGGATTTTTCAGTGCATTTTATGAGATATTTGCTGCGTCAGTCTCATTTTTCAAATATGTCAAGGAATTTATAGTTTATGCAAGTTGTTCTCGTACCATTTTGCCAAAATTAAATGCTGTAGCTGCGATTTTTACCTCTATTTGAACCTTTTTACTGCCTCTGAGCAAGAATTCTCTGAACTTTTTGGCTTGTTTCAAAATTCCAAAAATGGGTTCAATTTCAGAAGCTCGCTTTTTATAGAAAGACTTTGCTTCTTCTGAATTCATCTTCTTGATCATTTCATGTTTTAAAGCAAAACCAGAGTCTACTGACAATTTGCGATAACCTCTGCGTAACTCTTCTTCGCTCGTACAACATTGTTCTCTGGCAGGGCAAATGACACAGTCAGGAGGTTTACCATGATAATGAGTATATTTCTTTTTATCTTTCACAGATTCATTATGAAATTCTAAGGTTTTACCCTCGGGGCAAACCCAAGAATCATCATCCTCGTCATATTTAAACTGATGAGCTTCATAACCTGAATCCTCTTCTCCTTTTCTTTCTTTGGCTACCTGATCAGGTGAAGGTATAAAACCATTGATCCCTTTTGAATCCAGGTATTCCAAACCACTTGAATGAAAGTAACCCGAATCTGCAGAAGCTGTCTGTATACTGGTCCCTGTGTTTGACTCAGCTTTAGAAAGGGTAGGAGCTAATTGCTCTAAATCATTTTCTGAATTAGCTTCAGCAATGTCAGCTGCCAAAATATAGCCTTCTGATGAGGTAACTTGAATGTTGTAGCTTTGAGAAATTTTACCATTCCGTTTCATGAATTTAGCATCTGGATCAGTAAGATTTATTTTAGAATCAGAAGCAGACTCTTGATTCTCTTCCAGACTTTTACTGATCGTAACATACTTTTGAGCTTTCCTAAGCATAACAGAATCATTATCCTCTGCAGCCTGGTCTTCATTTATCAATAATTCTGGCTCGTTAGCATGAGAATTAGTTGTATCTTCTAAAAAGACCTCAACTTCTTTTTCTCCTGTTTTTAGAGCTTCTATATCCTGTGTACCTTCTATAGTTTCTGAAGAATCTTTTTCAACAGATGTAGAAAACTCGGCTGGTTCACTTTGCTTTCCTTCTGCTGTTTTTAATGACTCTCTCTTTGCCTTTTCACTCGCTTTTTGTAAGCGAATAAACTCCTCAATGATCGTATCTACCTCTTCAGGATTAAGCTCATAGCCACTGTTGTCTTTACCATATAGTTTATCTTCCTCAATATCTAATTCCATACCTGAGCGTAGATACTCTAAGATCTCTTGCTGTATAGCTCTTTTACGTTCCTCTAAATCTGACTTTTTGTATGTTTGATCGTCAGCAGCACTGGCTTTGATTTTAGTTCCATCTACCTTAACATCAATACCAATATTTTTCTTTTTGTGGGATAGCAAAGATACAGAGTAATTAAAAACTTCGCCAATTTCTTTACCAAAATTAACACGGAATTCAGCAATAGACCGAAACTTTACTTTATGACCACCAACTAAATAACGCATGGCGTCGTTCTCTTCACAGGCTTTTTGTAATTCTCTGCTGCTTCTCCATCCACGATGAAAGCCATAAAAAAGGCATCCCAGCATTATAACCGGATGGTAAGCCCGACCCCCTTCTTTTGAGTACTTAGAAAGAAATGGTTTCATAGGAATTTTATCTAACAAGGCAGCAAAGGCATAAACCTCGTGATTTTCTTCTAAATTGTCTGCTATAGTATGCGAAAACAGCATAACTTGATCTCTATCACTTTTCATAAATCGTTTCATAATAAGACATAAACAAAGAAGAACACAGAAAAGCAAGAAAAATCCTAGTTCCTGCACAAGCTCATTAGACGAGCATTGGGGTTTTGTCTTTAAAAAACAATACAATCTATCAGAGACTGAGCGATTAAGTGATGAAATAGGGGATATCTGGACTTTTACTGCAGTATTGCCTGTAGAAAAGCTCATTTTAGCGCATATAACAGGCAAGAGGACCTCAGTGAATGCTAGAAAGTTACTGACCAAGGTAAAAACAAGAAGTAAGCCAAAGAGGGAAGATAAATTCTTGATTACCTCTGATGGATATGAGGGATATAGTGATGCCATTCTTTCAGTTTATGGTAAATTTGACTCAATGACTAGAAAGCTTCAATCACCCAAATCTCTATGTTATGGGCAAATAATTAAGAGAATAGAAAAAGGGAGATGTAAGGAAGTTGACAAATCTCTAATCTTTGGTGATCAAAAGCTACTAGATGAATATATTGCAAACTCTTCAGTAAGTCATCAGATGAACACCTTTGCTGTAGAAAGGAATAATTTGACTCTTCGCCAACACAATCATAGAATAGAGCGTAAAAGTCAGGGTTTTTCAAAAAAATTCAAATATATGCAGGGACATAATTCTTTTGTTGCTAATTATTACAATTTCTGCCTTCCACATTCAAGTCTAGCTGAGTATGAGGGAGGAAAACCAATTCAAATCACCCCAGCAATGGCTACAGAAATGACGAATCATAAGTGGTCTATACAAGAATTATTCATCGCAAATAGAAACTTTGATTAAATATGACACGACCCACAGCTCTAACTTTTTAGGGATGGAGAATAGGATTGTACCCCCCTACGACCATTGGCATCTTTTGAAATAAATAGTCCAGTCGAAACGGTGGTAAATTTAATATTTGTTTGTCAATAGTTGTGCTTTCCTCTCGGATCAGCTGCCAGGGCGATTTATTCTCTTTGTAAGAATTTTTTCTTATTGAATTGAACATCAATAGATAGGAGCCAGCTTTGTTGAGAAAGTCTTCTCTTGAATTATACGTTTCATTCAGGTAAAGGTGATCCTCAATCAATCTATGAGTCGTTTCAACATCAGACTGCCAAGTATGCGCTCCAGCAGGGATCGTCTGGTGTGGCACACCATAACTGGCTAATACTTTTGTAAACTCCGAATCTCCTTTTTTATTCCAAGCACCAATAAACTCTGAGCCATTATCTGTTTGCCCTCTCGTATTATTTTTCTTTAAATCAACCCCTGATTTTACAAGATGATCTAAAATTACCTCCATAAACAGACAAGAGTATGCCATATTATACTCATCTGCAAAAGCTAGAAATTGTAAGCCAGAAAAAACTTCTCTGAAGGTATATTGATATTTCGGTACAATATTTTCCTGAATATAAGGCCAAAGCTCAGGAATATCGTATAAATGCTTCGTATCTACGTCAAATTGCTTAAATAAACCCCATAATTTCTTAATTTCACGCAAATTTTGCTTCGTTTTATGTTTTCTACGCTTTTTTTTCAAGAGTGCTTGCTCCCTCCACGCTCTGCGAATGGCCTTGACACTCAAGTCTAGTTGGTAAACATTCTTCAGTTCCTGAGCACCAAAGCCTCGACGTTTCTTTTTAAGAAAGCAAACATAAGCCTTTTCAAAGTCTGTGATTGCATGTGGTGAGTAGTGTGGAGCGTGGCTCTTGTCTTCCAAGCCAACGTATTTCTCTGATTCAAACCTACGAAACCACTTTTTTACTGTTTTTACAGTCGTTTTAAACATTCTGGCTGTTGGCTTGAAACCATGCTTCTTGGCATAATGAACCATTTGCATTCTGTATAACTTTTTGTCTTTACTATTTCGCATTACTGCCGAATACCTGTTTAGACAAATAACCTGAGAAGGGTGCTTCATTAGGAACCTCTGTTTTATTTGATGATTTAACGTCGGCCTTTTGATGCACCTTTTTTAGGAAAATGTCTTTCACTTGCTCTACCAGTAAACCCAAGCCTTTTGAACCAAATAACTTGATTTGAACCAATTCTGAACCAACTAATGATGGTCGTAGGGGGGTACTATCATCCTTCTCTCTCCCACGGTGAGGGGCTAAATTTCTTTACTTTTTGGGTGGTTTATGTAAACCTGCCGATTATGGGAGCCTCTCAGACTCTACAATTAATTGAGAAACTAACTGAAGCGAATATACCCAAAGAGACAGCTACAGAACTACTTGAGTTTGTCGAGCAGAAACAAACTGATTTGGTTACAAAAGATTACTTTGAAACGAAAATTGACGCTGTAGAAAGTGGGTTAAGCGCAAGAATCGACGCTGTAGAAAGTGGGTTAAGCGCAAGAATCGGCGCTGTAGAAAGTGGGTTAAGCGCAAGAATCGACGCTGTAGAAAGTGGATTAAACGCAAGAATCGACGCTGTAGAAAGTGGATTAAATATCAAAATAAATGGGCTTCGATTGTTTATAGGGTTCAATACCGCTCTGTCTTTGGCTATTCTTATCAAACTTTTCCTCGGCTAAATGAGAGGTGCCATTTACGCGCGAGCCAGCTCCAAACAACAAGACAATAAAGACTTGTCGATCCCTGCTCAAATAAGCGAAATAAAAAAATACGCACAGAAACGTGGTGGTAGTATCTATCACTGAGCCTGTCAATTTTGGGATTCTCGCTTCAACGTTCAGCTTATGCTGTAACTGCGCGAGCTGACACCGACAGTCCGTCGGCCAAGATTCTCTGATACATTTGGGATTTGCTTCATTATTTTATTAGTAACGAATTAGTGAATAGTTTAATGTTAAGTGAAGATTCATTTCTCATGATTCAAGTTTACATGAAAGTCACCTGAGAAAAATTTTATATTGTGAGCTGTTAGATTTTAGCTCTTACACTCTGTCTGGAGAGAATAGGCGTTTAAATAAGAAATTTTGTATCATTAAAATTTTGCTACTGGTTTCCCTCAAAAAATAGAGATTTTGTACGTAGTTTCTGTGATATTTGTCCATTCCGCATAATTATATCTCTGCCCATTAATAACACAAATAAAGCTATTCTGAGCCAATGGTGTTATCAATAATATTGTATTGTCGGTTTCAATACTATGAACAGTTTCTGTTGTGTCCGAACTTTCTGTTCGCAGTAAGGTATTTAATCCCATTAAATGAGTTCCTTGATATAAAGTCGTATTACCAGGCATATCGGTTAGTACTAAGTTATATTTCGTCGAAATAGGATCACTTCCGCAAGTTCCTGATACGTTTCCTTGAGTTAAGCTTATAGTATAATTACCTGATTTTGGAAAGAATAGCTTTAGCTGACAATCATCGGTACAAGTACCGCATATTTCCTGGTTCGCTTCGACTGTTACTTCGTGAATTCCACTAGTACTCATTAGACAACTTGATTCAGTATCAGTATCAGTTGAATTATCTTCAGAGTTAGAGCAATTGATCAATATAGACGCAAAAATAATAGTAATGATAACTCGACGCATAACTATTGTTAAAAAGAAGGTTGAACTGAAAAGTAAAATTTAGTCATAAGCCGATTTTTCAAAAATAGGAGTCCAAGGCTTAATTGACTCATCTTTCTTATCTTCTTCGAAGTTAAAACTGTCGCCAACAGAAGCATAAATCCTGAAAATTTAGGTTTAGATCTCAAGAATCCAAGTTAAAAACATCCATACAACATGGATACTCTTTTTTTACAAAGATAAATAAAAATTTATATGGTGTGGCGAGGCTGGGAAAGAACTAGGGTCTAGCTCGTAGAAAGCCTGCCCGGGGCAAAAAAAAATCCAAAAAATTGAACTGGGGGGAAATATACTGAATGGTTGCTTTTCAAAATCATATACACTTATTTGTCCCCCTTAGCTCGCTAAAATACCCATTTTCTTTGATATATCATTATTTTACCCAAATTGTGGGATACACGGAGTGATTCTAACCTCGATATTGTGGACAGTCATATCTTCTAAATTGTTTTTTTTACAAAACAGTAAAACTGTTTCCCCTGTTCTTGTTCCTTTTCATCTTTTCCAAAAACTGGGCTATCCAATTGAATGATAATTTTCCCCAAACCATCTAGCTCAATTTTGCAAAGTTTATATCCATGCTCATTGTGAAGAAGTAAATTACTATTCTCTGGACTTTAATGTTTGGTAGCCATATTAATTGCTTCTATTACCATTGAGGTTTTCATATTATTAAATCATTCTACTGATAAAAAAAACCTGAGTATGAAAGATAGCCTCCGATTAGTGAGGCCGCAATAATTTTGATCAAATAAGGAGGTCTCTTCCTGATTAACCAATCAAAATATCCCGTGCACATTGCTATACCCGCAGTCGAAAGGCCACTTGAAAAGTAACTAAAATTCTGGTAATACGTACCAAGTCCAACCAGTGCAATAAGACAAGCGTCTAAGATGTCAAAAAGCCGTGGTCGTCGAAAGATTACTCGAAAATAGTTGTTAAAAATATAAAATAACTTTCGAGGGATACGCAATAAAATATTTAGATCAGATTCTTTTTTATTATCGCCAAGACTTTGCTCATCAAGAAAATTAGTGAGTACTCCATAGTTTTCTCCAATGATTGTGAGAAGACCCTGATCAGGAAGTGAGCTGATCTCCCGATTATATGAGGCAAAAAAAAAATCAAGGTATTTACTTTTATTCGTGTTTCTATCTCTTTCATCAATCACGACACCGTTACTAATTGTACTTTCGTTGCAATTACCTTGAGGGGTTGTTATTTTAATTTTAGCCTTTCCTTTGAAGAGATTTCCCTTGATTTCGATCAAATGATTTTCACCAATTTCCATTTGGTATTGTTCAGGAAATTCAAAGCCCAAAAAATGCTCATGTTTCCAATGATAATCCATACTAACTTGGTCGGATATTTTTATGCTTTATTTAAGTAATTTTAATTGACTTGTCACAAAGTAAATGATCGAATCGGACTTTAGTTTGATAGGGACATTGTCAGATTTAAGAATGATCTCTGGTTTAACCCCCTAAAACTGGACACTTTATTGTGTTAAATTTAGGAGGTAAAACTATGATTAAAAGACAAAGATACAGTAAGGAAGCAAAAGAGAGATTGGCTTTGGAGATGATTTCAGGTCAGACTAGCACGGCAGAAATATCTAAGAGAGAGATGATTTCAGTCGCAACTTTATCGAGATGGAAGCGACAGCTGGTTTCCGAAGGCTTTGAAGATAAAAATGGGGTTGAGTTAGAATTGAGAAAAAAAATTTCCTATTTAGAATCGGCCTTATCTGACTTAATGATAGAAAATCAGATTTTAAAAAAAACGGAAAAACTTCTTCAAGAATACAGGCAAAAAGAGAAATTATCAAGAATAGCCTCAGCACAGAATTTGGGATCACAAGGAGTTGCAGAGTTATGAAACTAGAAAAGTCAACTTATTATTATAAGTCGAAGGAGAAGAAAGATGATTCAACGATTCTAAAATCTATCCATGAAATTAGTGATCAATTGAACCAAGTAGGTTATATCTCGATGACGCAAATTCTAAAAGATAGAGGCTTTACAATAAATAAGAAGCGAGTTTACCGAATTATGAAAGAAAATAGACTTTTATGCACTAAAAAGGTGTTTTTGAAGCCAAAAACTACCCAATCTAAGCATAATTTCAGAAAATATCCCAATTTGATTAAAAGTGTGCAAGCTGATCCCTTCAAGGTAATTGTTGGCGATATAACCTATTTTGATATTAATTCGAAAGACCACTATTTAGCTTTGCTCATGAGGCTTATGAGTCGCCGTATCGTAGGAGCGGCCATTTCTGATAAAAATAACACCCAACTGGTCATAGCAGCCTTTCTTTCGCTTAAAAGAGAAATAGGAGATTTACAAAATTACTACCATCATACTGATGCTGACGTCAGATATTGCTCAAATGAGTATATCGCTCTATTAGAAGAAAGTAGAATCAATATTTCCATGTGTCGTGGTAATGTGTATGAAAACGCTCATGCCGAATCATTGAATAAAACAATTAAATATAAAGAAATTAATTTATCAGAATATCAAAACTTTGAAGAAGCTCAAAAAAGTATCTTCAGGTTTATCCATCTTTATAATACGATGAAGCCACATTCAGCTTTAGGATGGGTGACACCTCAAAAATATGAGGAGAAATATCTAAAAGAATAAGAAAAAGACTGTCCAGTTTTAGGGGGTTAAACCACTCCTTTTAAATTTCAGTCTTTCTAAATCGAACACTTTCTATTTGACTTTCGTCAAACTTACACAGTCCAATTGCCGACAACAAGTCCACTACTGACAAATTTTATCAATTATGTGATATTTTTTTGTTGTAAGATTGGCAAAGTTAATATTAGGTGGATGTGTTATGGGCAGAGTTTTATTTCTTTTGGTTTATTTTTTTATTTTTAGTGTGACTTCCCGTTTCTCCCAAGATATTGGTTCTGGTGCTCTATTTTTGAATTTACCGCACAATGTTCAGCAACACTCAATTGGCCATTCTGCAAGCCTGCTTGGCTTGGATGGAATTTATACCAACCCAGCTTCAAGCACACTCCCTGAAAATAGTTCTCAATATTATATGGAGTCCGCCGTCAATGCGTCTCAATTTTTAAGCGATGTTTTCTTCTCAAATGCCTCCTTTCTCTATTGGTTTGGCGACCTTTATGGAACATTAAGTGTCACCATTAGTTTTTTATACTATGGAAGCATCTCTCTTGTCGATGAGAATAGTGTTGCACAGGGTGTGGCGGCTGCTTACGATTTTTATGGAGGCTTCAACTACTCCCGTAAGTTTTTTTGGGGGATTCTCATTGGAGCCTCGATCAAAGTAATTCAGCAGAAACTACATACATTCAATGCATTTGGGTTTGCTGCTGATTTTGGCGTTAAAAAAAAAATTAGTATCAATAATAATGAATTATGGATATCCGTCGCTGGAAATAACTTTGGACCAGCCATTACTTTTGATTCCGTAGGCAGCCCCCTTCCATCAAAAATTACTGGTTCTAGTAGTTTTGTTCTTCGCAAATGGTTGCCCCATTGGTTCAATTTAGAGATGGGCCCACAATTTGATTATTTTCTGGAAGGATACTACAATTTGGCATGGGGCAGCAAACTGTTGTTCAATTTTTATTCCTTCAAGATTTATGGGCTTACGAGATATCAATACACTTCGATTGGTCAAAGTCTCTTTTGGTTTGGAGGAGGCACTTCATATGGTTTTAGTGCTTATCAAGTCCATGCCTCATTTGGAATTAATCCATTTGCAGAAAACAGTAATTTTATTACATCGGTTAAACTTGTCTATAACTTTGGTATTAAAAAACTCACACAAGTAAAGCCTGTTGACTTCTCAAAGGAATTAAATTATGATGACTCTCAAGAGTTACCAGAAGATTCGGGGGAAATTATCATTCAATTGGATGGCCCGGTTTTTGAAAAAAAAGAACGAGAACAAAACAAGGCAGCATCAGAAGAATAAAAATTGTTGTAGAAGTTGGGAAGAAACTCAAACTAAAAACAAAAAAAATCTAATGATAACAATAATGTCTTGACACTATATCACCGTTATGCAACGAATTTTTCATAAGAAAGTTTATATTAAGTGAGAAAAAATTTGGGTTTCTTCTTGCAACACTGTACATGCGACTATTTGAATGAGAGTGATGAGGTTTTTCTATTTGATAAACTTATTGATTCGTTAGATACCAAGCTCATCTATAATACTTACAGTCCAGAAGGGGATACATCTGACCCGTTTTAGTGAACATTTCAATCCACAAGAGGAGGTGGGATTATGAAAAAGGCTACGGTCATTTTCTCAAGACAACAGACATAAATGACCAGATCATTAATGATAACCGCTCATCATTTCTTGTGAAGAAAATGTGCCATTTTTTAAACGTAGCAAAGGCGATGATAATGACTCAATACCTTAATGACCCAAGAAAACTACATCAAGCTTAATTTTCAAAAGAATGCAATTGAAACAATCCTCAAGTATTCACTCCGGCCATTTGAAGAACAATTCAGAGAGAAAGAAATTCAGTTGAATGTAGATACCCCTTCTGAAAAGTTATATGTGCAATCAGATATTCAAAAAACAATTTGGGTATTGATGAACTTAATTGGCAATGCCCTAAGATATTCAAACCGATGGGGTAAGCTTCTTATTAAGGTTAGCACAGAAAGAAACTTTGCTCGTTTTTCGGTGCAAGATTATGGGCGAGGCATATCTCAAGAAAATATATCAAAAATATTCTACTCTTCGGTTATCTCGCAAGAAAATAAGCAGGTGACAGGTACTGGCTCAGCTCTTCCTATTTCACGAGAGTTTATAGAAGCCCAAGGGGGAGAACTTCACGTAGAAAGCGAGATCGGATATGGGAGTTCTTTCTATTTTACACTACCACTGATGGTTGATTAAACTAAACATGCAAAGCTCTCATCAGTTTGAAAAAATGTCTGCTTATACTGAATACTTACAAGAAAAAATTTGTTTGAAACTATCACAACTAGACGGAAAGACGTTTCGTGAAGACCAGTGGCAACATGACGAGGGTGGTGGAGGTTGTTCACGAATTATAGAAAACGGAAACATCTTTGAAAAAGGTGGTGTGAATATATCAGCAGTAATGGGAGCACTCCCCAAAGAAATTGCCTCTCATTTCAAGAAGTGCCCCATGGAGTTCGCCGCCTGTGGTATTTCTCTTGTTTTGCACCCTTTTTCTCCACGGATTCCCACTGTACATATGAACCTTCGATATTTTGAGACGGAAGATCAAGACTCATGGTTCGGAGGAGGAGTTGATATGACCCCTTATTATCCCCATGAAGAAGATTTTTCGCATTTTCACACAACATTAAGAAAAGCAGTAAATGACATAACTCCCAATGATTATTTGAGACACAAAAAAGAATGTGATGATTATTTTATGATCAAACATCGAAACGAAATGCGCGGAATTGGAGGAATATTTTTTGACTACCTCAAAAATCAGCCAGAAAAGTATTTTCAACTGGTAAAAAATGTTGGAGATCAATTTTTATCTAGTTATCTGCCGATTGTCGATAGACGAAAACAAGAGAAATTTTCCAAAGCAGACAAAAATTTTCAATTAATCAGAAGAGGACGTTATGTCGAATTTAACCTTGTTTATGATCGAGGTACGTTATTTGGACTCAAAACAAATGGGAGGGTTGAATCCATTCTTATGTCTCTTCCCATGCACGTCTCTTATCCTTATGGGTATCAACCTCCTAAAAATACTCCTTATCAAAAAATGTCTCAATATTATCAACCCAATCAGTGGGCTCAAATGTCATAAAAACGATTATGATATTCCGCTTCCTCAAAATTCTTTTTATTTTATCCATTGGTTTTTTATTGCATCAACTCCCTCAGTATAACAACCTCTACGTTCATGTGCTTAAAGGAGTTTTTTATGAGGCAAAAAAAACCGTTTTAGAACATCGAAAAGCAGCCATCCAAAGTAAGAAGAGTCTGCGAGAATATGTATCAAAACATTTGAATCATTCTGATTCTGATTTTCAAAACACGGGGAAGACGATGATTCGTCAAATCCAGAGGCACCAAAAATATGTCAAACTTCTAAAAAAATTGAAAGAAGCACACCCTCTTGTAAGACACTTGTTATTACTCTATCATTACGAATACGCTATTCTACAACAAGTCGACTTCAAACCAGGCCTTCTATTCACTCATGTAGGAGGCTTCTATTCTATTTTTGGTTGTTTGATTGGGTTTAGCATATTGTTGATCGTCTCTCAAGCTCGAAAGCTTCGATTTGCTTTTCGAAAAGGAGCGTAGTTGTAATATCATCCAAACCCTTTAATAACTTCTCTTTTTTACTCGCTTCAATATCAAACGATATAATTTTTTTTTTACTCTTTGCCTTATTGATTGTAATCCTTTGCTGAAGGAGCTCGATAAGAAAAGAAGCTTGGGGAGTTTCATAGATAATCATAAATAGTTGATCAACCTCCTCTTTAGGAAGTTTAATTGGTAAAATTCCATTTTGAAAACAGTTACTATAAAATATATCCGCAAAAGAAGGTGCGATAATGCAAACGAAACCAAAGTCAAGAAGAGCCCATGGAGCGTGTTCTCGTGACGAACCGCATCCAAAATTGTCTCTAGTAAGTAATATTTTGGCTCCCTGATATTCAGGTCGATTCAAACTAAAACCAAGATTGAGAGTGTCTTCATCTGTACGCCTCCAATCAAAAAATAAAAACTCACCAAAGCCTTTTCTTTCTATTCTTTTTAGAAATTGTTTGGGTATAATTTGATCTGTGTCAACATTAGGCACATCTAAAGGACAGGCTGTTGATTCAAGAGTGACAAATTTTTTCATTAGAACTCTTTTCGGCTGTCGACAAAATGGCCGTGAACAGCCGCTAAAGAAGCCATTGCAGGAGAGACTAAAAAAGTTCGACCACCTTTCCCCTGTCTGCCTTCAAAATTACGATTTGAGGTTGATGCACAACGCTCGCCAGGACGCAAAACATCATCATTCATAGCCAAACACATTGAACACCCAGGGTCTCTCCATTCAAAGCCAGCATTTAAAAATATTGAGTGTAAACCTTCTTTCTCCGCTTCTTCTTTCACTCGGTAACTTCCAGGAACCACCAAAACTTGTTTAACACTGTCAGCCTTCTTTTGATTTTTGATGACTTTAGCGGCCTCTCTCATATCTTCAATACGTGAATTTGTACACGAACCAATAAACACCTTATCGATAGGAATATCCTGAATCTTGGTTCCTGGTTGCACATCCATATATTTAATAGCGTTTGTATAGCCTTGCTTAGTAACAGAATCTTTTGCCTCATCAGGGGATGGTACTACATGATTTACATGCGTCACCATTCCGGGAGAAGTGCCCCATGTGACTTGGGGTTCTAATTGAGAACAATCAATCGTGACCTCCTCGTCAAAGGAGGCATCCTCATCAGAACAAAGCGTTCCCCAATATTTTAGAGCAGCCTCCCAGTCATCACTCTTGGGAGAAAACCTGCGATATTCAAGATAAGAAAAGGTCTTATCATCGGGAGCGATCATGCCAGCACGAGCACCAGCCTCAATGCTCATATTACAGATAGTCATACGAGCTTCCATACTGAGCGATTGAATACATTCTCCTGCGTATTCTAGAACATAGCCCGTGGCACCTGAAGTGCCAACTTTACCGATGAAGGCTAAAATCATATCTTTGGCATACACTCCATCAGGAAGCTTTCCAGTGAAGTTCACCCTCATCGCAGTAGGCTTTGTCTGTACAAGACATTGCGTTGCCAAAACATTTTCGACCTCGCTTGTTCCGATACCAAAGGCAAGAGCTCCAAAAGCACCATGCGTTGATGTGTGGGAGTCTCCACAGACAATTGTTTTCCCCGGTTGGGTGAGACCCAATTCAGGCCCAATGACGTGAACAATACCATTATCAGGTGAGTTTAAGTCATAGAGTTCAACACCAAATTCTTCACAATTTTTTTTCAAGATTGCTACTTGTTTTGCACTAATAAGGTCTTTAATTGGCTGGTCACGGTTGATCGTGGGGATGCCGTGGTCCATCGTGGCAAAAGTGAGGTCAGGTCGGCGAAGTTTTCGTGAATGCATGCGAAGACCCTCAAACGCTTGTGGCGAAGTAACCTCATGAACAAGGTGGAGATCAATATAGATAAGCTCTCTTTTGTCGGAAGAATCTTCAGAAAAGCAAACGGGTATTGTATGCTCTTCCCACACTTTGTCAAAAAGAGTCTTCACCATATACGTAATATTGGAGCACTAGACTCCCCTCTTCTTTTTTCCATATCTATTATTTCCTTCCCAACGAATCCAACAAATACATCCATACAACATGGATACTCTTTTTTTTACTCTTTTTTTGGTCGTGTCATATTTAATCAAAGTTTCCAATTAAAAAAGGAATTGACTTATCTCTCTTAAATTAAGGTTATGTCTCATTATGAACAAAAGAAAATATACCTTTGATACAAGTGGTTTTAGCTGTCAAAATACAGACTGCCATAAGTATCATAAGGTAAATGAAGGAAATGTGCGCTTTGCTTATATGTCTGGTAAGTACAAACAAATAGCCTATTTAAAGTGCACCGCTTGTGGTAGATGCTTTTCAGAGAATAAAGGCACTATTTTTTTTCGTCGCAAGAAAAGCAAAGAAACCATTACTCGGGTATTACAAAACACAGTTGAGGGCTGTGGCATTAGAGCTACCGGAAGAGTCTTTGGTATCAGCAAGGATACAGTTCTTGCTTGGGTTAAAGCAGCAGGTGAAGATTCACTAAAAGTTGAAAAAAAATATATACAAAAACCTGTCTTTCAATGAAATTCAATTAGACGAGCATTGGGGTTTTGTCTTTAAAAAACAATACAATCTATCAGAGACTGAGCGATTAAGTGATGAAATAGGGGATATCTGGACTTTTACTGCAGTATTGCCTGTAGAAAAGCTCATTTTAGCGCATATAACAGGCAAGAGGACCTCAGTGAATGCTAGAAAGTTACTGACCAAGGTAAAAACAAGAAGTAAGCCAAAGAGGGAAGATAAATTCTTGATTACCTCTGATGGATATGAGGGATATAGTGATGCCATTCTTTCAGTTTATGGTAAATTTGACTCAATGACTAGAAAGCTTCAATCACCCAAATCTCTATGTTATGGGCAAATAATTAAGAGAATAGAAAAAGGGAGATGTAAGGAAGTTGACAAATCTCTAATCTTTGGTGATCAAAAGCTACTAGATGAATATATTGCAAACTCTTCAGTAAGTCATCAGATGAACACCTTTGCTGTAGAAAGGAATAATTTGACTCTTCGCCAACACAATCATAGAATAGAGCGTAAAAGTCAGGGTTTTTCAAAAAAATTCAAATATATGCAGGGGCATAATTCTTTTGTTGCTAATTATTACAATTTCTGCCTTCCACATTCAAGTCTAGCTGAGTATGAGGGAGGAAAACCAATTCAAATCACCCCAGCAATGGCTACAGAAATGACGAATCATAAGTGGTCTATACAAGAATTATTCATCGCAAATAGAAACTTTGATTAAATATGACACGACCCTTTTTTTTACAAAGATACATAAAATTTATACGGTGTGACGAAGCTGGGAAGGAACTCAAACTAAAAGCAAAAAAATCTCTTATTTTTGCCCAAGCAAGTGACTCAAATTGATTGACAGAAAGAACTTGCTCATTTTTAACCCTTTACAAATTTGTAAACCAAGCTGTCCAAAACTTTTTCCCATAAACAGCCCACATTTCATTTGGGTGCTCGGTTGTGATTCTACCATCATGTACCCTACTACTTCCAGTGCCACCAGGAGGCAAAAATAAGAGATTTTTTTGCTTCATAAGTCTAAAAATACGATTTTTCCGATAGAAATAGCTTTATTTTTTAACTTTTGCTGGATATATTCGTGTATTTTTTTATATCCAACGCCATGGAAGACTAAAGACTGAATCGTACGTCTGATCATCTCAATTCATAAATTATCCGAGCAACCTTCTTTCCTTAAAACCTAAACCTGCCTTGCCCTTTAAGGTTCACCGTACCAATTGAGGCAAACTTCCAAAGGGAAGGCAGGGGCTTTTGGGGAAGGAAATTTATCAGATATGTAATTGGTTTCTGTAATAGAAATATCGGTCGTGTCATATTTAATCAAAGTTTCCAATTAAAAAAGGAATTGACTTATCTCCCTTAAATTAAGGTTATGTCTCATTATGAACAAAAGAAAATATACCTTTGATACAAGTGGTTTTAGCTGTCAAAATACAGACTGCCATAAGTATCATAAGGTAAATGAAGGAAATGTGCGCTTTGCTTATATGTCTGGTAAGTACAAACAAATAGCCTATTTAAAGTGCACCGCTTGTGGTAGATGCTTTTCAGAGAATAAAGGCACTATTTTTTTTCGTCGCAAGAAAAGCAAAGAAACCATTACTCGGGTATTACAAAACACAGTTGAGGGCTGTGGCATTAGAGCTACCGGAAGAGTCTTTGGTATCAGCAAGGATACAGTTCTTGCTTGGGTTAAAGCAGCAGGTGAAGATTCACTAAAAGTTGAAAAAAAATATATACAAAAACCTGTCTTTCAATGAAATTCAATTAGACGAGCATTGGGGTTTTGTCTTTAAAAAACAATACAATCTATCAGAGACTGAGCGATTAAGTGATGAAATAGGGGATATCTGGACTTTTACTGCAGTATTGCCTGTAGAAAAGCTCATTTTAGCGCATATAACAGGCAAGAGGACCTCAGTGAATGCTAGAAAGTTACTGACCAAGGTAAAAACAAGAAGTAAGCCAAAGAGGGAAGATAAATTCTTGATTACCTCTGATGGATATGAGGGATATAGTGATGCCATTCTTTCAGTTTATGGTAAATTTGACTCAATGACTAGAAAGCTTCAATCACCCAAATCTCTATGTTATGGGCAAATAATTAAGAGAATAGAAAAAGGGAGATGTAAGGAAGTTGACAAATCTCTAATCTTTGGTGATCAAAAGCTACTAGATGAATATATTGCAAACTCTTCAGTAAGTCATCAGATGAACACCTTTGCTGTAGAAAGGAATAATTTGACTCTTCGCCAACACAATCATAGAATAGAGCGTAAAAGTCAGGGTTTTTCAAAAAAATTCAAATATATGCAGGGGCATAATTCTTTTGTTGCTAATTATTACAATTTCTGCCTTCCACATTCAAGTCTAGCTGAGTATGAGGGAGGAAAACCAATTCAAATCACCCCAGCAATGGCTACAGAAATGACGAATCATAAGTGGTCTATACAAGAATTATTCATCGCAAATAGAAACTTTGATTAAATATGACACGACCGAAATATCAAAATTACTTGACAAGTCAAATATGCAGAAAACCCTGATACTAGGTGTCTTGTTTTAATTTTGTAACGACTGAATCAGAAGTTCACCCTCAAAGGGCTAAGAAGATATTGAGGGCACATCCTCAGGTCAAAGAATGGACTCGCAAAAAAAACCATTGGAGTTTTCTCATTGCTATTTGTGCCGTTTCGTTACAGACCTTCCTAGCCATCTTGTTTCGTCATGAGCCTTGGTGGTTTGTGTTGCCCGTTGCTTTCTTCTTTGGTACAATAATTAATCATACTTGCATCGCCCTTATTCATGAATTTGCCCACGATATGGTCTTCAAGAGAAAAAAATGGAATCTACTAGGAGGTATTTTGGTAAATATACATATGTTTATTCCGTCTGCAATTTCTTTCAAAAAATATCATCTAAAACATCATACCCAAATGGGAACTTATGAAATAGATGCTGATATTCCTTCTAAGTGGGAGCTTGGGCTTGTAAAAAATATTTGGTATCGTAAGTTTTTCTGGCTTTTGATGTTTCCTATTTTTCAAAGTTTACGTGCGATACGGGTAAAAAAAGTCAAAGATATTGACCCATGGGTTGTTGCTAATGTTGTTCTTACCATTGGTTATGATGTCGCCATGTATCATTATTTTGGCTTCGTTGCTCTATTGTATATTGCGGCCTCTTTTTGGTTTTGTTTTGGTTTTAGTGTTGTTGGTGGAAGAATCATTCAAGAACACTTTATATTTGAAGGTAGTCAAGAGACTTATAGCTACTATGGCATCCTCAGTCTCCCCTCTCTACATGTAGGTCATCATAGTGAACATCATGACTTCCCTACGCTCCCTTGGAATTATCTTCCCAAGCTTCGCAAAATTGCTCCTGAGATATACAGAGAAATCGACTCCCATACATCATGGAGCAAATTGGTCTTTAGGTTTATTTTTGACTCCAATATTTCTTTGTCTGATCGCATTATTCGTAATCACAAAAGCTAAGATGTAAATATTCTTGTCCCAATAAAATGTCAACAGATCACCACAGCGGCTTAGAAGAAGTGAAGGTACTTCCTTCAAAAGTAACCCTAATTGAAGGTTCACAACTTTTTTATAGAGGTATATCGATTGAAGAGCTTGCTTCACAGTCAAGCTTTGAAGATACGACTTATCTACTCTGGTATGGCCGTCTTCCCGGTTCTGAAGAACTTAAAAGATTCACTGAAGAAATTCAAAACAATAGTGAAGTCACTCATGCAGTAAAAGAATTGATTCACCATCTACCCAGGAAAGCACATCCTCAAGATGTTTTAGGACATCTCATATCAGCGATAGGGCTCTTTGACTTGAAGGCCAATGATTTAGAATCCAACTCTAGGAGAGCAATTGCTATTCGCATCCTTGCACAAGCTCCTGTATTGATGTGTGCTTACGAGAGATATCGAAAGGCGAAATCAATTGTTGAACCTAAAAAAGATGTTTCGTTTGCAAACAATTGTCTATATATGCTACGTTCAGAAGAACCAGACGAGGCATCCGTGCATGCACTAGATCAATGTCTCGTCTTATACGCTGAACACGAACTCAATGCTTCTACTTTTGCTACCAGAGTGACTATGGGAACTATGGCTGACATCTACTCTGCAATCGTTTCAGGAGTGAATACTTTGAAGGGCTCTTTACATGGTGGTGCGAATCAAAAAGTTATGGAAATGATTTTGGATATCCAAAGTCCAGAAGATGCTCATGAGTGGATTGACCAAAAACTTGCCAAGGGAGAAAGGATTATGGGGTTTGGCCACCGTGTCTATAAAAAGGGTGATCCACGAGCCAAGATTTTAGAACCAATTTGTGAAAAACTCTGCAACGAGAGGGGTTACGATAAATACTACCAAATTGCTGAAAAGATCGAAAACTACGTAAAAGAAAAAAAGGGCTTATTACCTAACATTGATTTTTACTCTGCGTTGGTTTTCCACGCTATTGGCTTTCCTATTGACATGTTCACTACGGTCTTTACTATAAGTAGAATTTCGGGGTGGGTCGCTCATATCATGGAGCAGTACGAAAATAATCGCTTGATTCGTCCCAGAGCAGAATATGTTGGGCAAAGGAACATCAAATACGTACCTATAGAAGATAGAACATGATGACGTATTCTAAAAAATTTGAGGTATTATGGGTAGACGTCGATATGAATGGTCACCTGCAACATACGGCTTATTCACGGTATGCCACAAATGTTCGAGTCGGTTTTTTTAGAGATGCTCTGAAAATAAATTTTGAAAATTTTGGCGAACAAAGCCTTGGCCCCATCGTCATCAGAGAATTTATTGAATACAAAAGAGAAGTGCGCTTGAATGATATAATTGAAATTGATATGGCTCTTGCTGGAGTCTCTGCAAACTGTGCTCGTTGGTTAATTCGACATCAAGTTCATACACATGGAAAAATTGCTTGTGTTATCAATATGGAGGGTGCTTGGCTTGATCTTAAGCTTAGAAAGATGGGTATTCCGGATTATCAGATAAGTAAGTCTTTTGATACAATAACTAAAACTAAAGACTTTAAAACGATTGACCGTAGAGATCGCCTTTCAATGAGTATATGAATAAACGAAACAAAAGTGTTTCATAATTTTACCCGATTAAACGATAATTAAAATATGAATCAATTCTTTAAAAAAATAGACTATTTCATTGATCAAATCTCTGCTGATGTGAAGGATTTGATTCAGAAAGCGGCCATCGCCTTGGGAGCCATCCTTGCTTTGGTTGGTATACTTTCAGCAATTATCCAAGGGGTTCAAGATGCTAAACCAGGGGGGTTTCAAGTTGCTGGTGAATCTAATGATCTATTTTATTTAGGCCAAATACGGGAGGAGAACAGTAAAAGACTTACATTGATAGAAGATGTCGAGTTTGATATCGAGTCTCTCACGGGAAATCAGCTCAAAAATGAAAACTTTCATCGCCCCATTTCTCGCGATACTATTGACCACCTGAAGGGTGAGTCTGATGATTTTATATCCCCTGCAAATGAACTGAGAAGTCAGCGTAATGTTCCCGGTCTCATTAATGAAGAAGAGAGTCCTGCTTTGAAACGGCCAAATGACCAGCGGATGATGACTCATGAGAAAATGAGTACAGACCCAATTTTTGATCTTCCTCTCCAAAAAGAAGAGAGTAAAACTTTTCAAAATTATCAATATGATGAGCTAAATTTTTTAGAAAAAAAGAAGATGAAGAAAAAAGAAAAAGAAATCGACTTGGCCTTCATTGAATGAAGGTCTTAGCGTTAATCGCTTCACGCTCACTCAGTATTCTCTTTTTGTTTCCACTCATTAGCTTCGTTATTTTCTCTCAGCAAAATCAAGGGGATCAAGAGATTGAACAAAGCAATGGAGGCGAAGACATCATTCAAAATGTGGACACTTCTCAATTTGAGACGGTCACACTTAAACCAGAAGAAAAAAGTCTCAGTGACTCCCAAGCCTTTCTGGATCTTGGGTATCAGTACCTAGAAAGGAAAAATATAAGAAAGGCAAAAGAATATTTTCAAAAATGTATTGCAGAGGAAGATGGCAAGATATCCCCCAAAGCTCGCATCGCTCTGATTAATCTAAAAACTTCTACGGGAGAAAAAAAAATTTTATCCGAGATTGATGCTCTCGATGAGGCGGATAAGCCTGAAGCATATTTTATGCTCGCAGATGGTTGGGCAACATACTATTTGGAAAATCCATACAAAACAGATTATTTAAATTTGGCGAAAGAGTATTATTCGCTTCTGGTTGCTCGTTATGAAGATTCTACTTGGGTACAAAAAACGAGGCTTCAGTTAGCATCTCTCCATATTAAAGAAAAGAAATATGATTTTGCACTGGATCGCTTACTCCCTCTTCTGAGGAAAAGTCAAGAAACACAATCGTATAATGGACATGAAAATAAGACGGTCTGGCTTGGTTTTGATATGGCATGGTTTCTGCTGGGGCGTATACTCGAAGAATCCAATCAATACAAAGATTATGAACGATCGGTTAGGTCTTATGAAAAAGTTTTAAGCTTTAAAAACAGTCCATTTGCAAAAAATTCAGAAAAAAGAATTAAGTATTTGAAAAAAACTTTTTTGATGAATTAAGAATAGACTTTGACTTAATCTACTCTAGGCTTTTGGGGGAGATAATGAGTAATATTTTCCTCCAAATAAAAAAGACGGGCACTCCTGTCAGAACAACGATAATGGCAACCACAGAATTCCAGCTCCAAGACAGAAGTGCCGCCAGCATAGTACCCAAAGACCCCACTAAAAAGAACGCTGGCACGACAGGATATAAAGGAACCCGATACGGTCTCGTTCGTTTTGGTTCTTTATCTCTGAGATAGAAGAGCCCAATAATTGTCAAGAAAGGAAAAATGCTCAAAGCGAAACCCATATAGGTCATTAGCCAATTCAAGTCAAGGTTGCAGGCAAGATAAGTTAAAACAATCATCATTTGTAGGAAAATAGCTCGTTGAGGAGTTTGGTTTTTTTTATTAACTTTTGCTAATGAATAAAAAATAATCCGATCTTTAGCCATTGCATAGTATATTCGGGGACCGACCATCATTTGCACAGAAACAGAAGATAGTAGCACAAAAATGATTCCAATATTAAATATAATGGCAGAGTGACGAGGAAAAATAGATTTTGCTGAGGCTTCTCCGATGGTCTTTGTTTGCATTACTTCTTCACCAGTCATAGACGTTAGAAAGACTGCGTTACTTAATAAATAGAAGCCAATCGTGATGATTGTGCCTATCCATAAACTTTTTGGCAAACTTTTCTCAGGATTTTTTATTTCCTCAGCAATATATGCTGTTCCATTCCAACCTGAATACGCAAAGGTAATAATAAGCAAAGCGAGCCCTATATTAGAGAAACTTTGAAAAATTGTCTCCTCTCCATGATGGGTTGAATTTGAAGAATAATTAGTGAAAAGGCGATCAATATGAGAAAAATCGAGAGCGAATAAGCCGAAAAGGATAAAAAGAACCATCACACTTACCTTTAGAATAGATAATATATTTTGGAAATGGATGCTCAGTTGGATGCCAAAAGAATGTATTAAACCCAAAATGACAACAATGATGTAGGGAAAAAAATCTTTAATGTATTGACTGTTGCTTAATATTGATGTATCGTGTAAGTGTGTTTCAGAGAGTGAAATAAATAATTTTTCTACATAAAGTTGTAAGGCAAGCACGCTAATTGCGATAGAAGCCGAAAAACCAATAAGCAGAGAGACCCAACCCGATAGAAAGGCAGGTAGTTTACCAAATATATCTTTCAGATAGGTATACTCTCCACCCGCTTTTGGCATCATTGTAGCGAGTTCGGCGTAGCTCAGGGAACCGCAGAGTGCTATAATACCTCCCAACAACCAAAGAGCCAAAACAAGAAATGAGTTTTGGGTAATCATAAGAATATCACCTGTGGTGACAAAAATGCCAGTTCCTACCATACTCGTTATCACAATAAGAACACTAGTTGGAAGACTAATATGCCGAGTTAACATAGCACAGACATTCTTTTCTATTTTGACTCTCAGTACAATATTTTAGAAAAAAAGACTTAAAAAATAAAAAAGATTACCGATATCCCTAGGGTATGATTTTCGAGGGTTCTAACTGGGGCAAAACAAGTTACCTTCTTAAAAAAGGAATGGATGTTGAAGTTTTTCGGCGTAATGTAATCGCTGATAATATTGCAAATGTAAATGTTCCCCATTTTAAGCGATCTGAAGTTAGCTTTGAGGCGCAACTTAGACGAGTTTTTGAGTCTGAAAAATATGTAAAGGAAAATGCAATTCCTGCTAAACTAAGCCGTGAGCGTCATATCCCTTTCTTTAGAAAGATGAACTACAAAGATGTTCAACCTAAGGCACACATTGATTATTTATCCACGATGAGAAACGATGGTAACAATATAGATATGGAACATGAAATGAGTCGGGCGGTGGAAAACCAACTTCGGTTTCAAGCTTTATCGACACTTACGCAGTCTCATTTTAAGATGATGAATCTTGTTTTGAGGCCGGGGAGCTAATTAATATAAATTAGTATGTTTAATTCAATTCGAATTGCATCCACAGGACTGTCAGCACAGCGCCTCAAAATGGATGTGATTTCCAACAACATTGCGAACGCAACAACCACCAGAAGCACAGAATCTGATGGCCCCTATAGAAGGCGGCGTGTTATTATGCAACCAATTAACTTGCGAACCCGATGGAGGTCTCCTGTATATCCTTTTGGCATAAGGCCAGGAAAAGGACAGGGGGTTCGTGTCTCAAAAGTGGAAAGGGATGATACCGCACCTTTGCGTTTGGTGTACGACCCTTCTCATCCTGATGCTATCAACATTGGCCCCAAACAGGGGTATGTACAATATCCAAATGTAAATACGGTGACCGAGATGGTGGATATGATAACAGCGAGTCGAGCTTATCAAGCAAACGTTCAAATTATTAATGGTGCTAAGTCCATGTTCCAAAGTGCCATGCTTATTGCAAGAGCGTAGTCAATGAGAAAAAAAAAGAAAAATCTGAAAAAAAGTTTATTTACAGGAGACATAATATAAATCACGTGGCTGGTGTTATGTTAAAGTCGCAGTTTCTTCAGCACTCTCCCCTTTTTGCTAAAGGAGATATCATAAAACTTGCGACAACGAGTAATAAACATTGGCATGGGCTTAGCGTAAATGAGCAAGTTCCTGATTCGGCTTCTGTAGGTTTTGCAGAGGCTTTGAACAGTGCTTTAACTTCGGTAAATAATACTCAAATAAGTGCCGAGGCCTTGGTGCAGAAACTCATCTCTAATCCAAAGTCAGTCAATCTGCACGAAGTTTTGGTGGCTGGCGAAAAGGCTAGGATGTCTCTTACTTTTACGAAAACAATTTCTGATTTGGTCGTGAGAACTTACAGGGAGTTGATTAATTTACGCTAAAATTAAGTAGCTAGGCTTTTGAACGAATATGCCCGATTTTAAGCAGATTCTTGAGAAAGGTGAAGAACTTTTTTCAAAACTTAGTGTCATTCAAAAGGTATTGCTTGGTGGAGCGTTAAGTGTCGTACTGGTTGCTCTTCTTTTCATAGGGAATTTCTCTTCAGAAAAAACTCTCATTGTTTTAGGAGCAGACTTAGAAATAAAAGACTTTGCGGCGATTACCGCAAAGCTTTCAGATACTGGTCATTATTTTGAAACCAGCGATGGGCATACCATATATATACACCCGAACAAAAAAAATGAAGTTCTGATGGTTTTGGCCCAAGACAATCTTCTTCCGAAAGGAGTTCCCGGCTACGAACTTTTTGATATTGATAATTGGTCAGAAACTCAATTTGAAAAAGATATTAAAAAACAAAGAGCGCTGATGGGTGAAATTAGTCGTACTTTAGAAACTCTTCGGTCGATTAAGAAAGCGAAAGTTTTGATTTCTTTCCCTCCCGACGAATTATTTGAAGAAAAAATTTTGCCAGTTACTTCTGCTGTACAACTTCATTATAGTGCTGGTTACGAAAGGCTCAAGAGAAAAGAAATTGAAGGTATTGAGACTTTAGTTGCTAGGTCTGTTCCCGGTTTATCCAAAGACAATATTTCGATTAGTGGTCCAAACGGTGAACTCATTAATGATTTTGATAATGAATCAGATCAAGCCCAAAGAAAAATTAAAGAGGTCAGCGAAAAATTAAAAATTCAAGAAAAGGAAAGGCTAAAGGTACTCAATGATATCAGCAAATCTTTAGAAGAGATTTATGGTTTGGGTCTTTATGGTGACCGTTTTGATATAATTCGTTTGGATATCAGACTAAGATGGGACGAAGAAGAAATCGAGAGACATGAAGTGGCCCCTGTGGTCATGACTCCCGATGACCCAAGAACACCATATTCAGAAAGAGTCGTTCAAGACTCACTTGAAGTTTCATCAAAAACGGTCAAAGAAAAGTTTGAGGGCAACGGGTTTACTCCAGAGGGGCCAGCAGGAACAGAGCCAAATATTCCTCCCGGCTATAAAGACAGAGATTATCAGCGAGCGAATTATACAAAAGAAGAAGACATCAAAAACAATGAGTTCAATAAAACCCATCGTAAAATTAAAAAACAAAACTGGGAGTACGAGGCTGTAAACTTGGCCGTTGTCATTGATGGGAGATGGAAGAGACTTGAAGAGAAGAAAGATAGTACAGGTTATGAACGTGAGTATGTTTCGGTAACAGAGGAAGAGATTCGTAGTATGACCGACCTGCTAAAAAAAGCAATTGGCTATAGTATCGCCAGGGGTGATCAAATTTCTGTGCAACATTTACAAAAAGACCGATCAAAACAATTTGATAATGAAGATTCTGAACTTCGTGTTCGTAAATTCAGACAAAGACTCTTGCTCGGGGCGATGATTGCTCTACTTGTCATTGCACTGGGAGTTGTTGTTTTTCATGCAATCCGTCGAGAAATTGAAAGAAGAAAAAGACTCAGAGAAGAAGAATTAGCTGCTCAACAGGCGATGATGCGGGAAGCGGCTTTGAGAGCAATTGAAGAAGAGGGTGTTGAAGTCGAGATGTCTCTCGAAGAAAGAGCACGTAAAGAAATGCTTGAAAATGCCGTCAATCTAGCGCGTGAGAGACCAGAAGATGTTGCTCATCTTTTAAGAACTTGGTTGGCAGATGACGATTAGTTTGCTATAGGGTTTTTGTTCGTTTTTTGGAGGTAATTTATGGCGACGACTGATGTGAAACAACAATTTTCGGGTAAACAAAAAGCAGCGATATTCCTCTTGGCAATTGGCCCTGATATGGCTTCGGATGTGATGAAGACCTTGGGTGATGCAGAAGTCGATACCATTACTTATGAAATAGCTCGTTTAGATAAAATCACCCCAGAAGTTAAAGAGCAAGTTTTGCAAGAGTTCCAAGAACTTATGATGGCACAAGACTTTATAACTCGAGGTGGTATTGATCAAGCACGCTCTATTCTTGAGAAAGCTCTTGGTTCTCAAAAAGCGATGGATATTGTAAACCGCCTAACAAGTTCGCTTCAAGTTCGCCCTTTCGATTTTGTTCGTAGACAAGACCCTTCGCACCTTTTAAACTTTATTCAAAACGAACATCCTCAAACAATCGCACTCATTTTATCGTACCTTGATGCCAATAAAGCGGCTTTAACCCTTTCGGCACTTCCTCATCAGATACAGGCGGATGTTACTCGTCGTATTGCTAAAATGGACAGGACTTCACCTGAAATTTTGAGAGAAGTCGAAAGGGTTCTTGAAAGAAAGTTGTCGACACTTTCTAGTGAAGATTTTGCAGCTGCTGGAGGTATCGAGGCTGTTGTGGAGGTTCTCAACAACGTAGATCGTGGTACAGAGAAGGGTATCATCGAAGCCCTCGAAGACGAAGACCCTGAGTTAGCGGAAGAGATCAAAAAGAAAATGTTTGTTTTCGAGGATATTGTACTTCTCGACGACAAAGCCATCCAAAAAACTTTGCGTGAACTAGACAACCAAGACTTGGCCAAAGCCTTAAAGGCGGTCGATACCGAAGTGCAAGAAAAAATATTTAGAAATATGTCGAAACGTGCAGCGTCTCTTCTAAGAGAAGATATGGACTTCATGGGGCCTGTACGGCTTAAAGATGTTGAGGAATCACAACAGAAAATTGTGAACATCATTCGTAAACTTGAAGAAGAAGGCGAAATTGTTGTGGCTCGCGCCGGAGAGGAAGAGCTGGTTGTTTAAGTCAGTCTAGGCAATGTCCAGAGTTGTCTACAATCAAAGTTCGATGGGAATTTCTCAAAATCCCATCGAGATAGAACTCCCTGATAAGTATAAAAAATATCAACAACTTGATGAATTGGTTGAGCTTGATGCCGATGCCGGAGGCTCTATAATAGAACAATATAAAGGTCCTTCGGTTGAAGAAATCGAAGAAGAGATGAAAAAATTTCGGGAAGAAACAGAAGATATAATTAAACAAAAGCGAAAAGCATCTGAAGAAGAAATTCGTGAAATTATTGAGAAAGGTAAATCAGAAGGATTTCAACTGATTCAAGAATCTAAAGAAAAAGCGAAACAAGAGATTAGTAAGGCAAAATTTGAAGCAGAACAGCTGCTCGAAAGAGCTAAATTAGATAACGAACGCCTCATTAAAGAGGCAGAGATTCGTGTTAGCGAAATTGAACATGAAGCATGGAAAAAAGGACATAGTGCTGGCCAAGAAGTGGGTTACCAAGAAGGGCAAGCTGAAGTAAGAAGATTAATTGATCGTTTGGGCACCATACTTGGACATTCTATCGATATTCGAGAGGAGATTATACGTGAATCAGAGAAACAGATGGTTGAGTTGATTCTGATCATTGCCAGAAAAGTAATCAAAGATGAAATTATTGAGAGGAAAGAGGTTGTGGTCAATAACATTAGAGAAGCGATAGCTCGCATCAAAGACAGAGATCGTATTGATATCCGTGTTAATTTTGCTGATTTAGAGTTAACGACTTCTCATAAAAATGAAATTATTAGGATGATGGAATCTTTGAAGAAAGTAAATATTTATGAGGATACCCGAGTTGATCGAGGAGGTGTGCTCATTGAGACAGATGTGGGTACCATTGATGCGAGGATTTCTTCTCAATTAACTGAGCTGGAACGGGCAATTCGGGATGCAAAACCACTATAGACGCTTGCTATGATTTACCAAACTTTAATTTCGGCTCAAAATCTGTTAAAAAAATATGATCGAATTATCAATAGGGTGGATTCAGTCTGTTCAATTGGCCATGTACAATCGATAGTCGGCAATTTAATTCAGTCAAATGGACCAGATACGAGACTGGGTGATGTTTGCAATGTGATCAAACAAGATGGGGAAAGCATTCTAACGGAGGTTGTTGGCTTTAACTCTAATTCCGTATTGTTGGCCCCTTTGGAGGATATCAACAAGGTGAAATTAGGTTCTCGTGTCGTCGCAACCAAGAAACCATTTCATGGATATATTAGTGAACATTTAATTGGTCGTTGTGTTGATGCTATGTGTCGTCCCCTTGATCATAAGCCGAAAGTGATTAGTGATGATATTTTCTTTTTAGACAAAAAGCCACCCCCTCCTCTTGATCGACCTTTGATTGCTGAACCCCTTTACACGGGAATTCGTGCGATTGATGCATTCTTAACACTGGGTAAAGGTCAGAGAATCGGTATATTTTCCGGTTCGGGAGTTGGTAAAAGTACGCTCTTGGGAATGATTGCTCGATTTGCACAGGTTGATGTTAATGTAATCGCCCTCATTGGCGAGAGAAGCCGTGAAGTGAATGAATTTTTATTAAAAGAACTTGGTAAACATGGAATAAAGAAATCGGTATTAGTTGTTGCTTCGGCGGATGACAGCCCTATGCACAAGATTAAAGCAATGCAATTGGCTGCTCGTATCTCTGAATTTTTTCGAGATCAGGGTAAAGAGGTTCTCCTCTTGGTTGATTCACTCACTCGTTTGGCAATGGCTCAAAGAGAGGTTGGCTTAGCAGTGGGTGAGCCGGCAACGACAAAAGGTTATCCTCCGTCTGTTTATTCAATGATCCCTCGTGTTTTAGAAAGAGCGGGGACATCCCCAAAAGGAAGTATCACAGGCATTTACACAGTACTCACGGAGGGTGATGATATGAATGAACCTGTTTCCGACATGGTGCGGGGTGTTTTAGACGGCCACATTATCCTCGATCGAAATTTGGCAAATCGCACTCATTTTCCTGCCGTTAATATTCCGAGTTCCATCAGTCGACTGATGGCACAGGTTAGCTCAGAAGAAGACCAACGTATAGCTTTCTCTCTTCGAGAATTAATTGCCCTCTATCAAGAAAATGAAGAAATTATTACAATGGGAGCTTATACTCATGGGAGTAACCCTTCTTTGGATAAAGCAATCCAAGTTAAAGGAGCTTTAGACTCTTTCTTGAGACAAGGTGTTCAAGAGCATACTCCTCTCAATGAATGGAGACAAAAGATCAAACTGATTTATGGTTCTGTTCAGAACGTAAGTTCTCCTTTGAGAGGCAGGTTAGCAGGGGTACATTAATAAATGGCAAAAAAATTTAAATTTAAACTTGAAAAATATTTGGCATATAAAAAGTTTCAAGAAAAATTGCATATGGCAGAATTAGCCAAGGTTTTGGAACCCGTGAACCGTCATCAAGAGAATGTGAATCAATATGTCTCCTTGCGAAATAAAAGCTTTCTTGCTTTGAGCAAAAAAATGAAAGAAAATAAACTTGCCTCTGAGGAACTACGTTACCATGATAATTATTTTAATACGTTAAAAAGAAGTCAAGAAATTTCTCTGGCTGAGGCTAGAAAAATGGAACCTAAAATTATTGAAAAAAGGAAAAATCTTCAGACCGCACATAATGCAGTTCGAATCCTTGAACTGATTCGTGATAAGCAATATGATCGTTATCTTATTGAAAAGAATAGACTTGATGATCAGGAAATAAACGAAACAAATACACGTAGATACGAGCAAAGACATCAAAAAAAGGGAATAATCTTATGAGTCAAGACCGTACTCTCGTTGTTCACCTTGGGAAGAAGTCAACGAAACTTCGCTCTTCACATTATACAATTTCTTTCGCTAAAGTTACAAGCTTTTTGTCAATTAGAAAAAATATTTTAAGCTTAAGAAAAGATGTGGATGAAATGAATCATGTGATTATTCGTTTACAAAAAGACTTTTATTCCTAAATATGTGTGGGGTGATATAATGGACACTATCATATAATATGAAGACTCGTGTTCTATTTCTTCTCTTTTTTATATTATTTCTCATCTCGTTGCTTGTATACCTTCTCGATCTTACTGGTGTCATCAATATCTCAGAAAATATATCTCTCCTGTCCAAAACGAATCCCTTGATTGTTGAAGACAGATCATATCCAACAGAGGTTGATAAACTTGAATTAGAAAAAGAAAGAGAGAAGTTAATTGAGCTAGAAGAAACATTGGCTACGAAAGAAATTGATTTAGAGAATAAAGAAAACCTTTTAATACAAGAACAGCAAGAAATCAAAGAAATACGAAAAGGCATCCAAGAGGAAAGAGTACGCCTGATGTTAATTGCCCGTGATCTGAAAGATCGACGAAAGAAAGTTCAAGACTTGGCGATGAAGATTCGTAATATGCCACCTGAAAAAGCTGTCAAGATCATGGAAAACTGGAAACATTTTCAGATTATTGAGGTCATTCGACAAATTGATACTGATTTTGCTAGAGAGGGTGCCCCTAGCATCAGCCCCCAACTTCTAACATTGTTTGACCCCAAAGAGTCGGCAGAAATAACGAGAAAAATGTTGCTCCAGCCCGTTGAACTAAACAATGAGGGTGAATAATGAACGACGTTGTTGCGTAAACTACTTTTTGAGCACTTACTGTGATCATTATTTTTTTTAAAATTACGTAGTGCCACGACATCCATAAAAAATATTAGACTTGCCACCCTTCCGGCTGAGTTATTTGTTCAAAAAAATGTCGATAGCTCCGATAGCTGTTGGGTATAATTCTATTCTCCATCTCGAATAAACATGTTTAATCATTCTCAAAAAAAAATTATAAAGGACACCTCAACTTTTTCTTTTTTTACGATTATATCGAGAATACTGGGTCTTTTGCGTGATCTTTTACGTTCGTTTATTTTTGGCACGAGTTCTTTTGCTGTTGCTTTTGATATAGCCTTTCGCATACCCAATATGTTTCGGAGTCTATCGGCGGAGGGTGCAATGAGTCAAGCACTCCTTCCCATATATGAACAATATAAAAAAAAAGACGGTGCCTTTGCTGCCTTGAAGTCGTTGACTACTTTTATTACGATGGTTCTGATTGCCTTTTCAGTCGCTGTCTGGTTTGTTTTGCCCAAATGCATTCCGTATTTGATGAATGACCCACAAATTACAAATGAAAATACTCTTCTCACCATTCACTTATCTCAAATATTATTTCCTTATCTGGTCTTTATTAGCGTGTCGTCGATTTACACAACAATTCAATATAGCCATGGTATTTTCTGGTCGGGTGCTTTTGGACCAGCACTTATCAACTTGATTGTTGTCGTATTGTTTGGTAGTTACTTTTTTTTTGTGCGTCAGTCAAACTTAGAGATTATTTTAGCTGATATTTATATTTTTGCTTATGTAGTCTTGTTTTCTTCGGTAACTCAATTTTTATTTCAAAGTTGGGTTCTCAAAAAGAACCGACTTTACTTTGGGTTCTCACGAAAAATATTTCATCCAATTATCAAAAGTCTCTTTTTTCTCATGTTACCAGCTTTTTTTGGTGTTGCCGTTCAGCAAATTAATTTACTTATCGACGTTTATCTCGCTACTAGTTTGAGGGATACTATCCCAGGGGCTGTCTCTGCTCTAACCTATGCTCATAGACTTATTCAATTGCCCATGGGTATATTTGCAATTGCGGTCAATACAGCAACAATGCCACTCCTGTCTTATCAATTTGCAAATCAAGAGAAACAAAGCTTTATGCATAGTCTTTTACTTTCAATTCGTCTTTCTCTTTTTCTTATGTTACCCGCAAGTTTGGGTCTTTTTATTTATTCAGAAGAAATTACTTCTTTTCTTTTCGAACGTGGGGAGTTTGGCAAAGAATCGACGGCAATTACAGCATTTGCACTAAAATATTATGCATTAGGAATATCTGCTTATGGAGTTCAAAAGCTACTTATTTCTGCTTGCTTCGCACAACACGATACTAAACGACCAGCTGTAATTGCAGGGGTCATCTTAATTTTGAATCTGGTCTTCAGTTTGAGTTTAATGCCATATCTTCAACACGGAGGTTTGGCACTTGGCTCTTCATTGGCGGCTTATATGGGAGTTTTCATCTATGGAGTTTTGCTTCATAGAAAAATGTCGATAAGAAATGCCCCTGCTTATTATTATAAAAATTTTTTAAAGTTAATATTACTAAATATATTATTATTCTTTTTTCTGGTTCTTACGAAAAAATTTTTCTATTTTCTAGGGGGAGGAGCAATCTCTTTGTTAATGATAATTATTTTTACTTCATTTTTATATATAGCCTCCTCTCTTGCCGCTAAGCTTGAAGAAGTTCAGAAAGTAAAAGATATACTCAAAACAAAATTTATTTCAAACTCTTCTTGATCTTTCCGCCTGCGAGTATTGAACCATCTTCGTCATCGTAAAATACAACGGTTTGACCGGGGGCAACTCCATAGCAGGATTCAAGCATTTCTACACGAATGGTGTTTTTATAAGATAAATCGGGGTAAAAACTCTTTTCACGAAAAATGATCGCAGAAAGTTGAGGGGAATTATATCGTATTTGAACTTTCACATTCACTCCTTCTCCATGAAGTTCTTCAGAGGCTAATCCGTGGAAAATGGTATCTGCACAATAAAACCTTTTGTTTTGAAGCTCCGCTTTGTTTCCAACAATAATATCCCCCCCTTGTTGAATATCAAGCACGTAAAGTGCTTCTTGATGTGAAATCCCTAGACCCTTTCTTTGACCAATGGTATAGTTTTCTTTTCCTTGGTGTTTGCTTAAAATCCTGCCTTGTGAATCGCGAATATAGCCACTCTGAAAATTTATTTTTTTTCTTTTCAAAAAAGCTCGATAGTCATTATCAGGAATAAAACAAATTTCTTGGGATTCCGGTTTTTGTGCCACTGGAAGATAGTTTTCTTTCGCAATACGTCTCACTTCTTCTTTTGTGTAATCAGCCAAGGGGAATATGGTTTTTTTCATTGCTGCTTGCGAAAGACCGTAAAGGTAATATGACTGATCTTTATGGTGGTCCTTAGCGGGGAAAATAGCGTGCCTTCCATTTTTTCGTTGCTTAATATTTGCGTAATGACCCGTGGCGATATAATCAAAACCAAGATTGGTTGTTTTTTTAAAAAAATCACCAAACTTTATGAATGTATTACAGTGGACACAGGGGTTGGGAGTTTTGGCATTTTGGTAGTCAGAGATAAAAGGGGCAATGACTTTTTCATGGAAGTCCTTTTCCATTTTGAGAGCATAAAAAGAAATCCCAAGTGAATTGGCAACTTTCTCAGCATCTCCTAGGTCTTCAGGTGAACAACAAGAAGATATTCGTTTTTTCTGATCTCTTTGAGGTGCTTCATATTCCCAAAATCGCATATTCGCCCCTTTCACATCAAAGCCTTGTTCTTTGAGGAGGAATGCAGCGACAGCAGAATCGACACCACCTGACATTGCAACGAGAACTTTCACCTTTTTCGAAGTCTTTGCTTCATGCTCGGTTTAAAAAGTTGGGGATATATTCTTTAACATCAAACCAGCCTCCCAGAAGTAGAATAATCACAAAAACTTTACTGATGAATTGTAGTAAGCTCATATAGGAACGTTGCATATAGAAAAATGACGAGTCAAAAGGAGGGAGTGGTATAAAATTAACTAAAAAGACGAACCAACTCTGCTTGATTATGGAGTTACAGAACATGTATAAGTAACTGACTTTATCTGGATTTTTCAGGTTGAGGTAGACCATAATCACCATAATTAAAACGAGTAGAGAAAGCGAAGAGATCAGAAAGCCAAGCCAATGATC
The DNA here is from genome assembly GCA_965206985.1 of Spirochaetota bacterium. GTDB lineage: Bacteria > Spirochaetota > Leptospiria > Turneriellales > CBDBES01 > CBDBLF01. The sequence continues at coordinate 399,145 of CBDBLF010000022.1, read as the reverse complement.
TTTGCGACCTTTTTGGATTAAGCCTCCCCATGAGACATTGGTCAAACTTAGACAAAAAAGAGCAAAAGGGTCAATGGAACTCACTGACCTAAAGTACATGGATTTTTTGTGGTAAGCCCCTGACCTTTTGAGAAGACTCACTCTAGCCGATTCTTTTGTGAATAGAACAAGGAAAGCCGAGGGTAGACTGTAAGCTAAATAGCCAATTTTATGAATCACAATCTCAATAATATCCAATACTAGCCTCCTCCAACAAAGTGAATAATTTCAATAATATCATCTTTCTGAAGAGTTATATTCGGATAATCTTTCTTAGGCAAAATTTTTTTGTTGTATTCAATTGCCACATGTTCTTTTAGTAGTTCAAAATGCTTGAGTAAAGCTTGGATTGTTGGTTCCTTCAATTTTTCAAGTGATAAATCCTCGCCATTTACTTGCATTCGGCTATCCGTTTGAGAAAAACATCGATATCCATCGAAAAGGTTTCTTTGTCACCTCTCTCACGAACACTAATGCTAGAAGATGCTTCCTCATTTTTTCCGAGAACAATCGCATAATTGATCTTTTTTTGGTTCCATTCTCTGATCTTATAGCTAATTTTTTTATTTCTAAGATCAAGCTCCGATCGAATTTTTTTTTCTTGGAGAATGCTATTCACTTTTTGAGCGTACCCATTTTGCACTGCATTCACTGTCAAAATAGAAACCTGCGTAGGCGATAGCCAAAGTGGAAATTTTCCTCCATAATGTTCAATTAGTATTCCGATAAATCTCTCCAGCGAACCTAAAATTGCTCGATGAATCATAACAGGTTGATGACGTGAGCCATCATGTCCAACATATTCTAACTCAAAACGCTCTGGTAAAAAAAAATCAAGCTGGATGGTTCCGCACTGCCAATTACGCCCCAGGCAGTCACGGATGTTAAATTCAATTTTTGGTCCATAAAAAGCTCCTTCACCTTCTTTGATTTCAAAAGTAGTTTCTTCGCTCTTTAAAGCTGCAATTAAGGCATCGGTTGCTTCATCCCAGACATCATTTGAACCAAGTGCCTTTTCAGGACGTGTCGCAATAAAAACTTCGATATCAGAAAAGCCAAACCGTTTATACACATCTTTGGTAAACTCAATCGCAGAACTCACTTCTTCTTGGAGTTGTTCAGGAGTGCAATAAATGTGGGCATCGTCTTGCGTAAAAGCTCTTACTCGGAAAAGACCGTGGAGTACCCCCGAAAGTTCATTACGGTGGACTGTCCCTAATTCTGCCATACGAATGGGTAAATCACGATAACTATGTGGTTTATTTTTATAGACAAGGTTTGCTCCTGGACAATTCATTGGCTTGATTACAAATTCTTTATTTTCGATCTCTGTAAAATACATATTCTCTTTGAAGTTTTCGTAGTGTCCTGAACGCACCCAAAGTTCGCCTGACATAAGTGTAGGTGTTTTAATCTCTTGATAGCCTCTTTTTTGGCATTCCTCACGAATATACCCAGCAAGGATATTAAAGAGGGTCATACCCCTTGCATGATAAAAAACCATTCCAGGAGCAAGCTCCTCAAGGCTGAAAAGCCCAAGTTCTTTCCCTATTTTTCGATGATCGCGTTTTTTGGCTTCTTTGATATTGTGTAGGTATTTTCTAAGCTCTTTTTCTGTGGAAAAGCTGACACCATAAATTCGCTGGAGCATAGGGGCTGAAGGGTTCCCTTTCCAGTAGGCTCCAGAAATTGCCGTAAGTTTAAAAAAACCCAAATCGGAAGTTTTTGAAACATGAGGGCCTCGACAGAGGTCTTGGAATTCTCCTTGTCGGTAAACGGTAAGAGTCTCGTTTTCTGGAATGGATGCAATGATGTCTGCCTTGAACTTTTCTCCCATTTCATTAAATTCACGAATTGCATCAGAACGCTTATAAATGTGGCGGGTTACTTCAAGGCCTTCATCACGTATTTTGTGCATTTCGTCTTCTAACCTTTGGAAGTCGTCTTCTGTGATTTTTTCGTCCATTTTGATATCATAGTAGAAAAACCCTGGCCCATTTTTCACCACGGGTCCCACAGTTAACTGAGCATTTGGATAGTGTCGCTTGACCGCCTGGGCCAACACATGGGCACTTGAATGCCATAACACTTCTTTAGTTGCATTATTTGCTAAAACAGCATCCATCGGATGCAAACTCTACCAAAAATAAAATCAAACCGTCAAGTAAATTTGCTAAGGTCGCTTATCGAAAACTAGGTGCTTTCTTAAACCTATAAAATTGTCTATGAGCAACTTTTTTTTTCTCTGCATCGTAGATTATAATACCAATGTGATTAATAGATCGAAACGATTGATGTAAGCCATATTTCATGTAGAACGTACCTGCAATATTTGTCCGTGCTCTCAGTTCAGTAATACGACAATATGACGTCTCTCTTAACCCGAGAGAAGGAATATTCTCGAGAGAGTATAATTTAAACGGTATTCCAGAATTGGATATTTGTTCAATATGCCTAATGTAAGAAAGAAAACTAGCATATTCTTCATTCAGCTTGATTCCTTGAATAGTCGTTTTTATGTCAACACGTTTAACATCTGATGGATTGATCTTCGGAATACTATCAAGAAAAATAATTTGATGAGCATCCTTTTCAAAGTCACGCTTTCTCCAGATTGGATAGGGCACCCGTTTGCGATACCGAGAATTTACCCCATTTTGCTCATTAAAGCCAACAATAAACAGTTTTAGGTCTAAGGTCTCCAGTGTTTTATTTTTAACATCAAAAATTACTTCAAGAATTTCACCCTTACCTTGCTGATCATATTTTCTCAAAAAGCTGAGGTTGCCCACGGTAAATTGTTCACTAACAATGCTACCTGTGACATGGCTTGCTCTCGGCGGAGCTTCTTCTGACCCAATATTCTTATCTTCGGTGTTCGTATCCTCTTGAGGAATCACTGGCGACATTAAAAAGCACACATTCAAAAACAAGCCAAGACATCGCAAGAAACAACGCAGATTAGTGTTAATTTTTAGTAAGAGAACAAACAACATCAAAACACCCTGCTTGGCAGAGTATCGACGAAATAAAATAATTCTTAAGCATAATTCAGAAATTATTTCACCCAAATCTTAAGAGATAAAACACCCTCCTGTGTCTGAACAAATAGTGAACCTCCTTTCAAAAATACTCTCCGTATCTTCGTAAGTTTTTGCTTGTGTGAAACACCCTGTGCATCCAAAAGCATAATCATAGATTCGCTACTTACAACAAGTATTTCTTTTGTTTCTGTAATTCGAAAGCCTTCTAACTCCAACAAGTTAGAGCGTTTTTCTGGCCACTCGTAATGAGTAACTTTGTCACCCTGACTATCAAAAAATTGAATTACAAACTTATCCGAATCGACAGGAAATACTCCAACCAGATAATCTTGGAATATAGCAATAGGTAGCGAAGTAATCAACTTTTGACCTAAGTTAATTTTCAATTTGGCTTCATAGGCACTTGTTATCTTATTTTCATCAAATGATAAAGAGTGAAAGTTAATTTTGATCAAATGGTCACTTGAATTTTGGTTTGTTTTTTCACCGCTCTTTTGTGCATGAAGGTCATCAGCTAGTCTCACCTGAGCAATGAGATAGCCATCTTCAAAATTACAACGAAGAGCCTTCAGTGGATTTTTCAGTGATAATCGACTGACGCTACCTTTCTCAAGGTTTACGAGACCGATATCACCATTTAAGAATCCAACACATGCTTGATACTTAGTACGTATCGAGCCTTTTTTGTAAAGTTCATACGAATGCAACAAAAGACCCTCCACAGCAACAATTGATGACATATCAGGACGAAGAAATTCAATGCGGGAACCATCTCCCGAGAATGCAAGCACATATTCCCCATCTTGGGATACTTTGACATAGCGACTTTCGTTTACTCTCCAAAGGATGTCTCCCGAAGTGTTATAAATTTTGACCTGTGAACCTAAACGTGGGTACCAAAGAAAAAAAGAAGCATCATTGGGGTACGTTATGTAGCCAGAGTTCCTTGGAATCTTCAATGTATTTTGTAGAATACCAGATTTATCTAGAGAAAAAACGTTAAAGTATTTAGGGTCACTCTCTGTATGAAATACCGCCTGCTCCGTATGATGCTTTGGATGAAAAAAATTTCGTTTATTATTTATAAGATCAAAATAATAACTGAACAAAATATGATTTTGACCACCTACACTTTCCATACTGATGTGCATAAAAAGATATGTTGATAATAAAATAAGTGGGAGGTAACGATAGAGTACCACACGAGAAAGCCGCTTTTTTCTCTTTTCTAAAAAAGGATCGGTAAAAGGTATCGTCAAGGGTTGTTAATGAGTGGCCAGCCGCTCTTTTACTTTTTCTTTTTTTTCTCTTGGTTTTTTAATTTTTGGTTTTGACTGTTGAATGAGTTGAGTTTTAAATCAAAATAATTACCAAAATCTTTTTTAAAATGTTCATAAGAATAAATCATGTACTCATAACCTTGTTCTGTTAGAAACAATTGTCTATTGTGACTAAATTGTTCCTCAGCAGAATCATGAGTCACCAACGAATAAAAAATAGCTTTGTTTGGTATTTCTTTAGGACGTAATATGCGGCCTAACCTCTGTGCTTCTTCTTGACGACTACCAAATGTTCCACTGATTTGGATTGCAATATTTGCATCAGGAAGATCAATTGAAAAATTAGCAACTTTTGAGACCACCAGTACTCGAATTCTTTTGTTTCTAAATTCATTATACAGTTTTTCTCTCTCCGGCAAAGGTGTTTTCCCGGTGATTAATGGGAGATTAAATCTTTTAGCAACCTTGTTTAATTGGTTTAAATACTGTCCAATAATAAGAATTTGATCTTCTTCATGACACTTGAGCAAGACTGCAATCACTCTGGTTTTCTCGGGATTTTCAGAAGAATAACGAAACTTTTCACGATCGTCGGCTGAAGAATAAGCTCCCCTCATAAGAGAACGCATAGGAATTCTGATTTCTCGACATTTTGCCGCGGCAATCCAAGACTTTTCTTCAAGTTCTTTCCATGGCACATCAAGCTTCTTGGGACCGATCAAGGAGAATACATCATCCTCAAGACCATCTTCTCTCACGAGGGTCGCCGTTAGACCCAATCTCCTCTTCGCTTGCAACTCACTTGTCATACGGAATACAGGAGCGGGAAGTAGATGCACTTCATCATAAATAATAAAGCCCCATCGCTCATATGAAAATAATTTAATATGAGTAAAACTACCTCCTTTTTCTTTTCTGTGAGTTATGATGTTATATGTTGCGATGGTGATAGGTCTAATTTCTTTTTTGTCACCAGAATATTCTCCTATTTGCTCTTCAGTAATGTAAGTCTTGTCAAGAATTTCTTGCCTCCACTGCCGAATCGAAAGAGTATTCGTAACCAAAATTAACGTTTCTACAGCTACTTTTTTCATGGCACCAATACCCACAATTGTCTTACCTGCTCCACAAGGAAGCAAAACAACTCCCGAACCGCCTTTTACGGAACCCCTTTGGTAGAATGACTCAATGGCTTTTACTTGGTAATCCCTCATAATAAAATTATAACCAGAAAGTGTCGTCTTGCGCAAATCAAATTCTAGTTTCAAACCATCCTCGTATCCGGCTAGGTCTTCTACAGGAAAGCCAATGCGAATGAGTGTTTGTTTGATATGACCTCGAAACTCATTTTTTACATAAATAGAATTCTCATCTTTTGCCTCAATAATAAAATTTTGCACCCTGCGGTTCCTCAGCACTTCTTTTATGTAGTGTTTATCGGTGGAGGTCAGGACAAGATGGTTTTGCTGATCCATAATTAGCTTTAGTTTTCCGTAACGTGAAATTTGTCGAGTAACTTCAGCACTTACATTTTGTGGCACGGGATATTTGGAATATTTATATAAAATATCAATGATATTCTCTGTTGTCATATTTATGGAAGCAGCATTCCATAACGAAAGAGGGGTAATTCGATAAGTGTGGAGATACTCAGGAGACTTTTCAAGTTCAGAAAACTGAGCAATTAGAGAGCGAACTTCTTCAAAAATGGGGTTATCAACCTCAAGAAGCAGGGTCTTATCAGACTGAACAATTAAAGGTTTTATCTCCAAACTATCCATCTTATCACCCACGTTCTGGAGACAGCTTTAGCGAGTCACAGTGTCAAGAGCTTTAAATAAAAGATGTTGTTGGATGGTGTGCTAAGCCAAAGGTTGGGGGGAAGAACTCATTTTGAGCAGCATTTTGCATAAAAAAATGGTAAAAACCGACCTAAACCTCGTAAAATTGGGTGTTTTTTGCTATTTTTCAACTTTGGTCTTAATGTTTTCCCAGCCCCCTTTTAAGTGAAGTTTTAAACGATATCCAAAATAGATATTCTTGATTTCCCTTTCTGCCGGTTATTGGAGAGGAAGAATGTGCAAGATACTGTATTTTTTCGTCAACGAGAAAATCTTGAAAGCTCTTCAAAAGATTATCAATGTACACCTTGTCTCTGACAATGCCCTTTTCTAGTTTAGACTTGTCTGCCTCAAATTGTGGCTTGAATAAACAAACTCCTTGAGCTTGAGGTAATATTTTCTTCAAATAGGGAAGCAATTTTTTGAGTGTGGTGAACGAGATATCCACAGTAAATCCATCCGGCTCAAAAGGAAGGTCGTTTTTTTTTGTATGATAAATATTTGTTCTTTCCATAGGCCAAACCCGCTCATCTTTTCGTAGGTTGGGGTGGAGTTGGCCATACGAGAGGTCTAAGCTGATTACCTCTTGAACGCCCATTTCTAGGAGCACTTGCGTGAAGCCTCCGTGTGCAGAACCAATATCCAATATCTTTTTATTTGCAAAGTTGATATCCCACATCTGTAGAGCCCCTCTTAGTTTAAAAGCAGCACGAGAATAATATTGCGGTGGGTTTTTAACCCGAACCTGAACTTCGTTTTTAACTTGAAACCCAACATGGGAAATAACTCGCTCATTGACAAGAACTCTACCTGCTAAAACGAGCGATCGGGCTTTTTCTAATGATTCTACTTCTTCTTCACTCTTAAATAACCATTCATCAAGTCGCATGAGGTGAGCTTATTATAATTTTTGCTTCACTCTTGTAAAAACAAAATTAGAGATATTATTCAAAAAAGTAGACCTAGGAAACAAGTAGCTTGACTCCTCTGACAATTTTTTTTCGATTTCTTTAGCTATTTTCCAAGTTTCTTCAACAGAAATTATATCTGAAATATTTAATGAACGGTTACTTTTTGAGTGAACTCCCATTTTTTTGCTCGCTTCTTGACTACCTTCTTTGCTCTTTTCTTCCTCAAGGTCATCCATAATTTGGAACAGTAGTCCAAAGTTATTTCCCCAATTTTCACAAGCATGAATCACGCGTTCCTCAATATTTTTTGGGGACTTGGTATTTTGGGCATGAATAAAACGAAGAGGTAAACTTGTGCTTGCTTGAAAAAGTCTACCTGTTTTTAAGAAATTAATGTGGTTCAGAGTTTTAATGGGCACTTTCTCTCTATTGGCCACTTTTTTGTTCTGTCTGATGTCCATAAATTGACCTCCCACCATTCCTGACCCTCCTGCTGCTTGAGAAAAATAATGCACCACATTAGGTGGACAACCTGATTCGGCTAGCAGTTCAAAGCTGAGAGCTTGTAATGCATCACCTACTAAGATAGCAGTTGCTTCGTCGTATCGCTTGTGAGAAGATTGCATACCTCGCCTAAAGTCATCGTCATCCATGGCAGGCAGGTCATCGTGCACTAAAGAATAGGTATGAAGACACTCAATCGCTCCCGCCAGAAGCATTGCTGTTTTAGGTTTGAGTAAATATATATGACTAATTTCAAGAACCAATGAGGCACGAATTTTTTTCCCGCCTGTGAAAAGACTGTAATGGACGGCATCTTGAAAAGAGATAGGGGCTTTACCCAGACTGCTTTTCTTGATAATCTCCTGAAAGTTCTTTTCAAAAGATGACTTTAAAGCCTCGTAGGCAACAAAGAAGTCTTTCAAATACTTTCTTTAGGCTAGCTCAATTCCACTGAAGAAAAAAGATATCTCTCTCTGGGCACTTTCCGGTGCATCAGAACCATGTACGGCATTTTCACCTTTCGACTTACCAAATCTTTTGCGGATTGTGTTTTCATCAGCCTCAGCAGGGTCAGTCGCCCCAATCACCTCCCGCCAATAATTTATAGCTTGGTCGCGAGTAATACACGCAATGACGATGGGGTGGGAACTCATATATGTGGTAAGTGCACCGTAAAAAGGGCGAGCTTTGTGTTCAATATAAAAACTTTGTGCTTCATGAAGGGTTAGATGTTTTTGTTTTAAAGAGCGTATTGAAAAATGTTCCTGAATGACACGGTCGATAATCTTTCCTAAGTGACCAGCCTGCATCGCATCTGGTTTTATCATGATTAGGGTTGACTCAATTTTACTCACAGTAATTTTTACTCAATTTAAACTAAAAACAAACCGTCAAATAAAATTAGTTCTTTTTATTTTGCTTCAATATTTTAGAGAGGCTGTACAGGGAATCAAGGCTTGTCTTGACTTTTTTTGATTTCTTGCAAAGCCTTAAATAAGTTTTCCATGAAAGAATTTAATTCAGAAGAAGTCCCGATCAAAGAGAATGAGTTTTTAACATTGGGTGATGTTCAACTGGGCTCTCGTTTAATCATGGGTTCTGGAAAGTTCAAAACTTTGGAACTCATGCAAAAATGCCATGAAGTCTGCAAAACAGAGATGGTCACCATTTCTCTAAGACGGATCAGCCTCGACCCTAAACAAAGAAGAAACAATATCATCAATTTTATCAATAAAAAAAAAACTCATATTTTAGCCAATACCGCAGGAGTTGGTACGGGAGAGGAAGCATTGAGGTTGGCTCATATTGCCATTGAACTAGGGCTCAAATTTCTGAAAATCGAAGTCATTGGCGAAATTAAGTCATTATTACCTGATCCTCTGGAAACATTGAGAGCAGTCAAAATAATTAAAGAAAAACATGTCTCTGAAAAAATTTTTCTTATGGTATATACAAATGATGACCCTATCTTGGCCCATAAGCTTTACCAAGCAGGTGCTGACTGCATTATGCCTGGAGGGAGTCCCATCGGAAGTGGGCGGGGCATTCAAAATCCTTATAATATGCGTATGATTTTGGATATGCTCAAAGGAAAGCTCCCACTTATTATAGATGCAGGGATTGGTTCACCCGCTGATGTTGTTCTCGCAATGGAAATGGGTTTTGACGCTGTTTTATTGAACTCCGCTGTTTCGAGAGCTCAAAACCCCATAAAAATGTCCGAGGCAATGTATTACGCAAGTCTTGCTGGGAGGGCATCTTTCTTGAGCGGGCGAATCCCACAAAAACTATATAGCTCTGCCTCTAGCCCTGTCAATTCATTATAGCTACATCTCATATATGCGACAAGGCAAAATTGAAATTCCGGCAACTTCTGCAAATATAGGCCCAGGGTATGATGTTTTAGGTATTGCTCTCAATATTAAAAATTCTTTTGAATGGGAATACACTCTTCGTCAACAATTTCAATTTGAAGTAACTTTTTCTGAATTAGTAAAAACAACCACACCCAAAGATGACATTGAGAATATCAAGAATACAATGAAAAAGCCCACCAATCACCTTTTTATCAGGAGTTATCAAGCCCTTTTTGACTATGCTAACAAGAAAATGATACCTTTGAAAGTACATATCTACTTAAATGTACCGATCTCAAGAGGTTTGGGTTCTTCAGCAACGGTTATTGTGGCAGGTCTTATGATTGCAAATGAAGTACTCAATGAAGAATATTCTCTTACCTATTCCAGGGAAGAAATATTTGAGCTTGCTTACCAAATTGAAGGACATCCTGATAATATCGCACCTGCCTTGTGGAACAGTATGGTGATCAATATTCCCATAATTAAGCACAACAAAGTGAGCATAAAACCACTAAAAATAGATTTTCGGGCATCTTTAAAATTAGTCGGAGTTATCCCACATTATCAAACCTCTACAAATGAACTCCGAAAGAGCTTGCCTCAACAAGTTCTTTTAAAAGACGTAGCATTTCAAAGTTCACGTTTGGCAACGATGGTTCATTTGTTCCAAAAAGAAAGTTTTACACAAGCAGACGGAGAATTGCTCAAGGTTTGTTTGGCTGATAAGATTCACCAACAATACCGTTTCAGGTTTCTTACTGGGGCAGAAGAAACCTTTCAAGATTGGGAGGAAAAATGTGGGCAAGGTATCTTGGGGTATTATATTTCAGGATCAGGAAGCACCCTGCTTGCTTTTTTGCCACGAGATAAAAAATCAAACGACCTTGATTTGACAAAAGCGATGAGAAAGAAAGGCGTAGGAAGCACTCAAGTTGAATTTACAATAAATCAAGAGGGTCCATATCAAACTCATATTTAACTTTGCCTTTATTTGGAGATTTCTGTAAGTATTGCCTAATTTGATTTGCACTTATTTGCAAATTTTTTACTCTTTTATCTTTTAGCAAGAGTTGGTAACGGTATTCATTCTTAATTTTTTCTATGCTCGCCGGCATAGGGCCAAAAATTGATTCGACGGAAATTTGTTCGCAATTTTTCCCGAACAGGTCATTCTGAGAAGAGTTGAAGTGAATAAAACTTGCTAACTGATTGCAAAAATACTGCAACGTTGCAAGCTCTTCCCCCCTGAAGAGAATTCTCAAAAACCTCGAATATGGAGGAAAGTCAGTATGTTTTCGTAAAAGAAGCTCTTGCCTCAGAAATTCTTCGTATTGGTAGCTAGATACCTTTTTGATAACCGGGTTCTCATTTTGCATAGTCTGCATAATAACCTCACCCAGACTATGTCTTCCTGCCCTTCCTGAGGCCTGAATTAAAAGCTGAGCGACCCTTTCAACAGCCCGAAAGTCAGGTAAACCCAGCCCAATATCTGCATTGATGATGCCGACTAAAGTAATATTCGGCAGATCAAAGCCTTTCGCTATCATTTGAGTACCAATTAAAATTTTGATTTTATTTTGCCTCATTGCCTCCAAAATATCAGTTACGTAATCTTTACTCCTTGCGTTATCTTGGTCTAGCCGAGCATATTCAACTTCAGGGAAATGAGCTTCAATCGCATCTTCGACTTTTTGAATCCCTTTGCCCATCATACTGAGAGGTTTACCGCAAGTCCCACAATTTTTTTTGAACCCTACTTCGTAGCCGCATAAATGACACTTGAGATAAGGTTTTTGGTGGATATCATCAGAAAGCTTTTTTTTTAGATTGGGTTGATGATGCGTTAAACTCACAGAGCATTGTTTGCAAGGGATATTCTCTTTGCAATGTTCGCAAAATAAAAAATGACTGTATCCCCGACGATTAAGAAGAAGGAGTACCTGTTTATTTTTCTTGAGATGTTCATCCATTTTCATCAAAAGTAAGTTTGAAAAGAGAGATAAATTTTCTGAAAAAATGTTATGCGAGACTAAACGAATCTTGGGAAGAGGAAGTGCCGTTGCTCTTTTTTTCAGGTAGTGAAGATGAATTGATTTTCCCAACGCTCGCTCGTAGGTTTCTGCCGAAGGAGTTGCCGAGCCCAAAATTAGCTGATTCGAAAACCCAGTCTTCTTCGCTATTTCTCTGAGTCGATACCATGCCACTGTGCGAGTGTGATATCGGGGCGAGCCTTTTTCTTTGTATGATTGATCGTGCTCTTCATCAAGAATAATTAAACTTAAATTTTTAACAGGAGCAAAAACAGCTGAACGCGTTCCTACGACAAGTAGTGCTTCTCCTTTTTGTAGTCTCCGGTAGCCTTGCAATCTCTCTGCTTGGGGTAAATTAGAGTGTAAAACAACCATTTTATCACCATAATAAGGTTTGAGTATCTCAACAAATTGATAGGTGAGGGCAATTTCGGGGAAGAGAAGAATACTCCCCATTTTATTCTGTAGATTTCTATTGATTAGTTCTAAATAAATTCTTGTTTTACCGGAACCAGTAATCCCAAAAATAAGATGAGTTGTGGGAGAGTGCTGAACCATGGTATGGTTTGTTTGGGTCTCCCAAATTTTATTTAAAATTTTCTCTTGATCTTGAAGTAAAGGCTTGGGAGCTAACGTATTGTGTTCAACCTCTGTTCCTGGAAAATATATTTTTTCTATTTTCCCTATGGGAATTATCTTGAAGACTGCCTGCCCTAAACTTGAGATATAATATTCTGAGATAAATTCAGCAATTTTAAGTTGTTCTTCATTAAGAATAGGCTCTTCGTCTACAAGTTTTAATATTTCTTTCAGTGGAATATCTTTTTTATCACGTGGTTTCTTGTTAAGCTTATATACGATACCCAACGTTTTATCCTCCTTGAAGTCAACATACACTCTTTGAAAGAGTTTAATTTTTGTCTGCCACCTCTCAGAAACTGAATAAGAGAAACAACATGGATATTTTTGATTGAATAAAATTTCTGCCCACATATTGAAATCCTAGGGCTTCACAGCTAAAAATACAGGGGGAAGTTCTCATCAAACAGGGGATGTGCGAATGTTACATTAAATTCCAAGAGGACTACATGCAGAGTCTACCACAGGCTACAATAAACTTTATATTACAAAAATGTCTATTTTCAGTAATAGGTTTTGAGGCTGTGCAGAAAATATAATTGTTGTGAGGTTATTTGGGTCGTGTCATATTTAATCAAAGTTTCCAATTAAAAAAGGAATTGACTTATCTCCCTTAAATTAAGGTTATGTCTCATTATGAACAAAAGAAAATATACCTTTGATACAAGTGGTTTTAGCTGTCAAAATACAGACTGCCATAAGTATCATAAGGTAAATGAAGGAAATGTGCGCTTTGCTTATATGTCTGGTAAGTACAAACAAATAGCCTATTTAAAGTGCACCGCTTGTGGTAGATGCTTTTCAGAGAATAAAGGCACTATTTTTTTTCGTCGCAAGAAAAGCAAAGAAACCATTACTCGGGTATTACAAAACACAGTTGAGGGCTGTGGCATTAGAGCTACCGGAAGAGTCTTTGGTATCAGCAAGGATACAGTTCTTGCTTGGGTTAAAGCAGCAGGTGAAGATTCACTAAAAGTTGAAAAAAAATATATACAAAAACCTGTCTTTCAATGAAATTCAATTAGACGAGCATTGGGGTTTTGTCTTTAAAAAACAATACAATCTATCAGAGACTGAGCGATTAAGTGATGAAATAGGGGATATCTGGACTTTTACTGCAGTATTGCCTGTAGAAAAGCTCATTTTAGCGCATATAACAGGCAAGAGGACATCAGTGAATGCTAGAAAGTTACTGACCAAGGTAAAAACAAGAAGTAAGCCAAAGAGGGAAGATAAATTCTTGATTACCTCTGATGGATATGAGGGATATAGTGATGCCATTCTTTCAGTTTATGGTAAATTTGACTCAATGACTAGAAAGCTTCAATCACCCAAATCTCTATGTTATGGGCAAATAATTAAGAGAATAGAAAAAGGGAGATGTAAGGAAGTTGACAAATCTCTAATCTTTGGTGATCAAAAGCTACTAGATGAATATATTGCAAACTCTTCAGTAAGTCATCAGATGAACACCTTTGCTGTAGAAAGGAATAATTTGACTCTTCGCCAACACAATCATAGAATAGAGCGTAAAAGTCAGGGTTTTTCAAAAAAATTCAAATATATGCAGGGGCATAATTCTTTTGTTGCTAATTATTACAATTTCTGCCTTCCACATTCAAGTCTAGCTGAGTATGAGGGAGGAAAACCAATTCAAATCACCCCAGCAATGGCTACAGAAATGACGAATCATAAGTGGTCTATACAAGAATTATTCATCGCAAATAGAAACTTTGATTAAATATGACACGACCGTTATTTGTCACCCGTGGAGTTAATTTTAGAAATTATTTTTTTCATGATTTCCCCCAAATTATGAGATAATACCACAATAAAAAACTCTCCTTTTACAGACTCCAAACCCTGCAGATTAAATCTTATAAAATTACGGTTATGCGTAATTTGATCAAAGAAAGCCCCTTTTGTTTTATTCTTTACTGTAGAGCCAACCAATAAGATTATTACCCCCATGGATAAGAAAACTAAGAAGTTCGTTATGATCGGGTCAGTTGCCTCCTTGGTTTTTATCGCCGTCATTTTTTTTTTCACAGATTTTTTGCAAAAAGAGGATGATCGTTTCATGGGCAAGAGAAATGCACCCGGTTCAGGCTTCCAAAGATATTCTTCAGAGGATGCTGAAAGGTATGCAAATGATGAAACAGATATTTCTTACGAAAAGTTATTAGAGGATTACGTGGAGTGGTCACAATACCCTCCAGATTCACGTCCTTTAAAGCCGGGTTATTTAGATCAAATTGGATACTATTGGATTCCTGTCTATCCTAGGAAAATGTTGATTCCGAATGAAAAAGATGATGAAGAACCGACATATCGACACGAGTGCGTACTCCAACCACTTAAAAAAGATGTGACTGAGGGTGAAAAAATGGTGGTAGAGTTACGGTGTTATCGGTCTGATCCTGAGGATGACCAGTCTAGCGAAACTTTGCCTGTTTCTGCAAAAATTAAAGACTTCACTCTTGAGCGTTCTTTTGACAGGAGGAGGTGGAACATTCCTAAGAACACCATAAAAAAGGCTGTTTCTGACAGAAAGAAAAATCAATATGCCTATCGTTGGGAATATATACCCAGACGCTCAGATTGGGGAGATATGCGCTTTAATGTTTCATTCTTGTTACCAGCAGAAGAAAAGGATAAATACGTGTCTCACGAAATGTTCGCTGACTTTTTCTCCTCCCCTGTTGCTCCCGCTATATTCACGGGAAATGTTCGTGATGTAGTTGAAGATGGTTCTTTAATTATCTATGTAGAGTTGAATGTCAAAATAACCGGAGATTATACGATTGAGGCAAATCTATATAATGAAGACGGTCCAGTTGCTTATGCTCGCACACCAAGAGATAAAAAAGCTACTTTTGATACAAAAGGTATTCACGAAGCAAGGTTGGAATTTTTTGGTAAGGTGTTTCACGACCAAGATGCTGAAGGGCCTTACAAAGTGGTTGGTCTGCGGGGAGTGCAAAATAATCTGCCCATCTCTGCCTCCGAATTGGATTCTCTGTCTATAGAGGAAGTTGAGCAAAAATTAGCTACCACAGTCAGTCGAGAGCCTGATAGAAGGGTAATTCCCACCCTTACCTCGGAGCATACAACAGAACCATACGTCCTAGACGATTTTTCGGAAAAAGATTACGAATCTGAAAGGAAACAAGAAAAGATAAACTACTATAAAGATCAGTTGAAGAGGTTGCAAGAATCTGAATAAGCATTTTGCATCTGGTGGAGTTCGTTATGCTAAGCGGTGAACAACATGAAGCTCAGATAGAAAGGCGAGAAACTCAAAGTGTTTACGTTGGGGGGGTTCCAATCGGTTCTTCCCACCCTGTGGTGGTTCAGTCAATGACGAAGTTGCCGACTGCTGACGTTAAAGAGACAGTTGAGCAGATACTGAGATACGAAGAGGCGGGCTGTCAGGTGGTTCGGGTAACGGCGAACACAGAAGAGGCGGCGTATGCTCTTCGTAAAATTAAGCAATCAATTCATATACCACTCGTCGCTGATATTCATTTTAACTATAAATTAGCTTTGATCGCCATCGAAAGTGGTGTTGATAAAATTCGCATTAACCCCGGCAATATCGGAAACGAAGAAAAAATAAAATCAGTATTGAATGCCTGTCATGAAAAACATATTCCCATTCGAATTGGTGTGAATGCAGGCTCTCTCGAGAAAGATATTTTAAGAAAATACGGATATCCAACCAGTGATGGTATGGTCGAGAGTGCTTTAAGACATATTCGCATCTGTGAGAAAAATAACTTTCGTGATCTGATTATTTCTCTGAAATCCTCGGATGTGTTCATGATGATTGATGCCTATCGGAAGTTAGCTCGTGTTTGTGATTACCCTTTTCATTTGGGAGTCACCGAGGCAGGAACACATTTTCAAGGAACAATTAAATCGTCAATTGGAATTGGCACCCTTCTGTCTGAGGGGATTGGCGATACGATCCGTGTTTCTTTGACCGAAGATGGCACGGAAGAAATCAAAGTGGGTCGAGAAATATTACGTTCACTTGGTCTAACCAGTTACGGAGTGACCCTCATTTCGTGTCCTACCTGTGGTCGACTTGAAGTAGACCTCTTTCGGATAGCTACAGAGATTGAAAAAGCAGTGGCTCATATTAAAACTCCTCTCAAAGTCGCTGTCATGGGCTGTTTAGTGAATGGTCCTGGAGAGGCAAAAGGTTCTGACATTGGTATTTCAGCAGGAAAAGAATCGGCCGTTCTTTACGTTAAAGGAGAAAGTAAAGGGAAAATCACTGAGGCTGAGATTATACCCCGCTTACTTGAAGAAATTCAGTTATTTAAAGAGAAAAAAAATAGGTAAACTTGTTTCCCAAAATGATACCGTTGTGATACTGAGACAAAAGATGAAAGCTGAATGTGATGAAAATTATTTCTTCGATAGAAGAAATTAAGCGATTCCCTCAAGAATTCCCTAAGCAGAAACTTGGCTTTGTTCCCACGATGGGAGCAATTCATGAAGGTCACTTCTCTCTCATTAAAAAAGCCCAAGAAATAACCGATAAAGTTGTGGTCTCCATTTTTGTGAATCCTTTGCAATTCAATCAAAGAGCTGATTTTGAAAAATACCCGCGTGATATAAAAAAAGATCAAAACCTACTCAAAAAGAAGGGAGTGGATATTCTTTTTACTCCTCACCAAAGTGATGTTTTTGCACATGGAACTCCTAAAGTTAAATTATCTATACCATCTTTTGAAAATACACTATGTGCTCCCTCCCGCCCAGGGCACTTTGAGGGGGTTCTTTTCATTGTTTATTCTTTTTTATCGTGGTTGAAACCTGATGTGGCTGTTTTTGGTCTGAAAGATTACCAGCAATATTTATATATTAAAACGATGGTCAAAGAATTAGGCTTGTCTACTGAGATTCTGGGTAGGTCAACCATTCGAGAGTCTGACGGTTTGGCTATGAGTAGCCGAAATGAAAGACTTTCACCAAAGGGCAGAAAAGATGCTATTGTGATTTACGAAACTTTTATGGTATGCCAAGAGAAGTGGAATCAAGGTGCTTCTGTTAAAAAGCTACGTAAGATATTGCAAAGAAAGTTCAAAGGCAAGAAAGTTGATTATATAAATCTTTACTCCCCAGAAAATTTGCAACCAATTGAAGAAGTCTATCCGCCGAAGGCGCTCCTTGCTACAGCCGTATGGTTTGAAGGTGTGCGACTCATTGACAATATCATGCTTATTCGTTAGACACAGCAGAACTGCAGTTAGCTGTAATTTTTTGGAGGTTTTAATAAACATAACCTCGTTAAATATAGTAGCACTGAGATTATCTGCAACCCATCGCTCACATCAATGGTGAGTCACATCAATGGGGTAAGAGCCTAAATTTCGGAAGAAAGCAACCTTTCTTTTGATCTCTTCAAACAGAGCGGGTATAGGTTCTAACTTTTCATGACCATCAAAGTCGATATAAAAAATATAATTCCAGGCCTCATGACGGTTAGGTCTTGATTCAATACTTGTTAAATTGACCTCTGCTTTTGAAATTATATCTAAGATCTGATGCAGACTACCATGTTTGTGGGGCAGACTAATTACAATGCTCGTCCTGTTTTTCTTGCTAGGTTTTACTGGTTCCTTAGAGACAATGATAAAACGGGTAAAATTTCTAGCAATATCCTCAATGTTCTCTCGAATTAATTCTAAATTGTAGACAGTCGCAGATGCCGAAGATGCAATGGCAGCCAACGATTTATCTTTTTTTTGCGAAATGACCTCGGCAGCTCTTGATGTGGATGACGATTCAAGCCATTCTGCCTGTGGTAGGTTTTTATATAGCCATTTTTGACATTGCATTTTGGCTTGAGGATGGGTATAAACTTTTTTGATTTTTTTTAAATTGTGAGTGGAGCCTAGTAGACAGTGATGCACAGAGAGATGCACTTCAGAACAAATATGTAAATTGTAGTCAAGCAGTGAATCTAATGTATGGGTCACCTTGCCCACAATTGAATTTTCGATAGGGAGAACTCCATGAGAAGCATTATTTTTTTGCACATCCTGAAAAACAGAGTCTACATCGGAATGAGGTGTGAGTTCCAACGCATGTCCAAACTTTTTCAGGGCGGCCTGATGAGTGAAGCTTCCTTTGGAGCCAAAGTAGGCAATTTTTAACTTTCCTTCAATGGATAATGTGGAACTCATAATTTCACGGTAGATATTGTGGAGATGAGCACTTTCGAGTGGCCCCCGGTTGTTGCGATCAAGAGAAAGAAAAATTTCTTGTTCTCTGTTAGGGTGATATAGGGGAGAGCTCTCTTTTCTTTTTTGCTTCGCTATTTCAAGAGTAACCTCGGCCCGCCTAGAAATAAGTTTAACGATATCTAAATCAATCTCAGAGATTGTCTTGCGAAACTTCTCCAGTGAATTCATTCAATATCCTCCAGATTTAATTCTTTTAACTCGCGAATTTCAGGCAAATCTTTCAGGGACTTCAGTGAAAAGTGCATCAAGAACTCTTTTGTGGTTCCGTATAAAGTAGGCCTGCCCGGTGTTTCTTTTTGACCAACCGACTTGACTAGTTTCTTATACAAAAGTGAAGTAATCAAGGACCTTGACTTCACTCCTCTTAGCTCATCAATTTCAAATTGAGTAATGGGTTGTTTGTACGCAACCATCGCCAAAACCTCCATCATCGCTTTTGAGAGAGTTTCTTTCTTTTTCTCTTTCAAAAAAAAACGTATATCGTTAAAGGCTGAGGGAGAAGTTTTAAAGCGACATTTATCTCCTCTCTGCTCAATATAAATACCCCCTGACCTTTCAGTGTATTCTTTTACGAGTGAATCAAGAGCCTCACGAATTTTTTTTGTAGGTTTTTGCATGCCTTCCGAAATATCTTTAGGAGACAACCCATCTCCCGAAACAAAAAGAAGGGCTTCCACTGAATCTTTAAGACTTTTTTCATTGATAAGATGATGATTCCCTTGAGTATTCAATTTGTCTTTCATTGCAATTCAAGAATAATATTTTTATCTTTGTTTTGTGATACACGAATCATTTTTTGTTTGCTCATTTCTAATATTACCAAAAATAGACAAATCATCCAAAGCAGAGAGGAGCCTTTTATTAGATCAAAGAAGAGAAGTTTTCTTTTTCGAATAAGTTTCTTATGTAGCCATTTTTGGATTTCTTTGACCTCAATTTCTTCTTCATGGATATAATAGACTTGGCTTTGATTGACACCTTCTTTCAGCAAATATTGTTGAAAAATTTTTAAGAAAGGCACTAAATCAAGTTTAAAGAAATCTGCATTCCCTTCGTATAATTCCCAGACTGGCTTTCTCGCGATTGTTCCTGAGAATATATTTTGAGTATTGCTTAAATGTTCAGCTGCAACCTGTATTCTTTTATACTCTAACAACCTATCAATAAGTTCATTGGGCAACCTATCGAATGAACCATTGTCTGTCTCCTTCTCTTCGGAGTTAGGTAAAAGATGTCTTGACTTATAGAAAATGAGTTGGGCGGCTATTTTTGAAAAGACCGACTTTTGCTCTAAGGGCACTAAGTTTTTTTGTATGTAAAAAAGAAAGTCACTAGTAATTCTTCTTAAAGAAACTTTAAAAATATCAACTTCATATTTCTGTATCAAGCTCCACATAAACCCAAGTGGAGCCTGCTTATACTCTCCTTCTCTTGTCAAAAAGTCAACAATAAAATTTTTATTGGGAGTAGCATTTTCTATCGTCGCCCCTCTTTGGTCAATTGCGAACTGTGTCATCATTAAATTGGTAGGTAGTCTTTTTTCATGGAAATTTGATCTTTAATTTTTTCTAGAGTTCCTCGAGCTACTTTTTGAGCTTTTTCTTTACCTTCTTTTAAAATTTGATTAATTTTTTCTGGTTTATTTGTCGTTTCCATCCTTTTTTCTCTGAAAGGCTTCAACGCTGTCTCAACTGATTTGGTGATATTTTTTTTGCAGTCGACACACCCAATTTTTGCCATGCGGCAATCGGCCGCTATTGAGCTTTCATCTTTTGGATTAAAAAATGAGTAATAACTATAAACAGGACATACGTCTGGATTTCCTGGATCATTTCTCCTCACACGTGCGGGGTCAGTTTGCATCTTCATAATTTTTTGCGATATTGTCTCTATTGGTTCAGATAGGTTGATCGTATTTCCGTATGATTTACTCATTTTGCGACCATCGGTGCCTAATATCTTGGGGAATTTAGAGAGCTCTGCTTTGGGTAATTTTAAAATATTTTGATTAAAATGATTGAACCGTCGAACAATTTCTCGCGTGAGTTCTAAATGGGGTAGCTGGTCCTCACCAATGGGAACCAAGTCTGCCTCATAAAGCAAAATATCGGCGGCCTGAAGTACGGGATAGCCTAAAAAACCAAGGTTATCAATGTCCCCATTAATTTGTTTCTTTTTATCTTTGTAAATGGGGTTTCTCATAAGCCAAGATACGGGTGTATACATAGAAAGTAATAAGTTCAATTCAGCGTGTTCAGGAATATCAGACTGAACAAACATCACTGATTTTTCTGGGTCAATACCCATAGCTAACCAGTCAGAGATAATCCCAAATATATGCTGATGAGCCATTTCATAGTTTGGATAACAGGAGGTGAGAGAATGTAGGTTTGCAATCATAAAATAACATTCAAATTTACTCTGAAATTTTTTAAAATTATTTAGAATACCCAAATAATGTCCAATATGAAGGTCTCCAGTCGGCTGTATTCCACTCAATACTTTTTTCTGAGAATTTTTCATTGAGAGAACAAAGCATAAAATATTCAGGAGTCAGTAAGAAAACCAAAAACGTAACAATTTTGATTCTACAACAACTCTATCATCAACCAAGGTCAAACTGCAAAAAAAATAAACGCGCCCATGAGGATTCGAACCTCAGACCTTCTGATTCGTAGTCAGACACTCTATCCAGCTGAGCTATGGGCGCTTCTGCCAACGTCATCATACGTAAGCCATAACTTTTCTTTTCTCACAATAACCTGTCAAGGATTCTGTCAAAGAAAGAAAAAATCATTGGTTTCCCTCTCAAATAGAATATACACGATATGACAGAAATAAATAAATAAGAACAAGTAAAAATAGATGCAACGTAATGGGAATATTGTGGGTAGTCAAAAACATCCAAAATGGTCAAAAATGTACTCAACATAAAGAGACATATATAGAGAATAAAAATCAAACCATGTTGAAAAGCAAGCCTAAATTTGATATCAGCAGGAGAATAGCACCAAATACCTACAACCCAACCAATCAGACAGGGACCTGCTAATAAAACAGACTCAAAATAATAAACAATAGGTCTGATCTTTCCATTTTCATGATTGAAAATAAAGGACTTCCAGATCAATTTTCCTTTTCGGAGCGTCTTATTTGGGATCACCTTAGAGTTAAGGGGAACAGTGTGCGTGCGAGAAAATTTAGTTCAGGAGCTATTGGAGTCCGTCTCTTCATTTTTTCCTTTTTTAAAACGACCTGAAATTTTGAACATATTCTCACTGATAAATTTATAAAGGAAGGGAGTCGTCCACATTTTTTTTTGATAAGCCTTCCAAACTCCCACAGCAGAGGCCAAAAGAAAAATAATCACGTTGAAATACATCAACGCATTAGTCACAAAAGGAACAAACCGAAGCACTTTCAGAAAAGAGGATATAATTGGTAGATTTTCAGTAAACCATACGCACAACCATATTGAAAAAAAAGAACCTTGAAGATAGAGTGCATTTTGGGCATGTAGCTTAACTAATTTTTGAGACCTCTTAAATGAGAGTGCGATGACCGGACCCACGCAAGGAATGTAAGAAAAAGCTGCATAGCCACCAGTATTGGTCTCATCATTGATTGATTTTTGAATGCCAGTTTTTATGGCAATTACCTTCTTTTTTTTCTCTCTCCAAGAATCTTTTGAATCCTGATTTCGTAAGGACTCCATATCACCAACCTTCACAATAGCCAGAGTTTAATACTTTTACTGCATGACAATGTTTTTTTTAAAGCCCAAAAAAAGATTAGCAATGGTGTCATTGAAAAAATCTAACGTTTATTGTAGTGTTGGAAGATAATTTATTAATGCGTAGAGTTCCATGCGGGAAACTAAATCTCAACGATATAACGAGTAAGACGATCGTTGTGTCAGGCTGGGTTTACCGCTACAGAGATCAGGGTAGAATTATTTTTCTTGATCTTCGAGAGCGTTCTGGCTCACTCCAAATTGTTTTTGATAAAGCTACGAATGAACCTCTTTGGAAAAAAGCAGATGCCTTACGCTCTGAAGACGTGATTTGCGTTGAAGGTATCTTAAGAGTACGTTCTAAAGAGACGATCAATCTAAAACTCAAAACAGGAGAGGTTGAATTGGTGGCTCATAACCTCATCATCTATAATAAAGCGAGCTACTTGCCTATATCCACAGATGAATATGACAGTGATACTTCTGAAGAACATCGCTTACGTCATCGCTTTATTGATATGAGACGACCTGATACGCAAAGAATACTGAAAAAACGTCATGAGCTAATTTCTTCTTTCAGAAATTTTCTTAATGATCAGAATTTCTGGGAAATTGAAACACCAATTTTAAATAAGTCAACTCCAGAAGGAGCTAGGGATTTTCTAGTTCCTTCCCGTCTTAATGCGGGAGAGTTTTATGCTCTCCCGCAGTCACCCCAAGTTTTTAAACAAATTCTTATGGTAGGTCAAGTAGAGCGATATTACCAAATTGCTCGTTGTTTTCGTGATGAAGATCTAAGAAAAGACCGTCAACCTGAATTTACCCAACTCGACATTGAGATGAGTTTTATGAACCGTGATCAAATTATAAATATCATGGAGAATATGTTTGCGAATGCTTTCAATAAAACTTTTGAGATTAACATTGAAACTGATATTCCAAAAATTTCATATAAAGATGCAATGGAAAAGTATGGAACCGATGCTCCCGATACTCGTTTTGAAATGCCTCTTGTTTCTTTAGACGAATGGGCAGAGAGCACAGAGTTTAAAGTTTTTCAAAATGTCAAACGATTGGGCGGGAGGGTCATGGCACTCTGCATCCCCGGAGGAGCTCAGCTTTCCCGCAAAGAGCTAGATGATCTCACAACATGGGTTGCTCAAGATTTCAAGGCGAAAGGTATGGCATGGATTAAACACACCCAAAATGGTCTTGAATCAGTAGTTACCAAATTCATACCTGAAAATTCACGAATTGAACTTATCAAACGAACAAAATCAAAGCCCGGTGATATTATTCTTTTTGGTGCCGATCAGTCCAATGTAGTCTTCCCAACATTATCAGCATTAAGGCTCAAATTGGCTGAACAATTTCATCAGATACCAAAAAATAAATGGAAGGCTATTTGGGTCATTGATTTTCCTCTCTTTAAAGTTCAAGACGGTGAATCTTTTGATAGCATGCATAATCCATTTAGTTTACCTGATGAATCAAGCTTGGAAAGATTAAAAAATCTGAGACTACAAAATGCCCAAAAAAATACCTCGGAGCAAGCGAATGAGATACTAAACATGAGTTCACTTACCTATGATTTAGTTTTGAATGGAGTTGAGATTGGAGGCGGTGGCATGCGCAATCATCTTCCTGAGATACAAGAGTTTATTTTTAGACTGTTGGGTTTATCTCAAGAAGAGATTGAAAATAAATTTGGTTTCATGTTGCGTGCTCTAGCCTCAGGTGCCCCTCCCCATGGTGGAATCGCTTTTGGCTTAGATCGCATTTTAATGCTTGCACTAGAAAAAGAATCGATACGAGATGTCATTGCATTCCCTAAAACACAAAGAGGCCAATGCCTAATGAGTGATGCTCCATCAAACATTGAAAAAGAACAGCTCACAGAATTAAAACTGAGAAGTATGTCAAAATAGTCCTTTATCTGCTTATTAGCCTCATGAATTGTGGCTGAGCAAGGGTGTTTGATCCTGACTCAATATTTTGGATACGATCAAATCGTCTGGCCATAACAAGGGCTTTAGCAGAATTTAGAATTGAATACAAAAATTCTTTGAAAGAAATATTTGTAGCTGATGAGGCATGGGTTCAAGAGTTACCCAAACCAACTTATGAGACAGGGGAAGCTCCATCGCGTCAATATATGGTAGGATGGGGTCATAGGATCCTAACTGTCAACAACCCATGAGTTCAAAGGGTTTAACTTTTGTAGAAAAATTAGAAGCAGCCGGTTTCTTTGGTATTTACCCCGAAGTACAACAGCCCTTCAAAGATGGATATCGTGGTTCATTTAGACGGTCATTTGCTGTAATAACAACGGGTAATGAAGCCTCATAAACAGCCTCACCACCCTCAACTTCACATATGAGCCTCGCCTTCGAATTTTTTATGAGTTTACTTCTTTCATACAAAGTAAAAAATACCGGCTTTAGTTTTAGTCCTTTCCTAACGTCTTATTATATACTTTTCCTATTTATATTGATTTGCCTCTTGCTTGCCCTTTCAAAAAATATAGATACAAGCTTGTATTCTTGGCTCTGATCGTTTTATCCTTCATTTCAATCTCCCCCGCCCTGCCAATCAAGAATCAGGTACATAGTCTTTACCTTTATGTACCCTCTATTTTTGTGGTAGCTATTATATCATTTTCCATGTACCAAATAATTATACTTTACTTGCCTTCTTCACGTGTTGGATATATTGTGATATTACTCATAGTGTCTCTATATGCGATAACTTTTTTTCCAAAGGTGTGAACATTTATATAAAGCTGAAAAATGGGTCGTGTCATATTTAATCAAAGTTTCCAATTAAAAAAGGAATTGACTTATCTCTCTTAAATTAAGGTTATGTCTCATTATGAACAAAAGAAAATATACCTTTGATACAAGTGGTTTTAGCTGTCAAAATACAGACTGCCATAAGTATCATAAGGTAAATGAAGGAAATGTGCGCTTTGCTTATATGTCTGGTAAGTACAAACAAATAGCCTATTTAAAGTGCACCGCTTGTGGTAGATGCTTTTCAGAGAATAAAGGCACTATTTTTTTTCGTCGCAAGAAAAGCAAAGAAACCATTACTCGGGTATTACAAAACACAGTTGAGGGCTGTGGCATTAGAGCTACCGGAAGAGTCTTTGGTATCAGCAAGGATACAGTTCTTGCTTGGGTTAAAGCAGCAGGTGAAGATTCACTAAAAGTTGAAAAAAAATATATACAAAAACCTGTCTTTCAATGAAATTCAATTAGACGAGCATTGGGGTTTTGTCTTTAAAAAACAATACAATCTATCAGAGACTGAGCGATTAAGTGATGAAATAGGGGATATCTGGACTTTTACTGCAGTATTGCCTGTAGAAAAGCTCATTTTAGCGCATATAACAGGCAAGAGGACCTCAGTGAATGCTAGAAAGTTACTGACCAAGGTAAAAACAAGAAGTAAGCCAAAGAGGGAAGATAAATTCTTGATTACCTCTGATGGATATGAGGGATATAGTGATGCCATTCTTTCAGTTTATGGTAAATTTGACTCAATGACTAGAAAGCTTCAATCACCCAAATCTCTATGTTATGGGCAAATAATTAAGAGAATAGAAAAAGGGAGATGTAAGGAAGTTGACAAATCTCTAATCTTTGGTGATCAAAAGCTACTAGATGAATATATTGCAAACTCTTCAGTAAGTCATCAGATGAACACCTTTGCTGTAGAAAGGAATAATTTGACTCTTCGCCAACACAATCATAGAATAGAGCGTAAAAGTCAGGGTTTTTCAAAAAAATTCAAATATATGCAGGGGCATAATTCTTTTGTTGCTAATTATTACAATTTCTGCCTTCCACATTCAAGTCTAGCTGAGTATGAGGGAGGAAAACCAATTCAAATCACCCCAGCAATGGCTACAGAAATGACGAATTGGTTTAACCCCCGCCTGTGCCCGAAGGGTGAAAACTGGACACTTTATTGTGTTAAATTTAGGAGGTAAAACTATGATTAAAAGACAAAGATACAGTAAGGAAGCAAAAGAGAGATTGGCTTTGGAGATGATTTCAGGTCAGACTAGCACGGCAGAAATATCTAAGAGAGAGATGATTTCAGTCGCAACTTTATCGAGATGGAAGCGACAGCTGGTTTCCGAAGGCTTTGAAGATAAAAATGGGGTTGAGTTAGAATTGAGAAAAAAAATTTCCTATTTAGAATCGGCCTTATCTGACTTAATGATAGAAAATCAGATTTTAAAAAAAACGGAAAAACTTCTTCAAGAATACAGGCAAAAAGAGAAATTATCAAGAATAGCCTCAGCACAGAATTTGGGATCACAAGGAGTTGCAGAGTTATGAAACTAGAAAAGTCAACTTATTATTATAAGTCGAAGGAGAAGAAAGATGATTCAACGATTCTAAAATCTATCCATGAAATTAGTGATCAATTGAACCAAGTAGGTTATATCTCGATGACGCAAATTCTAAAAGATAGAGGCTTTACAATAAATAAGAAGCGAGTTTACCGAATTATGAAAGAAAATAGACTTTTATGCACTAAAAAGGTGTTTTTGAAGCCAAAAACTACCCAATCTAAGCATAATTTCAGAAAATATCCCAATTTGATTAAAAGTGTGCAAGCTGATCCCTTCAAGGTAATTGTTGGCGATATAACCTATTTTGATATTAATTCGAAAGACCACTATTTAGCTTTGCTCATGAGGCTTATGAGTCGCCGTATCGTAGGAGCGGCCATTTCTGATAAAAATAACACCCAACTGGTCATAGCAGCCTTTCTTTCGCTTAAAAGAGAAATAGGAGATTTACAAAATTACTACCATCATACTGATGCTGACGTCAGATATTGCTCAAATGAGTATATCGCTCTATTAGAAGAAAGTAGAATCAATATTTCCATGTGTCGTGGTAATGTGTATGAAAACGCTCATGCCGAATCATTGAATAAAACAATTAAATATAAAGAAATTAATTTATCAGAATATCAAAACTTTGAAGAAGCTCAAAAAAGTATCTTCAGGTTTATCCATCTTTATAATACGATGAAGCCACATTCAGCTTTAGGATGGGTGACACCTCAAAAATATGAGGAGAAATATCTAAAAGAATAAGAAAAAGACTGTCCAGTTTTCACCCTTCGGGCACAGGCGGGGGTTAAACCAAATTCATAAGTGGTCTATACAAGAATTATTCATCGCAAATAGAAACTTTGATTAAATATGACACGACCGAAAAATGAAGTTAGCTATCATATTTTTTTTATCGACCAGGATCCGTAAATCAACTACTTTTTGATGATCTTATAATAAAAATATTTCTACTTAACTCAAAAGAACAAGAACTATTTCACTCGTGAACTAGTAATAAATATTTACCCAGTAAATCTTCATCGTACCACAAAAAAATAAAACCTTACTGGCTACTCGATTATGATAATCAAAGCGGGCACGTCAGACTTTCAGAAAAAAGGTATCTCTAATACCTTCCCTTTGATAAGTTCACCGTACCAATTGAGGCAAACTTCCAAAGGGAAGGCAGGGCATTTGCGGGTAAGGAAATTTGTCAGATATGTAATTGGTTTCTATAAAACGTTTAAGTTTAGGGATGGAGAATAGGATTGTACCCCCCTACGACCATTGGCATCTTTTGAAATAAATAGTCCAGTCGAAACGGTGGTAAATTTAATATTTGTTTGTCAATAGTTGTGCTTTCCTCTCGGATCAGCTGCCAGGGCGATTTATTCTCTTTGTAAGAATTTTTTCTTATTGAATTGAACATCAATAGATAGGAGCCAGCTTTGTTGAGAAAGTCTTCTCTTGAATTATACGTTTCATTCAGGTAAAGGTGATCCTCAATCAATCTATGAGTCGTTTCAACATCAGACTGCCAAGTATGCGCTCCAGCAGGGATCGTCTGGTGTGGCACACCATAACTGGCTAATACTTTTGTAAACTCCGAATCTCCTTTTTTATTCCAAGCACCAATAAACTCTGAGCCATTATCTGTTTGCCCTCTCGTATTATTTTTCTTTAAATCAACCCCTGATTTTACAAGATGATCTAAAATTACCTCCATAAACAGACAAGAGTATGCCATATTATACTCATCTGCAAAAGCTAGAAATTGTAAGCCAGAAAAAACTTCTCTGAAGGTATATTGATATTTCGGTACAATATTTTCCTGAATATAAGGCCAAAGCTCAGGAATATCGTATAAATGCTTCGTATCTACGTCAAATTGCTTAAATAAACCCCATAATTTCTTAATTTCACGCAAATTTTGCTTCGTTTTATGTTTTCTACGCTTTTTTTTCAAGAGTGCTTGCTCCCTCCACGCTCTGCGAATGGCCTTGACACTCAAGTCTAGTTGGTAAACATTCTTCAGTTCCTGAGCACCAAAGCCTCGACGTTTCTTTTTAAGAAAGCAAACATAAGCCTTTTCAAAGTCTGTGATTGCATGTGGTGAGTAGTGTGGAGCGTGGCTCTTGTCTTCCAAGCCAACGTATTTCTCTGATTCAAACCTACGAAACCACTTTTTTACTGTTTTTACAGTCGTTTTAAACATTCTGGCTGTTGGCTTGAAACCATGCTTCTTGGCATAATGAACCATTTGCATTCTGTATAACTTTTTGTCTTTACTATTTCGCATTACTGCCGAATACCTGTTTAGACAAATAACCTGAGAAGGGTGCTTCATTAGGAACCTCTGTTTTATTTGATGATTTAACGTCGGCCTTTTGATGCACCTTTTTTAGGAAAATGTCTTTCACTTGCTCTACCAGTAAACCCAAGCCTTTTGAACCAAATAACTTGATTTGAACCAATTCTGAACCAACTAATGATGGTCGTAGGGGGGTACTATCATCCTTCTCTCTCCCAAAAACGTTTAAGTTTCCTATTGACTTGGCAATTCAAGAAATGACCATGGCTTGACCATGGAGACTTATCATTATTTGTTTTAGAAGGTTGATGTGAAGATACTGCTTTTAATCAAACAAGTTCCTGACACTGAGGCGAAAGTCACTCTCTCAGGGGGTAGCCTAAACGAAAATGGTATTAAGTGGGTGATTGCCCCTTACGACGAGATCGCTTTAGAAGAAGCTCTCCGACTAAAAGAGAAGCACGGAGGGGATTGCACCATCACAGCCATCTCAGTGGGTCCGGAGAGGGCTATCTCTTCTTTAAGAACGGCTTATGCAATGGGTGCTGATGAAGCAATTTTAGTTAAGCATGAAGACTTTGAAATGTTAGACTCATTCATGGCGGCGGAGGCTGTTATCAAGGCAATGGAAGGTCAAACGTATAATATTATATTAGCAGGTAGGCAAGCCACTGATTCTGATAATGGTCAAATGCCGCTTATTTTGGCAACAAAGCTAAATATAGGAATTGTCAGCTTTGTGAACGAAGTAAATATAAAAAATTCGAAGGCAGAGCTCATATGTGAAGTTGAGGGTGGTGAAGCTGTTTATGAGGCTTCATTACCCGTTGTTATTACAGCAAATGACCGTCTAAATGAACCACGATATCCATCTTTGAAGGGCATTATGGCTTCCAAGAAAAAACCCGTGGAAATCAAAGAGATGTCAAGTCTGGGTATCTCTCTCAATTCAAAAATTAATGTGAGTAGCCTTGAGCCACCGGCAGAGAGGCCTTTAGCAAAAGTAATTGAAGGAGAAAATGCTGAGGAAAAAGTGAACTCTTTGGTTGATGCGCTCCACAATGAAATCAAAGTATTATAAAATAAAAATCTAGGGAGCCATAACGATGAATATTTTAGCGATATGTGAAATCAGCAAGGGCAAGCTTAAAAAGGCCTCTTTTGAGGTTGTCTCTCTCGGGAAAAAACTAGGTGATCATGTCTCGGCTGTTCTGATTGGGGAGTCTGCCTCAGAAAAAGCCAGCCAACTAGGACAATATGGAGCTGAGACTATCTATACCAGTGATCAAAATGAGTTTATTCCACTCCCCTTTGCTAAGGCGATTGCTTCGCTCGTAAAAGAAAAAAATATTGATGTTATTTTCTTACCCCATACTTTTTCTGGTAAGGAGGTGGGTGCTCGTTTAAGTGCCCTTTTGGATGCTGGTATGGTTAGTGAAGCAGTGGAGGTCTCTTTGGATGGCAACTCGCTTATCTGCAAAAAGCCAATTCATGCGGGAAAAATTCTTGCTAATCTAAAATCGGTTAGTCCAGTACAGATTATCACCATTCGTCAGAATTCGCACGAGATAACAGAGAACGCAAGCTCCGGAAATATAGAAAAAATTGATATTGATATTTCTGATAAAAAAGTAACAAGAAAATCTTTTACTAAAAAAGTAAGCAAGCGTGTCGCCTTAACAGAAGCAAATATTATTGTTTCCGGGGGAAGAGGCTTGAAAGAAGCTGGTAACTATAAATTGATTGAAGAGATTGCCGATATTTTAGGTGCTGGAACAGGTGCGACGAGAGCAATTGTTGACGCTGGTTGGGTTGACCACACTTTGCAGATTGGTCAGACGGGTGAAACGGTTTCTCCGAATTTATACATTGCACTAGGTATCTCAGGTGCGATTCAACACCTCGCAGGCATGAGTTCTTCCAAATATGTCGTTGCCGTAAATAAAGACCCCGATGCTCCAATTTTTAAGGTGGCAACCTACGGGCTTGTCCACGACCTTTTTCAAATTGTGCCCCTACTTAAAGAGAGTTTAAATAAGCTGAAAGGCTGATTGGTCTATTCATCATGAATGCAAGGCTTTCTCTGGAGGCTTTCGAGATCGAAAAAAAAAAAATGTGGTTGGAGTATGAAGAATTACTCAAAAAATCGAAAAAAGATATCTCCTCAACAAAGAGACTGAGAGACCTTTACCCTAATATTGTGGGTCATTATACCTTTCTAGTAAAGCACTATCCCGAGTCTTCACACAAAAAGAAAATAGCCACCTACCTACATCAGGCAAGACAACGACTAGAGGCACCCGTTAGAGGTTCAAAAGAAAGCCTTTTTTATAGACTTTTCTCTTTGTACGCATATAAAATTCCTCAACAAATTTATCAACACCGTAGGTTGTTTTTTATCAGTATTCTTTTCTTCTGGGCTTCCATCATCGTTTCTTTTACTCTCACCGTTTATATCCCTGAATTTGGGAGTAGTTTTCTTGGAGCCGCTCATTATTACCATTATAAATCAGAAGTTGAATCAGGAGTTAAATTTCAAAACTTTTTTTTAGCTAATTCCTCCGGACCTGTCGTTTTTATCGCTGTATTCATCAACAATCTTAAAGTCAGCATTCTCACGCTCCTAGGAGGCATGTTGTTTGGTCTGGGTACAGTCTACATCTTAATCAAAAATGCCTTTTTAGTGGGGGGTCTTTTAGGAATTTATTACCGCAGTGATTATTTTGTTGATTTTGTCTCTACAATATTTCAGCATGGTTTTTTAGAGATTATGGCAATTACCCTATCAGGAATGACTGGTTTTCTCATTGCCTCACCTTATTTCTTTTCTGGTCATATCCAAAAAAGAGATATCTTCCGTAAAAGGAGCAAACAGGCCATCATTTTATTTGCAGGAGTTATCACTCTACTTCTTGTAGCTGGGTTTATCGAAGGCATCATTACTATTTTAAACCTTGCGATTCCTTTGCGTCTAGGAGTGATTGCTCTAACAATCATTGCTTTCACTATCTATTTGATTTACTCTTTACGGTATTCCCGCTCTTTCTAAACTCAACACTGACTAACGTGAAGCTTTATGATATTTTACTGTGTTTCTTATTTTGTAGTTAGTCTTTGTTGGTTATTCTTTTTTTCGGCTCGTCGGGTTGCCTTGAAAATCTCTACAATTCTAAAGGTTTTTCTTTGGGGATTAATTGCAGCCCCCATCGCTGGCTCGGCAACGTATCTTTTAGAAAAAAGTTTTTTATTAAAGCCAGATATTCATTTTGACATGAGTGAATTTTTTCTCCAATTTTTTCTGGTGGGTCCTATTGAAGAGTTGTCTAAGTTTTTTGCGGTATTTCTTATCGCTCACAAAAAAAATGATTTTTCAAATGCGTACGATGGTATTCTCCTTGCGATCGCAGCTGCCTTAGGCTTTGCTAGCATCGAAAATGTTCTCTATCTTTTTGCTTTTGGGGTAAAAACGACCATACCAAGGTTACTCTTGGGTAACATTGGTCATGTTACCTACAGCATGTTTTGGGGATACGCTCTGGGAGTTGTCATGCATGAGGGCGCTTTTTTTTCCACGCTAGGCTTTGGACTTCTCATTGCTTCTATTCTACATGGTGCGTATAATTATTTCTTAGACTTTTCTAT
Source organism: Spirochaetota bacterium (assembly GCA_965206985.1). GTDB lineage: Bacteria > Spirochaetota > Leptospiria > Turneriellales > CBDBES01 > CBDBLF01. The sequence goes on along the minus strand of CBDBLF010000022.1, from coordinate 366,695 downwards.
CTTTGGTGCCATGATTTCTCTCATACTAACAGCCGGCCTTTTTGCTTGTTTATTATATTTTTTAAAGACAGAACGAAATTTTAATACTCGATGAGTACAGTCAGTATAATTGAAAATCTCAAATGATTCCTCACAAATATTGCTGACTTTTCAAAATATTTTCGGACAGAAGCGATTATTTGTTTTCTATTTTTTCACAAAACAAAAAAAAATATTGATAAATTTGACTGCTTACCGAAATATTACGATAGTCGTGCGGTATATTAACTTTTACGAACAGTCACGGAGGTTTTAGTGCCATCAATCCATGGTTTGTCTTCTGGAATAGACACCCAAAAAATTATTAAAGACCTCAAACAGGTTGAGAAGCAACCGATTAAGCGCCTTCAAAAGCAAAAAAAAGAAGCTGACCTTGAGAACCAAGTTCTTCAAGAACTCCAAAAAATTGCAAAAAATCTTGAGATCCAGGCGAAGGGGTTGTTTAGTTTCGATGCAAAATATGAAGCAAAAAAAGTAATCAGTAATCATTCTGATGCCATCAAAGGAACTGCTTCTAAAAATGCAGAAAATAATGAATATCTAATTGAAGTAAAAAACCTAGCAAAAAAACTAACCATAGGAAGTAGAAATATGAAGCTAGACGAAAAGATTTCTGCAGGTAACGTTGCTTTTGGCGGTAAAAAGAAAAAGTTTAAGGGTGGGAGTCTGAATGATTTTAAGATTTTTTTAAATCAAAACTATTCTGATACTTTATCAGTGAAAAGGGTTAAAATATCCCCTGAAGCAGAGAAACTTATTATCGAAAGCCGCAAGGATGGCAAGAGAGGAGTTTTCAAAATAAAAGACCCTGATCAACTTCTCAAACATTTAGGTATATTTGACGCCAATTCAAAATCAGTGAAGAAAAAAAAGAACAAACCTAAAAATGAGCAAGGCTCCCCCAAAAGAGAAGAGTCTGTGAGTATTCTTTTTGATCATATAAAAATGCGGATTCTCTCAGAAGGCCCCAGTACAATTAGTACTGATCAAAAAGCCCTCAACCTCGATAAAAAGTCGGCACAGGAACTACTGAGTCCACCCCCCCAAAAAGACAACGCAGAGGTTCACGCCCTTCGTTTAAGCATAAACCACCAACCAGCCTTACCACCCCAAGAAGATACAGCTCCCCTCCGATTAACTTTTGGGCCAACGCAAACCATCAATATAAAAGGAATTATACTTGACACATATAACGCAGACCGAGAACGAAAGAAGAAAAAAGCCCCTCCCGCACAGGACATTGATTATGGAATTATATTAAAATCCCAAGGAGGAGTTTCTGAGAAAATATCATTAAAGGAGAAGAGTAGTTTTCAGCAGATCCCTGTTCAGGTAGGTATCTTATCCATTGCTTTTTATACACAAAATACGAAAGTAAGCTTTATCAATCCTGCTTGGGTGTATCGGGTAAAGCCTCCAGCTAAACTTCCTGAAGATAATGAAACTCAAAAACAAAACTCTGATGAATCTGATTCCAGACAAAGAGAAAAATTTCCCAACCTGATAAAACCAGGACAAGACTCTACAATTAAAGTCGATGGTGTTGAAGTTACGAGGGGTCAAAACAAGGGGCTTGATGATGTTATTGATGGAGTCAAGTTAGACCTCCTAAAAAGTACCAATGCTCCAGTGAAAATCAATATCACAGGAGACTACGAAGAGATCAAACAACAAATCATTGACTTTGTTGGTGCGTACAACAAATTGTTAGAATTCATCCAAGAAAACTCAAAAGCAGATGAATTGGCTAATGATGTGGGTAAATTTGATACTGATGCAAAATTAAAAGGTAAGACAGGTGTTCTCATCACAAACCTCGCCGTCCGTAATTTAATTAATGGTTTAAAACGAAGAGCCTCCAATGCGTACCCAGCATTTCGTGAACCTCAAATTAAAGTCTCTGTGATGTTGGGCATCTCTACGGGTGAGGTTGGTTCTAATTGGCAAGAAATCTCACAAGGATATCTTCAGGTAGACCAAAACCAATTGGCTCAAAGACTTGAGGAAAGTCCAATCGCTGTGAAAGAATTCTTTGGGAGTGACACAAATCAAAACCTTAAAATTGATAATGGATTGGCTTTTAAAATCTACGAGTATTTAAAACCCTATACTCAAAACTACGGTCAGGGCATTATTTATAACAATATTAACTCAAATAAAGAAAGAATCCGACAACTCGACAAACAAATTGTAAAAGTTGAAGAAAAAGCTGATCGATATGAAGACCGCCTAAAAAGAGAATTTGGTAGCATGGAAGCTATTATGCAAAAGCAAAAAGCAATCGGAAATCAAATACGCAACCGATTTAAGAACTCAGACAAGTAGTTTGGCGAGTTCCTGCTCTTATTGGCTTTTGCACGGTAGGTCTGAAGCCTATCACGGATGGTCTGCAGTTCAAAATTATCATGTGATTCACCTTCTGCTTGAAAAAACATTTTTTTGATAATTTTTTCGTTTAAAATATACCAAGAATCTCGGGAACTCACATGAAGGCCACCCCTTCTGACTCAATTGAACCAACAGTATATATCCTTTTAGGGATGGAGAATAGGATTGTACCCCCCTACGACCATTGGCATCTTTTGAAATAAATAGTCCAGTCGAAACGGTGGTAAATTTAATATTTGTTTGTCAATAGTTGTGCTTTCCTCTCGGATCAGCTGCCAGGGCGATTTATTCTCTTTGTAAGAATTTTTTCTTATTGAATTGAACATCAATAGATAGGAGCCAGCTTTGTTGAGAAAGTCTTCTCTTGAATTATACGTTTCATTCAGGTAAATGCTTTAACCCCCTAAAACTGGACAGTCTTTTTCTTATTCTTTTAGATATTTCTCCTCATTGGTTTAACCCCCTAAAACTGGACAGTCTTTTTCTTATTCTTTTAGATATTTCTCCTCATATTTTTGAGGTGTCACCCATCCTAAAGCTGAATGTGGCTTCATCGTATTATAAAGATGGATAAACCTGAAGATACTTTTTTGAGCTTCTTCAAAGTTTTGATATTCTGATAAATTAATTTCTTTATATTTAATTGTTTTATTCAATGATTCGGCATGAGCGTTTTCATACACATTACCACGACACATGGAAATATTGATTCTACTTTCTTCTAATAGAGCGATATACTCATTTGAGCAATATCTGACGTCAGCATCAGTATGATGGTAGTAATTTTGTAAATCTCCTATTTCTCTTTTAAGCGAAAGAAAGGCTGCTATGACCAGTTGGGTGTTATTTTTATCAGAAATGGCCGCTCCTACGATACGGCGACTCATAAGCCTCATGAGCAAAGCTAAATAGTGGTCTTTCGAATTAATATCAAAATAGGTTATATCGCCAACAATTACCTTGAAGGGATCAGCTTGCACACTTTTAATCAAATTGGGATATTTTCTGAAATTATGCTTAGATTGGGTAGTTTTTGGCTTCAAAAACACCTTTTTAGTGCATAAAAGTCTATTTTCTTTCATAATTCGGTAAACTCGCTTCTTATTTATTGTAAAGCCTCTATCTTTTAGAATTTGCGTCATCGAGATATAACCTACTTGGTTCAATTGATCACTAATTTCATGGATAGATTTTAGAATCGTTGAATCATCTTTCTTCTCCTTCGACTTATAATAATAAGTTGACTTTTCTAGTTTCATAACTCTGCAACTCCTTGTGATCCCAAATTCTGTGCTGAGGCTATTCTTGATAATTTCTCTTTTTGCCTGTATTCTTGAAGAAGTTTTTCCGTTTTTTTTAAAATCTGATTTTCTATCATTAAGTCAGATAAGGCCGATTCTAAATAGGAAATTTTTTTTCTCAATTCTAACTCAACCCCATTTTTATCTTCAAAGCCTTCGGAAACCAGCTGTCGCTTCCATCTCGATAAAGTTGCGACTGAAATCATCTCTCTCTTAGATATTTCTGCCGTGCTAGTCTGACCTGAAATCATCTCCAAAGCCAATCTCTCTTTTGCTTCCTTACTGTATCTTTGTCTTTTAATCATAGTTTTACCTCCTAAATTTAACACAATAAAGTGTCCAGTTTTAGGGGGTTAAACCAAAAGGTGATCCTCAATCAATCTATGAGTCGTTTCAACATCAGACTGCCAAGTATGCGCTCCAGCAGGGATCGTCTGGTGTGGCACACCATAACTGGCTAATACTTTTGTAAACTCCGAATCTCCTTTTTTATTCCAAGCACCAATAAACTCTGAGCCATTATCTGTTTGCCCTCTCGTATTATTTTTCTTTAAATCAACCCCTGATTTTACAAGATGATCTAAAATTACCTCCATAAACAGACAAGAGTATGCCATATTATACTCATCTGCAAAAGCTAGAAATTGTAAGCCAGAAAAAACTTCTCTGAAGGTATATTGATATTTCGGTACAATATTTTCCTGAATATAAGGCCAAAGCTCAGGAATATCGTATAAATGCTTCGTATCTACGTCAAATTGCTTAAATAAACCCCATAATTTCTTAATTTCACGCAAATTTTGCTTCGTTTTATGTTTTCTACGCTTTTTTTTCAAGAGTGCTTGCTCCCTCCACGCTCTGCGAATGGCCTTGACACTCAAGTCTAGTTGGTAAACATTCTTCAGTTCCTGAGCACCAAAGCCTCGACGTTTCTTTTTAAGAAAGCAAACATAAGCCTTTTCAAAGTCTGTGATTGCATGTGGTGAGTAGTGTGGAGCGTGGCTCTTGTCTTCCAAGCCAACGTATTTCTCTGATTCAAACCTACGAAACCACTTTTTTACTGTTTTTACAGTCGTTTTAAACATTCTGGCTGTTGGCTTGAAACCATGCTTCTTGGCATAATGAACCATTTGCATTCTGTATAACTTTTTGTCTTTACTATTTCGCATTACTGCCGAATACCTGTTTAGACAAATAACCTGAGAAGGGTGCTTCATTAGGAACCTCTGTTTTATTTGATGATTTAACGTCGGCCTTTTGATGCACCTTTTTTAGGAAAATGTCTTTCACTTGCTCTACCAGTAAACCCAAGCCTTTTGAACCAAATAACTTGATTTGAACCAATTCTGAACCAACTAATGATGGTCGTAGGGGGGTACTATCATCCTTCTCTCTCCCACAGTATATATCCTTTTTTTGTTGACTTTCTGTACCGTTCACTGTACGGAGGTTCCAGGTGAGCTAATAAGCTGGCCCATCTAGAGAATTAGAATGTATAAAAAGAGCAAGGCAATCATTTGATCATTCAATGAGATTACTATGGGTATTCGTTTTTGTCGCCTTGAGCTTTCTATTTCAGTGTAATAATAATAATGCTCCAAGTGATAATGGTGGCAATGTAACAGTTGACACTGACAACGACGGTCTGATTGACATCTCCACTGCCCAGATGCTAAGTAACATGCGTTATGATTTGGCGGGCACGAGCTACAAGACCTCGGCAACAGATCCAGGTAATTCCTCTGGTTGCCCAACAAGTGGTTGTAACGGCTACGAGCTTACGGCGAATATTGACCTCTTAGGTCTGCTTGATGCGAACACGAACGGCCAAATTGACAAGACCACGGTGACTATTGCGGGTGTTATGCATACCGTGATTGATATAGACTCAGACAAAGACACCAGCTGGGTTCCGGTGGGTGATGATGCAAGCCGGTTTACGGGCACTTTTGAGGGTAACGGCCACACCATCGCTAACTTGTGGGTGAATGTTTCTTCTTCAAGTAGGGTTTTAGGAGGTCTGTTCGGTGTGATAGATGGAACGGTTGCAATTCGTAATGTGGGTGTTGTCTCTGGTGGTGTTACTTCTTCTTCTTCTGATTCTTCTTCTGATTCCGGTGGTCTGGTGGGTGTTTCTGTTAACACTTTGGCGATCACAAATAGTTATTTCAGCGGTGAGGGTGGTGTTTCTTCTTCTTCCGGTTCTTCTTCTTATTCCGGTGGTTTGGTGGGTTTTTCTTCTGATTCTTTGACGATCACGAATAGCTACTTTTTTGGGAGTGCTGGTGTTTCTTCTTCCACTTCTTATTACTCTTCTTATTCCGGTGGTCTGGTGGGGTTTTCTTCTTCTTCTTTGACGATCAGGAATAGTTATTTCAGTAGTTTTGGTGGTGTTTCCTCTTTTTCTGATTCTTCTTCTTCTGATTCTTCTTCCAATTCCGGTGGTCTGGTGGGTCTTTCTAATGGCACTTTGATGATCAGGGATAGTTATTTTGGTGGTTCTGGTGGAGTATCTTCTTCTTCTTCCGGTTCTTCTTCTTCTGCTGGTGGTTTGGTGGGTGTTTACTCTTCTTTGACAATTACGAATAGTTATTTCAGCGGTGAGGGTGGTGTTTCTTCTTCTTCCGGTTCTTCTTCTTATTCCGGTGGTCTGGTGGGGTTTTCTTCTTCTTCTTCTTCCGTGATGATTACGAATAGCTACTGGAACACCGACGCACCTCAATCCACAGGTGACGGCATGACGCCCCAGGGTCAACGAGCACAGGGTGATGCTGAGGCCGACCCCATGGGTTCTGTGGGGCTTACGCTCACCGAACTGCAAGCAACAAGTAGCACTTCCCCCAATCTAGGTTTGGCCTGGGATTTAGGCACTGACCAGCAAAACCCCGCAGTCAAACGATGCATCCTAAATACCGAAATGACGGGCTGTGCATCACCAGTTATGTATGGTGCACTGCTTGCTAGGCAACGTAACAACAATAGTAACGATGACGATGACAATGACGATGACAATGACGCTGACTCTGACCACGACGGTCTGATTGACATCTCCACTGCCCAGATGCTAAATAACATGCGTTATGATTTGGCAGGCACGAGTTATAAAACCTCGGCAACAGATCAAGGTGATTCCTCTGGTTGCCCAGCAGGTGGTTGTAGCGGCTACGAGCTTACGGCGAATATTGATCTTTTAGGTCTGCTTGATGCGAACACGAGCGGTCAAATTGAAACGATCACGAAGACTATTGCAGGTGTTATGCATACTATAATTGATGTAAGCTCAGGCCAAGATGAAAGTTGGGTTCCGGTGGGTGATAACTCAACCGGTGATGATACAAGCCGATTTATGGGCACTTTTGAGGGTAACGGCAACACCATCGCTAACTTGTGGGTGAATATTTCTTCTTCTTCAAGCAATGTCTATGCGGGTTTATTTGGTGCGACAGGTGGCTCAGCCAAGATACACAATGTAGGAGTTATCTCTGGTGGTGTTTCTTCTTCTTCTGATTCTGTTGTTGCTTCTTCTTCTTATTCCGGTGCTCTGGTGGGTTTCTCTTCTGATTCTTTGACGATCACGAATAGCTACTTTTCTGGGAGTGGTGGTGTTTCTGCTTCTGCTTATTTTGCTCCTTCTTCTTCTTCTTATTCTGGTGGTCTGGTAGGGCGTGTTTCTTATTCTTCTTCTTTGATGATCACGAATAGCTACTTTTTTGGGAGTGGTGGTGTTTCTGCTTCTGGTTTGGTTTCTCGTTCCGGTGGTTTGGTGGGTTTTTCTTCTGATTCTTTGACGATCACGAATAGCTACTTTTCTGGGAATGGTGGTGTTTCTGCTTCTGCTTATTCTGCTGCTTCTGCTTCTTCCGGTGGTCTGGTGGGTCAATCTACTGATTCTTTGACGATCACGAATAGCTACTTTTCTGGGAGTGGTGGTGTTTCTGCTTCTGCTACTTTTGGTCATTCTTCTTCTTCTTATTCCGGTGGTCTGGTGGGGCGTGTTTCTTATTTTTCTTCTTTGATGATCACAAATAGCTACTTTTCTGGGAGTGGTGGTGTTTCTGCTTCTGCTTCGCTTCCTTATTCCGGTGGTCTGGCGGGTTTTTCTTCTTCTTCTTCTTCTTTGATGATCACAAATAGCTACTTTTCTGGGAGTGGTGGTGTTTCTGCTTCTGGTTTGGTTTCTCGTTCCGGTGGTCTGGTGGGTTTTTCTTCTTCTTTGACGATCACGAATAGCTACTTTTCTGGGAGTGGTGGTGTTTCTGCTTCTGCTACTTTTGCTGTGAATGCTTTTTCCGGTGGTCTGGTGGGGTTTTCTTCTAATACTCCTGTGATCATGAATAGTTATTGGAACACCGATGCACCTCAATTAATAAACAGGTCGGCTCAGGTGCCCAAGCGAGCCCAGGGTGATGTTACGAGTGACCCCATGGGTGCGGTGGGGCTTACGCTAACTGAACTGAAAGCGACGAGTGGCACCTATCCTAATTTATTAGGTGACGCGTGGAATCTAGGCACCACGACGCAACACCCCGCCATCAAACTATGCATTCTGAATGCAGCAATGACGGGCTGTGCATCACCAGCTACGTATGGCAATCTACTCGACGGGCAACGGTAGGTAGAAAATCATAAATCCATTAAGATGTAAAACGTTGCATGCTAAGAGAAATTTTATTTTTTTAGGAGTCAATTTATGAAAGAAAAAAAAACAGCGTTGGTAACGGGGGCTTCATCAGGAATGGGAAAAGATTTTGTTGAGGCTTTGTTGAAAGAGGGTTATCTTGTTTATGGGGTTGCTCGTCGTGTAGAAAAGATGAAAGACATCAAAGAAGCTGGGGCGATTACACTTAAAATGGATATTACAAAAGACGAAGAGATTAAAGAAGTGGTTTCAACGATTGAAAAAAAACATGGGAGTTTAGATGTTTTGATTAATAATGCAGGTTATGGTTTGTATGGGTCAATTGAAGAAGTAATGATTAAAGACGCCCGTTATCAATTTGAGGTAAACTTATTTGGTTTAGCTCGTTTAACTCAATTATTACTCCCCGGGATGCGTCACAAAGAATCAGGAAAAATTATTAATATTTCTTCTATTGGAGCTAAGATTTATGGCCCTTTAGGGGCTTGGTATTATGGGACGAAACATGCTTTAGAAGGGTGGTCCAATTGTCTTCGGGTTGAAGTCAAGCAATTTGGTATTAAAGTGGTGATTATTGAACCTGGGCTGATTGCAACTGGATTTGGTGATGTTATGATGGATTCTGTAATGAATATCTCTGGAAAAGGACATTATAAACATTTAGCTGAAAAAGTGGCAGAATCTTTTGAGAAACTTGGTAAAATTGGTTCACACCCAAAAGTGATTACCAATTTAGTGATCAAAGCAGTACGATCTAAGAATCCAAAAATACGTTATCGTGGTGGAAAATTTGCTAAATCTTTTTTATTTTTACGCAGACATCTTAGTGATCGACTCTTTGATAAGCTCATTTCTATGTCCAACTAAAGTGAGACCACATCTCTTAAAATCTTTTATGCATGTTTTCCATAAAATCTATGCCTTTTGTGGATTGAACTGTCCACTAAAACGGGTCAGGGTCAATGTGAATTTAATACATGAGTGATAATTGCTTGCAAAATGATACATAATTCATTTCAATAAATTTTTCAAGGTTAGTTGAAGGGTCGGGAATCGAAATTTGAATCCCAATTTTTCTACTTTTTTCGAGGATACTTTACTGCTTCCAAGTAGCATATTAGCCATCTCTCCCAACATCATTTTCAAGAAAAAGGCTGGGATATTTGGTAGAAAAAATGGTCTTCTCAATTGGTTCGCTATTGACTTTGTCATTTGCTTATTAATAATGGGGTTTGGAGATACTGCATTGTAAGTTCCAGAGATATTCTTTTCTATCAAAAAACAAATCAAAGAACACAAATCGTCAATGTGTATCCAGCTCATATATTGTTTACCCGAGCCCAGTGCAGCTCCTGCTCCCCATTGAATAGGTAAAGATATTTTCTCCAGCACACCTCCATTACCACCCAATACCACTCCTATTCTAACCTTTATGACACCTATAGACAATGCTGTAATCTGATCAACCGCTTGCTCCCACTTGCTTGTCACATCTGCCAAGAAATCTCTACCGGGTCCGTCATCTTCCACCAATAATCGATCACCATTATCCATTCCATAAAAACCAATGGCGGAGGCACTGATAAAGGTACTGGGTTTATTATGATCTGTTTCTTGAATTGTATTATATAACAATTTTGTGGATTCAATTCGACTGTCTAAAATTTTTTTCTTATATGCATTGGTCCACCGACAATTCGCAACTCCCTCTCCAGCCAAATGGATAATTGTATTTGCCCATTCTAGAGCTGTATTATCCATCATGCCCTTATTGACATCCCACTGATACCCTTGTACGTTTTCTATTGACTTTCCTGATCGACTCAACCAGGAAACCTTATGTCCCTTTTCCAGAAGCAAACTTGTGAGCCTACGTCCAATTAAACCACTTCCGCCGGTTATTAGAATATTTTGTTGCTTCATAAGCTGGATTGATTACGTTTTTTACAGCTCTAACTGTTGCCAAAAATCAGCATATTGTTTTCGCAATTTGCACACTCAAAATATTTATTCATTCTTTTACCAATGTGATAACAAGATGAACATACTTGAGAAGTATATGCGGAGGCACAAGAACTAAAGCTTTTTTCTCATCAAATTCTCCAAAGTGGATAAACTATTATTGGAGAGAGAAAATAAGCTTGTCGCGGCGAAAGGAAAAAAAAGAAAGAATAGATGGAGGCAAAATATGCCCTAACACAACAACTATAGAAGGCATCTACTTTGTTTGTGTATTGGTGAATCAACACACTTAGGGGTGCCTTGTTTGCTTATGAAAAAAAGTTTACTTATTTCACTCCTTAGCATTACTTATTGGATTTTTTTAGGGTGTGCCGCTGACTTTTTTGGCCCACTCCCTCCCGAAGCAACTCCCCCTGGAGATGAAAATGATGCCATAGACATCGTCGCTGGTAGTTATCATACGTGTATGCTACTAAAAGGCCAAGTTCGTTGCTGGGGAGATCAGAATATCAATGGATACAGAACGCGTATTGGTAAAACACGTTCTCCTGCTAGTGTGAGAACTCTTTCTTTTATGGAGAAAAATTCGCTTGTAAAACAAATTACAGCGGGTCTCGTCCACACTTGTGTTCTTTTTGATGATAATAGTGTGCGTTGTTGGGGGCAGAACAATGTTGGTCAATTAGGTGTAGGAAACACTACCCCAATCACCCAAACTTCCATCGCTGGGACAGATATTATGTTTGCTGGTATGGATGTTCAGATTAAACAAATTGATGCAGGGAACGACCACACTTGTGCTTTAAGCGTAGATAATAAAGTTTTTTGTTGGGGTTCTGGGTCTAACGGAAAACTAGGAAACAATGCAACAACGAACATTGGAGATAACTCACCCATGACCGCCATTCCTACTGTTGTGGGTGCAGTAAGTGGCAACTTTCCTATGATTCAAGACCCGGTGAAGGTTGTCGCTGGGGCAAACCATACATGTGTTTCTTTCACCGAGCATGATGTTGTTTGTTGGGGTTTGCCCTCCGAATTGGGCAACAACGGAGCGACAGCAGCAGCAGGTATGACTGGGGTTATCTTAGGTGCAAATGCTGTAACAGCGATGAGTTCTTCTCTGCAGAATCTTAATATTAAAGATATTGTATCTGGATCAGGGATAACCTGCATCTTAACGAATACCAACAAGGCGGTTTGTTGGGGCGTCGGTGCCGCCGGTCAATTGGGGTATGGTTGCGGTATGGCGAATAGTGCCGCTCCCACATCGCATCGAGTAGGGAGTGTGGGTTCTGTCTCAACAATGACCGGTGGTAGTCCTGATGACGATGCATTTCGAATTAGCTATGGTTCACAAATCCCCATAACTCAACCTGTACCCATGGGTATGAGCGATACAAATTGTCGTGATACGACCTCAACAATTTCGTACCGAAATTACACTGATGTGACACAAATAGCGATAGGTCCAGGTGCCTCTTATTCTTGCGTATTAAGGTCAAATGGATCAGTTCACTGCTTTGGTGTCAATATTGGAATTCATAACTTTGAAGCAGGTGGGTCAATTGACACCTCAATCGAAGAAGTAACTGAGGTAAATTGTATGGCTGAAGCGACGGTCACAACAAGAATAGGAGCAACCTACTACTCAGGAGGTAGCCCACTTGGATATGATCTACCTTTAGCTGTTGTATCCATTTCGCCGATGAACACTATAACTACGGAGTATACACCCATTATTTCAAGAAGGTCAGATCCTGTAAATCTTCGCAGAAAAGCAACGTGGATTGGTGCAGGTGAATCGCATGTATGTGCTCTCTTGGAAGGCAACCAGATTAAATGTTGGGGCAACAATTGCTTTGGGCAACTTGGTTATGGGGGAGGTGTTAGTAATTTCACAGGAGGTGGGGCCAACCAAAAATCTGGTGCAAAAGAAGATTTTCAAGCAATCAGCTCTTATGAGACATTTCCTTTCCCTTTTTGAGGGACAATGAGAAGTAAAAAAATGCGACCATTCCCAGATAAGTTCTCACCTATGCCAACAAAGCGCTCAGAAAAACAAGCTTTAATTTTTATTTTTAGCTTTAGTGTGTTTATGACAAGTTGGCTTGTCTTTCCTCGGACCTTGAATGCTGATCTTACCATCAACTTCCCATTAAACGTTCTGCAAAACCCCACGACTCGGAATGAACGAATTATTTTCTCAAATTTACGAGATGGAGTTATGACGGGGCTATTTGCTTCCATAGATAAGTTTCTTGATATACCCGAACAATTTAGTAGCGATTATGGAAATGGACAATCTCTCGCCAGCCATTTGAACTCACCCATCGGTTCAAGAGTACTTCAAAGAGGGAGTATTCTGATCGGTTTTGGAGTGGGTATAGCCTTACCCAAAGGGAGTGAAGCTCTCGCACTATCCGAATCTAGTCGTGATGTGGATAGTCTCCCTTTTGGTGTGCTTCCAACCCTAGGTCTCGCTGTCAATACAGGTTTGGGCATTACACACAATTGGGATATCCGTTTAAGCTATTTCCCTGTATCTGATATTGCTCTACCGAATCTGTTTGAGATTTTGATATATCGATTTCGAAGTGGTGTTATCAGAGTTGCGACCAATTACCGCTTGCTTGGTCAAGATCAAACATTATTTAGCTTTGGTTTAATGCTGGGTGCCTATTTCACTCACTCAACAGGTGCTGCCGCTTTTAATGGTGCTTTGTCGAGCATAAATATTAGTAGCGGTGATGATGCTGGTGCTCCTCTTATTCGATTATCATTTGACAGTATTCAATTTAATACTAAGTGGGAAAACTACAGTGGAGGTGCTGAGCTTAGGCTTGATTATAAGCTATTTTTTTTCTTACCCTATTTGGGCTTTGGTCTTGGCTTGGAATATGGTCGAACAGATAGCGTTCTTCAGCTCAATGGAACATTAAATGCTGATATTGTACGAGCGGGATTGGATATTAATTTCGTTGATGAAAGTGGTGTAATCTCTATATTTGGGGATGCTCGAACGGCCACAGTACCCTTTCGCATTATTGCTGGTTTTGAATTGAATTTTTATAAGTTATCAATTATTTTAGAAGCCCAATATTTTGTAAATGCTAGTGTACTTGGTGTCTCCTTTGGAATTAATCTGCTCATTTAGAATATTAACGTTTTTCCACAGAATTGGTTTCAACCTCAGCACAACCTCTTTCTATTGAACTTTGAGTTTACGCTCAACAAACATCTGTTTTTTTTAAACTCTTTCTTGGGTCCCCATAGTGCAACTAGTTATTTTTTAGACAACCCACCGATTTGCTCGTAAAGATACATGCTCCCGCAAATTAGGTGTGCGTATTTTTCGTTTGTTAGAAGCCTATGAAATTCTTGTTTTATTTTAATAGGATTTAAGTTTACCTGGGTCTCGTGACTCAAGTCCTTAAACTGATAAAATCTATTTTTTTCAGTGAGAAAATCTATAAAATATATTTTTTCAATTTTTTTTTCGGCATACAGCAGTAATGTTTCGAGCATCTTCTCAAGATTTTTATTTCGTAGGGTGTTTAGATAAAGAATCCACTTTAGATCACTTTTCTGAGAAGATAACCAAAAAGACAATTCTTTTATGGCGACTTTGTTATGTGCACTGTCGAACACGACCCGTGGTTTTTCTGATAAAACTTCAAGGCGTCCTTGTAAATTAAAGCTTATTTCTGGGGGAGTTTTTTTAAAATACTCCTGATAAATCCAGAGGCATACATTTAAGTTTTTTTTAAAGTAGTTACCTTGAGGATAACTTTTGTCGTCAGGATAAAATTTGAGAAGGCTTTTTTTTTTTGATTCTTTGATAAGAATATTACCAACCTCTCGGTGCTGTGGATAAGAAAAAATGGGTTGAGAATGGATAATGCCTGCTTTTTCAAAAGCGATCTGCTCAAGGGTATCTCCTAATATATTTTGATGGTCTAAATCAATGGGTGTAATTACTGAAAATTGTGCTTTCAGGTTATTGGTTGAGTCTTTTCTTCCTCCCAGGCCAGTTTCAATAATGGCCCAATCAACTTTTTTGTCTTGAAAATATAAAAAAGCAATTATGGTAATACAGTCAAAAAAGCTCAGAGATTCCACGTTAAGGTTTTTTTTCACAAATTCCCAAAAATGAGCCAATTCTTTATTACTAATCTCTTGATGATTCACCTGTATGCGTTCGTTGAGTCGTAGCAAATGTGGCGAATAAAAACTACCTACGCAGAAACCTTCTTTCCTGAGCATTTCGCTTAGTAATTTGACACTACTGCCCTTAGCGACTGTCCCTGCTACATGTATGGTATTATAGGCATCTTGGGGTCTTGACAATTCACTCAGAGCTTTTCTTACTGCTTGGGGAGAATACTCGTATGAAAACTGACGTGATTTTTCAAAGTTTCTGGACCTAAAATATTGTAGAATTTCTTGTGTAGGTGATTTGATCAGCAATTTACTCTGCGACCTCTTGTTTGAATTTTTCTAATTGTTCTCTGATATTCTTCAATTTAGCAAGGTCATCTTTATTTTTGATGACACTTTTTTTTAGCTCCTCCAGACTTGTCCTGGTTGTATCTGTTTTGGCGTCCAAACGTTCAATATTCGGATCATACGGCCTAATTGCAAAAGGTATATGCATAATCGTACTTTGCTTTTTAGTATTTGGGTCTCTGGCACGTATATGCAGATAATACCAACCTATTTTTAAATTTGCATTGAGACTTATGATACCCCGCTGAATGTTAAGACGTTGGTCTGGCTTATCTTTTGGTTGTTGGCTAATTTTAGCATAGTATTCGATAGGTAGTTGATTTCTTATATAAAATTGAATAAGGCCAGGGAGAAAAGTTGAAGGAGAAACTGCATTCAAAAAAATAACCCGTGGTTCAGGAGGTTCATACAGCCAAAAGATAGGTAAGTGATATAAGTATGACTTTTTTTTGGTATTTGAATCGACTACTCGTAAGTGAAATACATGATGACCGTCTTGCACGTTGGTAATTTTGATTCTCTCATTGGGGAAGGAAGTAGGTTCTCCTATTGGTTCGGAGTCGTCTTTGTTATCTAGTAAGTATTCATACAAATATTTCCCTGGAGTTGACTTATCCCATGAGATTGTCAAAGAAGGGGGCTTTTTGAGGCTGATTTTCCAACGAAAATTATAAAGGTGCAACTTTTGGCTATTCCAACTTTGTAAATATAAATGACGCTTATCTGTCTCCATAAGCATGTACAGACCACTTTGATAGGTTAAAAAGTGAACTTTCTCCCCCAAGAATAAATTATTGCTACTTAAAGCCCCTGCCCTGGTATTTTTAAAAAAATTATTAAACTGAACTCGCCACACTTTATTGAAGGCAATGTTTGGCATAAAGAGCTTGAGTCTTTTTTGATGAATGACAGGTACAATTTGGTTCGTGTAGCGAAGCTCTGGGTTAGAAGCAATTTTAGCACTGACCAATTTATCATAGTTCACACTGAATTTCCACAATGTGCCGACAAGCTCAATGCCCATCAAGAATACTCTATGGCCAATCGAAAAAAAGCTGGGGGCCAGAATATGAAAAGGTAATTTGAGTTGGTAATAATATTGTTTACTCCAGACTGACCAATAGTAGTGATTATCCAATTGGTGTAGCATATGTACTGTTTTGGTTTCCCACTGAAAAAAAATATAGTCAATGGGGTATTGAATTCGATAAATATCTTTGAGAACACCAGCTTCCCACAAACCAATTGCATAATTTCTTTTCTCCTTGTAATAGAATAAGCACAAAGGAGCTCCTTCTTTATTGATTCGGATATCTGCAAGTTCAATATTGATATCAACATTAAAGCTTGTATCGTAAGTTAACCTACCTTTGGAGCTAACCCCAGTTAATTGTATGCGTTGAGCTTCTTTAAAGATGGCAACGAAAAGGCTTCCAGACTGAAGAGTGAAATGTTTGATGATATCGGGAGAGCCGGAGTATTCATATTTTTTTTTTCTTTGTAGTTTACCATTGGGAAAAGTAATATGAACAATCTCGTTATCCACATTTATAGCAAAGAAGCTTTTATCCCAAGAATAAAGATGCGTGTCAATTACCTTATGCCCATAAATTGGCCATTCAAGCGTTTCTAAACTTTTTGATTTCTTTGCTGTGATCGGGTAAATTGATATTCCTCCAAAAAAAGGCAACAAAACCAACAAGTAAAATTTATATCTGAAGTTACCCTCTATTGAAAACAGGCGGAAGGGCAAGTAAACGCTTGTGTGAACACTACAGGCACCCATACGACGATATAAACTATCTATCTTGAGCTTGAAAAGTTTATATATCATGATTTTAAAAAAGCGTTTACATAAAAAACAATCCGTCGGTATTGAGAGGTAAGTATGGCAAGGAATAGAATACCCAAAACCGAAGCAAATGCAAAAAATAATATCTTCCCCTCTAAAAAATATTTTTCTCTCACAAAGATTCGCTGATATGCATAGTCAGCTTTCTTTTGGAACCTTCTGTCCCGAAAGATTGGAAGAACCGTCAAATAATAGACTCCAGGCTCTAATTGATATACGTACTCAGGCCCACCCTTTGAGTTTACCCTATTTAATTCAGGTATCTCTGGGTTGCCTGCCAAATGCCAACTATAGCCTTTGATGCTTTTCTCGTAGACCTTGTTAATCGAAAAAGATATTTCGTATAGGTTATTTTTTTCATCCAAAAGTTTTGTGGAGATAAGAGCTTCCAAGGGGAAAAGGCGCTTGGCAAGCACTCTACGATTTTTTTTACTTCTAGACAAGGTTTGTTCTCGTTTAACTCCTTCTGGTTCTCTTTGCAAGATTGGTTTTGGCTTGGAGAGGGCTTCTTGACCCAGATATTCAAACGAATATGCTCTCACTTTACCTCGTCTACCGTTGAAATAATCAAAGCCAAAAGAGATCGTGTATAAGCGTTTTTTTCTATAAGTGAGCATGGGTATTAATATCCGTTGCCCCTCTGGCGTGGTTTCAGGGGCAATCTCCCCCCCTTTTTTGTACGGATTTAATTTTTCTGAGCCTATTCTGTAGTAGACTTTCTTTAATTTTGTTCCTACATCGGGATATATATATTCTAAAGTGAAGAAATTCTTTCTTAGTTGTTGAGATTCCAGGTTTGTGTATAGGCTAACACGGTCTTCGGGGTGTATAATTTCGATTCGATATGTGTTGACAGTCGAGTAGTTCCCCGCTAAATCAATAGCTCTTACTTTGAAGAAATACGTATTGGGTTCAACATCGTTGAAAGATAGATTTTCTTGTTTTGTTTTTTCTTTGAATTTAGCCACTCTGTTTGTTGAGAATGCATATTCGTAATGTCCAATAGCACTGTCATCAATTGAATTGAACTCAAAGCGAACATTTCTGTTCGTTGACTGAGCTTTCTCTTTATGGGTGCTTGAGCTAATTATGGGTTCATTTGGCTTTTCATTGTCGATAATAAAATTATAGTGTGTAACACTTGATTCATTTTCGACATTGTCTTTATAACGAACATGTAGATAGTAGTTTCCTCCTTCGAGACCACTCAAGCTCACTTTTCTGCGTAAACTAGAAAGGTTATAAATTTCAGGAATACTATGGGGGGAACGGTCTTGAACCCAAGCAATCTCACGCACACCAGATGGGTCTTCTGGTATTTTCAACTCAAAAGTACCTTTCGTTTTTCGCGACGGTTTCCCAAGAGAATGGGTTTTTGACACGACCTTAATTTTCCCTGTATCAGAGTCAACTTTTCTGAAGTAAAGGCTGTGATTTACCAGATAAAAAAGATAAGCAAATTTTTTCCACTTAACAAACCGTGGTTTTTTTGCCGAACCCTTTGCTCGACTTACATTATGAGGTCTACCCACTTCCTCAATATTTGCTTTATCTAAAAAAAACGCATATATTTGGGGTGGGTCTTCTCTAAAATCATACCAAGCCACGATTCTACCAAGACTTTTGATGTAAACCATATTGGGGGAATATGCGTCCGTATTCAGTTGGGTCAACCTTCTAGGATTGCCACCTGATGAATAAAAAATCGTCCAAACACCGTTCAGACGAGCTTGCCAGACAAATTCAATTTTATTTTGGATGAGCAATGCGAAAGGAGAAAAATCACTATGAACATTATTTGTTAATCGATTCGGTGAGCCAAACGATCGACCATTGTTGCTTGATTGAACGTGAAAGATTTCATCTTTGAGTGGTTGTTTGGGCTTATTTTGGTAAAAAATATTGACCTCATTGTTGTACATGACAATTGAGGGGAAGAAAGCACCACGACCAATATCCTCAATATCGTCAACCACCTCAGTTATGTGAGAAAAGTTTCCTCCATTCCCGGATGAATGAAACATTGTAAATTGTGCATTATTGGTTTCTTTTTGGTAAAAAATATGAAACTTTCCATTTTGATCAGCAAGCACTATGGGTAAAATTGCTGTCTTTTGATTCGCACTATCATTAAGCTCACGCACCTTTGAAAAATTTTTAGGGCCATTACCACTATAGATAAACTTAATACGACTACCCGGTTTTTTATCTAAACTAGTCTCTTGCCATGCAACCAAAATTTTATTTCTGTAGAATGCCAGACTTAAGTTAATCGGAAATAAGACCCGGGCGGGTTCCAATTTAACTTCAGCTATATTGGAGGTGCTTCTTGACAAACCATTAAAGTAATGCAATTTCAAAAGGATTGTGGTTGCTTGATTTCTTCGCCATGGCTTTTTTAAGTGAGAAGTCGCTATGTAGAAGCCTTTTTTCGAGTTTGCATTACTAATGGGAACAGAATAACTCAGAATATTATCCACGAATTTTTGCTCCCTGTGCCAACCTACTGATGAGGCTGAGGCTTGCCATGAAAGAATAGCACAACAGAGGAGAAAACTGATTAGGAGAGAAGAATACTTCACAATGATGTTTGCTATATTGTTAACTCTAATCCCTCGTAGGCTGCCTCTATCTCCAAATCTTTATTGGGAGCTAATAAATTTTTATATTTAATCGCTTGTAGTGTTACACCATCCATCTGTTCATCGGTATAGGTCGGATCATGGTGGAATAAAATCAGTTTTTTTACATTACTTTTGATCGCTATATCTGCAGCAATTGATGCGGAGCTGTGACCCCAGTCAATTTTCTTTAATGACTCAGCAAAAGTATATTGGGTATCAAAAACAAGGACATCAGCATCAGAAAAAAAATCAATATAATCACCAATGTTTTCTAGCGTCTCCAGGTTAAACTCTGCATCAGAGCAAAAAATAAATATTTTTTGCTTACCATCAACTTTCTCTCTAAATTTGAATGTGTAGTTGCCTCCGGGATGTCTAACCGGCTTACTAATAAGTTCAACATTATTAACCGTGATAGGCTCTCCCCCATCGAAATGCTCAAATGAAATACTGGCGAGAAAATCATCAAAGCTGATCGGAAAATATTTTTTTTCTTGTTGGTACCTTAAGCGTGCCTCAATATCAGAGAAACTTGAATAAATTTTAATTTTATTTCCTGGGATAAATAGCGGTATAAAAAAAACTAGGCCTTGTATATGGTCCCAATGAGAATGTGTAAAAAACATATTTAATTTAGCTTGGCCTCTGATTCGTTCTTCTTTCATGAGAAAGTTTCCTAGTTTACGGATTCCACTGCCTGCATCAATAATATATATATCATCGTTGCTATTGCGCATTTCGAGACAGGTAGTGTTCCCTCCATAGGTACCCCTGAGAGAAAAGGGTAACGTCAACATAAACTTTTCGATAGCCTTCTCAGTCAGAATATCACCAGGAGTGGCTTGAAGCAAAACTTGCTTGATTTTTTCTTGAATAACCACTGAGTCAATCGGAGAAGCAATTGAACCCCGTACACCCCAGAATCTTATCAACACATCTACCATTCTAATATCCATTTCAACTTGGACAAGAAAAAAACAATCACGGCTTGAAACAAAGAAAGATAATTGTACCCCTGGAGATATGTTGTTGCGCAATATAGAAATTTGTTTTGCCAAACAGTCTGAATGACAGAAGATAATTGTATTATGTCTAATAATCAAAAGTACAAAGTCAAAAATTGGAAAAGCTACAACTTAAGTCTAATCAATCAAGATAATTTACATGTTTGAATTGAAGAAGGTTTATTTGAAACTGGTTAAATGTGAAGACCAGTGCTCGGGGACGACCCAATGCATATATCCCAAATTAAAGCAAGACCTCACCCTAAAATATTTATTTTAGTTTATAGATAGACGGGTTTGGAATTAAAGTTGGTTTCCTAGGAATCACATGAAGATCATTTTTTCTCCAAGACGAACCTAAATTTATCTGAAATTCAGGTACCAGTCTTTTTAAGTTTTCTTTTACTGTTGCCGCATCAGAATCTTGGGAAAGATTAAAGATATGCTTTAGTTGTTGTTCTAGGTCATGGGGTGCCACCGCCATTTTTGCAATGCGAACACCTGGGTAGGTGGTGGCCATCGTTGCTTCTACGTCGGTAAGCAATTCTTCATAAATTTTTTCTCCTGATCGAAGTCCAGTAAATGTAAGTTGAATATCTTGATGTGGAACATATCCCGCCAAAGTGATCATTTGTTCAGCTAATTTTGTTATTTTGATTGGCTCTTCCATATCAAGTATAAATATTTCGCCACCATTCCCAATGGCACCTGCTTGCATGACAAGCTGACAAGCCTCAGAAATTGACATAAAATATCGCCTAATATCTGGATGGGTAACAGTAACCGGTCCACCCTTCTCTATTTGCTCTTTGAAACGTTGCACAACACTCCCCGAGCTGCCTAAAACATTGCCAAAGCGGACTGCTAAAAATTTTGTTTTTTGAGTCTTCATTTGTAGATATTGGCAAATCAACTCACAGACTCTTTTGCTAGCTCCCATGACATTGATTGGGTTTACCGCTTTATCAGTCGAAATAAGTACAAACCTACCCACATCATATTTGAGAGCAATGTTAGCGAGCTGCCAACTTCCTTTGATGTTATTGCGAACGGCCCCGATAGGGTTTTTTTCCATCATGGGAACATGTTTATAAGCAGCGGCGTGAAAAATGACATCAGGACTGTATTGCTCGATAACCCATTCAATTCGTTTTTTGTCTTCTACGTTACCTAGTATCGAAACAAAATAGATATCTGGAAAGTCTGCCTGAAATTCAAACTCAAGATTATAGAGAGAGAGTTCGGTGATCTCAAAAAAAAGAAGAAGCTTTGGTTTGTGTTTTGAAATTTGGCGAGCAATTTCTGAACCAATTGAACCACCCGCCCCTGTAATCATAATTACTCGATTTTTGACCATATTCGATATTGAATAAGTATCCAAAGAAAATGACTTTCTACCCAAGAGTTCTTCAGGTTCGATACGTTTCAGTCGAAAGCGACCTTGGTTGTTTTCATTTTTTTTTTCAGGAACTATTTTTTTAATTTTTAATTTTTTTGCCTGACAAATATCAACTATTTTTCTCAAGAGAAGAGAATTTGGATTAGAAAAATAGATGAGAATCATTGTAGGTTTACACTTGTCAATAAGCTTTAAAAGTTCTTTAAAGATAGTCTCGCCAAATATTTCTGTATGAAGTTCGTCTTTTCTCACTCTTAAATTTTGACCAATGCAATGAATGATTGGAGCATGAAAAAGTTCTATTTCTTTTAGTTGAGTCATTAAGCTTTTTGCCTCTGTTTGATCTGTGAACAAGATACATTTTTCCTGAGGAGTTGAACGATGTTGACCCAGCAGAGAAAAGAAATGAAAAGGAAGGTTACGAAAAAAACTCATTGAATACGCAAGAGATTTTATTCGAATAGCATTTTTCAGGCACGCTCTAAAAAACGGGCGGTATCCATGAGTTTATCAATATCAAGTTCAACTTTGGGATATGCTTTCTGAAAATTCTGATCCCCCTCAGTGATAGAAGAATATAATTCGTTCCGGCTTAGCTCAAGGTGAGTTTCCCGTGTTGTGTAGGTGAGCACCTTGAATTGATCTTTCTCTATTTGTCTAATTATTTTTCCTATGTAAAGGTCTTTTTCGTGAATAAAATAAACAATGTCTCCTTCATTCATTGGTCAGTACAGCCTAGGGGCTGTTTCATTTTTTAGGCTTCTTTGCATAGTCTAAAAAAGAATATTCACGGTAATTTTCTTTATGAATCAGATGAAATTGATTTTCGTCAAAACCAGTTAAGTAGGTATCTCCTTCATAGTGTTGGTGCAACTTAGTCAAATATACCCTGTCTATTGAATTGGTCAAAAAAGCCTCTCGAAATATATTTTCTCCCCCAATTATAAAGGCTTCGCTTTCCCCCTTTTGGATGCAGTGATCGAGAGCTTTATTAAGTGTATTATGCAACATGCAACCTTTCTGTTGATAACCGACCTGTTTTGAGAGAATAATTGAAAACCTTCCTTCGAGTGGTCGACCAATGGATTCAAATGTTTTTCTTCCCATGATGATATGATGGCCCATGGTCAACTTTTGAAACCTCTGTAAATCAGCGGATAACTGCCATGGTATTTTACCCAATTTTCCGATTACTCCATTTTCGGAGGTAGCGACAATAAGAGATACAATCAAATCGCAACCTTTCCCTTGATCAGGGGGTGTGTTTGGTAGTTTGTAAATTCAAAATCTTTATACTCAAAATCGAATATTGTTCTAGGAAACTTCCTGATATGGAGTTTAGGTAAAGGGTAAGGTTTTCTCGTTAATTGAAGGCTGATTTGTTCGAGATGATTTCTATAGACATGAGCATCGCCCAGCGTGTGGATAAACTCATGAGCTTCAAGCTCACATACCTCAGCTACCATTTTTATCAGAAGAGCGTAAGACGCGATATTAAAGGGGAGGCCCAAAAAAATATCCGCACTTCTTTGATAAAGTTGACAAGAGAGTTTATTATTTGCGACATAAAACTGAAAAAGGACGTGGCAAGGTGGGAGCGCCATTTTCTCAATGCAAGAGACGTTCCAGCTACTCACAATGAGGCGTCGACTATCTGGTTTTTCTTTAATTTCTTTTATGACGTTACTGATCTGATCGACGTGTTTACCATCATAAGTTGGCCACGACCTCCATTGATATCCATAAACTGGGCCTAAGTCACCTTTTTCGTCTGCCCATTCATCCCAAATACTGATTCCATTTTGATTAAGATAGTGAATATTTGTATCACCCCGCAAAAACCATAAAAGCTCATGAATCACAGAGGGGAGATGCACTTTTTTTGTTGTGACCAAAGGGAAGCCTTCACTTAAATCAAAACGCATTTGATATCCAAATATGCTATGGCAACCCGTTCCCGTTCGATCACTTTTATAGACACCATGGTCTGTCACATATTTACAGAGCTGAAGATATTGTTGCATAAGAGATGTTTTTCGTTACCATCCTATTATTTGGCAAGCCTGTTATTTTAAAAAATTAATTGTGGCGATTCTAACCTCTGTTTCTGATAATAGCCATTTGTTAATATAAATCACTTGATTATGCTGAAAATCATATCGTATTTGTTGGTGTAAATTGTCTTTTATCTGTTCAGTAGTGAGATCCATTATTTTTAGTTTTTTTGATATTCCTTGTTCTTTTTGTCGAAAGCTCACTGGATATATTGCATTCAATAAAAATGAGATATCAGACTCGTGAGGGCGCAAGGTACAAAATATCTCAACTGCTTTTTGATGATGAGAACTAGGGAGATAATAGTCATCTAATATGTCAATAAGTATCTGTTCTTCTTCAGTAGTGGATATTTTTCTATGAAAAAATATTTGATAGAGTTGTCTACAACTGGCAAAACTTGAAGCCATCGAAAGAGAAGTTATGCCAAGCATAACTTTTTGGATGAATTGTTTTCGGTTCACAATAAAAATATAAGCTTGATTCACATACCTACATTCATTTTTTAGTAGGGGTGCTGAGTCAGCCCTAAATTCGAACGATAGTAGACTTAGGTTACGTCTGCTATCCCAAGAAAACCCTGTGCATTGTATTCATCAGTGTACACGCTCTGTACACCATTTTAGTGTTTAAATTTGTAACTATTGGGAGAATCTCTTCTCAATAATTTTATCGTTTCTTTTATTTCTCCTTTCTACCAAGGGACCTGGATCACAAAATGCACTCCGGTCATAGATCATCTTTAGAGCTTGATATATTGAGGCAGGATAAATGAAGTAACAACTTATGACCCCGCCACCCATGTTTGATATTTGGTGCAAGGAGATAATCACTCACTAAATTAGTTAATACGATAACCTTACGGTTTTTTTCATTCAATCATTTTAAGAGTCATTTGTTGCAAGATGGCAAGCCACCGTATTTTTTATTTACCTCATGAGTATTTAACTTTGCGGCTGCTGACTCTGAAAAAGGCGGAGTCCTTTGTATATTAAAATTACCGGCAGGACCATAGTTGCACACAACGACAACTGAAGTACCATCACCACATTGAGCATAGGCACAGCCCAGGTTTACCGATTTTTCCCACATTAACTGAGTAAAGTGCCCTATGACGCTGCCGCCGGCTCTTTTGCTACAGATTACCCCTTTAGGAGAATATTGATAATATTTTATTTCAGAATACCAGGCATCAACAGCATCTCGAGCAGTTTTAGGACTAACCAATTGTTTATAGGAAGACCAATACCAATATAAATTTTCACCTACATATTGAAAACCTGCTATATTTTCGCGAGATGTGTTTGCAGAATGCTTCATTTTACATTTACGACTTTTTTGTAAATGGTTTGCCCACTTTTGTGAAAGCTCCGCAAGGTCAGGGTTCCATTTCATGGCGAGTATGTCACCAATACCCCTATAAAAATTGTGTTTTTCGAGAATTGCAGTAGCAAATGCATTGCTAGCGGGCAAGCCAGCAGGAGCTTGAGCACTACCAGTTCGTAGAGAAATAACAAAGTGAACGATAATATAATAGTAATCTTTTTCATGGGAACCAATAAACCAGCCCTACAATTTAGCAACCGATTTTCTTTTAAAATAATATTTTCAGAGTTCTTTTATTAAAAAACCGCCGTTGCCCCAAAAGGCAACATCCTCGATTTCGGGCATTAGGTTTGAAGCAAGTGGTGATTGGCTTTTCTGATAAAAGTGTTTTAGGTGCATTGTGGGCGATCTTTTGGGAGTTGAAAAAGTAGCTACTGCCAAAAATGAGCTAAAAAATGTGGTCGTGTCATATTTAATCAAAGTTTCCAATTAAAAAAGGAATTGACTTATCTCCCTTAAATTAAGGTTATGTCTCATTATGAACAAAAGAAAATATACCTTTGATACAAGTGGTTTTAGCTGTCAAAATACAGACTGCCATAAGTATCATAAGGTAAATGAAGGAAATGTGCGCTTTGCTTATATGTCTGGTAAGTACAAACAAATAGCCTATTTAAAGTGCACCGCTTGTGGTAGATGCTTTTCAGAGAATAAAGGCACTATTTTTTTTCGTCGCAAGAAAAGCAAAGAAACCATTACTCGGGTATTACAAAACACAGTTGAGGGCTGTGGCATTAGAGCTACCGGAAGAGTCTTTGGTATCAGCAAGGATACAGTTCTTGCTTGGGTTAAAGCAGCAGGTGAAGATTCACTAAAAGTTGAAAAAAAATATATACAAAAACCTGTCTTTCAATGAAATTCAATTAGACGAGCATTGGGGTTTTGTCTTTAAAAAACAATACAATCTATCAGAGACTGAGCGATTAAGTGATGAAATAGGGGATATCTGGACTTTTACTGCAGTATTGCCTGTAGAAAAGCTCATTTTAGCGCATATAACAGGCAAGAGGACCTCAGTGAATGCTAGAAAGTTACTGACCAAGGTAAAAACAAGAAGTAAGCCAAAGAGGGAAGATAAATTCTTGATTACCTCTGATGGATATGAGGGATATAGTGATGCCATTCTTTCAGTTTATGGTAAATTTGACTCAATGACTAGAAAGCTTCAATCACCCAAATCTCTATGTTATGGGCAAATAATTAAGAGAATAGAAAAAGGGAGATGTAAGGAAGTTGACAAATCTCTAATCTTTGGTGATCAAAAGCTACTAGATGAATATATTGCAAACTCTTCAGTAAGTCATCAGATGAACACCTTTGCTGTAGAAAGGAATAATTTGACTCTTCGCCAACACAATCATAGAATAGAGCGTAAAAGTCAGGGTTTTTCAAAAAAATTCAAATATATGCAGGGGCATAATTCTTTTGTTGCTAATTATTACAATTTCTGCCTTCCACATTCAAGTCTAGCTGAGTATGAGGGAGGAAAACCAATTCAAATCACCCCAGCAATGGCTACAGAAATGACGAATCATAAGTGGTCTATACAAGAATTATTCATCGCAAATAGAAACTTTGATTAAATATGACACGACCAAAAATGTAGATGAAGATATTCTTGCACTAGGGGAAAAACCTTCTCATGGCGAAGTCAATTTGGTTTAACCCCCTAAAACTGGACACTTTATTGTGTTAAATTTAGGAGGTAAAACTATGATTAAAAGACAAAGATACAGTAAGGAAGCAAAAGAGAGATTGGCTTTGGAGATGATTTCAGGTCAGACTAGCACGGCAGAAATATCTAAGAGAGAGATGATTTCAGTCGCAACTTTATCGAGATGGAAGCGACAGCTGGTTTCCGAAGGCTTTGAAGATAAAAATGGGGTTGAGTTAGAATTGAGAAAAAAAATTTCCTATTTAGAATCGGCCTTATCTGACTTAATGATAGAAAATCAGATTTTAAAAAAAACGGAAAAACTTCTTCAAGAATACAGGCAAAAAGAGAAATTATCAAGAATAGCCTCAGCACAGAATTTGGGATCACAAGGAGTTGCAGAGTTATGAAACTAGAAAAGTCAACTTATTATTATAAGTCGAAGGAGAAGAAAGATGATTCAACGATTCTAAAATCTATCCATGAAATTAGTGATCAATTGAACCAAGTAGGTTATATCTCGATGACGCAAATTCTAAAAGATAGAGGCTTTACAATAAATAAGAAGCGAGTTTACCGAATTATGAAAGAAAATAGACTTTTATGCACTAAAAAGGTGTTTTTGAAGCCAAAAACTACCCAATCTAAGCATAATTTCAGAAAATATCCCAATTTGATTAAAAGTGTGCAAGCTGATCCCTTCAAGGTAATTGTTGGCGATATAACCTATTTTGATATTAATTCGAAAGACCACTATTTAGCTTTGCTCATGAGGCTTATGAGTCGCCGTATCGTAGGAGCGGCCATTTCTGATAAAAATAACACCCAACTGGTCATAGCAGCCTTTCTTTCGCTTAAAAGAGAAATAGGAGATTTACAAAATTACTACCATCATACTGATGCTGACGTCAGATATTGCTCAAATGAGTATATCGCTCTATTAGAAGAAAGTAGAATCAATATTTCCATGTGTCGTGGTAATGTGTATGAAAACGCTCATGCCGAATCATTGAATAAAACAATTAAATATAAAGAAATTAATTTATCAGAATATCAAAACTTTGAAGAAGCTCAAAAAAGTATCTTCAGGTTTATCCATCTTTATAATACGATGAAGCCACATTCAGCTTTAGGATGGGTGACACCTCAAAAATATGAGGAGAAATATCTAAAAGAATAAGAAAAAGACTGTCCAGTTTTAGGGGGTTAAACCAATTTTGATGCAACCAATTAATTCAAACAAAAAACCAAAAGTAACAAAGAATATCCAATCTCAGGTAATGATGTTCTTAATTGAGTTAATTCAAGCACCCAAAGAAATTTCGAAACGCTTATGAAAACCAATAAGAAAAAAAATGATATTCTTTATTTTGCCAAAGAGCTTCTTGACATGCATCCCTGAAATTTCTGTTGTTTTTGATTAATTTGAATATATTTTTAATAAATAACACCTCATCACGATCAGGAAAAAAGCCTAATGGTAGGATGCCCTCTTTGAATGGCAGATTCAATAGATCATCTTTAGGACTCGATATATTGAGGCAGGATAAATGGATGTAACGACTCATGATCTCACTATTGAGTTGGTATTCTCCATCTTCTAGTTGCCAGTGGATATCCTTATTCTTTATACATCCATGCCCTCGATAAATTAAGAGATCATAGTTAAAAAGTATTTTTTCCTCCTCAATAAGGTGGTTCACTCTATTTTTTGTAAATTTTCCTTGGATGTGTTTCCACAAAATTTTCTGAGGACCTTGATCCCACCACCCATGTTTGATATTTAGTGCAGAGAGATAACCACCCGCTAAATTGGTTAATACGATAACCTTACGGATTTTTGTAGAGATTTTTATTTGTTGATGAAATCGATTCGCAAGACCCATCGCAATAACGGGCCTTTTAAAAAAAATTTTGCCAATGCACGATAATAGTTGATAGGAGAAACCTGTGAAAATAAGCCTATGAGACTGGGAAGATAGTGTACTCAATCTCTCTAAAAGAGGCTCTTGTTTTAAAATTTTCTTTTTATATGACAAGATTCTCTCTTGGGGCGACCTCCTTTGGAGTGTATCTTTTTGTATAAGTTCCAAAAATTCATAACATAACTCTTTAAAAACCTTGCTATTCTGAACGAATAGAACCTCAAAGCCCACTTCTTCTTGACCTATATGTGAGATGGTTAGTTGCTCAGACAATATTTGAATATGACACCAGGCATTACTCTTTCTTTGTATTTGATTCAAATGATTGAATACTTTTTTAAAATCATTTCTTCTGATTTTTCTAGTGTCACAAGGTGATACTTCTTTTAAAAATTTTAATTCGTGAAATAAATGTAAAGGTACACCTCTTCGCCAATTAGGTGTGAGGCTCACTTTATAACCACCTCGATAAATATAATAAAAGTTTAAATTTTTAAGAGAAAAAAAAGTGATGTATCCTTTGGGGGACTCATACGCTAAATGGTCTAGTTCAGCGGTATCAATATCCTCCACAGGTATAACGAAATAATTCAACAAAAACTCCTGTGTTCGGCAATTTTTTTAGCTAGTTCCATATCGAGAGAATGACCACTGCACTTTGCTTCAATGTGTCCAATGATTGGCCTACCCAGAATCGCCAAATCTCCCAATATATCAAGTATCTTATGAAAGACTGGTTCTCGGGAAAACCTAAGTGGATTTAGGGTTGATGTCTCGGTGAAAACAACGGTATTTTCAGTGGAAGAACCTAAGGCAAAACCCTGTTTTCTAAGCTCTTCAGCTTGCTTTAAAAAACCAAATGTCCGTGCGGAAGCTACTCGTTCTTTCAATAAAGAAGGAGTACATGTAATAGAAACCTGGCTTTGTGTAAGCATTGGATGAGGAAAGTCAATCATGCAATGAACAGACAAGGAAGGGTGAGGATTCATCTTTATATATTGTGTATCATCTCCGACATAAATTTCTTCAGAAATGTTGATGGCCTGAACTTCTTCTTGATGCTCAAAAAACCCACTTCGTTCAAAAGCGTTAACATAGTTTAGAGCAGACCCATCAAGGATAGGAATTTCAGAACCTCCATTCACTATAATAATAAGGTCTGTTATTCCGTGGGCATAAATGGCAAACATTAAATGCTCAATTGTCTGTAGACTTACTCCATCCTGTGTGATTTGCACGGAAAAAGCAGTGTCCGAGACACAATTTAATTGAGCGGGGATATCGTAAGTCTTACCAGAGATTTCTCGTTTAAATAATATATTTGTTCCTTCCTTTGCTGGATGAAAATCAAGCCTTGCGAATTCATCTTTATGAACTCCTCTACCTTCTATTGAGAAAGAAGAGGCGATTGTTTTTCGGGAAATCGTGCCTGTACCCAAATGTTTTTATCAATGAGCAACACGATTATTTTTGTCAACGTGAAGAATCACTGGTTTATGATTTTCTACTTCTTTTAAGTTTATTTGAATAAACGACATAATAATCACAATATCGCCTTTAAACCCTAGGCGAGCTGCTGCACCGTTGAGACAAATCACCCCTGAATTACGAGGACCCTTAATAAGATAAGTCTCAAAGCGATTACCATTATTGATATTGACAACCTGAATCTTCTCGTATTCAACGAGTTTCGCTCGCTCCATAAGCTCTTCATCAACTGTAAGGCTTCCCTCGTAATTGAGGTCAGCTTGGGTAATAGAGGCCCTATGTATTTTTGACTTTAGTAAGTGAACGAACATTATTTTACTCTGCTTTAATCAATTTTGGACCGATGACTAAGACCACAGTGTCAAAAGCAATTTACCTCTTTGGGCACCAATATCCCCTCCCAGAGAGTCAAAATTTATAAAATCAGACTGTCAAGTCAAGAATTAATTTGAGTTATAGAAACCAATGACATATTTGAATTTCTGGTATAGTCATTCCATCTTTATTTTTCCCGCAAAACATCTTTTCAAGGGATGGAGAATAGGATTGTACCCCCCTACGACCATTGGCATCTTTTGAAATAAATAGTCCAGTCGAAACGGTGGTAAATTTAATATTTGTTTGTCAATAGTTGTGCTTTCCTCTCGGATCAGCTGCCAGGGCGATTTATTCTCTTTGTAAGAATTTTTTCTTATTGAATTGAACATCAATAGATAGGAGCCAGCTTTGTTGAGAAAGTCTTCTCTTGAATTATACGTTTCATTCAGGTAAAGGTGATCCTCAATCAATCTATGAGTCGTTTCAACATCAGACTGCCAAGTATGCGCTCCAGCAGGGATCGTCTGGTGTGGCACACCATAACTGGCTAATACTTTTGTAAACTCCGAATCTCCTTTTTTATTCCAAGCACCAATAAACTCTGAGCCATTATCTGTTTGCCCTCTCGTATTATTTTTCTTTAAATCAACCCCTGATTTTACAAGATGATCTAAAATTACCTCCATAAACAGACAAGAGTATGCCATATTATACTCATCTGCAAAAGCTAGAAATTGTAAGCCAGAAAAAACTTCTCTGAAGGTATATTGATATTTCGGTACAA
This sequence comes from Spirochaetota bacterium, assembly GCA_965206985.1. Classification (GTDB taxonomy): domain Bacteria; phylum Spirochaetota; class Leptospiria; order Turneriellales; family CBDBES01; genus CBDBLF01. The sequence goes on along the minus strand of CBDBLF010000022.1, from coordinate 335,368 downwards.
TATTTTCCTGAATATAAGGCCAAAGCTCAGGAATATCGTATAAATGCTTCGTATCTACGTCAAATTGCTTAAATAAACCCCATAATTTCTTAATTTCACGCAAATTTTGCTTCGTTTTATGTTTTCTACGCTTTTTTTTCAAGAGTGCTTGCTCCCTCCACGCTCTGCGAATGGCCTTGACACTCAAGTCTAGTTGGTAAACATTCTTCAGTTCCTGAGCACCAAAGCCTCGACGTTTCTTTTTAAGAAAGCAAACATAAGCCTTTTCAAAGTCTGTGATTGCATGTGGTGAGTAGTGTGGAGCGTGGCTCTTGTCTTCCAAGCCAACGTATTTCTCTGATTCAAACCTACGAAACCACTTTTTTACTGTTTTTACAGTCGTTTTAAACATTCTGGCTGTTGGCTTGAAACCATGCTTCTTGGCATAATGAACCATTTGCATTCTGTATAACTTTTTGTCTTTACTATTTCGCATTACTGCCGAATACCTGTTTAGACAAATAACCTGAGAAGGGTGCTTCATTAGGAACCTCTGTTTTATTTGATGATTTAACGTCGGCCTTTTGATGCACCTTTTTTAGGAAAATGTCTTTCACTTGCTCTACCAGTAAACCCAAGCCTTTTGAACCAAATAACTTGATTTGAACCAATTCTGAACCAACTAATGATGGTCGTAGGGGGGTACTATCATCCTTCTCTCTCCCACAAAACATCTTTTCAGGGCTTGACTAAGTCGTTCGACTTTTCCGTTTAGCTCTGGAGTTCTGGGTCTGATCATTTTATGTTGAATTTTATTTTCTTGTGAGCACTGCTCAAACCCAGAAAAGACAGCTTCTTTCTATTCGGATTATCTCGTGAGATATATTGATTAGTATACTCAACTAATTTTGTAAAAAAGATTGACTTTCAGTAAATATCAATTACCATGCCTAGCATAACGGTTGAGACTTGCTGTGGAGCTATGACATCTTTTTTTGTGGCTTGTTCCGCGTATTGTTGAAACTTAGTTTAAATTTAAAAAAATAAAAAGGGGGAAAAAATGAATAAAATTTTTTCTACGAGGCTAGTAGTTCTCTTTAGCGTTTGTTGGTTTGTTTTTGCTTTAGCAAACTGCAAAGAGAGCAAAGCTTCTGATTCCATGAGTGGTGTATTCACCTTCATGAAGGGCACTATCACTAAAAATGGTCAGGTTGCTAAATTAGGGAATGTTGTCAATGAAGGCGATGTTTTGGTATCACAAAAAAGATCGACGGCTGTAATCCAATTCTCGAGTGGTGCTCTCATCACGTTGCGAGGAGATTCAGAGTTTGAGGTTTCTGTTTTGTCGCAAAGTAAAGACGGAAAGAAAAACGTCTCGTTGACGCAAAAGAAAGGGTCTACTTTTAGTAAGGTCATTTCTTCCGAAAATATGGATTACTCCGTTAGTGCTCCGACATTAACGGCGGGTGTTCGTGGCACATCTTTCGAAATGAATGTTTCAAAAGACGGTGGTACGGAGATTAAGCTTCTTGAAGGTAAAGTTGCGATTTCTCCAGACGAAAAAAGGGTTGGTTCGAAAGCAAAAGAGCTTATTCTTGATAGTGGTAATAAAATAAAAGTTACTGTTTCTCATGGTATCAGTGAGCCGCAAGAGTTAACCTCAAAAGACAAGGGAGAACTTGCTTCTCTGAACAAAATAGAGCTAGTTCCTAATCCGGAGGAAGCACCTAAGATGATTACAGATTCTGAAGTCATTGAGATACTCTCTGCAGACTACAAAGAGTACACTTTGGAAGATGTTAAAAAAGAGTATGGAAAAATTAGCAAAATTATCGCTAAATCTGGTCAGATTTATGTTGGTAACTTCGCACAAAAAGGCAAGAAGATCATGATTAGAACAACTGACGGCCAGTTTTCTATTCCTGCAAGTGAAGTAAAAAAAGTATCTCTTTACTAAAAAATTAAAGAAGCTATAACAGCTTCTTTACGAAAGAATAAAAAGCCACACCGTTCATGGTGTGGCTTTTTTATTTCAACAAGTTGGGGTATCCCGATCATTGATTTGACCCCGTCTGATTCTCTAGAGGCCAACGATTAATGAGTAGTAAAATTTGTCAAAAAAATTACCAAAGATAAGTTTGGCTGTTCAATCATCCTTAAATTTGAACCTTTTTATTTTTGAATAAGCAAGTGGAACAGCTGTTTCTTTTTTTTTTAGAAAGGAGACTTAAAACTAAAGTTGTGGAGGACGAAATAAAATATAAGCATCTTAAATTGAATGATCGTATCAAAATAGAACAGCTTGTATCAAAGGGTTGCAATGGAAATTATAATGCTAAATTACCTCAGAGGCTGGGAAGGTACTAGGGTCTACATATAAACTTTACTAGAATAATTCATATACAATTAACTTTTACTAGAATTTTCTTTTTTTACGAAAAAGCTAGTTTTTAGGTTAAAGTAATGCCTTCTTCACTAGAATAAGTTTTTTTACTTCAACAAATATATATTCTCCTGGGAATGTTTGAAAAAAAGCACGGGCATTTTTGAAATGTAGCAAAGTGGTTATCATACATGGCGCGAGCTAAAAGCCTTCCAAACAAAGAATATATGATGAAGAACTGAAAAATAAAATTTCAACCATCTTTTATGAAAATGAAGCTCGGAGGCTCCCTCCCCTTGATCCATCGTGAATTGCAGGATTTAGGGTATTTAGTTTCTAGAAAAAGGACTCTTTGATTTATACATAATCTGGGTATTTCTGCCCAAGTCTGAAAAACAAATAAACCAAGAACAACGGATTCTAAAAATAGTAATCTACTTTTTCATTCTACTCAGGGGTCAATATACCAGTCATGAATTTAGGGAAATAAAAGTGATCGGTTATCCTCCAAACCGATCAGCAGGAGAAATAAAAAATATTTGACGTACAGACTAAATAAATCGTACTCTCCTGGGAAGATTTTGTGGTTATGTTATGATGAACCGAATATTTAATTTTTTATCAGAATTTTCGATTCCTCTAATATGTGGGGTTTTCCTTGCAATTCTGTTTGCCAATATTGATGAGCAAGCCTATCACCACTTTGTTAATTTTCCGGTCTTACCAGAACATATAAAAATTTTTGGGCACACCGTTACTTTTCACTTTTTAATGAATGATATTTTAATGGTATTTTTCTTTGGGATTGCCACCGTTGAGATTGTTCAGGCAGTTTCTGCTGGTGGTTCGTTGAATCCAATAAATCGTGCTATCAACCCTCTTTTTGCAACACTGGGAGGTGTTTTAGGCCCAGTTGCCTTGTTTTTTGCCCTATGCTATTTGCTTGATCGCCAAGACGCTATGAACGGTTGGGGCATTCCGACTGCGACTGACATAGCTCTAGCGTGGTTGATCGCTCGTTTTATTTTTGGGGCCAAGCATCCTGCTGTTTCTTTCCTTTTACTTTTAGCGATTGCCGATGACGCAATTGGTTTGGCAATTATTGCTATTTTCTATCCCGACCCAAATCATCCTGTGCAACCAATTTATTTATGCTTAGTCGCTGGTGGTATGCTCATTTCATTTTTACTAGCGAAGATGAAGATAGCCAATATTTGGCCATACGTCTTAATCGGTGGCACACTCTCCTGGACGGGTCTCATCTTGGCAAGTTTACACCCAGCATTAGCATTGGTATTTGTCATTCCGTTTATGCCCAATGAGCCGGCAAAACACGGTCAGCTATTTGACGATGAAAGAGAAGATCACTCTTCCATCGTCATTTTTGAACATACCTTTAAACCTTCCGTTGATCTGGGTCTTCTAGGTTTTGGTTTAGCGAATGCAGGTGTTGCTTTTAGTGTGGTTGACTCTCTCACTTGGATTATTTTTTTAAGTTTGGCGGTGGGAAAGCTCGTTGGTATCAGCCTATTCAGTCTTACTGCTAGCATGCTCGGCTTCTCTCTTCCCAAGGGGATGGATTTTCGATCACTTTTAGTCGCTTCCTTGATTGCTGGGCTAGGGCTTACCGTCGCTCTTTTTGTTGCGGGAGAAGCCTATCAGAGTGCCTCGCTCACCTCATCGGCAAAAATGGGTGCACTTTTTTCGGGGGGCATTGCTTTGCTTGCCTTTTTGTTGGGTAAATCTTTTCGTATTAAAAAGATCAATTAATAGCTACGTGGTGCTTAATTCCTGCCGTGGGGAGGGGAACACGAATGAGGCCTCTTACCCACTCACTTCCCAAAGTGATGTTATCTGTCGCAGGGAAGCCTACTATTTTTCATATTATCGATAAGGTAAAGAGTGAAGGAGTCAGTAACTTTATTATTATAACGGGCTGCCTGAAAGATATCATGGAGAAAGAAATCAAGTTTCCTATCCTGAGCTGAACATTAACTTTGTAAAGCAGGTTGAGCAAAAAGGGTTGGGACATGCCTGTCTGCTTGGGAAATCAAAAATAAATTCCAATGATTCACTCCTTATTATTTATGGTGACACCTTATTTGAAGCAGACCTAACATCCATTTTGGGAAGTGAACATATTTATATTGGTGTTCGTCCCGTTGAAAATCCCCGTAGGTTTGGGATTATCAAAAAAAATGATGATGGGGATATTATAAGTTTTCTGGAAAAACCAAAGAACCCTCTGTCAAATTTAGCAATACTCGGCATAAAATTTTTTCCTTCAGCAGGTGATTTGTTTGACTCCATCCATTACATTGTCAAAAATGATATTATGACCAAAGGAGAGTACCAAATTACTGATGCTTTTTCACATATGACAAAACCAAGAGGCTTAACAATGAAGTATTTTGTCATTAAGCATTGGTATGACTGCGGAACACTCAGAAGTATACTAACAACGAATCATCAAATATTAGATAAATTGGGATATCACACAGAAGGGGTTATCCAAAATTCAGAAATTATTGAACCCATTTTCATTGGTGAGGGTACGCGGATATCTGATTCAAAAGTTGGGCCCTATGTCAGTCTTGCTAAAAATAGTATAGTTGAAGAAAGCACTATCTCTGAAAACATCGTCGATGAAAACACTCGGGTTGTAAAATCAATTCTAAAAAATTCTTTGATTGGCCGAAGCGTGCAACTAGAAGGAGTAACGGGAGAATTTATTCTGGGGGATGATTCAAATCTGAAGGTGCAATCATTGGAGTCGCTTCCTTGTTCTCCTTGACTTTGTTTCTGAACGGGCTTTCTGTAAACTCTAACAAGTGCTCGCTCGTAGGAAACTCTTCCGCGAGTTTTGCCAAATATTTTGTGTAACCTTTCTTTTTTTTCAAAATCTTGAAACACAAAATAATTTTATAAAGTGACTCCTCATATATATCCGCAATATCTGAGTACAAATAAACTACCTTGGTATATTGCAAAAGTGCCTTCTCATGCTTCTGCTTCATGAAATAAATCTCAGCAACTTTAAATCTTGCTTGAGGAGCTAGCTTATCTTTTGATTTTTCCGCCACCTGTTTCAAAAAATCGTATGCCTTATCCCATTCTTTTTTTTGATAATACCCAATTCCAAGATAATAACGAGCTATAATCCCATATCTTTTATTATATAGCAATTCTTTGAAAACTTTATTTGATTTTTCATAATCTTTTTTGTGCATCCAGACTCGACCTTCCCATACTTTTAATTCAGATATCATATCCTGATTGGCATCAAAAATATCCTTGTATTTTTCAAAACCTTGAAATATCTTGTCAAAAGAATTTGTTTTGAAGTAAAGTTCGAATAAACGATTTAATGTTTCTGGCTTGTGCGGAATAAGTTCATCATTTTTATTTTCAAGAATTGATTGGAGAATATTGCTCGCTCCCGAATAATTCCCTTCAGCAATAAACAAATCACATCGGGATATCTTTATAAGCCATTTTTCACTTTCTTTGTTGGATTGCTGTGCCACTTCTTTAAGGGTCTCATGAGCTTCATCAAATTTTTTATATTTTTTATAATAATCAGCAATATTATAAAGAATTTCTTTTGAGTAACTTGAGTCAGGAGTTACTTCCTGTAATTTTTTTAAAAGAGAATATGCCCTTTTCGGTTTTTTAATCTTTAATGAGCATTTCGCTCCCACATAGAGTGATTCTTCAACTTCTTCTGTTGTTGGAAATTCTTCAATAACTTTCATAATTGTTTCACACGCTTTTTTGTAATTTTTCAAAATATATTCTATTTTAGCATATTGAAGAGAGGCTTTTCTGTAGAAGACATTTTGTTTTGGAGAGCTTTGGAGAGTATTTAGAAAAGCAGATGCTGCCTTTTTATATTCTTTATTGTAAAAGTGACTCCATGCTGCAAAATATTTTGCCTCTAAAAAAAAGGCTCCCTCGGGGTATTCTTTTTGATATTGAAAAAAAAGATCGTTTGACAACTGATACTTTTGTTCACGATATCTCGCCCAACCCATACGAAAAAGAGCTTCTTCCGCCTCTTTGGGAAACCTTATTTTTTGTTCAATAATTGCTTGATAAGTTTTGACAGCATTTTTGAAATCTCGTAAATTATATTCACATGCGGCGAGTGCCATCCGTATTTTGATACTTTTTTCTGAAGCTTTATATTTTTTAAGTATTTTTTTAAACACATCACGAGATCGAGCATATTGCTTGAGTTCGAAATACACCCATCCTATTCCCATAGAAGCGTCAAACTCTCTTCGGTGTTTTACATAAAAGCGTGTAATTTGATTATACCTCTGCAGAGAACTTGGATAATCACCCAAAGAGAAATAAATTTCTGCTTCAAGAAAGTATGCATCTGGTTTCCATAAAAAATAAGTTTTATTTTCTATAATTTTTCTCGTATTTTCAAGAGCCTGTTCGTATAAATTTATTTTGTAGCTGGACTGTGCTTGCATATACAATATTTCTCCCTTGTCTGATTCTGGTGTTTTTTTGTATGCCTCTTTGTATACCTCCAGGGCATCCTTGAATAATTGAGCTTGAAATAAAATATCTGCTTTTTTATGGAGTACCTTCAAGTATGGTTTTTCTTCCATACCATCCGAGAGAATTTTATTGAGAAAAACAATAATCTGTTCAACACTTTGGCTATTTTTTGCTACATCGGCATAAATAGCCAAACCATCTGCATAGTAGGCACTATTCTTGTAATTATTCAGAAAAGTTTTCAAGTAATGTAACGTTTCTTTTTTGACTTTGTTCTGATAAAATATTTGACCTAGACGAAAATAAACCTGATCTATTTTTGACCACGAATGATATTTTTCTAAAATTTTTTTTAATAGATCGATACTAACATTGGTCTCTTTAGTATGGAATTTTATCAGTGCAATGTGATACATTGTTTCCGCCGCAATCTTTTTATTTGGTTTTTTATCCAAAATAAAATTAAATTGTCGAATTGCCTCGGTATATTTTTTTTCAATAAAAAAAGACTTCCCTATCCAAAGTTGAGATTTTTGAGATAAGTTGGGGGCATTATAGTTGAGGATTATATTTCGAAATGTTTTTCTGGCCTCTTGATACTCCATATTATAGAAGTAAGCCATACCCAACTGAAGAGATATCTCATGTAAAACCTTGCTACTGGGATAGCTTTTGAGAGCTCGGTTTAATTCGGTAATTGCCTCGTCATATCTTTTTTCTTTGATATACGAGTAGCCGATTGTATACAGTGCGTAGGCAGTGATAGGGTCTTCTGCATATTTTCTGACTAATTGGTAGTGGGTCTCTCTTGCTTTCGTATAATTATTTAGAAAATAATAACCCTCGCCAATCCAATAGCGAGCTTTTACGTTTAACTTTGAATTAGGATAATCTCTTAGAAGTATTTTTAACTCAAAAATAGAACTTTGAAAGTCTTTTTCGTAATAATAAGTAAGAGCTAAATAATATTGAGATTTGTCAGAATATCGACCACTGATCTCTTTATGGAGAATTTCTTGAAAGAGAAGTCGGGCTGAGTAATAGTTCTTGTCGTTAAACGCATAAATACCTGCCCGATATGTTTTCTCTGCTGAAAAGTATTGTGCATAAATTTGATGGGTGGCTGAAGACCCAATGATAAGAAGAAGAAAAGTGTTCTTAAAGAATGTATTGCGAAAGGTCTTGGTCTTCAACAACATCTTTCAATTGTTTTTCTACAAAATTTTGATCAATTATGATTTCCTGACCTTTATAATTTTCGGGTTCAAAGGAGACAGTCTCAAGAAGTTTCTCCATAATTGCGTGAAGTCGTCTGGCTCCAATGTTCTCATTTTTTGAATTCATGAGGTAGGCAATTTCTGCAAGAGCTTCATAGCCAGATGGCTCAAAGGTTAAAACGACATTTTCTGTAGACAATAGAGCCTGATATTGTTTACTGAGTGCATTTTTGGGATTTTGTAATATCGCAACATAATCGTCTTTGTCGAGTGGCTGTAATTCAACCCGTATAGGGAATCGGCCCTGTAGCTCTGGAATTAAATCAGAAATAGAAGCCATGTGGAAGGCACCTGCAGCGATGAACAAAACATGGTCTGTTTTGATTTGCCCGTTACGAGTCTGTACTGTAGAGCCTTCAACTAAAGGCAATATATCTCTTTGGACACCTTCACGTGATATATTTCCGGAAACTTTACCTGAGGTATCCGTTATTTTATCAATCTCATCAATAAATATAATTCCTTTTTGTTCGGCTCTTTCAATTGCTTCTGATTGAACTTTGTCTAGGTCGAGTAAGTTCTCAATTTCTTCTTCGAGAAGAGTTTTTTTAGCCTCTCGAATCTCCATTTTTCGTTTATTCGACTTTTTCTTAGGGAAGATATCCCCCAACATATTTTTCATTTGGCTTTCAAGTTCTTCCATACCAGGCATTGCCATAAAATGCATGGTTGGTTGAGAACTAACCCGCATGTTAATTTCTATTTCTTTATCGTCAAGGACTTGGTTTTTGAGTTTCTTTCTAAATATTGAGCGTGCACTTTCATCAGAACTTTGTTTAAGGTGTTCCGGGGGGGGGGGCGATTTTTTATCTTTTTCAGAGCCAGATAGCAAAATATCAATGATGCGTTCCTCTGCATTTTGGGTAGCTTTCTTCCTGACCTTTTTTTCATGCTCTTCTCGGACAATTTTTATAGAAGCACTCACCAAATCTCTTATCATACTTTCAACGTCACGACCAACATAGCCCACTTCAGTATATTTAGTTGCTTCCACCTTCACAAAAGGAGCATCCACCAACTTTGCCAAACGACGAGCAATTTCTGTCTTGCCAACACCCGTCGGACCGATCATAATAATATTTTTAGGATGAATCTCGTCACGGATGGGGTCATCCCCCAGTGCGAGGCGCCTACTTCGATTTCGGAGAGCTATTGCAACTGATTTTTTTGCTTCCTTTTGCCCGATGATGAACTCATCAAGCTTCTCCACAATCTCCCGCGGGGTTAAATTATCTGACATATGACAGTTTATTGATCATTAATTACTCTTTCCTAACAAAAAATATAGCTACATGGTTTCAAGTATAATATTTTGATTTGTATAAACACATATATCGGAGGCAATCATAAGAGCTTCTTTTGCCACTTCTGATGCGGACAATTTAGTATGTTTCATCAGTGCTCGTGCTGCCGAAAGGGCGTAGTTCCCACCAGAACCGATAGCAAAGACACCGTCTTCTGACTCAACGACATCGCCATTTCCTGTGAGAAGAAGTAACGAATTTCCGTCAGAAACGATCATCATCGCTTCTAGTCGCCTTAACATACGATCCGTGCGCCAATCTTTAGCAAGTTCAACTGCTGAACGCATTAGCGATCCCCCATATTTTTTGAGCTTGCCTTCAAACAACTCCACAAGAGTGAAAGCGTCCGCAGTGGCCCCAGCGAAGCCTACCATCACCTTTTTATCAAATATTTTACGTACTTTGATAGCGTTTTGTTTTAGCACCGTTTGATTGAAAGAAACTTGCCCATCTCCGGCCATCGCTACCTTCTTATCTTTTCTGATGCACACAATAGTCGTTCCGTGAAACTGCATATTTCCCAGAAATATTTTTTTCACTGTACGGACAACCTGCTTTTTATTTTATTAATGATTTTACTCCTGGACTAGGGTAATTATGCTATTTTGCGCTTATATGGCTTGACATAGAATATGTGACATAACATCTCTATTATACTAAATACAGATTAAGGGGTTGATGCCAAATGTTACGTCATATATTTTGTCTATATATTTTACAAAATAGTCCTGCTCATAAATTCCCAGAAAGCATTTTTATTCTTACGATTATTGAACTGCCATGTAAACTCTGACAAGTATAGTGGCATATACCCAGGTGATATATGATGGTACTGCCCTACCACACCACGTTTGAATAAACCCCAGAAGTTTTCAATGTTATTGGTGTGTACATTGCCACGTACATATTCTAAACTATGATTGATGACTTTATGTCTATGTCTACCACGCCATTTCATTCCTTTGTGTGCACCGAGTGCGTCAGTCATGTGAGTAGCTGTTTTATCTACTGTACTATCTATAAAATCAAGTAACCTACCTTTGACTAACTTTTCTACCTTTGTTGTCAGTACCAAGTAATACAGACGCTTTTATATGTCCAGTGTCTCGGTCAAATGCTCCCACAATAGGTGTTTTATTATCCGTAATACCTGGATGTCTATGTGTTAGCTTACCACCTACATAGGTCTCGTCTATTTCTACTATAGATTTAAATAGTTCTTTAGTGCTGTTATTATTTGCCATTGCCTCACGTATTTTGTGCATCATACGCCAAGCTGTACGATACGAACCGCCTATCTCTCTACTAACTTGACAAGCCGATACGCTTTTCTCTGCATTGATTACCATGTGAATAGCATAAAGCCATTTGCGAAATGACACATGACTACGTTCAAATATAGTGCCTTTGAAAATGCTGAAACTGTTATGACATGAGTTACAAGCAAACATTTTTCTTTCATTTTTCTTATCATATACTTTATCACTACCACATTTATTACAAGTTACACCATTAGGATAACGTAATTTAATAAAGTATTCTATAAAGGTCTCGTCAGTTGGGAATTTATCCATAAGCTTAAAATAGCTTATTTGACTTGCTTGTATCTTTTTATCTGTATTAATCCTGTCCACAACCATGTATAATATGAATATGGAAAGTGTAAAGTGCAAAATAGTATAATTGCCACTAAATAGAGAATTTTATAGACAGTGTATCTTACTTTGAGAATAATATGCTGTGCACCCGTGGTTTAAGAATATCCAAAAAAAGTTTTCTGAATACATTGTTGGCCATAATGAGATGTTAGAGGTTCTTCTGACCGCTCTTCTTGCGAATGGCCATGCTCTTCTGGAGGGGTTGCCAGGAACAGGAAAGACATTCAGTATCAAAGTTTTGTCTAAACTGTTGGGGCTTGGGTTTGATCGTATTCAATTTACGCCGGACCTCCTACCTTCTGATATTATAGGACACGTCTATTACAATAAAAGCAATGAAAGTTTCTCTTTCAAGAAGGGGCCTATTTTTTCTGATGTTATTCTCGCTGATGAGATTAATCGCACACCTCCTAAAACACAAGCCGCTCTACTTGAGGCAATGGAAGAATACCAAGTTACTATAGAGCGAAAGAGGTACTCTTTGGGTGAACCCTTTTTTGTTTTGGCAACTCAAAACCCAATTGAGCTAGCCGGCACCTATCCACTTCCTGAGGCACAGCTTGATCGATTCATGATTATGATTCAAGTTCACTTTCCTGATTTGAGCGAAGAAGAGAATATTTTGCGGAACGCAATCCAAGGAAAAGACAGCAAAAATATAGATTTTTCTAAAATTTCAAAGGTTACGAATGTCCAAGAGATTATCAAACTTAAAAAAGATGCTTCTAAAGTTACGGTAAGTCAAAAAGTCTTAGATTATATCCTTCGCCTTGTTCGCAAAACACGCCAGAATAAATACATTGAGTATGGAGGTAGTCCTAGGGCCTCGGTACATTTACTTCAACTGGCTCGAATATGGGCTTTCAAAGGAGAACGTGATTTTGTGATTCCGGATGATATCCAAAAGCTTTGTAAGTATGTTCTTAGACATCGCATTGTTCTTTCCACAGAAGCTCAAATGGAGAACATGAGTGCCGATTTAATATTGGATAATATACTGGCCTCTGAAGAGGTTCCCCGCTAAAAACCCATTTTATAGTGGATTTGTTTGATTTGAAATGGATTATTCGGTAAAAAAAATTCAATCTAGGCGATATCTTTTTCCGGGAAGTCGAAGAAATCTCACTTCAATTTGGGTGTTGAGTTTAGTTCCTTTTTTACTCCCTCAGGTTTTTATTCCCTGTTGTGTTCTTTTTCTTCTTTTGTTCACCTATGACTTTTATGATACCAAAAAAGAATTCAACGAAAAAATAAAAAATATTTCTTTTGCAATCAATTGGCCTGAGTTTATGGAGCTTGGGCGTACTCAAGAGTTCACTGTTTCTTGGAGTTGTTTCTCTTCTGATTTATTTATAAAGATCTTTCTTCCCACGGAGTTTTCTCCTCGCATACATACTTTAAATCGATTTCAGTCTTCTTTTAAGGCGAGGGGCAAGAGAAAGGGCACTTACCATGATGTTGAACTTTATGTCGGTCACCGATCAAAGCTGGGTCTGTTCGTTCGTTACTATAAACTTATTCATGAACGAAAGTTATTCGTGACAGCGCCTATTCTATATTTCTCAAGCCAACAAAAATACTACCATGGGAAAATATACCCACAATATCGACTTGGAGGAGAAAGTGACTTCTATGGTATCCGTGCTTATCAATTTGGTGATCCTATTAAAAAAATTAATTGGCGAAAGACAGCTGGAAGCTCCAGCGAGGTTTATGTCAATGAATATGAAAAAGAAAAAAGCCGTAAAATTCTCATTGCTTTGAACACGGGTATGGCAAGTCGTTTTGATTATAGAAAATACCAATATACAGACTATCAAACAGGGTTAGCCTTTCAATTGGCACATGTGTTCACAAAAAATCAAGATGAGACAGGTCTTCTTACTTTCTCAGAAGAAATTGATTTATACATCCCACCTAATCTGTCCAATAGACATATGCCTACCTTATTCCGCCATCTACAACATATTGAAGATAATTATAAACATATGGATATTATTGAGTTGTATCTTTTCCTCAGAAACCGCTTACAGCGAAAAAGTATTTTAATTTTGTTATCTCCCTTTATCAGTTTTGAACAGGTTTATTCCCAACGGAAAGCTATTTTTCTGCTCTCTCAAGAGTATCAGGTTATTTGGGTAAATCCTGCTCGACTTTTTAAGTATTATTACGAGGGTTCTCGCGATCTTCGATATGCATGGGCTAAGGCTCACCTGCTGAGAGAAAAACAAAATGAAGATGATTTTTTTAGAAATGGTCGCCTTTTATATGTAAACGACCAACCTGAGAAGCTATATCAGAAAACGCTCAATCATTATTTTTCTCTGAAGTGGTAATATTTTGCAAAGGCCTGTAAAGTTAAAGCACATACCAAAGGGTTTTCGTACTTTCTCGACAAATTGTGGAATCAAAGAGAAGTCCCTCGACTTGGGTGTGGTTTTTTCAGAGACGGTTTGCACATCAGTCGCGTTTTTCACGAAAAATCAAGTAAAAGGAGAACCCGTTAAAATAGGCCAAAAACATTATGCAAAAAATAAACTTCAGGCACTTGTTGTGAATTCAAAAAATGCGAATGTCTGTACGGGAGAAAAAGGCTATCAAAACAGCCTTAAGGTTTGTCAAAAAATAGCTGATGAGATGGAAATTTCTGTGGAGTCTGTCTTTCCTTCATCCACAGGAACCATTGGGATAATTCCGCCCATCAAAAAAATTTGCTCAGCACTCGATAATTTACCTAACCACTTGTCACATATTCCTGATTTTGAACGCTTCGCTGAAGCGATTATGACAACAGATACCTTCCCAAAATATATTGCAGCAAAACTTGGAGGAGGAAGTATTGTAGGGGTCACCAAAGGGTCTGGCATGATTGAACCTAACATGGCCACAACATTATCCTATTTTTTTACCGATATTTCTATTGGGCAAAAACAATTATATAATATAGTTCAACCGATTTTGGAGAAAACATTTAATAGTTTATCGATAGACTCTGATATGTCGACTTCAGACACACTACTTATCATGGCAAATGGTTTGGCAGGAAAGGTTGAAGAGAATGAACTTGCTCATACATTTGAGCAAATATCGACTAAAATGACTCGATGGCTTGCGTATGATGGAGAAGGAGCGACAAAACTTTTTATCGTCGATGTCGAGGAGGCATATTCCGAGGAGGAGGCTCGCCGGTGCGGTAAAAGTATCATTAATTCTCCATTAGTTAAAACAGCGATCTCTAGAGGAGACCCCAATTGGGGTAGAGTTTATATGGCAATTGGCAAAACGAATCAAGTGACCCTTAACGCTGAAAAAATTCAGTTATTTTGGGGAAATGAGCAGCTTTATTCTCAACAGAATGATAATGATAGACTGTCTCATTATCTGCGAGAAAACGAAGAAATTTATTTAAGAGTGAACCTAAATGTAGGAGATTCTTCCTGGCGTGTTTATGGTTGTGACCTAACTGAAGAATATATAAAGATCAATGCTTCTTATACAACCTAATTCGAGATTGGGACACGATTTAATTTGAAATCCAAAACTTGGAATTAGCTCATTCTTGTCGTCATTTTTTAGTTTTTTCATGATTTTCCCCAAATTATGAGATAAGGACACATCGAATTATGTTTGATTACGTCAAATATCTTACTACAACTCTCAACAAGGCCTTCAGCCTCTGGTTTAACCCCCGCCTGTGCCCGAAGGGTGAAAACTGGACAGTCTTTTTCTTATTCTTTTAGATATTTCTCCTCATATTTTTGAGGTGTCACCCATCCTAAAGCTGAATGTGGCTTCATCGTATTATAAAGATGGATAAACCTGAAGATACTTTTTTGAGCTTCTTCAAAGTTTTGATATTCTGATAAATTAATTTCTTTATATTTAATTGTTTTATTCAATGATTCGGCATGAGCGTTTTCATACACATTACCACGACACATGGAAATATTGATTCTACTTTCTTCTAATAGAGCGATATACTCATTTGAGCAATATCTGACGTCAGCATCAGTATGATGGTAGTAATTTTGTAAATCTCCTATTTCTCTTTTAAGCGAAAGAAAGGCTGCTATGACCAGTTGGGTGTTATTTTTATCAGAAATGGCCGCTCCTACGATACGGCGACTCATAAGCCTCATGAGCAAAGCTAAATAGTGGTCTTTCGAATTAATATCAAAATAGGTTATATCGCCAACAATTACCTTGAAGGGATCAGCTTGCACACTTTTAATCAAATTGGGATATTTTCTGAAATTATGCTTAGATTGGGTAGTTTTTGGCTTCAAAAACACCTTTTTAGTGCATAAAAGTCTATTTTCTTTCATAATTCGGTAAACTCGCTTCTTATTTATTGTAAAGCCTCTATCTTTTAGAATTTGCGTCATCGAGATATAACCTACTTGGTTCAATTGATCACTAATTTCATGGATAGATTTTAGAATCGTTGAATCATCTTTCTTCTCCTTCGACTTATAATAATAAGTTGACTTTTCTAGTTTCATAACTCTGCAACTCCTTGTGATCCCAAATTCTGTGCTGAGGCTATTCTTGATAATTTCTCTTTTTGCCTGTATTCTTGAAGAAGTTTTTCCGTTTTTTTTAAAATCTGATTTTCTATCATTAAGTCAGATAAGGCCGATTCTAAATAGGAAATTTTTTTTCTCAATTCTAACTCAACCCCATTTTTATCTTCAAAGCCTTCGGAAACCAGCTGTCGCTTCCATCTCGATAAAGTTGCGACTGAAATCATCTCTCTCTTAGATATTTCTGCCGTGATAGTCTGACCTGAAATCATCTCCAAAGCCAATCTCTCTTTTGCTTCCTTACTGTATCTTTGTCTTTTAATCATAGTTTTACCTCCTAAATTTAACACAATAAAGTGTCCAGTTTTCACCCTTCGGGCACAGGCGGGGGTTAAACCAAGGAGAATCAAACTTTATTATTTCATTTTCCTTTAAAATACTAATTGCAGTCATATCAATTACTATAAATATTTACACCCCATTTATAGAGGCGTAAATATTAGATGATATTTTATATAGTTTGAGGTTTTTAGTATTGTTTGTTTAACAACAACTTTTGTTTTCTTGAATTGGTGGACAAGCAACAGTTCCATAAGAACAATAAACACAGCAATCTCCTTCTTTCGGTTTTAAAACCGTTTTACAATTCTCGCATTCGTAGAAAAACTGACAAGCGTCTGTTGGCATATCTTCTATTTTCTTATGTTCGCATTTTGGACAAGTAATTTCTGATTTTAATTGGACTTCCATTAGTTTTCTTTTTTATCGGTTACTTTATAACCTGTTGTGTTAATTGCTTTTTCGATTTCTGTTTCATTGGTTTTGGTTTTATCAAATTCAATGATTGCATTTCCATTTTCGTAGGACGCTTTTGAGTTTACAATTCCGTTGAGTTTATTTACTTCGTGATTTACGTGTTCTTCACAACTCGCACAAGTCATTCTGCTGATTTTAAATTCAATTGTTTTAATGTCTGATTTGTCAACTACGATTATTTGTTTTTCTGGGAGAGAGAAGGATGATCAGAGTTTGTGCAGGAACTAGGATTTTTCAGTGCATTTTATGAGATATTTGCTGCGTCAGTCTCATTTTTCAAATATGTCAAGGAATTTATAGTTTATGCAAGTTGTTCTCGTACCATTTTGCCAAAATTAAATGCTGTAGCTGCGATTTTTACCTCTATTTGAACCTTTTTACTGCCTCTGAGCAAGAATTCTCTGAACTTTTTGGCTTGTTTCAAAATTCCAAAAATGGGTTCAATTTCAGAACCTCGCTTTTTATAGAAAGACTTTGCTTCTTCTGAATTCATCTTCTTGATCATTTCATGTTTTAAAGCAAAACCAGAGTCTACTGACAATTTGCGATAACCTCTGCGTAACTCTTCTTCGCTCGTACAACATTGTTCTCTGGCAGGGCAAATGACACAGTCAGGAGGTTTACCATGATAATGAGTATATTTCTTTTTATCTTTCACAGATTCATTATGAAATTCTAAGGTTTTACCCTCGGGGCAAACCCAAGAATCATCATCCTCGTCATATTTAAACTGATGAGCTTCATAACCTGAATCCTCTTCTCCTTTTCTTTCTTTGGCTACCTGATCAGGTGAAGGTATAAAACCATTGATCCCTTTTGAATCCAGGTATTCCAAACCACTTGAATGAAAGTAACCCGAATCTGCAGAAGCTGTCCGTATACTGGTCCCTGTGTTTGACTCAGCTTTAGAAAGGGTAGGAGCTAATTGCTCTAAATCATTTTCTGAATTAGCTTCAGCAATGTCAGCTGCCAAAATATAGCCTTCTGATGAGGTAACTTGAATGTTGTAGCTTTGAGAAATTTTACCATTCCGTTTCATGAATTTAGCATCTGGATCAGTAAGATTTATTTTAGAATCAGAAGCAGACTCTTGATTCTCTTCCAGACTTTTACTGATCGTAACATACTTTTGAGCTTTCCTAAGCATAACAGAATCATTATCCTCTGCAGCCTGGTCTTCATTTATCAATAATTCTGGCTCGTTAGCATGAGAATTAGTTGTATCTTCTAAAAAGACCTCAACTTCTTTTTCTCCTGTTTTTAGAGCTTCTATATCCTGTGTACCTTCTATAGTTTCTGAAGAATCTTTTTCAACAGATGTAGAAAACTCGGCTGGTTCACTTTGCTTTCCTTCTGCTGTTTTTAATGACTCTCTCTTTGCCTTTTCACTCGCTTTTTGTAAGCGAATAAACTCCTCAATGATCGTATCTACCTCTTCAGGATTAAGCTCATAGCCACTGTTGTCTTTACCATATAGTTTATCTTCCTCAATATCTAATTCCATACCTGAGCGTAGATACTCTAAGATCTCTTGCTGTATAGCTCTTTTACGTTCCTCTAAATCTGACTTTTTGTATGTTTGATCGTCAGCAGCACTGGCTTTGATTTTAGTTCCATCTACCTTAACATCAATACCAATATTTTTCTTTTTGTGGGATAGCAAAGATACAGAGTAATTAAAAACTTCGCCAATTTCTTTACCAAAATTAACACGGAATTCAGCAATAGACCGAAACTTTACTTTATGACCACCAACTAAATAACGCATGGCGTCGTTCTCTTCACAGGCTTTTTGTAATTCTCTGCTGCTTCTCCATCCACGATGAAAGCCATAAAAAAGGCATCCCAGCATTATAACCGGATGGTAAGCCCGACCCCCTTCTTTTGAGTACTTAGAAAGAAATGGTTTCATAGGAATTTTATCTAACAAGGCAGCAAAGGCATAAACCTCGTGATTTTCTTCTAAATTGTCTGCTATAGTATGCGAAAACAGCATAACTTGATCTCTATCACTTTTCATAAATCGTTTCATAATAAGACATAAACAAAGAAGAACACAGAAAAGCAAGAAAAATCCTAGTTCCTGCACAAGCTCACAAGCTCTTCCCCGCACAGCCTCTTACATTAAAATAATTTTGACAAAGCTAGTTTGATACTGAGAGTGGTCAAATATCTGATGAGGTTCAAATATCTGATGAGGTTCAAATATCTGATGAGGTTCAAATATCTGATGAGGTTCAAATATCTGATGAGGTTCAAATATCTGATGAGGTTCAAATATCTGATGAGGTTCAAATATCTGATGAGGTTCAAATATCTGATGAGGTTCAAATATCTGATGAGGTACAAACAAATGAAATATAAACGTTTTACAATTCTTGCATTAGGCACTCTTCTTCTCCTTGGTTGTGGTGATGTGATCACCTTATCACCCAGTGTATGTGAAAAGCCAAACCGAAAATTATTTTTGGGTGAAATCCCCACTTCCAAAGATTTAGCAATTGATGCCTATTGTGCCGCCCGAATCATGGACAAATACGCCCCTCAAGGTTTTATTACCATATTTGGTAGTGCAAGAACGAAGCCAGACAATGAACGCTATAAAGTCATAAAAGAGTTTGCAAAAATCTGGACGGAAAATTATAGTAAGCAATATCCGATACTGACGGGTGGAGGTCCTGGAATCATGGCGGCAGGGAACGAAGGAGCCAAAGAAGCGAATGGTCCGAGTCTTTACTACTCTACCTACTTTGGTGAAGGGGGAGAAAAACCCAACCATTATACGACAGACGGGTTTGTTTTTGCTAGTTTTTCCCAACGTGAAGCCGAGATGGTAGATCGGGCGGCGGCAATCATTATCGCTCCTGGTGGCTTTGGTACGGAATGGGAAATTTTTGAGACCCTTGCAAAGATTCAAACGAATAAGAAAAAACCAGTTCCCGTGATCTTGTTGGGTCGTTTTAAATATTGGGGTTCGTTACTTTCTCGAATTAATTACCTTAAATCCATTGAGACAATTTCTCCCGAAGATACTCAGTTATTGAAGCAGGTTGATAACTCTGAAGAAGCAGCTAGAATCGTTGCTCGCTCCTTGAATCTTGCTTCAATAAAGTGAACAAAGCAAACACTGACGAGAAGCAACTCGACGCGAAATTCCTTTACTGGCGTATTCGCATGATGTACAGCATGGTGGCTGGTTATGGTGTGTTTTATTTTGTTCGTAAAAACATATCATTTATCAACCCCGAACTTTCCAAGGAGCTTGGTTTTACCGCAGAGGGGATTGGTCTAATCCTGGGTGTTAGTAGCATGATCTACGGTGTATCAAAATTTGCAAACGGTATTCTAGCAGATATTCTAAGTCCTCGCATGCTTATGAGTGTCGGCTTAGGAGCATCAGCAATTATTAACTTAATTTGTGGCTTCAATGATGTCTTTTTTGTACTTCTCTTGCTATGGTCGGTGAATAGCTTTTTCCAAGGTCTGGGAGCAACTCCTTGTGCTCGTATGCTCACAAATTGGTTTAGCTCAGAAGAGAGTGGTCGTGCATGGGGTATTTGGAATGCATCCCATCAAATAGGGGCGGCTTTAATTGCAATTATTGCAGCTTTTCTCATTGAACACATTGGTTGGGAGGCAGCTTTTTATGTTCCTGGAATCATCGCTTTGATTGTAGCCTTTTTCCTCTACGAACGACTACGGGATGAGCCTTCTAATGTGGGTATGCCCCCCATAAATGTCTATAGAGGTAAAAAATCCCAAAAAGATAATAATGATCAGAGTAATTCTGATTTTTGGATGGTTTTTCGCACACATATCTTAAAGAATAAGATGGTATGGTTAGTTTGCTTCGCAAATTTTTTTGTCTACATCGTGAGAATTGGTATTCTCGATTGGGGTCCAAGGTTTTTACAAGAATCTAAAGGTTTTTCTCGTGTCGACTCTGGTTGGGCATTTGCTGCTCATGAGATTGCTGGTTTGCTTGGCGCACTTTTAGCCGGTTTTCTCTCTGATAAATTTTTTAAAGGACGACGAGGTCCTGTTAGTTTTATTTTTATGTTCTTGCTCGTGATATCTACTTTTGGTTTGATATATATTGAAAAAGGTCAAGTTTTACTCATGACAATTGATCTAATTCTCATTGGTTTTTTGATTTATGGGCCACAAATGTTGGTTGCTGTGGCAGCGGCTGATTTTGCGGCACCCGAGGCTTCAGCAACTGCGGTTGGTCTCACTGGTCTTTTTGGCTATGTTGCCGCAAGTTTATGCGGTTATGGAACAGGTTATCTCGTTACCCATTACGGATGGAATGCAGGATTTTGGTTCTGGATTATTTCAGGAATGATGGGTATGATTTTTTTTTGGTTCACATGGAATCACGGAGGTCAAGAAGAAGTGGGAGCTTCTTAGCCAGAGTTTATGAGAAAGAACATGAAATATTGATTCTGAGATATGCGTAAAAAGCTTATATTCTCCATATCTTTACTTTTCTGTGGTTGCGTTTTCTTCGTAATCGCTTCATCAAGTGGTGCTTCACGACCACACTACCAACTGTCAGAATTTTATCAGAAGTTTGGTGAAAAGGAAACAACTTCTCTCGAAGGCTCTTATATGACACTCTACGGTACTGTGAAAGAGGGTAGCCTTCGCAAGAGTGGCGTTCAGGCTGATTTTATAATTACAGAGGCCAAAAAAGAACTCTCTATTTTCTTTACAGGAAAGACACTTTTACCGGATACTCTAAAAGACGGATCTCAAGCGGCAGTTGAAGGAGTGTACGACCTAAAAAAGAAGGTGTTTATTGCTGACAAAGTGATGGCAAAATGTGCCTCTCGTTATAAGTCTTATCCAAAAAATCAATCTTGATCGGTGGTGCTTCCTGATTCACGAGGTTATTTTGGAAGTTATGGCGGCAGGTTTGTATCCCAACTTCTAATTCCTGCTCTAGATGAACTAGAACGAGCCTACGCGAAAACATCCAAAGAAACTGCCTTCAAGCAAGAACTCACCTCACTATTAAAAAACTATGCGGGAAGGCCTACACGCCTTTATTATGCCAAAAATATTTCACGAAGTTGGGGAGCGGATATTTACCTAAAGCGAGAAGACATGCTTCATACGGGTGCCCATAAGATCAATAACACTCTGGGGCAGGTGCTCCTTGCCCAAAAAATGGGTAAAAAACGAATCATTGCTGAAACAGGTGCAGGCCAACACGGAGTGGCCATTGCTACTGCATGTGCTCTTTTTAGTCTACCTTGTGTTGTGTACATGGGGAATGAAGACCTGCGTAGGCAGTCCATCAATCAATTCAGAATGGAGCTCACAGGAGCCAAGGTTATTGGGGTGGGCGGAGTAAAAGGCACATTGCGAAATGCCATTAACGAAGCTTTGCGAGACTGGGCCACGAATGTCGAAGATACCCACTATGTTATTGGTTCGGCAGTCGGACCCCATCCGTTTCCACAAATTGTTCGAGATTTTCAATCGATTATTGGAGAAGAAACAAAAAAACAAGTCATAAAGGAAAGAGGAAAACTGCCCGATGCTGTATTTGCATGTGTGGGTGGTGGGTCCAATGCGTTAGGAATGTTTCATAAATTTATAGGTGATAGCAACGTTCAACTTGTGGGAGTTGAGGCAGGCGGTACCTCTTTTTTAGAAGGTGAGCATTCATCGACATTAACAAAAGGAAAGCCCGGTATTTTACATGGAAGTTTAAGCTATCTTTTGAATGACTCGGCTGGACAAGTCTCCAATGTTCATTCAGTATCCGCAGGGTTAGATTATCCAGGAGTTGGGCCAGAACATTCTTACCTCAAAGATACAAAAAGAGTAAAATATGCTTCCGTCAAAGATCAAGACGCCCTTTCTGCCCTGAGAGAACTCTCCGAAAAAGAGGGTATACTACCTGCGTTAGAGACGTCTCATGCCATCGCTTATGCCAAAAAATGGCTTCGTTCAGAGCTGAAAAAGAAAAAATGTTCTAAAGAAATACCTTTTATTGTAATCAATCTTTCTGGTCGCGGAGACAAAGATGTCGCTGAAGTGAAACATATTTTAGGGAAGTTAAAATGAACAATAAATATCGAATGAGCTTTTTAAAGGCGATACCATTTGGAGCGGTATATCTAGTCTTTCTTTTGATACTTATCAATGTTCAAGTCAAACTTGTTCCGTTGTTTCTTGAAAGGCTCCCAAAAAATAGTATAATCAAAAAAAAAGGTGGTTACGTCCATTATGTAGACAAAATAATTCAAATTGATGAGCGGCTCATGGATACAGAACGTTTGATTCTACAGTTTTTCAATAAAGATTTCTTTGAAGAACACCTACTCATGCACAGTATACTATCTCTAGGAGTTGTGGAGTATTTATTAAGTTATTTTGATGAAGGCTTCAGAGTGGAGAAAACAAAAGATCGGTCTGCTCTTCATATTGAGGGAGACTACTTTCCGAACAAGTCAGATTATCCCTCGTCTCAAATAAAGGCAATTTATCTGCGAGGAGACTCCCTGCACTCAAAACGTCTGACGCGGCACATACGCTATATTAAAAAAAACAAAATGAATGCCATTGTTTTTGACTTGAAAGATGTCACAGGATATGTTAATTTTTCTATTCTTGATTCTATGGTTAAAAAAGTGCAAGCTAACATTTCTCCCGTGGTGAGTGAGCCTAAGAAGATGATTCAGCGTTTGCGTGAACACAAGATTCATACAATTGCTCGCATCGCTCTTTTTCAAGATGAAACGCTAGCACGAGCTCTCCCTGAACTTGCCATCTATAAGCATAATAGACAACCTCTCTTAGTAAAAGGTAAAAAGGTGTGGGTTGACCCAGCAAGAAAAAAAGTGCAAGAATATAATTTACGTCTTATTTGGGAAACTATCCAAACAGGGGTGGATGAGATTCAGCTTGATTATGTGAGATATCCCGCCGAGGGTGTTTGGCGTAAGGGAAAATATTATAATCTACAATCCCATTCTGACAAGCCAAACATTATTACTCAGTTTCTACAAAATGTCCATTCTTTAACATCTTCTTATGGTATTGTATTATCAATTGATGTATTTGGAGTGGTTGCTTGGGGCGAGAAGGTCGATATAAAAAGCACGGGGCAAAATTTAAAGCTTTTATCACAAGCGGTGGATGTAATTTCTCCTATGGTTTATCCATCACATTATGGCAACCTTTTTCATACTATTAAGGATCCCTCCAATTCTCCCTACCGGATTGTAAAGATGAGCTGTCAAAGGTTAAAGAAATTGTTAAACGGTAGCAACGTCTCTATTCGTCCATGGTTACAGGCCTTTTCGTGGAGAGTTCAAAAGTATGGTTCTCAATACATCGAGGCACAAATCAAAGCAGGGCAAGTATCTGGTGCAGAAGGCTATATGCTCTGGAATGCTAAAAACCAGTACATTCCCTATAATCATCCTGATACATAATTTTAACTGCTGATCTATTTGAGTATTGAGATATCTAGCTCACTGATGGTATACATGAGACGTAAATTCTATTCTGAGACCCTAAACCGTTTTCTCGGATAGTTCAATCAAGGCTGAGAAAGCATTCATTTTGAACAAAATTTTGTATAAAAAAAACAAAAAACATGCTAGAAACCGACCTAAACCTCGTAAAATTGAGTTTCTTTTGCTATTTTTCACCTTTGATCTTAGTTCTTTCTTAACTGTGCACAATGATTAAAGCAAATAGATGTTCAACTAAAAGTGACTTGACGGTCGATACCCATGTTATTATATAGATAATGAAGTGTTTTTGTGTCTCCTGTTAAATTTGTACATGTAATCAAACATCTTGAAATAATTGATCGTGATATTAGCGAGTTACGTCAATTTGAAGAGGTACTTGCCAATAACCGTACTTATTCAGATAATATCCGGATATCTCTTGAATTACAGATCAACAGCCTCCTCAATGAGAGAGTGAAGCTTATGGAACTAAAAATTCAAGACCCACCATCTGCCTTACAAAAGATTAAGAATAGTCAAGAAAGCTACTCTTCCCAAAAGAAACCCTTCAATTTCGGAGAGCATGAACAGTATTATTTGCCCAGATTACTTGCTCAATCGGAGACTTCAGGAACTGAAGAAATCACAGAGCCAGTACTTCGGAGGCACAATTACACCCCAAAAATCACCCAAAGAACAGTTTCTGAGTCTAGCAATCAACCTGTGGTATTTTCAAAAGGCGAGAATGAGTCTAATCAGAAAGATTTTGATGCTTTTGATACTGGTGTTGCCTCTCTCATCAGCAAGAGGTCTTTCCCTGCCTCCAAAAGAGAAGAGAATAAAGACATAAAGAGTTTTTTAAAAAACTTACCAACTCTCGATTACTAAGGTCACTCTCCTAGGAATATGAAGTTTTCTTCTTTCAACCTAAAACCAACAATTTTAGAACGATTACACGAAAAAAGTTTTGAGAACAGTACTCCTATTCAAGAACAAACAATTCCATTAGCTCTTGCTAAACAAGACCTTGTTGCTTGTGCTAAGACCGGCTCGGGGAAGACTCTTGCCTTTGTCTTGCCTCTTATTCATTTGCTTTCCGAAGAAGGAACTCTTTGCCCAGAAAAAACAATCCGAAGCCTTGTTTTGGTTCCCACGAGGGAGCTTGCAATACAAATCTACAAAGAAGCTCTCTATTTTTCAAAAGGGCTTACGATTAATCTGGCAAATGCCTATGGTGGTCAAGACTACGAAAAACAAAAGAAGAAAGTGCAAGGTGGTGTTGACCTCTTAGTCGCCACTCCCGGGAGGCTTTTAGATTTTTACAGATCGAAAGACCTCTTACTCGAAAAAATTAAATATATCGTTTTAGACGAAGCTGACAGAATGCTCGACATGGGTTTTATCGACGATGTTAAAACTATTTTAAACCCAATCAAACGCATTGAGAGCATGTCTCTTTGGTCAGCTACAATGGACTACAATGTATTTTATTCAATGTGGTCGTATATGCACGAACCCGAAGAAATTCTAATTAACCCCGAATGGGTCGATAAAAATAAAGTATCCCAAGGAGTTCTCCATTTGGGTAGTGACGAGAAACTAGCCTATGCCTTAGATTATTGCAAACGCCTGACTGGTGAGTCTCTCATTATTTTTACGAATACCCGCGACATGGTAGATATTTTGGCGAACGCACTTACTCAATATGGTGTGGCAGCGAAAGGTCTATCATCAGTTATCAATCAAAGACGACGCCTAACCATACTAGAGGGTTTTAAAGAAAAAAAGTTTGATGTGTTGGTTGCAACTGACTTGGCGAGCCGAGGTATTCATGTCGATGATATTAGCATAGTAATCAATTACGATGTTCCTCAAGACCCCGAAAGTTATGTTCATCGTATTGGACGAACAGCTAGGGCAGGTAAAAAAGGCACTAGCTTACTGGTTTGCTGTGAGAGAGATTATGAGTTACTTGAAAAAATAGAAAACTATCTTTCTTACAAGATACCCATCCTTAAACCCGAAGTAGAAATTATTGCTCAGTTAAGCATGATCAAAAAAAAGGTAAGGCCTAGTAGGCACCGACAATTAAAAAACCACAATTTGACAAGACAAAGTGTTAAACAAGCGAGGAGCATGAATCAAAGTAAAACAAAAACGAATTCTCATAAACATTCAGGCTCACTAGACCAAAAACCAAACAAAAGAGTAAGCAATGAGAGAAACCAAAAGACAGGAAACACAAAGTTTCGATCATCTAACAATAAACTCAATAAACCGCCACCAGGATACCTCAAAGAAGACTTTCATGAGGACTATCCTGCTGGAAACTCAAATCAGCGTGGGCAACAAAAGTTCAAAAAAACGAAACAGGCGATTCTTAGTTCTATTAAAAAGATATTTCTCAGTATCCAGCGGTAAGAGCTCCTGGCTTTCGTGGGTCAGAACTCCCCTGTAATAAGTTGTTTTTAGACAAAATACTTTGGGTACTCCCCATTCCATTGACCAATTGAATTTTATGCCCTTTTGCTTGTAAAATTTTTCTGGTATCAAAGTTTAGATTTTTTTCGCACATTAAAATATCGGGAAACCACTGATGGTGAACCCTCGTTGCATGAGTCGCCTCAGCGATATTCATTTTATAATCAATTAAATTGAGAATAACTTGCAAAACGGTTGTTATGATTCGACTACCACCAGGAGAACCCGTTGCCAAGAAAAACCGACCTTCTTTGAGAACAATCGTTGGACTCATTGAAGAAAGCATTCGTTTCTCTGGTTCAATCGCATTTTTTGCACCACCACGTAAACCATAGGCGTTTTTTTTGTTAATTTTGGAGGTAAAGTCATCCATCTCATTGTTTAACAAAATACCCGTTCCAGGAACGACTGCTTTCATTCCATAACTAAAATTTAATGTATAGGTATTTGACACCGCATTACCATGCTCATCCACAACAGAAAAGTGAGTTGTTTCTCTGCCCTCTTGGGGTAATGATAGATTTCCCGGAAAAATTAATCTTGAAGGTGTCGCTCTCGTTGGATTAAATTTTGATCGCAGTACGGTCGCATACTTTTTTGAAGTGAGAGTCTTCACTGGCACAGAAACAAAGTCATTATCTCCCAAATATTGAAACCGGTCGGCGTACGCTCTTTTCATAAGATCAGTTAGCAAATGAATACTTTGTGCAGAATTATGCTTCATCGAGGCAAAGTCATAACCCTCCAGAATATTGAGCATTTGGATGAGATGAACTCCTCCTGAACTGGGTGGGGGCATTGAGAAGATTTGATAGTCTCGGTAATTGCCTGACACGGGCTTTCGTATAATGGGACGATACTTCTTCAAGTCATTGAGGCGAATGAGACCACCATTGCGTTTCATATCCAGTACAATCAAATGTGCGATCAGGCCTTCATAAAATGCAGATGCTCCTCTTTTACTAATTTTAGCGAGGCTGGAGGCGAGAGCTTTTTGTTTAAAAACTTCTCCTTTTTGGTAAGCCTTTCCATCTTTTTTAAAAAAAATGGCCCTGCTTGCAGGGTATTGACGCATTCTTTTGGATGCAGAACGTAAAGATTGCTCAAGATCATAATCAACAAGAAATCCGAGACGAGCCAAATGAATTGCTGGCCTTATCACATCTTGTAATGTCATGGTGCCATATTTCTCTAAAGCCATAGTAAGACCTGCCACTGTTCCGGGAACCCCCACTGCCAAATAGCTATGACGTGATTTTTTAGAATCTGCTTCTTTCTCCTCATTGAGAAACATATCTCGCGATGCCTTCAGGGGAGCTTTTTCTCTATAATCAATGGCAAGCACCTTTTTGTGGGAAGCTAAGTAAATGAGCATGAATCCGCCTCCTCCTAAATTGCCCGCTCTAGGGAGAGTTACAGCGAGGGCGAAACCAACAGCCACGGCCGCATCAATTGCATTGCCTCCTTGCTTTAGAATATTCAACCCAACATGAGTTGCCAGCCGATTTTGGGTTGAGACCATACCATTTTTAGCAAGAACGGGATGAACAATTTCTCTGTATCTGTAGATGGGTTCGGTTTGGGCAAGTAAGGGCGTGACAAAAAAGAAAAAAAAATGAATAGAGAGAAGAGTAGGAAGCATCACTAAATAATCAGACTGTATTTTATGAGTTGTTTGTCATATCGCATTGGCCATCAAAAGTCACCCCTTCGGAAATCTCCAGTTTAGGTGTTCTTATGTCACCAATCAGAATAGAACCACGCCTAAGTTCCACTCTTTCTGAAGCGACAACATTACCAGTTAGCTTACCTTCTAATATGAGAGTTCGTATGTTCAGACTAGCTTCGGAAACAGAGCTGTCACTTAGGTGTAAGATGTTATCCCCTTCAATCTCTCCATAAAAAGAACCCCGAATTTGCAAAGGCTTTTTAAACTTTAGACGACCATTAAGACGGGCATCCTTTTGGAAAACCGTATATTCTGCTGAATCCCTTTTCTCTCTCTCTTTCTTGGTTGGCATATCAGTAAAAAGATGGGACTACTTACTAGTCATAGTGAAAACACCATCCCAATCGTCCGGGGGGGGAATTTTTTTAAAGCTCCGACACCGTTCCAGATAAAGTTTAGAAGGTCCATCATTCGGATCAAGCTTGACCGATTCTTCAAATTTTTTTATTGCAAAATCCCATTGTTTTTTTTTGTAGAGTTCTAAACCTTGGTTATAAAGTTCTAACACACCTTTAGCTAGCATAGCCTACTCGTTAGTGCGTTATTTTTAGCTTGTCAATCTTTTTCTTCTCTTTGATTAATTTTATCTTGCCGAAATAGTGAGAGAATAGAGCGAGAGAATTTTATCAAAAAAAAAAGCAACATCCCACCACTTTTTGAAAAGAAAAAACTATATCTAGGGAATACAAATGAATGCCCCGTGAATTTAAAAAAGAGTTCAGAACTTCAAAAATCAGTATCGCAATTGAACTCTGGTGAAGTTTCTTATTCTTTTCCTCCTTCCAAAAACTTGATCTTTTCTTATCAACTGATCGATTTAGCGAAGCGAAGTTCTTTTTTGAAACATAAAAGACATGAGGATGCATTCTCTAGACAAGAACGCTCAAAGCTCAAGAGAAAAGAAACAACTCCTCAACATGTAACGCCTTTCTATAGAAAACAAAGGATGCACGACCTGATCGAAACAGGGAAGCTCAATCTGAACCTTACAAAAGATGAGCAAATCAAACAGTCTCCCAAAGAAGTGTTTTCCTCTGAAAAATCACAGGAAAGTAAAAAGGAGTACAATGAGGGGAATCAAGGCGATGAAGGTGAAACTTTATCCATCGACAATGCGTCACTTGACTTAACTTCCAACTCACGGGAAAACGCAAGAAATATACATAACTCCAAAGAATTGGAAGAAACAGAAATAAATGAAGAGGGCAGCATGTCTCACTCTCTATCTGAATTTTCTCAAAAGGATAATATTTTTTTTCAAGAAGACTCAAGGGAGAATGAGCAAATAATGCCAAGTACAGTTACTGTAAATGCTCACAAAGCAATTTCGAGTGCTATTTCTAAAGCGAGTCGTTCTTTTGATAAACGAAATGTGGAGTTTAATCTGAGTGAAAAGGCATCCGTTACCCCGAGTATCTCTTGTGAAAACGGTTACAACGTTACCACTGATTTTCTCGATAAAGGAAAGGAAATGTATGCCTATACAGATCCAAATGAAATCAAAAAGATTATACTGATTCTTGAAGAAACTTTGCAACAGTTCAATGTTGAAGGTAAGGTTGTTGGTATTCAAAGAGGGCCAATCATCACTCGATTTGAACTCAAAATTGCCCCTGGAATCAAAGTAAATAAAATATTGAGCTTAACTGATGAGCTAGCGATGGCTTTGGAGGCTTTACGTGTTCGTATCGAAGCACCAATTCCTGGTCGCTCAACTGTGGGAATTGAAATTCCCAATAAAAAGCGAGCAAAGGTCCTTTTAGGTGATATTCTGAGAGCTAGTAATTTCCAAGATTTTGAAGGGAAGCTTCCTCTCCCTATCGGTAAGGACATCGCGGGAAGCCTAGTCATTGCTGATTTAGCACGATTGCCCCATCTCTTAATTGCTGGTGCTACGGGTGCTGGAAAATCGGTCTCTGTAAACTCATTCATCATTAATTTTATAATCAATAAAACTCCCGAAGAGATTCGTTTTCTCATGATTGATCCCAAACTTGTCGAGCTTTCTCAATACAATGATATACCCCACCTTTTACACCCTGTTATCACTGACCCACAAAAGTCAATCGCAGCTTTAAACTGGGCAGTAGAAGAGATGGAGAGGCGGTATGAAGACCTTGCTGAAGCGCGAGTCCGTGATATCAGTGGTTATAATGAAAAGGTTCAAGAGAGCAATCTATCGAAAGAAGAGATCGTCAAGCTTTATATGCCCTATATCGTTATTCTCGTGGATGAATTGGGTGATTTGATGATGGTTGCTGGTAAAGAGGTTGAATCTTCTATTATCAGACTTTCTCAAAAAGCACGAGCAGTGGGCATTCACCTCATATTGGCAACCCAACGACCCTCAGTAGATGTGATTACTGCCTTAATTAAGGCAAACTGTCCAGCTCGTATCGCCTTACAGGTTGCTCAAAAAACAGACTCTCGCACGATCTTAGACTCCAATGGGGCAGAGCAATTATTAGGTCAAGGGGACTCTCTTTTTAAACATCCTACTCAAGGGAAGTTACTGAGGGTACAGGCTCCCTTAGTAAAAGATAGCGAAGTGGAGCATGTGGTTAGAATGGCAACAAGGTTCGCCAAACCCAATTATATTATTCTTGATGATGGAAAAAGTAAGGCATCCAAATTGGATACCGAAGAAGAAGAATTATTTGAAGAGGCATGGAACATCATACTCGAAAGCGGAAAAGCATCGGCTAGCTACCTTCAGAGGAGATTACGAATTGGGTATAACAAGGCTGCTCGACTTATTGAGGCTTTTGAGGCAAGAGGTTATGTCGGACCACAAATAGGCTCGAAACCCAGAGAGATTTTAATTGCTGAGACACTTTGATTCTTTGTAACTTATCGGTAGCTATTTGTAACTTATCGGTAGCTATTTGTAACTTATCGGTAGCTATAAGGGAGGAGACCGGCATGCCTTGCTCGCTTAATTGCTTTGGCAATTCTTCTCTGATGGAGTGCTGAAAGCCCAGTAAATTTTCGAGGGACAATTTTTCCTTTGTTGGATATAAATTTCACAAGTATGTCAACTCTCTTATAATCAATAGGCGCGCTTGGATTTTTAACAAAATAAGAAACTCGCTTCCCGAAGTAGGGTTTTTTTTTATTAAAGCCGCCTTCACTCGCAGGATAGTCTTTATCGGATCTTTTATTGTATGGACGGACCACATTTTTTCTTACGACATCACTATTTTGATTTTGTGAATTCCCATTATGTTCACCGGAGTTTTCTCTTTCTGGATTCTGGTCTATTCCTTCCATGCAAGACAGTGTGCAGGAGAGAAGTATGACGTCAATTTTTTCTTGACGAAAGGAGGCAAATAAAAATCCTGTATGCAAAATAATGAAAATTGCTGTTAACGGCTTTGGTCGCATTGGTCGAAATGTGTTTAAAAATTTATTTGAAAGGAATGAAAAGGGGAGAACAAAAACAAATATTGAGATTGTTGCGGTTAACGATTTAACAGATGCCTCTACATTAGCACATCTTTTAAAATATGATTCTGTATTTGGAATTTGGCCACATCAAATAGACTTTACACAAGATTTTCTCATTGTTGATGATAAAAAAATAAAGGTTCTTGCCTGTCCCCAATTGGAAGAACTCCCATGGGGAGAATTGGGTGTTGAAGTGGTCGTTGAATCAACTGGCTTCTTCACCGATTCTCATAAGGCAGTGCAGCACATAGACGAAGGGGGGGCGAAAAAAGTAGTCATTTCGGCACCAGCAAAAAACGAAGATGTCACCATCGTGATGGGGGTGAACGAAAAAAAATATGATGCAAACTTTCATCGTGTCATCTCTAATGCTTCTTGCACAACAAATTGTTTAGCTCCTGTGGTTAAAGTGCTCATGGATAATTTTGGGTTCAAAAGAGGATTTATGACCACAGTTCATAGCTATACTAACGATCAGCGAATTCTTGATTTGCCACATAAAGACCTAAGGCGAGCTAGGTCAGCGGCTCTCTCTATGATACCAACCACTACAGGGGCGGCGAAAGCGGTCTCCTTGGTAATACCCGAGGTGAAGGGGCTTTTAGATGGAATTGCTATTCGGGTGCCTACTCCCAATGTATCCATGATTGACTTGAGTGCCGAATTAAACCAGAAAGTAACCAAAGAAGAGTTGAACGACGCTTTTAAAAAAGCGTCTCAAGGCTCTCTTAAAAATATTCTTGATTACTCAGAACTACCACTTGTATCAACCGACTACATTCGAAATCCTGCTTCTTCCACTATTGACTCACTTTGTACCTCTGTCGTGGATGGTAGCTTGGTGAAAATTTTCTCATGGTATGACAACGAATGGGGTTACTCGAATCGTGTAGCTGATCTCGTTGAATATGTCCTCACCAACGGGTGATGTCCCTACACTTGAGGTCAGTTCCTCCTCGTTAAAATATAACCTTGAACTAATTCGTAGCCTCGTTGATGGGCGTGAGAATAAACCTAGAGTAAAGGTGCTTATCCCAGTGAAGGCCAATGCGTATGGTTGTGGTTTGAGTGCAGTTCTTAAGTTTACTCAAACCGCTAAAATTGACATGTTGGGTGTAGCAAACCTTTGGGAGGCAAAAGAAGCCAGAAAGTTGGGTTTCAAAAAAGAGATCATTCTTTTAGGCGCATTTTACAAAAAAAACACGAATCTAATCTTCAAAGAAAAAGTGATTCCAGTGATTACAGATATTTGGCAAATCCAGTTTCTTGAAGATGAATGTAAAAAAAGGAAAAGCCAACTTAAGGTTCATATCAAATGGGATACAGGAATGGGTCGCCTCGGGATATTCCCACATCAAAAAAATCTTGCTTTACAAGCTTTTTCAAAAACCTCTTTTCTGAAAATCACAGGCATGATGACTCATTTTCCTACGGGCGATAAAAAATACTCTTCGACTCAATGTGGGCAGTTTCTTGATTTATCAAGCTCATTCATTCGTGAGATGTCCCTCAAAAGAGAAGAGTTGCTTTTGCACTCTGCAAACTCCTATGCAATTTTACACTACCCTGAGTCAGCTCTTGACATGATTCGCCCTGGACTCATTTTCTATGGCTACTTCCAAACGTGGAAAGATTACAAACGATTACACCATAAGTTTCAAATTAAGCCTTGTTTGAGGCTTGTGTCAAAACCATTTTCACAGAGATTTCTTCCCAAAGGTAGCACAGTCTCCTACTCTTCAACGCACAAAATAAAAAAAGATAATTACCCAACAGGAGTCTTACCCTTGGGGTACGCCGATGGTATTCCGATTGGGCTTTCAAATAAAGTTTCTTTTTCTGGTTTTCCTTTGTTGGGCAGAGTAACCATGGATCAAATTATCTTAGGAGGCATCAAGAATATTGATCAGAGTGTAGAAATTTTAGGAGAGAACTCACCACCACTGGAGTATTGGGCACACCTCTCACAAACAATCACCTATGAGATAATGACGGGTTTCAGCCAAAGGCTTCAGCGTAAGTTGGTTTAATTTAGCTTAATGAGCTGAGTCAAGTACACTATCATGCAAACTTAACTCTAGCCCAGGCAATTGTGCTATTTTGCGCTTTGCACTTTCCATATTCATATTATACATGGTTATGGACAAGATTAATACAGATAAAAAGATACAAGCAAGTCAAATAAGCTATTTTAAGCTTATGGATAAATTCCCAACTGACGAGGCATTTATAGAATACTTTATCCGACTACGTTATCCTGATGGTGTAAAGTGTAATAAGTGTGGTAGCATTAAAGTATGTAAAAATAAAAACAGAATAAAAAGCTTTAATTGTAACTCATGTCACAATAGCTTTTCAATTTTTAAAGATACTATATTTGAGCGTAACCAAATATCATTTCGTAAATGGCTTTATGATATCCATATGGTAATCAATGCAAAGAAAAGCGTATCGGCTTGTCAGGTTAGTAGAGAGATAGGTGGTGGCGTACAGCTTGGCGTATGATGCACAAGATACGTGAGGCAATGGCTAATGATAACAGCACCAAAGAGCTATTTAAATCCATGGTAGAAATAGAGATGTTATGTCACATATTTTATGTCAAGCTATATAAGCGCAAAATAGCATAATTACCTATTTAGTTAAGTAGGTTATTAATATTTTTTTTTAAAAAAAATAAAATCAGTTGTCTAAACAGCTTTAAAATGCCCCCCTGGTCAGTGGTTCTTTGTTCAATTCTAAATAAACTGATAATGCGCATCGAAGCCGTGGGAGGAAAGAGCATTTTTTATCTCCAGCGGATAGGTACTTGGGGTATTTTTTTGTTTCGAAGTTTCTATTCCATTTTCATATATCCATTTAGGTTTTACTTTATCACTCGTGAGATTCGTATCATTGGTTTTGAATCGCTTTCCATTATTATTTTTACTGGTTTTTTCACGGGAATGGTGTTGGGTGTCGAAGGCTACCATACTCTGGTTCGGTTTGCCTCGGAGGGTGCCTTAGGGAGTGGGGTCGGCTATTCTCTACTCGCTGAACTAGGCCCTGTTCTTTCTGCTCTTCTATTAACAGGCAGAGCAGGCTCCGCCCTATGTGCCGAAATTGGGATTATGCGCAATTCAGAACAAATTGACGCTCTTGACTGCATGGCTATCGATGTCTATCATTATCTCATCTCTCCCAAACTGGCAGCGGGTATCATTTCATTGCCACTTCTCACTTTTATCTTTTGTCTCTCAGGTATCGCAGGTGCTTACCTTGCAGGTTCAGTTATTTTAGGCGTGAACGCGGGCTCTTATTTCAATAGCATGATGTCCACGGTTGACTATGAGTTGTTGAGAATGTGTTCTACCAAGGCGACGTGCTTTGCTGTGTTGGTTGTTTCTATCTGTTCTTTTGAGGGGTTTTTTGTACACACCTATAAACAGAAAGGAGCCCTAGGTGTTTCGCGAGCCACTACCCAGGGAGTCGTACTTTCTTCTGTGAGTGTGTTACTCGCCAATTACATCCTTACAACGGTGTTAATTTAGAGATTATGAGTAAAAAAATTATCCAAGCAAAAAATATAAAAAAATCATTTGGAGAACAGGTTGTTCACAATAATATTAGCTTCTCAGCCATTGAAGGCGAAACCACCATCATTGTCGGCCCTAGCGGAGTTGGAAAAAGCCTTCTCCTCAAATTCATATTAGGGCTTATGGAACCAGACAGGGGAGAGATTCTTATTGAAGGCAAAAACATCGCTAAAATGTCTCGAAAAGAATTACTTCTTGCGAGGTCTCAATTGGGTGTTGTTTTTCAGGGAAGTGCCTTATTCGATTCTCTCAATGTTTTTGATAACGTCGCAATGCCCCTCCGAGAAAATCTGGAAACAAAAAATAAACACGAATATATTCGTGAAAAAACACTAGAGAAGCTTTCTATTATGAACATTGAAAACTCTGTTCATAAATATCCCTCCGAGATCAGTGGTGGAATGAAAAAAAGAGTCGCTTTGGCACGTGCTTTGCAAATTGACCCCAAAATCGTACTTTTTGACGAACCAACGACAGGCTTAGACCCAGAAACTAAAGAGTCAATGTACGATTTATTTCAAGAAACGCAAAAAAATTTGGGCTTTACGGCATTGATGGTGAGCCACGATATACCAAACATATTTCGTATTGCAAATCAAATTTCGATTATTTACAATGGGGAGATGGAAAATAACGTTAACCCAAGAGATTATGAAACATCCAAGAATCCATGGATATTGAACATTCTAAAGAAAAAGGTCGATCTTTCTTGAAAAAAAATAATACAGAACTCTTTGTCGGTTTCTTCATCATCCTAGGTTTCATCTCTAT
This sequence comes from Spirochaetota bacterium, assembly GCA_965206985.1. Classification (GTDB taxonomy): domain Bacteria; phylum Spirochaetota; class Leptospiria; order Turneriellales; family CBDBES01; genus CBDBLF01. Next base: position 299,435 of record CBDBLF010000022.1, on the reverse strand, counting down.
AGCGTACACGGCCATTGGCATTGGTGGAATTCAAATTTTTGGTTCTCCTTATTATTCTTTGACGGCATCTTTTGCTTCCGTGGCAGGTTTGAAAGAAGGTGCGACCGTTGAAATTGCTGGTGTCGAAATTGGTAAGGTGAAACAAATATCACTGGAGAACGGAGCTGCAAAAATCAGGCTCACTATTGATTCAAAAATTAAAATTGAAAGTGACTCTTTGGCCAGTATCCGCACAAAAGGTCTTATCGGAGAAAAATTTGTAAAAGTCACTTTAGGTGCCGATGAGGGATATTTAAGTGACGGTGACGAAATTTCAGACACAGAATCATCACTTGAGATAGAAGAACTTATTGGCAAGTTTCTCTATAACTCTGATGACGATGGCAAAACCAAAGAAAAGTGATTCTAATAATTTGAAAATAGAAATGGTGCTGCATCAGTCGTATAAATTGATCTCCTTGCTTGTGCTCCAAGTGAGTTTCCTCTTTTACCTAATACGCTGCAATAGCTTACCCTATAAAACAAAGACCTTCGCACAAAAACCCGCTCACTCACACACAAAAAATTACGAAAAAATAAAAAAAAGCTATACAAATCACAAAAATTCTGTCATAGAATCACAGGAGCTTACATACCTTCTGACAAAACTGGAAAGCTCCTCTGTAAATGCTGGTTCTGATGATGAGTTTGACGACGATTTTGAAGAGGTAGGAGAGTTCGAGATATACGACCCTTGGGAGCCGATGAATCGTTTTTTCTTTTCCTTCAATGATTTTCTATTCGTTTATGGATTGAATCCATTAGCTCAAATAAATGCATTTCTTTTACCAAGAAGCATCCGAACGGGAATCAGCAATTTTTTAACCCACCTTGGAATGCCCGTCAGAATGTTTAGCTCTCTTATTCAAGGAAAATTTGTCAAAGCAGGTTTGGAAGTTTCAAATTTTTTAATTAATTCAGTATTGGGCTTCGGTGGTCTATTCAATGCCTCTCGGGATTGGTTTGATATATACGTAGATGAAGAAGACTTTGGTCAAGCTTTTGGTTTTTGGGGTATACCTCCTGGTCCACATCTTGAAGTTCCGTTTTTTGGTGCCTTTAACCTTCGTGACGCTTTTGGCTTTGGCATTGATAGCATTGTTTCGCCACGTAGCTGGATTATTTCTTTTGTTCTCCTCCCCGATACTGTTTTGGTTTCTCGTGTAGTAAGCGTCGGAATTTTTGTGCATAAGATTGTCAATAACCTATCCCTAAGGCTTGGTGAATATGAAGAATTGAAAGAAAACGCGATTGATCCCTACATTCTATTTAGAGATATATACGAACAACATCGAAAAAGAATAATTGAAGAATAATATGGAGCGATATTGAATATGAAAAAAATATTTTCTGAAAGCAGACTAGTCGTTTTAATCTTTATCACTTTTTTTTCACTTGCAATTAGTTTTTCTCCCAGTTTAGAGGCCAAACAGGTTTCTCAGGAAGAGAAAAATGTGTTAAAAGCAATAAAAGCAATTATCAATCAATTCATTATGGTCTCAAGCAACAAAAAGACCACATTAGCCGTAAAAAGAAAAAAGATAAGAGAGTTATACTACGATAATGTCGCATTAGAAAAGTTTGCAAGAGGTGCTCTCCGCAGAGGTTGGAAAAAACTAAATTCCAAACAGAAAAAAGGGTATACAGAAAAATTTAATCAATTTATTGTCTCCTTTTACCTTAGCAAATTAAAGGGCTACCAAAATAACAGTGTAACCTACAAAAGTGTGCAACTCAAATCAAATGGCAGAAGTGCACTGATACAAACACTCGTTGCTTATAAAGACACACGGTTATCAATAGATTATTATATGACAAAAAAGAATGATCAATGGTATATTTATGATTTTGGTATTGAGAGAGTGCGGATATCTTCGGCATATCATCACCAACTGAGACAGACTTTTGAGAAAGGTGGTTATAATAAGTTAGACAAAGAGCTTGATCAGCTAATCAAACCATATGCCAAACAATAATAATCAAAACAAAAATATTTTAGCAATATTTCTGAGGAAAAGTAAAGTATACGCTAAGGGGACTTATGTTTATATTACTTCGACAATTCGGCGTAAGCTTATTGCCATCATTTCACTCACTGTATTTGTTAGCATTGCTATTTTAATCTACATTGCTCTTGCAATTTTTGAAGAAAACATGACCAACATGATTATTTTCCTCCACTCAAAGGCAACAGGCATTTTGAGTAGCGAAGTGAAAAGTACAATCAACTCTTATAAGACGAAGACAATTGAATGCACTAAATTTGGAAACAAGGAAGACCTTCGTTTTGGTGAATGTGCTGACTTCCTTTACCTTTCTCGCCTTTCCTCTGACTCAAGTGGGACAATCCGTACCAGCAAACAACTAATGAATGATAATCTATTAAAAAAACTGGATATTGATCAGGTAAAGTTCAAAAAATCTGTCCGTGATCTCAAAATTAGCATACCACGAAAAGAGTTTTATATTCATAATATAACCTCCATTTTCAACCATGTTCTTTGGTTTATTTCAGTACCTCAAGGTGGCTCTCTATATGTTTCGGTGATTCAAGTAACTCGATTATACAAAAACTTTTCAGAAAAAAATGAAGGGGGTTCAGAATCAATCTATACTTCGTATCTAGTTAGCTCTGACGGAAGCTTAATTTTGCATCCAGACAAAAATATGCTAATTAATTCAAAAAATATGCTTGCCCATCCGGTTGTCTTTAAAATGTACGAGGGTAAGGCAAGAAATGGTGTCTTGCAGTTTGAAGAGAAAAACGGTAAATATTTTGGCTCTTTTGAACGTCTTGATCAAATTGGAGTTGGTGTTATTTCCAGCATACCAGAGAAGCTGGCACTTGAGGGAGTGAATGCTGTTCGTTGGGGTTCTGTTTTAATTTCTGTCATTATTTTGAGTGGGGCAATTCTATTTATATATTTCTTTTCAAACACAATTTCACGTCCTCTGCAATTACTTTCCAATGCAGCTGAAAAAATTGGTGATGGGGAGTATGACCATCAACTGCAAGTCAAGACAAGAGATGAAGTTGGAGAACTTACCAAAGTATTCAATCTCATGGTACATGGTCTAAAAGAACGTGAGAAACTAAAAGGTGCTCTCAATAAATTTGTCAACGAAGAAATTGCCAACCAAGTGCTTCAAGGAGAGATTAAACTGGGAGGGGAAAGGAAAGAAGCAACGATTCTTTTTATGGACATCCGCGGCTTTACAGCTATCTCAGAAAAATTGCAACCCGAAGAGGTCGTTGATTTCCTCAATGAGTATATGACACTGATGGTGGGGATTATTTCTCATACTGGAGGTGTTGTCGATAAATTTATTGGTGATGCAATTATGGCAATATGGGGTGCTCCTGTACCAAAAGGAAATGACATTGAAAATTGTTTGAATGCCACACTCATGATGCGAAAAAATATCGTGGATTTCAATATGCAAAGAAAGAAAAAAAAGAAATTCCCAATTATGTTTGGTTGTGGAGTTAACACGGGCCCTGTTGTTTCTGGTCAGATAGGCTCACCTGACAGACATGAGTATACTGTGATTGGCGACGCTGTCAACCTAGCTTCTCGTATTGAAGTTTTGTCGAAACATTTTGCCGTCGATGTCTTAATTACAGAAAATACATACAACATGGTAAAGGATATCTTTTTGGTTGCTGCGATGGAAAAAGTAAAAGTGAAGGGGAAAAGTAGAACTCAGACAGTCTATGCTCTCCTCGGAAGAAAAGACGACCCCCAAACACCTAAAAATGTGAAGGCACTGAGAGAAAGAATCGGAACCAAGTACGAATCTGCCTCCAAAAACTCGGTAGATATTGAAGAGAAAAAATATGAAATTATCTAGAAGTGACATCATTGTTAGTGGTTCCTTGGTTTCTATTATGATTATTTTTTTACAATTAACCTGTGACCACTTTGACCAAAGAGTCATTCAACTTACAAACTCAAAACCCATTGGAACGATCAGCTATAGATATAATAAAGTTAAAAGGAAGTTTGTTGATAGGTTTATATGGGGAAATGTAACCTCACTTGCACCTGTTTATCTAAACGATTCTATTCTAACAGGTGAGCGCTCTGATGCTCTTATTAAATTAAAATCTGGTTTAGAAATCGAATTAGACCCCAATAGCTTGGTAACACTCGATATTATTGAGAACAATATTGGTCTAAAGCTTGAGAAAGGCATTATTCGAGCAAAATCTGAGAACAAAGAAGGGGGTCCTACATTCATTGAAACTGCTTCCGGATTGCGTGCCAATATTCGAGGTTCCGATGTAACACTAAGTGAGAATCAAGGTACTTCTGGTATTTTTGTCAAAAGCGGTCTTGTGAAAATTGATGGGCAAGAGACAGTATCCTCGGGAAAGATACTAAAATTAGGTAAAGATGGGAAATGGTCTCTGCAAGAAGTTCATATCGTTAATCTGAAACCAAACGACGGTTCGCTAATACTTGCAAAAGGTAACCAAAAGGTGATAAATTTTCAATGGGATACAAATAAAAAAATTGATGGATATGATTTTTATCTGTCAAAAAGTCCGACTATGAAAAATGAAAAGAAAACTCAAGTTCGTTCAAAGCAACATAAAACCACTCTGAGTGAGGGCAGTTGGTATTGGCAAGTACGTTCTCGCAAAAAACCAGATAGTTTTTTTTCAAATATTCAGTTAATCAATATACAAAAGTTTAAACCTCTTGATATCCTATCTCCTGCTGATAATACTCTTATCGTAAGTAAACCTCAAGATCGTATCGTCTTTCGCTGGAAACAACCAAAAGAAAGCTCAGCGGTACGTTTTTCGCTGGCATCTGATAAAAAATTCAAAAAAATTGTCAAAGAAGAAGTGCTCATTGCTCCATCTATTGTGGTGAAGGGTCTCAAAAAAGGTAAATATTATTGGAAAGTACAAACTGAATTTGGTAAAAACGCTATTCTACAAACAAAAAAATCTGATCAAGCAAACGAAAAAGACTTAAATGGAAAGATCAAAATCAAGGATAAAATGAAAGACAACGTCAAAAAACATGTTTTCATTGTAGATGATACCTATAGAGTAATTGAACAGCCCAAAAGATTAAAACCGTCATCCAAGCTTGTGGTTCCTGCTGGTCTGAACAAAAATGTGCGTTTTTCCTGGGCTCCTGTTATTGATGCAAAATTCTATGAGCTTACAATTCATATTAACCGAGAAAAAAACCCCACTGTTAAAAAGAAAATAAAAACAAACTATTATAATCTGCAAATACCATGGCAGACTCAAGAAATCCTTTGGGGAGTAAAGGCTATCAGCCACCCAAAAGAAGAAGGGCTTACTCAAAAATCAAAAAAAACCATAGCTAGACTTGATGTCAGTTTTTCAATTCCACCTGCTCCTGGAATAATATCGGCTTATTCAAAGATTATCTTTTAAGGGAAGCCAAACACCTTGGTTTCCTAGAAAATCGGTAGCGACAAGGCTCAAAGAACTTATATCTTTTCTTTTCCCTTGCGTTAGATCAAGCTTCATAATGGTAACTCCCTCTTTCGACTCTAATATCGAACCTCCTTGCTTTAGAACAGCCTTCACGGGGAGACTTTTGTCAAAAAATTTCCAGAGCAATACTTTTTCTTTTTTTTCGAACGTGATCTGAGGTGAATTGGTATCAACATAGATAATAACTTCACGCACTGGTTCTTTGATTCTTTTATGGTTAATTGAGTAAAAACTGATAATATATGAATCTTCAATATCCTGAAAGATTGACTTTAGAGCAATCGTACTCACAAAAGGGATGAACTCGTTATCAATTTTTGAGTATTTCTGCCGAAATTGATAAAAAATTTTTTTTTGAGAGACAAACAATGGATTGGCTGCTCGAAAGGAAAGCTTAGTATTTGGACCTACCCAGAGAATATTATTACGATAATAGTAGGGGTGATTGATTTGAACAATGGTTCGGTATCGAACATCATCGGTGACTATCAACTTAGAATGGTCAATTTCTTCTTCTGTTTGATCAAGATGTCGAATCAGACTCCAGCTCGTTTTAACTTCATCAGAAAAAATAGCTCTGATTTGAAATGATTTATATTTTCGGGGTATTTTTTGCATAAAAATACCTTTTTTGATTTGAATAATTTTCTGTTCTTCCTGATCCTCCACGGAAAATTTAATTTCATAATGTTGAGCCCCTTGAATGGGTTCAAACTGAATACGCACCAATTGTAATAAATTTTTATCTTTTACGGAACAAATCAAAGAAATCAAGGCAAGTATTAGCAAGCGACCAGATATTTTCCAGTATCTCTTAAAGTAGATACGAGTTTTCTTTTTAGAATTTCTCATCTCTAGTAAGCAAGGAAGCATACCTAACAAATAAGCTGGGCGTAAAGTAAGAAACTTAGTCCACTACTTCCTCTAAGTAGTGCATCGCTTCTTCACCATCTCCTTCAAATAAGGAAATTAATGAGAGATCAAGCCAGTCTTTGTCTTTTTTATTGCTCTTATTATCAAGTCGATTCTTTTTTTTATTGATTATTTTTCTATTCTCAGATGGTAATTCTTTTTTTAGATTTTTTACTATTCTTTTGAGTTCAGGGTTTTCTCTTGACATAATTTGGAACAATTGAACTGATTCAACAATATCACCCTTACTTAGCAAGAGTTTCGATTTTAGCTGGTCAATTACTTGTTTTCTCTCACCGAGAGCATTTAGTTTATCAAGATAGCTTGATGCCATGTCATGAGCTTTATTTTTAATGCATAATACAACCATCGCGGTATGAGCTCCACGATGATGTGGCTCAAAACGTAAAAGAACTTTTATAGAATCAAAAGCGACTTTAAAGTGACCAAGTTGGTCAGCAATTACCGCCAGTAATAAATAAGCAGACAAAAATTGTGGATTCTGCTGGAGGCATTTCTTCACGGCTTCCATGCTATCTGTAAACTGGTGGAGCTTAAAATATTCAGTTCCCAAATTATAGTAAACGATCTCATCTTTTTTTTGTTTTAAGGCTTGGGTATAGCAAATAATTGCTTTCTCTGATTTATGAATCTTTGAATAAATAGCGCCTGCGTTGAGCCAAGCTTGAAAATGCTTTTGATCTAAGGCAAGAATTTCTTTATATTTCTTTAAAGCCGCTTGATATTTCCCTATTTTTTCAAGTTTAAGAGCAGATTTTAAATATTTAAGAACAGTATCGTTATTCATTCACTATTTTTTAAAATTTGATAAGCTAAATAAAAATAACGCCAGCCTCTTCCGGTTTTATTTTTTGTTGAATATGACCAATTTGTGCGGCCTCCGCATGCTTACTCAAAATTTTTTCCGCTTCAATTTCTTCCATAACCAAAATCATACCATACCCCATATTGAAAGTCTTTAAAAGCTCTTTTTCAGAAATAAAATTTTTTAACCAATCATAGATAGGTAACTGAAAAGCTTGTTTATTATGAATAATCGCAGAGAAATTGTTTGGTAAAATGCGAGATAGGTTTTCATAGATACCGCCACCAGTTATATGAGCAATTCCCTTAATTGATATCTCTTTCGTGAGTTGAGGTAATTCGTGGTAGATTTTGCTTGGCACAAGAAGTTGTTTTTCAATCCACTTTCGATTATTTACAAGTTTTTCATACTCAATTTTATTTTTTTTGAGTATCTGCCTTAAAATCATTCGCACCAAAGAAAATCCATTACTATGAAGTCCACTTGATGCAAGCCCAATAAGAGAATCGCCTTCACGAATTGCTTCAAGTTGAGGTAGGCGAGAGCTTTTTTCCACAAAACCGACACAGAAGCCGGCCAAATCAAATTCACCTTTCTTCATAAGATCAGGATGTTCAGCAGTTTCTCCTCCCAATAAGGCCATACCAGTCATTTCACAGGCTTTGGCTATATTTGTGATAACGGGCGAGTACCAGTCGTTACTGAGTTCTCCACAAGAGACATAATCTAAAAAGAAAGCAGGTTTAGCCCCCGAACAGTAGAGGTCATTAACACACATCGCAACTAAATCATAACCTAAGGCTTCAAGGTAAGAGAAACGAGAACAGAGTTCTATTTTGGTACCAACCCCATCTGTTGTGGCCACAAGATCATAATTTTGATATTCTGATCTCGGACGAAAGACTCCTGAATAACCTCCACTTTCTCCGATAACACTACCCGAGTCAGCCGCTTGGTATGTCTTTTCGATGACTAATTTTAATTCATCAATTGATTGCTTGGCTTTCTCTTGGTCAACACCAGAGCCTTTATAATCCATCAGGAAGACATTCGATTGCCAGTTATAGAGAACACCTAAAAAAAAATGAGTTAGTCATTATATCGCTCCTCATCTTTCCTTGACTTCTTAGCTTCATCACTCCATTCTTTCGCAATCGCTAAATATTTACCATTGGGGTATCGTTTTTGAGACTGTCTAAAATAATCAATTGCTTTTGTAAAGTTTTCTTTTTTAAAGTAGAGTTGTCCTATTCGTATCATCGACAGTTGATCTCTCGCAACAATCGAATTGCCTAACACCTCCTCGTGAGCTTCGATCGCTTGTTCATAGTTGCCGAGAATCGCGTAGGCAGTTCCCGTATAAAACCAAGCGATCTCCTCTCCATGAGTATTACGACAACAATCAATAATTTTACGGAAATATTGAATAGCCTTTTTATAATGATGTTGACCATAGTAACCAAAAGCAATCTTTAATGCCTCCTTGGCGATTAGTCCTTTATTTTTACTTGGGACTTTAACATGATCTGGAGTGGTTGATGCATTTTTACAATCATCAAGGTCGATTTTTGCTATTTCACAGTCAGTTCTAGGAGAATTTTTGATTTTTGATAATAATTTTATTGCTTCTTGATTATTGGGGTTTTCTCGCAAAGCGATTTTTAAGCTCGTCACTGCTTTATTAACCTTTCTGGAAATTAAATAAAGACGCCCAAGCTCTGTGTAGATTTCAGAAAGAAAATTTTTATCCCGAACCTTTTTAATTAAGATTAAAAGACGAATCAGGGCTTCGTCCTTATAAAGTGACATAATTTTACTTTTTGCCACCTTAAACTCAAGTCTCTCTTTAAAACTGATGTTGGTAGGAGTAATATCATTTAATAATTGGATATATTTCTTTTTTGCGATTTCTGGCATATTGAGTTTTTCATAGATTTCTCCAATATAAAATAACGACTCATGTTTTTCTTGTTGCGTACTAATATTTTCAAAAATAATCGCCGTCAATAGCTCTAGCCCCTTATTCAATGATTTTTCTGTTCCAGCTTGTATAAGTAGTCGAGCTTCATCTATCTTTTGTCTAGACTCTGCTTTTATCAAATTATATTTATATCCTGCAAAAACGACTAGACCCCCTGCCATGAGGAAGCTACCGAGGTATAATAATACGTTGGTTTTTTTACCCTTTTGCTTCACTTTTCTTCACTGTGCTCAGATGCTCTTTTCTGCCAAAATTTAGCACGAACTTCATCATTTTGGATAACACTAGGGTGTGAAAAATACGACATCGATTCTTTATATCGTTTAGTTTTAAAAAAAGAAAGACCAATATAAAAAAGAGCGATGGCTTTTACTTTATTATGAGATGCTTTTTTATAGCGTTTTAATTTCTTAATGGTATTCTTATAGTCTTTTTTATAATAATATTTTTTTAAGGTTGCTTTGAGGTCAGTAAGAAGAGGCTGTGATAATCTGTTCCAAAAGCGAATACCCGTAACGAAATTAATATTCTTGTGAAACTTGTCTGGGTAGACTTTACCTTTTTTTCGCAAAAAGATGGCATAATGATATAAACCCTTTTTTTTAGGAATATCCTCATAACTCGTTTGATCTGAGAAAACCTTTGCGAGCAACGTATTCTTGTTAATTTGTTCCATTGAACTAGGTGTTTCTAAAAAACGATAGAGTTCAATTTGATGTTCATCAGAATGATTACTTGATTTAAATTTCTGAGAATATGTCCAATCAATATAGATAATATTTTTTTTTTGAGATATTGCAATCGATGAAAATGGATTTTCAAAAAATATATTAGTGGGTTGCTCAAACTTTGCTTGATTGACCCCTAATTTCACAGTTTTAGGAAAAAACTCTCCATCTTTGAAGAGAAAAAGGTTGTAATAATAAATACCTTTTTGAGTCAGTCTATCTTTGAAGGAACTTTCACGAAGATCAAGACTCACCAAAAATGTTTTTTTATTTAATTTTTTTACATCCACTATTTGATTCGTAGAACGGTAAATATCTAATTTATATGATGCGATTTCAGTATTCTTTACAAAACCATCGTAGTATTCCCATGAAATTTCAACAGTCCCCTCCCTATCTACAGAAAGGGCCTTTGTTGACTTAAATATGTCGTGGATAAAAGACTCAAAATTGACGGAAGTAACGAGATTAACCCCTCCTTTCAGATTGGATAACTGATTTTCTTGTATTCTTGATAAAAATAAATGGTAGTAATAAACATCTGTTTTGTTAATTTTATCATAAAAACTTTTTTTTTCTTTCTTTGAGTTTAAAGTATTCTTATCAATCACAGTGCTGAACAGGAGGGTTCCTTGATTGAAATTTTTTACGGATGCAGGCACTCCGCTAAATCGATATAGCATCACTTGGTATTGCTCTATCTCTTTTACTTGCTGTAACCCATCTGCATAAGCCCAACTCACCAAAACGCCTTCACCTTCTTGGGAGGCTTTCACCCATTTGAAAATTTCATCAACTTTTAAATTTTCCGAAAGAAGCAATTCTTTTTTGGGTTTGGAAGCTTCTGGCAACTTTTTCTCCGATTTCTCCGATTTCTCTAATTTCTCTGTAGGAGGTGCTTGGTTTGGTAATGGACCACTCAAATCCATATATTGCGCAAAGCGAGAAGAGTATCCCAACAAACCAAGCAAACAAAAAAAGTTTAAAATACCAAGATGGCAACGGTCAGAAAATCTCTTCATAAAAGTCTATACATCATGCCCCAACCGACTATCGACACAAAATAAATCAATCTAAAATTTTAAACAGAGTTGTGTAAAACAGAATGGTGTCAACCTCTAAAATTGGATAATCTCAAAAATTGCTAAGTCAGACTTAAACAATCGAGGCTAGGATGGTTTAAGTCTGACTTAGCACGATAATCATTCAAAAAAAATTAAATTGCTTTATGCTTGAAGTTTATTTGTACTTGAAAGTATATGAGATTATCCTCCTTGTTTTTATTGATACTATTTTTACTAGCGTGGTCAAACCTGATTTGATAAAAAAATTGCAGTTTAAAGTTGTGATGGTCTCCAAAAAAGTTAAACCCTGCCCAAACATCATGAAATTGCTCGGACAAATCAATGACTCCATTTTGATTTGAATCTTGTTGTAGGTAGTTATAGCGAAGAGTAGGCATCAGGTAAACTTGAAAAATAGGTATGTTATATCCAAGGGTAATTTGAAATGTATGGTATTGATTGGGCACCGCGTTACCATGGAATACGGTATATGCATTGTTAACGTAGACGGACGCAGCGTAGAAAGTCATATCAATAGTATGTCCAATTAAATTCCCTCCTGAAAGAGAATTGCCTTCATTGCTAGCATTATATGCTCCTGCCACACCAATTGAAAAGGCAGTTTTATTTTCAAAAATTTCTTTTCTATTAGTCCATCCACTATATCCTTTACTACTTCCTCCTAGCGGATTATATTGCAACCTCCAATTATATAGTGGCAATATAGGCTCTCCAGTAGAGTTGGCCTCAACACTCTTCAAGCCTTCTCCATCCTGACCAGAGCCATCTCCATTCGTGATTGAAAAACCAAACACCACATTTTTTTTTAGTGCTCCTCCAAAAAGATGGAGAGGATACGTGCTCAAGAGCATACCAATATCTGATTGTTGCAGGGTATTCGCAGAAAACGACCTCTCAGGAATAAGATGGCGAGAGGAGGATGTAATTTGTTCTCGTAAAAAAGGCAACTTAAATTGCCCTAGTTTAAGTTTTGTACCCCAAAACCCTGGTTTAAACCAAATATTTGCTTCCTGAATTGCAGACTTCGCATTCAAGCCATCAGTCAGTAAGTTCTCAAGCTTAAGATCAATAATACCTCCATACCAATGAGTATTCTGGAATTGAAGAGCAAGACGAATTCTTCTAAAATTAAAGTCAACGGCATCATAGTTCCTATTTTGGGCAAATTTTGTTTCCTTTTCGCCCAACATAATACGTGTTTGCACTCGACCTTTTATATATAAATAATAATCTTGTTCTTGTTTCTTTTTATCTTGACCAAGAACATGAGAAACAAACAAAGTGAGCAAGGCAATCAATAATACAATGAACTTAACATAGATTTTCTCACACTTTTCCATAGGACGTAATTCAATGATGAAACTCTTAGTGAAGAAAAAAAGAGAATAAATCGCCCTGGCAGCTGATCCGAGAGGAAAGCACAACTATTGACAAACAAATATTAAATTTACCACCGTTTCGACTGGACTATTTATTTCAAAAGATGCCAATGGTCGTAGGGGGGTACAATCCTATTCTCCATCCCTAAAAGAACTGTGGGTCAATTTGGTTTAACCCCCGCCTGTGCCCGAAGGGTGAAAACTGGACACTTTATTGTGTTAAATTTAGGAGGTAAAACTATGATTAAAAGACAAAGATACAGTAAGGAAGCAAAAGAGAGATTGGCTTTGGAGATGATTTCAGTCGCAACTTTATCGAGATGGAAGCGACAGCTGGTTTCCGAAGGCTTTGAAGATAAAAATGGGGTTGAGTTAGAATTGAGAAAAAAAATTTCCTATTTAGAATCGGCCTTATCTGACTTAATGATAGAAAATCAGATTTTAAAAAAAACGGAAAAACTTCTTCAAGAATACAGGCAAAAAGAGAAATTATCAAGAATAGCCTCAGCACAGAATTTGGGATCACAAGGAGTTGCAGAGTTATGAAACTAGAAAAGTCAACTTATTATTATAAGTCGAAGGAGAAGAAAGATGATTCAACGATTCTAAAATCTATCCATGAAATTAGTGATCAATTGAACCAAGTAGGTTATATCTCGATGACGCAAATTCTAAAAGATAGAGGCTTTACAATAAATAAGAAGCGAGTTTACCGAATTATGAAAGAAAATAGACTTTTATGCACTAAAAAGGTGTTTTTGAAGCCAAAAACTACCCAATCTAAGCATAATTTCAGAAAATATCCCAATTTGATTAAAAGTGTGCAAGCTGATCCCTTCAAGGTAATTGTTGGCGATATAACCTATTTTGATATTAATTCGAAAGACCACTATTTAGCTTTGCTCATGAGGCTTATGAGTCGCCGTATCGTAGGAGCGGCCATTTCTGATAAAAATAACACCCAACTGGTCATAGCAGCCTTTCTTTCGCTTAAAAGAGAAATAGGAGATTTACAAAATTACTACCATCATACTGATGCTGACGTCAGATATTGCTCAAATGAGTATATCGCTCTATTAGAAGAAAGTAGAATCAATATTTCCATGTGTCGTGGTAATGTGTATGAAAACGCTCATGCCGAATCATTGAATAAAACAATTAAATATAAAGAAATTAATTTATCAGAATATCAAAACTTTGAAGAAGCTCAAAAAAGTATCTTCAGGTTTATCCATCTTTATAATACGATGAAGCCACATTCAGCTTTAGGATGGGTGACACCTCAAAAATATGAGGAGAAATATCTAAAAGAATAAGAAAAAGACTGTCCAGTTTTCACCCTTCGGGCACAGGCGGGGGTTAAACCAGTCTGGAAGAGAATCAAGAGTCTGCTTCTGATTCTAAAATAAATCTTACTGATCCAGATGCTAAATTCATGAAACGGAATGGTAAAATTTCTCAAAGCTACAACATTCAAGTTACCTCATCAGAAGGCTATATTTTGGCAGCTGACATTGCTGAAGCTAATTCAGAAAATGATTTAGAGCAATTAGCTCCTACCCTTTCTAAAGCTGAGTCAAACACAGGGATCAGTATACAGACAGCTTCTGCAGATTCGGGTTACTTTCATTCAAGTGGTTTGGAATACCTGGATTCAAAAGGGATCAATGGTTTTATACCTTCACCTGATCAGGTAGCCAAAGAAAGAAAAGGAGAAGAGGATTCAGGTTATGAAGCTCATCAGTTTAAATATGACGAGGATGATGATTCTTGGGTTTGCCCCGAGGGTAAAACCTTAGAATTTCATAATGAATCTGTGAAAAATAAAAAGAAATATACTCATTATCATGGTAAACCTCCTGACTGTGTCATTTGCCCTGCCAGAGAACAATGTTGTACGAGCGAAGAAGAGTTACGCAGAGGTTATCGCAAATTGTCAGTAGACTCTGGTTTTGCTTTAAAACATGAAATGATCAAGAAGATGAATTCAGAAGAAGTAAAGTCTTTCTATAAAAAGCGAGGTTCTGAAATTGAACCCATTTTTGGAATTTTGAAACAAGCCAAAAAGTTCAGAGAATTCTTGCTCAGAGGCAGTAAAAAGGTTCAAATAGAGGTAAAAATCGCAGCTACAGCATTTAATTTTGGCAAAATGGTACGAGAACAACTTGCATAAACTATAAATTCCTTGACATATTTGAAAAATGAGACTGACGCAGCAAATATCTCATAAAATGCACTGAAAAATCCTAGTTCCTGCACAAGCTCTGAGGCTGTGCGAGAAATATTTTCATTATTAAATATTACCTTGCCTGTTCTGGACATTACTAGAGTATGCCGTGGTTTATGTCGAAAAAACTTCTCTCTGAACGAATCCAAAAAATTCAACCATCCCCAACCCTTGAAATTACCGCCCTCGCTGGACGGCTCAAACAAGAAGGAAAAGACGTTGTTGGTTTTGGGGCGGGTGAGCCTGATTTTGACACACCGGAGCATATCAAAAATGCCTGCAAGAAAGCCCTAGACGAAGGGTTTACAAAATACACGCCTGCTCCAGGTTGCCTTTCGTTTCTCAAAGCCATACAAGAAAAATTTAAGAAAGATAATCAGTTGAATTTTGAAGTGGACCAAATTATGGCTGGTACGGGTGGAAAGCAAATTATCTTCAACCTCCTCATGAGCGTAATTAATCAAGGTGATGAGGTTATTTTCACTTCTCCTTACTGGGTGAGCTATTTTGACATGGTTGTTTTTGCAGGAGGCATTCCTAAGGTTATTGAAACAAATGAAAAAAAAAAATTCAAACTCACTCCCGACCAACTTAAGAATAGTATCACACCTAAAACTAAATTACTCATTATGAACTCACCCTCAAACCCAACGGGCGTTGTTTACACGAAAGAAGAGTTGACTTCCCTTGTGCATGTTTTAGAAGAACATTCCCACGTCATAATTTTGAGTGATGATATTTACGAGAAGTTGTTGTATGATGATCTGACTTTTTATAATTTAGCGATGCTTTCTGAAAACATCTTGAATCGCTCTGTCATTATGAATGGTCTTTCAAAATCTTTTTCAATGACAGGCTGGAGGTTGGGATATGCAGGCAGTAAAATGACTCATGTCATAGCAGCCATGGTTAAGCTACAGGGTCAAAGCACTTCAAATCCGACTAGCTTTTCTCAAAAAGGGGGAGAGGCTGCTCTTCTAGGAGACATGAGCTTTTTAGATGAGATGAAAAAGTCTTTTGTTGAAAGACGTGATTATCTACTCAAGGCTTTTCAGGAATATTCTACTCTTTGTGTTGTAAAACCTCAAGGAGCCTTTTATATTTTTCCTATGATGGAAGGGCTGTTAAATGCACCGGGTTTTCAAAAGCTTCAAAAAGAATATCCAGAAGAGAGTAGCCCCAGCAAGATTTTTTCCAAGGTGTTACTTGAGAGATATTTGGTTGCTGTTGTACCAGGTATTGCTTTTGGTTGTGAAAATGCTTTCCGTATTAGCTACGCCACCTCAATGGAGCAAATTAAAAAAGGCATGGAGCGTATTCAAGAATTTATTTACCGGCTAGAGCACGACTAGCGAAAAAAGAAAACAGATTAGATAAAATATGTTTAGCCCTATAAAATTCATAGAAGGCTTTTTGCATATGTTTCAAGCGGTGGCTTTCATTCATAAGAATTCACTTTATCGTTATATTATACTCCCTATGTTCTTGAGTGTTTCTTTGAGTTTTGTTTTATTGTGGTTTGGTTATCAGGAAACTTTCAAATTAATTGAGAGTTACTTGGGCACAGATAATTTTTATCTGAAATACAGTATCAGTGTATTCTCCATTGTACTCACTATTTTTTTTCTTATCCTCTCATACCAAATTCTTTCTAGCATCATAATTACTCCCTTCCTCTCTCCGTTACTGAATAAAATAGAAAAGATCATTTTGATAGCTCCTCAGAAGACCAGACTTTCTTTGGAAGTTCGTTTTTTTATAATGAGCATACGTTCATTTGGTACAGAAATAGTTTTACTTGGTTTGAGTCTTTTTTTGGGTCTTCTTCAACCCATTGCGATGCTGTTGATTCAGGCTTACTTTTTTGGACGGAATCAATTTTCTTATGTTTTTGAAAAAAACTGTGCAAATAAAACAGAGTTCAAGAAAGTTTATAAAAGGTTCAGACCCTATATTTTTGGAGTTGGTCTGTCTAACTACTTTCTTTTTTTTCTTCTCCTTGGTTTTTTTCTTGTTCCTGTATTATCATTGACAAGTTCCGCACTAATTTTTTATGAAAAGAGAAACGAAAGATGACTGGATTTTTTAAATCAATCCTCCTCTTTGTTCTTTTCTCTGCGGCATTCTTTCTCACCTCAGGTGCATACTCTCAAAACGTAAGTAGCATTCCGCTTAAAGCAAGTTTACCCTTGGGATTGACCTATGATGGTACTGTCGCTTGGTTGCTTGATGCTAAAAAACGCACACTCCAAGGATATGGTTTAGATCGTCAGGAAAAACTCCCTATCAAAAAGCTAAAGATCCCTGGAGTCCGCGATACTGCATTTTGGAGGGATCACCTGGTTTCTCCCTACAAAAAAAATATTTTTATTATTAACCCTATCAATGGCAGTATCGTAAAAAAGATGAATGCCCCCTTTCTGAGCAACCCAATATCTATTGCAATGGACAAGAACATTGCTTTTATTTATGACAAGGAAGAAAAAAAAGTATTTCGTTACAATCTGGCTAAACAATATCTATTTGGTTACTTCCCGTGGAACGGAGAAAGTCTTCGTGGGGGAACTTATTATCGAGGCTACCTTTGGTTTGTTAGAAAAGATGGTTTCGCTTTAAAACTTGATTCATCGTTGGGTGAAATGATTAGCTTGATTCCTCTTCCAAAAGATAGTTATGGAATTCATTTCATTAATGGTGCTCTCTTTGTTTCAACTCCCGATAATGTACAAAATATTGACTATATTGAAACTCCCTACTTTACGGCGATATCGGTCAAAAAATATTCAATTACTTCAAGGTTAAAGTTTCAGATTTCTGATCTCTTGAGACGAATCCCCCTCGATTTAACCAAAAAAATCTATCAGAAAGCAAGTTTTGATATCCGCGTAAGAGTTTTGCCTTCCAATGCTCACCAAAGTGGTAAAATTACTTTATTCTCCAATAGAAATTTAAAAAAGAAACGCAAAGAGAATGGAGAAATTGATATCTATCACAAGTTTCTGCCAAACCATTACGAGTCAACTTCCCAAGTGCAGGCGACATTTTCGTTATACACCACAAACTATTTTCTCACTGAAAAAACCAAAAAAGAACATTTTAAAGAAAAATCCATAGAAAAAAATATAATTCAATATGTTGATCTTTCTAAAGTGAAAAAGTCACTTTTAAATCAAGTTGATGCCTTTTCTAATGTTCAGAAAAATAAGATGGAAGGTTCGCACCCTAGTGATCTTTTAAAACTCCTTTACGAGCAGGGTAAAAAGCACCTTGATTTTCAGGTTGTTTTTTTTCGCAAAAAAGGAATTCCCGCACGACTTGAAATTATTTATGACATACTCAAAAAAGATTTTTATGAATACTTACAGATATATGTTCATCCCATAGGCTGGCTCACAATCACAAGTGATTACACTCCTAAAAGTCCCTATCAATTTCCTATTAAAAATACTGAACTTCAGCTATTTTACTTCGACTCTCTAGTGCTCAAGCCTGTTATCAAACAAATTCAGCCTGAAGACTATAGAAAATTGATTGAGTGGGGAGATGTTCGTATTACGGAAATTCCATAAGTATCATAGCCCAATAGCTTATTTACACTCAATTTTGAGTGGTTCCGGAGTTTGAACTAATTAATTTAAAAAATGCTTGATGCTAACGGTCGCCTTTTATCTTATTCTTCTTGTGTCTCTTTTGAGGGCCCATAGCTCAGTTGGTTAGAGCAACGGACTCATAATCCGTTGGTCCTAGGTTCGAGTCCTAGTGGGCCCATATACATTTTTTTTTAAGGATGTTCTATTTTCCTCCTCAAAAATTTAGCCGTCAACAAAATTCGTTCATACCTTTTAGGGAAATTATTGTGTGAGGTACAAACTCCCCTATTGAGTCAGTTTTCGGGGATTGAACCTTGCATTGACCCATTAGTTGTAAGCGGGCAAAATAGTGAATTTCAAAATAATTATTTGGTGACCTCTCCTGAATTTAATTTAAAAAAAATGTTGGTTTTTTGTTACCCCAACGAGCGAGGAATATTTGAGATTGCTCATGCGTTTCGAGATGATAGGAAGAGCCAACTGCACGATATTGAATTTACCATGGCAGAGTGGTATGTGAGAGATCACAGCTACTTGCGCCTTGTGGAAACAATCAATCAGATAGCCCTCTTGCTAATTACTATGCACCGAGAAAGAGGTGCCAACAAGATTATTTCTGAAAAAGTCATCAAGCACTCCAAGCTTATTTCCGTTAAGCATTTATTTCAAGAAAATCTTAACATTGACTTGAAGTCGCAGACAAGTTGGCAAGAATATCAAGAAATTAGTTTATCCCTCGGTCTAAATATATCCATGAAGAAAACAGATGCTTACTATAAAAAAGAATGGAACAAAATGCAAATTTTTCAAGTTATTTTTGACCAATATATCCTCCCTAACTTGCGGGGAAATATATGGCACGTCTGTGAATTTCCTCCATTTGTCAGAGGAATGGCCTCCTTGAATAAAGACGGTTGGGCGGAGAGAATTGAGTGTTATATTGATGGTGTGGAGGTTTCCAATGGATATCAAGAGCTTTCCTCCCCTGAGGAACTAAAAGAAGCATGGGAGTACAACAATAAAATTAGAAAAATGAGAAATCAGCAAGAACACTCTGTAGACGAGCTGCTTATGGAAGTCATACCAAACATGAAAGGGGTCTCCGGTATTTCTTTAGGTATCGAGAGAGTTCTTATTGCCCTAGGTATGGCCAAAGAGATGAGAGATTTTCGATGGCCCAATGGTAATTAGTTCGCTTCAGTCTTTTCGAACGCTTTGTAATTTAGGGAGTTTGTCTTCTATTTTAAGACGAGCATACTCCCATGCTTCTTTTAGGTTATCAGCTTTGAGTGTCACAAGAACATAAGCTTTTTCGTTTTCTATCTTATGGAAAACTTGCTGTTCGCCAGCCCGCTTGTACAAGCTTGAATTAACAAGTCTCTTAGCTATAGAATAGTCTTCTTTTCTGAGACGATAACTGTCGAGTAGAAGCAACCAAGCAAGTCTGACCTTCGCCTTATCAATATGCCTTTCCATATCTTGTGAGAAAGGCTCTTTTATATAAGCTTGAAAAGTGTCGTTATCAATCCAGCCTTCCTTTATGATCCCTGTTGGAATCAAGGAAATTTTTGGTTGTTCCGTAGATTTTACCACCTGCGAAGTCTTGGTTGAACAATTAGGAAAAGAGACTAAGAACGCAACAAGCAAAACAAGAAATAAAAATCTTGGTAAAAACACCACAAAAACTTTCATAAACAACCCCACATTCACAGATTACAACAATAATAAAAGCCGTCCCACCCACTTCGGAATAATGTGATAAAAAATCAAGTATTTCAAAAAAAAAGTTTAAAAAGAGAGGTAAGTACGGTGAGATTGGAAAAGAATTAGGGCATAGCTCTTTCCCAATCTCATTGTATATAATTTCTTTTTATAAAAGTAATGAAAAAATACTTGATGAATTGTTTGATTATATTATGCGTCATAGTGGGCTG
Organism: Spirochaetota bacterium; assembly: GCA_965206985.1. GTDB lineage: Bacteria > Spirochaetota > Leptospiria > Turneriellales > CBDBES01 > CBDBLF01. The sequence continues at coordinate 279,249 of CBDBLF010000022.1, read as the reverse complement.
GAGTTTCATTTTTTTGCTGGGATGCAAAGTATTTTAAAAAAAGCAGGGAGGCATATGATAAATATAGCAGACAAATTAATAGTAGAAGGCATAGAAAAAAGCAAAATGGAGGTGTCTTTTGACCTTTTAAAGAGTGGTATTTTTGTTGATGCTGTTTCACGCTCTACAGATCTCCCTTCTCAAGAAATTGAAAAATTAAAAGATTTCTGAGTGAAGATTTCAACACTCACTTTCTGAGCACTTACGCTATCAATATGTCAGAAAGGCTTCTTTTCCTCGATACATCAACCTCATTCAGCTATTTGGCTTGTTTTTTGAGGAGAGGATCTTTGTGGAATAAACAAACCGAAATTTTAATCTCTTTACCAACGAGGGAGATATTAGGTCAAGCTCAGAATCACCTTTCCTTAGAGGGTGATCGATGGCTATCTGATTCGATTCAGTTTCTGCTGAAGCAAAATAACTGTAAAAAATTTGAATATATTGCATTAGGGAAGGGGCCTGGCTTTTTCACTTCGTTAAGGGTTGGTCACATTGCCTTAGCCACTCTAGCATTACTATGGGGTAGCGAGCTACTCCATTTTTCGTCACTTTCATTTTGGCATGAATTTTTTAAACTGAAAAACGAAATAGTTTTTACTTTACGAGCAAATCGAAACCTGTTTTATACTTACTCAAAAAAATTAGAATTGGCTTCAAAGTCTTTTTTGTCAATGCAAACTCAACAACTGATTGAGTTTGCAAAAGAAAATCCAAATCAAAAAATATGTCTTTGGCAAGACCCTTGGAACAACCACACCACAAAAAAGAATATCCAAAGTGTTCAAAAGCAATTTTTGGACGATTACAAAAATAAAATCCAAGGGAGTAAAAATATCATAAAAACACCTGATTTAAAAGAAGCATTTCAAAATCAAGAGCAACAAATACCCCAATGTATTCAAGGGGATATCCAAAAAAAGACCATTGCAATACAAGAGTTTCTACCCGTTTATGGACATCAAATTTATACATTAAGTCAGAGTTGAACTTCACAAAATTCATTTTTCACACGACCCCTCTTTTTTTTATATACCTGATAGGAACGGATGAGTCATGCTTTCTGTTAATAATATTACGCTCTACTTAGATCAAAAAAAGATATTAGATTCAATCTCTTTTGACATTAAACCTCAAGAAAATCTTGTAATTATGGGGAAAAATGGATGTGGTAAGACGATTCTATTGAAAACACTGATTGGCTTGTTTACTCCCCAAGCAGGAGAAACTACTATTTTCGACGAAGATATCTATAAAATTTCTGAGATTGAGAAAAATGGAGTACTCAAGCGTTTAGGGTACGTTTTTCAACGATCAGGCTTGTTTGACTCATTGAATATTATGGACAACGTTCTTTTTGGTCTCAAACATACTTCCACTAAAAGTGTTAGTGAAAAAATTTGTATTGCACAAGAATGCCTGCTTCGCACTGGGCTGGAAGGAGTGGATAGTAAAAAGCCCTCTGAACTTTCGGGAGGAATGCAAAAAAGAGCAAGCATTGCCAGAGCAGTGGCTTCAAAGCCGGAGTTTCTTTTTCTTGACGACCCCACAGCTGGGCTGGATCCAGTTCTGACCGACTCAATTGGTGATTTGATTCTTGATCTGAAAGAAAGGTTGCGTTCTACTTCATTGATCGTAACCCATGATTTGGAGTTGGCGTATAAACTTGGCGATCGGATCGGTTTGATGGTTGATGGAAGACTTCATGGAATATTATCCGTGGAAAATTTTAAAAATACTCAGGAACCCTATTTCTCTCAATTTCGAGAAGGAAAGCTACAAGGGCCAATCTCCGTTTTGTGAACACCGCAAAATCAAAAGAAAATAAAATTTTTTCTACCCAAGCTCTTTTGGATTGGTTTAAGGAAAATCAAAAATTACATTTTTTTCGTTTTGACCGAAATCCCTACAAAGTTTGGGTCACGGAGGTGATTCTTCAGCAAACACGCATTAATTATGCTTTGCCCAAATTAGAACGATTCTTAAGTAAATTCCCTAATTTACGATTACTGGCAGAAGCAAAAGAGAGCGAAGTACTTGCCGCTTTTCAGGGGCTTGGTTACTATAACCGTGCGATAAACTTGCATGCAGGTGCCCGATATATTCATGAAAAATTGAGAGGTGATTTCCCAAAAACGTACGATGGTTTGCTGACGATACCCTCAATCGGAACCTATACCGCCTCGGCTATTGCCTCAATCTGTTTTCAGGAAAAAAAACCCGCCATTGATGGTAATCTTAGACGTATTTATTCTCGTCTGTGTCTAATTCAAGAAGAGGTCAAATCAAGTAAATTTCAAAAAGGGTGTGAAAACTATTTTGGCCAAATCTTCCGTGATATGCGAGAAGACCCCGGTCTACTGAATGAAGCTCTTATGGAACTAGGTCAGACAAAGTGTACCACTCATTCTCCTAAATGTAGCTTTTGCCCGTTGAATGAATCGTGCGGTTCTTCCTCAATCAAAAATATTGAGGACTACCCAAAGAAAACAAAAAGTCCCAAGAAGAAAGAAGTCATTTGGTTGCTTTTTTTGGTAGCTCAAAATCGTCAGTTGTTATTACAGAAAGATAAAACGGGCTATTTCCTTAAAAATCAATGGTCACTACCCTCTATTCTTTATTTTCCCGATGAGCAGAAGAGGTTGTCATCTTACTATACAAGTCTACCTGAAAAATTAAAAAATAGACTCGAAAGCGTAGCCGATTCTTTTTTACATAAAAAAACGTATACGAACCTCACCCCTATTCGACATACCATCACACATCACCGAATTCACATTTACACTAAAATAATCAAAATAAATAGGTTTACATCCAAAAATCTACATCTTAAATCAGCAAACACCCTATGGTGTCCAATAGAGGCTCTTGAAAAAACACTTCCTTCCATGGCAATACAAAAAGCACTCTCTGGCCAAATATAATTGACTTTCCAAGTTGAGGAAAAATACTAGTTTTGTGGGTGTCGAAACAAGGAAAGCTTGATTAAGGTTAACGAGTTTCTATTTGTCTATATTTGGTTTGCTGGTCAGATATTTGCTATCTACCGCCCCTATGATGTTTATCGACCTGACACTTCTTCTTTGGCCGAAGGTGGTACAGGTGTTGCCAATCCGAGTAATATTAGTAGTATCGTACAGAACCCCGCTTATGCGGTCTCAACAAAAAGATCAGGCATATCATTAGCTCTGGACGCTCAAACAAGAATTACACGTTTGGTTTCGGTTGTCTCCATTCAACCTCAATATCCTCCTATTGTAAATTTTTCTGGGCAACTTGACGATAACTCGGCAATCACGATTGGTCTACATTCACCCTTTCAAAGGGTCTTTCCGAATACATTTTTTCTTGCCTATGCTTGGGAAATCGGCTACTCTCGCACTCTGGCACGATATCTCGATGTCGGTGTAAGCATTGGTACAATGTTAGGCATTGAAGCGAGAAATTTTGTTGGCTGGGGTTTGTCAGGTTCTTTCGGTTTACTTTCACGAAACGAATATATAAATCTAGGCCTTTTCTTTCGATTAGCTTCAAAAATAGCTTACCCTAGTTTTTCCCAAGGAATTTCAGTGACAGAGAGTACACCTCATATTTTGCGTATTGGAGCTTCTAAAAATTGGGCGGTAATAACGGTCACGTGGGAGATAGAATATATCTTCTGGAGAAGTAGTTCTTTCCAGGAATTTGGTTCTGAAGTGATACCTAGGTTCCAACCTAATTTTTTAGAATTCTTACATCCACACCTCGGCTTTTCTTTTGAAATCCCCCAGTGGCCAGGAATCAATATCAAGACAGGCTTTTTCACAGAAGATTATTTTGACTCATCAGGAAACAATCAAAGGCAAATACTTTGGAGTATGGGGTTTCGCGGAATCGCCTACAGTGACTTTTGGGAAGACCGTTTGGAAATTAATTTTGTCTACGTTTCAAGTAGTCTCTTTTCTTCGTTTTGGTCAGAAAATAATCAAATTGAGAGATTGCAAATCTCTTTCAATTATTATTTTAAGACATGAATAACAGCTACGAAGACCTCCAAACTAATTTAGGAATTGCCCGTTTCTATGGTGACTCCATTTCCTTTACCGATATAAAACTCACAGTCACAAAAGAAAAGATCAAACAATTCAAAATAAGGCTTTCTCGTATTATACTGATTACAACAGATGAAGAGAAAATTCAAATCCGTTTTAATAAAAAATTAGTCCAGTGGTTGAGCCCAAATTATTTTGCTCAATTATTTGTTGTCAGTGTGGTATCCTTGCTTGCTTTTATTTTTTCTTTCATTAAAATGAACTCGCAACACATTGGGGCTTGCCTCTTCTACGCCGCAATCAATGCTTCTCTAATTTCACTTTTTTTTAAACTAATGACAAGGCCATTCAAAGAAATCTTTTTCTTTTTGTCATCCATCTATGCTCTTTTGAATTTGCCCCTACTGTTGTATTTGCCCTTGTCACCACTTTTCTGGTCATTATTTATTGGTGGGTACGGGATTTTTTTGCTCGTTGTTCTTTTTTCGTATGAAAACCTATTTCTTAGTAAGGTCTTCTTGGGATTTATGTGGATTTTGCTATCAATCTCTACCTATAGCTGGTTTGTCACCGTTCTCAAGCTTTCTTTCGATTCAAAGTTAGGAGTATCTCTCAAGCAAAATGTTAATTTTATTGTGAACAAGCAGATAATATCATGGGATGAAACAACATGGAAGAAACCATTTTTTTGGCATTGGAATACGCTTTCGTCATGGAACTCTTTTTTTTGGGGAAGAGAAATTATTTTTCAAGTGCAACCCATTAAGCCTGCTGTTCTTCTACATACTCCTGAAAAAAAACGATTTGGTTGGCTTTCTTTCTCGAGAGTACCAGCTCAAGAGTTTCTCGCGTTTATTCCATTCTATCTCGAAAATCAAAAAAAACTGATATGGGCAAAATTCCTAAATAACAGCCCAATTGTTCCCATACGCGTATCTAAAGACAAACGCTTTCCCATTGCTTATGTCCAATCATACCTATTCTTTGACTTTAATACGAGAAAAGAGCTGATCTTACATTTCTTAGTTTCATCAATGGAAACAAAGCAGGGCCCAAAAACATTGGTTTGGTGTATCAAGCAAGACTCTATAAAATCTATGGAATATACTCTGGTTAATATCGTCAAAGGAATATCTGTGAAGAAAACATTAACTGCAAAGTAGGATTTCGACATTCTTACAAGAGTCAGCAAAGTTATCTTGATTTTTCTTTTTTGAAATAATTTTTTTGTATAACCTAATAAAAGGGTTTGTTTTGATAGAAGGTTTTTTGTCTTTTTTAAAATTTTCCTTATTTCCGACATCCAAAGAATAAATTTGTGAATAACTTACACTAGGTGTAATTTTTTCGATTAAAGTGTAGCCATTGCCAACAATTATGCGTGCATTTTCAGCAAGAACTTCTAATTCAAAGTGAAAAGTTTTTGGGTGTCGAATACTCACAACCTCACCATGCAAAGATAATTGAGTATGTTTGCATACAATATGATGAGTTGTCGAGTCACTTTTTTTTGGTGATGTAAATTGATCGGGCACCCCGAAGAAAAAGATAATGAGATCAAGCACGTGTGTTGTGTCATGCAGTAAAAGACCTTCATTTTGTTGAGAAGAGTAGAGTGAATGAGAAGGACAAATCATTAAACCTCGATAAGAAATTATTTTCCCATACTTCGTTTCAAGTAGTTTTTTCAATTGGATGTATTTTGTATAATATCTTCGTTCATAGTTTACCCAAACTTGTGAGGAGTGTTCGTCGTAAAGTTTGATAATTCTTTTTAATTCTTTTTTATCCATAACCAATGGTTTCTCAATAAGAATTTTGGGAATACCTTGTTTAAGTGCGTCAGCTAAAATTTTATAATGGCTGCACGTCGTGCTAGCAATCACCAACAAGTCAGGTCTTTCTCGCAATATTTCTTTGTGATCTCGGGTAAATTTAGTATCAGCAACTCCTTTCGTGGACCTACTGAGCGTGGATAATTTTTTCTTTGTCATCTGAATCTTTTTATGATCTATATCACAAAGACTCACGATTTTAATTGACTTATTTTGTTTTTGAAGGGAAAGAAGTGTGCCAAGATGAGTGCATGGCTTGTAACGAAGCTGGTCTTCTTCAAGAAGAAACCCAATCCTGCCCAAACCAATTTGAGCAACTCTCACATCTACACCCTGTATAAAAGGAGTCGGGTGTTCTCCAAACTTAGCAGTAAAGTAACAAGTGACTCATCACTAAATTTGATCAGTATCCAAAAACTTCTTTGTTCTCTTAAATAGTTTGAATAAAACAAGTTTCTTGTTTCATTTAAATATCTCATTCAAAAAACCTTTCATAATAGCTTAAAAATTTTTCAAAAACAAGATTAGATGGCCGAGAAGCATCTAATATAAAAATTGGAAAAGAACATGAGTGAGTACTTATCAAATGAAAATATTTCTCACGAATTTGCTCCAACGTTTTCTTGTGTTCAAATATTTCTAATTGCTTCTTTCGTGTACGAATGCGTGAAAGAGCGATGGAAGGTCGAACATCGAGATAGAATATTGCATTCGGTTGCAGTATTATCGGATCACGAATATAGCTCTCAATAATGCTTTTCGCGTCTTGCAGACTGCTACCTTGATAGGCTGCGGTGGAGAAATAATATCGGTCTAAAAATATTCTTTTTTTTTTTATGGCAGGTTGAATATTATTTTGTATATCCCAATAGCGGTCCTTGCGATATAGCTTCACAAGCTTCTTCTTTTGTGTCTCAGAGAGAGCAACCTCACTTTTTAGTAGTGTTCTAATCTGTTTGCCCCATTTGCTTTGATGTGTTGGTTCATAGAAAAAAGCATAGTGTGCTTCATCGTTGAAGTGTCTTTTCAAGCTTTCCAGCAAAGTACTTTTACCACTCCCGTCAATCCCCTCAATAATCAGTAACACAGGTCAATAAACGGACATTAAGGTTTATGGTCTTTGGTTAGACCACGTGGGGGATAATAGAGCTCCTCTAAATTATATTTTTTTCGTAAATTTTCTAAAAATAAGTGCAGAATTAAGTCACCAAAATCAATGATTGCCCAACCGGTATCAAACTCTTTAGTATTAAAGCTAAGGACATCTCCTTCACTAGAGCGAACAAAGTCAATGCATGCTTCTGCTAAACTTTTTAGATGAAGTGTCGATAGAGCGGTTGCAATAAAAAGATGAGTAAAGTGTTGACTACTGTGCTGAACATTCAGCAGAAGAACATCCTTCGCCTTTTTTTCGTTTAGAAAATTTTCTAATCCTGAAAGAAACAAGTCTTCTTGACTAGAGCTTTGAAGTTTTTTTGAAAGCAATGTCACCTTTTTAGCTCAAGCACCTTTTTTGAAAAATCTTTACCCAAAATCAAAACTAAATCAGTAAATTGAGTTCTGTCAAGAGCATGGTAATATCTATCTATCTTCAAATCATTGGCGACACTCTCAAGATAAAAAAACTTACCGCTAACGTCAAGTAAAATCGTTTTTTCGTAATCGTTTCGATCAGCGTTTGTAAACTCAAAAACTTGAAATCCTTTGCGAGTTAATTGCGAGCTTACTTTTTTAGCTAAATTATGTTCGTTGGTTCCATTCCTGACCTCAATACTTGGAGGCTTCTCGAATACTGAGTTTTTTTCTTGAGTTAATGTGGCTAAAAAATCTCTAAAATGAATCGCTGCCGCTTCTTTATTTAGAAAATATAGTTTTTTTTCTTTTCTAAGTGGCATTTCGAAGAAAAGGGGTAACCAGTGTTCATTAGAAAAAAATATTTTTGTTATTGCATAGAATTCCGTACTGGAAAAGTTACTTCTAATATTTTCAATTGCTCGGTCAAAAATAATTTGTTCCCTGAGTATTTCCCATTTTTTTTTACGAAGCCCCCAAGTATTAAGAATCAAATTATAATAGCGATCAACCCGATATGCATGGGCATGCTCGTGATTCACGCGGATATTAAGAAGAGAATTTATTATTGAGCCATCTAGAAAAAACTCACCTTTGGGAAGTTGTTCACCCTGCAAAATATCAGATTTCGACAGAAAGTAGGGTAGCCCCTCTAAGAGATCAATAGAACGAGAAATATCATCCACCTTGAATTGAACCCAAAAAGGTATTTCGAGGGATATAATCTTAGCAATGACCTCCTTAATTTTTTGAATACCATCGTTCAAAACAGCCAACTCTGCCATGCTGGCAATGTCTTTATTTATCTTTATTTCGGGCAGGAAAGAGATGAACCCTACACGAGATAGTTTTGAATTAATGATGGCAACACACACAAAGGTAATTTCTTTGATACCACCACGTGTGGTATCCTCCCCAATAAATAAAACACCGAAGGGCACGCCTTTTTGAACCCATCGCTCAGCATTGTTGCTAAACCATTTATTGTAAACAACGTTTCCTGCAAAAATGAGTATCAATATGAGAGAAGCAAGGAATACCAGACTAACTACTCGCTTCATCGTTAATTTACGCCAAGCGTGCTTTTAGTTTTAAGTAAGGACCACCATCTGTCACCTTCACCCATTCTTTGTGTCCTTTCCCGCACATCCCCAAGCCACCAATTTCTAGCTTATCAGAGACCATACTAATTGAATTTAAAATATCGGGGACGTAACCAGTTACAATTACAGGAGAATAGACTTCGTTCGTTCGTTTACCCTTTTTGATTCTTTCTACGTATAGTGCCTCAAGTTGAATTCCCCAGCTCTTGGGGTCCTCCATGCCATTTGTGGCACGATCAACAAAAAAGCCATCGTCGATTGAGGCAAACATATCTGAAGATTGATCACTCCCAGGCATGAAGTACGTATTAGTCATGCGGGTGTAAACCTTATGGTCATAGGCTTGCCTTCTTCCATTGGGGCTTCGCTTGAGACCCAGTTTCGTAGCACTATAATGGTCTGTCATAGGATTTTTTAAAATACCATTCTCTACAATCCGAGTTGTAGAGGCCAGTTCCCCTTCATGATCAAAAAAATAACTTCCAGCATGATGTTCAAGAGCAGGTGAATCGTATAAGCAAACGAGTTCTGATGCTACTCTTTTATTAATGTAGTCCGAACCTTTTGCTCTGCCCTTCAGCATGGTATCCGCTTCGGTACCATGACCAAAAGCTTCGTGAGCCAAAATTCCTGCCATTGCTGGTGAAAAAATACATTCATAAAAATCCGGTTTCAACCGAGGAGCACCGAGAATTTTTTTTCCGTCAACGATCATTTTTTGAAGTAAACTTTTGGAAGGTTCGGCTCTTTCCCAACCTCCTTGGTAGCCGTAGCCATCATATATTTGAGCACTATTATTTTTGGAGTCTTTTAAGATGGCTGCAAAGATTGCCTCAAAACGAGATATTTGTTGTGACATCACTTTTTTTTTACTTACGTAGAACTCTTCTGAAAACGTATGCTTATAACAAGCTTGGCTCATGACAACCGATGAATCCATAGCTTTAATTTGTTTTACAGAGCGTTGAGCGATTAAAATCTTTTCTTCAAGTGGGATGTCTGCCCCTTGCTTGCCTTTAAAGTTTCTTTCTAATGGCTCTTCTTGCCTTAGTTCAAATTTTTCTTGGGATTGTTGATAATCACTCAGACGATTGCTCATACCATGAATTAGTCTACTCAGGTCTTTCATTGATGAAAGAGAGGTAGAAGCTTCAAACAATAAACCATTTTGCATAATCGTTATCACAACACCTCTGGAGTGAAGCATTGGTTCTGCAATGGTTTGCGTGAGGTTTGCTGTGACTACTAGACCTGAAATGTTTTGGTATAGCAATCTTACAAAGGAATACTTCTCAAAAAGAGATTGAAGCTCTTTTTGCATTTCGTATGGTGAAAAATCAGTTGTTTTCATTTTTAGGTTTTTAGTACTCCATATTATAAAAAGCGTGTGTATTCAATAGTTCTTGAGGCAATTCATCATTGCTATTTTGACGATACTTCTTAAGGCGAGGTTCCATTTCACGAGCCTTCCGACGTCGAACATTTATATTCTTGTTCACTAAATCAGTGTAGCTCGGTAGCTTAAGAAGTTTTTCTCTATATGGCTTTCTAAAAGGTATATGTTTCGCCATAATCTTTCGAGCAATCTTATTTAAACGTTGTGTCCCCTCTGACTCAAACATAACCCAAACCCTGTAGTCGTTTACAAAGCGAGATCGATCATCGCGGAATCGTTTAAACTCTTGCGATACTTTTTCTTTCATTTCGGGGGAGAGTTCTCGATTTTTCTTAAAAAATTGTACATAGTCGGTATAGTCGGCAGTAATAGAGGTTTGAGAAATATTATTCCAGTCGGCCCCCATTATGGTTTTTGTCATTTCCCAACGATAACAACCAGAGGCATACAGAAGAAGCTTATAAGAATCGTCCGTTGAAATAAAGGGAACACATATCCGTCCGGGTGACATTTTGTCTTTGCCTTCCCTTTCTTGCCAATGCTGAAAAATATTGCCAGCTGTGGGTGTAAAAATTATATTGGGAACAACACGCACTTGAATAAATTCTCTTAGGATTCCCATCTCTTTTTTTTCGTAAAGAACTTCTCGATGAAAGCAACTAAAATCGACTTCAAGCAGTTTATCAAGCCTGCTCTCCATTTCTTTCTTGTTAAGAAAAGTTCTTTCTAGTGGCTGAACGACTTGAAACTTTGATAGAATTGCTAGATAGGTCACCACTGACCCCGAAGTAAGTTTTGCATTGGGAGCAAACATATTTTGAACTTCAAACCTTAGACGTGCTTCAGAGTTGTCCATCTCAGGGGGAAGGTCACTTTCTCGCTTCCACTGTTTCTCTCGATTATTTCGCCGAATAATCTCAAAAAAAGTTAGCCCTAATTCATTAATGCTCGTCGGCACTTTTCGACTATAAATTTTCTGAAGCCACTCAATTGGCGTATTAATATGATATTTTCCAGAGGATGTTGTTTCGTTTACTCCATGGAGGAAACCAAGGTGGACCGGCTCAAGTAAAGTTTCTTCAAGAATAGAAAAATTGAAAAACATCTGCATATAGCGAGGAAGTTTATCATCATTTTTTAGATGTTTTACAATTCCAGCCTCATAAACTTCCCAAAACAAATTATTCACACTGCGGCGCAATCTTCTCGTATTCTCATCAGCATCTAGAGGATTTTTTAGTCGTTTAAACTTAGCCATGATATCTGTGTATTCAGAAAATTTTTTAGATAGTCCCGCATATTCAAACACTTTTTTAGCCATGCCCCTGGTTTCGTCCAAAGCTCTTGGATGAATTTTACTTTTACTTTCTTGAGTCGGCCTTGACGCATTTTGAGAGTTTGCTAGAGATTGCGAGGAGATAAATTCCTCAATTCCTCTTAGCTTTTCTTTATCCATTTTTTTCTCAAGACTACTCTCCTCCCAAATAGATTGGTATTGCTTCTCAGCCATTTTAATTAGGCTTACGAGTAAGCTGCTCATGCTTTTCCAACTGCCAATTTGTTTGGGGTCTTGTTTACCTCGTAGCAGAGCTTCCATCTTTTTGACCCAACCGTAATCATGGTTGAATAGTAAATCAATCTTTGCTTCTAAATAATGATTGGATTCAATAAGGCCTTTGATCAATGAAAAAGATATCTCACTTATCTTTTGTGCTGTGATCAAAATTAATTTTGGGTCTCTGGCTGCGATTGCTCCTAAAATTTGGGGCGGAAGACGGGAAAACCTTCTGTGATAACTAAGTTCATCGTTATCAAAATTTACATATAAATGAGCTTGGTGTTGTTCAGGATCAAGATGATCTTTTTTTAGAAAATCTATGGTGATTTCTTGAGGGATTTTACCACCTTTGTTTTTATTGAATGACCGATAGGCTTGTAAAGCAAACTGAAGGACTTTATCATTTTTGTGCTTCTCTGCTTGTCTAAGCATATCTGGGTGGATTTGAAAATAAGCCAAACTCATTGAGGTGATATAGCGGGCTAGGTTAATTGCCGCCGTACAGGTGGTATTTACTTTGGTGAAAGTATCCACGGCTTCTTTTAAAATTGAACGAAGTAACAAAGGAGCCATTCCCGGTTTACTGGCGAAAAATTTAAGTAATGTTTCTTCGTTGCTAGGAGCTGAAGTAAGTACCGAAGGAGATGCGGCAACAATGGAATAGGGATAGGGTCGTTTAAGCAGGAGAGAACTTGCCCCTACAATTGAAGGGGAGTTCATGAGATAGACTTTCTTTACCTCGTCGCTTGAAGTATCGGGGTTAAAATTCAGCTGAAAAGTCACCACGCCTTGGTTGAGCAGGATTAAATGATTTGATGGCTCGCCTTGGTTGACGAGGAAATCTCCTATTTTTACGTCTAGGTTAGAAACCTTTCGTGAAGCAACCCCTAGCATAGAGACCCACCTGTTTTATAATAAACGAGCTTGTCAAGATATTTACCAATGCCATATCCAGCAATCATTTGGGAACCCTGCCAAAAACATGATCACTAAATTTAAACCGACCTTTCCTGATTTCACTGTCGTAAACATCATTATTTTGTTGCTCATTATTACATGCTTCCTCTGGAAAAAAGCTTCAAGAGAAGAGAACTACGCATTCTTTAAAAGTTATATCGCTTATTTGTTTGGCGCTCTCGTCACCGTCTTTCTCATCGCTGAATTCCCCATCGCAACCATTGTGAAGTCATTCAAAAAAATTGGCTGGGGTATCATGTACGTTTTTGCAACTGCAATCCCATGGTTTTTACTCCTCGGGATTAGTTTATATAATATGTTTGACTCTTCTGTGCACTATATAAAGGTTTGCTACATTCAGTTTGTTGGTGAGGGCTTCAACACTATGATCCCCTCTGGTGGCGTTGTGGGCGAAATTATTAAAATTCAGAAATGCTCCAAAGAAACTACCATTGAAAGGGCGGCAATTGCTGTTCTTTTTGATCGTTTGTCGCATATAAACTCAAGCACGGTGATGGCCGCATCAGCAGTACATCTCTCTGTTATTTTGATACCAGTTGATGAGGGGCTTAAACAGACTTTATTAGTCTTGAGTATTGCCTTTTACATTATTTCAATAGGGTTTTTCATAATTGCCTTCTCGACGGTTTTAGAGAAAGTTATCATCGCCACTTTGAAGCGACTCAAGCTTTCTGAAAATACCACAGTCACCGTTTCTAAGAAGCAAAGAAAAAAGTTTCTACTGAGTTTATCCTACCGAACCTTAGGACGGATAATTGGAGTGTTTGAATATTACGTCATTCTTCTCTTGCTGAACATCTCTCCGAGCGAAACTCTCTTGCTCGCCATTACAGCAGGTATTTCGATTTCAGCTTCTACATTCTTTATGGTTCCCCAAGGCTTAGGAGTAAATGAAGTGGGTGTTGCAGGAGCATTCTCTATTCTAGGAATGGACCCAGCAGTTGGTGTGAGCATTGCACTAATAAGAAGGGCAAGAATTGTTTTTTGGGGAATTTGCGGAGTTTCCACATATGGTTTGGATTTTTTTATCTCAAAAAAATTTAAATCTGACTTAGCAAATACCAAAAAAATAGAAGAATAAGAACGAGTTGCATTGTTAACTTTGAGAAAAAATAAAAACTTTATACCTTTTTCGATACCTTCTATCGGAAAAAATGAGATCAAAGAGGTCATTCATTCTTTAAAGAGTGGATGGCTAGTCAATGGGACAAAGGTCGGAAAATTTGAAAAAAAATTTGCTTCTTACAAAGGTGAACCAAACGCGTTAGCATTATCATCGTGTACTGCCGCCCTTCATCTCGCTTTACTAATATCTGAGATAAAAAAAGGAGATGAGGTAATCACCACACCCATGACTTTCTGTGCCACAGTGAATGTAATCATCCATGTAGGGGCGACGCCTGTCTTGGCCGATATTGACCCCAACACAATGAATATTGACCCAGAAGAGGTAACCAAAAAAATCACTCCTAAAACAAAGGCGGTTATTGTTGTTCATTTTGCAGGAAGGAGCTGTGAAATGGATCAATTGCAAATGATATGCGACAACAATAAGTTGCTTTTAATTGAGGATTGTGCTCATGCAATTGAATCTGAATTTCAAAAAAAAAAAATAGGAACGATCGGAGATTTTGGTTGTTTTAGTTTCCACGCAACTAAAAATATAGTTACGGGCGAGGGGGGTATGTTTCTTGCTAAAGACCAAACTTCTTTAGTCAAGGCTCGCAAACTGAGTAGCCACGGAATGAACAGCAACGCATGGAATCGCTATAAGAAAACATTTTCTCATTACTACGATATTGAAGAGGCCGGTTATAAATATAATATGATGGATATCCAAGCAGCATTAGGAATTCACCAGATGAAAAAACTAGAAGTTCATCAGAAACAAAGAGAAAAAATCTGGAAATTTTATAACGAAGAACTTGCAAACTTGCCTGTCGAAATCCCGGCTCCTGTAAAAAGAGGAGATCAGCATGCTCGTCACTTATATACAATTCTGATTGATGAAAAAAAAATAGGGATATCACGAAATGTCTTCCTTCAAAAAATGCATGAATTTTCTATTGGTTTGAGTGTACATTACCTGAGTATACCTGAACATTCTTATTATCAAAAAAAATTTTCTTGGCAAATTGATCAATTTCCCCACTCCAAACGGGTGAGTCAACAAACGGTGAGTTTACCTATTTATCCTAAGCTTAAGAACAAACAGATCAGCTATATTATAAGTTGCATCAAAAAGCTTATTTGTTAAAAGCAACAAAAAAGAGCACGGCCCCTACCAGATGAACTTACCTAGCTCGACTCGTAGGGACCGTGCTCCGGTCGCTCTCCCAGTTTTTCTGGAAAGAGAAGATGTCTGTAAGGTCAATTGGGAGCAATAGCCCTCACGCTAAGAGCGTCGGTATCTTTGCTTTGTGACTTAAATATTTAGTTCCAGTATTTTCTCAATTGGGTATTTGGATTCTATTTTTAGTGCCACAGAACGCAACACTCACCTTTCTCAAATGAATCCGCTCAAAAAGTGAGTTTCAAGCTGACTAGAGACAATCAAACGATGATTAAGCCAAATTAGAACGTTTTTACACTTACTTTTGAGTGATTATCTCAAATTGGTTTAACCCCCTAAAACTGGACAGTCTTTTTCTTATTCTTTTAGATATTTCTCCTCATATTTTTGAGGTGTCACCCATCCTAAAGCTGAATGTGGCTTCATCGTATTATAAAGATGGATAAACCTGAAGATACTTTTTTGAGCTTCTTCAAAGTTTTGATATTCTGATAAATTAATTTCTTTATATTTAATTGTTTTATTCAATGATTCGGCATGAGCGTTTTCATACACATTACCACGACACATGGAAATATTGATTCTACTTTCTTCTAATAGAGCGATATACTCATTTGAGCAATATCTGACGTCAGCATCAGTATGATGGTAGTAATTTTGTAAATCTCCTATTTCTCTTTTAAGCGAAAGAAAGGCTGCTATGACCAGTTGGGTGTTATTTTTATCAGAAATGGCCGCTCCTACGATACGGCGACTCATAAGCCTCATGAGCAAAGCTAAATAGTGGTCTTTCGAATTAATATCAAAATAGGTTATATCGCCAACAATTACCTTGAAGGGATCAGCTTGCACACTTTTAATCAAATTGGGATATTTTCTGAAATTATGCTTAGATTGGGTAGTTTTTGGCTTCAAAAACACCTTTTTAGTGCATAAAAGTCTATTTTCTTTCATAATTCGGTAAACTCGCTTCTTATTTATTGTAAAGCCTCTATCTTTTAGAATTTGCGTCATCGAGATATAACCTACTTGGTTCAATTGATCACTAATTTCATGGATAGATTTTAGAATCGTTGAATCATCTTTCTTCTCCTTCGACTTATAATAATAAGTTGACTTTTCTAGTTTCATAACTCTGCAACTCCTTGTGATCCCAAATTCTGTGCTGAGGCTATTCTTGATAATTTCTCTTTTTGCCTGTATTCTTGAAGAAGTTTTTCCGTTTTTTTTAAAATCTGATTTTCTATCATTAAGTCAGATAAGGCCGATTCTAAATAGGAAATTTTTTTTCTCAATTCTAACTCAACCCCATTTTTATCTTCAAAGCCTTCGGAAACCAGCTGTCGCTTCCATCTCGATAAAGTTGCGACTGAAATCATCTCTCTCTTAGATATTTCTGCCGTGCTAGTCTGACCTGAAATCATCTCCAAAGCCAATCTCTCTTTTGCTTCCTTACTGTATCTTTGTCTTTTAATCATAGTTTTACCTCCTAAATTTAACACAATAAAGTGTCCAGTTTTAGGGGGTTAAACCAACCAGAATCAGAGGTAGAGGTAACAGTAGAGAAAACTAATTTCCAAAACCAACTCTACGAGCGACAAATAATCTCATAACAGTCACATTGAGCTTGTGCAGGAACTAGGATTTTTCAGTGCATTTTATGAGATATTTGCTGCGTCAGTCTCATTTTTCAAATATGTCAAGGAATTTATAGTTTATGCAATGGGAGAGAGAAGGATGATAGTACCCCCCTACGACCATCATTAGTTGGTTCAGAATTGGTTCAAATCAAGTTATTTGGTTCAAAAGGCTTGGGTTTACTGGTAGAGCAAGTGAAAGACATTTTCCTAAAAAAGGTGCATCAAAAGGCCGACGTTAAATCATCAAATAAAACAGAGGTTCCTAATGAAGCACCCTTCTCAGGTTATTTGTCTAAACAGGTATTCGGCAGTAATGCGAAATAGTAAAGACAAAAAGTTATACAGAATGCAAATGGTTCATTATGCCAAGAAGCATGGTTTCAAGCCAACAGCCAGAATGTTTAAAACGACTGTAAAAACAGTAAAAAAGTGGTTTCGTAGGTTTGAATCAGAGAAATACGTTGGCTTGGAAGACAAGAGCCACGCTCCACACTACTCACCACATGCAATCACAGACTTTGAAAAGGCTTATGTTTGCTTTCTTAAAAAGAAACGTCGAGGCTTTGGTGCTCAGGAACTGAAGAATGTTTACCAACTAGACTTGAGTGTCAAGGCCATTCGCAGAGCGTGGAGGGAGCAAGCACTCTTGAAAAAAAAGCGTAGAAAACATAAAACGAAGCAAAATTTGCGTGAAATTAAGAAATTATGGGGTTTATTTAAGCAATTTGACGTAGATACGAAGCATTTATACGATATTCCTGAGCTTTGGCCTTATATTCAGGAAAATATTGTACCGAAATATCAATATACCTTCAGAGAAGTTTTTTCTGGCTTACAATTTCTAGCTTTTGCAGATGAGTATAATATGGCATACTCTTGTCTGTTTATGGAGGTAATTTTAGATCATCTTGTAAAATCAGGGGTTGATTTAAAGAAAAATAATACGAGAGGGCAAACAGATAATGGCTCAGAGTTTATTGGTGCTTGGAATAAAAAAGGAGATTCGGAGTTTACAAAAGTATTAGCCAGTTATGGTGTGCCACACCAGACGATCCCTGCTGGAGCGCATACTTGGCAGTCTGATGTTGAAACGACTCATAGATTGATTGAGGATCACCTTTACCTGAATGAAACGTATAATTCAAGAGAAGACTTTCTCAACAAAGCTGGCTCCTATCTATTGATGTTCAATTCAATAAGAAAAAATTCTTACAAAGAGAATAAATCGCCCTGGCAGCTGATCCGAGAGGAAAGCACAACTATTGACAAACAAATATTAAATTTACCACCGTTTCGACTGGACTATTTATTTCAAAAGATGCCAATGGTCGTAGGGGGGTACAATCCTATTCTCCATCCCTCGGTCTATTGCTGAATTCCGTGTTAATTTTGGTAAAGAAATTGGCGAAGTTTTTAATTACTCTGTATCTTTGCTATCCCACAAAAAGAAAAATATTGGTACTGATGTTAAGGTAGATGGAACTAAAATCAAAGCCAGTGCTGCTGACGATCAAACATACAAAAAGTCAGATTTAGAGGAACGTAAAAGAGCTATACAGCAAGAGATCTTAGAGTATCTACGCTCAGGTATGGAATTAGATATTGAGGAAGATAAACTATATGGTAAAGACAACAGTGGCTATGAGCTTAATCCTGAAGAGGTAGATACGATCATTGAGGAGTTTATTCGCTTACAAAAAGCGAGTGAAAAGGCAAAGAGAGAGTCATTAAAAACAGCAGAAGGAAAGCAAAGTGAACCAGCCGAGTTTTCTACATCTGTTGAAAAAGATTCTTCAGAAACTATAGAAGGTACACAGGATATAGAAGCTCTAAAAACAGGAGAAAAAGAAGTTGAGGTCTTTTTAGAAAGATGCTTTAACCCCCTAAAACTGGACAGTCTTTTTCTTATTCTTTTAGATATTTCTCCTCATATTTTTGAGGTGTCACCCATCCTAAAGCTGAATGTGGCTTCATCGTATTATAAAGATGGATAAACCTGAAGATACTTTTTTGAGCTTCTTCAAAGTTTTGATATTCTGATAAATTAATTTCTTTATATTTAATTGTTTTATTCAATGATTCGGCATGAGCGTTTTCATACACATTACCACGACACATGGAAATATTGATTCTACTTTCTTCTAATAGAGCGATATACTCATTTGAGCAATATCTGACGTCAGCATCAGTATGATGGTAGTAATTTTGTAAATCTCCTATTTCTCTTTTAAGCGAAAGAAAGGCTGCTATGACCAGTTGGGTGTTATTTTTATCAGAAATGGCCGCTCCTACGATACGGCGACTCATAAGCCTCATGAGCAAAGCTAAATAGTGGTCTTTCGAATTAATATCAAAATAGGTTATATCGCCAACAATTACCTTGAAGGGATCAGCTTGCACACTTTTAATCAAATTGGGATATTTTCTGAAATTATGCTTAGATTGGGTAGTTTTTGGCTTCAAAAACACCTTTTTAGTGCATAAAAGTCTATTTTCTTTCATAATTCGGTAAACTCGCTTCTTATTTATTGTAAAGCCTCTATCTTTTAGAATTTGCGTCATCGAGATATAACCTACTTGGTTCAATTGATCACTAATTTCATGGATAGATTTTAGAATCGTTGAATCATCTTTCTTCTCCTTCGACTTATAATAATAAGTTGACTTTTCTAGTTTCATAACTCTGCAACTCCTTGTGATCCCAAATTCTGTGCTGAGGCTATTCTTGATAATTTCTCTTTTTGCCTGTATTCTTGAAGAAGTTTTTCCGTTTTTTTTAAAATCTGATTTTCTATCATTAAGTCAGATAAGGCCGATTCTAAATAGGAAATTTTTTTTCTCAATTCTAACTCAACCCCATTTTTATCTTCAAAGCCTTCGGAAACCAGCTGTCGCTTCCATCTCGATAAAGTTGCGACTGAAATCATCTCTCTCTTAGATATTTCTGCCGTGCTAGTCTGACCTGAAATCATCTCCAAAGCCAATCTCTCTTTTGCTTCCTTACTGTATCTTTGTCTTTTAATCATAGTTTTACCTCCTAAATTTAACACAATAAAGTGTCCAGTTTTAGGGGGTTAAACCAAGATACAACTAATTCTCATGCTAACGAGCCAGAATTATTGATAAATGAAGACCAGGCTGCAGAGGATAATGATTCTGTTATGCTTAGGAAAGCTCAAAAGTATGTTACGATCAGTAAAAGTCTGGAAGAGAATCAAGAGTCTGCTTCTGATTCTAAAATAAATCTTACTGATCCAGATGCTAAATTCATGAAACGGAATGGTAAAATTTCTCAAAGCTACAACATTCAAGTTACCTCATCAGAAGGCTATATTTTGGCAGCTGACATTGCTGAAGCTAATTCAGAAAATGATTTAGAGCAATTAGCTCCTACCCTTTCTAAAGCTGAGTCAAACACAGGGACCAGTATACAGACAGCTTCTGCAGATTCGGGTTACTTTCATTCAAGTGGTTTGGAATACCTGGATTCAAAAGGGATCAATGGTTTTATACCTTCACCTGATCAGGTAGCCAAAGAAAGAAAAGGAGAAGAGGATTCAGGTTATGAAGCTCATCAGTTTAAATATGACGAGGATGATGATTCTTGGGTTTGCCCCGAGGGTAAAACCTTAGAATTTCATAATGAATCTGTGAAAGATAAAAAGAAATATACTCATTATCATGGTAAACCTCCTGACTGTGTCATTTGCCCTGCCAGAGAACAATGTTGTACGAGCGAAGAAGAGTTACGCAGAGGTTATCGCAAATTGTCAGTAGACTCTGGTTTTGCTTTAAAACATGAAATGATCAAGAAGATGAATTCAGAAGAAGCAAAGTCTTTCTATAAAAAGCGAGGTTCTGAAATTGAACCCATTTTTGGAATTTTGAAACAAGCCAAAAAGTTCAGAGAATTCTTGCTCAGAGGCAGTAAAAAGGTTCAAATAGAGGTAAAAATCGGGTCGTGTCATATTTAATCAAAGTTTCTATTTGCGATGAATAATTCTTGTATAGACCACTTATGATTCGTCATTTCTGTAGCCATTGCTGGGGTGATTTGAATTGGTTTTCCTCCCTCATACTCAGCTAGACTTGAATGTGGAAGGCAGAAATTGTAATAATTAGCAACAAAAGAATTATGCCCCTGCATATATTTGAATTTTTTTGAAAAACCCTGACTTTTACGCTCTATTCTATGATTGTGTTGGCGAAGAGTCAAATTATTCCTTTCTACAGCAAAGGTGTTCATCTGATGACTTACTGAAGAGTTTGCAATATATTCATCTAGTAGCTTTTGATCACCAAAGATTAGAGATTTGTCAACTTCCTTACATCTCCCTTTTTCTATTCTCTTAATTATTTGCCCATAACATAGAGATTTGGGTGATTGAAGCTTTCTAGTCATTGAGTCAAATTTACCATAAACTGAAAGAATGGCATCACTATATCCCTCATATCCATCAGAGGTAATCAAGAATTTATCTTCCCTCTTTGGCTTACTTCTTGTTTTTACCTTGGTCAGTAACTTTCTAGCATTCACTGAGGTCCTCTTGCCTGTTATATGCGCTAAAATGAGCTTTTCTACAGGCAATACTGCAGTAAAAGTCCAGATATCCCCTATTTCATCACTTAATCGCTCAGTCTCTGATAGATTGTATTGTTTTTTAAAGACAAAACCCCAATGCTCGTCTAATTGAATTTCATTGAAAGACAGGTTTTTGTATATATTTTTTTTCAACTTTTAGTGAATCTTCACCTGCTGCTTTAACCCAAGCAAGAACTGTATCCTTGCTGATACCAAAGACTCTTCCGGTAGCTCTAATGCCACAGCCCTCAACTGTGTTTTGTAATACCCGAGTAATGGTTTCTTTGCTTTTCTTGCGACGAAAAAAAATAGTGCCTTTATTCTCTGAAAAGCATCTACCACAAGCGGTGCACTTTAAATAGGCTATTTGTTTGTACTTACCAGACATATAAGCAAAGCGCACATTTCCTTCATTTACCTTATGATACTTATGGCAGTCTGTATTTTGACAGCTAAAACCACTTGTATCAAAGGTATATTTTCTTTTGTTCATAATGAGACATAACCTTAATTTAAGAGAGATAAGTCAATTCCTTTTTTAATTGGAAACTTTGATTAAATATGACACGACCAAAAATCGCAGCTACAGCATTTAATTTTGGCAAAATGGTACGAGAACAACTTGCATAAACTATAAATTCCTTGACATATTTGAAAAATGAGACTGACGCAGCAAATATCTCATAAAATGCACTGAAAAATCCTAGTTCCTGCACAAGCTCTCCTACGGGTCATTCGTTTCTATGAAGTACCTAAAAAAATACTTGCTTTTTCACACCTTAAATAAAACACTTGTAGTACAGCTGGCTTAGGAGGGTTTGTGTGGATAAAGAAACCGAAGAATATGGTTATATTGAACTCATGATAATTCAGGAGGATGCAAATATTGTTAGTGCGTACGATTATGAAGTTCAAAATGATGATGATGATGATGAAGATGATGAAGAAGTGGGTGAGACAAAAACTTCATCCATCAGTTATGCCTGTGAAGATTGTGATTATCGTTGGGATGCTACCGTAGAAACTTATAATGTCATTAATCAATATTCCGATGAAGGTAGCACCGAATATTGTCCAATGTGTGGGAGCTTCAACACTCTCCAAATTTGATATTTGCGATGCCTCTAAGATTATACATGCTTGGTCTCTCTTTTTTCTTCTATCTCGTCTTTCTACTGTCAAATTTAAAGACAGTTCAAGTTGACTTTATATTGGCTGAGGCTCGGGTGGCTCTTGCTTATGTCGTTGGTGTTTCTACGATATTTGGAGCTGTTATTACCTTCCTTTTTTTTTCTCTCGGAGCATCCGACAAAAGGATGAAAAAAATGAACCGAGAGCTCTTTCGTCAGTAAAAAATCAATATAGAAAACTGCTATCCTCCGAAAGAGGTGGAATCTTTCAGTGAAAGAAAGTGAGCTTCATGCTCTTTGTGTTGTAGGCTATGGATGTGGCTACGGTCACGGGCATATCTTACGTATGCTCGGATTACAAAAAAACTTGAAAGGTTACGGCATCAAATTAAATATATTTAAATCATTTAAAGATGTCAATGTACCATATCAAATCATCGTTTTAGATAAACGCAACGTGAGTTTTCCAAACAAAATCATTATGAACAAAAAAAAAATTTTGATAGCCGTCGACAACTTAGGACTCGGTAGGCAACAAGCTGATATCGTTTGGGATACCTTACCCAATATGGCCATGAATACTCACGAGCTTAAGACATCTTTATTTCGGTTACTCCTCCCCGATTATTTGACGCAAAAAAGGTCAAAGGCACAACAGTCTAGCCTCCGTTATTTACCTCGATATCAAGCTCATCCAAAACATATATTGGCTGGAGATAAATTCAAAATGGTTAGCTTGAAGAGTCAAATGATTTATATCAATCAGATGATGAGAAGAAAACAAATATACACCTACTTTGGGCAGAGCCTTTTTGAGGCTATTTATCTTGGTAAAGAAATTAAACTATATCACATCTCACCCTACCACAGGATGCTTGCCTTATGGTTTGTACAAAAGTGGTCAGGTCTTCAAAAGACAAATTTCCATCTGGATGGGAAGGGTATGCAAAGGTTAGCAAAATTAATTTCAAATCTTTCATTTGGAGGTTCTAAACCACACTGTTATGAATTTAGCGAAAAGGAGTTAATTATTTGAAGCGTAAAAAGTATAAATTTCTAAAAAAAGCAAAAAAACAAATAGTAAATATTTATTTTATTTTTATTGATAACAGAAAAATTGCTCAACGAAGAGAATATCTCGATGATTATAAGACAACATACGCCTGAAGTTTATATTTTTTTGTTGCAATTTTCTTTGAGTAGATATACCGTTCCTTGGGTGCCTTGAAGTTAGCTCTATATTGAAATTAATCTTTTCTGTATGAGTAGCCGACGATAGGTTATGCAATTATCGCATCGCTGGAGACTAATAACTCTTCTCATTGTTTTCGTAACAATCGGTATTTTTTGGAATCATGTATGGATTCAACCCCTAAAGCTGATTGTCGTCTTTTTGCACGAAATGTCTCACGCTATCGGTGCTTTGATTACAGGAGGGAGTGTAGAATCAATTTTTATCTCGTGGGATGAATCTGGTTACACCGTGACGAGTGGAGGAGACTTTTTGACAATAGCTTCTGCTGGTTATATTGGTTGTATACTTTGGGGTTCTCTGATGTTGTTCGCTTCTCTATCAAGAAAATACTCTCAATATTACCCCAGCTTCCTAGGAATGCTGATTTTATTTTTCACGCTTCGCTTTTCATCAGATGTAGATTCTGGTCTTTATTTTTTAATTATCTTATGGTCACTTCTTTTCATCGTTACTGGAATATTATTTCGAAATATCAGTCGCTACGCGATGTTTTATATGGGGGGCATTACCTCCCTCTATGGTTTGTTTGATTTATTTGATTTTTTCAGAGGTTCCATTGATACAACAGATGCGGGTAAAATTGCCATGCATTATATGGATGATCCTTTCCTTACAAAAATTATGGCCTATATGATAGCCTCCCTCATTTCGATTGTATCTGTATGGACTCTATACCGAATAATCAAAATAGCTCTAACAAACAAAGAAGAGACTCAGGAAGAAGCTCAAATAAAAGACCCAGTTGAAAAAACTCCTCTGGAGGGTATGCCAACGACTCCATTTATCATTGATCAGAGGGTAATTCATGAACTCCAAAAAATGATGAAACAATAAAAAATAAGGGGTGACAATGACTTCTCAGGAAGAGTGGGAATTATTGCAAATGTTGAGGAAAAAGTTTCAATCAGCGGCAAAAAAATATAGTTCGGCAATTTTTGATATGGAACAATTGGAGCAAAGGATTCAAATGCTGGTCCGTGATAAAGGGGACGTACAAACATTCTTGATACAAGAAGTCAAATTTATCAAAGATGCAACTGAAATATCTGAAACCAAAATCCAAGCGAGGGGTGCAGGTTCTCAAAAAAAGTTAGCCGTAAATAAAATCATAGAAAAAAATATGGAAAAAATAAAACAATATCCAGATAGTTTTTTTGACCCCTACGCTTCTTACTGAAATGAGACATTTGGTAGGTGCTGTTTCACAGTTTCACCAAAATTTTTTTCCGACGGCACAATATATATTCAAAGGAACTCATGACTGGATGAACTTATCCAACTTGTTTGGTGATCTTGAAAGATTCTATTTCATAGTGGAAGAGACATCTTCACAAACAGCGATGTTGAAGAAATATATAAGCGAACTGGCAATCAGTAAAACGGTGCTTCAAAAAGATAGGGATGGAGAATAGGATTGTACCCCCCTACGACCATTGGCATCTTTTGAAATAAATAGTCCAGTCGAAACGGTGGTAAATTTAATATTTGTTTGTCAATAGTTGTGCTTTCCTCTCGGATCAGCTGCCAGGGCGATTTATTCTCTTTGTAAGAATTTTTTCTTATTGAATTGAACATCAATAGATAGGAGCCAGCTTTGTTGAGAAAGTCTTCTCTTGAATTATACGTTTCATTCAGGTAAAGGTGATCCTCAATCAATCTATGAGTCGTTTCAACATCAGACTGCCAAGTATGCGCTCCAGCAGGGATCGTCTGGTGTGGCACACCATAACTGGCTAATACTTTTGTAAACTCCGAATCTCCTTTTTTATTCCAAGCACCAATAAACTCTGAGCCATTATCTGTTTGCCCTCTCGTATTATTTTTCTTTAAATCAACCCCTGATTTTACAAGATGATCTAAAATTACCTCCATAAACAGACAAGAGTATGCCATATTATACTCATCTGCAAAAGCTAGAAATTGTAAGCCAGAAAAAACTTCTCTGAAGGTATATTGATATTTCGGTACAATATTTTCCTGAATATAAGGCCAAAGCTCAGGAATATCGTATAAATGCTTCGTATCTACGTCAAATTGCTTAAATAAACCCCATAATTTCTTAATTTCACGCAAATTTTGCTTCGTTTTATGTTTTCTACGCTTTTTTTTCAAGAGTGCTTGCTCCCTCCACGCTCTGCGAATGGCCTTGACACTCAAGTCTAGTTGGTAAACATTCTTCAGTTCCTGAGCACCAAAGCCTCGACGTTTCTTTTTAAGAAAGCAAACATAAGCCTTTTCAAAGTCTGTGATTGCATGTGGTGAGTAGTGTGGAGCGTGGCTCTTGTCTTCCAAGCCAACGTATTTCTCTGATTCAAACCTACGAAACCACTTTTTTACTGTTTTTACAGTCGTTTTAAACATTCTGGCTGTTGGCTTGAAACCATGCTTCTTGGCATAATGAACCATTTGCATTCTGTATAACTTTTTGTCTTTACTATTTCGCATTACTGCCGAATACCTGTTTAGACAAATAACCTGAGAAGGGTGCTTCATTAGGAACCTCTGTTTTATTTGATGATTTAACGTCGGCCTTTTGATGCACCTTTTTTAGGAAAATGTCTTTCACTTGCTCTACCAGTAAACCCAAGCCTTTTGAACCAAATAACTTGATTTGAACCAATTCTGAACCAACTAATGATGGTCGTAGGGGGGTACTATCATCCTTCTCTCTCCCAGTGCTTCAAAAAGATATCATTGACACACGTTACTTGCAAACTACAGGTTCGTATCTTTACAAGATTAATGTTGCATTTGAGCATTTACTAGAAAATTTTTCGGAAAATATGAAAAGACAAACACTCTCGCCGGTCTATGAAATTTCTGAATGGCGAGGTAAAAGTTATGATTTTTTTTTGAAAAGAATGATTGATTCAAGTAAAAAAATTTTACGAGACTTTCGTTTATCAGAACTCGTATCTTATAATAATACGAGGTAGTGGCCCTGACTCGCTTTAGTGGACAGTTCAATTTTTTGGATTTTTTTTTCTGGGCAGGCTTTCTCCCGAACTAGACCCTAGTTTCTTCCCAACCTCCACTGAAGCTCTGCTGAATCTCTCTCGAGGGAGTTAAGAAGTCTCTACGCAAAAAATAATTAAAAAATGATGAGTAGAATAAAAGCAAATATTGTGAGCACTGAGTCTCTTGATGAGGCCAATATAACAATTAGTTGCTTTTTTTTTCAACATCTGCTTCGGGTAAATCTGTTCAACATGACCTGTAAAGCTTAAAAAGTGGGTGTAAAAAACGATTTAATTCAATCTAGGGTCGTGTCATATTTAATCAAAGTTTCCAATTAAAAAAGGAATTGACTTATCTCTCTTAAATTAAGGTTATGTCTCATTATGAACAAAAGAAAATATACCTTTGATACAAGTGGTTTTAGCTGTCAAAATACAGACTGCCATAAGTATCATAAGGTAAATGAAGGAAATGTGCGCTTTGCTTATATGTCTGGTAAGTACAAACAAATAGCCTATTTAAAGTGCACCGCTTGTGGTAGATGCTTTTCAGAGAATAAAGGCACTATTTTTTTTCGTCGCAAGAAAAGCAAAGAAACCATTACTCGGGTATTACAAAACACAGTTGAGGGCTGTGGCATTAGAGCTACCGGAAGAGTCTTTGGTATCAGCAAGGATACAGTTCTTGCTTGGGTTAAAGCAGCAGGTGAAGATTCACTAAAAGTTGAAAAAAAATATATACAAAAACCTGTCTTTCAATGAAATTCAATTAGACGAGCATTGGGGTTTTGTCTTTAAAAAACAATACAATCTATCAGAGACTGAGCGATTAAGTGATGAAATAGGGGATATCTGGACTTTTACTGCAGTATTACCTGTAGAAAAGCTCATTTTAGCGCATATAACAGGCAAGAGGACCTCAGTGAATGCTAGAAAGTTACTGACCAAGGTAAAAACAAGAAGTAAGCCAAAGAGGGAAGATAAATTCTTGATTACCTCTGATGGATATGAGGGATATAGTGATGCCATTCTTTCAGTTTATGGTAAATTTGACTCAATGACTAGAAAGCTTCAATCACCCAAATCTCTATGTTATGGGCAAATAATTAAGAGAATAGAAAAAGGGAGATGTAAGGAAGTTGACAAATCTCTAATCTTTGGTGATCAAAAGCTACTAGATGAATATATTGCAAACTCTTCAGTAAGTCATCAGATGAACACCTTTGCTGTAGAAAGGAATAATTTGACTCTTCGCCAACACAATCATAGAATAGAGCGTAAAAGTCAGGGTTTTTCAAAAAAATTCAAATATATGCAGGGGCATAATTCTTTTGTTGCTAATTATTACAATTTCTGCCTTCCACATTCAAGTCTAGCTGAGTATGAGGGAGGAAAACCAATTCAAATCACCCCAGCAATGGCTACAGAAATGACGAATCATAAGTGGTCTATACAAGAATTATTCATCGCAAATAGAAACTTTGATTAAATATGACACGACCCAATCTAGTCTGCGTTTTGTTGTTTCCAATCTAGCCACTTTTTGAGTATTTACTCACTCCCATGCCCGTAAGTGCTTTTCACGCTAACACGTACACCAAAAATGGTGTGTACTTTGACCATGGGGGCGTAGCTCAGTTGGGAGAGTGCGTGAATGGCATTCACGAGGTCGCCGGTTCGATCCCGGCCGTCTCCACTCTAAGAGTTTTAGTATGTTAAAAGATGAAGATAGCTTCTCAAAACAATCACGACCTCCAACAGAAAGCCTATAACTTCTCTTCCTTGAAAGACAAAAGGATAGGAGTCGTGGGTGCAACTGGTGCTGTTGGTATGGAATTTTTGAAGATTTTTGAACGGTCAAACCTCCCTCCAGAAAATATAACGTTATTTGCTTCAAAAAAAAGTGTGGGAAAAAATGTTCACTATCATGAAAGTATTCTTATCATTCAGGAATTAAATCAGAACTCTTTTAAATCTTTAGATCTTATTTTTTTTTCAGCAGGAAGCTCTATAAGTGAGAAATATCGTGAATCTTGTTTGGGTGAAGGAACAATTCTTATTGACAATTCTTCGGCCTTTCGTATGGAAGCAGACACTCCCCTCGTGATTCCTGAAGTAAACCCGCATCATCTTGAAGGGCATTTGGGTCTCATTGCAAACCCAAATTGTTCAACCATTATCATGCTTATGGGGGTTTTCCCTATTCACAAAAGATTTCCTGTTGAGCAAATTGTTGTTTCTACCTACCAAGCTGCATCAGGCGCTGGCTGGAAGGCCATGGAAGAGCTCAAAAATAGCACCAAAGATTTTTTAGATGATAAAATGCGAGAGCCTGAAATATTTCCTTTCCCCTATGCTTTTAATCTCTTTTCTCACAATTCCCAGGTCGATAGTTCTGGCTATTGTGAAGAAGAGCTCAAAATGATCCAAGAAACTAAAAAAATTTTAGATGATACTGATATGAAAATTGCACCCACCTGTATTAGAGTCCCCGTGCTTCGAGCACACTCTGAGTCTATTTGCCTTCGCTTCAAAGAAGAAGCCCCTTCCACTCAAGAATTATTACAGTGCTTTACAGATTTTTCGGGAGTTATTATTGTTGATGATCGAGAAAAAAATTATTTCCCTATGCCTCTGGAAGCAAGTGAAAAATACGAATGCCTTGTTGGACGAATTCGGGGTAGAGATTCTCAATCAGATAACAGTGCTCAATTCTTTATTTCGGGTGATCAACTCCTCAAAGGTGCGGCTTTAAATGCTGTTCAAATAGCAGACATTATATAAAAGATACCAACGATGGATATAAACATGCGTGTATTCCTCCAAATAGCATTTCAAGTTTTATCGCTCCCTTTAAGGGTGTGGTACTACCTATTCATTAAACTTTTGTCACTGAAAAAAGTTAAACTTATCGAAATAAAACTAGAAGGTAAAATGAGTGAGGCACCTCTTACCTCTGGCATTATGTCAATATTGAAACCGACAGAAAATCGTTTTTACTTGAAAATACTGGAGTTAGTCATTTTGGATGACTTGCTCTCTCTTCCAAAATCCAGACTAAAAAAAGAGCTCAAAGAAATTTTAGTTGTGATTCATAATCCAAAATTGGGCTGGTCTAAGGCATGGGAGTTGAATCAACTATTAGGAAGTTTGAGTCAGAAAGTAGAAGTAAAAGTGTTTCTTGATTCTGCGGACGCTCTTGATTACTATGTCGCTTTAGGAGCCAAAGAAATTTACGCATCACCTGCAATGAGCCTTCAATTAACTGGTTTAGAAACAAGCTCCCTATTTTTTGACAGTCTTTTCAAAAAATTAAATATTCGGGCAAATTTTATCCAAATTGGAAATTATAAAAGTGCGGGTGAAAAATATACACGAAAAAATTTTTCTGAACGTAGTAAAAAACAGTTGCAAGAATTATTGAAAGATTTCCAAAAAGAGTTTGGAGACGCTCTCAAAAAATCACGGAATAGACATCTCAAAGTGTCTAGTTTAACCGCGATCCAAAAGCAAGCTTTAATTAGCTCTCAAGAAGCATTCAAAGCAGGACTTTTAGATGGTGTTTTGTATCTCAATGAGCTCAGACTTATTATTCAAAGAGAGCACGACTTAAAAACGACTTCCTTCTCTAGCTTAGAAAAAGCGATTTCGAAAGCTCAAAAGAAACAGAAGAAAATCTTTTCACTAATAAAAAGAAAAAAAGTGGCTTTCTTAGTTGGAGAAGGTGTTATTCTTGATAGTGAAGAACCAAATCCCAAAGCCATATCTTATTTAGATTATCAAGAAACTCTCAAAGATCTCCAAGAAAAGAGCCAGTATGATGCTTACATTCTTCGCTGGAATTCTCCCGGCGGTTCTGCTCTTGTTTCTGATTTACTTTGGTCAGAAATTATGAGGCTTAAAACGAAAAGGAATGCACATGACGATCCTTGGGTGCGTTTATCAAAAAAATATCAATCATTATTATCACGTGAACCAAAAAAGTCTGCTAAAAAAGATGCCAAGAAGAAAAAACTGTCTAAAGAAAAATCTCCCCCCATATTTGTCTCTCAGTCTGATGTGGCCGCATCGGGCGGATACTATTTATCAGCCGTTTCGAACCATGTCTATTCTTCACCAATGAGCATCACAGGTTCCATAGGAGTTATTATGGGTAAATTTAATATAGCAGGTGCTCTCAAAAAAATAGGAGTCAATATAGATCGAGTAAAAGTTGGAGAGCAGTCTGATATCTTTTCGGGATTCTCTAATTTTTCTCCCCAGCAGGTTCAATTAATAAAAAAAAATATGAATTCAATGTATGACTTGTTTGCAGAGAGAATTCACCAAGGGAGATCAATGCCAATAGCCACCATTAAGAAACTAGGCGAAGGCAAAATCTATTCGGGGAGAAAAGCAAAAGCCTTAGGATTGGTAGATCACCTTGGTGGCTTGCGGGATATTTTTCGTGACCTTAAAAAAAATCTCGATTTAACAGAAGAAGATGAGCTGGTCGTTAATTTTTATCCAAAAATAAAAGCACCACTTTTTCAAAAGTTTGATCAACTATCACCCTTGCTGCAAGATTTTAAGACAGTGGAGTATTTACTACACGAAAAAGTATTATTCTTTCTTCCCATGTTTTTTTAGTTCTATTACTTACTACACAATGAGTAACCAACCTCCATTTCGAATATTAGGTTTGCAACAAGTGGCGATTGGCTCTTCTGATAAAAGTGTTTTAGGTGCATTGTGGGTCGATCTTTTGGGAGTTGAAAAAGTAGCCACTTCCAAAAATGAGCTAGAAAATGTAAATGAAGATATTCTTGTGCTAGGGGAAAAACCTTTTCATGTCGAGATCAATTTAATGCAACCAATTGATCCAAAGAAAAAACCAAAAGTGAGTGAGCCACCTTTAAATCATATTGGCTTCTGGATTGATAATTTAAAAATAGCATATGAGTGGCTACCTAAGCAGGGTGTTCGATTAGCTCCATTGGGAATTCGAAAAGGTTCTTCTGGGTATGACGTTTGTTTCATCCACCCCAAGAGTAATGAAGAATATCCAATCTCAGGTAATGGTGTTCTTATTGAGTTGATTCAAGCACCCAAAGAAATTTCTAAAGCGTATGAAGACCAATTACATATCTGACAAATTAAGTCTCTGCTCTAATTTGACTCAAGTCTCTAAAGGCTTCATACGGTGTCAAAAGTTTATGGAAGTGTGACGTTTCTTTTTATTATACCATTGAGGCTGTGCAGGAAATATGGTTGTTGCTAGGTTATTTGTCATCCGTAGAGTTAATTAAAGACAATCTCTGGTGAGCTTGTGCAGGAACTAGGATTTTTCTTGCTTTTCTGTGTTCTTCTTTGTTTATGTCTTATTATGAAACGATTTATGAAAAGTGATAGAGATCAAGTTATGCTGTTTTCGCATACTATAGCAGACAATTTAGAAGAAAATCACGAGGTTTATGCCTTTGCTGCCTTGTTAGATAAAATTCCTATGAAACCATTTCTTTCTAAGTACTCAAAAGAAGGGGGTCGGGCTTACCATCCGGTTATAATGCTGGGATGCCTTTTTTATGGCTTTCATCGTGGATGGAGAAGCAGCAGAGAATTACAAAAAGCCTGTGAAGAGAACGACGCCATGCGTTATTTAGTTGGTGGTCATAAAGTAAAGTTTCGGTCTATTGCTGAATTCCGTGTTAATTTTGGTAAAGAAATTGGCGAAGTTTTTAATTACTCTGTATCTTTGCTATCCCACAAAAAGAAAAATATTGGTATTGATGTTAAGGTAGATGGAACTAAAATCAAAGCCAGTGCTGCTGACGATCAAACATACAAAAAGTCAGATTTAGAGGAACGTAAAAGAGCTATACAGCAAGAGATCTTAGAGTATCTACGCTCAGGTATGGAATTAGATATTGAGGAAGATAAACTATATGGTAAAGACAACAGTGGCTATGAGCTTAATCCTGAAGAGGTAGATACGATCATTGAGGAGTTTATTCGCTTACAAAAAGCGAGTGAAAAGGCAAAGAGAGAGTCATTAAAAACAGCAGAAGGAAAGCAAAGTGAACCAGCCGAGTTTTCTACATCTGTTGAAAAAGATTCTTCAGAAACTATAGAAGGTACACAGGATATAGAAGCTCTAAAAACAGGAGAAAAAGAAGTTGAGGTCTTTTTAGAAGATACAACTAATTCTCATGCTAACGAGCCAGAATTATTGATAAATGAAGACCAGGCTGCAGAGGATAATGATTCTGTTATGCTTAGGAAAGCTCAAAAGTATGTTACGATCAGTAAAAGTCTGGAAGAGAATCAAGAGTCTGCTTCTGATTCTAAAATAAATCTTACTGATCCAGATGCTAAATTCATGAAACGGAATGGTAAAATTTCTCAAAGCTACAACATTCAAGTTACCTCATCAGAAGGCTATATTTTGGCAGCTGACATTGCTGAAGCTAATTCAGAAAATGATTTAGAGCAATTAGCTCCTACCCTTTCTAAAGCTGAGTCAAACACAGGGACCAGTATACAGACAGCTTCTGCAGATTCGGGTTACTTTCATTCAAGTGGTTTGGAATACCTGGATTCAAAAGGGATCAATGGTTTTATACCTTCACCTGATCAGGTAGCCAAAGAAAGAAAAGGAGAAGGGGATTCAGGTTATGAAGCTCATCAGTTTAAATATGACGAGGATGATGATTCTTGGGTTTGCCCCGAGGGTAAAACCTTAGAATTTCATAATGAATCTGTGAAAGATAAAAAGAAATATACTCATTATCATGGTAAACCCCTCCTGACTGTGTCATTTGCCCTGCCAGAGAACAATGTTGTACGAGCGAAGAAGAGTTACGCAGAGGTTATCGCAAATTGTCAGTAGACTCTGGTTTTGCTTTAAAACATGAAATGATCAAGAAGATGAATTCAGAAGAAGCAAAGTCTTTCTATAAAAAGCGAGGTTCTGAAATTGAACCCATTTTTGGAATTTTGAAACAAGCCAAAAAGTTCAGAGAATTCTTGCTCAGAGGCAGTAAAAAGGTTCAAATAGAGGTAAAAATCGCAGCTACAGCATTTAATTTTGGCAAAATGGTACGAGAACAACTTGCATAAACTATAAATTCCTTGACATATTTGAAAAATGAGACTGACGCAGCAAATATCTCATAAAATGCACTGAAAAATCCTAGTTCCTGCACAAGCTCTGGTTCACTTGCTCAATCGGGCAGAAAAAATTTATTAATTCTTGACAAGCCTATTAAAAGTCATTGCCTGGAAGATTTATGTCTTCTATTTTTTCTTGGTTTCGTTTTGATTGGTTTACTTTATTGGCCTTCACCATGTTTATCATTGGGTTCACTTCATTTTTAACCGCTGGGTTCATCTACCTCAAAAAGCGTTTTGTTGCACTATTACCATTTCAAAAAAAGACAAAAAAACACATCTCTATTCTGCTCTTTGTGATGATCTATAGTTCTATGGTGATGATGCCACTCCGCCTCATTGAAAATAAATTTTCTGACTTTTTATATTGGTTTGCCTTTATCTCGCTGGGAACTGCCCACCTACTTCTTGTTTTAACTTTATTTCGAGACCTCATTTTGCTAAGCTTGTTTATTCTTAGAAAAATTCAGCTTCCATTCGCGTCTGGCTCAATAATTACTGACAAAAAGAAAGTATCCTCCACTGAGGAAACCCCAAGAGACAGCACTCTAAGCAGGAAGGAATTTTTTATTAAGGCGAGTCATAAGGTGATTGTGTCTGCCTCCGTTGGCCTTACCACCCATAGCCTGTATCAAGCTCGAAAAGTAGCCAACTTGACTCCCGTTCGTGTTCCACTCAAAAACTTACCCAAAAATTTTGATGGTTTTAAAATTACTCAGATTACTGATATTCATGTGGGGCCCACGATCAAGAGAAGCTACGTAGAAGCCATCGTTGATGCGGTTAATTCAACTAAACCTGATTTAGTGGCAATTACGGGAGATTTGGTCGATGGTTCCGTCGATGCGTTATATTCTCATGTAGAGCCTCTAAAAAATCTTCGTTCAAAGTACGGTAGCTATTTTGTCACAGGAAATCATGAATATTATTCGGGTGCCGAGGCTTGGGTGGAAGCTCTGCGCAATCTCGGAATCAACGTTCTTATGAATGAGCATGTTGTTTTGACTAAAAACAAGTCACACCTGATTTTAGCAGGTGTGACCGACTACAGAGCATATAGAATTTTACCCGAACACAAAACAGACCCAGCAAAAGCAATTCGAGACTGTAAAGTAGATGGGTGTAAAATTATCTTAGCCCATCAACCGCGGAGTATTTATAAGGTAGCAGAGGCTGGTTATGACCTACAGATATCGGGGCACACTCACGGTGGGCAGTTATTTCCCTATAATTTTTTTATTCATCTCATTCAACCCTTTGTTGAAGGTCTGCATCGCTATAAAAATACATGGATTTATGTAAATAGAGGGACTGGTTATTGGGGTATTCCAATGCGACTGGGAGCACCTTCTGAAATTGCTGAAATTACTTTACAAACAATATAGAGCACAAAAACAACGACTCCATACCCACAAATACTTGACTGATGCAAGGATATGATTTCTAGATCTCTCCCCTTCTTGCTTTTCAAGTTTATTCTTTGCTATGTCTTCTTTAACCAATCTGTATCTACTTTGACAGTCGACCCTAGACTCCGGTGGAGATCAATCAAAACAGAACATTTCTGGGTACATTACCACCAAGGTCTTGAGGGGATGGCTCAGAAAACGGCAAAGCTTGCTGAGGTGATTCATGCTAAACTTGCCTTAAAAATTAAGTGGGAGCCTGCATTACGAACTGACATTGTTTTGGTAGACCAAACAGACCAGGCTAATGGATACGCTACACCCTTCCCTTATAACAAGGTGGTATTATTTCCCGTAAGGCCAGAAATGGACACAGCGTTAGAACGTTTTGATGACTGGCTTGACCTTCTTTTAACGCACGAATATACGCACACTTTAACTTTAGACATGACCTATGGGTTAGCAAAGGTACTCAAGTACATATTTGGCCGTATATACTTTATCAATATACTTCAGCCGGCTTGGGTGCTTGAAGGCTTTGCCGTTCACCAAGAATCACTGAGCAATTATGGTCGCAACAATAGTACCTACGGCGACATGATTATGAGAAATGAAGTCGCTGATGATAGTTTTGATTCCATCAATGACGTATCTCATTTTTTTCATAGGGAGTGGCCAATAAACAATCAGTATATTTATGGAGGTAGATTTATTCAATATTTAAATAAAACATATGGAGAGAATTCTTTCACCTCTGTTTATGAAAAGCAAGCAAAGAATTTTTGGCCATATCAAGCGAGTGATAATATGGAAGCTATTTATGGTTATGAGAAAGACCTTAATTCGTTATGGGATGAATGGCGGTTGCAAGAAGAAAAAAAACAGAGAGAAAAAATTGAGGAAATCAAAAAACAACCTCTCACCAATTATCGGCTGTTAAATACAACGGGTTTTCATTCGGGGCAGGGGAGGTTCGACCCATCAGGGAAGTTTCTCTATTATATTCAAGATGCCAATGACACAGAAATGCGTCTATTTCGATACGAGGTCCCCAACGAGACTCAATCATCATGGTTCAAAAAAAAAAAATTAATATCTAATGCAATCTCAGATGTCAACGATACCAACTTTCTTTCTGTTGGAGAAAAAGGCAAAGTGTTCATTTCTGACCTAGAGGTCTATCACCATTTTTCGAGATATTATGATATTTTTCGGTTTGACGTAGATAATTCCAAGCTGAAACAACTCAGTCATGGGTTGAGAGCACATTATGTTGATTATAGTAAAATTCAAAAAAAAATCGTATTCGTACAAAATGAAGCAAGCAGGTGTTCAATTTTTCTGAGCGAACCTAATCTCAGAAAAATTGAAAAGCTCGTGGATGCATCCGAAGTACAGTTTGCCTTTACCCGTTTTTCGCCCGACGGCACGAAAATTGCCTTTAGCTTCAAAGATAAAAGTAGCTTTAGTCAAATTGCTATTCTAGGGCTAAAAAAAGAACGAGAAAAAATATCGGTTTCACAAATCACCTCAGGTGATTTCAATCACCTGCAACCGAGCTGGCACCCAGGTGGCAACCGTCTCATTTTTAGTTCTGATCGCTCAAAGGGCGTGTATAACCTTTTTTCGTATAATATACAAAGCAAAAAAATATCACAACTGACCAATGTTGTTGGTGGTTTTTTCTACCCCGATATCTCGCCAAATGGCAAACTTCTCGCAGCCACCACTTACAACTCGACGGGGTTCAACCAAGCCCTACTAAGTTATCCAAAAAAAAGCCTCAAGACTGTGTCTGCAAACTCTAAAAAGTTTTCACTCAAGGCATTCCAAGGCAATCAAAATAGTGAAAGCGAGCAAAAGACTAAAAAAGATGATCTACCTTCTCAAGAATACACTCCTTTTGCTTCCATTGCACCACTATTTTGGCTCCCTCCTATTCTCCTATTCAATACAGAAAACAGTGTTTCTTATGGATTATCAATATTCTCTTCGGATGCCTTAGAATTGAACCTTTACGAATTATCAGGAGTGCACTCTATAGAACGACAGCAAATTGTTTTACAAGCAAGCTATTCGTATACTGGCTTTTGGCCGCATTTGAGTATTTCTTATTATACAAACCAAATCACTTATGGAGATGTTACACATGAATCAACTTCTCAAAGAATTACAGGGAGTGTAAGTCTCCCTTTTATTTATTTTCAGACAAGTCATCAATTGGGCTTGACATACAATTTTTGGGAAGCAAAACTTTCTAGTGGGTTCTTCAAAAACTACCCTCAAGGGGGTTCACTTTGGTGGGCTGTTCCAACCCTATCATATGAATATGACACTACTGATAATTATAGAAAGTCAATCAGCCCTGAGGATGGCCGGAACATTCGTATTTCTGCAAGTGTGAATCATGGTCTCCACAATGTTCGCAGTTTTTCCTATCAAACATTTTTACTTTACCATGAATACCTTCCCGGATTCTTCAAAAATAATGTCTGGAGGCTCACGTTTGTAGCATCGGGAGTAAACTCGTCCTCCAGACTTGCAGATTTTGAATATCAAGTGGCTACTGGGATTATGTATAGTTTCCCTGTTTGGCAACCAGATAGTGGTTTTTATAAGATATCCCCATTTCTAATCAGAGATATATGGTTTGATGCGTATTTCGCTTCCGGTAGTGGAAAATCTATTGCTTATAACTTTATAAAAAGATTTTCAGGTGAAAACAATGCAGTCGGAATAACACTAGACAACCTACAAGGTACGGCAGGGCTTCAATTAAATATTCAATCAGCTTTTTTATATCGGTTTCCAATCAAAATATTTGCGGGGTATTATTATACCTTCCATTACAGATCAAACGCCCCTAACCATCATCAAGGATACGCTGGTGTGACAACAAGTTTTTTCTCCCGCATTTCCTCGCAAAACTCTTCATCAAGAAGTTCATCTCCGTTGAACACTCACGATTGGGCAAACCAAGATATTCATTCGTTTACTCGGCCTAAAGCGATCAATGCAAGCATAGCCCAACTACCTTTTCTAATAAACCAATTTCACCCATGAATCATTTGTTCACAAGTATCACTGGACTTCGTGTAAAGGGGAGATATCGTTTTACACTTAAATCTCGCTCGCCCTTATGTGTCGTAGGAACCTCGCCCTTGGTGGCTGTTAGGAGTGCAGAAGTTGAAAGTTTCTGAGTAGACACCCACTCTCAGGATCACCCAGCTGTTTGTGACCGCTAAGGTTACCGTTGCCCGCCGAGCAGTGCGGCATACGATGCACAAGTCCCCATCCCCGCCATATCAAGGATGCATCGTTTGACCGCGGGGAGTTGCTGGTCAGTGCCTAGGGCCCACGCGTCGCCTAAATCAGGAAAGGTGCCACTCGTTGCTTTGAGTTGGGCGAGTGTAAGCCTCACCGCACCCATGGGGTCGACCGTAGCATTACCCCGCGCTCGCTTGGGACTCTGGGGTGTCATGCCACCGTCTGTTGATTGAGGTGCGTCGGTGTTCCAATAACTATTCATGATCGTCAAAGTACCAATAGATTCACCCACCAGACCGCCAGAAGCAGCAGAAGAAGAAATACCACCTTCACCGCTGAAATAACTATTCATGATCGTCAAAGTACCAATAGATTCACCCACCAGACCGCCAGAAGCAGCAGAAAGAGAAGAAGAAGAAGAAGAAGAAGAAACACCACCACTCCCAGAAAAGTAGCTATTCATGATCGTCAAAGTGGCATCAGAAGACCCCACCAGACCACCGGAATAAGAAGAAAAACCAGAAGAAGAAGAAGAAGCACCACCTTCGCTGCTGAAATAACTATTCGTGATCGTCAAAGAAGAAGAAGTAAAAACACGCCCCACCAGACCGCCGGAATAAGAAAAAGAAGAAAGAGAAGAAGAAACACCACCAGAGATAACTCCCACATTGCGTATCTCGGCTGAGTCACCAGTCACACCAAATAAACCCGCATAGACGACATTACCTGAAGAAGGAATATTCACCCACAAGTTAGCGATGGTGCGGCCGTTACCCTCGAAAGTGCCCGTAAACCGGTTTAAATTATCACCCACCGGAACCCAACTTTCATCTTTGCCTGAGCCTACATCAATCACCGTATGCATAACATCCGCAACAATCTTTGGCATCATGTCAATTTCGCCGTTACCATTCGCATCAAGCAGGGGTAATAAATCAATGTTGGCCATGAGCTCGTAGCCGTTACAACCATCTGCTGGGCAACCTGCATCGTTACCTGCATCCATTGCCGAGGTTTTATAACTCGTGCCCGCCAGATCATATCGCATGTTGTCTAGCATTGCGGCAGCCCATATTTCAATGAGCCCATCACCGTCAGAATCAGGGATATACGGCGTTACCCTTACGTTGACCGTATCATTCATCATGGCAAATTCAGTGAACTCCGCGTCATACGACGCACCCGTGGTCATGACATGATTTATGGCACCTGTTATCTCGGTCGTAATAATATCATTTGCATCATTTGCTCTTTTTACGGTAATCGTCTGGGGGCGTGCATTCATAGACGTAAACCTGACCACTGTTGGGGATACCACAAGCGATGAATTGGCGGAGGTTAGGGTTACCTCTACTGTTTTCTCTGCTGCTGGTGGGCGTGACACCGAAATCGTGTAGGTGGCACCCACTGCCCCACTCACGTCGCTGAAGGTGACCTCTGGAGTACTGAGGTTTACATTGGTTGGTCTTACCGTCACGTTGACCGTGTCATTCATTATGGCAAATTCAGTGAACCTGGTGCCAGTAGTTATGACATGACTTATCTCACCTGTTATCTCGGTCTCAATAATAGCAACCGCACCATTTGCTCTTTTCACGGTAATCGTCTGGGGGCTCACATTCGTAGGCGTAAACATAACCCGCTCTGGGGATACCTCAAGCAATGGATTGACGGAGGTTAGGTTTACCTCTATTGTTTTCTCTGCTGATGGTGGGCGTGAAACCGAAATCGTGTAGGTGACACCCGTTGCCCCATCCACATCGTTGAGGGTGACCTCTGGAGTACTGAGCTTTAAGGTGACCAAAGAAGGGTCGTCATCTTTGACAGAGTCACCGTCTTTGACAAAATCGTCGTTTTTACCGCATTGAAATAAAAAGCCCAAGGCGAATATTAATAATATACCTCTTAACATTTTATTGAGCACTCCATACATTCTAATATTTATACTCACAAATCTAACTCCCCCGCGTTCTAATCAGTCTGCGATTATTCACGAAGGGCACTGTAGATAGTATACATACTAAGTCAAACACTATATACGAAAATGTTAGATATTTAGTCAATTTTTGAAGGCTAATTGTCCACTATTATCGAATGGAGCACTTACTGTTTTCAAGAGCTGTGCTATACTCCCGCTAGAAATACTACCATCGTTCACTCAATTAGAACTTTGAAAACATGATGCTGATTACGCAAGTGAAGCCTGCGAACATGATTCCAATCATCCATAAAAAACGACTATCAAGCTTTGCATCAAGCTTATCAATACGACCATCAAGCTTATCAATACGACCATCAAGCTTGCTAACCTGAAAATCAAGTTTTTTGTCAAGCTTATCAATACGATCGTCAAGCCTTACTTCAAGCTTATCAATACGATCGTCAAGCTTTACTTCAAGCTTGTCAATACGATCGTCAAACTTTGTGTCAAGCTTGTCCATTTTTTCAAGCAAATAAAAAAGTAATTTTTGAGAACTTTCTGATTCAAGACTACCCTCAGAAAGTGGCTTTTGTGACTCAATAATTGATGTAGACACGGGTGAAGATAACCCCAAGCATCAATCTGTCAAGAAAAAATGATCCCACTAATCGGGTCGTGTCATATTTAATCAAAGTTTCCAATTAAAAAAGGAATTGACTTATCTCTCTTAAATTAAGGTTATGTCTCATTATGAACAAAAGAAAATATACCTTTGATACAAGTGGTTTTAGCTGTCAAAATACAGACTGCCATAAGTATCATAAGGTAAATGAAGGAAATGTGCGCTTTGCTTATATGTCTGGTAAGTACAAACAAATAGCCTATTTAAAGTGCACCGCTTGTGGTAGATGCTTTTCAGAGAATAAAGGCACTATTTTTTTTCGTCGCAAGAAAAGCAAAGAAACCATTACTCGGGTATTACAAAACACAGTTGAGGGCTGTGGCATTAGAGCTACCGGAAGAGTCTTTGGTATCAGCAAGGATACAGTTCTTGCTTGGGTTAAAGCAGCAGGTGAAGATTCACTAAAAGTTGAAAAAAAATATATACAAAAACCTGTCTTTCAATGAAATTCAATTAGACGAGCATTGGGGTTTTGTCTTTAAAAAACAATACAATCTATCAGAGACTGAGCGATTAAGTGATGAAATAGGGGATATCTGGACTTTTACTGCAGTATTGCCTGTAGAAAAGCTCATTTTAGCGCATATAACAGGCAAGAGGACCTCAGTGAATGCTAGAAAGTTACTGACCAAGGTAAAAACAAGAAGTAAGCCAAAGAGGGAAGATAAATTCTTGATTACCTCTGATGGATATGAGGGATATAGTGATGCCATTCTTTCAGTTTATGGTAAATTTGACTCAATGACTAGAAAGCTTCAATCACCCAAATCTCTATGTTATGGGCAAATAATTAAGAGAATAGAAAAAGGGAGATGTAAGGAAGTTGACAAATCTCTAATCTTTGGTGATCAAAAGCTACTAGATGAATATATTGCAAACTCTTCAGTAAGTCATCAGATGAACACCTTTGCTGTAGAAAGGAATAATTTGACTCTTCGCCAACACAATCATAGAATAGAGCGTAAAAGTCAGGGTTTTTCAAAAAAATTCAAATATATGCAGGGACATAATTCTTTTGTTGCTAATTATTACAATTTCTGCCTTCCACATTCAAGTCTAGCTGAGTATGAGGGAGGAAAACCAATTCAAATCACCCCAGCAATGGCTACAGAAATGACGAATCATAAGTGGTCTATACAA
Source organism: Spirochaetota bacterium (assembly GCA_965206985.1). Taxonomy (GTDB): domain Bacteria; phylum Spirochaetota; class Leptospiria; order Turneriellales; family CBDBES01; genus CBDBLF01. Next base: position 237,315 of record CBDBLF010000022.1, on the reverse strand, counting down.
GAATTATTCATCGCAAATAGAAACTTTGATTAAATATGACACGACCCTCTAAATCTGACTTTTTGTATGTTTGATCGTCAGCAGCACTGGCTTTGATTTTAGTTCCATCTACCTTAACATCAGTACCAATATTTTTCTTTTTGTGGGATAGCAAAGATACAGAGTAATTAAAAACTTCGCCAATTTCTTTACCAAAATTAACACGGAATTCAGCAATAGACCGAAACTTTACTTTATGACCACCAACTAAATAACGCATGGCGTCGTTCTCTTCACAGGCTTTTTGTAATTCTCTGCTGCTTCTCCATCCACGATGAAAGCCATAAAAAAGGCATCCCAGCATTATAACCGGATGGTAAGCCCGACCCCCTTCTTTTGAGTACTTAGAAAGAAATGGTTTCATAGGAATTTTATCTAACAAGGCAGCAAAGGCATAAACCTCGTGATTTTCTTCTAAATTGTCTGCTATAGTATGCGAAAACAGCATAACTTGATCTCTATCACTTTTCATAAATCGTTTCATAATAAGACATAATCAAAGAAGAACACAGAAAAGCAAGAAAAATCCTAGTTCCTGCACAAGCTCTCAGGCTAAAAGTGAAAAAAATCTAATGAAATGCTTACTACAATGAAGATATCACCTTTGGAGAACCTGATGAGAAAAGTTTTGGTTTACCAGGATGTGCTATCCAAACTTAGTGAACTGCTGAAAAAAAGCAACTTCTTATAAAATCAGCATCTAAAGCATTCCTAAATTCTATGCCAGAGTCAGATGAAAAGTGAGGGTAACACCGACAAAAATACAATGCCCAGGTTATCAGTAATCAACAAGTTATTGTATCAGCAAGTTTGACCAATGAAGGCAAATGAGCAAAATCATCTGGAGCCCATGGTAGAGCAACTAAAGTAAAATCAGGGATGGAGAATAGGATTGTACCCCCCTACGACCATTGGCATCTTTTGAAATAAATAGTCCAGTCGAAACGGTGGTAAATTTAATATTTGTTTGTCAATAGTTGTGCTTTCCTCTCGGATCAGCTGCCAGGGCGATTTATTCTCTTTGTAAGAATTTTTTCTTATTGAATTGAACATCAATAGATAGGAGCCAGCTTTGTTGAGAAAGTCTTCTCTTGAATTATACGTTTCATTCAGGTAAAGGTGATCCTCAATCAATCTATGAGTCGTTTCAACATCAGACTGCCAAGTATGCGCTCCAGCAGGGATCGTCTGGTGTGGCACACCATAACTGGCTAATACTTTTGTAAACTCCGAATCTCCTTTTTTATTCCAAGCACCAATAAACTCTGAGCCATTATCTGTTTGCCCTCTCGTATTATTTTTCTTTAAATCAACCCCTGATTTTACAAGATGATCTAAAATTACCTCCATAAACAGACAAGAGTATGCCATATTATACTCATCTGCAAAAGCTAGAAATTGTAAGCCAGAAAAAACTTCTCTGAAGGTATATTGATATTTCGGTACAATATTTTCCTGAATATAAGGCCAAAGCTCAGGAATATCGTATAAATGCTTCGTATCTACGTCAAATTGCTTAAATAAACCCCATAATTTCTTAATTTCACGCAAATTTTGCTTCGTTTTATGTTTTCTACGCTTTTTTTTCAAGAGTGCTTGCTCCCTCCACGCTCTGCGAATGGCCTTGACACTCAAGTCTAGTTGGTAAACATTCTTCAGTTCCTGAGCACCAAAGCCTCGACGTTTCTTTTTAAGAAAGCAAACATAAGCCTTTTCAAAGTCTGTGATTGCATGTGGTGAGTAGTGTGGAGCGTGGCTCTTGTCTTCCAAGCCAACGTATTTCTCTGATTCAAACCTACGAAACCACTTTTTTACTGTTTTTACAGTCGTTTTAAACATTCTGGCTGTTGGCTTGAAACCATGCTTCTTGGCATAATGAACCATTTGCATTCTGTATAACTTTTTGTCTTTACTATTTCGCATTACTGCCGAATACCTGTTTAGACAAATAACCTGAGAAGGGTGCTTCATTAGGAACCTCTGTTTTATTTGATGATTTAACGTCGGCCTTTTGATGCACCTTTTTTAGGAAAATGTCTTTCACTTGCTCTACCAGTAAACCCAAGCCTTTTGAACCAAATAACTTGATTTGAACCAATTCTGAACCAACTAATGATGGTCGTAGGGGGGTACTATCATCCTTCTCTCTCCCAAACTAAAGTAAAATCTTACTTGACAGGTATACCAATGAATTAAAGAATCCATGTGTTCTAATTATTGTATATCATGAACTTACTTCAGCACCTATATAAGATATTTAGTTACGTTTTTATTGGCTTTATTGTTGTTCTCATTACACTGACTTTTGGAATGCCTGATTTTGTTTCCTCTTCTGCAGGTTCAGGTCGCTATCTTGCTGCAGAAATTGGTGACGAGGTTCTTACAAAGCTTGAGCTGAGCCGAGTAAAAGAGAATTTTATTCGGCAAAGATATGAAGGGAAAAATCTTCCTGATGGCTTTAAAAAATCTATTGAAGAACAGTTGTTTAACCAGTTGATTCAGAATAAAGTGAATCTAATTCTTTTAAAAAATATTGGTTTGTACCCAATTTCTCGTTCAAAAAAGCGCATTATGGTAGACTATCTGAAAGAAAATTTTCCATCCTACTTTACTAAGGTGAGTCACGATTTTAAAAAATTTGAAGTAGAGGTTCTGCGTCGAAATCAGATTGGTTATTCAGAGTTCGAGTCTGATGTTGTTGATGGCTACGCTAGTCAATATGTGCTTAACCTTCTTGAGGCAGTGCAATCTTTTAGTAATCCTGAGAAAATTTTACTTTGGGATGCAAAGCAAATTCAAATTAGTTATCAGGTGAGTATCATGGATCAGGCATCCAAAAATAAAATTTTGAAACGTAAAAGTCTCATAACGGAAATGGAGATACAAAAGAAATTTAAAAGCGATTATTTGTCTAGAGATAAGCATGCAAAGTTGACACAAATTAAAAGGCAGGCGATTAAAGACAGCCTCTATAGAGAGAAAAAAAAGAAATTAGAACAAGATTTATTACAAGAGATTAGGGAGTCTCTCAAAAAGAAGTCACTTCGTGGGGTAGCTTCACATTATGGCCTCAGGGTCTATTCAATTAACAAAGTTAGTCTTTCAGAAAAACTTGATGACCAAAAGCCAGCGGGTGCTCCTTCTATGGCTCCTTTAGAAAAATCGTCCAATTTTCGAGATATTTTAACATTTGGAAAGATTAATCAAACTCGTGTAATCTCTGAGGGTGGGAAGTTTTATTTAATTACCGTAACTAGAAAACTTGTTCCGAACAAAAAAAATCGAGAAAATGCCCTACAGAAGGTTGATGCACTCAAACAGTTTTTGAACCAAAACGCAAAAGGCCTTTCGGAGCATTCTGATAAGATTTCTGAACGGTATAAAACAACAATTACGGAGACAATCACCGAAATAGAAAAAAGGAAAATAAAGATCAAAAGATTTATCTAAATTAACGGTTAAGTGTTTCGATTGATGTGATTTATTCAAGCAAAGACGCCCTCAGAAAAAAAATATTTTTGGGGAGACGCTTGACTAGCGTTCCAACCTCTGAGGCTCAATTTTGCAAAGCTTCTATGGAAATTAAGAAAGAACTAAGAACTAAGAACTAAGAACTAAGAACAAAGATGAGAAATAGAAAAAGACACTCGATTTTATGGTTTGGGTCGGTTTTGGCATGCTTTTGGTCTTTTTTTATGTTAAATATTGCTCAAAACAAGTTTTTTCCTAGACTCTATGGTCGTGTCATATTTAATCAAAGTTTCCAATTAAAAAAGGAATTGACTTATCTCCCTTAAATTAAGGTTATGTCTCATTATGAACAAAAGAAAATATACCTTTGATACAAGTGGTTTTAGCTGTCAAAATACAGACTGCCATAAGTATCATAAGGTAAATGAAGGAAATGTGCGCTTTGCTTATATGTCTGGTAAGTACAAACAAATAGCCTATTTAAAGTGCACCGCTTGTGGTAGATGCTTTTCAGAGAATAAAGGCACTATTTTTTTTCGTCGCAAGAAAAGCAAAGAAACCATTACTCGGGTATTACAAAACACAGTTGAGGGCTGTGGCATTAGAGCTACCGGAAGAGTCTTTGGTATCAGCAAGGATACAGTTCTTGCTTGGGTTAAAGCAGCAGGTGAAGATTCACTAAAAGTTGAAAAAAAATATATACAAAAACCTGTCTTTCAATGAAATTCAATTAGACGAGCATTGGGGTTTTGTCTTTAAAAAACAATACAATCTATCAGAGACTGAGCGATTAAGTGATGAAATAGGGGATATCTGGACTTTTACTGCAGTATTGCCTGTAGAAAAGCTCATTTTAGCGCATATAACAGGCAAGAGGACCTCAGTGAATGCTAGAAAGTTACTGACCAAGGTAAAAACAAGAAGTAAGCCAAAGAGGGAAGATAAATTCTTGATTACCTCTGATGGATATGAGGGATATAGTGATGCCATTCTTTCAGTTTATGGTAAATTTGACTCAATGACTAGAAAGCTTCAATCACCCAAATCTCTATGTTATGGGCAAATAATTAAGAGAATAGAAAAAGGGAGATGTAAGGAAGTTGACAAATCTCTAATCTTTGGTGATCAAAAGCTACTAGATGAATATATTGCAAACTCTTCAGTAAGTCATCAGATGAACACCTTTGCTGTAGAAAGGAATAATTTGACTCTTCGCCAACACAATCATAGAATAGAGCGTAAAAGTCAGGGTTTTTCAAAAAAATTCAAATATATGCAGGGGCATAATTCTTTTGTTGCTAATTATTACAATTTCTGCCTTCCACATTCAAGTCTAGCTGAGTATGAGGGAGGAAAACCAATTCAAATCACCACAGCAATGGCTACAGAAATGACGAATCATAAGTGGTCTATACAAGAATTATTCATCGCAAATAGAAACTTTGATTAAATATGACACGACCACTAATCGATTGTACACTCGTTCGCCCTTGGTAGCTGTTAGGAGTGCAAAAGTTGAAAGCGTCTGAGTAGACACCCACTCTCAGGATCACCCAAGCTGTTTGCAACCGCTAAGGTTACCGTTGCCCGTCGAGCAGCGCGCCATACGATGCACAGACCCCCGCCATATCAAGGATGCATCGTTTGACGGCGGGGAGTTGCTGGTCAGTGCCTAGGTCCCACGCGTCGCCCAATAAATTAGGATAGGTGCCACTCGTCTCTTTCAGTTCGGTTAGCGTAAGCCCCACCGCACCCATGGGGTCACTCGTAGAATTACCCCGCGCTCGCTTGGGATTCTGGGGTGACCCATCTATTGATTGATTTGCGTCGGTGTTCCAATAGCTATTCGTGATCGTCAAAGAAGAAGAAGAAGAAACACGCCCCACCAGACCACCGGAATAAGAAAGCGAAGAAGAAGAAGAAGAAGAAGAAACACCACCACTCCCAGAAAAGTAGCTATTCGCGATCGTCAAAGAAGTAGATTGACCCACCAGACCACCAGAAAAAGAAAGAGCAGAATAAGAAGAAGAAGAGGAAGAAACACCACCACTCCCAGAAAAGTAGCTATTCGCGATCGTCAAAGAAGTAGATTGACCCACCAGACCACCAGAAAAAGCAGAAGCAGCAGAAGAAGAAGAAGAAGAAGAAGAAAAAACACTACCCTTACCGCTGAAATAACTATTCGTGATCGTCAAAGAAGTAGATTGACCCACCAGACCACCAGAATAAGAAAAAGCAGAAGCAGAAGAAGAAGAAAAAACACTACCAGAGACAACACCCACATTACGAATTGCAATCGTTCCACCAGTCCGACCAAATAAACCCGCATGGGCATCACCTGAAGAAGAAATATTCACCCACAAGTTAGCGATGGTGCGGCCGTTACCCTCGAAAGTGCCCGTAAATTGGTTTACATTATCACCCACCGGAACCCAGCCGGTATCTTTGTTTACATCAATCACCGTATGCACTTGATTCGCAATAGTCTTTGTTGTCGTGTCAATTTGGCCGTTCGTGTTCGCATCAAGTAGGGGTAATAAATCGATGTTGACCATGAGCTCGTAGCCGTTACAACCACCGATTGGGCAACCAGAGGAATCACCTGGATCTGTTGCCGAGGTCTTGTAGCTCGTGCCCGCCAAATCATAACGCATGTTGTTTAGCATTGTGGCATTCCATATTTCAATGAGCCCATCGCCGTCAGAATCGGGGATGTACGGCGTTACCCTCACGTTGACCATGCTTTTCATCATGGCAAATTCAGTGAACTCCGCGTCATACGACGTGCCCGTGGCTATGTCATGGTTTATCTCACCTATTATCTCGGCCATAATAATATCATTGGCATCATTTGCTCTTTTTACGGTAATCGTCTGGGGGCTCGCATTCGTAGGCGTAAACGTAACCTTTGTTGGGGATACCACAAGCAATGAATTGGCGGAGGTTAGGGTTACCTCTACTGTTTTTCCTGCTGATGGTGGGCGTGACACCAAAATCGTGTAGGTGGCACCCGTTGCCCCATCCACATCGTTGAAGGTGACCTCTGGAGTGCTGAGCTTTACATTGCTTAGTGTTGGCGTTACCATCACGTTGACCGTGCTTTTCATCATGGCAAATTCAGTGAACTCCGCGTCATACGACGTGCCCGTGGCTATGTCATGGTTTATCTCACCTATTATCTCGGCCATAATAATATCATTGGCATCATTTGCTCTTTTTACGGTAATCGTCTGGGGGCTCACATTCATAGACGTAAACCTGACCACTGTTGGGGATACCACAAGCAATGAATTGGCGGAGATTAGGGTTACCTCTACTGTTTTCTCTGCTGCTGGTGGGCGTGACACCGAAATCGTGTAGGTGGCACCCACTGCCCCATCCACATCTTTGAAGGTGATCTCTGAAGTGCTGAGCTTTACATTGGTCGGAGGAGGGTCGACATCTTTGGAAGAATCGTCGCTTTTACCGCATTGAAATAAAAAGCCCAAGGCGAATATTAATAATATACCTCTTACCATTTTATTGAGTGCTCCATACATTCGAATATTTATACTCACAAACTTAACTCCCCTCCATTCTAATCAGTTTGTGATTATTCGTGAAGCACACTATAGATGATATACGTACTAAGTCAACCACTATATACGAAAATGTTAGATATTTATGTCAATTTCTGAAGGCTAATTGTCCACTATTATCGAATGGAGCACTCACCGTATTCAGGAGCTACGCTATGTTCTCGCTAGAAATACTACCATCGTTCACTCAATTAGAACTTTGAAAACATAATACTGATTACGCAAGTGAAACCTGCGAACATGGTCCCACGAATTGATTAGTATACTCGTTCGCTCTTGGTGGCTGTTAGGAGTGCAGGAGTTGAAAGCGTCTGAGTAGACACCCACTCTCAGGACCACCCAAGCTGTTTGTGACCGCTAAGGTTACCGTTGCCCGCCGAGCAGTGCGGCATACGATGCACAAGTCCCCATCCCCGCCATATCAAGGATGCATCGTCTGACCGCGGGGAGTTGCTGGTCAGTGCCTAGGTCCCACGCGTCGCCTAAATCAGGAAAGGTGCCACTCGTTGCTTTGAGTTGGGCGAGTGTAAGCCTCACCGCACCCACTCTCAGAATCACCCAAGCTGTTTGCGGCCGCTAAGGTTACCGTTGCCCGCCGAGCAGTGCGGCATACGATGCACAAGTCCCCATCCCCGCCATATCAAGGATGCATCGTTTGACCGCGGGGAGTTGCTGATCAGTGCCTAGGTCCCACGCGTCGCCTAAATCAGGAAAGGTGCCACTCGTTGCTTTGAGTTGGGCGAGTGTAAGCCTCACCGCACCCACTCTCAGGATCACCCAAGCTGTTTGTGACCGCTAAGGTTACCGTTGCCCGCCGAGCAGTGCGGCATACGATGCACAAGTCCCCATCCCCGCCATATCAAGGATGCATCGTTTGACGGCGGGTAGTTGCTGGTCAGTGCCTAGGTCCCACGCGTCGCCTAATAAATTAGGATAGGTGCCACTCGTTGCTTTGAGTTGAGTGAGCGTAAGCCCCACAGCACCTGTACCCCCTGCTTCGGAAATCTGGTCGGTGTTCCAATAACTATCCATCATCACAGGACCAAAAGAAAAACCCACCAGACCACCGGAAGAAAAATCAAAACCAGAAGAAGAAGAAACACCACCACCCCCAGAAAAGTAGCTATTCGCGATCGTCAAAATAATAGCAGAACCCACCAGACCACCGGAATAAGAAAAAGAATCAGGATTAGAACCACCAGAAGAAGAAACACCACCACTCCCAGAAAAGTAGCCATTCGTGATCGTCAAAGTATCATCAGAAAAACCCACCAGACCACCAGAAGAAGAAAAAGACAAATCAGAAGAAGAAGAAGAAGAAGATACACCATCACTCCCAGAAAAGTAGCTATTCGTGATCATTAAAGAAGAAGAACTCCCCACCAGACCACCGGAAGAAGAAGAAGAACCAGAAGAATCAGAATTAGAAGAAAAAGAAGAAACACCACCACTCCCAGAAAAGTAGCTATTCGTGATCGTCAAAGTATCACCAGAAAAACCCACCAGACCACCGGAAGAAGAATCAGAACCAGAAAAAGAATCAGAACTAGAAGAAGAAACACCACCACTCCCAGAAAAGTAGCTATTCGTGATCGTCAAAGTATCATCAGATCGCCCCACCAGACCACCAGAAGAAGAATCAGAACCAGAAGAATCAGAATTAAAAGCAGAAGAAGAAACACCACCAGAGACAACACCCACATTACGAATTGCAGCCATTCCATCTGTCGCACCAAATAAACCCGCATAGACTTGGCCTGAAAAAGAAATATTTACCCACAAGTTAGCGATGGTGCGGCCGTTACCCTCAAAAGTTCCCATAAACCGGTTTGCATTATCACCCACCGGAACCCAGCCGGTATCTTTGTTTACATCAATCACCATATGGTCTTTGCCCGCAACAGTCTTTGTCATCATGTCAATCACGCCGTTACCGTTTACATCAAGCAGGGGTAATAAATTGACGTTGGCCATGAGCTCGTAGCCGTTGCAACCTGCGTCTGGGCAACCAGAGGAATTACCTGGATCTGTTGCCAAGGTTTTATAACTCGTGCCCGCCAGATTATATCGCATGTTGTCTAGCATTGTGGCAGTCCATATTTCAATGAGCCCGTCATCATCAGAATCGGGGGTGTACGGCGTTACCGTCACGTTGACCGTGCTCTTCATCATGGCAAATTCAGTGAGCTCGGTGCCCCTGGTTATGGCATGCTCTATGGCACCTGTCATCTCGGTCGTAATAATATCATCTGCATCATTTGCTCTTTTTACGGTAATCGTCTGGGGGGTCGCATTCGTAGACGTAAACGTAACCACATTTGGGGATACCGCAAGAAATTCATTTGTGGAAGTTAGGGTTATCTCTACTGTTTTCTCTGCTGCTGGTGGGCGTGACACTGAAATCGTGTAGGTGGCACCCACTGCCCCACCCACGTCGTTGAAGGTGACCTCTGGAGTGCTCAACTCTACCTTACTTGGTGTTAGCGTCACCGTTACGTTGACCATGCTTCTCATCATGGCAAATTCAGTGAACTCCGCGTCATGCGACGTGCCCGTGGCGATGTCATGGGTTATGACATCTGTTATCTCGGCCATAATCATATCATTGGCATCATTTGCTCTTTTTACGGTAATCGTCTGGGGGCTCGCATTCGTAGGCGTAAACGTAACCTCTGTTGGGGATACCTCAAGCAATGGATTGGTAGAGGTTAGGGTTACCTCTACTGTTTTCTCTGCTGCTGGTGGGCGTGACACCGAAACCGTGTAGGTGGCACCCACTGCCCCACTCACATCGTTGAAGGTGACCTCTGAAGCACTAAGCTTTACATTGGTCGGAGGGTCGTCGTCTTTAGCAATATCACCGTCTTTGACAGAATCGTCGCTTTTACCGCATTGAAATAAAAAGCCCAAGGCGACAAAAGCCAATACCCATAGTAACCTCATTGAATGATTGAATGATTGAATGATTGAATGATTGAATGATTGAATGATTGAATGATTGAATGATTGAATGATTGAATGATTGAATGATTGAATGATTGAATGATTGAATGATTGAATGATTGAATGATTGAATGATTGAATGATTGTCTTGTTCTTTATATACATAATAAACCCCTTCTGGGCTAGCTTAGAAAGCCACCCAGAACCACTGTACAGTAACGGTACAGAAAGTCAACAAAAAGTGGTTATATGCTTGGGAGAGAGAAGGATGATAGTACCCCCCTACGACCATCATTAGTTGGTTCAGAATTGGTTCAAATCAAGTTATTTGGTTCAAAAGGCTTGGGTTTACTGGTAGAGCAAGTGAAAGACATTTTCCTAAAAAAGGTGCATCAAAAGGCCGACGTTAAATCATCAAATAAAACAGAGGTTCCTAATGAAGCACCCTTCTCAGGTTATTTGTCTAAACAGGTATTCGGCAGTAATGCGAAATAGTAAAGACAAAAAGTTATACAGAATGCAAATGGTTCATTATGCCAAGAAGCATGGTTTCAAGCCAACAGCCAGAATGTTTAAAACGACTGTAAAAACAGTAAAAAAGTGGTTTCGTAGGTTTGAATCAGAGAAATACGTTGGCTTGGAAGACAAGAGCCACGCTCCACACTACTCACCACATGCAATCACAGACTTTGAAAAGGCTTATGTTTGCTTTCTTAAAAAGAAACGTCGAGGCTTTGGTGCTCAGGAACTGAAGAATGTTTACCAACTAGACTTGAGTGTCAAGGCCATTCGCAGAGCGTGGAGGGAGCAAGCACTCTTGAAAAAAAAGCGTAGAAAACATAAAACGAAGCAAAATTTGCGTGAAATTAAGAAATTATGGGGTTTATTTAAGCAATTTGACGTAGATACGAAGCATTTATACGATATTCCTGAGCTTTGGCCTTATATTCAGGAAAATATTGTACCGAAATATCAATATACCTTCAGAGAAGTTTTTTCTGGCTTACAATTTCTAGCTTTTGCAGATGAGTATAATATGGCATACTCTTGTCTGTTTATGGAGGTAATTTTAGATCATCTTGTAAAATCAGGGGTTGATTTAAAGAAAAATAATACGAGAGGGCAAACAGATAATGGCTCAGAGTTTATTGGTGCTTGGAATAAAAAAGGAGATTCGGAGTTTACAAAAGTATTAGCCAGTTATGGTGTGCCACACCAGACGATCCCTGCTGGAGCGCATACTTGGCAGTCTGATGTTGAAACGACTCATAGATTGATTGAGGATCACCTTTACCTGAATGAAACGTATAATTCAAGAGAAGACTTTCTCAACAAAGCTGGCTCCTATCTATTGATGTTCAATTCAATAAGAAAAAATTCTTACAAAGAGAATAAATCGCCCTGGCAGCTGATCCGAGAGGAAAGCACAACTATTGACAAACAAATATTAAATTTACCACCGTTTCGACTGGACTATTTATTTCAAAAGATGCCAATGGTCGTAGGGGGGTACAATCCTATTCTCCATCCCTAAGTGGTTATATGCTAAGCCCTAAATTTGAACGTTTTTATTTTTAGATAAGTACGTGGAACAGCTGTTGCTCCTTCTGTTATGGGTATGGGTGCTGAACCCATTCTCCAAAAGAGGTGACCCATCTCATGTGCAACTGAAAACCTCTATCTATTTGGATGGTCTTTTGATTGACAATAATTTTTGGGTATTCACCCTCATTCAGGTACAAAGTTGCTAAAACTGCGTTTTCCAGTTTCTTTTTTTTTGTTGATCGGGTAAGTGCTAAAAAGCTAAGATGATATCTTAGCTGTAGACTGTAGGAGGGCTTGACAGCTTCTTTTCTAATAAAAGAAATTTTTTGCTAGACAGGTCTTATCAGAATAAATCAGACTACCCAAATGAAAGATGCCAATATTAACTTTAATGTAAAACTAAATGATGAAAATGTGCCTATTGAAATTCGATGGTCAGCTACGGATGCTTCGCATGGAGAAGAAAAGGATGTAAAAGCAATTATGATTTCCATGTGGGATAGCGAAAAAAAAGAATCTCTTGGTATCGATCTATGGACAGAAAATACCCAAATTGGAGAAATGAACAACTTCTTCTGCGATGCTTTTGTGAGGATGTCAGAAACTTATAAAACAGCAACAAAAGACGAGGAAATTGCAAACATGATCCTTCAATTTGCCAAAGACTTTGCTAAAAAAGTAGTCAAGGAAGAAGTAAGAAAGCAAAAGAAGAGTCCATAGTTAGCAAATGGTCTCGAGAGAAGCATCTGCACAAGCATCCCACCTTCTTCTCAATAGAGAGGGGGAGATAACCCAAGATAAGCCATGGATATTTCGTACCTATGGCGGGCACACCAACCCAAAAGCCACAAATACATTGTTTCGAAACAACCTATCAAAAGGTCAAACCGGGCTCTCCATCGCTTTTGATTTACCAACTCAATGTGGTTATAGCTCAGACCACCCCATCGCCCTGCCAGAAGTGGGCAAAGTAGGAGTGCCTATCAATAGTTTAGATGACTTTCGTGTCTTGTTTGATCAGATACCGCTTGAAAAAATGAATACGTCAATGACTATCAACAGCACTTCTATGTGGCTACTTGCTCTTTATGTTTCTCTGGCTGAAGAGCGTGGTCTGGATATTGCTAAACTAAGAGGAACAACCCAAAATGACCTTGTCAAAGAATACCTTTCGAGAGGTACCTATATTTTTCCACCGGAAGCTTCTTTTAAATTGATTGTAGATATGTATGAATATTCTCTTGCTTCTCTACCAAATTGGAATCCATCGAATATATGTTCTTATCATTTACAAGAAGCCGGAGCAACTCCCACTCAAGAGCTATCTTTTGCATTAGCAACGGCGATTCAGACGCTTGATCTCATAAAAAAAAGAGGATGTTTCAACGATGAAGAGATTGAACGCTCTGTCGGAAGAATCTCTTTTTTTGTAAATTCAGGTATGCGTTTTGTAGAAGAAATGTGCAAGATGAGGGCCTTCGTCGAACTCTGGGATGGCATTACCCAAGAGAGATACCACGTAAAAAATCCAAAATACCGACGTTTCCGTTACGGAGTGCAGGTAAACTCTCTAGGGCTCACCGAAGAACAACCAGAAAATAATGCTTGGCGTATTTTAATTCAATCTCTTGGCGTGACTCTCTCTAAAAAAGCTCGGTGTCGTTCATTACAGCTTCCTACATGGAATGAAGCACTTTCTCTACCAAGGCCGTGGGATCAACAATGGAGCTTGCGACTACAGCAAGTGCTTTCATACGAAACCGATTTACTAGAATACCCGGATATTTTTGAAGGTTCAAGAGTAATTGAGTCAAAAGTTAGTGAACTTAGAAGACAAGCTCAAAATGAGATTGATAAAATTATTGATATGGGTGGTGTCGTTGAAGCAATTAAATCTGGATATATGAAATCTGAGTTGGTGCGTTCTCAGTCAGAGCGAATTAGCAAGATTATGAATGGAGAAACAATCGTTGTTGGTAGAAACCTCTATAAAGAAGGTTTGCCTTCCCCACTTTTAGATGGTGATGACGGAGGAGTATTCAAAGTGGATACCAAGCAGATAAAAGAAACTCTCAAGCAACTTGAACAGACTAAAAAGAAAAGAGACGCTCAAAAAGTCAAAGATACACTGCTCGCACTTGAACATGCCGCTCAAGCATCAAAAAACCTCCTCCCTTTTTCTATAGAATGTGTGAAGGCTTTTGTTACCACGGGCGAATGGGCAGACACCCTACGTAAGGTATTCGGAGAATACCGACCCGTTACTGGAGTGGAAGGACAATCATTGAACCTACAAGAAGATAAAACAGAGAGTGTTAGGGAACGAACGAAAAAATTCCACAAGAAACATTCACGTAGGCCCCGCCTTGTCTTAGGAAAGCCAGGTCTTGATGGGCATTCCAATGGTGCCGAAATGATTGCTGTTGCAGCGAAACACGCCGGTTTTGACGTAGTTTATACGGGCATACGTCTTTCTCCCGAGGAGATTGTGCAATCAGCAATCGAAGAGAATGCCGACCTGCTTGGTCTCTCTATTTTATCGGGCACACACAAAGAAATTATCAAACACATTTTTAAAGAATTAGATTATTATGGAGCAAATGGTAAAATTCCTGTCATCGTTGGTGGAATCATACCAGAAACTGATTTTCCTGATCTGATGAAAATGGGGCTAGCGTACATTTTTACTCCTAAAGATTATGATCTAATGGAAGTCATGAGTAAAAATATGGAAATTGTAGAAAAATATGCTAACTTAGCAACAAATAACTAGTCTTTATATTAGCTCATCTATTTGTACATACCTTGACCTCCCACAATTTCCGAACGGAGTTGAGTAAATAAAGGGTTTCGTTTCCATTTTCACCCACTCTATTATGATGAATACGGGTAAGGAGTTCTTGCTTACTAATTATTTTTTCTTTCAAAATACCTTCTTTGAGTAATTTTGCCCGGTATACACCGGGAAGCAAGCCACAGGATATAGGTGGAGTAACTAGCTCCCCATTTATTTTGACGGCGATATTTCCTATGCTTGATTCAGTAATCTCACCTTTTTTGTTCCAAAAAATAAGATCATCAACTTTTCTAGACTCGACAAGTTCTTTTTCATAGACTTCTCGTTGGGTCGTCTTATGATATAAAAATATATTTTTGGCATTCATTGGTTCTTTTGCAAAACCAACATAATCTACTTTTTTTAAAATGGAGGTTGGAGAATGAGTTATGCAAATTTTTCCTTCATGGGTAATAAGAAGACGAACCTTCGATTCTATATTTATATTTTTCACGTATTCATCCAATTTTTTCAAAATACTTTGGGAAAGAATATCAATCAAAAAATATTTCGCTGAATTTAAAACACGTTCAAGATGAGCATCAAGTAAAAAAAAGCCACTTTTAGGCTCCCATAGGATACTCTCTAGAAGTTGAAAATATTTTTTCTTTTTCGTTAAAACCTGAGTTTTATTAAAACATTCTTCCCATTCCGTTTGTGTAGAGGAATCCCATACAACACCGCTTCCCGTGCCATATTCCATTGTTTTATTTTTTTTATTGACAAGGAGGGTGCGGATTACAACATTAAACTGGGCCCTGTTGTCGGGCAATACAAAACCAATGGAACCAGTATAAAGCCCCCTAGGGCATTTCTCTGTAGACTTGATGATCTCCACCGCTCTTGTTTTAGGAGTGCCCGTAATGGAAGCCGCTGGAAACATTGCCTTGAAGATATCCACCAACCTTGCTTTACTCACACAACTCACTTCGCTGGTCATCTGCCATTGATTTGGATATCTGTCGAGTTCAAAAAGATGGTCGACCTTGACAGTACCCCATTCTGCTATTTTGCCGAGGTCGTTACGTACCATATCAACAATCATAAGGTTTTCTGCCCTTTGTTTTTCTGAAGTTTGCAGGGTGTTCCTGAAGGCTTCATCTTGCTCAAACCAAAGTCCGCGAGACTGGGTTCCTTTCATTGGCTTCGATACAATATGTTGGCCATTCTTTTTAAAAAAAAGTTCAGGAGAGGCAGAATAAATATCCCAGTCTTTGGTAAAAATTCCCGCCGAGTATGGATATTGGTCAAGCTCACTCGTTAGACAAGCCCCAAGAGAGGCACTTGAGAATGCCGTGGTATATTTATTTTTTAAAAAAAAGGTATAATTTACCTGATAAATATCACCTTGTTTAATATACGTTTGAATTTTTTTTAGGCTTCGTTTATATTCATTTTTTGAAATAGAAGGTTTCCAATGAAAGGGGTGACTTGCTTGCAGATATTTTATGTGATCATTGTTACGATAAGAAAAAACTGAGACATTTGAATAGATACCAAACCACAAAAGGGGAAAATCAGAAGAGTGCTGGACATCCAAAGATGAGTCAAACGCGGGCGAGGCATCAAAAGAAAGGAAACCAGCGGCATAATGTCTCTTTGAGAAAGTATCCTCCTCAATTTTTAAGAGAAGCGGAATCACCTCTTCATAATGGTGAGTTGTGTAAAGATTAATTAAATTTTCAAATAACCACCAAGTTTGGGAGTCTGCATCGTGTATCACACAAGTAGGGTCAGACAAAGGAATGGTTGGTTTGAGCATACGCCCCCAGCACTGGGGAAAATCTAGCGTTGAACAGGTAAGTTTAAAGAAGACCAGCCGGGAGTATAGGGAGTGCCCATGAACCCTCCAATGACGTTAGATACATCTTTAAAACCCGCTTCTAAGAGTAGTTTGCAAGCTTTTTGAGAGCGACCGCCTGTTTTACAACCCACAAAAATTATTTGCTCAAGAGATAGTTTTTCTCTCACTTGGTCTATAAAGTTCTCATTGGGAATCATATTGCCGTCTACATTGTTCATAACCGGCACATTAATAGAAGCACTTGGGCTACCCTGAGAAAATTCTTCTTTTGTTCTGACGTCAAGATACATAGCTCCTTCTTTTTTCATTTTTTCAAAGGCATCTGACGAAGAAATTTGTTTTTCTTTAGGAACACTCATCATCAATAATCACTACACTTTTTTGTTTTTTTTTCAAAATTCACCACCCCGTGCAGAATATTTAAAAAAATCTCCTCCACTTTGATCAGAACATAAATCAGAAGACCATCTTAAAATCAGATGGACAAAAATGGAAGTATTTTTAATTTTTGGTGTAGAAAAATAAAAGGGTATGGCAACATTTTTAAATGCATTGATCCATGAGATTTAAATTTATAAAAGAAGTTCAATATTGTTATATTTAATTTTTTTAAACTTTCCAAATAAACTGCTCAATAACCCATGGCACCTCACTATAGTGGCGTCTGTTTTGAAAGAGAAATGCTTTAATAAGTTTTTAGAAGCCCCTCTGACGTTAGAAGAACGCAATTACCTCAAGAGCAACAAAAAATATCTCCTCGAAACCGACAGATTCTCAGATTATTTATCTTTTGGAACAGGAGGTATGCGTCAAATTGTTGAACTTGGAACGAACCGCCTGAATATCTATAATATTGCAAAATTAAGTCTGTGCGTACTTGCCTGGTTAACATCAAACAAAGGCTCTTCAGAAAATAACAAGGTTGTATTGGGTTGTGACTCAAGAAATACTTCAACAATGTTTGCTTCTCTGGTCTATCACCTTATGAAGCAAGAACAGTGCGACGTAAAAATTTTTAAACGGCCGACGCCGACGCCTATGGTATCTTTTGCTGTACGGAAACTACAAGCGGGAGCGGGCATTATCTTAACAGCTTCACATAATCCACCTAAATACAACGGGTATAAATTGATGGGTTCTAATGGTGCTCAAATTATATCTCCTCACGATAAAATAATTCAGAAAAAATTTCTGGAGTCATCTTATAAGTCATTATCTCAAGATATTCACCAATGGAAAGACATGCCGCCTAGTGCAGAAGATATTATTGAAGAAGAGATAATATCTGATTATATCGAACACATCCAGAAAGAAAGTTTTGTCGCCTCAGGAGACAAAAAAGTTTCTATATTATATTCGCCTCTGCACGGAACAGGAAGTTGGGTTTTTGAGAGAGTTTTTGCAGCACTTGGCTATAAAAATTTTTCTATTCTGAAAGAACAAGCAGAACCCGATGGTAATTTCCCAACGGTTAAAAGTCCAAATCCTGAAGAGCCAAGTTCTTTTGATAGGCTTAAGGAAAGCTCCCAAGGTGCTCAAATTCTGATTGCAACTGACCCCGACGCAGACCGCATTGGGCTTAACTTTTTGCAAAAATCTGAGGACAAAAAGGATCATTATGTTTTTCTAACAGGAAACCAAATTGGCTGTTTGCTTTTAAAATCGTTGGCTGAAAATTTGACACCAAAAATGTCCCAGCCATATATTTGTAAAACAATTGTTACTACCGAACTACAAAGAAAAATTGCTGATGCTTATGGAATTCGTACGGTTGAGACATTGACAGGCTTTAAATATATTGCAAATGTCTTAGAAAAAGATACCAAAAACTACCTATTTGGAGGTGAAGAATCATTTGGCTACTTGCCAGTGAATTGGATTCGTGATAAAGACTCAATCTCTTCTGCCGTCGCCATCGCTGAAATGGCAAATCAAAAAGATTTATTAGAAGAGTTGGATAATATATATGTAGAGTTTGGGCTATATCATGAAAAACTCTACAATATTGGCTTAGATGCAAGCAGCATTCCTTTGATTGATCGTCTAAAAACTGACTTTTTAAAGTCTGATCTCTTTGTAGGAAAACATTTTGCTTTACGTGAAGTGATTGACTATATCAACCTCAATCACAAGTTGATTAAAAATGGTGATGAACCAGTGACAAAAAAAGGTCGCACGCTCTATAGGCAACTGCCAGAGGCCAATGTTTTACAGTTATGGCTTCAACCAGAAGGCCGGATTACAATACGCCCTTCTGGTACCGAGCCAAAAATTAAGGTTTATTTGAGCTTGAAATATCAAGGAAATGTGACGAATGAAATAATGAAAACAGCAAAAAAATCTCTCCAAGAAGAAGGGCGAAAAATAATTCAAGAATTTTTAACTTTTTTAGGAGTTCAACACAAAATTTAATAATGAAGACACTCTCGACTGAAGAAACAAAAATTCTGTCTATTTTAGAGAGTAATTCTTCTATGTCATTGAAAGAGCTCGCTGAACAGCTACAACTGTCAGAAGAAAAGACAGTTCAGCTGAAGAAAACTCTTGAAGAAGATGGTGTTGTTCTTAGATACCGAGCTGTTATTAACTGGGAAAAAATAGAAAGCCCTAAAGTAACTGCCGTTATTCAGGTCAATGTTATCCCAACAAAAGGCTTTGGATATGACGAAGTTGCTAAGATCATTTCTAACTTTTCAGAAGTAAATACATGCCTTTTGGTCTCAGGCTCCTTTGACCTTTTAGTTGAAGTGGAAGGACACTCCCTGAAAGAAGTCGCTTTTTTTGTTGCCGACAAATTAGCAACGATTGAAGGTGTTGAGCACACTAAAACAAACTTTTTACTAAAGCGATACAAGCAATCAGGGGATATTCTCATGTCAAGAAAAACTCATCGTCTACCTATGGTTGTCTAAACCAATCATTTATGAATCAAATGATCATTGGTATTGATATTGGTGGAACCAGCATCAAGTTGGGTGCTTTGGATTCTTCTAAAAAAGTTAAATATAACTATATTGTAAGAACCGATTACGAAACAAATGATCGGGATTTTTTGCTGTATCTCGAAAAGGCAATTTTAGAAGTGACAACTCAATTTAAGCCCAATGAGTTACTCGCAGGCATTGGTATTGGAAGCCCCAGCCCCATTGATGCTACTCGAGGAATCATTTATCAAACAGCCAATTTAAATAACCTTCGTAATTGTAAAATTAAACTACACTTAGAAAAAAAATTTGGTGTGGGAGTTTACTTGCAAAATGACGCTAATTGTTCGGCAATGGGGCACAAAATTTTTGGTCTCGGCAAAAAAGAATCTAACTTTTTGGTTGTAACATTGGGCACTGGTGTAGGAGGTGGGCTGATTCTCAATAATGAGCTTTTCACAGGTTTTCGAGGCAACAGCCTCGAAATTGGACATACTCCTCTTGCTGATCGGGGTTTGCTTGAGTCTGAGTATTATGTAAAGTGTGGTTGCGGACGTATGGGTTGTCTCGAGACTTTTGCTTCTGCCAGTGCTGTGGTGAACATATACAATTTTTTTCAGAAAAAAAGAAAAGATAGAAAGAAAATAGTAAAATTCCCTAAAGAAGTATCCGACTTGGCAGAAAAAAATGACCCTACCGCAAAAAAGGTCTTCAAAATTGTAGGTCGAAGCTTAGGTCTGAGCGTCTCATCTTTCATCCAAAATCTTAATTTGCCTCTCGTTGTTTTTACAGGGGGCCTCACAGCTTCATCACATTGTTTCGCAGAAGAAATTGAGAGTACAATTAAAGAGAAAGTTTTTTCTTTATTTTATTCACGCCTAAAAATAAAATATACAGTAGGAAATCAAAACTTTGCGATTGTGGGTGCGGCTTCTCTTTGCTTAGAAAATTGATTTTTATGTGCAAATTCTGATATATGAAGACTCAGAAATAGAGAATATGATTCCATTTACCACTACGAAAACTTTCTTGAGAGTCAATCTTGGTATATCAGAAAGATGATTCTTTATCGAACAATTTGCTCTAAAAACCAACCAGAGAATAATCCCAATACTAAAATAGCGAGCCCTAAAAGACTCACAGAAGCTCCTGCGCTGAAACCAAACAGGTTACGAGTTGGCCGCAAATTTTGCGAGTTTATCGTTCCATCGGTTTCCAAACAGTAAGAATAGAAGAAAATACGCGCATAGTAAAAAACAGCAATCAAACTATTCACACTTAAAAAGATGGTCAATGTATACATTTTGGCATTCAGTAAGGTTTTTAAAATATAAAATTTGCCATAGAACCCAACAAGAGGAGGTATCCCCGCAAAAGAAAAAACAGAAATAGATAATAAGAATGTAGCATAGGGATATTTTTCAGAAAGACCTTTCAGAGAGTCTAAACGAATCATCGCTCCTCTTTTCTCATGACCCTCATCGCTTCGTCCTGATAGCTCTAAGAAATTGATCACACCAAAGGCCAGTGTTGAGTTAATCGCATAAGCAACAACATAGAACCACAATGCACTGGATGCCTCATCTGCATACTGCTCAGAAAAAGCCAGAGGAAACAAAGAAGCCATATATCCCGCGTGAGCAATCGAGGAATAAGCAAACAATCGCTTCAGATTCTTTTGCGTTAAAGCTGTTATGTTTCCATAAAACATTGAGGTGACTGATAGAATGATCAATATCAAATAAATAGGCGATTCAATCGTAGCCACATCAATTGAGAGGAAAGGAGCAAAGGTTTTGAGTAATTTAAAAATCATTCCGACGGAAGCAATTTTGATGAGAGCTGCCATAAATGCTGTAACAATCGTGATGCTTCCTTCGTAGACATCAGCAACCCAAGCATGCAAAGGAAATAACGCCACCTTAAAGCCCAAACCGAAGATCAAGAGAGTCAGACCGGCCTTTAAATAACTAACATTAAAGTTTACTTGTTTAAAAGTTTGAGAGATTGTCGAGAAGTCAACATCTCCACAAGCTCCATAGACAAACGCAATACCCAATAGAATAAAGGCAATGGAAAATGCACTTAACAAAAAATATTTAATGCTAGCTTCGTTACATGATTTTAGTTTACGATCCCAACCCACCAAAACAAAAACCGGGAGCGAGGCAAGCTCCAAAGCAATAAAAAGAAGGATTAAATTATGAGAACTAATAAATAAGATCAAACCAGAAATACTGAACAACATCATTTGGTAGACTTCTATCAAATTAAGACCCAATCGGCTCAAAGTTTTTCTTGCCATAACCATAATAATCAGCGAGAGAGAAACAATAGCCAATGAATACATCGCTTCGTATTTCCCCCAGTTAATTTGTCCAGCAAAAGCAGTATTTCCTTTTTCGTAGGCAGAGAACAATGAATTAAGAAGAGGTGGAAAAACAGCAGTAGAAAAATCAAAGAAAATACCTCCATCCCAACCAAGACTAATGACAAGCAAGAAAAATGTAGAAAATAAAAAAAATAATGATGACCAATAACACAGGAAAGACCGAGCTTTTGGCAAACTAACTTGAATCAATAATACAAATAAACCCCCAGCACAGGGAATGGCCGCTGGGAGTAAAATTAAGAAATCACTATTTTTAATCAAATTCATAAATTTTGCTCTTTAGATAGTGGTTTAATTTTTTTAACCTCGTTCGAGATGCCACTATCATGATATTTTGTTAACTCATGGGGGGTTTCCATCTGTTTTTTTGAAGAATGATTTAAATCACTATTCTTTCTAGAAACAATTTTTTTAGTCTCCATTGAGGCTTTCAAAACAAGTCGATCAATACCCTTTTTACTTGAATTCAGAACCAAACTAGGTTTTAAGCCCAACCAGAAAATCATCACGATGAAGGGAAGTATCATCAAAGTTTCACGAAATCTTAGCGTTAGAGTATTTTTTTCAACAAACCCTAAAAGTTTCTCAGAGGGTTCCCCCCAAAATACTTTTTTGTAGAGGTGTAGCATATAAACTGCACCGAAGATGACTCCTGTGACAGCGATTCCAGCAAGAATTGGGCTTTTTAAATAAATTCCCATGAGAACTAAAAACTCACCAACAAATCCGTTTGTTCCGGGAAGACCAACTGAGCTTAACGTCGCAATCATGAAAAAGAAAGCAAGTAAAGGAGAAAGCTTCGCTAAGCCTTGATAATCATCTAGTTTTCGAGTATGCGTTCGGTCATAGATCATGCCCACGAGAAGAAACAATAAGCCTGTAGATATGCCATGATTAATCATCTGTAGATAAGCTCCTGAAACTCCTTCACTATTTTCAGAAAATGCACCTGCCAAAATATAACCCATGTGGGATACCGAAGAGTAAGCAATCATCTTTTTGATGTCTGTTTGAGACCAAGCCAACCATGCACCGTAGACGATACCGACAACCCCAATCGACAAAAAGAAGAAAGAAAACTCATGGGAGACACGAGGGAATAAGTCGAGAGAAAAACGAAATATTCCATAAGAACCCATTTTTAGCAAAACTCCCGCTAAAAGAATGGAGCCAACAGTAGGTGCTTCTGTATGCGCATGAGGAAGCCACGTGTGAAATGGAAAGGCTGGTAGTTTGATCAAAAAACTAAGCAAGAAAGCCCAAAAGATCAGGCGACGAACATGGATATCAATTTGATCAAGGTCATAACTCATAATCTGTGCAATCTCAAAGCTAGTTTTGCCTGTTGAGGTATAAAGCCCCAATGCGATAATCCCTAAGATTAAAAAAACAGAACCTGCAAAAGTATAGATAAAAAATTTAATCGCTGCATATTTCCGATTTCCCCCTCCCCAAATTCCGATTAAAAGAACCATAGGGACCAACATAAGCTCCCAAAACACATAAAAAGCGATGAGATTGGATGCGAGAAAGACACCAATCACACTAGATTCCAAGATAAGGAGGCTAATCCAAAAAAGTTTTTCTTTCGGGATCGCATATTCTCTCGAAGACATCATAAAGCTACTGTAGGAGAAAAAAATTCCCAAAGGGAAAAGGAGCGTCGTTAACAAATACAAACTTAGATTGAGATTGTCCACAGCATACGACCATTGAAGCCAACCTCCTCTTGGGTAAAGCCATGCCTCTTTCATTTGAAATACCGCTGAATTTGCATCAAATTCGTAAGCAACACACAAGGAAGCAACGAGGGATACTAAACTAGCGATCAATGCAATTATAAATAAAACTTTTTTTAACTTGTTAGTCTTCAGAATTGAGTTTGGTACAAGACCAATCAAAAGACTACCAAAAAAAGGAGCTAAGATACTCAAACTTAACATCAGAAAAGACCTCTTGCCACGATGATAAACATACACATCAAAAAGAAAACCATATAAAGAGCATAATGTCCAACTTTACCTGTTTGTAAGCGTTTAAAAAGTGAACTTACAGCAAGAGAAAGCTCAGCAAGACCATCAACCGTTGAATCAATAATTTGACGATCAAAGAAGTGATATGATAAATGAGCTAGTTTTCTTATAGGGTTCAGAAGAATACGCTGATAAAACTCATCAACATAGAACTTATGAAAGCTCATACGAACAAAATCTTCTCGATAAGCACCATCAGCAACAGGAACCAATTTTTTGTGATGATATCGGAGCCAAGCAAAAATAAGACCAATCAGTGCGACACTAATTGAGAGCAGCAACAAATAAACTTCAGTTTGATGAGAGATATGTGTATGCCATGATTGAGATAACTCCGAAGGTCGTACGGGAAGGATTGAGTCAAAATAGTTTACAATTGATGGAGGTCGGTGAGTAATCAGTTTGGGCAAACCTACGTATCCGCCAATGATTGAAAGAATGGCCAAAACCAAAAGGGGGAATTTCATACTCCAACCAACATTACGGGGTGTGTGATTCCCTCGATATTTTTCTCCGTGGAAACTCAAAAAAATTAGTCGATACACATAAAAGCTCGTGAGAAGGGCTGTCACCAAACCAAGAGAAAAAAGAAAGCCCCCTCCGTATTTAAAACTGAATGCCTGTTCTAAGATCATATCTTTCGAGAAAAAGCCTGCAAAACCAGGGATTCCAGATATGGCAATCGCCCCTACCCAAAAAATAATAGCAATAAACTTCAAAGAAGAATGTAAACCTCCCATTTTTCTCATGTCTTGTTGATGATGCAAAGCAAGGATGACAGCACCCGAGCCTAAGAATAAAAGTGCTTTAAAAAAAGCATGGGTCATCAGATGAAACATCCCTGCCCCATAAGCTCCCACTCCCATTGCTAAAAACATATAGCCTAATTGTGAAACTGTAGAATAGGCCAAAAGTTTTTTAATGTCGGTTTGAGTGAGTGCAATGAGTGCTGCAAAAAAAGCAGTGAATGCACCCGTGTAGGCAATGAAACAAGATGCTTCAGGAGCTCCTAAGAACACGGGAGCAAGTCGGACGATCATAAAAAGACCTGCCGTCACCATTGTTGCTGCATGAATGAGCGCCGAAACGGGGGTGGGACCTGCCATCGCATCAGGCAACCAAACGTAGAGAGGTATCTGTGCAGACTTACCTATGGCCCCTATGAAAAGGAAAATAGCGATCAAGTTTAAAGTATCAGAAGATATCCCCGTTGATGAAAGATGAGCGTAAATCTCACCATAGTTAAGGCTACCCACTTCTTGGTAGAGTAAAAATATACCCAGCAGAAAACCAGCATCTCCCACTCGGTTTGTGATGAAAGCCTTTTTCCCCGCTGAAGCTGCATTGTCTTTATGAAAGTCAAAGCCAATAAGGAGATATGAACATAGGCCGACTCCTTCCCAGCCCACAAACATCAATACCAAATTTGAACCCAAAACCAAATGTAGCATGAAAAAAATGAATAAGTTTAAATAAGTAAAAAATCGAGCAAAGTCTTCTTTTTCTGAAGCCATATAGCCCGTTGAATAGATATGAATTAAGCTTCCGATACCCGTGATAATCCAAGCCATAAAAACAGACAGACCATCGAGACGATAAGCAAAGTCTACCCTGAGACCACCTACGTGAATCCATTCAAAAAATGTCACCTGCACCCCATCAATAGAAATCACATTTTGGTTAAAAGCAAGTGTTAAATAAGCAAAAATACCGAAAGAGGTGAGTATCGAACCAACCCCGATAAAAGAAACAAGAGTTTGGTTATTTTTACGAAACAGAGCAAGCAGACCATTCAAAAGAAAACCAACAAAAGGAAGCCATATAGCAACAATAAGTAAAAAACCAAGCATATGCTACCCTTTCAATTCACTAATCTTGGCTAAATCAACCGTTTTGAAGTTTCTGTGAAGGGAAATCACAAGGGCCAAACCAACCGCTGCTTCAGCCGCTGCCACCGCCATTACAAAAAATACAAAGATTTCTCCATGAATATTATTGTGCATACGAGCAAAGGCAATAAAAAGGAGGTTTACTGAGTTAAGCATGATCTCCACAGACATGAATACAATAATGACATTCCGCCTTGTTAAAACACCCAAAACTCCGATTGAAAAAAGGATGAGCGTAAGTATGACAACACTATGACTCGGAATCATTGAAGCTTTCTCCTGTCTTTTTTGGCCAAGACCACAGCACCAATAACAGCCACGAGGAGTAAAATAGAAATTACCTCAAAAGGCAAAAGATAAAATGCAAATAAGGAAAAGGAGAGAACCTCAGAGTTTCCTCTGATTATTTCATCTTGGGAAATGCTCGCCGAGTAGTAACGATTTAGGTCAATTTGAGATTGCGGTTGACCACCAATGTTAATTAAAATAAAAAATTGAAGTAAAAAAGCAATCATCAAGAAGAAAATGATTGTGTTTCGTAACCAACCAGAACCAAAGTTTTCAAAACTGGCATCTCTTACGGAGATTAACATAATCACAAAGAGAAAGAGAACCATAATGGCACCGACATAGACCAAGACTTGCAGAGTTGCTAAAAAATCTGCACCAATGAGAGCGTAGGTTGCCGCTAGACTCACAAAAAAGATCACCAAAAATAAAGCTGATTTCACTGGATTCCTATGCCAAACAACGCCAAGAGCCGAGCAAATCATAATAAACCCAAAAAAATAGAAGAGGAGCAATTCAATACTTGTTTCAGGTATTATCATCAGAAAACCTCAATTTTATTATTCAAGCCAAACATACACACCTGAGAGAAACACCTGAAACAAAGAAAGGGGAAGCAAATATTTCCATCCAAGGTTCATTAATTGATCATAACGAAAACGTGGAAGAGTCCACCGAACCCAAACAAAGAAAAATATAAAAAAGAGAGCCTTGAAAACGAGGAGAATTGTTCCAAAAAGAGGAGTCCACCAATGAACTCCTAATATATTATCAACAAAGACGGGAGTATTCCAGCCTCCAAGAAAAAGAATCGAGATTAGAAACGAAAGAGTGATCATATTCATGTATTCAGCGATAAAAAATAAAGCGAATTTAAAGGCTCCGTATTCGGTATGAAATCCTACTATCAATTCACTTTCTGCTTCAGCTAAATCAAAAGGGAGACGGTTCGTTTCAGCAAAGATAGAAACCAAAAATATAAAAAAAGCCAAGAAGCCGGGTATTGTAAAGAGAAACCAACCATTTTTCTGGGCAAAGATAATTTCATTCAAATCAAGGTGTCCTGTCATGAGAATAACACCAACAACACTAAGCCCTAAGCTAAGTTCGTAACTAATCATTTGAGCAGAAGCTCTGACTGAACCAATTAGAGAATATTTATTGTTGCTCGACCAACCAGCCAGAAGAATTCCATAGACAGAAAGAGAGGAGATTGCAAAAATAAGTAAAATCCCCGTGTTTACGTTGGCAACCTGAAGTGAGATTTCTTTTTTACCCAATACCTCAAATGGTAAATTAAAAACAGGGGTAAAGGGTATACTACCCCAGAGTAAAATCGCAGTCACAACAGAAATTGCAGGAGCAAGAAGAAATAAATAGACATCTACATTGCGAGGGATCGTTTCTTGCTTCATAAGAAATTTAACTCCATCAGCAAGTGGCTGAAAAATACCACCAAAACCAGCTCGATTGGGCCCGTAACGATCTTGAAAATAGCCTGCCCATTTTCTTTCCATCAGGGTATAGTACGCCGCACTCGTAATCATCAAGAAGAACAGGAGGAGAATCTTAATGATTGTCCAAAACCAGTCTGATTGATACCACAAGATATCTCCCATTTTAGTCAATCAGACAGCCAAGAGTTGTTTTGACTCTTGAGGTTGCAATCTCACTTCAAATTCTTTTCTAAACTTTTTAACAATGGGAGTTACTCCCATAACAACTGCATCTGAAAATGAACAAATTGTTGTGCCGTTTTCCATATTATTGGTAAAGCTCAAAAGTGTATCTATATCAGATTTCTGAGCTTTCGATTCACGAATTCGAAAAATAATGTCTTTGACCCAACGAGAACCCTCCCGACAGGGAGTACACTGCCCACATGATTCATGTGCATAGAAATAAGCCACACGGTACGCAAATTCAACCATATCAATAGAATCATCTAAAACAATAAGCCCGCCTGAACCCAAGAAAGTCCCTTTTTCTAGCATTCCTTCGTAATCCATAATGGCTTCGTCTTCAACTTCTTCATGAGTAAGAATAGGAGTCGAGCTACCACCAGGAATGACTGCCTTGAGTTTTCTGCCATCAGGAACTCCTCCTGCTATGTCATGAATAATGTCAATCAACTTAACTCCGAGGGGAACTTCATACACGCCCGGCCTTTTCACATTACCCGATATCGAGTAAACCTTGGTACCTCCAGACGTCTCAGGTCTCAAACCAAGTTCAGCATAAGATTGACTGCCCATCTGTATAATATGAGGGATTGCACAAAAAGTCTCCACATTATTGACAACTGTGGGAGAAGCGTATAGACCCTTGATCGCAGGGAAGGGAGGCTTCAAGCGAGGTTGGCCCCGTTTTCCCTCCAAGCTTTCGAGAAGAGCTGTCTCTTCACCGCAAATATAGGCTCCTGCACCTCGGAAGGTACTCAAGTGAAATGATATTCCACTCCCCATGATGTTATCGCCCAAGTAGTGTTTCTCGTAAGCTTCTTTAATGGCTTTTTCGATAACTTCCCAACCATGATAGAACTCCCCTCGAACATAGATAAACCCATGATGACTCTTAAGGGCTAAGCCACAGATAATCATGCCCTCAATCATGCCATGTGGAATTTTTTCTATAATGAGACGATCTTTGAAAGTCCCTGGCTCTGACTCATCGGCATTACATACAACATATTTCGGTGCCTCCGAGTTTTGGGGAACAAAACTCCATTTGAGACCAGTAGAAAAACCTGCCCCACCTCGTCCGCGGAGGTTAGATTTTTTGACCTCTTCAATAATGGTTTCTGAATTCCATTTTGATTTCTCATCAATGAGAATTTTTTTCAGTGCCTGATAACCACCGCCTTTTTTGTAGACCTCCATTGTCTCTGAATTTGCTTTACATACATCTTGTAAAATGAGTCGCCTTTCTTTAACTGGCATATTTATTTTTCTTGGAGCTCATCAATCAAAGCCTCTAGCTTGTTGGGAGTCAAATTCTCGTGATAGTCGTGATTTACCAACACCACCGGTGCCTTATCACAACCAGCTAAACACTCTTGTGTGCGTGTGTACGTAAATTTTTTATCGGTGGTTGTTTCTCCTGGGCACAGGTTCAACTTTTTCTGTATGCATTCTTCAATATGGTCAGAACCCATCATCCAGCAAGTAACATTATAGCAAACGTGAATGTGATATTTTCCGATAGGTTTTTCATGAAAAGCTTCATAAAAACTAATAACTCCCGAAACCCATGCGGGAGAAACCTCTGCTTTTTCAGCGATATAATGAATCGCTTCGGTGGGTATATAGCCTCGATCTTCCTGAACGAGATGAAGCCCCCAAATAACGAGCGAACTTTTTTGCGGAAATTTCTTCTCGAGTTTTTTGAACTTAGCTTCTTGTTCTGGGGGAAATATATAGGATGATGGCGTATTAACCATCTAACTCACCGGCAATAATGTTCATAGAACTCATCACTGCAACACTATCAGCGAGTAGACCCCCCTCCACTTGTTCTGCAAAAGATTGATAGTACCAAAAACAGGGTCTCCTCACATGAACCCTCCAAGGAGATTTTTGACCACGAGAGATAATGTTGAAACCCAGCTCACCGTTGGCGGCTTCGGTAGAAAAGTAATGTTCTCCTGTAGGTACTTCAATACCGTGCATGATAATTTTAAAATGGTATATCAAGTCTTCCATTGATGTGTAGACCTTCTTCTTATCGGGTAAAAAAACATGGGGAAGGTCAGCATGATATGATCCTTCGGGGAGATTATCAATAAGTTGGCTTAGGATTCTCATTGACTGACGAATCTCTTCAATGCGTACCAAATATCGATCATAAACAGAACCATCTTCACCAATAGGCACGTCAAACTCAACTTGATCATAAAACAAATAGGGATTATAAACCCGCACATCAAAATCACAACCTGTCGCCCTAAGGTTTGGCCCTGTATAACCATATTCAAGGGCACGCTTTTTTGAAATTTTGCCAATCCCTTTTGTTCGGTCGTAGAAAATTCTCGATTTAGTAAGCAGACGGTCTGTTTCTTTAAGTACTTTAGGAAATGTCTTTAAAAAGTGCTTAACGTCTTTGACAAAATCAGGATAAATATCTCTTTCGAGACCACCCACCCTACAAAATGTATTGGTAAGCCGAGCACCTGTCATTTTATCTAATATTTCATAAACATCCTCACGCTTATGAAACATATACAGAAAAGAAGCAAAAGACCCTAGATCAACTCCCAAGATACCCATCGATATTATGTGATCAATTATGCGCGAAAGTTCTGATATAATCATGCGAACGACAGTCACTTTTTCAGGTACGGTAATTCCCATGAGACTTTCAACTGCAAGAACCCAACCAATATTATTCATTGGAGTTGAGATGTAGTTCATACGATCAGTGCAAACAAGGAATTGATTATAATCATACGTTTCACCAAGCTTTTCGAAACATCGATGCACATACCCGATCACCATGGAACAATGTTCTATTGTTTCGCCGTCAATAATTAAGTGATTTTCGAGTATTCCGTGTGTCGCTGGATGAGAAGGGCCTAAATTGATTGCCATTTTTCCTTCGGGAAGTTCGGTAATATTGGCACCCGGATACCTTGCTTTCAACCAGTTTGCTTGAGAAACCGGTTGGTGTGGTTGGTTTTCTACGGGAGTAGCTTCTGCAGTACCCCTTTGTTCTTTGGGTTTGGGTTTGGGTTTGGGTTTGTTTTCGAACAAGACGTTCACCTTATCAGTCATGAGTCAAATGTTCTTCAAGGAGATCTTCAATAAGATAGTCTTCACCAATGCCCTGCAAAGGAAAATCTTTTCGTAATGGATGCCCTTTGTAATTGTCAGGCATGAGTATCCGGCGCAGATCAGGGTGAGAGGTAAACTCAAGACCCATCATATCAAACACTTCTCTTTCTGGCCAATTAGCGCCAACCCAGAGACTTGTAATTGAAGGTACTTTCTCACCTTCAGCAACGGGAAGTACCACACGAATTCTCAAACCGCGATAATCAGGAGTTAAAGAAAAAAGTTCATTAGGAAGAGACCTCAGTAAATAAATCATTTGGAACCTTTTATTGTTGTTCTTCTCTTGGTCAGAAAGTTCAGGAGAATCCAAAAAGTCTACGGCAGTCAAATCAAGCAAAAAGTTATAAGACAAAATTTTTTGTTCCTTGAAAGCTTTTAGCATATCAAGTAAACTTTCTTTCTTAGCCCAAAACGTGGGAATATCGGAACGAACAGGATGAATGGAGTCTTTCAAAACAGGGTTTTCGTTCCACTTTGTGATATCTTCACCCACTAGGTTTTTTTTCTGTTCAGTGTTTAATGACAAATATTCTGGCCACTCAACAAAAGAAATCCAGTTTTTAAACTCCGGATGACTCGATAAAAAATCCCTTTGTTTATTCCAAATGCGAACGTGCCCCTTATTCACAAACGAAGGAGCATTTTTAGGTACCTCAGTATTAAACTGTTTCCATTTTATCGTGTACATGCTCAAAGCAAACCATATTTTAATTGGGAGAGCCTTCATCAACAGTAATTTTATCATGAGTTAGAACTTTTGAAGCTGGGAAAGAACTCATTTTGAGCAAAATTTTGTATAAAAAAAAATAAAAGTATCCCAAAAACCGACCTAACCCGTAAAATTGGATGTTTTCTTCTATTTTTCACCTTTGATCTTAGTTCCTTCCCAGCCTCAGGTTATACACACTTTCCTAAAGAAGGCTTGCATTTAATAAGATTCTTGTTTTTCCGTTTTAATTCGTCAAAAACAAGAAGAGAGAAAAAAGATTAAGAAAAAACTAAATTGCATATTTCTTGAGATCTTCAAATTCAACGTGTTCGAGTATCGAAATATGAGAAGCTTCTAAGTCAATTTTAGGTGCTAAACCTGCCTGATAGGCCTCAACCCATCTCATTAAACAAAGACACCACTTATCTCCCGGCTTGAGACCTGAAAAGCCATACTCAGGAATTGGAGTGGATAGATCATTGCCCTTGGAGAAACTGAATTCTAAAAAATCTTGGGTCACCAAAACACATACGGTGTGCATCCCCAAGTCTTCAGGAGAAGTGTCACACCGACCATTACGAAAAAAACCAGTCATGGGGTTTTCACAACAGATTTTGAGATTGTCACCTAGAACATTTTTTGCCATTTCTCCGTAGTTACACCTTTTTTATCCAGAACCCTTAAGAAAAATTTCCTTCACTTTGGAAATTCCTTCTATGAGTCGATTAATGTCTTGTTTGTCATTATATAAATAAAGACTTGCTCGACAGGTTGCTGAAACTCCCCAAACAGACATCAATATTTGACAGCAATGATGTCCCACGCGAATTGCAATGCCATCTTGATTGAGTATAGTACCCACATCATGTGGATGAACAGAACCCACATTAAAAGAAATTACACCAATCTTCTGGACGTCTCCTTGTTGCACTTCCTCTAAGCTAGGACCATGAACATCACAACCCACATCATTCATTTGTTTCATTGCATAGAGTGTCAAAGATTTTTCTCTCTGCTCAAGCACATCTCTATCAAATCCATTCAGATAATCAACGGCGGCACCCAACCCAAATACACCTGATATATTAGGAGTTCCTGCTTCAAACTTATGCGGCGATAAATTATAAACTATTTTTTCCTTAGAAACAGACAAAATCATGTCTCCTCCCCCTAAAAAGGGAGGCAATCGTTTTGTTAATTCTTTTTTACCCCAAAGAATACCAATGCCTGTAGGTCCTAACATTTTATGCCCTGAAAAAATAAAAAAATCAGGGGAGAGCTTTTTGAGATCAATTTTCGTATGGCAAACACTTTGAGCACCATCAACAATAAAAAAAGCTCCTTTCTCTCGTGCATAATCCCAAAAGGGGGTCAAGTCATGGCTTACTCCTGTGACATTTGATGTTTGTGCTAGAGAAATTACTTTTAAACGACGGTTTTGAAGCTTTTTTTTCATTGCATCGAAAGATTCCATATTGAACATACCATTTTTTTTATGAATCGGCAAATATTCAATTTGCAGGGAGCACCTTTTCATAGCCATTTGCCACGGCACTATATTTGCGTGGTGCTCTGATTCACTTAATAAAATCACATCCCCCTCTGAGAACTCTTCAGAAAGGCAATGAGCGATCATATTGAAAGCCTCTGTAGCATTTCTCACATAAATAATATCTCCTTCATTATTCGCGTTCAGAAAGGCATTTATCTTCTCTCTTGTGTTTTCATAAATTTCTGTTGCTTTCATTGAAGCGTCATAAACACCCCGATGAATATTAACACTATATTTTTCATAATATTTTTTTATCGCTTCAATCACAGAGAAAGGAGTGAGTGAAGAGGCTGCAGAATCTAAAAATGTAACATTCTGGTTTTTATTAAAAAACGGAAAATCTTGTTTAATTTCATCGACCGTTTGCATTATTTCATTTCGCTTCATTCCAATTTTTTCCGAACCCACCACTCACTTTTAAAGGGGCCTTCAATTGAAATGCGTTTTCCATTGCATGTTGGGCAATTTCAAATATCTCTTGTTTCTCATTAACGGGCACTTCAAATAATAACTCATCGTGAATTTGCAAAATCATTTTTGTTTTTAATGCTTTGGCTTCTATTTTTTTTTGAATATCAATCATTGCAATTTTTATAATGTCAGCCGCTGTTGATTGTATAGGAGTATTCATAGCCAGCCTCTCTGCGGTCTCTCGTTTGAAGCGATTCTGATTATCCAGATCATGGATGCTTCGCTTTCTTCCCAAGAGGTTTTCTGAATAACCTTTCTCTTTGGTGCTCTGGATCACGTGATCCATATATTTTTTTATACCGGGATAGTTCACCAAATAAGCTTCCATCAATGTTTTTGCTACAGAACGAGGAATATTCAATTGTTGGGATAGACCCCAATCGGTCACACCATAGATAATTGAAAAATTAAGAATCTTGGCACGTGACCGAAGATCATGAAACTCATCCGTCTCTTTCATGATATCTAACCTTTTAGAGTCAAATTGACTGATCTCTAGTTTTACTTCTTGAGTTTCGTTGGTAATTTCAGGCTTTGCTTGAGGTTGCTTGTTCTTTACACTTTCCTGATATTCTGGAGAGAGATTCGGCAAATTCCATTTTTTTTTGTCTTCATCAAAATATTGATTGAAAAGCAAATAAGTGGCTTGATCGTGAATGTCCTCATCATTAGCATAGGCTCGCAATAAATTTTCATCTCCGCTATAGTGAGCTAAAATTCTTAGCTCAATCTGACTATAATCAAGCGAGAGAAGTTCACATCCCTCTTCAGCAATAAATGCTCGACGTATTGCCCTACCTTCTTCACCTTTAATGGGGATATTCTGCAGGTTTGGTTCCATTGATGACAGGCGACCCGTTGCTGCGATGACCTGAGAAAAAGAAGTATGAACTCTATTCGTGGACTCTAAAATAGCCTGAGGCAGTGGTAAGACATACGTCGATAAAAGTTTAGACAAAAGCCTAAACTCCAACAAATGGGGAATCAACGGGTGTTCATTCTTGAGACGCTCCAATACTTTTTGGTTGGTGGATAATCTGCCTTTTCCGGTCTTTTGCTCGGAGGCAATACCTAGCTTCTCAAACAGAATACGACGTAACTCTTGTGTGCTTTGTATGTTAAACTCTTCTCCTGTTATTTCAAATATTTTTCCTTTTGTTTGGTCTATTTTTTTCTTGTATCTCTCAGATAGTTTTTGGAGATAGTCGATATCGAGGACAACTCCATTCTCTTCCATAAGCATGACGACATAAGCAAGAGGCAGATCAATCTCTCGATAAATTTTAGATAAATTTTCTTTTTTGAGATGAGCCTTGAGTGGATGATGTAATCGAAGGGTTACTTCGGCATCTTCGCACGCATATTCAGCAACACGCTGAAGAGGCACTGATAATAATGTTTTTTTTTCTTTACCTGCGCCCACCAAATCACTATATTTAATGGTACTATGGTCAATGTGGTCAAAAGCCATGTCATCTAAGTTATGGCGACGTGTATTTGGTTTGAGTAAAAATGACATAAGCATCGTATCAGAAACCACTCCTCCTAGGTTTATTCCATGACGTCTTAACACAAGCCAGTCATATTTTATATTTTGCCCTACTTTTTTAATATTTGGAGATTCAAGAAGTTCACGAAGCCACATGAGATTTTTTTCTCCGTGCAGTTCTTCTTTGTAATCAAAGTGAACCTCCTCATTGGTTTGTGCAAATAGATTACCAACTGGCGATTCCGTTTGCGATAGGTTCTCAAAAATACAGGGGATATAAACACTCTTGTATATTTCTTTCTGTGACTGTTTCTCTCTCCATGAGATGGAAACTCCTAACAGCTTAGCCTGCATAGGGGATGAATGAGTCGTTTCTGTATCAACAGAAATTAATGCTTCTTTCTTTATTTCGTTCTTAATTAAATTCCACTTGCTGACCGATTGAATTATGGAAAAATGCTCTCCTACTTTTTTTTGCTTTATCTGTTTTCTCCCGGCAAGATTGAGCCAGTCTTGATAAATTACGTTGAGTTCTTTCTCTCTAAAAATTTCAAACGTAGAAGTATTATTTTTTATAAATGCATGCGTCCCCAACTCACCCAAAGAGAGTTCCAACGGAATATCAGTTTTTAGGCGGACCAATGTTTGGGAAAGGAACGCATTCTCTTTTGATTCTATCAACTTATTTTTCATTCCATCTGGTTTGATTTCGTCAATATTTTCGTAAATGTTTTCGAGTCTTTGGTATTGGTTTAAAAGCTTACTCGCTCCTTTGGGGCCTACACCCCTTACACCGGGGATATTGTCGGAACTATCACCTGTTATTGCCAAAAAGTCAACCATTTGTGAAAAGTGAATGTTTAATTCTTTTTGAACAAAGTCTGCATTAATTCTTTTAAACTCACTAACGCCTTTTTTAGCACGCAACATTTGGACGTTATCATAAAGAAGTGAGTAGAGGTCTTTATCTCCACTCATAATTATGATATCAATATCAGAATTTTTGTGTTTCTCAACAAAAGTAGCGATGGCATCATCAGCTTCTACATCCTTAGGAATTAACATCGGTGCTTGGAGTATCTCGGCAATACTCAAGATTTCTTTCATTTGACTTTTCAACTCATCAGGAGCTTCCGTTCTATTCGCCTTATATTCTGGATACAGTTTATGTCGAAAATTATCTCCCGGTGGATCAAAAATTAATAGGAAATAATCAGGTGTAAATTGAAGCAGTAATTTAGCCAACATCCGGTAGAACCCAAAAACTGCCCCCACGGGAGCTCCCGAAGAATTAGTAAGCCCTTGTCTCTCCATGGCATGGTAGGCACGAAAAATCATCGCATGCCCATCAATCAGTAATAATTGCTCTTTTTTAGAAGTCACTCAATGCAAAAACTGGATAAATAGACGAGTGGCAAGAGATTTTCTCCCTATCTTAAAAATTAATGAACGTCGACTCTCTCCTGAAATCATCACATATTTGGTGTTTTTATTTATTTGAGAAAATATTTTAGCTTGTTTTTGTAAAAATGGAAAATCTTTTTCAGGACTTAAAATCAAGACAGGGAAACGAATATCAATTTTTTTATTTAAAAAGAATAACGTACTTCGGTTGATATCTTGAAAAATCAGTCGAATATGATTTTCAAAGAAATCAGTGTTTGTCTCATTTATATCTAAAACGGGAGAAAAGAAAATCATTTTTTGTATGTTTTTTTTTATTTCTCTTATTTCTTCCGTGAGTGCCTTTTCGCCTTTGTACATTGTTCTATGATCAGACTCGAAAAATAACGAGCTAAGTAACTGTGCACCTGAGCCAAAACCCGCAATAAACAATTTTTTTGGATCACCTTGAAACTTTTGGATATTACGATTAAGCCAAAAAAATATTTCTTGCAAGGCCTCTATTTGCCCGCGAAAACCTTTTCGCTCTAAAGTCTCTACATTTTGGAAGTGTCTTGTAATAAAACCAGAGTAATAGGGTAATTGAGGCACAACCGTAACCAAGTTTTCTTTATGAGCCACTCCTGCGAGATGAGCATAATTTTTTTTGTTATAACCTTGCCACAGACCTCCCGGAATAAATATAAACACAGGCCACAACGTATTATTTTTGTCTTGGGGTTGCTTATAAATATCAAGCTTCAACGCATTTTGATTGGTTTGAATCATCTTCTCATGAATCAAACCCTTGGGAATTTTTGACCGAACTGGCCGAACGCTTAAAAAAGACGCCTGCTCTAAAACAACAATAAGGTTTTCTAATACGAAAAGGGCAGTCGATAACGTAGAGATCACTAAGAAGACCAAAAAATAAAACAATGGTTTTTGAAAAAGCATCGTAAACACTCAAAACACAAAGAACGAGTCATCTTTGTAATTAAACTCAGATCAACGAGGTATTTTTTTCATGAGAATAGGGTCAAAGAAGGTTGGGGAAGAACTCAAATAGTGCCTGCCCAGCCTTTTTGAGACTATGGGAAATATGGTTATTAATTAGAACGAAATAGAGAAAGAAGCACTATTTTCTGTTGATACAGAAACGACTCATTCATCTATATAATTTATATGGTAGGGGAGATGATGAACTCCCTACCATCAAAAAATTATCAGTGATATATTTATACACGAGTGGATGAGAGTTGTGGTAGAGATAACCATCGTTACCATCAGCAGGTGTTAATAAATCAAGAATAAACTTTGGTTTTGCTCTCTTTAGCCTTTCTATTTCGCCTCGTTGATATTCACTAGTATGAGGAAGAAAAGCAAAAATTTCTTGATTTGGAGACTTCCTGTCAAACATAGCATACGCCCCTGGAGAAGCGGCCAGAACAAGACAACTACCACTATTCAAAGCATATTTATGAACAAGACGCTGCACAAGATGGATACGAGATAGATTCCATTGATTCAGTAATATACCATCGGCAGAAATTTTAGTATAGACACATTTTTTATCTTGATAGCAATCATATATTGGCTGATATGGGTATGTTAACCACAAGCTCGCTAAAAACAATATCGAGGCTAAAAATAAGCGAAGAGAGTTATATCTATAGAAATGGACAATAGCAAAAGAGGCTATAAGGAACGGGAATGATCCTTGATCAACCCATGTGCAGTTTCAAAATCAGATTGCCAAGTGTGGGCACCAGCAGGAATACTCTGACCCATTACACCATAACTACCCAATGCCTTCGTGAATTCAGAATCTACTTTTTTATTCCTTTTGTGGAAGAAATTACTTTACCATTTCCAGAAGCTAACATCAATGTCCTAGGAAAACGCTTTTAATTAGATTTAGCATTTTCTTTTGTAACAACAGATTAGCCAATTTTTGGAGTAGGGCAAGAGGGTATACAGAGGAGAAGGACAGTTAAAGAAATGGCTTGTCTCTTCTAGTTCAAGGAGGAATATGATTCACAAAACATATTTTTTAATTGCCTTATCTCTTCTCCTTGCGTGTGGTGAACCACCAAACCCCCATGAAATTGAGCGTAATACCCTCTATAGTTTCATAAAATTTGATGCAGAAAGATATGTAAAGCCAACTTACATAGAAGAGACACTCTATGATATCCAAAGCTCCACTGATACAATGGGTAGAGCTTTTCGGATTACTAAATATCTTTTTCTCACCAATTACCACGTCATTGCTCCTGTCCTTGTTTCTAATAAATACGCTCAACTCATTAAGCAAGCCAAGAGAGGTTTTCTTCAAGACAGAGAGGGTGAGTTTACGGTCATTTTTCATGATAAAGCTAAAGATATAGCACTTCTTCGTATAAAAAAACGTGCCGAAAAATCCAGCCAAGAAATATTTTCTCCAAAAGGTTTTTGGGGAAATATCGAAAACTATTGGAAAGTCTTGAAGAGCAAAACTCAACAATTTTTTTCAGAACAATCAAATAAAGAAGAAGTCGTGCCTGAAAATAAGGTTTATTATCATTTATATGATCGGGTATTAAAAGAAAAATTAAAGATTAGTCAATTTCTTCGCTTTGATGGCGAAAAAATAAAACATAAAGGTTATCGACTAAAATTTGGCGGATTTGATCTTTACGATAAATCAAAATATGTTA
This sequence comes from Spirochaetota bacterium, assembly GCA_965206985.1. Lineage (GTDB taxonomy): Bacteria > Spirochaetota > Leptospiria > Turneriellales > CBDBES01 > CBDBLF01. Next base: position 198,441 of record CBDBLF010000022.1, on the reverse strand, counting down.
GCTACATGGGTGAGTTTGTCTTGCCACCAAACTCTTCTCTCTACGAAAAAAAGGGGTATGTATTGCCTTTTCAACAAGAAAAAATTGCCATACTTACAAAGACCTTACCCTCTAGCTCGAAAAAGGAAATCATCACTAGCATACCTGTGTATCAAGGAGAAAGCGGCTCACCTGTTTTTCTTGAAAATAAGAAGAGTCAATATTACCTTGCAGGAATTACCACAAAAACATTATCTGTAGGAGATACTATCTCGACTCCAGGACATCCTTTAGGAGTGCTTGCCTATGAAAGGACGGTCAGTTTTATTGTGCACCGTGATACAATTTTTGAATTCATACAAGATTACCTAGAAAAGTCAAAGAATAAAATTGATGGTCAAAACCTTCCTAAATAGATAAGATTACAATGCCTCAAATTAGTATTCGAGAAGCTCTCAATCAGGCTATGGCTGAGGAGCTAAAATTAGATCAAGATATATTTATCATGGGAGAAGAAGTTGGGCATTATCACGGAGCATATAAAGTAACCCAAGGACTCATTGATAACTTTGGTGATCGACGAATTATTGATACACCAATTGCAGAAAGTGGATTTGCTGGAGTAGGGATTGGTGCTGCTATGTTGGGGCTTCGTCCAATTATTGAGTTCATGACGTGGAATTTTGCACTTGTTGCGATTGATCAAATTTTAAATAATGCATCGAAGTTAAGATATATGTCGGGTGGACAATTTAAACTGGCCATGGTCTTTCGAGGTCCACAGGGTGCAGGGGGGGCTTTAGCCGCCCAACACTCCCAAGTTTTTGAGAGTTTTTACGTTTACACCCCCGGACTCAAGGTCGTGGCACCCTCAACGCCCTATGATTGCAAAGGTCTTCTCAAGTCATCCATTCGTGATAATAACCCTGTGGTTTTTTTGGAGTCTGAAAAAATGTATAATCTACATGGAGAGGTTCCCGAAAAAGAGTATTTAGTTCCGCTGGGTATCGCTGATGTAAAGAAAGAAGGCAATGACGTGACAATTGTTGTTTGGTCGATCACCTACTTTTTGGTAATGCGGGCAGTTGAAACACTAGAGAAAGAAGGTATCTCGGTTGAAGTAATTGACCCAAGAACATTGTACCCTTTAGATGAAGAGACAATTCTCAAATCTGTGAGAAAAACAAATCGACTGGTCATAGTTCAAGAATCTTGGTCGAGATGCTCCATGGGAGAGCACATCGCACATATCGTCACTAAAAAGGCTTTTGATGATCTGGACGCTCCTGTTGAAATTGTCTCATCAGAAGACATCCCCATGCCCTATTCATTTTCTTTAGAAGATGTTGTCTTACCTTCCGAAAAAAAAATAATTAATGCGGTCAAAGCAGTTTTGTAAGTACTTACGAGAAAATACCAATAATAGCTTAAAAAATACTTGTCATTTTTAAGGCTCTAAAGACTATATCGGGGCAATATGGATGACCGCACATTTGAGTCTCAACACACACTTTGGCTAATTTCTTTTTCTTTAGCTTCCTGGTTGTTTTTTTCAATTGCTTTCATGAATCAAAAAATCTTTGACTTTCTCTACAAAATTCAATCAAATGAAAAAAAAATCTCAAGCCTTTTGGGTAAGAGAGAAATTGCGATGATTGTAGAGAACTCAGATGCACCAGAAGAAGAAGAGAACATTGAAAAAGTATATCTCTCAAAGAGAACTGCTCAAGCACAAGGAAAAATTACGAAGCAGAAAGGGTTTCGGTGGTTATCAGAACAAGAGCAACTAAAATTAAAAGAATTCAAAAATAATCAGCGAGTTGACCAAGAAAACAGAGAAGATGTATTAATGGCCAAAATTATTCAAGAAACAAGGCTCTTACGTCAAAGCATCTCAAAGAAAAAACGTTACAGTGAATTGAGTAAGATACCAGATAGCTATGATTTTGATTACAGGCAAGCTTTTTCTTGGGATAGAGATGGGACTCCACAAATGCCCACCTATTTTTATAGACATTATGATTATATTAAGTCAATGATTGATAAAATTCGATATCACTGGGCACCGCCCGGTGGTTCCCCACGAAACTTATATCAAAGTCGTTTCCACAACGGTCAGTATGTTCCTGGCTATGTCCGGATACGACTTTTCCCTCCTCAAAAAGTCGGTTTGGTTTTTATGTTAGACGAATCGGGGGAAGTGCTTGATGTGAGAATTAAGAAGTCAATGGGTTACCAAGCTCTCAATCAATCATTTATTGAAGCAATTCGCAGCATTCAAAATTTTGGTCCACCTCCTAAAGATTTCATAAGAATTAATCGAGCTGTTTTTCCGTGGCTTTTCAAAATTTATTGATTTACGACATAGTTTCTCCTGAAAAATAAAAAATCTAGTTTTTGCTGGTCGTTGTTGCACAAAAATATCACGTGTTTGTCCAAAATGCGGCAAGTCAGCAGTTATCAGGCAAAAAAAGTTGATGTAATCATACCAACTTATAACCGCACCCAGCTTACATATGAGGCGGTCGAGAGTGTCTTGCAACAAACTTATAATAATCTAAACATTATTGTTATTGAAGACGGAAGTCATAAATTTCGCTCTATAGCACGAAAAATGCTTTTGAATGACAATAGAATTCGTTATGTTGCATTATTTAAAAATAGAGGTGTTTCGTACTCACGAAACTTAGGGGTAAGTCTAGGGAATGGAGAATTTATTGCATTTCTTGATAGTGACGATCTTTGGCATAGAGAAAAAATCACAGAACAACTAAACTTTTTTGATAAGAATCAAGAAATTCACTGGGTACACTGCGATGAAACATGGAACAAAAAAGGTAGACTCATCAAACAAAAAAAAGAACATCGCAAAGTAGCTGGGATATTCACCACAAGGTCTTTTAAAAGGTGTCTCATCTCTCCCTCCTCCGTTGTCTTTCGACGATCTTTTTGGGAACAGAAAAAAGCTTGCTTTTTAAACCATTTTCGCATAGCTGAAGATTATGAGCTGTGGTTAAGGCTTAATTTTGAAAACCCCATTGGTTTTATTCAGAAACCTTTGGTAATAAAAAGAGCGGGTAGATGGCCTCAGCTCAGCCAAACGGCAGAAATTGATCGATACAGGGTTTTAGCATTACATCGTTTCTATCAAATGTATTCGAAAGAGCCATCATTTTCCAAAGTTGCAGACGAATGGAGAACAGAAATTTTTCATAAAATCAAAATTTTGAAGAAAGGAGCTATCAAGTATAACTCCAAAACTCGATATAAACAATATCAAAATTGGGAAATTTTCTTTAAAATTGATCGTACTGAAGCCCAATTATAGCCTTTAATCTGATAGAGGTTAGAGAGAGTTTGCCCATAATTCTCAGCAATATTAATATAAGTTTCGCGCTTGAATCGGGGTGGGCGTTTCATCAGTTCATCGTAGCATAATTGAATAATTTTAATAGCAGCTCTTGGGTCAATAGGGTTTAATTCGTGGGCTAATTCAAGGTGGTATAGAACACCCTGTAAATAGGCCTCATCCCAAACCTTCTTTGGTTCTACAAACTTCTTTGTTCGATGAGGGAGTGGAATTTTGGTATACAGCACATCTCGCTCTTTTTTATTCAACCAAAATATAACATCTCTTGGGAAGTAATCGTGCAATATTTGTCGTATTGTGAGTAAAAGCTGAGCGAAATTATATTGAAACTCATAATCAGGAACACCTTTCTGCGTTAAAAGACGCAGTGTTTTGGGAGACAAGGTATGCTGAAGCAAAAGAAGTTTTTCTTTGTAGTGATGGATTTCTTTCAGTACAAAGAGAGCCTGCTTCAAGCTTTTACATGCAAACTGGTCTTCAGTTTTGACGTGGATACAATTGCCTTGTTTAATTTTTTCTGATTTGTGGTATTTGATGTTCTCGTTTTCTGAGGCCAAATAAACACCGGGAAGCTCTAGAAAAGCATTCATGTCTTCAAAGTTACGGAGTCTTTGCCATGCTTCACGAATATAATTACTTGTTTTTGTATTCAAACCCAATTGCTTACTTAGACTTGCTAGTTTTAAGTAAGTTTCTGGTTTACTCGGATCACTTTCCAAGCTCTTTTCATAAAAAGAAAGAGCCTCTGCATAGTTTTTGAGAAAAAAAGAGCGATCTCCCTTTCTCAGTAAAACATAAGCTTGATTTCTTAACTCCTTATCTATATCAACAGCGATATAGTACCCAGGAACAACGTGTGAAAAAAAGCCTCTTGCTTTCATTAGCCAACCTTGGAACTCAGTTTTAAAAAGGGAATAGACCTCACCCTCAGCGATGATATAACCATCTTTATATTGTTTGTGATTGGGTTCTTTTTTGATGACATAAATCTTATCACCCAAGCGAACACTTTCTTTTCGATCAATCCGAGCAGTGATTATCTTTTCTCGCGTATCATAATTTAATATTTTTTTATAATTACGATTCATAATCCTACCCTGAGAGATGACACGGCCAATAATCTCCATGTGTTGCAAATTACTGCCTCTATAATGATTAAAGACATGAACTTTCGTCACTTTCGCAGGTATCGTGGTTACAAAAAGAAGAGCGATCAGGCTTATAAAGCGAATACTCGGGGGAAATAAAGAAAGATTCATCTAGTCTTTATTGCTAAGTAATAAATTAATATTTTCAGGCAAATTTGAAGAGGCGGCCTCTTGGTTTTGCTTTTGAATGTCATCGTAAATCTCACCCCTATAGACTCTAACTGACTTTGGAGCAGAAATGCCAATTTTTACTTGATCACCTTTTATCTCAGAAATCAAAATTTTAATCTGATCACCTACGACGATTGATTCATTCAATTTTCTGGAAAGAATTAACACATTTAAACCACTTTATTTATCTTTTCATTGGTATTGAGCAAAGAAAACAAAGGCTGCCTTACTTGATGTGAAGGGTCTTCTGAAATAAACTGAGCCGCCAGCATTTTAGAAAAATTAATGATGACGGGACCTTGCAGATTAATCGTCATCTTTTCTGGATAATTATTTGGTATCGTCACAATGCAAAACAAGCTCATTTCTTGTTTTGTCGTGATCTGAATTAGCTCTAAGTTTTCTTTCGGTATTTTAGGAAAATAATCAGGCAGAAACTCCACAGGATCGGCCATCAAAAAAGCAATACTTTTCTCTTCTAAACTTTGCAACCATCGAAACGATAATTCTTTTTTGGTAGATAAAAGAACATAATCTTTGAGATTCTCAAAAGCAAATATCCCATCGGGGAAAGAAATAATGTCTTTGGAATAAATCTCCATTTCTCCAAATGGCTTGGTATTTACCGCAATTTTTTTTGAGTTTAATTTTTTATTGTTTACTGCTTCCATTTTAAACTACCTCAAGAAATCCATCAATGTTGGTTTTATTATATTAGCACCAACTCGTAAAGCGTAATTATGAACATGCTCTAACCACTTTAAGCGCACCGTGCTTGCAACAATGTCGGTGGATTCATTATAAGCAAGAAGGTCTTGCGTATACGTTTTATCCCAGCTAATCCTTTTTGTGTGCTGTTCGAGTCGATTTACGCGAGCACCAATCTCTGAGCGATAGCGAAGTATATTTTCGAGAGATAGGTCGAGTGCTTCCAAATCTCTACCTCCAATTAGCTCATGATCACCTCTAATTAAGTCGTCTCTTAGTGTTATAGCTACGTCAAAAACTGAAAGACCCGAGGTTGTGGCGTTTGAGTGATAGTTTCCCGGAGGTTCAGGTTGTACCCCATCGATAAGTCCTAGGTCTTGTAAAACAGTGCTACTACCAAAGTCTTCCAGCCACATTTCATGAGGTGTTTTACTTGTTAAAATAATATCATCCTGATTACCTTTTGAAGCTTGAACTTCAATTCCTGATGAGTTAATTCTGTCAATGATATCATTGACGGTATTTCCTGAGCTTACATCAATTTTAACACCATCAATTTTGAAAGACTGATCCCCAAAAGCTACATAATTAGCAGAATTTTGATTGCTGGCAATTTGTGTATTTGTACCCCAAAAAATACGATTACCGGGAATGCCAATTTCCATAATTTCACTTTTTTCAATCTCACGGGTGAGGGCAATAATATCGCCTTGGTATTGAACACCAATTATGGAGTTACCCAGGTCGACGTCTGACATGCTTAAATGCGAATCGATAGGTCGGAATGGATCTCTTTCAATCACACTACCTCCAAAAAGGCTCCTTCCCGTCGCATCTTTAACATTAGCGATGTCTACCAGTGCCCTCAGATGCTGATTAATTTCTTTTGAGATTGCTTCTTTTAGCTCAAAAGAACGGTTTGTACCATTAGCAGCTTGTACTGTTAAATAACGCATACGCTGCAAAATATCTCCCACACGAGCTAACTCACCATCCATTAAATTGAGACGATCAGAGCCTTCTTTGACGTTACGATCGTATTGATTGAGCTCTGCGGTTCTACTCCTTAACAGCATTTGGTTGGTGGAACCCACAGGGTCATCAGATGGTAATTGGATTTTAGTTCCTGTTGACAGACTTTGCTCCACATGTTGAAGCTCTTCTTTTTGTCGATTCAAAGTATGAATCATTTTATTGTTGATCATTTGGTTTGTGATTCTCATTTTGATAGCCCTCCTTGACTTTCATTTCACTAATTTTAAAATCTGACTAAAGCAAATTATCAATGATCCTACCTAACATCTCATTGATTACATTGATTACTCTGGCAGAGGCATTATAGGCATGTTGGAACTGTACCATATTTGCCATCTCTTCATCCAAATTGACTCCCATAATAGACTGTCGTAAATTTTCTACATTGGTCAGAATTAATTCTTGGTTTTTCATTTCGACTTCCGCTGTCTTCGATTCAATTCCTAATTTAGATATAAGAGCATTATAAAATTCATCTGAATTATTGAAGTCGCCGACCATTGTTTTCTTATGTCGAAGGGCCTGTGCTATTCGAAGAGCATTAGAGCCGTCTTTGTTTCCATTTGCCACATTAAAATCTCCGGTACCGCCGACATCTTTGCCTTGTGATGCTGCAATGAGTGCCGCGTTTCTTTCGATATTTTGACCAAGACTCAGAGAACCGGCGGGGTTTAAAACAGGAGTCAATGTAATCCGTTCTCGACCAGATTGTAGACGACTTACCTCATTTGTCCGTCGGTAGTCAAAAGATCCTTGGGCACCTGAATTTTGAAGAATCCCTGCATAACCCACCAAAAGTTCACCACTATCTTCCAAGTGTCTAATCAAAAAATGTTTTTTATAGTCATCTTCTGCCAAAGTACTCTTGAGCACTAAGTTTTGGTTGTGATTCAAATAAGCAACAACCCCAGCATCTGAATAGTTGATTCTTTCAATAACTTGTGTTAATGTGTCATCTTGAGAATAATTAATAGAGACGGGTGTATGACCTTTATCATTTTTGTAAAATGTTAAAACTCCATCAATCCCGAGTGGTCGATTGGATACCAAGGAGTTACGTCCAGTAATTCTAAAAATGGCCGATATATCATTCACTCCGTCACCATTGGAATCATAATTGCCATTTACATCTTGTGAAAGACTCTTTAATTCAAAGAAATCAATGTTAGTTTCTTTTGTTAAGCTAAATCCATCTCTATGAACTTCGTTGACAACATCTGCAATATTCACTGCCAATAAGTTTAGTTTATCAATATTTTCTTTCAGAGTAGAATCACGCATCTCAAAAAGAGCTTGTATTTTTCCTCTTCTAAAGATTGCGTCTTGCTGATTTTTTTTCCAAAATACTTTTGATAGGCCTTCATTTGCTGGGTCTCCTACGGTTTCCATTTCATAGTGTTTCGCACCTTGAATTAAAACTTCAGAGCCGAGATAAATCAACGCCTCATCAGAGTCTTCTTTTTTTATTGTAATATCAGCAAAAGATGACAATTCTTGAACCAGAGCATCCCTACTGTCCAATAAGTCATTTGGGTTATCCCCTAAAGATTCATTCTTTTGAATTTTTTCATTGAGTTTCGCAATTTGATTCGATATTTCATTCATTCTTCGAATTGTAGCATTTAGTTCAAAATTGGCCTGTTTTCTCAGGTTAAATAATTTATTAAAAGTGTCTTTAAACCTAAATGCGAGTTCTCGGGAAGTTGTTCTTAAAACTTCTCTATGCGATAATTCTTCTGGGTATTGTGAGAGTTCCTGCCAGCCTTTCCAAAAACGATCTAATTGAGAACGAATTGACTCCTCAGCAGGCTCATTATACATAATTTCAATTTGATGAAAATAATGTTGTTTGAGAGACCAATATTTTTTGGTTTGCTCCGTAGAATAAACACGATTCTCAATGAAATCATCCCGGATGCGAATAATTGCTTTGGCCTCTACCCCTTGACCAATGCTTCCTGCAACATGTCCACGATTAATACCTGCTGGATACAGTGGCGTGGCACTTGCCATTTCAACCCTTTGTCTCGAATAATTTTTATTATCTGCATTTGATATATTATGGCCTGTTACGTTTAAAGCCTGTTGATGAACGTTCAAACCTCTTTTTGCAATCTCAAGCCCCATGAACGTAGAACCCATAAAAAAACCTCCTAGCCCCTATTCGTTTGATACGTTAGCTGACGCACAAACCATATATAATTTTATCTTTCTGCTCTGGTCAATCACGTACCAATTATATGCATTAACAATTAGCATCTAAAAAGATAGGTTTTGATAATTTAGGAGCTTTCTTTGTATGACTTTCTTCATCATTCAGATTATAAGTAGAAGGATGCACAGAACGATGGACTACATTTTCAAGTAATTGATGAAAAAACGTAGTGTTGTAGGTAATGATATTACAATTAATGTCAACAAGCTCTTTAAGCTCCTTGATACTAGAGTGCATCTTTTTATTAATTTTACGAACCTCATCAGAAAACTTTTGGGAAATATCAAGCTCCAAAAGGTCATTAAGTCTCCGAACTTTTTTAGCTTGACAGTTTTTCTCAAGAAAATTAAATTTTTGATTTCGATCTTTTTCAATGGATTCTCGTTCTTTTAATAGATTATTTTGTTTTAAACTAATTTCTCGCAAAGAATTAATATCTTGGCCTTCAATTGCGGTATTTTTCTTTTTTTCGTACTCCAAGATTTCCTCATAAATATTCACCTCGCGAAGTAATACATGAATAAGGCTCTCATAAAACGATGTATTCGTGTTGCTTTGAACGACTTCTTTGGCTTTTGGAGTATTGCCGCGGAAATTAACATGAGAACCCACAACCGCATTCTCGGTCAAATTTTAGTTCGGTTAAGGATTTTTTCTAAAGAACTCTGGTTTAACACTCATATCAGAGTGATTTGACAAAAGAAAGCCTATTGAATATTTTTTCGCTTCATTCTATTACAACCACTCAGGCTAGAAAAGGACCGCTAAGTCAGAGTTAAATTTGACCGATAGTAGGCTTGGTTAGGTCGGTTTGGCATTCTTTTGGTCTTTTTTTATGCAAAATGCTGCTCAAAATGAGAATGAGTTGTTCCCAGTTTATGCCCATTTTTCAGACAAGCACTAAGTGATTGAAATAAGATTTTTCTCCTCAATTAATTTTTCGAGTTCTGCACGTTCAAAAGCAACCTCCGTTTTTGGCAGGTTAATTCGGAGCGTTTTACCATAAGATTTTTGCACAATTCGACTATCTAAAATAGCAACAACCCCGCTGTCGCTTTCATTTCGGATGAGCCTACCGAAGCCTTGGCGAAGCATAGTTGAGGAGTACGGTAGAGCCAACTCAATAAAATGATTTCCGTTTCTTTCTTTTATTTTCTCAGCTCTAGCCTTGAAAATAGGATCATCAGGAGGTTGAAACATCAGACGGGTAATAATGAGCATTCTAAGCCCTTCTCCTGGAATATCTACACCTTGCCAGAATGAGTTTGTACCTAATAAAACAGAACTAGTATCTTTTTTAAAAAGTTCCAATGCTTTATGAGCTCCAAAATCCGCTTGTGAATAAATTGTTTGGTCAACTCTCTCACTTAGAGCGTGAGTCATTTTATTGAGCAGGTAGTAAGAAGTAAACAACACAAGTGCTCCACCTTTTGCAAGGTTTATAAGATAGGCAATTTCTTGAAGTAGAGATTCTTCATAGGCATCGATTTTATCGGGTTCTGCACCCCATTGAGGAGCAATGAGCTCTTTCGGTGTATAGATGACGGTTTTTTCTCGATAAGGAAACCGTGATTTAAAGATGTCTTCAACTAAATCTTCAGAACCAACCGATACGGGGAGTATATTTTTCTTAAAGCCATCAAAGTAACCGGCTTCAATAATTTTATATTTGTCAGAAGGAGGAGTGCCTCCTCCCCAATATCCAAGGGTGGCACTTGTCCAAAGCTGAGGCTCCATAAAAAGTTCGTTAAGTTGGTCTCCGATTTCAATAAAACACGTTTGTAAAGAAAAAACTCCCCCTTCTACATTGGCCCAATAAACATTCTTTTCAAAATTCATATCGGCAAAAGCATTTAGAAAACGAGTCAACCGTGAAAGGAACTTATTGACAGATGCATAATCATTCAAAAGAATAGATTCAGCCTCTTCAGAAAACTCCTCTGATAAAATATTCTGAAGTTCGGTGATTGATTTTTTAAGCTCATTCGTTTCTATTTCAGGCTTGCTTGATATTATTTTGTTTTTGTTCCCAGCGAGTGACAGGTTTAGATGGTTTTGCCAAAATGAAAAAAAGATATTCCATAGTTTTTCAGAAGACTCCCACATTTTTTCGAGCTGTTCTTTTACCTCTTTGCTTGCTTTGGCGAAGATAGTTTTTTCTATGTTGCTTCTATAATCAGACAAGGAGTTGATTCGAAAACCTAAGCTAAAAATTGAGTACGCGGCATCAAGAAAAGAGTGAGCTTCGTCGACCACAACTCCACCATATTCAGGGAGTAACTTTTTCTCATTTTGGAGGTGAAGTAGCAAAAGATGATGGTTACCAACCAAAATACGGTTTTGTTGCCATTGATTTCTCGTTTTAAAGTAATTGCATTCATAATAATAATCACATTTCCGCGCAGGGCATCCGTCGGAATTTCGGTTTACCAACGACCAAAATGGGTACCGCACAAAATCAGGAGCTTCAAAGAGATTGCCCTCATTACCTTGTTCAAAAACATCATCAGCCCACTCTCGAAATGCATCTGCTTTTTTATCATCGATAATATTTTGGAAGCTACCCTCTCGGTAAATTTCTTCGTATCGTAATTTGCATAGATAATTGTTAGAACCAAGACATAGGGCAAAATTTAGAAGAGGGTCAAGAGCTTTTTGTATTAAGCGCAAATCTTTTTCAAATATTTGGATTTGTAGGTTCTTTGTTTCAGTGATAACAAGAATTCGTTTGCCTCTTAGATGAGAAAATGCGAGGACGGCTACAAGATATGCAAATGATTTACCAATACCAGTGCCGGCTTCGATGATAGCGGTTTTTTCAAAATAGAAAGAGCACAGAGTCTGAACCGACATTTCTACCTGGTGGTCTCTGGTTTCGTAGTGGGCGAAGATTTGCTTTATTTTTAAAAAAGCTTGAACAATAATTTCTCTTAATTGTTCTTCTGTAAGGGATGATGGGTCTGCTACTTGACTCCAGTCAATCCAAGGAGGCAACCCCGGGGTAAACGGGGACTTTGGCCTTTCATCTTCCTCGGCGATATTCATCTAAAGCACGGTTTGCGAGACCATCCGCCATATAGTTTTGGTCTCGACCTATGTGTGCATAACTTACTTGATGAATCTTTTGTTCAAGCACCTTTACCCTCGTATGGAGTTCTTTTAGGTTTCGATTTTTCACTCCGTATACTCCCCGCATCTGATAAATAACGAGTTGTGAGTCCATAAATACTGAACAATCAGAAATACCATGCTCAATGCATAATTCCATACCTACAATCAACGCGAGGTACTCTGCTTCATTGTTCGTTTTAACTCCAATATATCGACAACTTTGGAAGATAGGCTCTTTCTGTAACACTTCAACAGAAGCGAAGGCGATCACTCCCACCGAAGAATCCCCAGGGTTACCTCGAGAAGCCCCATCGACGAATAAAGAGCAGGCGTTCATATTTTCAATGACAATTCAGAAGTTTCTCAAAAGTACTTTGATCATTTTCTTCCGTTCTTGAAAAGTAAGGCACCTTTTTAAAAACCTTTGCAACCCACCTCGGACTTCTTTCTTCGCCACAGAAAAACAAGGACAATAGTCCTCGGAAACAACAAGCAAAAATTTGGCTGAACTCAGGAAAAGTCAAGATGAGTGAGAGGCTACTCAGCCTCTCTAATTATATAGATTTCGTCTTTAACAGGCAACTCTCTTCGAAGATTCTTTATGAAGGGAATTTGATCTCCCATCGGAGAATAATCGGGACAGTCTGTTTGAACCCTTCTAGCAACCGTAAAATATTTATACCGCTTCTCTTCACCCGAACGCTTCTCCCATCTTCTTTTTTCGCACTTAACACGAAGGACATACCTAACATTATCAGGTTCAAAAGAACGCATCACCTTGCAATGATCACAATTAGCACAGTATACTTTCTCTTTCATAAAAACAAACCAAAGCCATTCTCCAGACAACTCATATCTCGTCAATCAATTATGCTAAATGCTTTGAGGTTGGAAAGGAACTCGGGTGAGGCGTGTGGAAAAATCAGGCTTTGCGATTGAAAGGCCTCGCCCAAAGGTGACAAGAAAAAGGGGGAAACTGAAAAATTGCGGAGAGAGAGGGGGATTTGAACTCACGGTATAGTTGTGCTTTTAGTTTGAGTTCTTTACGAGTCTCTCTTCCTTGTTCCATTTGTTTCAAAAAGATCACTTTACAAAGAATCGTATATTTTAGTTTTGTTACGTGTTCCATTGATAAAGTTTAAGCTTGAAGCTCCCTTTCAGCCAGCGGGTGACCAACCTAAGGCAATCAAACGACTAAGTGAGATTTTGCGTTACAGCGATGGCAAAGGGATGCTTGTTGGAATCACAGGTTCAGGCAAGACGATGACGATGGCCTCTACAATTGAAAAATTAAACCGACCGACTCTGATCATGACCCATAATAAAACTTTAGCAGCACAACTATACCGTGAGTTCAAAGACTTTTTTCCGAGCAACGCGGTGGAATACTTTATCAGCTACTACGACTATTATCAACCTGAGGCCTACGTTCCCACAAGTGATACTTATATTGGTAAAGAGGCGGATATTAATCAAAAGATTGAAATGCTCAGGTTGCGAGCAACTTCTTCTTTGCTGGAGAGGAGGGATGTTATCATTGTGGCAAGTGTCAGTTGCATTTACGGGTTAGGTTCACCTGAAGCATACCAAAAGTCTGTCCTCATACTCGAAAAAGGAGAGCGAATCACCCGAGAGACCATACTCAAGAAACTCCTTCAGATGCAGTATACACGAAATGACATTGAGCTTTCTCAAGGCACCTTCCGAGTTCGTGGAGATACAGTGGAAATCCTCCCCGCCTACTCAGGAGATGGAATTCGGATTGAATTTTTTGGTGATGAGATCGAGCAATTATCAAAGTTTGATGTGATGAGAGGAAGTATAAAAATTAAACTCCCTCTCGTTGCAATTTATCCCGCAAAACATTTTATCACAGAAACTCATCAAATAGAAAGAGCGGTGAGCAATATTAGAGAAGAACTAGAAGAACAGATGATTTTTTTTAGATCTCAGAACAAGCCCTTGGAAGAAGAAAGGATTCAACAAAGAACTCTTTTTGATATTGAGATGCTCAAAGAAATGGGTTATTGTAACGGAATTGAAAACTATTCACGTCATTTAACCGGTAGAGCACCCGGTTCACCACCAGATTGTCTGTTTGATTATTTTCCTGATGACTTATTGGTCATTATCGATGAATCTCATGCTACGATACCTCAAGTAAGAGGCATGTTTGAAGGAGACAGAAGCCGCAAACAAACTTTAGTTGATTTTGGGTTTCGTTTGCCATCTGCTCTTGATAACCGTCCTCTTAACTTCCAAGAATTTGAAAGCATCGTGACCAATGTTCTCTATGTTTCGGCGACTCCGATGGAATATGAACTTGAACACTCCCACGAAAGTGTTGAACAAATTATACGTCCAACAGGTCTTCTTGACCCTTTGATTGAAGTACAGCCAACAAAAAATCAAATGGATCACCTCACTCATGCACTCCAAGAGCGGGTTAAAAAAAAAGAAAGGTGCTTGATCACAACATTGACCAAACGAATGGCAGAAGACTTGGCCGAATATCTGACTAATCAAGACTTTCAAGTCAGATATATGCATTCCGCTATTGATTCTTTAAAACGAGTTGAGATATTAAGAGACCTCCGCAAGGGAGAATTTGATATCCTAGTTGGTATCAACTTGTTAAGAGAGGGTTTAGATTTACCTGAAGTTTCATTTGTGGCCATTTTAGATGCTGACAAAGAGGGTTTTTTAAGGTCAAGTAGGTCGCTTATTCAAACAATGGGGAGAGCGGCAAGAAATATTAATGGCAAAGTGACTATGTACGCCGATTCTATTACAAAATCAATGGGGCAAGCAATCTATGAAACCGAAAGAAGGCGAAGCATTCAAGAGGCTCATAATAAGAAAATGGGTATCACTCCTGAGACAATTCAAAAAGCTGTGGTTGATATTATTGAACAAGAATATCAGGAAGATAAAAAAGAGGGAAAACTTATTGAGAAATTAAATGACGAGTATGCAACAAATAATTTTAAGTCTCCTGATGACCGCTCTGAGGCAATCAAGAAGGCAATGCTGAAGTCTGCCGAAGAGTTTGATTTTGATAAAGCCGCTCTCTTACGTGACCTACTTTTTAATTCTGGAAATTTATCAGGGTGAGCTAAAATAGTTTTTTGTGATATAGAATGGCTCAATCTTGCGTAACAGGCGAACTTACTTTGTCGGGTGACAAATCATTGTCACATCGGGCAGTGGTTCTTGCAGGAATTCACAAAGGGCAGAGCTCAATAAAGAATTTTCTCTGTGCCCAAGACACAATGAGTACACTCAATTCAATGAAGAAACTGGGGGTTCAAATACGGGGTGAGGTTTCAGAACACGAGTTTACAATCATCTCGGAAGGAGTTAATTCGTTTCGTACTCCTCAAGAGGTACTTGATATGGGTAATTCGGGAACGGGTGCAAGGCTACTTCTTGGTCTTATAGCGGGGTGTAAAAATGTAACGGTTACGATTGACGGTGATGAGAGCCTTCGAAAACGTCCCATGAAGAGAGTCACTGCCCCTCTAAAAAAGTTTGGAGCTAGGTTTAATCAAGGGCGAGGGGAAGAAAACTATCTTCCGATTACAGTTGCGGGCGTCTCGCTTAAACCCATTGAAATTGAAGAAGGGCTGGGCTCCGCTCAAGTAAAGAGTGCTTGCATTTTGGCTGCGATTAGCTCCCAGGTCGGTCTTACTCTCGTCGAAAAAAAAAGATCCCGTGATCATACAGAGAATATGCTTCAATTTATGGGAATTCCCATCCGATCGACATTTCAGGATGGTTACCAAAAGATATACCTTCAACCTCCTTACAAGTTAAAAGCGTCGAATCTTCAGATTTGGGGGGACATCTCATCCGCTTCATTTTTTATAGCATTGGCTTGTTTAATAGAAGGCAGCGAGCTTATCATACGAGACGTACTTCTAAGTAAATACAGAACAGGCTACATTCATATTCTAAAAAAAATGGGAGCGAATATTAAACTTTTTAAAAAGTCTGTTCAATGTGGAGAAGAAGGAGGCGATATTTTGGCTACATATTCACCACTTAAAAATATACTGGTTAATGAAGATGATATATCCTCTATTATTGACGAGATACCTATCCTTGCAATCGTGGCCATGTTCTCTCAAGGGGTTTTTGAAGTCCGAGGTGCTCGAGAATTGCGCTACAAAGAATCTGATCGTATTCACTCTATATGCTCTAATTTAAGGTCGCTTGGCTATAAATGTGAAGAACATCCAGACGGTTTTCATTTACAAGGAGACCCCAATCATATTCCACGGGGTGTCATACATGGCTTTTCGGATCATCGAATCATCATGGCTTTTCAGGTAGCTGATCGAGTAGCCTCTTCTCGATTCCCTGACAGAAAAGATTTTTTTTCTTTCCATGGAGGTGAGAAAGAAAAAAAATGGATAGAAACAAGCTTTCCCACATTTTATGAAAAGCTCGATGAGGTGACTTCTTGATGCCCGAAGAAGTTCAACATGATTATCAGGTTATTGCGATTGATGGTCCGGCGGGTTCTGGAAAAACAACAATTGCGAAGCTTCTTGCTGAAAAGTTGGGTTATCATCAACTAGATTCAGGTGCCCTTTATAGAGCGGCTACCCTCCTTGCTTTGGAATTTGCAGAAAGAAATAAACTAACCTTTAGGGAGGTTGTTGAAAAACCCGAATTTCGAAAGGAAATAGAGGTATCCCCCCTACGAATAGAATTCTTTGCGAAAAAACAGAGGCTTTATTTGAAGGAACGTCGAATTGATGAAGATTTGAGGTCTTTTCGTATTAACCAAAAAATTAAGCCTATTGCTGATTCTCCTTTCGTGAGAAATTGGGTAAGTGAAAAATTAAACACAGTAGCCGACAAGTATAATGTAGTAATCGACGGCCGAGATATTGGAACAGAAGTATTTCCTCAAGCAAATAAGAAGTTTTATCTCACCGCAACATTAGGAGCGAGAGTCAAAAGGCGCCTCCGTGAAACCGATGCGGTGGAAACGGAGCAAGAGATTGAACAATTAACGAAATCAATTGATGCCAGAGATTATCAAGACAAAATCCGGAAAGTGGGATCTCTAAAAAAAGCTAAAGATGCAATTGAAATTGATACGACAGAGATTTCCCAAGAAGAAGTGCTTGATGTAATAAAAGAACACCTCACACCTATCAAAAAAGAAGAGCAAACTCTACCTGAAAAGAATCCTTCTGAAAGAAACCTTCCAGATGTTCAAAAATCTCAAACTCTACAGAAACAACAAACAAAAGAATCTAAAGAAAAGACAATCAAAGAATCCTCCACACATCTTGATATTCGCACAGATAATACTGCAATGGAAAAACTCATGAACGAAGGCGGATTTAATGTCTCTGATATCCAAAAAGGTGACATCGTAATGAGCAAGGTGATTCGTAGAGAACCCGCAAAAAATCCAGAATACATCTTGGTTGATCTAAATTCAAAGTCAGAGGGTATTATACCCATAGAGGAATTTGACACGATACCTGACAACGGTATGGAAATTGAAGCAATTGTGATTTCTTTTGATCGAGAAACTGGTTTCGTTAAATTGTCCAAAAAATCCTTAGACATTCATCGTGCAATGGATTTACTTGAAAATTCCTATGCAAACGAACTTCCTGTCACTGGGAAAATAATAAAAAAGTTATCGAAGGGCTATATTGTTGACATCGAAAAAGTGGAAATGTTTCTCCCCCATAGTCATATTGGGAGTGTTCTTCAAGACAATCTAAAAAATAACCGCAGGGGGCTTATTGGTAACACATATACCTACAATATTATTGATCTCGATAAGAAAAGAGCAACAGGCGTGGTTTCGCGAAAGAAATGGCAGGATGCACAAAATCAATCACACTGGGAGGATTTTGTCAATACAACCGAGGTGGGTACCATCGTAAATGGTCAGGTTCTGCACCATGTTCGTATTGGTGTTTTTGTTCAAGTGCAAAATTTGATTGGTTTTCTTCATCAATCAAATATTAGTTGGCGTAAACAAAGAAAAAAACTAGAAGAACTCTATCTCGTGGGTTCTGAAATTAAAGTGAGGATTCTTGATATCGATCAAGAAAATATGAAAATGTCGTTGGGGCTTAAGCAACTTACTGAAAACCCGTGGGAGACCATTATGAATGACCTGCAGGTAGGTTCTCGAATCCGAGGTACTGTGAGCTATCTTGCTCGGCATGGTGCTTTTGTTGATTTAGATAATGACCTTGATGGTTTTGTCCCCATTGATGAGATAAGTTGGGCTCGAAAATTGGATCATCCAAGTAAGGCACTCAACATAGGTGATAAACTAGACTTCAAGGTTTTAGGTGTCAATTCAAAAGAAAAAAAAATCACCTTGGGTATCAAACAATTACAAGAAAACCCCTGGAAGAAAGTTGCTGATAATATTAAAATTGGCGATATCCGTCGAGGAAAAATTAAATACATTACATCCTACGGAATGTTTATTCAAATTGAAGATAATATCGACGGTTTAATTAGAAGAGAAGACATCTCATGGCATGGGAAATCGGTGGAGCCTAAGCAAAAATACAAGAAGAATCAAGAGATTGATTTCAAGATTATAAATATTGATGAGGAGAACCGTAAAATTGCTTGTGGTATTAAACATTTAAAAAAAAACCCGTATGAAGAACTTAAAAAAAAATATTCCAATAAACCTTTGATTGTTGGAAAAGTACTCAAGATTGTTGATTATGGGATATTTATTTTGTTACTAGATGACGATATGACGGGTCTAGCCCATAGACGCGATATCCCACCTAGTCACATCAAAAAGATAAAAAGAGGGGATGAAGTCAAGGTTATTGTAAAGCAAGTGGATCTCAAAAATGAAAGAATTTCTCTTTCTCTCAAAGAATCAGAAAGTGCAGTTGAAAAAGTAGAGATGGGTAGATATATCAACAAAAAAGATGAAATTCTCACAAGTAACCCATTCAGCAAGCTTAAAGATATGATAGCCGAAACACAGTAACTATATTTAGTTATATCAATAACTATTTTTAAATGCTCGCAATAGTGGAGCATTTGGAATTTATGCTGTACTTGACCAAGCAGTCTTTTCCTATGACACAGAGAGTTTCTGGGAGGTATGTTATGAATTGTTGTCCTTGCACTTGTTGCTAAAGATTTCGCTCGCGGGGTTGGTTTAGGTACTTGTGGCTCCTCTATGTTATCTCCCTAAATCGACCCACAAATTTCTAATGATAGAGAGGTCATATTCGCCAATAATATCAAAAAAGAATGTTGTCCATATTATTGGGGGGGGAGGGGTTGGCATGAGTGGTCTGGCTCGCCTCCTTTTGAAGTTGGGCTACAAAGTCACCGCCTCAGATGCACAGGCCTCTCGTTACCTTACTAAACTTAATTTTTATGGGGTTAAAACTTGGGTTGGTTCTCATCCACAGAAAATTGCAAGCAACTCGGTTATTTTCTATAGCACTGCGATACCGGAAAGTGATCTCGAAAGACGTTACGCCCAAAGAAATCAAATCCCCATATACTCCAGACGACCTCTGCTTCACTTTCTTACCCAACAATTTTACACAATTGCAGTATCAGGCACTCATGGCAAGACCACAACTTCTGCTTGGTTGACCTTTCTCTTACGAAAAGCAAACTTTGACCCCACTGCTTTACTAGGGGGCAGTGCATTAAACTTTGAAGATAGTTTTATCTCAGGGAAGGGAACGATCAATGGTAAACCACTTCTAGTCATTGAAGCCGATGAGTCTGATAACAGTTTTTTAAATCTCGTGCCTCAAATTGCCGTTGTGACAAATATTGAAATGGATCATCCCGACCAGCATGGTTCACTTGAGAGTATTCACGATTCCTTTCTACAATTTATATCCAAGACAATAGAGGGTAAAGGCAGGCTCATTTCTTCCATTGAATCAACAGAAACTGTGGAGAACTTAAAAAGTACCAAGTTCATGCCCGCCAATAAAAATATTTTGAAAAAAATAAAACTAGACTCGATAAACAACACGATTGAATATGAAGGCGAATATTATAAAGTGAGGCTTCGAGGAGTCCATAATCTTTACAATGCAACTTGTATAATCTCTCTAAGTGAACTCTTTGGTATAGGGCGCTCAATTTTGAGACAAACACTCATTGATTTTGAGGGTGTAGCACGCAGAATGCACATTATATACAAGAAAGAAATCAATCAAATAAAAAGTCTCACAGTTATGGATGATTACGCTCATCATCCACAGGAGGTAATGATGACACTTCAAACCTTAACAAAAGAATATGATTATTGTTTAGTCGTTTGGGAGCCCCATCGAATATCACGATTTTGTTATTTTTTTAGTGACTTTTATAATGTATTTCAAAAATATTGTGGATGGGATCGACTTATTTTAATGCCAACCTTCTATGCAGGAGATAAAATAGAAGACTTCTCTGACTATCACGAAAAGCTCAATAAATTTCAATCAAAATCGATCAACAAAGATAATAAAAAAATAAACTATGAACCAATGTATCGTTTACTTCAGCATCATGGACATTCCATTGTAGTATTTTTAGGCGCAGGCAATAGCAGCCACGAAGCTCATTCTTTTAGTGAGTTTTGTAAAATTTATAATGCTTGACGCGTTGAGTTCACAAGAGGTCGTATTGGATGTGCGGTTTGCATAATCTTCAAAAAGACAAGAGGGAGGTTGTTTAACAAGGTAAGATGCAATTTTTTATTCAAATAGGAGGTCAAGGAGCACTTTGGCTAAATGAGTTTTCTAGGTATTATGGTGAACCATCAATGAAGAAATTTTATGATACTGTCATTGATACCATTGAGTCTGAAATAAGTAAATTTGCAGAATTCAGAGAATTTTATTCTGATTTTCAACCACAAAAATGGTTAGAAAAATCATACTCCTTACCCAATGAGGTTTATTTTAGCAGAGCACTTGTTTCTATGGCCATGATTCAAGCGACCCAACTCGCTCACTTTGAATATATACGCGTACATGGGGTAGAATCAAAATCTCTCTTGGAAAAAACAGTGGGTATCACCGGCCATAGTCAGGGGATTGTCACCGCAACCTTCATTGCTTTGGCTCTTGATGGTGAAGATTACTACAAAGGAATTGCAGATTACACCCGATATTTACTTCACTTGTCATATCAATCCCAACTCGTTCACCCAGCGATATATGCGAGTGAAGAAGAGAGTGCAAAATCGGCGAGCTTAAATTCAGCAAATCCTGAACCAATGGTTGCTGTCTTAGGTGGAGAGCACTTGGTTGTTGAGGGTCTTGTTAACAAACTAAATAAATCGCTCACAGAAGAAGAACAAATATGTGTAGGTCTGTATAACTCCTCGACAAACAGAGTTTTATCGGGGTTACGCTCTTCCCTTATAAAGTTTAACAAACTGGTAAAGAAAGAAATTGACGGTAAAGAGCTCAAATACATTTATCTCAGGTCATCTTCTCCTTTTCACAGTCCTGTCATGAAAAAAGCCATTATACCATTTACTGAACAGCTCTCTAAAATTGATTTTTTGTATCAAGGTAGCGATTTAAAAGTTCCCGTTTATTCTTTCTCTGATGGAAGAAATATGCAAGATGACGCAAGTCTTGGGGAATCTCTTTGTGCTGAAATAATCACGAATACACTTCACTGGAAGTATGCAATCAAAACTTTAATTGAACCGAACGACATTGATACTGTGATTGATTTGGGTCCAAGTAAGGTGAGCCACCGTTTGAGCGAAGAAATTTTGAAGTTTCATCAAAAAAAATACAATTTTTATGTGCTTTCTAATACTAAATCCCAAAATGATCTTATCAAAGTACTCAAATGACTTATGACCAGCATGACTGGTTATGGAGAAGCCTCCTTCATCGTTTCAGGAGTTCGCTTTTACTATCGTGTTCGCAGTCTAAATTCTCGTTTTTTAGAGGTTTTTCTTTTTTTTCCTTCGGAACTTCGTTGGTTTGAGCCAGCAACAGAAAAGACGATCCGAGATCGTTTTGTGCGAGGTAAAATTGAGGTTTATTTAGAAAGTGACCATCAGATACCAAGATATCCAAAAATAAATTCTGAGCTTATAAAAGAATATCAAAAATTATTTTTAACACTGCATCCCGAGAAAAAGAAGGAAATGCCCATAACGACATTAGCCCAATTACCCGGCTTATTTGAACTCAGCCCAAACAACTTGAAACCTTATCAAGCAAAACTGGAGTCTTATTTATCTCGGGCTCTCATGAGGCTCGAAAGAGAAAAGAAGAAAGAAGGACAAAAAATTTACTCTTATGTCAAGACACGAATCAGGCTACTTTCTCGAACAAGCCATAAAATTAAAACACTGCACCGTCAAATTTATGAGAAACAAAAAAAACAGGTTGATGAAAAGCTTTCAAAATACATTCAAAATCTAACCCACCATCAGGCAAAATTCAGCGTTGAAGACAATACCTTTACCCCTCTTGCCAAAAATTTAGGCAAGCTCAAAGAAGAAATCATTCATTACTCTTATTCTGATATTACAGAAGAGATTGATCGTTTAAACATCCATTTAACGGCGGTGTTAGAACTCATTAATTTGGAGGAAGTTATCGGCAAGAAACTAGAATTTTTTTTGCAAGAAATACTAAGAGAAGTAAATACTCTGACGGCAAAAACAAAAGACTCTCGAATTAGCCAACATGGTATTCAAATGAAAACAGAAATTGAAAAAATTAGAGAACAGGTTAGAAATGTGGAGTAATTAATTCGGACATGGAACTTCTACATATTGGTTTTAGCAACGCTGTTTCAATGGATAAAGTAGTTTCGATTATTAACCCTGAAACCTCCATTGGAAAACGTATGCGAGACTCTGCTCGTGAAAGTGGTAATTTAATTGATTGTACGATGGGGAGAAAAACTAGGTCGATGATACTTACTGATAGCCAATACATTTTTTTATCTTGCATTAGCCCTGAGGCACTTCTTCAAAGAGTTGACAACAAGAGAGAAGAAAGCACCAACAGAGATGTTTGAGTATAAATATAAAAATATTCACGTTCAAGGCGTGAGCATCGGTGGAATTGAAACCTGTTATATCCTACCCCACTTTAATATCGCATTTGACGTTGGTCGCTGTCCCCATCCTTTGGTCGACATACCCAAGGTATTTATCACTCACGGTCACCTTGATCATGCTTCGGGCCTGCCCTATTATATTAGTCAACGTTCTCTAAGGCGTTTACCCACCCCTGACGTTTATATGCCGCAGAAGTTATATCCTAACATGAAAAAAGTGCTAAACTTATGGAATAAAATCGAGAACTTTGAAGCTCAATCAAATTTACACCCCTTAGAGTGGGGAGAGCAAGTCGAAATCCAAAAGAATTACTCTGTGCGTGTTTTGCCCGCTTACCACCGAGTACCCACTCAGGGCTATGCCCTGATGCACCGAACTAAAAAACTCAAGGAAGCTTACTTGGGGCTTCCTTCTGTAAAAATTGTAGAGCTAAAAAAAGAAAAACCCGACGATCTATTTGAAGTGCGCGAGTTGCCCTTATTCGCTTTTTCAGGTGACTCAACGATTGAGTTCGTTCTAAAAAATGAATTGGTACAAAAAACAAAAGTTCTCTTTTTGGAGTGCACGTATATTGACGACAAAAGAGATGTAGCAAGAGCTAGGGAGTGGGGACACACACACCTTGATGAAATTATAGAAAATTTTGATTCTTTTCAAAATGAAAGATTAGTTTTGGTTCATTTTTCAAAAAGATACCATAAAAATAAAATCAAAAAGGTTCTCAACAAAAGACTACCCTCAAAACTGCAAGATAGGGTTGATATTTTTGTAGTTTGAAATAAATTTGAAAAAAGGCTACTACTTGTCCCTTTTTTCTGGGATTTCTGCGAGTATGTTTTTTATCCCCTATAAATTGGCATCAAAAACGCTAACTCCCATATCTTTTATCTTTATCGTGTATTTATTCAGTATTTTATTCAACGCATTGCTACTTCTGTTGCAAACACTTGGGAAAACGCAAGGTAAAAGGTTGGAAATTCAAAAGGGCATATTAGATAATACAAGCATGAAACATAATTTAATTGCCGGTCTCATCTTCGGTGCCTCCTCCGTATTTGGAAATATTGCCATTGGTAAATCGCTGGAACATATCAATGCTGGTATCACCGTACTTGTCTTTCGTTCTGACCTCATGCTTGTTATATTATTAGGTTTTATTTTTTTGAAAGAAAAGTTAAGCTCACGTTTCATTATTGGTTTTATCTTAGGAGTGTCCGGCTTTATTATTTTGAACCTAGAACATACAGGCTCAATTTTTGATTTGAACCCTTTAACTTGGGCATTGGTAGGGGCTTTAAACTTTGCCTTTATTCAAATTGCCCTAAAGAAAATTGTTCATAAGATTCATCCCGTTTTCCTTAATCTAATACGCCTAATTTCTGGCTCTATCATCACGTGGATGTTACCTTCGTTTCACGCTATGTGGAGCCATATCCAAGAATTCCACATTTATTTAGCGGGTACAGCTGCCTTTTTTGGCCCATTCCTGTCAAGAAATTTACAAATCTATGCACTAAAACACATACCAATTTCTGAGCATGTTCTTTTTACCATGATCACCCCTGTAATTGTGCTTATTTTATCTTGGTTTATCTGGAACGATATACCAACTCCCCTATCTCTTTTAGGAGCACTCATTATTTTTGTGGGGATTTCATGTCCTTTTCTTCCTGTTGTATGTTTAAGAAAAGAACCTATTTAGAAATTATCATATATTAACGCTCACAAAAAGTCATTACTCGAGGGAACAAATTACCAGAAAATTTTCGATCGTTAAGAATGATCAAAAAAAGTTAATAGCGGTAATGCTCAGGCTTGAATGGACCCTCGATGCCAACACCAATGTACTCAGCTTGTTCTTTCGTTAAATACGTGAGATTCACACCTATTTTTTCTAAATGGAGACGAGCAACCTCTTCATCAAGTTTTTTGGGTAATCGGTAGACTCCAATTTCTAGATCTTTTTCCCAAAGGTAGAGCTGAGCAAGCGTTTGATTGGTGAAAGAATGGCTCATAACAAAAGATGGGTGACCCGTCGCACAGCCAAGATTCACGAGACGACCCTCGGCAAGAATAAAAATAGAATGCCCATCGGGGAAGGTGTATTGGTCGACTTGAGGCTTGATATTTAACTTTGAAACTCCTTGCGTGTTCTCTAAAGATTCTACCTGTATCTCATTATCAAAGTGACCAATATTACAAACAACCGCCTGATCTTTCATGCTCGACATATGTTCATATCGTATCACGTCAATATTTCCGGTTGTTGTTACGTAAATATTGCCAACTCCCAGAGTTTTCTCGATTCTTGTAACTTCAAAGCCCTCCATTGAAGCCTGCAAAGCACAAATAGGGTCGATTTCAGTGACAATCACCCTCGCACCGAGTGATCTCATTGAGTGTGCACAACCTTTTCCGACATCACCGTATCCGCATACAACAACAACTTTGCCAGCAACCATGACATCAGTGGCCCTCTTGATTCCATCAGCCAATGACTCACGACAACCATATAAGTTATCAAATTTTGACTTCGTTACGGAATCGTTTACATTCACAGCGGGAAAAAGCAATTCGTCGTTACCAAGCATCTGATATAATCGATGCACTCCTGTCGTTGTCTCTTCTGAAATACCCTTGATATTTTTGGCCATCTCTGTCCATTTTTTGGGAGATTCTGACAACGTTCGTTTTAATTGTCCATAAAAGGCGACGAGTTCCCTATTGTTCGTGGCAACATCCAAAACGGAAGCATCTGTTTCTGCCTGCACTCCCTTATGTACCATTAGCGTAGCATCCCCACCGTCATCAACAATCAAGTTAGGGCCTGTTCCATCTGGCCAAGTCAACGCCTGGTTCGTCGCCCACCAATATTCTTCAAGGGTTTCTCCTTTCCATGCAAAAACAGGAACGCCTGACTCAGCGATGGCAGCAGCCGCGTGGTCTTGGGTCGAAAAGATATTGCAGGATGCCCAACGAACATCGGCACCCAAAGAAACAAGAGTTTCGATAAGAACAGCTGTTTGAATCGTCATGTGGAGAGAACCACTTACTTTAACCCCTTTCAGGAGCTGCTTTGACTCATGTTTTTTGCGAATTGCCAAAAGCCCCGGCATTTCTTTTTCGGCGATGGCAATCTCTTTGCGCCCCCAGTCAGCAAGGGAGATATCAGCGACTTTATACTCCATCGCCTGTACTAATGTCGAAATACTCATAACGTACGGCAACCAACGGAGATCGTCCAGAGCAGGCATACTGTGTCAATAATTTTCCCAGCCTCAAGCGCTAATTTAGACACAAAAAAAAACATTTCCCAAAAGAAAGTTTTACGTATGATGAGGCGAAGGATCGATGGGTCGCCCTGCTGGTCATGATCTGGAAGACCATGAAGCAAATTAGAAATGGCACAAAAGAGACAACTTGTGTTTGCGAGCTTTCTCCACGAACTAGACCCTAGCTCCTTCCCAACCCCCTACTAAAAAATAAAACAAATACAAATTTTAATTAAAATTTGTTGACAAGCTAGAAGCTAATTTATCATCTCTTTTAATTGATATTGATATTAAGAATCATTATCAATTAAAACTAATAGTGAGAGGTGTGTAATGAAAATAAGTAAAGAATTAGGTTGTGGGTTTGTTTGTCTATTTCAGTTGATTCTATCAAGTGCCCCTGCTTGGTCTCAAGAAAAATCAAACAAAGAAAAAATTGATGAATTGTCCAAAAAAGTGGATGTGCTCACTAAAGAGCTTGAAAGTCAGAGAATCGAAGGAAGCATTGAATTGGATCAAAAAGGTAAATATGGCATGGGGCCTGGTGCCTCCAAAGTTTATCAAAAGAAAAGTGGAGTTTCCATTGGTGGGTATGGTGAACTCACCTATCGCAACCAAGATAACCGCAACCAAAGTGGAAGCTCCGTTTCTGCTTCGGATTTTCCTGATACAGTGGACGTTCTACGAATCGTTCTCTACTTTGGGTATAAGTTCACGGATAATTTCCTTTTTAATACAGAGATTGAGTATGAGCATGCAAATGAATTAGGTGTCGAATTTGCCTATATTGACTACCTTTGGAAAAGCTATCTAAATTTCAGAGCGGGTCTTTTGTTGGCTCCAATGGGTTTTGTCAACGAATTACATGAACCACCTATTTTTTTAGGGGTTCATAGGCCGCAAGTTGAGAAATATATCATACCTACCACATGGCGCGAAGTCGGTGCTGGATTATTCGGGTCTTGGGAATGGTTTACATACAAATTTTATGTGATGAATAGCTTCAATGGAATCAAATTTTCTTCCAAAGGTCTTCGAGGTGGGCGTCAAAAAGGCAGCAAAGCCTTCGCTGAAGATATTGGAGCGGTTTTTAGAGTTGACTATCAATATAATTTATTACTAATCGGAGCTTCGTCCTTCATTGGTGAGACAGGGCAGACAGATGAACGTTTTGCTGGCTTTAATACAATATCAGATGGACATCTTGATTTCGTAGCCCATGGAGTTTATTTTAGGCTTCTTTTCTCTTTTGCGACACTAACAAATGTTGTGACAATCAATGAAATAAACAAGGTGAAGTCATCTTCATCCGTGGGAGAACAGCTCTTGGGAGGTTATTTTCAGCTAGGGTACAATATTTTTCACCTTTTACAAGGGGAACAAAAATTAATTTTATTTGCTCGTTACGAATATGTTGATACTCAATATAAGGTTCCACAAGGTTTTCAGAAGAACCCTAAAAATGAGAACCACATTATAACTCTGGGATTTTCTTTTAAACCAATTATTAATATATCAATTAAGAGTGATTATCAATTTTATTTGAATGACGCTAAGACAGGAGTGAACCAATTTAATCTTGGACTAGGTTACTTCTTTTGATCCAATTCAATGTTTGCGAATTGCTAGACCCTAACACTTTCAGGCAAACCAAGAGAAACCAGAAGTCAGTTTATTTTTGAATATCAAATTTTTCCCAGTCTAAGCAGCCTCCCTTTCTTACCCCAAAGTTTGGTCGTGTCATATTTAATCAAAGTTTCCAATTAAAAAAGGAATTGACTTATCTCTCTTAAATTAAGGTTATGTCTCATTATGAACAAAAGAAAATATACCTTTGATACAAGTGGTTTTAGCTGTCAAAATACAGACTGCCATAAGTATCATAAGGTAAATGAAGGAAATGTGCGCTTTGCTTATATGTCTGGTAAGTACAAACAAATAGCCTATTTAAAGTGCACCGCTTGTGGTAGATGCTTTTCAGAGAATAAAGGCACTATTTTTTTTCGTCGCAAGAAAAGCAAAGAAACCATTACTCGGGTATTACAAAACACAGTTGAGGGCTGTGGTATTAGAGCTACCGGAAGAGTCTTTGGTATCAGCAAGGATACAGTTCTTGCTTGGGTTAAAGCAGCAGGTGAAGATTCACTAAAAGTTGAAAAAAAATATATACAAAAACCTGTCTTTCAATGAAATTCAATTAGACGAGCATTGGGGTTTTGTCTTTAAAAAACAATACAATCTATCAGAGACTGAGCGATTAAGTGATGAAATAGGGGATATCTGGACTTTTACTGCAGTATTGCCTGTAGAAAAGCTCATTTTAGCGCATATAACAGGCAAGAGGACCTCAGTGAATGCTAGAAAGTTACTGACCAAGGTAAAAACAAGAAGTAAGCCAAAGAGGGAAGATAAATTCTTGATTACCTCTGATGGATATGAGGGATATAGTGATGCCATTCTTTCAGTTTATGGTAAATTTGACTCAATGACTAGAAAGCTTCAATCACCCAAATCTCTATGTTATGGGCAAATAATTAAGAGAATAGAAAAAGGGAGATGTAAGGAAGTTGACAAATCTCTAATCTTTGGTGATCAAAAGCTACTAGATGAATATATTGCAAACTCTTCAGTAAGTCATCAGATGAACACCTTTGCTGTAGAAAGGAATAATTTGACTCTTCGCCAACACAATCATAGAATAGAGCGTAAAAGTCAGGGTTTTTCAAAAAAATTCAAATATATGCAGGGGCATAATTCTTTTGTTGCTAATTATTACAATTTCTGCCTTCCACATTCAAGTCTAGCTGAGTATGAGGGAGGAAAACCAATTCAAATCACCCCAGCAATGGCTACAGAAATGACGAATCATAAGTGGTCTATACAAGAATTATTCATCGCAAATAGAAACTTTGATTAAATATGACACGACCCAAAGTTTTCGCATAATAGGGATGGAGAATAGGATTGTACCCCCCTACGACCATTGGCATCTTTTGAAATAAATAGTCCAGTCGAAACGGTGGTAAATTTAATATTTGTTTGTCAATAGTTGTGCTTTCCTCTCGGATCAGCTGCCAGGGCGATTTATTCTCTTTGTAAGAATTTTTTCTTATTGAATTGAACATCAATAGATAGGAGCCAGCTTTGTTGAGAAAGTCTTCTCTTGAATTATACGTTTCATTCAGGTAAAGGTGATCCTCAATCAATCTATGAGTCGTTTCAACATCAGACTGCCAAGTATGCGCTCCAGCAGGGATCGTCTGGTGTGGCACACCATAACTGGCTAATACTTTTGTAAACTCCGAATCTCCTTTTTTATTCCAAGCACCAATAAACTCTGAGCCATTATCTGTTTGCCCTCTCGTATTATTTTTCTTTAAATCAACCCCTGATTTTACAAGATGATCTAAAATTACCTCCATAAACAGACAAGAGTATGCCATATTATACTCATCTGCAAAAGCTAGAAATTGTAAGCCAGAAAAAACTTCTCTGAAGGTATATTGATATTTCGGTACAATATTTTCCTGAATATAAGGCCAAAGCTCAGGAATATCGTATAAATGCTTCGTATCTACGTCAAATTGCTTAAATAAACCCCATAATTTCTTAATTTCACGCAAATTTTGCTTCGTTTTATGTTTTCTACGCTTTTTTTTCAAGAGTGCTTGCTCCCTCCACGCTCTGCGAATGGCCTTGACACTCAAGTCTAGTTGGTAAACATTCTTCAGTTCCTGAGCACCAAAGCCTCGACGTTTCTTTTTAAGAAAGCAAACATAAGCCTTTTCAAAGTCTGTGATTGCATGTGGTGAGTAGTGTGGAGCGTGGCTCTTGTCTTCCAAGCCAACGTATTTCTCTGATTCAAACCTACGAAACCACTTTTTTACTGTTTTTACAGTCGTTTTAAACATTCTGGCTGTTGGCTTGAAACCATGCTTCTTGGCATAATGAACCATTTGCATTCTGTATAACTTTTTGTCTTTACTATTTCGCATTACTGCCGAATACCTGTTTAGACAAATAACCTGAGAAGGGTGCTTCATTAGGAACCTCTGTTTTATTTGATGATTTAACGTCGGCCTTTTGATGCACCTTTTTTAGGAAAATGTCTTTCACTTGCTCTACCAGTAAACCCAAGCCTTTTGAACCAAATAACTTGATTTGAACCAATTCTGAACCAACTAATGATGGTCGTAGGGGGGTACTATCATCCTTCTCTCTCCCAAAGTTTTCGCATAATTTTATTGACTCTTTTAGGCACAATAGGACACTAGGTCAGTTGAGTGATAAAATGTCTAAACGTCTAAAGATAGCCATACTTCTTTTTCCAGGAAGCAATTGTGAGCAAGACTTAAAACACATACTTACTTTGTATTATAATGCTAAGATTACTTTTATCTGGCACAAAGAATCTTTTAGTGACGACTACGACTGTTACTTACTGCCGGGAGGTTTCTCTTATGGGGATTATTTACGTAGTGGTGCACTTGCAAAAATCTCACCAGCTATTTCTTCACTAACAAGTGCAATCCAAAAAGGAAAACTCGTTTTAGGCATTTGTAACGGGTTTCAAATACTTACGGAAGCTCACCTTTTACCGGGTGCTTTGCTAAAAAATAAAGGTCTTCAACATATTTGCAAATGGGTGGAACTACATGCTGATAAAGACTCGATATTCAAAAATAAACTGACTTCTGGCTTCTCTCTCCCTATTTCACACTCTGAAGGTAATTTTTTCTTCTCAAGTGAAGAGCTTGACCAACTCATTCAAAATCAACAAATATTTCTTCGCTACAAAGAAAACCCCAATGGCTCCACCTACGACATTGCTGGTATTAACAATAAAAATAAAAATGTATTTGGTCTCATGCCACATCCAGAAAGAGCTTTTCTACAAAGCCCCGATACCCCACTAAGTCAATATCAGTATGGAAAATTTTTTTTTGATCATATTTTTTCATTAGCATTAGGATTTTAGGAGTCTTTTATTTTAGCTGACGTTTACGGGGTTTTTGGTTCTTATTACATAATTAAAACCAAACAAGATAATAAAATATGGAAAGCAAAATTAAGTGGAAGGCTTCATTTAACCCAACCTCCACATAATAAAAATTATACATCAGAAAACATAATCACGGTGGGAGATCAAGTCAAAGTAGAGTTAACCAATCATAAGGAACGTCAGGAAGTGGAAGCTTACATATTATCAATAGAAAAACGAAAAAACACATTTTGTCGAACAAGTTATGGTAAAATGCAAATTATTGGATCAAATATTGATAGAATTTGTATCATCAGTAGTTTTGACCAACCTGTATTCCGACATGACTTTATTGACCGCATATTATTAGAAACAACTCGATCTTTGATTCCCTCTTGCATCGTATTAAATAAATACGACCTCTTTGAAAGGGACAACCCCGAACATAAAACAATTTTACAAAAAATTAATCATTACCGACGTATTAAAATACAAGTTTTTGAAGAGTCGTTTAAAAACAAAACTAGTGACTTGATCATAAAAATGATACGTAATCATCAAACACTCCTCGTCGGTCAATCAGGTGTTGGGAAGAGCACATTCATCAATCAAGTTATGGGCGAATATAAACAAGCAACAGCAACGATAGGTTCTACAAATAAAGGTAGGCATACCACCACAAATTCAAAACTCTATAGCATTAGAGATATTGAATTAATCGACGCCCCTGGAATTCATGAGTTTGGGCTTCAACATCTCACAGAATCACAAATCGTGAATAGTTTTCCTGAATTTTCCCTTGTTCATTGCAGATTTGAGAACTGCATGCATCTTCAGGAGCCGGACTGTGGAGTCTTAGAGATGATTGAAAACAAAAATGAGAACCTCCCACCGTGGCGATATCACTCTTATCTGCGTATTTTACGGAGTATTCAAGAAAAATATAAATATCGACGTGGAGACCACAGAAAACGCGTATCAATTTAGTGATATTTTATCATAATGTTTAACTTTCCTGCGCAATTCAGCCGTAAACCATAAGGCTATGCGTTCTATTGATATCGACAAAGTTAGCCTTGATGTTAGCCCTCAAGTTTTAGCTTTTATAGCAAAGCTTGACCCCAATGGCTCTGATGTGGACTTTGAACAGCTTGAGAAAATTCTTAAATCAGATCATGGCATGACTTCTGTGGTTCTGCGAGTGGCAAATGCAAAGTTTTTTTCTCATGGCAAGCAAATTACAACATTAAAGGGTGCAATGGGTGTCCTCGGTTTTAAAATGCTACGTTCATTGACCATGCTTGTTTCGATAAGGTCACTTTTTAGACAAAATATACACTCTCGCTTTAAAAACTACGTTTGGCAACCTTCTATTGCAACGGCTCTTATTTCTAAAGAGATTGGCTTGAAACTTAAACATACAGAAAATTCTGAAGAATATTTTGTTTTGGGTCTATTGCATAAGATGGGGCAAGTGGTCTTTAATTTTCTCGATAAAAGTCAATTTATTAAAGTATTGAATGAACTTGATAAAGAGGAAAAAGCTTCGCTTGAAATTGAGAAAGAGTATTTTCAGATAGATCATATAGAAATGGGCCAACAAGCGGCATCCGCTTGGGGTTTACCATCCATCTATCAGGAAGGCATTAAATATTACAAACAGCTTGACCGGGTTAAGGAAGAAGTAACCAAAGATAGTCAGGTATCCATATATATATTGGGTTTAGCGAGTTGCATTACTAATAAGTCTGATTTTGGTTATCCACCTGATATAGCTGAAGAAAATTTTCAGATTGCTCTTGACGCCTTACAGATACCAAAAAATCAACTTGCTTATTTAACTGAAGAGTATCCAAAAGAATTAATACATAATGCGGATTATAAATATTACTTCAGCCTTCTCTAAAAATATGTTGCCAAACTTTAACCTTAAAAAAATTGCAAAGGAAGTTGAGACTGAACTTTTTTCATATGACATGTGCTCAAAAGAGACTAAAAAAATTAAAAAGAAGGTTGCTAAAATTATGGAAACTCTAGGAAAACCCTCCTTGAGAGGGCCGATGATTGCCATCACTCAGGAGTTTTTAGGAAATGCTCTAAAAGCTGTCCATAAAAAAATCTACTTTGAAGAAGTAATCCCCAAGATACAAATGGGTGATTTGAGTTATGAAGCAAAGCTTCACTTATTTCGCATTGAAATTGATAGTAACCAAGCTAAGAATTTTGTGCACATTGCTAAGGAGAGGGGTTCTTATGTAAGTGTAAAATTTCAAACTTCAAAAGAAGGTCTTACATTAAGCGTACGTAACCCAGGGACTCCAAGTAGCACTGAGATGCACCAAATTAAAAGTGCCTTAGATAATGCCAAGAGGTTATTAAACTTGAGTTATATTTTTGATGGTGACACCCCAAAAGAAGAAAGCCAAAAAGAAGGTGCTGGGATTGGGATACCCTTGATCCTTATGACACTAAAAAACTTAGGTATCTCCTTGAACAACTTTACTATCTATAGTGAAAATGGAATGACATACTCACGCGTTCTATTTCCTTGGGAGGTTTTCTTCGACGATATTTCTGACGATATTTCTGAAGAAGTACCCATAATCAAGGGTTCTGATCTCAACTAAAGAAACAATTCGTGTAATCAGTAATTTAGGTTATTATATGCTCTGCTTTAACAATAGGGATCGTCTATTAAGTATTTCTAATAATTTTATAAAAGACTATGGATTATCGACAAAACGGGCTTCTTTATTTCATATCTCGGCATTTTTTAATAAAGACTCTACCGTAACTTCTATTTGGAGGCCCAAAGCATAGAAAAGATTGGACTGCCATTGGCGATGTTGTAAATGTAGCCTCTATTCTGGAAAGAAATTCCATTCAAGGTTCTGTACTCATCAGTAAAGAGACTAAAGAGACTCTTGAATTAACAGAAGAGAGCGTTACCTTCGAAACAAAAGGAAAGCTCAAAGCAAAAAACAAAGAGATTGAAGCTTACTTTGTCAAATCAGTTAGGTTTATGAAGAACGGAAGAGAAACGATTCTGTATGTCCAAGGAAAGGAAGACTAGAAAGTAGGATCCCAACGATATCTCGCGATATCTTTCTTTATTTCTCTGAGCTCATTAGCCTTGTCTTCTGTTATTTCTTTTCCGAGTATTCTCTGAATTATTTGGATTGATTGGCTTTTTTTGCCAATCAAGTAGCTTGTTTTTGCAAGTCCAATCAAACAATCAATATTATCCTCTTGTTCCTCTGAGGATTGCTTATAATACTCAAATGCCTTATGATAATTACGCATACTCCTAGCGTAAAAATGAGCCAACTCTGCTTTCAAATAGGCATCTTTGGGATACTTTCTAATCGCTTCCATATAGATAGTTAAAGCTTCTTTCTTTTTTTGAAGCTTACTATGAGCATTCGCTAATTGCAAATAGACATCAGGATCATCCATTTTTCTTTTTATCATACGACGAAGAATTTGAATACGGTCTTTGGTATCGCTGAACTTAGCAATAAGGAGAGTAGCATTTTTTTCTTGCTTTTGATCAGATAAATGAAGCACTGCTTTCTTCAGCATGGATTTCCCAATATGTCGAGTAACTTCTTGCTGAATTAATATTTGCCCTTTTCCGTAAAGAGCAATGGAGTTCTCTGAATCAATTTCTAAGGCATCTTCAAATAAAGCGAGTGCAGTGACATCCTTACCCTGCTCTAGATAAAAAATACCCTCTTTGGCCATTTTATCAGCTTGATTACATCCGATTAGGAAAACCAGAAAAACAGCTGCGAAGAGAGCAATCGCGCTCCCTCTTGCAACAGAAATCAAAGACTTCTTGAACAAAGTATTACGAGGACAATTATTTAATCGGAATTTGTGGAGTTTTCTCTTTTGTTTCCTTAATTTCATCAAACTTCACAACGATATCGTCAATTTTCCACTTGGCGAGAAACACCCCAAAAGATCGTTGAGATGATTTTACAAAATACATATCATCAGAATCAGGGCCAAAAACAGCCAAGTCAATCTTACTTTTGTTCGCTAATAAAATTTCAATGCTCGCATATTTTTTTCTGGGCAACCTCTTGTTTGGTTCAGGAAAAGAGTTCGCCTCCAGCTCACAAATCTTTTTTAAAATATTTTTAACTTTATCTTGTTTAGCCAGAACAGGTACGGGAACCAAACCAGCCTTAATCTCCCATTCCTTGAGCTTATTTTTAATCACACTATAGTTTTGTGCTCCATTCAGCACATAAGAGTCAATATTCTCAGGAACTAAATCAAGAATAGTTTTGTCACGAAAGTGATCAATTGTTTGTTCCCAATCAGACCTTAAATTACCTTTCGCCGAATAAATACTGTCATCTTCAATTAATCGAACCAACGTACTACTAAACCCAGTACCTGCTTTTCCCAAAAGAATTGAGAAAAGAGGTTTATCAACGCCTTTTTTTGAGAAAGAGACTTTTAATCCAGATTCCTTGTCTAGCTCAAATTTAGCATGTTTTTCCTTGCTGGAAGTAACCTCCTGATATTTTTTGATCCCCATTAGGTTATCAAAGCTTTTTTGAATAACACCTACATCAGCCCGATACTCACCTTGTCTTTTAGGGCTTGTCACAAACCAGCTGTTGCTTGAAGCAGACTTTTTAAGAAAAGTAAGCAATGTCTGTCCACCCTTCTCAAGAATTATCTCATCAATTTTTTGCAAACTAGCGGTTTCAATAAGAGGGTCAGAGGTTTCATAATTTGACACAAATAGAGAAAATGGGTCGTTAACCCAAAACGAAAACACAAACAAGACAGTCGCAATAACGGTCAAAACTAAATTTACATTGTTTACCTTCATCTCACCTCTAAATTTCTACACAGAATAAACCTTTTTTGTTATTTTACGACGGATAAAAAACCTCAACAAGCCAACCCCAACAATACCTCCGAGCGGTATCAAAAAATTGAGCATCGTCCAAACCCTTTTGGCAACAGCTTCTAAAACAGGCAGAATCGGCTCAGAAATGTCTTTACTACGGGACTCTACCAGCTCCTCAAGACCATTCATAACATCAATCACTGACAAAACAAAGGATAAATTAGCCATGTTTGCCTGTTGCGATAACTGAACAAACTGGTTTGTCAAAAAGTAAGAGGTAGGAACTACCATAATCCTCGCTCTTTTCTCACTTTCTTTTAGATAATTGCGGGAAACCCCCTCTGGTAGCTGCCCGCCTTTTGAAAAGTACGAAGCAAACCTTCCGTCAGCATAACCAGCAAGGTTGAACGTTCCTTTATTTTTTTCTCGTCGAGCAGTGTCCTTCAGCAAATTAGAAATGATTTGAGGAGCTAAATACAAAGGACCATCAGAATGACTCCAAGCCTCTTTACTTGTCTTGGCCAGAACAATGATTTTTCCTTTTTTCCCCTTTTGGAGGACCCCTTTCTTTTCTTTTGCAGGCTCTAAAAGTGCTTTTTCATCAATCCTCAGACTGCTGACCCACGGGAAAAACAGACCAGGAACGCCTGCCGTCGTAACATGTTCTTCACTCAGCGTCTCTCCTTTGGCAAACAACCAAATTGGATAAGGAATTTCTTGGGTGAAAAATGGGTTCCCTGGATAGGGCCTACGGATAGGTAAAAAGTTCTTTGGTTCAAAAAGCATATCCGCACCAATTGTAAAACCATAATGTTTTAGAAAATCGGTCACTTCGGGGGAGACTATCGATATCGTACCTCTTCCTAGGTCAGGAACCATCCCCGAAACAGAAAAAATGACGTTCCCGCCTCGCATAATAAATTGGTCAATCCGATACTGTTCCATAGAAGACAGGCTCGCAGGACCCACAACAAGCAAAGTCGTTATGTTAGCGGGTATGTCCTGTTCCGACGCATTCACCGTCTCCATTTTTCCGTAAAAAGATTCAAAGCTTGTATTGGCCAACTCAAGAGATTCAATGGGACTTTCTGCATTTAGCGATATCCTACTACCGCGACCATCGAGAAAAGCAATTCCTCTCTCGCCTGGATAAGCCATGCGATAAATCTTGCTTGTAAGCTCGTATTCCAAGAAACGAGTATTTACGACATTCTGAATAATCTGAATATCGTCTCCATATGATAGAGCCACGGCTAAATAAATTCGCTTCACCTCAAGTTCACTTTCACCTTGTACTGATATTTGAGACTGAGGAACATTGAGTGCCTGCACCCTCTCTTTAGACGAGGTGCTCGCATCGGGGTCAATAAACACAAGCCTTACCCTACCGTCAGAAGCGGAAGCATACTCTTTCAAAAAATCTTTCGAAAGCTTCACCTGCTGCAAATACGCATCGGGAACCTTTCCCGAAAAAAATGCCTCCAAAGTAACCTGATCGGGAATTTTTTTCAGTATGCGTTTAGTTGCCGAGGTGAGCCGAAAACGACCAGTTCTTGATAGGTCAAATCGAAGATAAAGATTATAGCTCAACCAGTTGAGGAGGAGAAAGACAACAATAAGTAAAACCGTCGTCACCTTACGCGAATTCATGTAACAATTAAGCAACTTATTCATAAATAGTTCATCTCCGATTCTCAATACTCCTTTTATTCAAATAAAGAAAAAGACCCGCAAAAGATAAGAAATAGAGTAGATCGCGACTATCAAACAAACCTCTGGCAAGCGAATCAAAGTGCCAACTTGCTGAAAGAAAGGCAAGAATAGGTGAAAATGAACCAAAAAGTTGCAAAAATGGCTGATAGCCCATCATGAAAAGAATGAAACATGCAGAAAGAGTCGTTAAGAAAGCAACAATCTGATCTTGCGTCAACCAAGAAATATAAAGACCCATAGCGATGTAAGAAGCACCCAGAAAAAATGCTCCCAAATAACCCCCAATCACCAAAGACCAATCAGGACCAGCTAGAACCCCCAACATCAGCGGAAAGAAAAAAGTGGTACTCAAACCAATGGCTAAGAACGAAAGAGCAGAGAGATATTTACCAATGATCGTCTCAATATTGCGGATCGGTAAAGTGAATAGGAGTTCAACGGTACCGCTACGCTTCTCCTCTGCCCAGAGCCTCATAGTAATCGCTGGCACAAAGAAAATATAAGTCATCCTTAGCATGGTGAAAAGTGAATCCATTGTCGCTTGACCTGCTTCCCAAAACCGTGAGATACTAAACAACAGAAAATTGAGTATCAAAACAAAAATCAAGAGTGAAACGTAACCAATGGGCGTATTAAAATAATTCCGAAACTCCCTGCGGAAGATGACTCTGGTATTTGACCACGAAAAGAAAATTACCTGCTGCTGATCTTTCATGATTTATTTCTCCTTGGTTAACGAAGTGAAGACATCTTCTAGTGAGCTTTTTTCAGAAGAAAGTTCAAGGAGTATATAATCTTCGTCAACAGCCGTCTTGAATATTTTTTCAGCAGAGTTCTCTTTCGAAATAATTCGCAAAGTAGTATCTTTGCCATTTTCATTTTGTGTTTCAACAATATCTCCTTCGCTAGCAAATATTTTTCGATAAGTACCCAAAGCCGAACTTTGGTTACCCTTGATGTTAACTCGGTATGCATACCCACCTGTCGTGAGAGTTGATAATTCTTGAAGAGGCTTGTCTAAAACAATTTTACCCTCATCAATGATAATTGCTCTCTCGCAAGTGGCTTCAACCTCAGACAGGATGTGTGTGCTCAAAATAATTGTCTTTCCCTCGGATAATTTCGCAACAAGCTTTTGTATTTCTTTGATTTGGTTTGGGTCTAAGCCTGAAGTTGGCTCATCTAAGATAAGAATATCAGGGTCATGGACGAGTGTGGAAGCGATGCCAACGCGCTGTTTATAGCCTTTTGATAATTGAGATATTGGTTGATAATAGTATTGCTCCAGAGAGGCGTACCCGACGGAACTCTCGATACCCCTCTTCTTCTGTGGGTCATCTAACATTCGAGACTCAGCGATAAACTCAAGGTAGTCACAAACAAGCATGTCAGAATAAGTACATGAAGTCTCAGGCAAGTAGCCGATCATCCTTTTGGTTGCTACATCGTCTTCCGTGACAGAAATTCCGTTGATATGCACCTCCCCACCCTCAGACTCTGGCCTATAATAGCCCGTTAGCATTCGCATGCTCGTCGTCTTTCCAGCACCATTCGGACCCAACAGGCCCA
This sequence comes from Spirochaetota bacterium, assembly GCA_965206985.1. Taxonomy (GTDB): domain Bacteria; phylum Spirochaetota; class Leptospiria; order Turneriellales; family CBDBES01; genus CBDBLF01. Next base: position 159,222 of record CBDBLF010000022.1, on the reverse strand, counting down.
CGACGTCACCTTTCGAAACTGAAAAGCTAATACCTTTAACCGCCTCGATATCCCCGAAATTTTTCTTGAGGTTCTGAGCTTCAATCATCTTTCTTAATGACTTAGACTAAGTTATTCCACATCTTGTCAACAAAATTTAAAAAAAAGATTGTTATCCTGCAAAAAATATATAAAATGACGAGATGATGTCTCTACGAATCACTTTCTTTTTCGCCCTTTCTTTCCAAATAATGACGAAAGACCTAGTCCCCAGTCTCTTTGAGAATACAGTCGCCACCTTTACTGATGCCGCTGAGATGCTATACCGTTCTTTTAATATTGTGGAAATGTCGAAAAAACGAAGAATCAGTGATAAACTCCGTGAAAAGTCGGCGAAGGAAAACCTCGATATATCTCCCGCAGAAATTCGTTCTTTTTTAAAAAGAAAAGGGATTTCTGCCTTACTTCTCAGTCAACCTATGTTGAAAAAAGATTTTGCCAAATTATTATTCCAACGTTTTACAAACCTCCCCCGAGGCTTCTTAACTAGAAGTTTACAATTTAAAAAGCTTTACTTCAATGATGCCCAGGGCTTGAAAATATTTTCTCGTTCTGATTTTGCCGAAGAAACACTCACGTTGAAGGACATGTTTGGTTCTTTCTTGAAAGCATCAAAAATTTCTGATCGTTAAAAACTTATTTTCGACATCTGACCAGCCTTTGTCAGCCATCAGACTCCAATTGTTTAGAGACAGCCCTTTTATTTTGAAATGCCTCGTCATTTGATGGGTCAATATCTAAAGCTTGATTAAAATCATCTAAGGCTTTCAGGTATAGGCCTTCTTTAAAGTAAACAATCCCGCGGAGAGCGTGAGTCTTTGACAAGAGTATGGGGTCTACATTATCTCCTTCTATGATGCCCAAAAGCTCATCCTGTGCTTTTGACCTCGCCTGAATCGTATCTTCGCTAACCAAAGCTTTCGAGAGAAGGAACCGAGGTTCCATATTCCTTGGTCTTAGAGCAATTGCTTTTTGCAAATATGGATATGTTAATACAGGAGGTTTTTTTGCGAGTAAAATTGCATCAGAAATCTGTAAAAGAGAACTGTATTGATGTTTACTATCTTGCAATTGTAAAACCTTTTTGAAATAATCAATTGAGGTATCAAAATCTTTTCTTTTTTTATACAGTCTACCTAAATTGTAGTAAGCAAACGACAACTGCTCCATGCTTTTTTTACTTTTGGAGTTTTCTAAGATTCTTTGCAGACTTTCCTCCGCTTGAGAAAGCAAGCCCATACTCAGATAAATTTTGGTTGATTCCTCTAAAATTTTTATATTATGCGGATTTAGTTTGAGTGCCTCTCTAAACGCTGAAACCGCTTTGTGAGACTGCCCTGAATTGACATATACCTTGCCAAGGGCGGCTAGAATATCGTCGTTTGTAGGGTCTAAATCTTTTGACCTTTTTAAGTAATCAAGCGCTTTATTCCAATCTTTGAGTTCAGACTGAACAATTCCTAAACTGTGGAGCGTTCTAGACTTTTCTAATACTTTTGTAGATTTTGTTAATATTTTATTTAGGGTCAATATGGCAGAGTCCCATTTGTTTTGCTTGATAAGATTGTCAGCGAGTGAAGATAAAATTTCGATGTTTTCTGGAGAGTTATCCAGCCCTTTTCTGAGCGATTCCTCTGCTTTGGCGGTCCTTCCTAGTTCTTCATAGAGTCGTGCCATATAGATGGCCGTATTATGGCTTCTGCCCCCATAACGATTTGCGTTATCCAAAGCTTGGATGGCCTCTTTGAGATTATTAAGACGATATTCTATCAGTGCTAAATTGTAATAATATTTAGGATGATGGGGAGCGAGTGCGGCAGCTCTTTTGAAATATTCTCGAGCATTGGGGAGATCAGAGTCCCCTCCTGTTGCATAAAGAATCCCAAGTTCATTTGCTGACTGATAGGCAACTTCCCCCGCCCCCGCAAGATCTAGCGCATTTAAAAAGGCTGTTTTAGCTTCCACCAACTTACCTTGTTTTTTATAGACTTTTCCTAAGTTATAAATGGCCGATGGGTTCTTGCCTCTTTCGGTAATTTCTTCTAAAACACTTTCTGCTTCTTCAAGTTGACCAACTTCATAATGAAGCTTACCTTTGAGTAATTGCGCATCGGTAATTTCGGGACGAAGTTCCTCTGCTTTTTCCAATGCTCGAATCGCCTCAGCATGATTTCCACTATGTTTTAAGGTAACTCCTAAATTATAATACGCATAAAAATTTTGACTATCAAATTTTAGAGCACGCTTAAAGAAATCAATAGCCAAAGTAAATTTGCCTTCTTCGTCAGATATAATTCCCAAATAGATAGCAGCGAAGCTTTTAACTTGGTCAGATTTAGTACTCTGAAGAATATCATAGAAGTTAGCCTTTGCGGCTTTTAAATATCCATCTTTAAATTGCTGGATCGCTTTTTGTAGCTCTAAATCATTTGGAGTGTCTACCGGTTTAATTTTTTGTTCTTGTAGGTTTTCTTTCGAAAATTTAAATAATTTAGATATCCCCGTATTTTGTCGCTTCTTCCAGATGAGATAATAAACACCACTTGATATAAGCGTGACAGCCAAAAGAATGAGAGGAACCAATATCCACCATCGAAATCCTCTTTTTTTTTGACGAGTAAGCTCTGAGTCTTCTAATTCAGAGAGCCCAGTAATACGATAATCATCAGACATGTTTAACAGGAGGGAGCAACTTGAATTTTATAGAATGAGTCTAACAGACCATTAATAAAGCGACTTGAATCTTTTTCCGCAAATTCTTTTCCTAGTCGAATCGCTTCATTAATCACAACCTTGGCTGGTATTGTTTCTTTAGCATGAGTCAAGTGATAAATGGCAATTCTTAAGATTGCTTTATTTACAGGGCTAATTCTTCTGAAATCCCAATGTTCAGAGTATTCTTGAATTAAGCTATCAATTTGTTTTAAGTTTTGAACGACTCCCACGATCATTTTTCGTGCAAAATCTTGCTCATCATGAGGTATTTTATAATCAATCCACCGATATTCAGTAAGGTCTCCTTCTAGCTTGCAATCTCGAAACTCAATTTGAAAAATTGCCTGCATGGCGAGGATTCGAGCACGATGCAATTTCATCAATTAGAGGTTAGCTTTTTTGTACATCGAAAACAGATCCAGTAAACCGTGAGCGACTTCCGAGCCTTTATTGCCTAATTTAAGCCCAGAACGACTCAGAGATTGTTCTATAGTATCTGTCGTAAGAACACCAAACATGACAGGTTTGCCATATTCAAGCGATATCTTCAAAACTCCTTGAGCACAGTTACCGGCCACATAGTCAAAGTGGGGTGTTTCCCCACGAATCACAGCACCGAGTGCGACAATACCATCGCAGTCGCCTTTGTCAAAAATTTTTTTGCAAGTAAGTGGTATTTCGAAAGCACCAGGCACCCAGTAACTTGTGATATTTTGACTGCGAACCCCTCTACTGATTAAAGTTTCTACGCTTCCTTTGTGAAGGAGCTGGGTTATGTGCTGATTAAATTCGGAGGCAACAATAGCAACTCTTGGATCAATTTGTGAAAAGTCTGCTTTAAATTCTTTCAGGCTTGAAGGCATGTTCTAGTATCGAAAATCAAAGATATGGAGTCAAATACCTTATTTAGATTTTTATAGAAACCAATTACATACTTCCTAATCTTGACAATAATATGCAACCCAGCTCAAACGTGAATCTTTCTATTCAAAGAGAAGACGGAAATACTCAAGAAATTGTTGTGAATGAGTTTCTTGAATGGTATGGTTTAAGAAGAAACATTCCACGAATCAATTGTATACTCGTTCGCCCTTGATGGCTGTTAGGAGCCTTCGCTCCTGTGCAGGAGTGAGGAGTGCAGGAGTTGAAAGCGTCTGAGTAGACACCCACTCTCAAGATCACCCAAGCTGTTTGCGAACCGCTAAGGTCACCGTTGCCCGCCGAGCAGTGCGCCATACATAGCTGGTGATGCACAGCCCGTCATTGTTGCATCCAAGATGCATTGTTTGACGGCGGGTAGTTGTGTTGTGGTGCCTAGGTCCCACGCGTCGCCTAGATCAGGAAAAGTGCCACTCGTTGCTTTGAGTTGGGCGAGTGTAAGCCTCACCGCACCCATGGGCTCACTCATAGAATTACCCCGCGTTCGCTTGTTGCCCACATTCCGTAAAGTCACACCACCGTCTGTTGATTGGGGTGCGTCGGTGTTCCAATAACTATTCGTGATCGTCAAAGAAGAAGAAGAAAAACCCACCAGACCACCGGAATTAGAAAAAATAGAAGAATCAGCAGAAGAAGAAACACCACCACCCCCAGAAAAGTAGCTATTCGTGATCGTCAAAGTGACATCAGAAAGCCCCACCAGACCACCAGAATGAGAGGCAGCAAAAGAAGCAACAGCAGAAGAAACACCACCCTCACCGCTGAAATAGCTATTCGTGATCGTCAAAGAAGAAGAAGAACGCCCCACCAGACCACCAGAATGAGAAGCAGAAGAAGCAGGAGAGGAAGAAGAAACACCACCTTCACCGCTGAAATAACTATTCCTGATCGTCAAAGAAAAAGAAGAAGAACGCCCCACCAGACCACCAGAATGAGAAGCAAAAGAAGAAGAAGAAGAAGAAACACCACCCTCACCGCTGAAATAACTATTCGTGATCGTCAAAGAAGAAGAAGAAAGAGAACGCCCCACCAGACCGCCGGGAGAAGAACCAAAAGAAGAAGAAGAAACACCACCTGAGACAACTCCTACATTACGAATTGCAACCGTTCCATTTGTCGCACCAAATAAACCCGCATAGCCATTGCCTGAAGAAGAAGAAATGTGCACCCACAAGTTAGCGATGGTGCGGCCGTTACCCTCAAAAGTGCCCGTAAACGGTTTGAAATCACCACCCACCGGAACCCAGCTGGTGTCTTTGTCTGAGCCTACATCAATCACGGTATGCATAACATTCGCAATAGTCTTTGTTGTCGTGTCAATTTCGCCGTTACCATTCGCATCAAGCAGGGGTAATAAATCGATGTTGGCCATGAGCTCGTAGCCGTTGCAACCACCTGCTGGGCAACCAGAGGAATTACCTGGACTCATTGCCGAAGTTTTATAACTCGTGCCCGCCGGATCATATCGCATGTTGTCTAGCATTGCGGCAGCCCATATTTCAATGAGCCCGTCGCCGTCAGCGTCAGGGGTGTACGGCGTTACCGTCACGTTGACTGTATCATTCATCATGGCAAATTCAGTGAACTCCGCGTCATGCGACGTGCCCATGGTTATGACATGGTTTATCTCACCTGTTATCTCGGTTGTAATAATATCATTTGCATCATTTGCTCTTTTTACGGTAATCGTCTGGGGGCTTGCATAATTAGCAGGTGTAAACGTAACCATCTCTGGGGATACCGCAAGCAATACATTGGTGGAGGTTAGTTTTACCTCTACTGTTTTTCCTTCTGATGGTGAGCGTGACACCAAAATCGTGTAGGTGGCACCCACTGCCCCATCCACATCGTTGAAGGTAATATCTGGAGTACTGAGCTTTACATTGGTTGGCCTTACCGTCACGTTGACCGCGCGCTTCATCATGGCAAATTCAGCGAATTCGGCGGTGCCAGTAGTTATGACATGGTTTATGGTACCTGTTATCTCGGCCGTAATCACATCATTTGCATCATTTGCTCTTTTTACGGTAATCGTCTGAGGGCTCGCATAATTAACAGGCGTAAATGTGACCACTGTTGGGGATACCTCAAGCAATGGATTGGTGGAGGTTAGGGTTACCTCTATCGTTTTCTCTGCTGATGGCGGGCGTGAAACCGAAATCGTGTAGGTATCACCCATTGACCCATCCACATCGTTGAAGGTAATATCTGGAGTGCTGAGCTTTAAGATGGCCGGAGGAGGGTCGCCATCTTTGGCGGAGTCATCTTTGGAAGAATCGTCGCTTTTACCGCATTGAAATAAAAAGCCCAAGATGACAAAAACCAATACCCATAGTAACCTCATTGAATGATTGAATGATTGAATGATTGAATGATTGAATGATTGAATGATTGAATGATTGAATGATTGAATGATTGAATGATTGAATGATTGAATGATTGAATGATTGAATTTTTCTTTATACATAATAAACCCCCTTCTGGGCTAGCTTATTAGCTCACCCAGAGCCACTACACAGTGAATAGTACCGAAAGTCAACAAAAAAAAGTTAGAGCTGTGGGAGAGAGAAGGATGATAGTACCCCCCTACGACCATCATTAGTTGGTTCAGAATTGGTTCAAATCAAGTTATTTGGTTCAAAAGGCTTGGGTTTACTGGTAGAGCAAGTGAAAGACATTTTCCTAAAAAAGGTGCATCAAAAGGCCGACGTTAAATCATCAAATAAAACAGAGGTTCCTAATGAAGCACCCTTCTCAGGTTATTTGTCTAAACAGGTATTCGGCAGTAATGCGAAATAGTAAAGACAAAAAGTTATACAGAATGCAAATGGTTCATTATGCCAAGAAGCATGGTTTCAAGCCAACAGCCAGAATGTTTAAAACGACTGTAAAAACAGTAAAAAAGTGGTTTCGTAGGTTTGAATCAGAGAAATACGTTGGCTTGGAAGACAAGAGCCACGCTCCACACTACTCACCACATGCAATCACAGACTTTGAAAAGGCTTATGTTTGCTTTCTTAAAAAGAAACGTCGAGGCTTTGGTGCTCAGGAACTGAAGAATGTTTACCAACTAGACTTGAGTGTCAAGGCCATTCGCAGAGCGTGGAGGGAGCAAGCACTCTTGAAAAAAAAGCGTAGAAAACATAAAACGAAGCAAAATTTGCGTGAAATTAAGAAATTATGGGGTTTATTTAAGCAATTTGACGTAGATACGAAGCATTTATACGATATTCCTGAGCTTTGGCCTTATATTCAGGAAAATATTGTACCGAAATATCAATATACCTTCAGAGAAGTTTTTTCTGGCTTACAATTTCTAGCTTTTGCAGATGAGTATAATATGGCATACTCTTGTCTGTTTATGGAGGTAATTTTAGATCATCTTGTAAAATCAGGGGTTGATTTAAAGAAAAATAATACGAGAGGGCAAACAGATAATGGCTCAGAGTTTATTGGTGCTTGGAATAAAAAAGGAGATTCGGAGTTTACAAAAGTATTAGCCAGTTATGGTGTGCCACACCAGACGATCCCTGCTGGAGCGCATACTTGGCAGTCTGATGTTGAAACGACTCATAGATTGATTGAGGATCACCTTTACCTGAATGAAACGTATAATTCAAGAGAAGACTTTCTCAACAAAGCTGGCTCCTATCTATTGATGTTCAATTCAATAAGAAAAAATTCTTACAAAGAGAATAAATCGCCCTGGCAGCTGATCCGAGAGGAAAGCACAACTATTGACAAACAAATATTAAATTTACCACCGTTTCGACTGGACTATTTATTTCAAAAGATGCCAATGGTCGTAGGGGGGTACAATCCTATTCTCCATCCCTAAAAAGTTAGAGCTGTGCTATGTTCTCGCTAAAAATACTACCATAGTTCACTCAATTAGAACTTTGAAAACATAATGCTGATCACGTAAGTGAAACCTGCAAATATGATTCCACGAATCGATTGTATACTCGTTCACCCTTGATGGCTGTTAGGAGCCTTCGCTCCTGTGCAGGAGTGAGGAGTGCAGGAGTTGAAAGCGTCTGAGTAGACACCCACTCTCAGGATCACCCAAGCTGTTTGTGACCGCTAAGGTCACCGTTGCCCGTCGAGTAGATCGCCATACATAGCTGGTGATGCACAGCCCGTCATTGTTGCATCCAAGATGCATTGTTTGACGGCGGGTAGTTGTGTTGTGGTGCCTAGGTCCCACGCGTCGCCTAGATCAGGAAAAGTGCCACTCGTTGCTTGTAGTTCAGCGAGTGTAAGCCCAATGTCTGCAGTAGTGCCGGCCACAAAACTACCCACACCCATCGATTGATAGCTAATATTATTCCCCGCTTGAGGAACATCCTTATTCCAATAACTATTCGTCACCGTTACAAAAGTAGCAACACCCACCAGACCGCCAGAAGAAGAAGAAGCAGTAGAAGAAGAGACCCCACCCATACCACTAAAATAACTATTCGTAATCGTTGAAGAGCCAGAAAAACCCACCAGACCACCAGAAGAAGAATGAGAACCAATAGAAGAGACCCCACCCATACCACTAAAATAACTATTCGTAATCGTTGAAGCAGCAGAAGCAGAGCCCACCAGACCGCCAGAAGAAGAAGGAGAAGAAGAAGAAGAAGAGACCCCACCCACACCCCTAAAATAACTATTCGTAATCGTTAAAGAAGCATTAGCTAAACCCACCAGACCGCCAGAAGAAGAAGAAGCAATAGAAGAAGAAGAAGAAGAGACCCCACCCACACCCCTAAAATAACTATTCATAACCATTAAAGAAGCCTTAGCAAGACCCACCAGACTGCCAGAAGAAGGAAAAACAGCAGCAGAAGAAGAAGAAGAAGAATGGATTGAGCCGGAAATTACCCCTACATTGCGGATCACCGTGTCACGAGTGCCATCATCATCAGTCACACCAAACAAACCTGCAGCTACATCACCCGAAGAAGAAATATTCACCCATAAATTGGCGATGGTGTTGCTATTACCATCAAAGATGCCCGTAAAAGCATTATCCCCATCACCTACCGGCACCCAGCTGGTGTCTTCCAACACATCAATCACCGTATGTGCCTTCATTCCAACGGATACCGTTGCCGTATCAATTATACCGTTATTATTCGTATCAAGCAAACCCAGCAAGTCAATGTTAGCCGTCAGCTCGTAGCCATGACAAGCACCGTTAGGGCAACCAGAACTGTCACCGTCACCATCACCATCACTGGACGTCTTATAACTGGTGCCGGCCAAGTTATAGCGCATGTTGTTCAGCATCTCAGCGGTGGATAGTTCAATCAAACCATCATGATCAGCGTCAGCGTCAGGGGTGTACGGCGTTACCGTCACGTTGACTGTATCATTCATCATGGCAAATTCAGTGAACTCCGCGTCATGCGACGTGCCCATGGTTATGACATGGTTTATCTCACCTGTTATCTCGGTCGTAATAATATCATTTGCATCATTTGCTCTTTTTACGGTAATCGTCTGGGGGCTTGCATAATTAGCAGGTGTAAACGTAACCTCTGTTGGGGATACCACAAGCAATGGATTGGTGGAGGCTAGGGTTACCTCTACTGTTTTCTCTGCTGCTGGTGAGCGTGACGCCGAAATCGTGTAGGCGGCACCCACTGCCCCATCCACATAGCTGAAGGTGACCTCTGAAGCACTGAGCTTTACATTGGTCGGAGGAGGGTCGACATCTTTGGCGGGGTCATCTTTGGAAGAATCGTCGTCTTTACCGCATTGAAATAAAAAGCCCAAGGCGACAAAAACCAATACCCATAGTAACCTCATTGAACGATTAAACGATTGCCTTGCTCTTTTATACATAACACCCCCCCTCTGGGCTAGCTTATTAGCTCACCCAGGGCCACTATACAGTGAACAGTACCGAAAGTCAACAAAAAAAGTTAGAGCTGTTGGGAGAGAGAAGGATGATAGTACCCCCCTACGACCATCATTAGTTGGTTCAGAATTGGTTCAAATCAAGTTATTTGGTTCAAAAGGCTTGGGTTTACTGGTAGAGCAAGTGAAAGACATTTTCCTAAAAAAGGTGCATCAAAAGGCCGACGTTAAATCATCAAATAAAACAGAGGTTCCTAATGAAGCACCCTTCTCAGGTTATTTGTCTAAACAGGTATTCGGCAGTAATGCGAAATAGTAAAGACAAAAAGTTATACAGAATGCAAATGGTTCATTATGCCAAGAAGCATGGTTTCAAGCCAACAGCCAGAATGTTTAAAACGACTGTAAAAACAGTAAAAAAGTGGTTTCGTAGGTTTGAATCAGAGAAATACGTTGGCTTGGAAGACAAGAGCCACGCTCCACACTACTCACCACATGCAATCACAGACTTTGAAAAGGCTTATGTTTGCTTTCTTAAAAAGAAACGTCGAGGCTTTGGTGCTCAGGAACTGAAGAATGTTTACCAACTAGACTTGAGTGTCAAGGCCATTCGCAGAGCGTGGAGGGAGCAAGCACTCTTGAAAAAAAAGCGTAGAAAACATAAAACGAAGCAAAATTTGCGTGAAATTAAGAAATTATGGGGTTTATTTAAGCAATTTGACGTAGATACGAAGCATTTATACGATATTCCTGAGCTTTGGCCTTATATTCAGGAAAATATTGTACCGAAATATCAATATACCTTCAGAGAAGTTTTTTCTGGCTTACAATTTCTAGCTTTTGCAGATGAGTATAATATGGCATACTCTTGTCTGTTTATGGAGGTAATTTTAGATCATCTTGTAAAATCAGGGGTTGATTTAAAGAAAAATAATACGAGAGGGCAAACAGATAATGGCTCAGAGTTTATTGGTGCTTGGAATAAAAAAGGAGATTCGGAGTTTACAAAAGTATTAGCCAGTTATGGTGTGCCACACCAGACGATCCCTGCTGGAGCGCATACTTGGCAGTCTGATGTTGAAACGACTCATAGATTGATTGAGGATCACCTTTACCTGAATGAAACGTATAATTCAAGAGAAGACTTTCTCAACAAAGCTGGCTCCTATCTATTGATGTTCAATTCAATAAGAAAAAATTCTTACAAAGAGAATAAATCGCCCTGGCAGCTGATCCGAGAGGAAAGCACAACTATTGACAAACAAATATTAAATTTACCACCGTTTCGACTGGACTATTTATTTCAAAAGATGCCAATGGTCGTAGGGGGGTACAATCCTATTCTCCATCCCTAAAAGTTAGAGCTGTTGGGAGAGAGAAGGATGATAGGAGCTTGTGCAGGAACTAGGATTTTTCTTGCTTTTCTGTGTTCTTCTTTGTTTATGTCTTATTATGAAACGATTTATGAAAAGTGATAGAGATCAAGTTATGCTGTTTTCGCATACTATAGCAGACAATTTAGAAGAAAATCACGAGGTTTATGCCTTTGCTGCCTTGTTAGATAAAATTCCTATGAAACCATTTCTTTCTAAGTACTCAAAAGAAGGGGGTCGGGCTTACCATCCGGTTATAATGCTGGGATGCCTTTTTTATGGCTTTCATCGTGGATGGAGAAGCAGCAGAGAATTACAAAAAGCCTGTGAAGAGAACGACGCCATGCGTTATTTAGTTGGTGGTCATAAAGTAAAGTTTCGGTCTATTGCTGAATTCCGTGTTAATTTTGGTAAAGAAATTGGCGAAGTTTTTAATTACTCTGTATCTTTGCTATCCCACAAAAAGAAAAATATTGGTATTGATGTTAAGGTAGATGGAACTAAAATCAAAGCCAGTGCTGCTGACGATCAAACATACAAAAAGTCAGATTTAGAGGAACGTAAAAGAGCTATACAGCAAGAGATCTTAGAGTATCTACGCTCAGGTATGGAATTAGATATTGAGGAAGATAAACTATATGGTAAAGACAACAGTGGCTATGAGCTTAATCCTGAAGAGGTAGATACGATCATTGAGGAGTTTATTCGCTTACAAAAAGCGAGTGAAAAGGCAAAGAGAGAGTCATTAAAAACAGCAGAAGGAAAGCAAAGTGAACCAGCCGAGTTTTCTACATCTGTTGAAAAAGATTCTTCAGAAACTATAGAAGGTACACAGGATATAGAAGCTCTAAAAACAGGAGAAAAAGAAGTTGAGGTCTTTTTAGAAGATACAACTAATTCTCATGCTAACGAGCCAGAATTATTGATAAATGAAGACCAGGCTGCAGAGGATAATGATTCTGTTATGCTTAGGAAAGCTCAAAAGTATGTTACGATCAGTAAAAGTCTGGAAGAGAATCAAGAGTCTGCTTCTGATTCTAAAATAAATCTTACTGATCCAGATGCTAAATTCATGAAACGGAATGGTAAAATTTCTCAAAGCTACAACATTCAAGTTACCTCATCAGAAGGCTATATTTTGGCAGCTGACATTGCTGAAGCTAATTCAGAAAATGATTTAGAGCAATTAGCTCCTACCCTTTCTAAAGCTGAGTCAAACACAGGGACCAGTATACAGACAGCTTCTGCAGATTCGGGTTACTTTCATTCAAGTGGTTTGGAATACCTGGATTCAAAAGGGATCAATGGTTTTATACCTTCACCTGATCAGGTAGCCAAAGAAAGAAAAGGAGAAGAGGATTCAGGTTATGAAGCTCATCAGTTTAAATATGACGAGGATGATGATTCTTGGGTTTGCCCCGAGGGTAAAACCTTAGAATTTCATAATGAATCTGTGAAAGATAAAAAGAAATATACTCATTATCATGGTAAACCTCCTGACTGTGTCATTTGCCCTGCCAGAGAACAATGTTGTACGAGCGAAGAAGAGTTACGCAGAGGTTATCGCAAATTGTCAGTAGACTCTGGTTTTGCTTTAAAACATGAAATGATCAAGAAGATGAATTCAGAAGAAGCAAAGTCTTTCTATAAAAAGCGAGCTTCTGAAATTGAACCCATTTTTGGAATTTTGAAACAAGCCAAAAAGTTCAGAGAATTCTTGCTCAGAGGCAGTAAAAAGGTTCAAATAGAGGTAAAAATCGCAGCTACAGCATTTAATTTTGGCAAAATGGTACGAGAACAACTTGCATAAACTATAAATTCCTTGACATATTTGAAAAATGAGACTGACGCAGCAAATATCTCATAAAATGCACTGAAAAATCCTAGTTCCTGCACAAGCTCATAGTACCCCCCTACGACCATCATTAGTTGGTTCAGAATTGGTTCAAATCAAGTTATTTGGTTCAAAAGGCTTGGGTTTACTGGTAGAGCAAGTGAAAGACATTTTCCTAAAAAAGGTGCATCAAAAGGCCGACGTTAAATCATCAAATAAAACAGAGGTTCCTAATGAAGCACCCTTCTCAGGTTATTTGTCTAAACAGGTATTCGGCAGTAATGCGAAATAGTAAAGACAAAAAGTTATACAGAATGCAAATGGTTCATTATGCCAAGAAGCATGGTTTCAAGCCAACAGCCAGAATGTTTAAAACGACTGTAAAAACAGTAAAAAAGTGGTTTCGTAGGTTTGAATCAGAGAAATACGTTGGCTTGGAAGACAAGAGCCACGCTCCACACTACTCACCACATGCAATCACAGACTTTGAAAAGGCTTATGTTTGCTTTCTTAAAAAGAAACGTCGAGGCTTTGGTGCTCAGGAACTGAAGAATGTTTACCAACTAGACTTGAGTGTCAAGGCCATTCGCAGAGCGTGGAGGGAGCAAGCACTCTTGAAAAAAAAGCGTAGAAAACATAAAACGAAGCAAAATTTGCGTGAAATTAAGAAATTATGGGGTTTATTTAAGCAATTTGACGTAGATACGAAGCATTTATACGATATTCCTGAGCTTTGGCCTTATATTCAGGAAAATATTGTACCGAAATATCAATATACCTTCAGAGAAGTTTTTTCTGGCTTACAATTTCTAGCTTTTGCAGATGAGTATAATATGGCATACTCTTGTCTGTTTATGGAGGTAATTTTAGATCATCTTGTAAAATCAGGGGTTGATTTAAAGAAAAATAATACGAGAGGGCAAACAGATAATGGCTCAGAGTTTATTGGTGCTTGGAATAAAAAAGGAGATTCGGAGTTTACAAAAGTATTAGCCAGTTATGGTGTGCCACACCAGACGATCCCTGCTGGAGCGCATACTTGGCAGTCTGATGTTGAAACGACTCATAGATTGATTGAGGATCACCTTTACCTGAATGAAACGTATAATTCAAGAGAAGACTTTCTCAACAAAGCTGGCTCCTATCTATTGATGTTCAATTCAATAAGAAAAAATTCTTACAAAGAGAATAAATCGCCCTGGCAGCTGATCCGAGAGGAAAGCACAACTATTGACAAACAAATATTAAATTTACCACCGTTTCGACTGGACTATTTATTTCAAAAGATGCCAATGGTCGTAGGGGGGTACAATCCTATTCTCCATCCCTAAAAGTTAGAGCTGTATAGAAACCAATTACATATCTGACAAATTTCCTTACCCGAAAATGCCCTGCCTTCCCTTTGGAAGTTTGCCTCTTCAGTTCAAAAAAGGAGAAAGTGCCTCATTTCACAAGTAATTACGGGCAGGGAGATTTTCTCTCTTCCTGATCTTGACAATAATATGCAACCCAGCCCAAACGTGAATCTTTCTATTCAAAGAGAAGACCGAAATACTCAAGAAATTGTTGTGAATGAGTTTCTTGAATGGTATGCTTTTAAGAAGAAACATCCCACCAATCGATTGTGTAACTCGCTCACCCTTGTGTGGCTGTAGGTAGGAGCCTTCGCTCCTGTGCAGGAGTGCAGGAGTGCAGGAGTGTCTGAGTAGACACCCACTCTCAGGATCACCCAAGCTGTTTGCGACCGCTAAGATTACCGTTGCCCGTCGAGTAGATCGCCATACATAGCTGGTGATGCACAGCCCGTTCCCGCCATATCAAGGATGCATTGTTTGACGGCGGGGTTTTGCTGATCAGTGCCTAGGTCCCACGCGTCGCCTAAATCAGGAAAGGTGCCACCCGTTGCTTTGAGTTGGGTGGGCGTAAGCCCCACAGCAATGGGGTTGGCCGTAACATCACCCCGCGCTCGCTTGGGATTCTGGGGCAACCCGTCTATTGATTGAGGTGCGTCGGTGTTCCAATAGCTATTCGTGATCGTCAAAGAAGAAGAAGAAGAAACACTCCCCACCAGACCACCGGAATAAACAGAAGAAGCAGCAGCAGAAGAAGAAGAAACACCACCTTCACCGCTGAAATAACTATTCGTGATCGTCAAAGAAAAGGAAGAACGCCCCACCAGACCACCAGAAGAAGAAAGAAAACCAGAAGAAGAAGAAGAAACACCACCACTCCCAGAAAAGTAGCTATTTGTGATCGTAAAAGTGACATCAGAAGACCCCACCAGACCACCGGAATAAGAAAAAGAACCAGCAGAAGAAGAAGAAACACCACCTTCACCGCTGAAATAACTATTCGTGATCGTCAAAGGAGAAGAAGAAGAAGAAGAAGACCCCACCAGACCACCGGAAGTAGAAGTAGAAGTAGAAGAAGAAGAAGAAGAAACACCACCACTCCCAGAAAAATAGCTATTCGTGATCGTCAAAGAAGAAAAAGAACGCCCCACCAGACCACCAGAAGAAGAATCAGAAGAAGAAGAATCAGAAGAAGAAGAAGAAGAAGAAACACCACCAGAGATAACTCCTACATTGTGTATCTCGGCTGAGCCACCAGTCGCACCAAATAAACCCGCATAGACGGCGGCATTGCCTGAAGAAGAAATATTCACCCACAAGTTAGCGATGGTGTTCCCGTTACCCTCAAAAGTGCTCGTAAACCGGCTTGCATCATCACCGGTTGAGTTATCACCCACCGGAGACCAGCCGGTATCTTCGTTTACATCAATCACCATATGGTCTTTGCCCGCAACAGTCTTTGTCATCATGTCAATCTCGCCGTTCGTGTTCGCATCAAGCAGCGGTAATAAATCGATGTTGGCCATGAGCTCGTAGCCGTTGCAACCTGTGTCTGGGCAACCTTTACTGTCACCTGCATCCGTTGCCGAGGTTTTATAACTCGTGCCCGCCAAATCATATCGCATGTTGTCTAGCATTGTGGCAGTCCATATTTCAACGAGACCGTCGCCGTCAGAATCAGGGATGTACGGCGTTACCCTCACGTTGACCATGCTTCTCATCATGGCAAATTCAGTGAACTCCGCATCATGCGACGTGCCCATGGTTATGACATGGTTTATGACACCTATTATCTCGGTCATAATAATATCATTTGCACCATTTGCTCTTTTTACGGTAATCGTCTGGGGGCTCACATTCGCAGGTGTAAACGTAACCTCTGTTGGGGATACCACAAGCAATGGATTGGTGGAGGCTAGGGTTACCTCTACTGTTTTCTCTGCTGCTGGTGAGCGTGACACCGAAATCGTGTAGGCGGCACCCACTGCCCCACTCACGTCGCTGAAGGTGATCTCTGAAGTGCTGAGCTTTACATTGGTCGGAGGAGGGTCGACATCTTTGGAAGAATCGTCGCTTTTACCGCATTGAAATAAAAAGACCAAGGCGACAAAAGCCAATACCCATAGTAACCTCATTGAATGATTGAATGATTGAATGATTGAATGATTGAATGATTGAATGATTGAATTTTTCTTTATACATAATAAACCCCCTTCTGGGCTAGCTTATTAGCTCACCCAGGGCCAATATACAGTGAACAGTACCGAAAGTCAACAAAAAAAGTTAGAGCTGTTGGGAGAGAGAAGGATGATAGTACCCCCCTACGACCATCATTAGTTGGTTCAGAATTGGTTCAAATCAAGTTATTTGGTTCAAAAGGCTTGGGTTTACTGGTAGAGCAAGTGAAAGACATTTTCCTAAAAAAGGTGCATCAAAAGGCCGACGTTAAATCATCAAATAAAACAGAGGTTCCTAATGAAGCACCCTTCTCAGGTTATTTGTCTAAACAGGTATTCGGCAGTAATGCGAAATAGTAAAGACAAAAAGTTATACAGAATGCAAATGGTTCATTATGCCAAGAAGCATGGTTTCAAGCCAACAGCCAGAATGTTTAAAACGACTGTAAAAACAGTAAAAAAGTGGTTTCGTAGGTTTGAATCAGAGAAATACGTTGGCTTGGAAGACAAGAGCCACGCTCCACACTACTCACCACATGCAATCACAGACTTTGAAAAGGCTTATGTTTGCTTTCTTAAAAAGAAACGTCGAGGCTTTGGTGCTCAGGAACTGAAGAATGTTTACCAACTAGACTTGAGTGTCAAGGCCATTCGCAGAGCGTGGAGGGAGCAAGCACTCTTGAAAAAAAAGCGTAGAAAACATAAAACGAAGCAAAATTTGCGTGAAATTAAGAAATTATGGGGTTTATTTAAGCAATTTGACGTAGATACGAAGCATTTATACGATATTCCTGAGCTTTGGCCTTATATTCAGGAAAATATTGTACCGAAATATCAATATACCTTCAGAGAAGTTTTTTCTGGCTTACAATTTCTAGCTTTTGCAGATGAGTATAATATGGCATACTCTTGTCTGTTTATGGAGGTAATTTTAGATCATCTTGTAAAATCAGGGGTTGATTTAAAGAAAAATAATACGAGAGGGCAAACAGATAATGGCTCAGAGTTTATTGGTGCTTGGAATAAAAAAGGAGATTCGGAGTTTACAAAAGTATTAGCCAGTTATGGTGTGCCACACCAGACGATCCCTGCTGGAGCGCATACTTGGCAGTCTGATGTTGAAACGACTCATAGATTGATTGAGGATCACCTTTACCTGAATGAAACGTATAATTCAAGAGAAGACTTTCTCAACAAAGCTGGCTCCTATCTATTGATGTTCAATTCAATAAGAAAAAATTCTTACAAAGAGAATAAATCGCCCTGGCAGCTGATCCGAGAGGAAAGCACAACTATTGACAAACAAATATTAAATTTACCACCGTTTCGACTGGACTATTTATTTCAAAAGATGCCAATGGTCGTAGGGGGGTACAATCCTATTCTCCATCCCTAAAAGTTAGAGCTGTGCTATGTTCTCGCTAAAAATACTACCATAGTTCACTCAATTAGAACTTTGAAAACATAATGCTGATCACGTAAGTGAAACCTGCAAATATGATTCCACGAATCGATTGTATACTCGTTCGCCCTTGATGGCTGTTAGGAGCCTTCGCCCCTGTGCAGGAGTTGAAAGCGTCTGAGTAGACACCCACTCTCAGAATCACCCAAGCTGTTTGCGGCCGCTAAGGTTACCGTTGCCCGCCGAGTAGATCGCCATACATAGCTGGTGATGCACAGCCCGTTCCCGCCATATCAAGGATGCATTGTTTGACGGCGGGTAGTTGCGTCGTGGTGCCTAGGTCCCACGCGTCGCCTAAATCAGGAAAGGTGCCACCCGTTGCTTGTAGTTCAGCGAGCGTAAGCCCCACAGCATCCACTCTCAGGATCACCCAAGCTGTTTGTGAACGCTAAGGTTACCGTTGTTGCCCGTCGAGTAGATCGCCATAGGATGCACAAGTACCCATCCCCGCCATATCAAGGATGCATCGTTTGACGGCGGGGAGTTGCTGGTCAGTGCCTAGGTCCCACGCGTCGCCTAGATCAGGAAAAGTGCCACTCGTTGCCTGCAGTTGGGTGAGCGTAAGCCCCACCGCACCCATGGGGTCGAACAAAGAATTACCCCGCGTTCGCTTGTCGCGCACATTCCGTAAAGTCACACCACCGTCTGTTGATTGGGGTGCGTCGGTGTTCCAATAACTATTCGTGACCGTCAAAAAATTAGAAAAACCCACCAGACCACCAGAATTAGAAAGCGAAGAAGAAGAAGAAGAAGAAGAAACACCACCACTCCCAGAAAAGTAGCTATTCGTGATCGTCAAAGAAGCAGAACGCCCCACCAGACCACCGGAAGAAGAAAACGAAGAAGAAGAAGAAGAAGAAGAAACACTACCCTTACCACTGAAATAACTATTCGTGATCGTCAAAGAAGAAGAAGAACGCCCCACCAGACCACCGGAATAAGAAAGCGAAGAAGAAGAAGAAGAAGAAACATCACCACTCCCAGAAAAGTAGCTATTCGTGATCGTCAAAGAAGAAAAAGAATTACCCACCAGACCACCGGAATGAGAGGCAGCAGCAGAAGAAGAAGAAACACCACCAGAGGCAACTCCTACATTACGTATCTGAACTGAGCCTGTCGCACCAAATAAACCCGCATAGACGGCGGCATTGCCTGAAGAAGAAATATTCACCCACAAGTTAGCGATGGTGCGGCCGTTACCCTCAAAAGTGCCCGTAAACCGGCTTGCATCACTATTGGTTGAGTTGTCACCCATCGGAACCCAACTTTCATCTTTGCCTGAGCCTACATCAATCACCGTATGCATAACATCCGCAACAGTCTTTGTTATCGTGTCAATTTGGCCGTTCGTGTTCGCATCAAGCAGGGGTAATAAATCGATGTTGGCCATGAGCTCGTAGCCGTTGCAACCACCTGCTGGGCAACCAGAGGAATTACCTGGACTCATTGCCGAGGCTTTATAACTCTTGCCCGCCAGATCATATCGCATGTTGTCTAGCATTGTGGCAGCCCATATTTCAATCAGACCGTCGCCGTCAGAATCAGGGATGTACAGCGTTACCGTCACGTTGACCATGCTTCTCATCATGGCAAATTCAGTGAACTCGGCGTCATACGACGTGCCCGTGGCTATGACATGGGTGATGGTACCTGTTATCTCGGTCGTAATAATATTCTCTGCATTATTTGCTCTTTTTACGGTAATCGTCTGAGGGCTCGCATAATTAGTAGGCGTAAACGTAACCTGCCTTGGGGATACCGCAAGCAATGAATTGGTGGAGGCTGGGGTTACCTTTACTGTTTTTCCTGCTGATGGTGGGCGTGACACCGAAATCGTGTAGGTGGCACCCACTGCCCCACTCACGTCGTTGAAGGTGATCTCTGAAGTGCTGAGCTTTACGCTGGTTGGTCTCACCGTCACATTGACCGCGCGCTTCATCATGGCAAATTCAGTGAGCTCGGTGCCCGTGGTTATGGCATGCTCTATGACACCCGTTATATCGGTCTCAATAACAGCAACCGCATTATTTGCTCTTTTTACGGTAATCGTCTGGGGGCTCGCATTCGTAGACGTAAACCTGACCTCTGTTGGGGATACCGCAAGCAATTCATTTGTGGAGGTTAGGGTTATCTCTATCGTTTTTTCTTCTGATGGTGGGTGTGACACCGAAATCGTGTAGGTGGCACCCGTGGCCCCATCCACGTCGCTGAAGGTGACCTCTGGAGTGCTCAACTCTACCTTGCTTGGTGTTAGCGTCACCGTTACGTTGACCATGCTTCTCATCATGGCAAATTCAGCGAACTCGGCACCAGTAGTTATGGTATGCTCTATGGCACCTGTTATGTCGGTCGTAATAATATCAGCCGCATCATTCGCTCTTTTTACGGTAATTGTCTGAGGGCTCGCATAATCAGTAGGCGTAAACGTAATCACATTTGGGGATACCGCAAGCAATTCACTGGTGGGGGTTAGGGTTATCTCTATCGTTTTTTCTTCTGATGGTGCGCGTGACACCGAAATCGTGTAAGTGGCACCCGTGGCCCCACTCACATCTTTGAAGGTGACCTCTGGAGTGCTGAGCTTTAAGATGGCCAAAGGAGGGTCGACAGAAGGGTCGACAGAATCGTTGCCTGCACTACACTGAAATAAAAAGCCCAAGGTAGCAAAAACCAATACCCATAGTAACCTCATTGAATGATTGAATGATTGAATGATTGAATGATTGAATGATTGAATTTTTCTTTTATACATAATAAACCCCCTTCTGGGCTAGCTTATTAGCTCACCCAGAGCCACTACACAGTGAACAGCACCAAAAGTCAACAAAAAAAAGTTAGAGCTGTGGGAGAGAGAAGGATGATAGTACCCCCCTACGACCATCATTAGTTGGTTCAGAATTGGTTCAAATCAAGTTATTTGGTTCAAAAGGCTTGGGTTTACTGGTAGAGCAAGTGAAAGACATTTTCCTAAAAAAGGTGCATCAAAAGGCCGACGTTAAATCATCAAATAAAACAGAGGTTCCTAATGAAGCACCCTTCTCAGGTTATTTGTCTAAACAGGTATTCGGCAGTAATGCGAAATAGTAAAGACAAAAAGTTATACAGAATGCAAATGGTTCATTATGCCAAGAAGCATGGTTTCAAGCCAACAGCCAGAATGTTTAAAACGACTGTAAAAACAGTAAAAAAGTGGTTTCGTAGGTTTGAATCAGAGAAATACGTTGGCTTGGAAGACAAGAGCCACGCTCCACACTACTCACCACATGCAATCACAGACTTTGAAAAGGCTTATGTTTGCTTTCTTAAAAAGAAACGTCGAGGCTTTGGTGCTCAGGAACTGAAGAATGTTTACCAACTAGACTTGAGTGTCAAGGCCATTCGCAGAGCGTGGAGGGAGCAAGCACTCTTGAAAAAAAAGCGTAGAAAACATAAAACGAAGCAAAATTTGCGTGAAATTAAGAAATTATGGGGTTTATTTAAGCAATTTGACGTAGATACGAAGCATTTATACGATATTCCTGAGCTTTGGCCTTATATTCAGGAAAATATTGTACCGAAATATCAATATACCTTCAGAGAAGTTTTTTCTGGCTTACAATTTCTAGCTTTTGCAGATGAGTATAATATGGCATACTCTTGTCTGTTTATGGAGGTAATTTTAGATCATCTTGTAAAATCAGGGGTTGATTTAAAGAAAAATAATACGAGAGGGCAAACAGATAATGGCTCAGAGTTTATTGGTGCTTGGAATAAAAAAGGAGATTCGGAGTTTACAAAAGTATTAGCCAGTTATGGTGTGCCACACCAGACGATCCCTGCTGGAGCGCATACTTGGCAGTCTGATGTTGAAACGACTCATAGATTGATTGAGGATCACCTTTACCTGAATGAAACGTATAATTCAAGAGAAGACTTTCTCAACAAAGCTGGCTCCTATCTATTGATGTTCAATTCAATAAGAAAAAATTCTTACAAAGAGAATAAATCGCCCTGGCAGCTGATCCGAGAGGAAAGCACAACTATTGACAAACAAATATTAAATTTACCACCGTTTCGACTGGACTATTTATTTCAAAAGATGCCAATGGTCGTAGGGGGGTACAATCCTATTCTCCATCCCTAAAAAGTTAGAGCTGTGGGTCGTGTCATATTTAATCAAAGTTTCTATTTGCGATGAATAATTCTTGTATAGACCACTTATGATTCGTCATTTCTGTAGCCATTGCTGGGGTGATTTGAATTGGTTTTCCTCCCTCATACTCAGCTAGACTTGAATGTGGAAGGCAGAAATTGTAATAATTAGCAACAAAAGAATTATGTCCCTGCATATATTTGAATTTTTTTGAAAAACCCTGACTTTTACGCTCTATTCTATGATTGTGTTGGCGAAGAGTCAAATTATTCCTTTCTACAGCAAAGGTGTTCATCTGATGACTTACTGAAGAGTTTGCAATATATTCATCTAGTAGCTTTTGATCACCAAAGATTAGAGATTTGTCAACTTCCTTACATCTCCCTTTTTCTATTCTCTTAATTATTTGCCCATAACATAGAGATTTGGGTGATTGAAGCTTTCTAGTCATTGAGTCAAATTTACCATAAACTGAAAGAATGGCATCACTATATCCCTCATATCCATCAGAAGTAATCAAGAATTTATCTTCCCTCTTTGGCTTACTTCTTGTTTTTACCTTGGTCAGTAACTTTCTAGCATTCACTGAGGTCCTCTTGCCTGTTATATGCGCTAAAATGAGCTTTTCTACAGGCAATACTGCAGTAAAAGTCCAGATATCCCCTATTTCATCACTTAATCGCTCAGTCTCTGATAGATTGTATTGTTTTTTAAAGACAAAACCCCAATGCTCGTCTAATTGAATTTCATTGAAAGACAGGTTTTTGTATATATTTTTTTTCAACTTTTAGTGAATCTTCACCTGCTGCTTTAACCCAAGCAAGAACTGTATCCTTGCTGATACCAAAGACTCTTCCGGTAGCTCTAATGCCACAGCCCTCAACTGTGTTTTGTAATACCCGAGTAATGGTTTCTTTGCTTTTCTTGCGACGAAAAAAAATAGTGCCTTTATTCTCTGAAAAGCATCTACCACAAGCGGTGCACTTTAAATAGGCTATTTGTTTGTACTTACCAGACATATAAGCAAAGCGCACATTTCCTTCATTTACCTTATGATACTTATGGCAGTCTGTATTTTGACAGCTAAAACCACTTGTATCAAAGGTATATTTTCTTTTGTTCATAATGAGACATAACCTTAATTTAAGGGAGATAAGTCAATTCCTTTTTTAATTGGAAACTTTGATTAAATATGACACGACCGAGCTGTGCTATGTTCTCGCTAAAAATACTACCATAGTTCACTCAATTAGAACTTTGAAAACATAATGCTGATCACGTAAGTGAAACCTGCAAATATGATTCCACGAATCGATTAGTATACTCGTTCGCCCTTGATGGCTGTTAGGAGCCTTCGCTCCTGTGCAGGAGTGAGGAGTGCAAAAGTTGAAAGCGTCTGAGTAGACACCCACTCTCAGAATCACCCAAGCTGTTTGCGACCGCTAAGGTTACCGTTGCCCGCCGAGTAGATCGCCATACATAGCTGGTGATGCACAGCCCGTTCCCGCCATATCAAGGATGCATTGTTTGACGGCGGGTAGTTGCGTCGTGGTGCCTAGGTCCCACGCGTCGCCTAAATCAGGAAAGGTGCCACTCGTTGCTTTGAGTTGGGCGAGTGTAAGCCCCACCGCACCCATGGGGTCGACCGTAACATTACCCTGTGCTCGCTTGGGATTCTGGGGTGACCCATCTATTGATTGATTTGCGTCGGTGTTCCAATAGCTATTCGTGATCGTCAAAGAAGGAGAAGAAGAAACACGCCCCACCAGACCACCGGAAGAAGAAAGCGAAGAAGAAGAAGAAGAAGAAGAAACACCACCACTCCCAGAAAAGTAGCTATTCGTGATCGTCAAAGAAGTAGATTGACCCACCAGACCACCGGAATAAGAAGCAGCAAAAGAAGCAGCAGCAGAAGAAACACCACCACTCCCAGAAAAGTAGCTATTCGTGATCGTCAAAGGAGAAGAAGAAAACCCCACCAGACCACCGGAATAAGAAGCAGCAAAAGCAGGAGAGGAAGAAGAAACACTACCCTTACCACTGAAATAACTATTCGTGATCACCAAAGAAGAAGAAGAACGCCCCACCAGACCACCGGAAGAAGAAGAAGAAGAAGAGGTAGAAGAAGAAACACCACCACTCCCAGAAAAATAGCTATTCGTAATCGTCAAAGAAGAAAAAGAACGCCCCACCAGACCACCGGAAAAAGAATCAAGAGAAGAAGAAGAAACACCACCAGAGATAACTCCTACATTACGAATTGCAACCGTTCCATTTGTCACACCAAATAAACTCGCATAGTCACTGCCTGAAGAAGAAATACTCACCCATAAATTGGCGATGGTGCGGCCGTTACCCTCAAAAGTGCCCGTAAACCGGCTTGCATCACTATTGGTTGAGTTGTCACCCATCGGAACCCAACTTTCATCTTTGCTTACATCAATCACCATATGGTCTTTGCCCGCAACAGTCTTTGGCATCATGTCAATCACGCCATTCGTGTTCGCATCAAGCAGGGGTAATAAATCGATGTTGGCCATGAGCTCGTAGCCGTTGCAACCACCTGCTGGGCAACCTTCACGGTCACCTGCATCCATTGCCGAGGTTTTATAACTCGTGCCCGCCAGATCATATCGCATGTTGTCTAGCATTGTGGCAGTCCATATTTCAATGAGCCCATCACCGTCAGCGTCAGAGATGTACGGCGTTACCCTTACGTTGACCATGCTTCTCATCATGGCAAATTCAGTGAACTCCGCATCATGCGACGTGCCCATGGTTATGACATGGTTTATGACACCTATTATCTCGGTCGTAATCATATCATCTGCATCATTTGCTCTTTTTACGGTAATCGTCTGGGGGCGTGCATTCATAGACGTAAACGTAACCTCTGTTGGGGATACCACAAGCAATGGATTGGTGGAGGCTGGGGTTACCTCTACTGTTTTCTCTGCTGCTGGTGGGCGTGACACTGAAATCGTGTAGGTGGCACCCGTGGCCCCACCCACATCGTTGAAGGTAATATCTGGAGTGCTGAGCTTTAAGATGGCCGGAGGAGGGTCGCCATCTTTGGCGGGGTCATCTTTGGGAGAATCGTCGCTTTTACCGCATTGAAATAAAAAGCCCAAGATGACAAAAACCAATACCCATAGTAACCTCATTGAATGATTGAATGATTGAATGATTGAATGATTGAATGATTGAATGATTGAATGATTGAATGATTGAATTTTTCTTTATACATAACACCCCCCCCCTTCTGGGCTAGCTTATTAGCTCACCCAGGGCCAATATACAGTGAACAGTACCGAAAGTCAACAAAAAAAGTTAGAGCTGTTGGGAGAGAGAAGGATGATAGTACCCCCCTACGACCATCATTAGTTGGTTCAGAATTGGTTCAAATCAAGTTATTTGGTTCAAAAGGCTTGGGTTTACTGGTAGAGCAAGTGAAAGACATTTTCCTAAAAAAGGTGCATCAAAAGGCCGACGTTAAATCATCAAATAAAACAGAGGTTCCTAATGAAGCACCCTTCTCAGGTTATTTGTCTAAACAGGTATTCGGCAGTAATGCGAAATAGTAAAGACAAAAAGTTATACAGAATGCAAATGGTTCATTATGCCAAGAAGCATGGTTTCAAGCCAACAGCCAGAATGTTTAAAACGACTGTAAAAACAGTAAAAAAGTGGTTTCGTAGGTTTGAATCAGAGAAATACGTTGGCTTGGAAGACAAGAGCCACGCTCCACACTACTCACCACATGCAATCACAGACTTTGAAAAGGCTTATGTTTGCTTTCTTAAAAAGAAACGTCGAGGCTTTGGTGCTCAGGAACTGAAGAATGTTTACCAACTAGACTTGAGTGTCAAGGCCATTCGCAGAGCGTGGAGGGAGCAAGCACTCTTGAAAAAAAAGCGTAGAAAACATAAAACGAAGCAAAATTTGCGTGAAATTAAGAAATTATGGGGTTTATTTAAGCAATTTGACGTAGATACGAAGCATTTATACGATATTCCTGAGCTTTGGCCTTATATTCAGGAAAATATTGTACCGAAATATCAATATACCTTCAGAGAAGTTTTTTCTGGCTTACAATTTCTAGCTTTTGCAGATGAGTATAATATGGCATACTCTTGTCTGTTTATGGAGGTAATTTTAGATCATCTTGTAAAATCAGGGGTTGATTTAAAGAAAAATAATACGAGAGGGCAAACAGATAATGGCTCAGAGTTTATTGGTGCTTGGAATAAAAAAGGAGATTCGGAGTTTACAAAAGTATTAGCCAGTTATGGTGTGCCACACCAGACGATCCCTGCTGGAGCGCATACTTGGCAGTCTGATGTTGAAACGACTCATAGATTGATTGAGGATCACCTTTACCTGAATGAAACGTATAATTCAAGAGAAGACTTTCTCAACAAAGCTGGCTCCTATCTATTGATGTTCAATTCAATAAGAAAAAATTCTTACAAAGAGAATAAATCGCCCTGGCAGCTGATCCGAGAGGAAAGCACAACTATTGACAAACAAATATTAAATTTACCACCGTTTCGACTGGACTATTTATTTCAAAAGATGCCAATGGTCGTAGGGGGGTACAGTCCTATTCTCCATCCCTAAAAGTTAGAGCTGTGCTATGTTCTCGCTAAAAATACTACCATAGTTCACTCAATTAGAACTTTGAAAACATAATGCTGATTACGCAAGTGAAACCTGCGAACATGATTCCAATCATCCATAAAAAACGACCATCAAGCTTGCTAACCTGAAAATCAAGTTTTTTGTCAAGCTTATCAATACGATCGTCAAGCTTTACTTCAAGCTTGTCAATACGATCGTCAAACTTTGTGTCAAGCTTGTCCATTTTTTTAAGCAAATAAAAAAGTAATTTTTGAGAACTTTCTGATTCAAGACTATCCTCAGAAATTGGCTTTTGTGACTCAATAATTGATGTAGACATGGATGAGGATAACCCCAAGCATCAATCTGTCAAGAAAAAATGATCCCACGAATCGATTGTATACTCGTTCGCCCTTGATGGCTGTTAGGAGTGCAGGAGTTGAAAGCGTCTGAGTAGACACCCACTCTCAGAATCACCCAAGCTGTTTGCGGCCGCTAAGGTTGCCGTTGCCCGCCGAGGAGTGCGCCATACATAGCTGGTGATGCACAGCCCGTTCCCGCCATATCAAGGATGCATTGTTTGACGGCGGGGTTTTGCTGATCAGTGCCTAGGTCCCACGCGTCGCCTAAATCAGGAAAGGTGCCACCCGTTGCTTGTAGTTCAGCGAGCGTAAGCCCCACAGCACCCATGGGGTTGGCCGTAACATCACCCCGCGCTCGCTTGGGACTCTGGGGCGACCCGTCTGTTGATTGAGGTGCGTCGGTGTTCCAATAACTATTCATAATCACAGGAGTATTAGAAGAAAACCCCACCAAACCACCGGAATAAACAGCAGAAGCAGCAGCAGAAGAAGAAGAAACACCACCTTCACCGCTGAAATAACTATTCGTGACCGTCAAAGAAGAAGAAGAGAAACCCACCAGACCACCGGAATAAGGAGAAGAACCAGAGGAAGAGGAAGAAGAAACACCACCACTCCCAGAAAAGTAGCTATTCCTGATCGTCAAAGAAAAAGAACGCCCCACCAGACCACCGGAATAAGGAGAAGAACCAGAGGAAGAGGAAGAAGAAACACCACCACTCCCAGAAAAGTAGCTATTCCTGATCGTCAAAGAAAAAGAACGCCCCACCAGACCACCGGAAAAAGAAAGCGAACCAGCGGAAACAGAAACACCACCACTCCCAGAAAAGTAGCTATTCGTGATCATCAAAATGGCATCAGAAGACCCCACCAGACCACCGGAATGAGAAAAAGAAGAAGAAGTAGAAGAAGAAACACCACCTTCACCGCTGAAATAACTATTCGTGATCGTCAAAGAAGAAGAAGAAGAAGAAGAAGAGGAAGAAGAAAAAGAAAAAGAAGAACCCACCAGACCACCGGAATAAGAAAGCAAATCAGCAGAAACAGAAACACCACCTTCACCGCTGAAATAACTATTCGTGATCGTCAAAGAAGAAGAAGAATTACCCACCAGACCACCGGAACTAGAACTAGAATCAGAAGAGGAAGCAGAAACACCACCAGAGATAACCCCTACATTGTGTATCTCGGCTGAGCCACCAGTCACACCAAATAAACCTACATAGGCACCACCTGAAGAAGAAATATTCACCCACAAGTTAGCGATCGTGTTGCCGTTACCCTCAAAAGTGCCCGTAAACCGGCTTGCATCATCACCGGTTGAGTTATCACCCACCGGAGACCAACTTGTGTCTTCGTTTACATCAATCACCGTATGCATAACATCCGCAACAGTCACCGTGGTCATGTCAAAGTCAATCTCGCCGTTCGTGTTCGCATCAAGCAGCGGTAATAAATCGATGTTGGCCATGAGCTCGTAGCCGTTGCAACCTGTGTCTGGGCAACCTTTACTGTCACCTGCATCCGTTGCCGAGGTTTTATAACTCGTGCCCGCCAAATCATATCGCATGTTGTCTAGCATTGTAGCAGTCCATATTTCAACGAGACCGTCGCCGTCAGAATCAGGGATGTACGGCGTTACCGTCACGTTGACCATGCTTCTCATCATGGCAAATTCAGTGAACTCCGCGTCATGCGACGTGCCCGTGACTATGTCATGGTTTATGACACCTATTATCTCGGTCGTAATAATATCATTTGCATCATTTGCTCTTTTTACGGTAATCGTCTGAGGGCTCGCACTCGTAGGCGTAAACGTAACCTCTGTTGGGGATACCACAAGCAATGAATTGGCGGAGGTTAGGGTTACCTCTACTGTTTTCTCTGATGATGGTGGGCGTGACACCGAAATCGTGTAGGTGGCACCCACTGCCCCATCCACATAGCTGAAGGTGACCTCTGAAGCACTAAGCTTTACATTGGTCGGAGGAGGGTCGTCGTCACTTTTACCGCATTGAAATAAAAAGACCAGGGCGACAAAAACCAATACCCATAGTAACCTGATTGAATGATTGAATGATTGAATGATTGAATGATTGAATGATTGAATGATTGAATGATTGAATGATTGAATGATTGAATGATTGAATGATTGAATTTTTCTTTTATACATAATAAACCCCCTTCTGGGCTAGCTTATTAGCTCACCCAGAATCACTGTACAGTAGCGATACAAAAAGTCAACAAAATACTAGTAACTTATTATTTTTTTTGTCTTGTTGTTCTTCACCTCTTGAATACTTTCTTAGTTTTAAAGCTTGTAGAAAAAATTTATCTCTAATGCGTTGCTTTTGGCAATTGTTGCATAAACCTAATGTAAGAATATTTTAATGCTAGTTTTGTATTCCCTCAGTTGAAAGAGCATACAAAGTGGTTAGGGAAGAAAAAAACTTGTCCTTCTGTGAAAAGTTTTAAGAAAATCCCAAGTTATATGCTATTTCCTGTGAAACTTACAAAGTCTCAAAAAGTCTTTCTTTCTGGAGTTTCTATTGATAAAGGAGAAGTTAAAAATTTGGAAGATACGTCCTCTCCAGAAGGGAAAAATATTTTTTCTATCAAAACAAAGCGATCATCAATAAAACGGTCCACAACAATCGAAATCCAACTCAAAGAAGAAGCCTGTTGTAATCAAATCAATCTGAATGTTCTAGTGCAACGAGTTTATGATATCAATGTATTTTTTTCTCATGATTTTATGTTTTGGTTCCGTGTCCCTGTCAAATCACTAGAGAATGAAAAAAAATCAACAATATTACGGTTACCACTTATCCGATGCCGATACCTACAAATAGTCATCTCCTCCATAGAAATGCCTGATATTTTATCTGGCTCCATCTCAAAAAATATTGACTTCAAGTTTGAGAGTTCTTCTAACAAAGACCGTCTATGGATTCCAGAAAATTTGATTGATGGAAGAGATGATTATGGTTGGGCTTGTACCTCCCAGAGACAACCTAAAGATGATTTTGTCATTGCTGATTTGGGGGATGCCTACCATATTCAAGAAATTAGCTTGAGATCGACAAAAGGAAAGCCTGCTTTATTCCCTAAAAACTTTATAGTAGAATCATCAAACGACAAAAAAAATTGGCGGACAATGATTCGAGAAGGTAATTTCTTAGTTGCACCATTATCATGGTATCGTTGGTCAGATCTTTCTTGCAATGCCCGATACATTAAAATAAAGATCATGGCTACCAAAGATCATAAGCAATATGAAATTTTGGGGTTGAATGTCTTTGCTTTGCCAGAAAACGATGTAAAGGTGACAAATCGGTTTATGAGCCATCAAACAAAAAATATCTATGAAGGTAACGAGGCCACGTCTGGTCTCATTCGTTTTTCTGAACACAATGGTGTTCACCCTCTGCGGGCTCTCCAATCCAATGACCCCAGACTAAGAGAAGCAACCAATGTATATCCTGGTATCGTACGAATGGCTAAAGATCAAGAAAGCACACCCAATGCAACTTTGTGCTCAGATGACTCCCGCATCACTCCTGCAACGGAAGAAAAAAGAGGCATTATTCGTCTTGCTAAAGATCAAGAGATTATTGAGGATGCAGCTCTTCAGGCAAGTGATTCTCGTTTGCGCATTTCCACTACGGAATATCCTGGAATTGTGCAACTAGCAAAAAATAAGGAGAAAGTTGCTAGATATGCGGTTCAATCAAATGATGACAGGCTTCGTAATGCTTCTACAACATGGCCCGGCATCATTCAATTAGCAAAGCATGGTGAATCGCATAAAGACAAAGTCGTTTCATCTGATGACCCGCGCTTGCTTGAGGGGAGTGAAGAGATCAAGGGGCGAGTGAGATTTGCGAAAGACAAAAGTGTGGAATCAATGACGGCTGTTCAAGGTAATGACTCCCGATTACTCTCGGCAACAGAAAAGCGAATTGGCTTGGTAAGACTTGCCAAATTAGGTCAAAAGGGAGCCTTGCTGGCTATACAGGCAAATGATCCAAGGCTGGATGCTCCACGGAAACCTTTGTCTCATAAGCACGATTATGCTCCTCAGAAACACCCCCTTAACTCCCATGAAGGTAGTTTGAATATAAGCCTTGCTCAAGAAAATACGAACAGAAAATTTAGCTATAATCTGACTGATTTGAATAGCTTCCCTTTTTCTGTTAAAAATATAAAAGGGCCCAGTGCCGCTTTTCAAGGGGGGGTTATTATTGAAGGTAGAGAAGAAGCAGGAATACAAGTGTTTTCTAAATCACATATTGGCTCAAAGATCAAGTCAAAAGATCAACCAGGAGGAGTGTTTTTCTCTGAAAAAAACTTTGCTCTCCACTTGCCTACAGAGTTAGATGAATTGCTCGGCTCATCAAAATCAATTTTGGCTGAAGGGGATTCTGTATTTCGTCGTAACATTTCCTTTGAGTATGGTCTCTCGATTGCTATTTCTTGGTCTTCCTTTTCCGACGAGCTATTTGTCGGTGGTGATTTATTAACAATACAAGAAGGTTTTATCTGTAAGTTAAAAAGTAACCATCAGCCATTCATTGGAGTATTTACGAAAGCTTCTTCATTCTGTTTATCAGAAGGGAGCCATCAAAAAAAGAATATTAAAATAGCGATTTTTGGAGTAATACCGATCCGAATCAAAGGAAGAATTAATTCGGGTGACTGGGTTGGGTATCTTGATGATGAACCAGGGGTTGCACGACGAATCAGTCAAGTCCAAAAGCAGCATAGCTTTGCAATTGCAATGGAGCCATCGAGCAAAGAAACAGAAAAATTAATACCCTGTTTAATTCGACGATAATTGTCATCTGAAACAAAAATGAAGAAAAGATCAAAAATAATCTCCCATCAAAAATTTCCATGAAATTTAATGAGCAAAGTTATCTGAAAACGTGCTTATAACTTATAAGCATACTCTATTTGCGCCACATTCTTGGCAAGAAAAGCACAAGGATTGGTAAAAGTTCAAGTCGCCCCATTAACATAAAAAGACTTAAAATCCATTTTGCGTAATCAGGTAATTGGCTATAGTTTTTTGTTGGACCAACAGTCGATAGTCCAGGGCCTATATTACCCAAACAGCTGGCTACCATACTTACAATAGACTCTATATCTAGGTCAGTATAGCTAAGTATTATAACTCCAATAACATAAATAATGACAAAAAGAATCATAAATGCATTGATCCCTTTTATGAGTTCACGACTTAAATGTTCCGAACCAAAGTGGATTGAGAAAACCCTCTTAGGATGTATGGTACGCCGGATCTCGGTAAACGCCTCTTTCAACATAGAAATAATCCGTATCGTTTTGGCACCTCCTGTTGTTGATCCTGACATCCCACCAAAAAACATAAGGCTGAGAATGAGAATTCTTGATGTCGACGGCCATAGGTCAAAGTCTTCGGTGCCGAAACCAGTGCTTGTGTAGATAGAAATTATCGTGAAAGATGCATGCCTCAGAGTCTCAGAAAAACTGGTATAAGTGTGATTAGTGTGCAGGTCTGAGGAGACAAGAAGAATCATCACCGCACCAATACCTACATAGTAGCGAAACTCATAACTCTTGAAATATATTTTGAAGTTACCCGTGAGAAAACGATAGTGTAGCCCAAAATTGACCCCTGATAAAAACATAAAAATCATAATAATCACTTCAAAATATAGATAGTTTTCGTGTAAATGTTCTTTGCCGTAGTAAGAAGCAATTGATGAATTTAGGGGTGAAAAACCTCCCGTGGAGAGCGTGCTAAAAGAATGACAGAGAGACTCAAAAAGATTCATGCCACCCAAAGAAAGTAAGACAATCTCTATTGTCGTAAGAAGACTGTACGTAAGATATAAGTTTTTTGCCGTTTGACCTACCCGGGGAACAATTTTATCAGGAGTAGGTCCAGGTACTTCTGCATCGAAGAGTTGCATTCCTCCTGCTCCTAGAGTGGGTATAATGGCAATGGTTAAAACAATAATACCCATGCCTCCCAACCATTGTGTGAATGCCCTCCACAACAGCATTGTATGCCCGAGCCCTTCAATATTGGATATGATAGAAGCACCCGTAGTGGTGAAACCACTGATACTCTCAAAATAGGCATTCGTGAATGATGGTATCACACCTGAGAGATAAAAGGGAAGAGCACCAAAAAAGGCGACCAAAACCCAACCAAAAGCAGCGATTGCAAAACCTTCTCGATAAGTGAGACCCACGTTTGTTGAATAACGTTTTTGATATCTAAGTAGAGTACCAATGAGCAGAACGATTAAACTGCTTAACAGAAAATAAAAAGCTTGATCTTCTTCGGGATAAAAAAAGAAGCCAATAGAAGAAAAGATGAGTAAGAAGGCAGAGATCAGAATTAAAAGAGAACCCAAAAGTGAAAAAAGAGATCGGTAGTTCATATTTTAATCTTCACTTCTTAGCTGTTTTTTTGCTTCTTCTCTTACTGAGAAACTCTCATGTTGATGAGCAAGTTTTTTCAAACGTTGAAATGTCAATCTGTTCCTGTGTTTGGATAATCCTTTGATAATAATAATGAGCTCAAGAGGTGTTTTCCAAAGAAATGACCGTTTATAAAGTTTTTTAAAAACTTCTTTGCTAGTACCCTTGTACCACTGCAGTGTTTTGATCACTTCTTGAAGAACCTGAGGGTTTTCTTCTTTCAACTGAAATAGAATTTTTTTATAGTATTTTTTACTCTTTCGCTCTTTTGTATATGTGCGGAGTAACTGATAAACCTTTTCCCGTATGAGCCAGTCTTCATCATGAATAGCTTTTATTAAAGCAGGGATATCTTTGTCTCGCAGGGGAACAGACTCAAAGACATTCATGGCTTCAAGTTTCATTTGAAAATCATATTTCTCCCAAACCATTCTCTGATAAAATTCTCCGTATTCAGTAAGCTTGATTCGTTTAGCATACTTGAGGGCTTCAAGCATAGTTTTAGTTTGTTTTTCATGAAAGGCTCTTCTAAATATTTTTTTGCCTTCCTCGTTTACAGTACGAACTTGATTTCTTTTGAAGTAATCTATTTTTTTCTGCGTACTATATTCAACATACTCATGAAGAGTTATTTGTTTTACAGTCATTTTTTTGCTTATACATAAATAGGATGCTCCCAGAACAAAAAAATTGATATACAAGAATTTTTTACGTAAAATGGACATGTTCAAGAACCCTTTGTGCAAAAAACTGAGTCTTGACGACTACTTTTTTATAATTACACAGAAGGTTTGAAAAGAAGGAGACGTTACTACAATGCCAAACAGGGGCTGTCGGACAAAAAAAGACAGCCCTGATTACTTTGAAAACTAAGGAGCGACGGCGATGACTTCGTCACGATTGACGAGCTCAACAATTTTTTCATATTCTGGCGAACCCCTTTTGTACTTTAGTTCAGCTGCCCTGAGTAGATGCTCATTTTTCTTTTTCTTGTAGAAAAGAACTTCTTGCTCAGTACCTGCATTATATTTGACAAGTACTTTTTCTTTAAAGCCGTATGAGGAAGCCAAATATTTATGAGGAGCGACTTCTTGTTCAAATTGAGGGCCCAGAGCAATGTATCTTTCCAAGATGTCAACACACTGGGGTAAGTTTCCAAGGTCATATTGATGTAACACCCATTCAATGTAAGTGCTCGACAGAAGGGTTTCAAATTGATCGCTTTCCCGTATTCTCTTGTTTTGTATTTCGTCTAGTTGATAGATTGCTCTTGTGAAGTAAGTAACAGCTTTCAATTTTGCACGCCGCCTGAGTTTACCTGCAATTCTCTCTTCTCTTGCTTTTCTATCGATTGTTTGCCAATACCACTTTTCATTCAAATGCTTTGCTTCAGAAGATTCTTCATGGAATCTTTCAATATCTTCGCGCATCTTATTAATAATTGACTTGCCTGTCTGATAGCTAGATAAAGCCATACGAATCTTATTTTTTGCGAACGCGTCACTCAGCTTGACCAACTCGTCGAAAGAAGAAACGTAGGTGCGATAATCTTTGTTTTGCCATTTTAACTCAGATGCAATAGCAAGTTGTTCAGGCGTCTTCTCTTCTTTTTTTTGAATGTCTTCCGGCGGCGGTTGTTGAGCCAGTAGACCAAGACAGCTGAACCCAATAAGCACCATCGCAAAAAATATTTTTATTGTTATGTTTTTTTTCATATTTACACCTCTCAAAACTATCTGTTAGTGACCGCTTCTGGGGGAATTATCGGATTTAATCATGATTAAACTTTAAAAAAACAGCTGTTCCACTTACTTATTTTAAATTCGTGTATACGTTTTGAACCTCATCGTGTTCTTCTAACTGATCGATAAGTTTTATGATGCTCGTTTCTTGAGCGTCAGCAACTTCAATTAGCGTATTGGGCACGTATCTAAGACCAGACTCTGTAATAGACCAATTCTTTTCAGCAAGAGAAACTGATAATTTGGTCATAACCTCATGAAAGGTTTCTTTGGATGTCTGTACGACAAAAAAATCCTCTTCTTTCTCGAGATTATCACCTCCCACTTTGATGACCTCTTCAAGTAGTGATTCTTCAGAAATATTATCACCCTCCACAATGATCACCCCTTTCTGATCAAATTGATAGCTGACGGAGCCAGATTCAGCAAGTCTACCACCGGCTTTGGAGAAAATATTTTTTATTTCAGGAACCGTGCGGGATTTTTTATCAGTCATGACCTCCACAATAAAGGCAACACCTCCTGGACTGTAACCCTCATACATCACTGCTTCATAATTTTCGGAAGCAAGCTCCCCCGACCCTTTCTTGATTGCACGGCTAATATTATCTTTAGGCATATTAGCCTGTTTCCCTTTCATGATAGCAGCCTTCAGACGTGGGTTGCTTTCTTCGTCAAATCCCCCCAGTTTGGAAGCAACAATAATTTCTTTGGCGATGCGGGTAAAAATCTTGCCTTTTTTAGCATCGACAGCCTGCTTTCTGTGCTTGATGTTTGCCCATTTCGAATGACCAGACATTGTCTTTAACCTCCAAGTTTTCTTAGAACGGTATGTAAAATACCACCATTTCGATAATATTTGACTTCGACGGGAGTATCTAGTCGATTCGTCACAACAATTTCTTGAGTATTCCCGTCTTCTCTTTGAATAGAAAGATTCACGCTTGAGCTGGGTTGTATATTATTGTCAAGATCAGGAAGAGAGAAAATCTCCCTGCCCGTAATCCTGTGAGATGAGGCACTTTCTCCTTTTTTGAACTGAAGAGGCAAAACCCCCATACCAATGAGGTTAGATCGATGAATTCTCTCAAAACTCTCCGCTAAAACGACCCGGATACCCAAGAGCAGTGTTCCTTTAGCCGCCCAATCTCGCGAACTCCCCGTACCGTATTCTTTTCCGGCAATTACCATAAGTGGCCTATTCTCTTTTTTGTAGAGCATCGCTGCATCATAAATACTCATTGATTCATTAGAGGGGATGTGAATAGTAAATCCGCCCTCACTACCCAAAACAAGTTGATTTCGGATGCGGACATTGGCAAATGTACCTCTCATCATAATCTCATGGTTTCCTCTTCGTGACCCATAAGTATTAAAATCCTTTTCGTTTACTCTTTGATTGGTTAGCCACAACCCTGCGGGGCTATCTTTTTTAATAGCGCCAGCAGGAGATATATGATCGGTGGTTACTGAATCTCCAAGAAGGGCAATCACTCTCATCTCGTTAATAGGAGCAATTGGGCTTACCTCGAGCTTCATACCGTCAAAGAAGCTAGGTCTTCTTATGTAGGTAGAATCATCACTCCACGCATAACGATCATTTGTTTCTGATTCAATTTGGTTCCATGTTTCGTTGCCTGAAAAAACGTTGCTATACTCTTTTTGAAAAAGCTCTGAAGTAACAGTATTTTGATAAGCGTTTTGTACTTCTTCTGGGGAGGGCCAAATATCTCTTAAAAAGACGGGCTTCCCATCTTGATCTTCTCCGAGAGAGTCACGTTCTAAATCATGGTTCATATTTCCTGCGATGGAGTAGGCAACCACAAGGGGCGGTGAGGCGAGATAGTTCGCTTGCACATCTTGATGAATACGACCCTCAAAATTTCGGTTTCCTGAAAGAACGGATGTAAGAACTAAGTTATTCTCTTGAGCGAGCCTGCTGATTTCTGAAGCGATTGGTCCGCTATTTCCAATACACGTTGTGCATCCATAGCCGACCGTATTAAAACCAAGAGTTTCCAAGCTGGAGGTCAAATCCGCTTCTTGAAGATAACCCGTCACGACACGAGAACCTGGGGCTAAGCTTGTTTTCACATGAGGAGCCTTTTTCAGGCCTTTTTTGACGGCATTTTTTGCAAGAATACCAGCCCCTAACATTACCGATGGGTTGGAGGTATTTGTGCAACTTGTTATGGCGGCAATAACAACGGAACCATCTTCTAACTGAGAAGAACCGCCGTTGGTATGTACGGAGATTTTTTTATTCGAAATCAAATCTTTTTTAAAAACTTGAAAAAGACTTTTTTGAAAACTAACTTTTGATTCTGATAAAGGAATTCTATCTTGAGGTCTCTTCGGCCCAGCAAGTGATGGCTCAACTTGGGACATATCCAGCTCAAGTATATCGCTATAGTCAGGAGCAGAGTTTTCTTCTCTGAAAAGCCCTTGTTCTTTGGTGTATCGCTCGACGAGGTCAATCAAGTCGTCACCCCGACCAGTATTTCTCAAATATCGGAGTGTTTCACCATCAACGGGGAAAAACCCCATCGTTGCTCCATACTCAGGAGCCATGTTAGCGATGGTTGCTCGATCAGGCAACTGAAGGTTAGCAAGCCCTGAACCAAAAAATTCAACAAACTTTGAGACGACTCCAAATTCTCGAAGTTTCTGGGTTACCACGAGAACCAAGTCAGTAGCTGTCGCTCCTACTGGTAACTTCCCCTTGAGTTTAAAACCAACAACCTCAGGAATCAACATGTAAATAGGCTGATCTAACATAACCGCTTCAGCCTCAATGCCTCCCACACCCCATGCCATTACACCTAGCCCATTAATCATCGTTGTGTGCGAATCTGTACCCACCAAAGAATCGGGAAATGCGTAGACCTCACCGTCAACCTTCTTTGTTTGAATAACTTTTGCAAGATATTCTAAGTTCACTTGATGAACAATACCTGTAGCGGGAGGCACAACCCTAAAGTTATCAAAAGCTTGTGAACCCCATTTCAAAAACTCATATCTTTCTTGGTTGCGTTCAAAATCTTTTTTCATATTAATATTCAGAGAATGAGAACTGCCCGAATTATCCACCTGCACAGAGTGATCAATCACCAAGTCGACGGGGAGAACAGGATTGATTTTCTTAGGGTCTCCTCCCATTTCAGCAAGAGCATATCTCATCGCGGCAAGGTCAACCACGCCAGGAACTCCCGTAAAGTCTTGCATCAAGACACGAGCGGGCTTAAAAGGGATCTCTCGCTCTTTTACGTCTTTCGGATTATAACAAATAATATTATGAACGTCTTTTTCACTGATAATAAAATTATCAATCTGACGGCAAGCCGCTTCTAAGAGAATTTTAATGGAAAAAGGCAGTTGGTCAATTTCGGGGTGTTTTTTAGCCAAGTCAAGAAGGCTATAATAGTGCAAATCGCCCCCCGAGGTGGAGATTTTTTTACGAATGCCCAAGGAGTTTGACCACGAGGTACTCATACGGAGAGTGTAGTGGAGTTACGTAACGTGTCAATAAATATCAGAAAAATTTGACAGTATGTCTTGTCTCTATTACAACGTTACGGGTACAATGTTACGGGAGGGAGATTTACTTGCGCAATATTGCGGTTAGAGTTTGTAAAGAAAAAGAGAAGTTACCCAAAGAAAAACAGTTGGCCTATATCATCGCCGAAATGGCAGCTCATAATGATAAGCTTGACGATGATTGTGTCGAGATGGTCGGAAATCGAATTATTGACAATGCATCTGTTGCTCTCGCATCGGTTAATAGGCAACCTGTCAAGGTGGCACGAATTCAGGCATTATCCCACCCACGAAAAAATGGTGCCAGTATTTTTGGTCTCAGCCCTAACGTGCGGGTTCATGCGGAATGGGCAAGTTGGGCAAATAATGTGGCAGTTCGTGAGCTTGATTTTCACGACACTTTTTTGGCCGCCGATTATTCTCATCCTGGAGATAATATCCCCTCTATTTTAGCAGTGGCTCAGCAAAAGAAGATTGATGGCAAAAGACTAATCCTCGGAATTCTGACTGCCTACGAAGTGCAAGTAAATCTAGTGAAAGCAATTTGTCTCCACAAACATAAGATTGACCATATTGCTCATTTAGCACCAGCAGCAGTAGCAGGTATCGGAACCTTACTCAAGCTTGATATCGACACCATATACCAAGGGATTAACCAAGCAGAACACGTATCCATTTCAACAAGACAATCAAGAAAGGGGCAAATCTCCTCATGGAAGGCCTACGCGCCGGGGCATGCCTGTAAGTTAGCTGTGGAAGCGGTTGATAGAACGATGAGAGGCGAACACGCTCCGTCCCCGATATGGGAGGGAGAAGACTCCGTAATTGCTTGGATGCTTGATGGTGAGTCTGCAAATTATGAAGTTTGTATGCCCAAGCCAGGTGAACCCTGTCGAGCCATCATGGAAACATACACCAAGGAACATTCTGCTGAATACCAAGCCCAAGCTCTCATTGATCTGGCTTTTGATTTGGGCAAAAAGATTGATGACCTCTCTCAAGTGAAAGAAATTATTCTCCATACGAGCCATCATACACATTATGTGATTGGCACTGGTTCGGGAGACCCTCAGAAATTTGACCCTGATGCAACACGGGAAACCCTCGATCACTCTATCATGTATATATTCGCGGTTGCCCTTGAAGACAAGAGCTGGCATCATGTGCATAGCTACACCCCAGAGAGAACTCATCGCCGAAGCACAACAGAGTTATGGAAAAAAATATCTACTCAAGAAAGCAAAGAATGGACAAAAAAATACCACGACCCCGCTCCAAATAAAAAGGCATTTGGAGCAAGAGTTGAGGTTATTATGCAAAATGGTGAAAAAATTATAGAAGAAAAAGCAATTGCCAACGCCCATCCTGCTGGTAATAAACCATTTGGCAGAGAGGAATACAAGAAAAAGTTTTTAACTCTGACAGAAGACCTTATTTCGGAAGAAGAACAAAAACAATTTTTCTCTCTCGTGGAACGACTACCAGAGCTCAACCCTGAGGAAGTTTGCAAACTCAACCCTATCATCATCCTAGGAAAAATTGACGGCACACAGCCAGATCAAAGTGGAATTTTTTAATCTGGACATCCCGTTTCTTCCCGAATTTTGTTAGCACAACATCTAAGCATAAAACAGAGATGCATCGTCGAAACTACCCAAATCGACAACGCCATTCCCTAGCAAGGCAAAGAAAGAGTTAGCACTTAATTCTGAGCAGTTATTTATCAACTATTTTTTTTGTAGTAATTCAACAACGGAACCTACCGTGGCTAAGTCACCCACTTCGTCGTCAGTAATGCTAACTTCAAAACCATCTTCAAGTGACAAAACTATGTCGACAAGCCGTGATGAGTTAACCTGTAAATCTTTTATAAAATTCGTCTTTTCATTTAGACTAGCCAAAGCCTCTTCGTTTTTCGCAAATGGCTTGACTATAATCGCAATTTTATCCATTATTTCTTTTTTATCCATTATCTGTTATCTGTTATCTTCACTCCATTTCTTAAATATTATACTGCCATTCACATCCCCAAAACCAAAACTGGACTTCATGGCTATGTCAATGTCGACATTCTTCGTCTCCCTTACGACACTTTTTTCATAAGCTTGGATATCATCGTGCAATTCATCACAATTTAGAGATTTGTGCACAAATCCTTTGTTCATTTGCAGTAGCGTAGCAATACATTCAATAGCTCCTGCAGCAGCGATACAGTGTCCAATCAGAGACTTTGTAGAGTTAATAGGAGGGAAACGATCAATAGGTAATCCCAAAGCCATTGACCAGTTCTCGACCTCAATCGGGTCAGCAAAAGTGGAGGTTAGATGCCCATTAATATAATCAATTTCTTCGGGCCTGACATCGGCCATTTTGATGCTCGTTCGAATATTTGCTTGCACTGCAGTCGGGCTTGGTGCCGTCATAGACCCACCAAGCCGATGTCCCCCACAATTGAGGAAACCGCCCAAAACCTCAGCATAAATGTTGGTTTCCCTTTTTCGGGCAGAATCAAGGCTCTCTAAGAATAATATCCCTGAGCCGGCACCCGGAACAAATCCTGCGGCATATTTACTCATGGGCCGAGAAGCGCCCTCAGGGTTATCATTGGATGTTCGATTCAACACACGCATTCCATCAAAACCACCCCAAAGGTAAGGAGAAGCACACTCGGTACCACCAGCTAACATTTTTTCTGCCAGACCAAACCTAATTTGATTATAGGCGTAAATAATGGCTTCTGTTCCTGTTGTGCAGGCACTACTGTTTGTAGTCACATTATTGCCCAATGCAAGTAAACCGGCAAGCTTAGCCGATGCAGAACTCACCATCGCTTTCTCAACAGAAGAAGAACCTAAACGATTTGGCTTACCCTGGGAGATTTTGGGCACGACCGTACTAACCAAAAAGTCAATGGCACCCAATCCTGTACCAATGATAGCCCCCGTGTCAGAATTGACTTCATCTGAATTATATACTGGGGGAGTCAAGCCAGCATCTTTATAAGCATCAATAGCGGCAATTCCCATGTAGATTGAACCATTTGTCATACCAATTAAGTCTTCTTGAGTGAAATAATTGCCTAATTTATCATCAAGATTCGGAGGAATACCCGCAACTTGACAAGCGAAGTTAAGCTCTTTAAGTTCTTCAACAAACCTAATTCCACTTTTCCCTAACCTAAGTGCTTCTTCAAATTCAGCGAGATTTGTCGCATTGGGTGTAACAACACCCAATCCTGAAATAACCACCCGTTTACTTTCCATCATTTCTCTGTATCCATAGCAGCAAAACCTGCAACTGTCCCTATTGATACAGTCTCTTCTTTACTGTTCTCCATGACAACCTTAGATTTTACTTTACCATATTTGGAATAAATTATTTCCCCTTTGACGGTCACACATTGACCAGGGAGTACAGGTTTTTGAAATTCAATATCGGTTTCGCTTAGAAAAAAAATCGGTAATTTCTCCATTAATTTTGTTTTTAAAAATTCTCGATAAAGAGCAATGGGAATCACACCGATCTGTGCCATCGTTTCAGTCAAAATCACACCGGGTGTAATTGGGTTAC
The DNA here is from genome assembly GCA_965206985.1 of Spirochaetota bacterium. GTDB lineage: Bacteria > Spirochaetota > Leptospiria > Turneriellales > CBDBES01 > CBDBLF01. The sequence continues at coordinate 117,044 of CBDBLF010000022.1, read as the reverse complement.
CTGGGAAATGCCCCTCATAGAAAAATTCTTTTTTTTTGAACGTATACTCTCCAACACAACTATTCTCAGAAAGCTCTAAAACTTTATCGATAAAACGAAAAGGAACTCGTTGAGGTACTTTCGCAATAATCTTTGATATTATATCTTCTGTTGCAACGTTAGCCACAATATAAACCACCGTTCACATGAATCGTACTCCCCGTTATATAATGACCAGAGGTGGCCAGGAAAGTAACAACTTCGGCAACTTCTTCTGGTTTTCCCATTCGATTCATGGGAATATTCTTCAATAATTTACTCTTAAACTCTTCAGGAATATCCTTCGTCATCTGTGTATCAATAAAACCTGGGGCGATGGCATTCACTAAAATATTATACTCAGCAAGCTCATGTGCTGCGACTCGGGTAAAACTCTCAATGCCTGCTTTTGTCATACTATAAATTGATTGCGTAGGGTTAGCAATATGTGCCACAATACTTGAAATATTAATAATTCGTCCACTTCTTTTTCTAATCATGAACCTTCCCAACCTTTTTGTCAAATACCAAACTGACTTCATATTTAAGTTTATCGTAGATTCAAAATCTTTAAAATCTGATGTGAAGATAGGTTTATCATGTGCTACACCAGCATTATTTACAAGAACATCTAATTGACCGTTCTGTTCGTTTTTAATAGTATTATAAATTTGATCACAACCTTCCGTTGTTGATAAATCACTCTGAATCAAAAAACTTTGAGGAAGCTCACTTTGAATTTTCATAACACTTTCCTTGCTGCTATTGTAGTGTAGGCCCACATGAAACCCTTTATCGTGTAATAAAACACTGCTTGCGGCACCAATTCCCGTCCCCGCTCCCGTTACAATCGCAATCTTTCTGCCTTCCATCTTTATTTAATTTCAGAAGCCGGCGATGCGCTCCCCACCATCGACACGAACAATATTACCGTTAATCCAACTCCCTTCATCTGTCGCTAGTATGCAAATAGCATTCGCAACATCAGCAGGAAGTGTTAATCGACCACACGGGTTCCTTTTTTTTGCACTGGCAACGAGTTGTTGACTCCCTGGTATCAAGCGTAATGCGGGGGTTTCTGTGACCCCTGCTTGGATAATATTGGCACGGATACCCCACGGAGCAAACTCCACCGAGATACTCCGCATGACCGACTCTAAAACAACCTTGGCAGCACTAACTGCTGCATATCCTCGCCAAGCAACTTCGTTACCCTCACTTGTCATCCCAAATATTCTAGCATCAGAAGCGAATAGACCAAAATGAAACAATTTCTGAACGTAGGTGAGCAGGCTTGAGCCCATTGAATAAATCGTATTTAGCATATCTTCATCATTGACAAAAAAATCGTTATTATATTGGGTCGATTCAGCAACATCAGAAAATATAGACTCACCGTCATTAAAAAGCTCATTGATCGCGTTACTCAGTAGATCTGTTGGGATATCCAACTTGTTCGCTAATTTTTTGAGGGACTCTGTGGTCTGGTTTCCTTTTTTCTGTGGGGCAACAAGCTTAAGATTACCAAAAGCGATGGAATGCATGAGCACCCTAACTTTTCCGTTGGTCGACATCTCATGTTTGAGTTCAGTGCATATTTTTTCAATTCCTTCACTATCTAGTGCGTTCATATTTAAGGACTTAAATTGAACAGGCTGCTGTTTTATCTGGGAGAATTCTTGTTCTATTTGTTTCATAGAACCCCTACGGTCTCTATGAACAACAAGTATATTCATGCCCTCTTTAGCCAATTTTTTCGCCGTTGCTAAACCAAAACCACTCGAACCACCTAAAATAACTGCCCAGTAGTTTTTATCTTTGAAATACATGTAGAGACTTCTATGCAAAAATTGCTTCTAAAGATTTGACACGCATGATTGATTTAATTTCTGTGCCAATCGTCGCAAAAAATTTACCTAAAACCCGGTTGGGCCCAATTTCATAAATTTGACTACACTTATCTGCCATAACTTCCATGTTGGATATCCAGTTAACTGAACCACTAATTTGTTTCACCAGATTTGAAACAAACTCAGTGGCGTTATGTAATGTTCCTGTGAAGTTTGAGAGTACCTGCTCACTGGCTTTTTGGTGAAAATTTTCAGAAAACCCAAGTAGGTAGTCTTCAAATTCTTTTTCAATAACTTTCATAAAGCTAGAATGGAAAGGAGTACGCACGTTGAGTGGGATGACATCAAAACCTTCAATGGCGACTTTGAGTTCTTCTGCAGTTTTGTCGATATCTGCTTTCATGCCGCTGATAATAATCTGATTTTTTGAGTTTAGATTAGCCAGTTCAACATTACTTTTTTCGATAATATTGCGATATATTGTGTCTTCTATGTTATCACACACCAGAGCTGCCATCCCCCCACTTTCGTTATTTTTGCTCATTGCTGATTGCATGAGAGTGCCCCTTTTGTGAACAATTTTGATAGCATCTTTGAAGGGAATTGCTCCAGCAGCAACAAGTGCAGTGTACTCGCCCAAACTATGGCCTGCAAAGTAATCGCCACTGAATTTATATTTATCTTGAATGGCTTGATACATACCAATTTCGACCGTAAGTAAAGCAGGCTGTGTGTATTTTGTCAGGTTGATGTCATCATTCTCTTCAAAACACAATTTGGCGACATCAACTTGTATTGCCTCCGAAGCTTCTTCAAACCGATCTTTCGTAATTGCAAAGTTATTGTAAAAATCTCTTGCCATTCCAATACGCTGAGACCCTTGACCTGGAAATGCAACACCTGTTCGCTTCATGCAGTATTATTCATTTATAAGATACACAGCCCACTACATCAAGCCAATCCGCACACGAAGAAAGCTCTCGGCGAAACGGATAAACGAACCCACTCCTATTTAATCCACAAGCCATGGCCACTGTTCAACATGAACAACCAATGTTGAAGAAATATCGAGTGTGACAAATGTTTTTTGCCTTTAAAAGTGTAAAAACGGCAATTATACTATTTTGCACTTTACACTTTCCATATTCATATTATACATGGTTCTGGGATTTGTTCAAACGTGGTGTGGTAGGGCAGTATCATCATATATCACCTGAGTATATGCCACTATACTTGTCAGAGTTTACATCGCGGTTCAATAATCGTAAGAATAAAAATGCTTTCTGGGAATTTATAAGCAGGACTATTTTGTAAAATATATAGAAAAAATATATGACGTAACATTTGGCATCACCCCCTTAATCTGTATTTAGCACAATAGAGATGTTATGTCACATATTTTATGTCAAGCTATATAAGCGCAAAATAGCATAATTGCTGTAAAAACTACGTGTGTTAAGAGATTGAAAAAATATTCTTGACATGAGATGTCAAGATATGGTACCCTTCGGCCCCTAAGGAAGGGGCAAATTTACTGTCTCTGACGGAAGAAGAGGGTTTTGTCTTCGTATTTGAAACAATCTTAACTATTTGCTTCATTGAAACTGAAATTGGAGGTTGCACTCGATTTAAGAATGCAGGCTGAGTATCTTATAAATGAGTAAAACTCAAGAAAATCTCAAAGAAGATTTGGTCGAAAAATTTGGTTTTTTGCGTTCTGGCATTGTCACTTTAATCAGAGTATATCAAGTATTTTTATCTCCTATTTTTATTAGTCTCAATGGAGGAGGTGGTTGTCGTTTTTTCCCCTCTTGTTCAGAATACGGTCTCTTTTGCTTTCGTCATTTGTCGCTTTACCAAGCCTTTTATTTGAGCATTTTTCGGATATTTCGGTGTAATCCGTACACCCAAGGAGGTTTTGACGAACCTCCGAAATGGGTTAAATTTGATTCACGAGAAAATTAGCTCACGAGTTTCCGTCTTTGGTGTCAGTGTTGTCATGTTACATATGATGCTCCCCAAAAGACACTCGGTCGGAAGAAAAAAAGGGATCAAACTAAAATTGATATTCAACCCTTAAAAACTAGTTTTTTTGTAAAGAAAAGTAAATTTTAGCAAAGATCTTAAGCTTTATAAGTAAATATAGCGACAAACAATATGCTTTTTAGAACTTAGCCGAGAAAATTAATTAGCCTTGCTTAACGAATCGCTAGAAGGTAGAGTAATAACCTATGGCATATCGTTGTTAGAAATTTTTTGATTTGAAATGAGTACTAAATTTTTTACCAATCAACAAAAAAACACCTTATTCAATAAACTTGAGGGCATTTTTACCCACAATAAAACCATCAATCATTTTGATGTACTGGTGGGCTATTTCCGCTCATCGGGCTATTTCAAACTGCGCCCATTGCTGGAAAATGTCGCCAATATCCGCATTCTGGTGGGCATTAACGTGGATAAAATAACCAGAGAAATGCAAGCTGAAGGGCGCGCGCTATTCAAAGGCGATGCCAAAAAAACTATTGAATACTGGCAGAAAAATTTTATCGAAGATGTTGAAGAAGCCCATTACGACGAGGTAACCGAGCAGGGTATCAAGCAGTTTATTGATGATATGCAAACAGGGAAAGTGCAACTAAAAGCCCATCCCAGCCGGAACATTCACGCCAAAATATACATTTTTCGCCCGGATGATTTTAACCCCCATAAAGCAGGTAGCGTGATCACCGGCTCATCCAACCTCACCGATGCCGGCCTGGGGACAACCGCCAGCCCTAATTATGAATTCAATGTGTTGCTGAATGATTATGACGATATTCAATTTGCCACCACGGAGTTTGAAGCACTGTGGCAGGAAGGCGTGGACATATTGCCCACAGAAGCCGCGCAAACTCTCGAAAAAACCCATCTGGCGGATAACATCACGCCCTATCAGCTGTATTTAAAATGTTTGATTGAGTATTTTGGTTCGGAGATCGAATTTGATCCCGAGTCTATTAAAGATTTACCCGCTGATTTCGAGCGTCTTTCTTATCAACTGGACGCGGTTAATGAAGGCTGGGAAATGCTTAAAAAACACAATGGCTTTTTCCTGGCTGATGTAGTGGGTCTGGGTAAAACCATCATTGCCACTTTGATTGCCCGCCAGTTCATCTATTTGGGTGGGCGCGGTCACAATCCGAGTATCTTATTGATTATTCCGCCAGCGCTCAAACAAAACTGGGACGATACTTTAAGAAAATTTGAGATAGGAGGGAAGTTTAATATCGTTACAAACGGTAGTTTGCATAAGGTGACCAACCCCATCGACTACGATATGGTGATTGTTGATGAAGCGCATAAATTCCGCAACGATACCGCAGAGGCATATGACCAATTACAGCGCATTTGCAAAACCAAAACTGCTGATGGCAAAGATAAAAAAGTGATGCTGGTTTCAGCCACGCCGCTGAATAACCGCCCCAATGATTTATACAACCAAATTCTATTGTTTCAGGACGGCAACAACTCAAGCCTTGATTTTCCGCTGGCTGGTTTTTTTGCCCAGGCGATCAAAGAATACAAAGATATCTTAAAACTAACCAACAAACGCCAGGCCAGCCAGAAAACGGCAGCGCTGTATACGAAAATCCGTGAAAAAGTCATTGCTCCGCTTATGGTGCGCAGAACACGCACCGATTTATTAGCCAATGCACGCTATAAAAAAGATCTGACTGATCACGGCATTGTATTTCCAAAAACAACCCCGCCAAAACCAATCTACTATCGATTAGAAGAACCATTAGAAAAATTATACGACAGCACCATCCAAAAAATTGATAACAAAAATCAGGATGATTCCGGGCTATTACATACCCGTTACCGGGCCTTACATTATTTAAAACCAAAATTCAAAAAACAGTATCAGCAGGCAGATTTTATTGCCGAGCGCCTGGTCGCCATTATGAAAACACTGCTTCTCAAAAGAATGGACAGCAGCTTTTATGCGTTTAAGCAAACGCTGGGGCGTTTTATAGCTTCCTCGGAGGCTATGCTAAAGATGATTGACCGCAATGAAATCATTATCGCTCCAAACATCGGCGTAAATGACTATGTTTTAGAAGACAGAGAAGATGAATTAATGGAACTGCTCGCCAACGAGAGTCTGACCGACCCCAGCATTATTATTTGTTGTCGCGATGATTTTGAGGAGGGTTTTGTCGCCGGCGTCAAACACGATTATAAAATGTTAAAAGAGTTAAAATCTAACTGGGACGCAGTAATCACTGACCCAAAATTGGATGAATGTTTAGCTCGACTGCCCGAGTTTCTAGACAAAACAAACAACCCGGAACAAAAAATGGTGCTTTTTACAGAAAGCACTGACACCATGAATTACCTGAAAGCGCAAATAGGACAAACCGGCTATGGCGAAAAAACGCTGGCCGTTAATGCGCAAAACCGCAACGCACTCAAGCAAACGATTGAGCGAAATTTTGATGCCAATACAAAACAGACAAAAAGTAATGCGTATCAACTCCTCCTGACCACCAATGCCCTGGCCGAGGGTATCAACCTGCACCAGGCGAATACGGTGATCAATTATGATACGCCGTGGAATGCTACCAAACTCATACAGCGCATTGGGCGGGTCAACCGTATTGGCCAAACCGCAAGCCATATTTTTGTCTATAATTTTTACCCAACCGCACAAGTTAACAGTGATATTGATCTGGAGAAAAAAGCGTTGATCAAATTACAAGCCTTTCACTCGGCGCTAGGCGAAGATTCACAAATTTATTCCACCGCTGAAGAGGTGGGTACCTTCGGCATATTCGATGAAAACATCAAAGAAGAGATCAATCAAACCATCCCGTTTTTAGAAGAAATACGACAATTCAGAAAAGATAATCCAGAAGAATATAAACGCATAAAAGACTTGCCGAGCAAGGTCAGAAATGCGGTCGAAAACCCCGCCCACCAAGGCGGCACCGTGGTTTTCACCCGCACCGAGGACAACGGTAGCAGTCGTTTCTACCGGGTAAAACCCGCGGGCGGGATTGATAATTACAGTTTTATTCAAACCGCTACCTTACTAAAATGCAGCCCCGATACCCAGGCACAAGAATTACACGACCAGCATTACCCACAAGTGCTGTCGGCATTAAATAATTTCAAGCATGAAATGGAACAAAACAGTGTCAGTCAGAGCCAAAATCAATCCGTGTCCCCGGCTGAAAAAAAGGCGATTCGCGCCTTAAAAGCATTTGCAAACCTGCCCGACATCAATGCCGAGGAACAGGCAAAAATAAAGCTGGCAATCGAACAGATTGAGCGCAAGCGTTTTCAAAATCTAACCAAAAACATCAACAAATTAGTTAAAAACAGCAAAGGCATTAAACCCGTTGTCGTCCTGGAAAAAGCCCTGAATATCATCAAAGAATATGACCTTAACAGTCACAGTGAAAACAGCCAGAATAACCAAAAAAAACCTAACAACATCAACCCAACCATCGTCATTTCGCAATCCTACGTCTAACTATGTCTAAACAAGCAAAAAACAGCCACGACTCATCCATAGGTTTTTTTGAGTGCGCCTACGACCAAGACACCTATCTTGGTTTTCTGGCGGACAAATTTACTTTTTCAAAAATTTTGTCGCCCATCGACATAGACAATAACGAGGTCAATAGTTTTAAGCGGCTAGGTGCAGTCACAACCAAAGACGACAAGGTGCTACCTGTTTTTGATATCCATATAACACCCAACACCAAATTACAAAAAAACCGCGTGCAGTTACGCAACCTGGTTGCCAAACAAATTCAAACCGAAGACGGTGCCCTGGCTGTTTATATTGATGACCAAAACAAGCAATGGCGGTTCAGTTTTATTGCCATTGAGTGGAAATTTACCGATGACGGCGTAAAAAAAGAGCAAACAGCCAGCAAACGCTTTACCTACCTTTTCGGCGAAAACACCCAAACTAGAACCGCAGAGAACAGGTTTGCAACCATTAATAAACAATCGACGCTCAAAGACCTGAGACAAGCCTCTGCCGTTGAGCCACTGAATAAAGAATTTTACGGCAAACTTTATAAATGGTATGAAAAAGCCCAAAAGCAGATTATTTTTCCCAATGATGAGCACGCAGAAAACCACACCCAAACCAGCCTGATCCGCCTGCTCACCCGCCTGCTGTTCATCTGGTTCATAAAAGAGAAAAAGCTGATCAACGCGGATTTGTTTGATAAAAACAAATTGCAAAAATTCATTGATTACGACCAACCCAGTAGTTTTTATAAAGCGATTCTTCAAAACCTGTTTTTCGCCACTTTGAGTACTGAAATCAAAAATCGTGATTTTAGAAACGAATCAGAATTCCAAGGCAAAAGCAAAGATTACGGCAATCAATACCGTTATCGTTATCACGCTTTGGTAAAGAACAAGGAAAAATGGGAAGCGTCCTTTAGCCAAACCCCGTTTCTAAACGGCGGTCTGTTTGAATGCCTAGACCGAGAGCCCAGCGAGGAAGAACAGCAGAACTATGACCGTGACCGCAGCATTCGCCCGGTCAGAAGCGCCATTCGCATTGATGGCTTTTCTGACCGTACCGATAACCAACTAGAGTTCTCTAATAATCTGTTTTTCAGCAGCGATGAAAATGATTTAGGGTTGATTGACCTGTTCAAACAGTATCAGTTCACCGTTGAAGAAAGCACCCCTTTGGATGTAGAGGTCGCCCTTGACCCCGAGTTATTAGGCAAGGTGTTTGAAAACCTGCTTGCCAGCTATAACCCGGAAACAGGAGAACAAGCCCGCAAAGCCACCGGCAGTTTTTATACGCCACGGGAAATTGTCAGCTATATGGTGGATGAAAGCATCAAAGCCTACCTGCTAGAAAAAGCACCTCCCCACGATGGCGATACCGATTTTTATAAAGACAGATTACAAGACCTCATTAGCCTGTCAGATAAAACCGGTGAATTGCCCGCCCAGGAAGAGACGCTTATCTATCCCAAAGAAGTCCAACAACTCATCAAAGCCATTAGTGGCATAAAAAATATCGACCCGGCGGTGGGTTCCGGTGCTTTCCCCATGGGTTTGCTGCAAAGGATGGTGGCATTATTGGCTATTCTCGACCCGAATAACGAGCAATGGCAACGACAAAAACTAGCCGAGCTGCCCGATTTACAAAGCATAGAGCAAGACCTTAAAACCAGTGAACAAATTAGCGACACTCAAGCCAAACAACAGGCACAAAACATACTTGGCGATAAAAAACAACAAATCATTGATAATTTTAAGCAACTAGACCATAACTACCTGCGCAAATTATATTTAATTGAGAATTGCATCTACGGCGTGGATATTCAACCGGTCGCCATCCAGATATGCAAACTGCGGTTCTTTATCAGCCTGACCATTGAGCAAACCCCCAATCAAGACAAAAACGATAATTACGGCATCAAAGCCCTGCCCAATCTGGAAACCAAATTTATTGTGGCAAACAGCCTGCTACCTTTGGGTGAGATGCCAAAACAAAAAGGATTGTTTGATACAAAAATAGAAGAGCTACAAAAAAAATTGGCTGAAGTCAGACACAGGCATTTTAGCGCCAAAACTCTAGAACCCAAACGCAAGTATCGAGAACAGGACAAAGCCTTGCGCCAGACAATGCTGGAAGAATTAACCCAAAGCGGCATCACTGCGGGCGTAGAAGCGAGCATGCAAAAAATCGTCCATTGGGATTTATACAATCAAAACGCCATCGCCGACTGGTTTGACCCGCAATGGATGTTTGGGGTTAAACATGGCTTTGATATTGTGATTGGTAACCCGCCGTATATCCGCCAGGAATCTATTAAGGAACTCAAACCACAATTCAGGCAAAGTTTTTCTGTTTTTACCGGTACTGCCGATATTTACACCTATTTTTATGAGAAAGGCGTGCGGTTACTAAACAGCAACGGGCATCTTTGCCATATCACTTCCAACAAATGGATGCGGGCAATATATGGCGAAAAGTTACGCGGTTTTTTCAAAGACCAGTCCCAGCTCAAACAAATTATTGACTTTGAAGGCAAGCAAATTTTTGAAAATGCTACGGTAGACACCAACATTCTGCTTTGTGGCAAAAGCACGAACACGCAGATAAATTTTGAATATCAAAAACAGTTGCCCGATGATAAAAATCCATTATTTACTATGGCGATTAAAGACCTATCGACCAATGCCTACACCTTGCAAGCTCCTGAAATTTTAACTCTGAAAAAGAAAATAGAGCAGATCGGCACCCCATTAAAAGACTGGGATATTCGTATTAACTACGGCATAAAAACAGGCTTGAACGAAGCCTTTATTATTGATACCGCTAAAAGGGATGAGTTGGTTGCCGCCGACCCAAAATCCGCCGAGATTATTAAACCCATTTTACGCGGCAGGGATGTAGGGCGGTATGGGTATAAGTGGGCGGGGAAGTGGTTAATCAATAGTCATAATGGCGATAAGAATAATGCACCAATCAATATTGATGATTATCCAGCCATTAAGAACCACTTAAATCAATATTATCCGTATCTGGAAAAACGACAAGACAAAGGCATTACTCCTTACAACTTGCGAAACTGTGCCTATCTGGCAGAATTTGAAAAAGAAAAAATTGTTTATCCAAACATGACAAAGTTTTTGCCGTTTACATATGAAAGCAGAGAGGTTTACACGAATCAAAAGTGCTTTATCGTAACTGGAGAACACCTTAAATACTTGACTGCTTACCTAAACAGCAAATTATTCAAATCAATATTTAAAGATAATTTTCCTGAATTACAGGGAGGCACACGAGAACTTAGTAAGGTATTTTTTGAACAACTCCCCATCCCAAAAATTTCCAAAGCAGAGCAACAACCCTTTATAGATTTAGTCGATCAAATCCTCACGGCCAAACAACAAGGCAGAAACACCACAACATTAGAAGCGGAAATTGATAAGAAGGTCTATCAGCTCTACAACCTCACCGATGATGAAATCAACATTATTGAGAGTGCGAAATGAGTGATAAATTTTACGATACACAAAGCAATATAATTGCCACTAAAATCAAAATCTATAAAGAATATATTATTGGTTATTTACCACAATAGAAATACACCTGAACAAGAGGTTGAAAAAACATTCTTGACATGACATCAGGATGTGGTATATTTTGTTTATGAAGAGAACTTATAACCCTTCAAATATAAAACGAAACCGAAAACATGGATTTCTCAAAAGAATGTCTACTCCAGCGGGAAGGCGCGTGTTAAGAGATAGAAGAAAAAAAGGAAGGGTCAAACTTACTGTCTCTGACGAAAGAAGAAGGTTTCATCTTAGTATTTGAAACAATCTCAACTATTTGCTTCATTAAAACTGAAAAGAGATATTGACCGCTTGTTTTCCGAGGGTTGCTATCTAAGCTCCAAACTTTTCAACTCCCGTTATTTATTTCTATCTGCCATTTTGCCTCAAGATCATATCAAGAAACAAGAGCTCACCTCCATCTTGCCAATTCGTGTTGTTTGGGCAACACAGAAAAAACTTTCTCAAGCTCATCAACGCAATAAACTGAAGAGGGTAGCGCGGGCTACTTTTTTTGAAGCGTTACGGAGATTTCAACAAATAGATATCAAACGCCCCAATAAAAAGTTGCACCTTGCGTTTATTCCAAAACGAAAATTCTTGGAGGTTTCACTCGATTTAAGAATGCAGGCTGTGAAAAAATTACTTTATGATATCCATTTCATAAAGTAATTTTTTCCTAGCCTCAGATGACTTAGTACAAAATTAGCAAGTAAATCAAAAAATAGCTTGCAGAATTATCTTATGAATTTTTAATAGGGCTGAGATTTTTTTTTGGTTATGAGCGTTGGTTATAAGATTATTTCTTGGAATCGTCAAAAAATTATTTATGATTTGGTCGTTGTCGTCGTCCTCTTATTGTACATTCTTGGTTATATCTCTGTTGGTTTTGCTATAGACAGCAACGCAAATTTAATCATATTACGAATGAGAGCTCTTGGCTCGGCAACTTTTATGTTCTTGACCATCATCTTATTGATTGGGCCATTATCTCGTCTCTCTAGTCGTTTTCTTCCACTGCTCTATAATCGAAGGCATATTGGGGTCATGACATTTTTTGTTGGTTGCTTTCACGCTTATTATGTTGTAATCGAATATCATAAATGGGGCAAGCTAGAGCCTATTTTTAACATATTTCTGGGAAATACAAACTATACACTTCTAACTTTATTTCCTTTCCAAACTTTTGGTTTTATAGCTCTGCTTATCATGTTTTTTATGACACTCACAAGTCATGACTTTTGGTTGAAAAATCTAACCCCACGTATCTGGAAGTCTCTACATGTCTTTGTTTATGTCGCCTATACCTGCGTTGTTCTTCATGTCCTTTTGGGACCACTTCAGTTTGAGAGTGACCCCTTCCTCATTGCTATGACACTTGGCAGTGTTGTCTTGGTTTTAGGTCTACACTTAATGATGGGTCTGAAAGAAATCAAAAAAGACTCTAAAGTAGCCGACAGAGGTGATGACCAGTTTGTAAAAGTCTGTCCTCCTTCTGAAATACCTGAGGGACGTGCAAGAATTGTTCATCTGCCCACTGAGAGAGTCGCTGTGTTTAAACACCAAAATGAAATTTATGCAATTTCAAACGTGTGTAGTCATCAAAATGGGCCTTTGGGTGAGGGACGCATTGTTGACGGATGCGTGACCTGTCCATGGCATGGATATCAATTTGACCCCAAAAATGGGAAATCCCCTCCCCCATTTGAAGACCAAGTGGCAACTTATGAAGTGCGCCTTATGGGTGGTTGCATTTATGTCAGCGAATCACCCAACCGAGCAGAGGAAATAGGGTTCAATGTTAAATAATAAAAGATAGAGATAAAGGTTCTGTGGTTCGTATGAGTGAGCGTAATAATGATGAATTTTATATAGGTTATCTAAAAAAGACCCCACGAGGTCTTGCTCGTTTCATAGTTATTGCCACTTTCTTTATCACCATCCTTGTGCTTGCTTATGCGATCACAAATCATTTTTTTAGAGTTCCTTTCCATTCTGGTGTTACTAGCAAAAAGTATGTAACTCTCCATGGAGTGTTGATCGCAAAACCATATCCTATGTTGCTCAGTGAAAGACTTGGCAAACCAGCTAAAAAGAGTGGTCATTTCGCGAAAGTTTCTCGTTACTATGTTACTCCTCCCGGCAAGCGGGGGCTGGGTAAGGTTGCCCAAAAATGGAATCAAAAATATGTATCACTGGGTGGTACCCTTATTTATCGAGATGATCAGACAATGTTTGTCATTAACAAAAAGTCGATAAAAGAAATCAACAATCAGAAAATACGAAAGCGAATACTCAAAGCTTCCGTGGAAACAAGCCTTGGTGAGTTTAGCCTAGAGGGAGAAATCGTTGACAGTAAATGTTCTCTGGGTCAGATGCAACCAGGTTCCGGAAAAACTCATCGAGCATGTGCTACTTTATGTATACGTGGCGGAATACCTCCTCTCTTTGTAACAAAATTGCCTCAACTTGGTCTTGAACGATTATACCTAATCTTGATATCTAGGAAGGGCGAACCTATCAATCAACAAGTGTTAGACATGGTTGCTGAGCCTCTGGAAATTACAGGAGAGATTATTCGAAAAGATAATCTTTATTTTTTTGAGTCAAACCCCAAAGCGTATAAACGATTAAGTAAGCTTTAATTGTTTTGTTAAACAACTTCTATCTTTTTCTTCATTTTTATCTTTCGTCTGATATATAAATTGAGTCAGCTTGTTTTTGGTTTGAAAATGAAAATAAGAAACAAATCCACCCTATTCGTTTGAAATATTATACCACAGGCGAATGGCCTTTTGGGGTTCTGATATAATCTATAATCATTTTAAAATCCCAGGAGCACTTCAAGCACTCCAGAGTAAACATTACAAAGTTCTTGGACGAATGCGAAGAAAACAAAATAAATTTTTCTGAAAGGAAAAGATGTATAGCGTGTATCGTACAGAGTTTGCAAAGAAAAAATTAGACATTATTTTTTCTAGTAATCAAAGATGACAGGTCTGTTGGTTGCCCTCTACGAAGAAGCTGAATTAATTATACGAGAGCTCTCCTTTCACAGAGTTCATTCAATTGCTCAATATAACGGTTTCGTAAAAGGACGCCCCGTCTCTCTTCATCTTTGCGGACCAGGTATTCAAAAAAAAAGTCATATCTTCAAGTGGCTTAAACAACATAAATTTGAGAGAATTGTGAATATTGGTTATGCTGGGGCGCTTGTCCCAGGTTTTAGCATTGGTGAATTATGCCAAGTTAGCAGGCTTAGTATGTTAAGTGAAGAAGATATTGTATTAAACAAAAAATCAGGGGAATACATGGTGACGACAAATGAAGTAATATTCAGCTATGATGAAAAAAAAAAATTATTTTTGAGAACGCAGGCCAAATTGGTAGATATGGAAGGATACTCTTTGGCTAGAATTCTCATAGAAGCAGGTTTTGCACTCTCTAAACTTGAAGTGTTCAAACTTATTGGTGACTTGGCAGGAGATGCGCCGTATTTATACAAAGAAGTAAAATTCAGAAACTTTTTTACATCAAAGAGATTATGGCAAACAACGGCAAAGGTCGCTTCGACGGGCTTATTTGATTCATGGCTTCTTTACCGAAGAAAGAAATTTCTGCAGAAAAAATTATTTAACCACATCCTAAAGTATATGGAAGGTACTTAGAGCTTGTGCAGGAACTAGGATTTTTCTTGCTTTTCTGTGTTCTTCTTTGTTTATGTCTTATTATGAAACGATTTATGAAAAGTGATAGAGATCAAGTTATGCTGTTTTCGCATACTATAGCAGACAATTTAGAAGAAAATCACGAGGTTTATGCCTTTGCTGCCTTGTTAGATAAAATTCCTATGAAACCATTTCTTTCTAAGTACTCAAAAGAAGGGGGTCGGGCTTACCATCCGGTTATAATGCTGGGATGCCTTTTTTATGGCTTTCATCGTGGATGGAGAAGCAGCAGAGAATTACAAAAAGCCTGTGAAGAGAACGACGCCATGCGTTATTTAGTTGGTGGTCATAAAGTAAAGTTTCGGTCTATTGCTGAATTCCGTGTTAATTTTGGTAAAGAAATTGGCGAAGTTTTTAATTACTCTGTATCTTTGCTATCCCACAAAAAGAAAAATATTGGTATTGATGTTAAGGTAGATGGAACTAAAATCAAAGCCAGTGCTGCTGACGATCAAACATACAAAAAGTCAGATTTAGAGGAACGTAAAAGAGCTATACAGCAAGAGATCTTAGAGTATCTACGCTCAGGTATGGAATTAGATATTGAGGAAGATAAACTATATGGTAAAGACAACAGTGGCTATGAGCTTAATCCTGAAGAGGTAGATACGATCATTGAGGAGTTTATTCGCTTACAAAAAGCGAGTGAAAAGGCAAAGAGAGAGTCATTAAAAACAGCAGAAGGAAAGCAAAGTGAACCAGCCGAGTTTTCTACATCTGTTGAAAAAGATTCTTCAGAAACTATAGAAGGTACACAGGATATAGAAGCTCTAAAAACAGGAGAAAAAGAAGTTGAGGTCTTTTTAGAA
Organism: Spirochaetota bacterium; assembly: GCA_965206985.1. Classification (GTDB taxonomy): domain Bacteria; phylum Spirochaetota; class Leptospiria; order Turneriellales; family CBDBES01; genus CBDBLF01. Next base: position 101,543 of record CBDBLF010000022.1, on the reverse strand, counting down.
GATACAACTAATTTTCATGCTAACGAGCCAGAATTATTGATAAATGAAGACCAGGCTGCAGAGGATAATGATTCTGTTATGCTTAGGAAAGCTCAAAAGTATGTTACGATCAGTAAAAGTCTGGAAGAGAATCAAGAGTCTGCTTCTGATTCTAAAATAAATCTTACTGATCCAGATGCTAAATTCATGAAACGGAATGGTAAAATTTCTCAAAGCTACAACATTCAAGTTACCTCATCAGAAGGCTATATTTTGGCAGCTGACATTGCTGAAGCTAATTCAGAAAATGATTTAGAGCAATTAGCTCCTACCCTTTCTAAAGCTGAGTCAAACACAGGGACCAGTATACAGACAGCTTCTGCAGATTCGGGTTACTTTCATTCAAGTGGTTTGGAATACCTGGATTCAAAAGGGATCAATGGTTTTATACCTTCACCTGATCAGGTAGCCAAAGAAAGAAAAGGAGAAGAGGATTCAGGTTATGAAGCTCATCAGTTTAAATATGACGAGGATGATGATTCTTGGGTTTGCCCCGAGGGTAAAACCTTAGAATTTCATAATGAATCTGTGAAAGATAAAAAGAAATATACTCATTATCATGGTAAACCTCCTGACTGTGTCATTTGCCCTGCCAGAGAACAATGTTGTACGAGCGAAGAAGAGTTACGCAGAGGTTATCGCAAATTGTCAGTAGACTCTGGTTTTGCTTTAAAACATGAAATGATCAAGAAGATGAATTCAGAAGAAGCAAAGTCTTTCTATAAAAAGCGAGGTTCTGAAATTGAACCCATTTTTGGAATTTTGAAACAAGCCAAAAAGTTCAGAGAATTCTTGCTCAGAGGCAGTAAAAAGGTTCAAATAGAGGTAAAAATCGCAGCTACAGCATTTAATTTTGGCAAAATGGTACGAGAACAACTTGCATAAACTATAAATTCCTTGACATATTTGAAAAATGAGACTGACGCAGCAAATATCTCATAAAATGCACTGAAAAATCCTAGTTCCTGCACAAGCTCCTTAGAGCAATATTTTGTTTCATGTGCCAAGGTAAAAGGGATGGAGAATAGGATTGTACCCCCCTACGACCATTGGCATCTTTTGAAATAAATAGTCCAGTCGAAACGGTGGTAAATTTAATATTTGTTTGTCAATAGTTGTGCTTTCCTCTCGGATCAGCTGCCAGGGCGATTTATTCTCTTTGTAAGAATTTTTTCTTATTGAATTGAACATCAATAGATAGGAGCCAGCTTTGTTGAGAAAGTCTTCTCTTGAATTATACGTTTCATTCAGGTAAAGGTGATCCTCAATCAATCTATGAGTCGTTTCAACATCAGACTGCCAAGTATGCGCTCCAGCAGGGATCGTCTGGTGTGGCACACCATAACTGGCTAATACTTTTGTAAACTCCGAATCTCCTTTTTTATTCCAAGCACCAATAAACTCTGAGCCATTATCTGTTTGCCCTCTCGTATTATTTTTCTTTAAATCAACCCCTGATTTTACAAGATGATCTAAAATTACCTCCATAAACAGACAAGAGTATGCCATATTATACTCATCTGCAAAAGCTAGAAATTGTAAGCCAGAAAAAACTTCTCTGAAGGTATATTGATATTTCGGTACAATATTTTCCTGAATATAAGGCCAAAGCTCAGGAATATCGTATAAATGCTTCGTATCTACGTCAAATTGCTTAAATAAACCCCATAATTTCTTAATTTCACGCAAATTTTGCTTCGTTTTATGTTTTCTACGCTTTTTTTTCAAGAGTGCTTGCTCCCTCCACGCTCTGCGAATGGCCTTGACACTCAAGTCTAGTTGGTAAACATTCTTCAGTTCCTGAGCACCAAAGCCTCGACGTTTCTTTTTAAGAAAGCAAACATAAGCCTTTTCAAAGTCTGTGATTGCATGTGGTGAGTAGTGTGGAGCGTGGCTCTTGTCTTCCAAGCCAACGTATTTCTCTGATTCAAACCTACGAAACCACTTTTTTACTGTTTTTACAGTCGTTTTAAACATTCTGGCTGTTGGCTTGAAACCATGCTTCTTGGCATAATGAACCATTTGCATTCTGTATAACTTTTTGTCTTTACTATTTCGCATTACTGCCGAATACCTGTTTAGACAAATAACCTGAGAAGGGTGCTTCATTAGGAACCTCTGTTTTATTTGATGATTTAACGTCGGCCTTTTGATGCACCTTTTTTAGGAAAATGTCTTTCACTTGCTCTACCAGTAAACCCAAGCCTTTTGAACCAAATAACTTGATTTGAACCAATTCTGAACCAACTAATGATGGTCGTAGGGGGGTACTATCATCCTTCTCTCTCCCAATGTGCCAAGGTAAAAGTGTTTTCAATATGCTCTAGTCGAAACTTTTGGTCAAGTCATATTATCTGCGAAGCTTGAGGTAGTATCTGTGGTTTTATATTATGCCGTACCCTGATAAAGAGATTGCACCAAATATTTCCTTTCTCATATATATAACGTTTTGCATCCTCTTTTTATTTTTTATATTTTATTTTTTAAAGTACCGAATAAATCAGAGAAATCTCCAAATTAAGAAGAGGAGCCCTACTATTATTTCGAATCAATTCTTACGGGAATTTTGGGAGTGGTTTACGTATCCTCTATTTTATCTTCTGTTAAGGTCTAATATTTCTCCTAATCAGATCACTATGACTTCACTCTTTTGGGCAATTTTAGCTGGTTTGGCTTTTATGTTAGGGTACATTTCTATCGGCGGATGGTTTTTACTTTGTTCTGGCACATTTGATACTTTAGATGGTAGAATTGCTCGGCATAAAAAAATTGATTCAAGGTCAGGTGCTTTTTTTGATTCAGTCATTGATCGCTATTCTGATTACTTTATTTTCGTTGGGCTCATCGCCCATTTCTCTATACTTAAAAAAAATATTGCTACCGTTGAAAGCAATGTTTACCTAAGCCTATCTACTTTAGGTTGCTTATTGGGATCTCATCTAATTTCTTACTCTAAAGAGCGAGGAGCAAACCTGGGAGTGGTTCATGAGGGTGGGATTATGCAACGGGCTGATCGAATAATAATTTTAGCTCTCTCGGCTGTATTTGATCCTGTAGTGTATTTTCTATTCAATCCACCTTTAGAGGTTGACCTCGTAGGCCATCACCCTACTCTTGGAATAGGTCTTTTTTTGATTGCCACTTTTTCGAACTTAACGGCCATAAAAAGAATTCGGTATATTTTTAAAGCCTTAGATTAAGAAAAAAGAAACGAAAGCAAATGCCTAGCTTGTGACCTTCTTCTCATAGAATTTCAGCAATGAATCAACTTTTTTATTTTTACTCAAATAATTCATCAAAAAAAAGGTGACTACCGCATAACTAACTCCTAGTAAAATATCTATGAGATAGTGATGTCTGAGATAGACGGCAAAAAAACAAACACTTACCCCGTAGAGCAGAATCGGTATATTTGCATACCGTACTTTTTTGAGAGAATAACAAAGGAGTAGTGCGGGAAAAGCTGAATGTAACGACGGTAGTGCAGCAAACACTTGTGAGTTCATTTGCTCATACATATTTTGAAAGAAGTGAATATCGAACATTTTATCAAAATTAATTAGACCTGCTGGATATCCAGAAACATTACTATCAAATTCAAACCCATATAATTCAACATACCAAGGTGGGGCTACAGGTATTAGATAATAAGTCGTCATTCCAAAAATATTCAATAGTAAGAAAGATAACAAAAACTCCAACATCTTTCTTTTGTCTTTCACATACAAATAGATTGCAAAGACAATGGGTATATTTACCCAGTTAGCATAAATAACCCCACCTAAGAAGTCTAAGATATCGTTTGTATTATCTTTAAAATATTCATTCAAGGTAATGAGACCATCTCTTGTCAAAATACCAAATATTTTTTTTTCGAATTCATAAATACCCTTGATATTTACTTCTTTAAAAAAATAATTAGGAAAACCCCTCATCAAGTCATAGATAATAATATAGGCCAGAAGAGGGGCAAAAGCAAAGATTATTTTTCGAGTGTTAGGATGAATGTAGTAACCCAAAAGCAGAATCAATACGAATACCACATTGACTGTTTTCACGTCTATGGAAAAATAGAGCAGAAGAAAATAGACGGTAACAATTAGAAGAGGGAGCCATGTTTCTTTCTCTTTTACATTAAAAGTCATAACCTAGGTGAGTAATTGGTTCCTCTCCAATCAGATAACGAATTGTATTTTTTAATTTCATTAGTTGGATGAACAAATCATGCTCAGGCTGTAGACCCGATACCACTTGAGGTGCTTTAAAATAAAAGGAAAGCCATTCTTGAATTCCAAAGAGCTGTGTTCTTTTTGCAAAATCAATAAACAGAACAAGATCAAGCATTAAAGGGGCAGCCAATATAGAGTCACGACAAAGAAAGTCTACCTTAATTTGCATGGGGTAGCCCATCCAGCCAACGATGTCAATATTATCCCAACCCTCTTTGTTATCGCCTCTGGGGGGGTAATAATTAATTCGCACTTTATGATAATAATCTTTGTAAAGGTCGGGATAAATATCCGGCTCTAAGATGGTATCTAACACGGAAAGTTTAGATATCTCTTTTGTTTTGAATGATTTGGGATCATCCAAAACTTCGCCATCTCTATTGCCCAAAATATTTGTAGAAAACCACCCATTCAAACCAAGTAAACGAGCCTTGATACCAGGGGCCAAGATTGTCTTCATCAAGGTTTGTCCTGTTTTAAAGTCTTTTCCAGCAATAGGGGTTTTCATCTTATTGGCAAATTCAACCATAGCAGGGAAATCAAGTGACAAATTAGGAGACCCGTTTACATAGGGAATACCCATCGACAGGGCGGTGTAGGCATAGAGTTGACTAGGGGGTATGTTGGGATGGTTATCATCAAGAGCTTTTTCGTAATTTTCCAGATTTTTATGGAAGTCTTCAATGTCGCTAAAGGTTTCTGTAGAACCCGCCCAGACCATTACCATTCTGTTAATGTTTTTCTCTTTTTTAAAGTTTTCAATGTCCTCTTTGAGGGAAGCAATACATTCCCTATGGTTAGCAGGATTTTTCATATGATCGCCATCTAAATTCTTCACAAATTTTTTGTTAAATATAGCCGGTTTAGGCCGAATTTTGGTGAGAAAACTTTTTAGCTTATTTGTATCATCTGTGTTGAGCACCCCGTGCTTTATCGAAGATTCATAGGCATTATCAGAGAAAATGTCCCATGCCAAAAATTCGAGATTTTGAAGCTCAGCTAAAGAAATAATCTCTCGTATAAGAGGTCGATTACCATCGCTACGTTTTCCTAAACGAGTTCTTCCTATTTGGGTTAACGAACCAATCGGTGCTGATAAGTTTTTCCGTATTGATTCGACACCTGCCATAAAGGTTGTCGTGACTGCCCCCATGCCCGGTATCAAAACGCCTAATTTACCACTTGCTTTCTCTGTTATTTTACCTGACATAAAGAATTCCCCCCAAAAAAATAAATGAGACCCCAATCCATCCTATTTTATTTTTTTTATTTCCATAGGCAAACACTTTAATATAGCGTCAATGAAATGAAATGAAAGGTATGAATTTTGTCAAAAAAGAGCTTGAAATCATCGCTCGTGTTATTCTAAAATTTCCTGTTTTGATTTTTTTTATATCTTTCATTTTTATGATTATTGCATTTTATTTTTCAACTAAAATTCAAATCAACGCCAGTTTCAGGAGTCTTCTTCCCAAAGATCATGCTGTGCTACAAACTCTTGATGAAGCAAATCAAATATTTAATCATAGGGATATTGTACTTATATGTGTAAGAAGCAATTCTTTCAAAAAAGGAAAAGATTTTGTCAAAAACGTGTCAAAAAAACTCAAACAATATTCGGAACTCAAAGAAATTTACTATAAATCCCCTATGAGTTTTTTTCGGGAAAAGGTGCTACTTTATTTGGATATTGAAGACTTAAATAAAATTTACAAACGGCTTAATAAGAAAATTAATTATGAAAAAAAGAAAGGTAGGCTCGGACTTCTTCTTGATGAGCTAGTGGAAGATGACCCAGGGTTTACCTATGACGACATTTTGAGTAAATATACAAAAAGGCTCAATTTTGATTACGATAAATCAAAGTCAATTTTTTTAGTGAGAAAGAAAATCCTAGCAAATGGAGAAAATAGCTATATTTTTTTAATCATAGCAAAACCCAAAGAGTCGGCTTTGAGTATCGCTTATTCTCAAACACTCATTTCACAAATCGATCAGATCATACAAATAGAAAAAGAAAAATTTAGTGAAATTCAAAGCGTGGAGTACACAGGAAGATATCAAAAAAAACCAGAATCTATTAAAACCCTCATCACAAATTTCAAACGAGTGACCTTTCTTTCATTAGCCGCGATCTTGATTTTTTTGGCAGTGTTTTTTCGCTCATTCCGGCCTATCCTTTTACTGTTCATAGGGTTATCCTATGGCATCTTCCTCACGCTAGCAATTACTCAAATTTTTATTGGTAGCTTAAACCTAATTAGTAGTTTTTTAATCGCTATTTTATTAGGTCTAGGGGTTGATTTTGGAATACATATTATACTACGATATAAAGAAGAACGTGATGCAGGAAAAAGTGTAACGGAAGCATTTGTTTTGATGTACACAGAAACTTGTTTTTCTTCACTCATCGCGGCGCTAACCACATCTTTTGTTTTTGCAAGCTTGGCATTCAGCAATTTTCTAGGGTTCTCAGACTTTGGTTTCATCGGTTGTGTCGGTATCCTTTGTATTCTTTTTGCATATATGACACTCGTCCCATCATTGATTCTCATCGCAACTCGTCATTTCAAAATATCAATCATTCTATCGCCCATGAAGCTTTATTTGCCTCCTATTCTGTGGAGGAAGCCCAGAGTATTGATTGTGATTTCTAGTCTAATTACCATCTTGTCGGCCATTTCATTAACACAGCTACAATTTAATTATGATTTTTCACGTCTGCTAGGAGAAAAGGGTTTACCTTCTTACTCTTTAAACAGAGAGCTTAAATCATTATTTGGAAAGAACATTGACGTCCCTATGATGTTAATTACAAACAACAAGGAAGAGGAAAAAAAGTTGTTGCAATATTTGGATCAACAAATAAAAATAAACTCTCAAAATTCTCCTCTAATCAGCGCATCCCTAGGCTTAAGTAGTTTCATACCCAGCGATCAACCTAAAAAATTAAATCATATCAAAAGAATTAGAACATTGATCAATGTGAACAAAAAATATTTTCAACAAAAAACTATAACATTAAAAGGAAAAACCATCAACTTTGAAAGACAATTACTCCCTAAAGTATTTTCTGAGAGAGATCTCCCTGCCTATATTAAAAATATCTTCAAGAAAAAAGACACCAGTTCAAAGAAAAGAATGGTTTTAATCTACTCAAATATTAAAGGGGAAGACGGATTGGAGGTGGCCAAACTAGCTAATTTTTTTAGCCAAATGCGTATTGACTCGAAACCAGTACAAATTGCTTCGGACACCTTGATCTTTGCAGAAATATTGAAAATAATTAAAGGCGAAGGAAAACTGATTTTTATCCTCGCCTGTTTAAGCATTTTTCTAATGATATCTTTGAGTATGAAAAATATTTACAATGGGCTTATTGTATTCTTACCCATCGTTCTAGGTTTACTATGGATGATGGGGACACAAGCAATCTTGGGATTAACAAGTGACTTTGTTAATGTCATTTCTTACATCATCGTGCTTGGTACGAGTATTGATGCCGCAATACACCTCTTTCATAGATTTGAAGAATCAAACGATATCTTGATTGCCTCTCAAAATACGGGTGAAGCCATTACTCTTTCGTCTCTCACAACCTTGCTTGCCTTTGGGGCCTTGTTATTTGGAAAGAACGAATCCATCATAGGACTTGGTCTCCTCACAATAATTGGTATCACAACAAATTACCTTTCATGTATGCTTGTATTACCCGCAATTTTAAAACTCAAAAATACCCCATAGGCTTTCTTGGGAATCAAGACCATTGTAAAAAATTTGAGCAAGGCTCAAATTGCCTCCGGCATCGCTACATTTATAGATTATTTGGTATTAATTATTTTGGTTGAAATAGTTCGTATTTGGCCTATCATTGCTACGGGCTTTGGGTCCCTTGCTGGAGCGATTGTCCATTTTAAAGTGTCTCAATCATGGGTTTTCTATGCTCAAGGAAAAGATATAAAAAATCAAATCATACGTTATGCCATGGTGTCTGCGGGAAGTGTGTTGCTCAATAGTTTGGGGATGTATATCTTCAATCATGTCTTTTTATTTAATTATCTTACTTCAAAAATAATTATATCCTTATTTGTTGGATTAGCATATAATTTTACTTTTCATCATTTCTTTGTTTTTAAAAAATAATTTTAAAGGAAGTTGCGAAAAACTAAGATCAAAGGCGAGAAATAGAAAAAATACCTAACTATACGAAGTTAGGTCGGTTTTCACATCCTTTGATCTTTTTTATGCAAAATATTGCTCAAAAGGAGTTCCTTCCCAACCTCATGCAATCATCCTTACTTGTTCTACTTGTCAAGATTTAAAAACTTGACTGCTTCAAGGTGAAATATTCCAGTGACGATAATAGAAAGTGGGAGGAATATATCAGATGAAACAGAACATACATCCAGAGTACAAAGAAGTGGTATTTCATGATACTTCTACCGGCTTCAAGTTTTTGACAAGGTCTACCGCTAGCTCATCTGAGATGATCAAATGGGAAGACGGAAATACTTATCCAGTGATCCGAATTGAAGTTAGCTCTACGTCTCACCCTTTTTATACGGGCAAACAAAAATTGCTTGATTCTGCGGGCAGAGTGGACAAGTTCAAAAAGAAATACAGAATGAAATAGTTAGCAACGTATGGCAGTAGATTTACAAAGGTTCCTCGCCAAAATGATTCAAGAGAACTTTGTCCGTGAGTTGTATTTGTATCAAATGCCAATTCTGAAAACTTGCAATAACTGGCCTGCCGTAAAAGAGGTTGGCAGAGTTGATTTCAAAGGCAAACATGCTAATTATCACGGAGGTGTCGTTGTCTATGCTGAGAAATATTATTTTGTTCCGGATGTTCGCCTACAAGCTCTCTCTGCCTTCAGAAAATGGAGTTTTAACAATAAAATCAATGTCGTGAAAGAGAAAGAAACAACAAAAGCAAAAAAGAAAAACATATTATAGTTGTATCAGCAAATGAAATAAGGTTTCGAGAGGCTCTACCCTATATTCAACAATACATTGCGGAAAGTCAGCATGTTGTCATCAAACTGGGTACTAACCTGCTAACTCCTGTCATCAAAGATCCAAAGCGTGTATTTTTAGACAATCTCGCTCAAAGCATTGTTGAGCTTAGAAATCAAAAAAAAAAGGTTTTACTTGTGAGTTCTGGTGCCGTGGGTTTTGGAAAAGAAATTCTAAAAAAAAAGATGAAAGTGCAAAATAAGCCTGACTTGGTCTATCGTCAAGCACTGGCCTCTTTAGGGCAAGGAGGGTTGATGGATATGTATCGGCTGACATTTCATAAGTTTGACATTCTGATTGCTCAAGTTTTAGTATCAGCTCTTGATTTTAAAACTAAAGAACACTATGAAAACTTGAAAAGATGCATTGACCAACTCCTAAAGTGGGATATCATTCCTATTATTAATGAAAATGACCCCGTTGCAACAGAAGAACTCATTGGAGATAATGATACCCTTGCAGCTTTTACTGCTAATATGTATACATACTCTTTTTTGATTCTCCTCACCACGGTAGACAGTTTTTATATGAATCAAGAAAAAAGATTGCTTATCGAAAAAGTGACTAATGCAGAGATGAGACATGCGGGGAAGCCATTAGCGGGAGGAGTCGGAGGTATGCAAACAAAACTAGAGGCTGGTCAAAAAATAATAGATAACGGTCAACTCATGAATATATCCGACGGTAACACTCCTAATATAATCGAGAATATTATGGAAGCGAAAGATATAGGTACTTGGTTTTTTAAAAAGGCCTCAAACGCATCCTCAGGTTAAAAAGTGCCTTTGCCCACAACCTACACCACCGGGCTTGAGAAGTTCAATTATTTCAGAACGGAACGTAATTGTGAGCTTTCGATCACAACACTCACTTTTGAACGACTACCAGACCCAATTCAAAAGAATCAACGAAAACAATAAACATCGTATTGCTCCTTTGTTCACCCTTTGTTCGCCCTTTGGGCTTCTTTGATAATATAGGCACCAATTTCGTTTTTCTGTATTTGCGAAGTTCCTTCGTAGATTGTCAAAATTTTGGCATCCCGATACATTTTTTCGATAGGGTAATCTTTTGTAAAACCATACCCACCATGAAGTTGTAGAGCATCATTCACAACTTGCACGGCAGACTCGGAAGCATGATATTTAGCCATCGCAGAATACTTTGGAGCCTGAGGGTGAGATACATCAACGGCCCTTGAAGCACGGTAAGTAAGGAAGCGAGATGAATCGATTTTGACGGCCATATCAGCCAACATATGGTTCACAGCTTGAAAGCTAATTACTTTCTTGCCAAATTGAACCCTCTCATAAGTATAACGAATGGCTTCATTGTACGCTGCTTGAGCGAGGCCTACGGACATAGAGGCAACGAAGGGTCTAGATTGATTCAACGTATTAATTCCATGTATAAATCCCTTGCTTGGTTTCAAGCCAACCAAGTTTTCTTCAGAAACCTCAACATCTTCCAGAATAACTTGACGAGTATGAGAACAACGGATGCCCATTTTATTCTCCAGTTTACCAAAACTCAAACCTTTGGTTCCTTTTTCGACGATGAAACACGACATACCCCTAGAACCTTTACTTTTGTTGGTCATTGCAAAAATAGTGTAGATATCGGCAACACCTGCATTTGATATCCATTGTTTAGTGCCATTCAAGATATAGCGGTCACCTTTTTTGTCAGCAACAGTGGAGAGATTAGGTACATCAGAACCAGCGTTAGGTTCGCTGAGAGCAAAAGCTGCTATTTTTTCGCCATTCGCAAGGGGAGGCAGATATTTTTGTTTCTGCTCTTTTGTGCCGCCAAATTCAATCGGTAGAGCACCCAACTTGCTGGCTCCAATGGCAGTGGCAACACCAATGCAATATTCACTCGTTATTTCCGTTGTGAGAGTAACAAGAAAACCTGGCAAGCCTAACCCACCATATTCTTCACAGAAAAAAATACCAAAAAGACCAGCTTCCTTAAATTTATTAAAAATTTTGTACGGGAACTCTTCTCTCTCGTCAAGCTCTGCACGTTGGGGTAAAATATGTTCTTCGCAAACTTGACGCAGTAACTCTAACGCCTGACGAGCCTCTTCAGAAATAGAGAAATCTGAAATGCTACCCATGAGGGCACACTCTTTTTTTATCGATAAATTGACAAGTCATTTCATATTTAAATTACTGCATAATCTATGAGTTCGGTATCCCTCAGCAAACTTGCTCCGGCCACTTACAAAGCAAAAATATCTCTGAAGGAGCATGAAATTAATGATGCCGAAAAAAAGGCTCTACGTCGAATTGGTGCACAAAAACATCTCAAGGGCTTTCGTAAGGGGAAGGCTCCTGAACACCTAATTCGATCTCGTTTCCCCCTTGAAATTGAAAAGGAATCCTCAATGGAGATGATTCAGTTTGCATTTGATGAGATCAAAAATCAACTAGAAAGTGCTATTCATAAAATTATATCGATTGATAGACCGAGTAAAAAACGTCTGGAGGTTACTTTTGACTGTAAGCCTTATGTAAAATTTTGTAAATTTACAGAAGTGATTCTCTACGAAGATAAAATTGATATCTCGGATGATAGAATTGATCTCGAGATTAAGGGATATCAACTTAAAATTGCATTGGGAGGTGACAAAAAAGAGAAAATAGGCCCCCCGTATGAAGAAGGTAACCTTATTGTAATCAGTTTTGAAACTCTTATTGACGAGGTGCCTAACAGTGAATTAGAACAAAAAGATGTTTCTGTCGTACTAGGAAATAATCCAAAAAATAAGATGTTAGATGAGTATGTTCTCAAAAAACAACCTCCTCTCAAAACTGAGTTTGTTCTGAAAGGAAAAGTTCATGAAGAGGTTTCCAGTCAATCTTTTACCCAAATAGTTTTCCTTCATTCTGCTTATGAGTTGGAATATCCTCCTATTGACGATAATTTTCCTAAATTGGCTACCGGAAGATTGGACAATATGAATGAATTTAGAGAACATCTGAGAGTGGAAATCAGAAAAATAGAAGAAACTATGATATCACAGCAACAGGCCTCCTATGCACTAGAAAAAATTGTAGAAAAATCAGAGATTATTGTTTCTCAAAATTTTTTAGACGACAATTTTCATCGCTATAGGCAACAAGCCCACAATGAGAAAGAATGGAGTGAAAAAGAACTTGACCATCATCGTAAGAAATTTGAGAAAATGGCATACTATTATATCGTGAAAGAAGAACTGACAAAGCTTATTTTTGGAGATCAAAAATCTCAGGAACCTTCCACCTTGAGTGAGTTCGAGATAGGACAAATGTTGCTTACTTTTTTGAGAACTCAGGGTGCTTATAGAAAAGGTTCTCCAAAATCGGCACAAGAAATTCTAAAGGAGCGTTTCCCATAAGACTGTGAAAACAACTATATTTTTTTCTCCAAGTATCATTGCTTGTTTTTTGCTTGTTCTCTTCATTTACCCATCATGGGGTGGAAACTTCAAAGAACACATATTTTATGAATTGAAACGCCAAGCCAGTCAGTCAAAAAAGAAAGAAAAAATTCTTCTTGATAACCGCTTTATTCAATCTTATAGAAATCATGTTGGATTATGGCACTTTCTTTCATCGAAAAAAAAAGGAGAAGAGATGGCCAAATATCACGGGATTCACCTAGGGCAAATCTATGAGATCAATGGTTTAAGGCCTAAATCTGACTTTGATGATTGGGTATTTATTCCTTATTCTGGAACCCGTTATAAACAACTACTTGATGATGGTATTTCTCGCCAAAGTTCGTCAGTATCCAAAGGTGGGTTCATTTGGCCCGTTGTTGGTAGTCAAATTACAAGCCGAGTTGGCAAGAGGTGGGGTATTCACCACAGGGGTTTGGATATCGCAACGGGGTCAGGTAGTATTGTCATCGCTGCACAGGGAGGTACCATAATTAACGCAAGTCTGCACGGCGGTTACGGGATTATGGTTTCGATTAAACATCTTCAAGGTTACGTAACCAGCTATGCACACCTTTCTGCAGCACTCAGTAGGGAAGGTGATGTGGTCAAGAAAGGGCAAGCCATTGCCCTCAGCGGTAATTCGGGTAGGTCAACTGGCCCTCATTTACATTTTGAGGTCGAATGTGCAGGTATTACACTTGACCCTGAAGACTTTTTACCCCACTTTAAAAGGAGCATGGAGTCATCACATAATTTTCATACAAAAATATTTGATCGGCTGAAAAGGCATAACTAAGCTAAAATAGTAGCTTTTGCTCTCAGCGAACCTAACGCTGGTTCTGATGTACCTAATCTCTCCACTGTTGCTGATAAAAAAGGTGACCGCTATATCTTGAATGGCACTAAACAATGGATATCAAAAAATAACTGATCAACTGCTCAGAAAGTGGTGAGGCTGTGCAAGAAATATGGTTATTATGAGATAAAACCACAATGAAAAGACTAAAAACTGATAATAACCATATTTCTTGCACAGCCCCTTAGTACCCGTAAAAACGGTCGTGTCATATTTAATCAAAGTTTCCAATTAAAAAAGGAATTGACTTATCTCCCTTAAATTAAGGTTATGTCTCATTATGAACAAAAGAAAATATACCTTTGATACAAGTGGTTTTAGCTGTCAAAATACAGACTGCCATAAGTATCATAAGGTAAATGAAGGAAATGTGCGCTTTGCTTATATGTCTGGTAAGTACAAACAAATAGCCTATTTAAAGTGCACCGCTTGTGGTAGATGCTTTTCAGAGAATAAAGGCACTATTTTTTTTCGTCGCAAGAAAAGCAAAGAAACCATTACTCGGGTATTACAAAACACAGTTGAGGGCTGTGGCATTAGAGCTACCGGAAGAGTCTTTGGTATCAGCAAGGATACAGTTCTTGCTTGGGTTAAAGCAGCAGGTGAAGATTCACTAAAAGTTGAAAAAAAATATATACAAAAACCTGTCTTTCAATGAAATTCAATTAGACGAGCATTGGGGTTTTGTCTTTAAAAAACAATACAATCTATCAGAGACTGAGCGATTAAGTGATGAAATAGGGGATATCTGGACTTTTACTGCAGTATTGCCTGTAGAAAAGCTCATTTTAGCGCATATAACAGGCAAGAGGACCTCAGTGAATGCTAGAAAGTTACTGACCAAGGTAAAAACAAGAAGTAAGCCAAAGAGGGAAGATAAATTCTTGATTACCTCTGATGGATATGAGGGATATAGTGATGCCATTCTTTCAGTTTATGGTAAATTTGACTCAATGACTAGAAAGCTTCAATCACCCAAATCTCTATGTTATGGGCAAATAATTAAGAGAATAGAAAAAGGGAGATGTAAGGAAGTTGACAAATCTCTAATCTTTGGTGATCAAAAGCTACTAGATGAATATATTGCAAACTCTTCAGTAAGTCATCAGATGAACACCTTTGCTGTAGAAAGGAATAATTTGACTCTTCGCCAACACAATCATAGAATAGAGCGTAAAAGTCAGGGTTTTTCAAAAAAATTCAAATATATGCAGGGGCATAATTCTTTTGTTGCTAATTATTACAATTTCTGCCTTCCACATTCAAGTCTAGCTGAGTATGAGGGAGGAAAACCAATTCAAATCACCCCAGCAATGGCTACAGAAATGACGAATCATAAGTGGTCTATACAAGAATTATTCATCGCAAATAGAAACTTTGATTAAATATGACACGACCGTAAAAACTAGAGAAAATAATGTTGTGTTGGTACACAACTCATAAATAATGGCTTCTGTAATGGTCAATTTAGTTTTGGGTACTCAATGGGGTGATGAAGGTAAAGCAAAGGTCGTTGATTATATGGCCGAAAAAACCGACATTGTTATTCGATACCAAGGTGGTGCCAATGCAGGGCATACTGTCAAAGTAGATGGTAAAGAATATGTTTTTCACTTGATACCATCAGGCATCCTTTATCCTAAAATCATTTGTATTTTAGGAGGGGGAATGGTGATTGATGCCGATGCCTTTTTTTCAGAAATTGAGACTCTCAATAACCAAGGGATTGTAACAAAAGATAGAATTCGTGTTGCTGACAACGCACATTTATTACTTCCATACCATAGTCTAGTCGATGCAAAGTCGGAAGGGTCTAATCAGAAACTCATGATTGGTACTACAAAAAAGGGTATTGGCTCTTGTTATAGTGATAAAATCAACCGTTTTGGAATACGTCTCGGTGACCTACTTGATAGCAAGTTTTATGAAAACCGATTGCCTGCCTTGATTGAGCAAAAAAATATATTACTTAAAAATATTTATAATCTTGACCCTATTGATCTTCAAAAAATGATACAATATTTAAAAGGAACAGCCGAAAAATTTGAACCGTTTTTAGTAAACGTTTCCTACTACCTTAATCTTGAGATATTGGCAGGTTGTAATCTTTTACTGGAAGGTGCCCAAGGTACCATGTTAGATGTTGATCACGGAACATATCCTTATGTAACCAGTTCAAATCCAACAACAGGAGGTGCTCTAATTGGCAGTGGTATCCAACACCAGTATCTTTCTCAGGTGATTGGAATTACAAAAGCCTATGCGACTCGTGTTGGAGAAGGCCCCTTCCCAACGGAGGCGATTGACAAAGATGGCGAGAAAATCAGAGAAGTGGGGAAAGAATATGGAGCAACCACAGGAAGGCCTCGACGGTGCGGTTGGTTTGATGTGGAAATCATTAGACACTCCGCCCGCATTAATGGATTATCAAGCATGGTTCTTACCAAGCTTGATGTATTTGATAATTTTGATTCAATAAAGGTTTGTATCGGTTATGAGTGGCAAGGAAACCGAATTGACCATTTCCCTTCTTATGCACAAGATCAAATAAAGCCAATATATGAAACAATCCCTGGTTGGAGAGAGTCGATTCGTCACTGTAGAAAGTGGAGAGACCTACCAAAAAAGGCTCAAAAATATGTAAAAACCATAGAAAAATTTTGTGGTACACCAATTAAATGGGTTTCTGTGGGACCTTCCCGAGAAGAAACAATTCAGCTGTAAGTTAAACTTTTGAAGTTTGGTGAGCTCTTTACAAGTAGGTTTCTTACAGTTTCAAATGCTCTTTCATTGAGCCGTATTTTCCTTGTACCCGTATTTTGGTATTTTCTTGATCAAAAAAAAAATGATGAAAATAATAATTTTTATCTTCTTTTGATCATCGCTTGCATGATACTAACTGACTTTTTTGATGGGCTACTCGCTAGAAAATTGGGTCAAGAAACCCCTCTTGGACAATATCTTGACCCTGTGGCTGATAAGATCGTTATCATCAGTTGCTTAAGTATGCTCTGTCATTACCGAGCCTACCCTGCTTGGATTCTTTTTTTGGTGATTATAAGAGAGGTGCTGGGGTTTAGCTTGGGAGCATTTCTTTTCTTTAAAAAAGATATATTAGGCAAGCCAAATTATTGGGGTAAGTTTGGTGTCGCTGTCATTGCGTTATCAGGAATTTTCTATATAATGGAATGGCCATATAAAGACATCATAATTTTTTTAGTTTTAGTTGTATGGATTGGTGGTATGATTGCCTATACAAAAAAATATTGGAAGACCATATTTGATTAGAACACACGCATAAAGAACTATCCACATGGTTACTCAAATTCCTGATAAAGCAGTCCAGATAAAAGATAAGCTTGCAAAAATCTTGGCCAATAAATATATTTCATCTCCATATGTCGTTCCTTTTGACCAAAGCCTCTTTCCGATCAATCTTAGGGATCAATACCCAGGATATGATTCATATACTTTAGAAATTGGTTCAGGTTGGGGTGAATTTACGGTCGCCCTCGCTAAAAAAGACCAAAGACAATTTATATTTGCACTCGAAAAAAAAAAGAAGAGGGTATTGCGTTCTGAAAAGTTTCAAAGAAGAGAATTCCTCCACAATATAAGATGGATGGTTGTGGATGTTATTTGGTTTTTTGATGAGATTTTTTTAGCCCATTCGTTTGATAAAATAATTATCAACTTTCCTGACCCCTGGCCAAAAAATAAACACAAAAAACATCGTTTAATGGATGAAAATTTTATTCATTCATTGAGATACGTTACAAGAGAGGAGGCTGTTATTGGGTTTGCTTCTGATAGTTGGTCTTATATTGAAGACTCTGTTTTACATTTAGAGAGCTCTGCTCGCTGGGCAAATAAACACGGGAAAGGTGTGGTTCTTAGAGAAGTCCCCGGAAGAATACCCAGTTTTTATGAAAAATTGCAAAAAAAAGATGGTAGAAATATATATTATTTGGAGTATGAGAAGACGTGAATATATTACTAGGTGTTTCTGGCTCCATCGCTCTTTATCGGTCATGTGAACTAGTTCGCTCACTCATCAAGAAAGCTCATTCAGTTCGTGTTATCATGACTAAAACCGCCGAAAAATGGATTTCTCCTACCCTATTTGCGAGCCTTTCTGGTGAGCCCGTGTACACAAATCGTGGTTATCAAAGCATGCCTCATATTGATGTTCGACAAGATTCTGATATTTTTTTGATTGCTCCGGCGACTGCACACTTAATCGCAAAGGCGGCCTGTGGTTTGGCTGATGATATATTGAGCACGACCATGCTTGCATTTGAGCACAACATTTATTTGGCCCCTGCAATGAACCCTCATATGTACAGTCATCCCATTGTTCAGAAAAATATCGCTACACTAAAAGAAATTGGCCATCATATTTTAGAGCCAATTTCAGGTGAAGCCATTTGTGGAGATTCAGGAGAAGGAAAAATGATGCTTGTAGATGACATTATCCAACATATTGAAAACACAGTAGCCATAGAAGTGTGAGACGAGCATTTATAAGAAGCCTCAGAAAGAAAAAAATATTCTTTTTTTCTTGTTTCTTGCTCGTTGTTTTTTTTCCAAAAATATATAAAAATTTATACGGGCGAACAAATATAAAATTAAAATATGCCTTCCAGATTTCCTTCCAAAAACCTATATTCATGCTTCCCTACCCTGTTCCTTACAAAGGTCTTCAGAAATTATATGCCGTCGTTGAGCAAGCTGGTGTCATTAAACTTGTAAGCAAACGTGGCCATTCTAATTCAAACCAATTTGCAATTTTACTTAACATGAGGAGCAAAATATGTAGTCGCGGTTCAGAAGAAGGTTTGCTCGGTTTCGCCTTTTCCCCTGACTATGCTAAAAGCAATAAGGCTTATATTTATTATTCTGTATGTTCTCCCCGTAAAACGATTTTGAGTAGAATTATCTTAAAACCGATAGGTAAAAAAAAATATCAAAAAAAGACGATAAGTCTTCGTAGTTTGAGATTTCACGTTGAAGAAGAAATTCTTCTCAAAATATCGCAACCTTATTCTAACCATAATGGCGGCATGATTCAATTTAGTCCGGAAGACGGCTATTTATACATCGGCATAGGGGATGGTGGCTCGGGTGGCGACCCATATAAAAATGGGCAGAAACTAAGTACTTTACTCGGAAAAATTTTACGAATTGATGTCTCCCTAACCAGAGGTTACAAAATACCACCCGACAATCCGTTTCGTCGAGTAAAAAAAGCAAAACCCGAAATTTTTGCTTACGGTCTTCGAAATCCATGGAGATTTAGCTTTGATAAACAAGGACTTTTGGTCGTGGGAGATGTCGGTCAAGGAAAATATGAGGAGATCAACATTGTAAAAAAAGGTAAAAATTATGGATGGAATATTATGGAAGGTTCCCACTGTTATAAGAATAAGAATTGTGCAAAGAGAGGTCTTGAGCTACCTAAGATTGAATATTCACACACAGAGGGTCAGTGCGTAATTGGGGGCTATTTCTACTATGGGCGAAGAATACCCAGCTTGAGAGGTCAGTATCTTTTTGGAGATACGACAACGGGTAAGGTATGGTATACAAGCTTGAAGACGAGAAACCAAAAAAATCTTCTTTTTGACACTGACTATTACATCTCAAGCTTCGCCCTTGGTGAAGAAGGAGAAATTTATATAATCAACCTACTCGGCCAAATTTATGAACTGACAAATTAACTATTTTTTTTGAGAATTTCCCCCCCCCACGTAAGCAAATAATAGCCTCAATCAAGCTGTTTTAAATTTTTATAACTCCCACGTTCAACCAGTCCTTTCCCTGAGGTAGTTTTATTGAGCCATGGACCATGAAAAATAATGGGTATTCCATCTTTTGATATACGAACATCAAGCTCATTAACTTTGATTCCTTTTTTGGTCGTGTCATATTTAATCAAAGTTTCTATTTGCGATGAATAATTCTTGTATAGACCACTTATGATTCGTCATTTCTGTAGCCATTGCTGTGGTGATTTGAATTGGTTTTCCTCCCTCATACTCAGCTAGACTTCATACTCAGCTAGACTTCATACTCAGCTAGACTTGAATGTGGAAGGCAGAAATTGTAATAATTAGCAACAAAAGAATTATGCCCCTGCATATATTTGAATTTTTTTGAAAAACCCTGACTTTTACGCTCTATTCTATGATTGTGTTGGCGAAGAGTCAAATTATTCCTTTCTACAGCAAAGGTGTTCATCTGATGACTTACTGAAGAGTTTGCAATATATTCATCTAGTAGCTTTTGATCACCAAAGATTAGAGATTTGTCAACTTCCTTACATCTCCCTTTTTCTATTCTCTTAATTATTTGCCCATAACATAGAGATTTGGGTGATTGAAGCTTTCTAGTCATTGAGTCAAATTTACCATAAACTGAAAGAATGGCATCACTATATCCCTCATATCCATCAGAGGTAATCAAGAATTTATCTTCCCTCTTTGGCTTACTTCTTGTTTTTACCTTGGTCAGTGGTTTAACCCCCTAAAACTGGACACTTTATTGTGTTAAATTTAGGAGGTAAAACTATGATTAAAAGACAAAGATACAGTAAGGAAGTGGTTTAACCCCCTAAAACTGGACACTTTATTGTGTTAAATTTAGGAGGTAAAACTATGATTAAAAGACAAAGATACAGTAAGGAAGTGGTTTAACCCCCTAAAACTGGACACTTTATTGTGTTAAATTTAGGAGGTAAAACTATGATTAAAAGACAAAGATACAGTAAGGAAGCAAAAGAGAGATTGGCTTTGGAGATGATTTCAGGTCAGACTAGCACGGCAGAAATATCTAAGAGAGAGATGATTTCAGTCGCAACTTTATCGAGATGGAAGCGACAGCTGGTTTCCGAAGGCTTTGAAGATAAAAATGGGGTTGAGTTAGAATTGAGAAAAAAAATTTCCTATTTAGAATCGGCCTTATCTGACTTAATGATAGAAAATCAGATTTTAAAAAAAACGGAAAAACTTCTTCAAGAATACAGGCAAAAAGAGAAATTATCAAGAATAGCCTCAGCACAGAATTTGGGATCACAAGGAGTTGCAGAGTTATGAAACTAGAAAAGTCAACTTATTATTATAAGTCGAAGGAGAAGAAAGATGATTCAACGATTCTAAAATCTATCCATGAAATTAGTGATCAATTGAACCAAGTAGGTTATATCTCGATGACGCAAATTCTAAAAGATAGAGGCTTTACAATAAATAAGAAGCGAGTTTACCGAATTATGAAAGAAAATAGACTTTTATGCACTAAAAAGGTGTTTTTGAAGCCAAAAACTACCCAATCTAAGCATAATTTCAGAAAATATCCCAATTTGATTAAAAGTGTGCAAGCTGATCCCTTCAAGGTAATTGTTGGCGATATAACCTATTTTGATATTAATTCGAAAGACCACTATTTAGCTTTGCTCATGAGGCTTATGAGTCGCCGTATCGTAGGAGCGGCCATTTCTGATAAAAATAACACCCAACTGGTCATAGCAGCCTTTCTTTCGCTTAAAAGAGAAATAGGAGATTTACAAAATTACTACCATCATACTGATGCTGACGTCAGATATTGCTCAAATGAGTATATCGCTCTATTAGAAGAAAGTAGAATCAATATTTCCATGTGTCGTGGTAATGTGTATGAAAACGCTCATGCCGAATCATTGAATAAAACAATTAAATATAAAGAAATTAATTTATCAGAATATCAAAACTTTGAAGAAGCTCAAAAAAGTATCTTCAGGTTTATCCATCTTTATAATACGATGAAGCCACATTCAGCTTTAGGATGGGTGACACCTCAAAAATATGAGGAGAAATATCTAAAAGAATAAGAAAAAGACTGTCCAGTTTTCACCCTTCGGGCACAGGCGGGGGTTAAACCATTCATCACCATACACAAGTATATCCAACCGATCACAATACGAATATAGTTAATATGAGAGACCCAAACCTTATTTATCGGTCGTATCATATTTAATCAAAGTTTCCAATTAAAAAAGGAATTGACTTATCTCCCTTAAATTAAGGTTATGTCTCATTATGAACAAAAGAAAATATACCTTTGATACAAGTGGTTTTAGCTGTCAAAATACAGACTGCCATAAGTATCATAAGGTAAATGAAGGAAATGTGCGCTTTGCTTATATGTCTGGTAAGTACAAACAAATAGCCTATTTAAAGTGCACCGCTTGTGGTAGATGCTTTTCAGAGAATAAAGGCACTATTTTTTTTCGTCGCAAGAAAAGCAAAGAAACCATTACTCGGGTATTACAAAACACAGTTGAGGGCTGTGGCATTAGAGCTACCGGAAGAGTCTTTGGTATCAGCAAGGATACAGTTCTTGCTTGGGTTAAAGCAGCAGGTGAAGATTCACTAAAAGTTGAAAAAAAATATATACAAAAACCTGTCTTTCAATGAAATTCAATTAGACGAGCATTGGGGTTTTGTCTTTAAAAAACAATACAATCTATCAGAGACTGAGCGATTAAGTGATGAAATAGGGGATATCTGGACTTTTACTGCAGTATTGCCTGTAGAAAAGCTCATTTTAGCGCATATAACAGGCAAGAGGACCTCAGTGAATGCTAGAAAGTTACTGACCAAGGTAAAAACAAGAAGTAAGCCAAAGAGGGAAGATAAATTCTTGATTACCTCTGATGGATATGAGGGATATAGTGATGCCATTCTTTCAGTTTATGGTAAATTTGACTCAATGACTAGAAAGCTTCAATCACCCAAATCTCTATGTTATGGGCAAATAATTAAGAGAATAGAAAAAGGGAGATGTAAGGAAGTTGACAAATCTCTAATCTTTGGTGATCAAAAGCTACTAGATGAATATATTGCAAACTCTTCAGTAAGTCATCAGATGAACACCTTTGCTGTAGAAAGGAATAATTTGACTCTTCGCCAACACAATCATAGAATAGAGCGTAAAAGTCAGGGTTTTTCAAAAAAATTCAAATATATGCAGGGGCATAATTCTTTTGTTGCTAATTATTACAATTTCTGCCTTCCACATTCAAGTCTAGCTGAGTATGAGGGAGGAAAACCAATTCAAATCACCCCAGCAATGGCTACAGAAATGACGAATCATAAGTGGTCTATACAAGAATTATTCATCGCAAATAGAAACTTTGATTAAATATGACACGACTTTATCCCAGAAAAACTGATTGACACATTATGTAAGTAACAACACACTCTTTGCCTGATGCTTGACCCAGAGGCGGTTATGCTATTCTCGTGATAGAAAAGAATCTTGTGGTGGGCTGTGGTGCAATGGGTCAGGGGATTGCCTATATTATGGCAAAACACCTGAAAGATTCTACAATCCACGTTATCGAACTGAATAGCTCCACGATAAACCATGCAAAGAAAAAGATGGCTGATTGGCAAGAGAAAGACATGAAGAAGCCAGAAGAAGCAATTTCAAAACCATTTATAGAAAAAATTCAGTTCTTTTCAGACTTCGCCTCAATAGACACCGGCGGATATAACCTGCTCATTGAAGCCGCCTCCGAAGATATCGAAACAAAAACAAAAATATTTTCTGAATTTGATAAATTTTCAGATTCTCAAACATTGATTGCAAGCAATACGTCTTCGCTTTCAATCACCCAAATGACAACCAAAGTTTCCTCAGAAAAAAGACACCAAGTAGTCGGTCTCCATTTTTTTAACCCTCCTAAAGTTATGAAACTTCTTGAAATTATCGTCTCTGAACTAACCTCAGATGCAACGATTGAAAAAGCGAAAAAGATAGGAGCATCCCTGAAAAAAACAACTGTAGTATGCAAAGATGCTCCCGGTTTTATCACCAGTCGAATCGGTATCATCGCCGTTAATGAAGCAATCTTTGTTTTACAAGAAGGGCTCGCTACTCCTCAAGACATTGACCAAGCTATGAAATTAGGTTACAACCACCCGATGGGTCCTCTCAAACTGGCGGATTTTATTGGCCTTGATGTTGTTTTTGCCGTTACCCAGTCACTTTATGAAAATTATCAAGATTCTAAATATAGGCCTCCTCTTCTATTACGAAAAAAAGTAGAAGCCAATCAGCTTGGTATAAAAACAAGAGAAGGATTTTATAAATATCCCCCAAAATAAAAATTGAAAAAATTGAGATGAAAGACCTCTCGCATTTTCGGAGAGAATATCAAGGTTTTTGCCTCACAGAAAAAAATATTCATGAAGACGCGATCCAACAGTTTGACCATTGGTTTCAGGAAGCCATCGAAAACGAAAAACACGACCCCAACGCTATGATACTTTCTACAACAAACAGCCAAAGAGAAATCTCTTCAAGAGTTATTCTCATGAAAGGATATTCTGATGAAGGGTTTACTTTTTTTGGTCACTACAAAAGCAAAAAAGGTAAGCAATTATCTGAGTGTCCTAAGGCCAACCTGCTCTTTTATTGGCCCGAACTAATTCGTCAAGTCCGCATAGAAGGCACAGTCAATAAACTTACCCCAGAAAAATCTGATCAATACTTTTCAACAAGGCCCAAGAACTCTCAAATAGCAGCACACGCATCAAAACAAAGTGAAGAGATTAAAGACCGACAAACATTAGAAGCCCAATATGACCAAGTCGCGAAAGCAATGGAAAATACACAAGTTGCAAGACCTGATAACTGGGGTGGTTGGGTGTTATCTCCTCAGACTTTCGAGTTTTGGCAGGGTAGAGAGAATAGACTACACGACCGAATTGAATATTTTATTGTAGACCAGTCGTGGTCTCATAGAAGGCTCGCCCCCTAAGATGAACAATACTAGAGCCTGTATTAAACTCATAAAATTTATCCCATGATTGATATGACTCAACAAAACCAACTCGACCTCATTCGAGACAAGCTGGCTCATTATAAAATACCTCAAGAAATTGAAGAAATTGAGCATTACCTAGAAAAAATTCTTGAAATCAAACGGGAAAAGAACGTTGTCATTTTGGGACATAATTATATGCCGCCCGAGATTTATGCACTTTCTGACTTCACAGGAGACTCTTTTGCTTTGTCTCGCTATGCCTCTGAGACAGATGCAGAAATTATTCTATTTAATGGTGTGAATTTCATGGCAGAAACGGCTAAAATACTAAGCCCACAAAAAACTGTGCTCATTGCTGACAAAGAAGCCGGATGCTCTTTAGCAGAGAGTATTCAAGGGTCCGATGTGAAAAAATTAAGAGAAAGATATCCCAATGTGCCCGTTGTCTCTTATATCAATTGCTCGGCAGAAGTCAAAGCAGAGTCAGATATTATTTGCACCAGTGCAAATACACTGAAAATTGTAAATTCGTTTGACTCTGATGAAGTTATTGTGATTCCCGATAAATATTTAGCGGATAATATTCAAAAAGAGACCAAAAAAAAGATTATTTCTTGGAGCGGTAAATGCATGGTACACGAGCTTTTTACTGAGGAAGATGTAAGTCTCGCTAAGCGTATCCACGGTGACGTTCAGGTAATCGCTCATCCTGAATGTAAATCGGAGGTCACTGAACTTGCCGATTTCACGGGCTCTACCTCACAAATGGGAAAATATATCAAGGAATCTAATGCCGAAAAGGTCATGATCTTGACTGAATGCTCTATGGGTGAAAATCTCAAAGTTGATTTTCCTGAAGTTGAATTTATCGCAAATTGTCAGAATTGCCCACATATGAAAAAGATTACACTCAAAAAGATACTTGACTGCTTGATATCAGAAAAAGATAGGGTGGATGTCCCTATGGATATTATCACAAGAGCACGTAAGGCGTTGAATAAAATGCTTGAGATTGGTCGCTAGAGGGCTTTTTATTTTACGAAGAATTTTATTTTGTTTTGTGCCTCTACTTGTTTTTGTGGGTAGCATTCAATGTAAAGATAACAAAGCCCAAAAGGAGGCAAATCAAGTTATACGAACTGACCTTAACAAAAAATCAAAATGGAGCAAAGCCGTTTTTGCTGGCGGTTGTTTCTGGTGCATGGAGCCACCTTTTGACAAACTTGATGGCGTTAAAGCGACAATATCGGGCTATGCGGGCGGTGTAACCAAAAACCCTTCTTATGATAAAGTCGCATCTGGCTTAACCGACCACCTTGAATCAATCTTGGTTCTTTATGACAAAAAAAAAGTTAATTTTTCTCAGCTTGTCGAAGTTTTTTGGCAAAATATCGATCCAACACAAACAAACGGTCAATTTTATGACATTGGAGCTCACTATAAAACTGCCATTTTTCATATCAACCCTGAACAAAAAAAGATCGCTGAAAAATCAAAAGCCGTTATTGAAAAATCAAAACTCTTCTCAAAGCCGATTGCTACGAAAATTTTATCCGTACACGAGTTTTGGCAAGCTGAAGAATATCATCAAGACTATTACAAAAAAAAACCAATTCATTATTACTCCTACCGCAAAGGCTCAGGCCGGGATGCTTTTATTAAAAAGTATTGGAGTAAAAAATAATACAGAACGAGCGCATACTCAAAACTACTCTGATTTCAATTCTGAAGTGTGACGCTCACAATTTTTGCTTTATGTCTAAATAAGTCGGTAAAGCCCTCATTTCTCACATATTTACAATATGACAATTAAAAATATTGCTCTCATTGCTCACGTAGACCACGGTAAAACATCTCTTCTTGATGTGATACTTAATTTTGCAACTCTTTCTCATTCTTTAGATTCAGAAAGAATTATGGACTCAGACGATCTTGAAAAAGAACGGGGTATCACCATACTAGCAAAAAATACGGCGATTGAATATCAAGGCACTAAAATTAATTTGGTCGACACACCTGGTCACAGTGACTTTGGGGGAGAAGTCGAGAGAGTGCTCAACATGGTCGACGGTTGCCTATTGCTCGTAGACGCTCAAGAATCGGTCATGCCTCAAACAAGGTTTGTTCTCAGAAAAGCTTTGGAGCTAGGTCACAAAATTATTTTAGTAATCAATAAAATTGATAAACCAAACAGTGAGCCTGCAGATGTTATCGAAGAAGTCACTGAGCTTTTTTTAGAAGAGAATGCAAATGACAGACAACTAGAGTTTCCTGTGGTTTACTCTAGTGCAAAAGATGGCTATGCTATAAGAAATTTAGACGACCCCAAAAAGGATATCACGCCGCTACTCGATACCATCATTGAGTATATTCAACAAGACTCTTCACGTTTGAATGAACCTTTTAAGTTTCAAGTAACCACATTAGATTATGACGATTATCTAGGTAGAATATGTATCGGTAGAGTTTTTAGTGGTAGCACATCTCTAGGCGATCAAGTCAACTTATTGGGTGAAAACAAATCAGGGGAAAGCACTTCTTCACAACACAAGGTAACAAAATTATTTACATTTTTAGGGCTAAAACGTCTTTCCGCAGATTCTGCGGTTGCGGGGGATATCATTGCTTTAGCAGGAATTGCTGACATGACCATCGGCGACACCCTGACATCCATTGATGTGCAGACGGCACTCCCCAGAATCAAGGTGGAACCTCCCACCGTGTCAATAGAGTTTAGAGTCAACGACTCTCCATTCGCTGGTCGCGAAGGTAGGTTTTTGACTTCTCGACAAATCAGGGAACGTCTTCTAAAAGAAACACAAGTCAACCTGTCTCTTAACGTTCTCATCAAAGGAGAAACATTTTGTGTTTCTGGCCGAGGTCAGCTTCACCTAGCAATCTTAATTGAAAATATGCGTAGAGAAGGCTACGAGTTTAGTGTTCTTAAACCTCAGGTAATTACAAAGAAGGTTGAAGGTTTACTTCATGAACCCTTTGAAGAAGTTTTACTCGAGATGCCCCAAAATTGTTCAGGAGGGGTGATTCAAGAACTAAACCGACGCAAAGGTGCCATGCTAAGTATGGATAATCTTTCGGGTGACCGTGTCCGGCTATCTTATGAGATATCCACTCGTGGCTTAATTGGCTTTCGTAGCTTCTATTTAACCGAAACGAGAGGAAATGGCATTTTTTCAGGTGTCTTCATTGGATACCAACCCATCGCAGGTAATTTTGTGAGTCGTATGCGTGGAGCCTTGGTCAGTATGATTGACGGTGCCACCAGCACGTACGCACTCTATAATGTTCAAGAGCGAGGTGATTTATTCGTAAGTCCTCAGTTTGATATTTACGAAGGTATGATTATTGGGCTTCACGCAAAAGAGGTTGATCTCACCGTAAATCCAGTGAAAGAGAAAAAGCTAACAAACATGAGAGCTTCTGGTTCCGACGAAAGCATGAAATTAACCCCTCCTCGTTCTCTGAGCTTAGAACAATATTTAGATATATTAGACGATGATGAAATGCTAGAAGTCACGCCAACAACGCTTAGATTACGAAAAAAAATGTTAAAAACAAATATGAGAAAAAGCAAATAAACATGTGCCCGGAGGGGGACTCGAACCCCCACAGGATATTAATCCCACAAGCACCTCAAGCTTGCGTGTCTACCAGTTCCACCACCCGGACTAGAAGTTTAAAAAGGTCTTTATAATTTATTTCGCCTTTTGGTCGGTGGAAGCCTTGGAAGACAGCTCCAATTTTTTTGGTTTGGCAGGCTTCCTCTTTTTAAGTTCACCCCTCTTTTTTTTTCTTTCTTCTTTTAAAAGAGGCAATTCTTTACGTTCAACTAGCTCAAGAAAGGCTATTTCTGAACGGTCAGAGTTTCGCAAACCAAGTTTAATCACACGCGTGTACCCACCTGGACGCTCTTTGAAACGTGGAGCAATATCATTAAATAGCTTATTAAGAACTTCTTTATTTTTAATGAAACGTTCAACAATACGTATGTTATGAATTTTCTTTTCGGGAGTAACGCCATCAGCTAAATTTAAACGAGCCCTCGTAATCAAACGCTCAGCAAACTGTCGAACAACTTTAGCCTTGGCTGTTGTACTCTTGATTCTCTCGTGGTAAAAAAGATCAGTCATCATATTATGTAGCATCGCATTCCGATGTTTTCCGGAACGGTTTAGCCTGTTTACTTTGTTATATTTTCTCATCTAGCTAAGTCTCTCATACCAAATGAGAGGCCCATTGTAGCAACTTGGCTTTTTAGCTCAAGAAGTACTTTGTCAGAATAATGTTTACTTTTACGCAAGTCATCCCCATATTTAGAAACCAAATCACGAACAGTCTTCATATCTAAACTTTTAACAACAGCCATACTCCGAACAGATATTTCAAGTTGTTCAACCGATAAGTTCAAATATTCTTTGAGATTTTCGTCTGTATCATCATAATCCTCGTCTTCTTCATATTCATCTTCCTCAAAGTTGATAAAAATGCTTAGATGCTCTTTAAGTATTTTAGCCGCACAAGCCACAGCATCCTCTGGAGCGATCGTCATGTCTGTCCAAACTTCAAGCATCAAACGATCGTAGTCTATTCTTTGAGCGACTCTGGTTTCAGTCACCTCAAAGTTTACTTTTTTGATAGGAGAAAAAAGAGCATCAACAGAAATTGTGCCCACTTCTTCAACATATTTTTTTGTTACCTCAGAAGGCATATATCCCCTACCCCGTTCAATTTGAAGACTCATTGTGAAATCAGCATTTTCATTTAAGTGAGCAATTAAAAAATTTGGGTTCATAATTTTGATATCAGCATCTAATTCCAAATCACTTGCCAAAAAGATACCGGCACCTTTCTTTTTAATCTCAACCGTGGTGGGACTCATTTTGCCATAACGAATATGCACTTGCTTCAAATTTAAAATAATTCGAGTGATGTCTTCGATAACACCAGGAATTGTGCTAAACTCATGATGAACATCTTCAACCTTGATCGCGACAATCGCTGCACCCTCAATACACGACATTAACACGCGACGGAGTGAATTTCCGATTGTGGTGCCAAAACCCTTCTCAAACGGCTCAGCAATAAATTTACCGTAACCATCCTGACCCTCTGTCTGTTGAAACTCAACAGTACTGGGCCTTTGAATTCCTCTCAAAAGCCCCTTAGGAACAACCCTACTTTCTACCTCTATTTTTTCTGTTGCCATAATTTAACTACCCCCCAACTATGTTATACATTATTTAGAATAAAGCTCTACAATTACCTGCTCTTTAATGGGTATATCAATGTTCTCCCGTGAAGGCAGTCGAACAACCCTACCTGATTTACCATCAATATCCATTTCTAACCAATCTCCAATGAGACCAACACCACGGGCCACTTCGATATTTGATTCAATAAGAGAAGAATCTTTTTTCTTGTCACTCACGGAGATACTATGATCAGCAACAACTTGAAACGAAGGTACATTTACTCGACACCCGCTCACTTGAATGTGACCGTGAGAAATCAAATTTCGTGCTTGGGCTCGGGACGAAGCAATACCCATTCGATAAATTGTGTTATCAAGCCGTCTTTCGAGCAATATAAGTAAATTCTCACCAGTAATACCTTTCATGCGTTGTGCTTTCTTAAAGTAATTTCTGAAAGGTTTCTCCAAAATTCCATAAATCCGCTTGACCTTTTGCTTTTCACGAAGTTGCAGTGCGTATCCAGTATTCTTGGGTCTGCGCTTAGTAGGAGGCCCCGGAGGACTTTTTCGATCGTTGAAAGCACACTTCTCGGTAAGACACCTCTGCCCCTTGAGAAAAAGTTTAAGCCCTTCTCTACGACATAACTTACAGACAGGACCTCGATATCTAGCCACTTTTTATACTCTCCTTTTTTTTCTAGGGCGACAACCATTATGAGGAATTGCTGTTGCATCTTTAATCAAATTAACTTTTATGCCAGAAGCAGCAACAGAACGAATCGCACTTTCCCGACCAATCCCAGGACCCTTTACATAAATCTCTACTTCGTTTATGCCCATTTCTCTCGCTGTTTGAATCACTTTTTTAGCAGCCAGCTGAGCGGCATAAGGAGTTGATTTTCGTGAACCTCTAAATTGCATTGAACCACCCGATGCCCAAGTTAATGTGGCACCCTTCATATCAGTGATGGTCACAATTGTATTATTAAAAGTTGCGTGAATAACGACTCTGCCCCGAGATACCTTTCTATCTTTTTTTACCTTTGAGGATATTTTTTTTTTAACTGCCATATTTTAAATCACCTATATTGTCTGCATTACCTACCCTTAATATTCAAACCACCTCTTCTACCTTTTCTGGTTCGAGAGTTTGTTTTTGTTCTCTGCCCACGAACAGACAGCCCACGCTTGTGCCTCAGACCTCGATAACTTTTTATATCCACAAGGCGCTTGATACTCATGGCAACTTGGCTTCGGAGTTCACCCTCAACCGTAT
This sequence comes from Spirochaetota bacterium, assembly GCA_965206985.1. Taxonomy (GTDB): domain Bacteria; phylum Spirochaetota; class Leptospiria; order Turneriellales; family CBDBES01; genus CBDBLF01. The sequence continues at coordinate 70,682 of CBDBLF010000022.1, read as the reverse complement.
AGTCTTCACTTATAATCTTTCTGAGTAAACCAATTTCATTTTCGGAGAGATTTTTCATCTTTATATCTGGGTTAACTCCTGCTTCTTTTATAATTTTCATCGAACAAGAACGACCAATTCCATAAACATAGGTAAGAGCAACCTCCACTCTTTTGTTGCTCGGTAAATCAACTCCTGAAATTCTAGCCATTTGAAATTACTATAATTACTTCTGCCTCTGCTTATGTCTTTGATTCGAACTACAGATGACACGTAAAACACCTTTTCTTCTAATAACACGACAATGTGGACACATCTTTTTTATTGATGTCTTAACTTTCATAGAGAACCAACCATTTTTTTTTGATTTTTTTGATTTTTATCAATAAGATTTGTACCCATAATCTTAAAAACATTGATCTCCGACCCACGAGGCAAAGTACATAAAGAAGCACCCTCAGAAGTGATGGCAAGCGTATGCTCAAAATGGGCACTCAAAGATCCATCTGTGGTACTTACTGTCCAGCCGTCCTCTTCAGTAAAAACATCATAGACACCTTGGTTTATCATAGGTTCAATAGCAACAACCATGCCAGATTTGATTTTAGAACCTTCTTTTATTTTTCCCCAATTGGGTATCTGCGGCTCTTCGTGTAAGTTCTTTCCGATTCCATGACCGACTAAACTTCTCACCACAGAATAACCATGAGATTCAGCGTGTTTTTGGACAGTATGTCCAATATGTCCAATTTTGTTTCCACTTTTAGCTACACTAATTCCACGATATAGACACTCCTGAGTGACTATGATTAGTTTTTTCGCAGACTCACTAATCTCACCCACTGGCCACGTCCAAGCCGTATCAGAGTAGTAGTCGTCATAGATAACACCCAGGTCGACGCTTAAAATATCTCCTTCTTGTAGCACAGATTTTTTTTGGGGAATCCCGTGTACCACTTGATTATTGAGCGAAGTGCATATCGAGGCAGGGTAATCCTCATAACCTAAAAAGGCAGGCCTGCCTCCCGCTTTCTGGATATATTCTTTTGCAAATAAATCAAGATCGTACGTAGAGATTCCTGGCCGAATATTCTCAGCTAAATACATATGTGTCTCATAAGCAATCGTGCCAGAGTCCATAATTTTTCTGACTTCTTTCGAATTATAAACAACAATACCCATAAGCTATTTATTGAGAGCTTTTTCAACCTCCTGAGATATCTCTTTGACTTCTCCTGCCCCTGAAATACGAAATAAAACAGATTTATTCTCGTAGTGGTCTAAAACAGGCTCTGTTTTTTCTCTGAAGACCTTCAATCTATTTTGTATCGATTTAAGATTATCATCTGAGCGACCCTCTTCTTCTGCTCTTTTTAGTAAACGATAAACAAGCTCTTTGTCATCCACATCAAAAAATAAAGCATGATCAACGCTCCTAGAGATTGAATCTAAAATAACATCAAGGGATTCTGCCTGCTCCTTTGTCCGTGGAAACCCATCAAGGATAAAACCCGCCTCACAGTCTTTTCCCTTAATTTTTTCTTTGATGATATCAACAACAATCTCATCAGGAACCAAATCACCCTTATCCATGCAACTTTTAGCTTTCAGACCTTGCTCTGTTTGATTTTTAACTGCTTCTCGAAGTATTTCCCCCGTGGATATCTGAACAATACCCCTTCGCTTAGAAAGCACCTCAGCCTGTGTGCCTTTACCCGCACCAGGAGCTCCCATAAAAATTAAGTTCATATTGCTAAATCCTTACTTTATTCGCGATCAAATACTCAATCATCGAATCATTCTTGGGCGAGACCCACTGGGCTTCCTACCCTTATCTAAAAATCCATCATAATGCCTCATAACCAACTGGGACTCAATCTGTTTGAGAGTATCTAAGGCAACGCCCACAATAATCAGAAGCGAAGTGCCTCCGAAGAGATATGCCAAATTACGAAATTTCTGCAAACTCCAAAGCTCAATAATGAGATCGGGAGCAATCGCAACAAAAGCCAAAAAGATAGCACCCGATAAGGTAATTCGATTCAGTATTTTACCAATAAACTCCTCGGTTTGAGTACCAGGGCGTATGCCTGGAACATAGCCCCCATTTTTTTTAAGCGTCTCTGCAATATCTTTTGGATTATATTGAATCGCCGTGTAAAAATAGGCAAAGAATATAATCATAATAACATAAATAATTCCGTAACTGAGAGTTCCCGGTGATAAATAATTTGTAATAGCAACCGAAAACTCTGCATACTCACCTTTCAAGTAGCTCGCTATTTGAGTAGGAAACAAAGTAAGGGAAGAGGCAAAAATGATAGGCATTACATTAGCGGCATTCACTTTAATAGGCAACGATTGGCTCGAGCCCTGAACCATGCGACGACCAACGATCCTTTTACCATATTGCAGAGGAATCTTTCTCACTCCCTCGGTGAGCACGATCGAAAGACCAATCATACCAACAAAAACACACAAGAGAATCACGGCTAAAATGACTTCGACTTGATCTTTCTGTATATCAAGGACAAACTGAGCAATAGCGGGAGGAGCACCAGCAATAATGCCCACAAAAATGAGAAGAGAAATACCGTTGCCGATTCCCTTTTCGGTGATCATCTCACCCATCCACATAAGAACGATTGTCCCAGTCGTAATGCACAGCATTGTCATCAAAATGAAATTAACTCCTGGACCTCCGTCAATAAGAAAGCTATTCGCATTTTTTCCCAAAATTTCTTCGTGCAAAGAACGTATATAAACAGTGATACCATAAGATTGGGCGGCACACAAGAGAACTGTTCCATAACGAGTGTACTGATTAATCTTCCGACGACCAAATTCTCCTTCTTTTTGCAGCTTCTGAAGCGAAGGAACAACCACCATCATAAGTTGCATAATAATTGAGGCAGAAATATAAGGCATAATACCCAAGGCAAAAAGAGAAAGTCGCTTAAAAGCACCACCAGCAAAAAGATCAATATAGTCAGTCAGACCTCGGTCTCCGCCATAGCTCGATATTAAATAGTTTTCAAGCACCTGGTAATTAATACCAGGAACAGTCACATGAGCTCCAAAGCGAAAAACAACGAGTAAACCAACCGTAAAAAAAACTTTGTTTCTTAGATCTGGAATACCGACGATCGTTTGAATAATTTTGAACATACCTACTTAATAACTCCTAAACACTACCTCTCAGAAATCTTTTTGGAAGACTCACCTTTAGTAACCTTTTTTTTTGTTCGTTTTTTTTTTAACTTTTTACCATTTAAACCTTTTTCATATACATGTGGATGAAATTCTACAATTTCAATGAGAGCACCGGCCTTCGTAGCAATAGACCTGCCCGAAGCACTACAGGAATTCAGCACCAATGTTTTTCCTTTTAAGATGTCCGTTTCAACTTTGGAGTCTCTTCCTAAGAGCTTTAGTGGTATTTTCTTTTTTCCGATTAGCCCACTTGCGCGTAAAATATCCGCATCAACCCTGTCATGAGAAGAAACTTTATCGAAATGTTTCACAAGGTTATCCAAGTTAATAATACCCCACTCTCGAGCAAACTTATTGGTAAAACCTCTTTTAGGAACCCGTCTATAGAGAGGTGTTTGACCCCCTTCAAACCAAGGAGCAATGGAGGCACCTGACCGAGATTTTTGCCCTTTGTGTCCTTTCCCACATGTTTTGCCGAGTGTCGAACCCACCCCCCGACCGGCTCGTTTTGCGTCTTTTGAAGCAGACTTTCTAGGATAAAGATCAAAAGAATTCATTCCACTTCCTCTGTTTTAATTAAATAACAAACCTTATTAATCATTCCTTGAATTTGAGGGGTAAGGTTATGTACACGACTTTGACCAATCTTACGCAAGCCAAGGCTACACAAAGTTAATTTATGTTTGGATATCCTACCTATTTGGCTTTTAACTTGAGTCACTCTAACCTTTTTCATCTGACGAGCCTTCTTCTGTTGCTGTTTTTACGATTTCATTTTCTGTTCTCACGACTTCAGCTGGTTGTTCACTGGGAGTTTTAGAGTCATCCTTGACCTCATCGTCGGTGGATGCCTCTTTGTGTGAAATTTTGGTATTGACTTGAACATCATTCTTCGTAGAACCCTCTGTCGCCGCTACTAGCTCAGCTGATTTTTCAGTCGTATCAGTTAAACCAAGTTCTTTTCTCTTCTCGTCTCTTCTCTTTTTGCTATATTTTCCAAAAAGTTCGGGCAAACTAAGCCCTCTTCGCTTTTTAGCCTCTTCAAAAGTAGATAATTGACTGAGAGCATTTATCGTTGCCTTCACAATATTAAGTTTATTGGAAGAACCATATCGCTTCGTTAAAATATCTTGTATGCCGCCCAACTCCACTACAGCTCGAACGGCTTCTCCTGCAATGATTCCTGTACCAGGAGCACCCGGCTTTAAAAGAACAGTCGCCGATTTGAATTTGCCAATTACTTGATGAGGTATTGTCGCATTCTGCTTTTTAACCTTCATCATGTTTTTCTTACCATTTTCAATACTTTTGCGAATCGCTTCGGGAACTTCTTTTGCCTTCCCAAAACCAACACCAACAGAAGAGTTTGAATCACCTACAACGGTCAGTGCATTGAAAGAAAATCTGCGACCACCCTTGACCACCTTGGCCACACGAGACATCAAAACAACCCTCTCTTGTATCTCGGAATCTTGGTAAGGGTCTGACTGTGTTACTCTATTCATAAATATTTTTTTTGCTCTCCAATATCTACAAAGTACCTCAAAAATTCATCCCCTTCTTTCTTAATGTATCAGCAAAGATTTTAACCCGACCGTGATAGAGGCGGTTACCTCGGTCAAAAACAAGAGGCTCCTTGTCATCAGAAAGCGATGAAGCTGTCTTGTCATAAAATAGCTCACCTAGCTTTTCTGCATTTATTTTATTCACCATATTATTACACCCCGATTTTTCAGAGAGTTGTAAAGTAGAAACCCCTGTTAAGGTTTTTCCTGTTTTCTCATCAATGAGTTGAGCGTACATATGTTTATTGGAGACATAAAAACAAACTCTTTTACGAAAAGTTCGATTTAAAATTCTCAATTTGAAACGCACTCGTTCCTTACGACGGCTTTGTAGATGACCTAATTTTATTAAATTCATTTATTTTTTACCCGCCTTGCCAGATTTTCTGCGTACTTTTTCGTCTTCGTATCGAACTCCTTTCCCTTTGTAGGGCTCAGGAGGACGAAAACTACGAATCTGAGCAGAAACTTCACCCACTCTTTGTTTATCAATACCAGAAACTATAAGCTTTGTTGATTCTTTCACCTCGACTTGGACATCTTTGGGTTCATCAAAAGACACATCGTGAGAAAACCCAAGGGATAAAATAATTTGATTTCCTTTTCTGTTGGCACGATAGCCCACACCTTGAAGAAGTAACGTTTTAGAAAAGCCTTGATAGGTTCCTGTCACGCAGTTTGCCAATAACGCACGCACCAAACCATGTTTCGCACGAACAGTCTTGGCATTATCTTCACATTTTACAAAAACTCTGTCACCTTCTACGTTTACCAAGATATTCTCAAAGAGAGGCGTTTTAAGTTCTCCTTTTGGACCTTTGACAAGCACCGCAAACTCTTCAACAACAACATGAACATCACTGGGGATCAAAATAGGCTGATTTCCAATTCTTGACATAAATTTAACCTACCATACCTGACAAAGATATTCTCCCCCCACCCCCTGATATTTCGCTTGTTTATCAGAAAGAACACCTTTAGAAGTAGTGAGAATGCCAACTCCAATGTGATTCATGGTGGAACCAATTTTTTTCTCGCCCACGTAAACTCGCCGACCAGGCTTAGAAACTCTCCGCAAACCTCTAATAACCGGCTTACCTTCATACTTCTTTAGATAAACACAAACTTCAAAACCACGGTTATTTTCAATTTCACTAACTTTATCAATAAAACCCTCTTCTACGAGAATGTCAAGAATTGAATGAATGGTTCGGTTTAAAGGTACATTCACTTTTTTATGTGAAGCCATTACACTGTTTCTAATTCTCGTGATAGCGTCCCCAATGGGGTCTGAATGACTCATAAGAAATATCTAGCCCCCACAACCACTACCATGATGATTTTGTCACTCCCGGAATTAAACCATCGGATGCTGATTCTCGAAAACAAATGCGACACATATCAAACCTTCTCATATACGCCCGTGCTCTACCACAAAGAGGGCAACGACTATAGCGACGTACCGAAAACTTAGCCCCTGAGACCTTTTGCTTTTCAATCCAAGATTTTTTAGCCACAATAAACACACACTACCTTTATTTTCTTTTTCATTCTCTTATGATTGCGGTTTCTTCCTAAGTGGGAACCCAAATTTTCTGAGGAGAGCTATCGAATGCTCTACTCTCTGAGACTTAATTCTAAGAATAATGTCGAGCCCTCGCACACTTTCTACTTTGTCGAAATCAATTTCAGGAAATATTATCTGCTCTTTGACTCCAATTGTGTAGTTGCCCCCCTTGTCAAAAGACTTCGGGCTTAACCCGTTAAAATCTCTCACCCTCGGTAAAACAATATTAATCAGTCGATCAAAAAACTCATACATACGAACTCCTCGCAGGGTCACCATTGCACCAATTGGCATGCCTTCCCTTAGTTTAAAAGTCGCAATTGATTTTTTTGCTATGGTTTTTACCGAAGCTTGACCACTAATCAACGAAAGTTCTTGGACAATGCTATCAATGATCTTAGAATTATTCACAGCAACACCAGCACCTACATTCAAAACTATTTTCTCGATGAATGGAACCTGCATGACCGAACGTAAAGACAGCTCTTCTTTAAGTTCTGGCCTGATACTGGCGTAATAAAGCTCCTGAAGCCTCGTTTGTTTTTTTTGAAGGGATGTTGACATACTAAAACATCGACTGGTCAATCAATCTCCGTTCTTGATTTTACGGCTACTCTGATTTTTTTACCCTCTTTGTTTACTTGATAGCAGAGACGAGTTGGTTTTTTTGATTTAGCATCCCAAAACTGGATATTGGAAAGATGTACAGGAAACTCCATTTCAATCAAACCACCTTGGGGCATTTCTTGAGAAGGAGGAGAGAATTTCTTCTTCATGTTAACACCCTGTAGAAGAACCTTGCCAGACTTTAAACTCATCGCCAATATTTTACCACGAGATCTTTTTGATTTACCCGAGATCACAACAGCTTCGTCTCCAATTTTGAGTTTTGTTTTATATCGAATCATTGATTTTTTTTTGTTATTAAACGATCTGCTTGGCATAAAAACTACAAAACCTCAGGAGCTAATGAAACAATTTTCATAAATTGCTTATCTCTAAGTTCGCGTGCAACGGGACCAAATATTCGAGTGCCTTTCGGGTTACCTTGGTTATCAATGAGGGCACAGGCATTCTCACTAAAGCGAATATAACTACCATCAGGACGCCTTGTCTCTTTCTTGGTTCGAACAACAACAGCTCTAGAAACAGATTTTTTATGATCTTTTTTCCCCAATGAGTCTTTGAGTGCGTAACTAGGATTGGCTGATTTAACAGCCACAACAACAACATCACCAACACCAGCGTAGCGCCTACCAGAACCACCCAACACTTTGACAAGTTGAACCCTTTTGGCTCCCGAATTATCAGCCACGGTCATGATTGATTGCATCTGAAGCATAAATTATCCCTGAGTGGACTCCACGATATCGATCAAACAAAAAGATTTTTTTTTCGACCAAGGTTTACTTTCACGTATGATGACTTTGTTTCCAACTTTTGATCGATTTTGATCATCGTGCGCCATAATTCTCTTATGAGCTTTTTTTGTTTTCTTGAAATGCCTCTCTCTTTTTTGATAGTCAACTCGAACAATAATTCCCTTGTTCATGGAGTCTGAGACAACCACACCCTGCAAAACCTTGCCCTTTGCCTTTGTCGCCTCGGTATTTTTCATAACGCAGGTATTCCAGCAATCGCGATACGTCTTTGTCGCTTGCACGTTAGAACACGAGCTATGGAGCGCTTAACAAAACGAATTCTTCTTATGTCTGGAACATGCGAGATTACTTTTTTAAAACGAAGCTCTTGCAATTCCTTTTTAAGACTATTGTAGTTTTTATCAAGCTCCTTATTGCTCATTTCGCTCCAAATAACATTTTTCTTTACCTTAACAGTTTTTGCAACAGCAACTGACCCTGCAGGAGAGTCCTTGACAGCCCTTGGCTTAAATAACTTTTTTTTGCCAACTTTATTTTTATCCTTGTCGAATAGCTTCATCGTAACTTTCTAGTAGAAAGACATATCTCAGAGGGGCTCTACACCGTCAAGAAGATCAGCCTTCGAGAGTATATTTCAAAAGGTGATTCTATAAAAATTGTTCGTGATAGATAGCAAGAGCTTTTGTAGGTCAACTTCCAAATACAACCAGCGAGCGTGGTGGAATTGGTAGACACGCTAGACTTAGGATCTAGTGCCGCAAGGTGTGGGGGTTCGAGTCCCTTCGCTCGCAAAAATTTACCCAGGGGTTTGTCTTGATTACTGCAATAAAAGGAGTTTTCGTCGTCAATGAGGGTGCCATCACGCTAAGTGATGTTTATATTCAAAATGAAAAGATTATTTTGGTTGATAATGACCAAAAGAGTCATTTAAAAGCCGATCGTAGCATCAACGGAAAATTGCAATATCTCCTGCCCGGAGTTATTGATGATCAGGTTCACTTCCGCGAACCAGGGCTCACTCACAAAGCAGATATCGCCTCAGAATCAAAAGCCGCTGTTGCGGGTGGCGTGACCAGCTACATGGAAATGCCCAATACGATACCCCAAACAATCAACACAGAACTCCTCGAAAAAAAATATCAAATTGCCAAAAAAAAATCACTGGCAAATTTTTCTTTCTACTTGGGGGCTACCAATGATAATTTTGACGAAATAAGAAAAATTGACCCTACTCAAGTATGCGGAGTCAAGGTTTTTTTGGGCTCATCTACGGGTAATATGCTTGTGAATCAACCTAAGGCCTTAGAAAAGATTTTTTCTTACCGTGACATTTTGATCGCGGCTCATTGTGAAGATGAAAATACAATTCGCACAAATATGAAAATATATAAAAAAAGATATGGTGAAAATGTCCCTATTGAGTGTCACCCTATGATTCGTAGTAAAAAAGCTTGTTTTAAATCTTCTGCACTTGCCGTATCACTAGCCGAGAAACATGACACGCGCCTGCACGTAATCCACCTATCTACAGGCAAAGAGCTCACCCTATTCAATGAGAATATTCCACTTGAACAAAAAAGAATCACCTCAGAAGTATGTGTACATCATCTCTGGTTCTCTGATGAAGATTACGCCCAAAAAGGTGCTTTTATCAAATGGAACCCAGCAATTAAAACGAAACAAGACCGCGATGCTCTTTTTCAAGGCTTGCTAAAAAATAAAATTGATGTGATTGCAACAGACCACGCACCGCACCTAAAACACGAAAAAGAAAACTCCTACTTTCAATCACCCTCGGGGGGACCGCTCGTCCAACACTCTTTAATTTTGATGCTTGAGCACTACCATAATGAAAAGATTAGTCTGGAGAAAATTGTAGAGAAGATGTGCCATGCCCCAGCTACTTTATTTCAGATTCACAAGCGAGGCTATATACGTGAGGGTTATTTTGCCGATTTAGTTTTGGTTGACTTAAGCTCCTCTCATAAAGTGCAATCAGAAAATATTCACTATAAATGTGGTTGGTCACCCTTTGAAGGTGAGACATTTAAATCAGAAGTAATTACCACAATCGTAAACGGTCATATCGTTTACCACAAAGGAAAATTTGATGAAAATAAAAAAGGTAAACGACTTGAGTTTACTAGAACGAGATAAAATATCAAACACTTTTTTATTCATTGTTCCCTGAATCTTGGTCTTTTATTATTACTACTCGTGTCCGTTTCTGCACAAGAGGCGTCGCAAAAAACTCCTGCACTCATTTTTTGTTTTCACGATATTGACGGCAAAGGTCGTTATGCAATTAGCAAGCATGAACTCCTGCAAATCTTTGACCTCATTAAAGATAAATACCAAGTACTTTCGTTAAAAAGTTGGCACGAGGTCAATACAACAACAGAGGAGTCTCGCTTAATCAAAACCCCATTGAAGCCAATCATAATTCTTACCTTTGACGATGGTTTCCCCTCCTTGTTTGATGTGGTGATTCCTTTGTTGGAGAAATATCAATATCAAGCAACATTTTTTATTTATTTAAATCGCTACAACACACACTCGGACTTCTATAAAAAATTAGCGCAACTCCCCAAATATTTTGAGATTGGTAGTCACTCATTCACTCACGATAGGCTTTCATCTAAATCAAAAAATATTTTTAAGGAACTATATCTTTCAAGAAAAAAACTTGAATTTTTGATTCAAAGAAAAATAATTTCGTGGGCATGGCCATACGGACATTATACGCCGAAGCTTCTAGAACAGGCCCGTCACGCAGGATACATATTGCAAGTCTCCACTGACTACAGTTTGGTTAAAGTGAGTGACCACTATGAAAACATAGCCCGCTATACGGTGCAACATCCAAAACCTGTCAAAAGGGTAAAAGCAATTATCAAACATTATAATCGATATTTGCTCAAAATGAAGAGAAAAAGAAAACCTAAGCCGCAAAAGAAATAAAAACATTAGGGCTATCTTGTTTTGATTCTAAACTTACCCATAAATGATTTCCGAGGTAGAAACTATTTTTTTTATGGATCTGGTCTAACAAGTTGGCGGAGGATATTTGATCTTCTATATGAAGATGGTAGTAGCTAGACAACTGAGAAGCTCCTTCAAAGATAAGCTCTTTCCCGCCCTCGTTGTTGGTGAGTAGAGGGTGATCAAATGCGTACACTTCTCTGCCTTGGTCTAGTGCATACCGACAGGTGATCAAAGCACCACTTTTTCTACCTCCTTCGATAAAAAAAAGGGAACCAGAAAGAGCTGAGATAATTCGATTTCTTCTGGGAAAATGAAAACGCCTCGGCTTTGTCCCTGCCGGATATTCTGATATAAATAAAAGATTTGTGTTATCGTTCTCTTGCACTTCTTGGTAGAGATCATAATTTGACCTAGGGTATATATAATCAAGCCCATGCGCTAAAACTCCAATGGTACCTCCTGCATTTTGATAAGAAGACCTATGACAAGCCGTATCAATGCCATGAGCCATGCCAGAGACAACCACAATATCTCTTTCACTCAAATGATTGGCTATAAACTCTGCTACTTTAAGACCAACCATACTTGGCTTTCTTGTTCCCACGATCGAAACTTTATTTTTATTCAGAATGCTCAACTTACCCAAACAAAAAAGAATGAAAGGTGGACTATGGATTTTCTTGAGTAATTCAGGATAATTTTCTTCAAAAAAAGAAATAACCTGAATACCCTTTCTTTGCTGTTCTTCATAAACTTTCTGAGCAACTTCAATTCTAGACGAAAAATCTTTTGCTAAAAGCATGTGAGAAAGTTTTTTAATATTGGTTTCGGCTTGATATTGTTCTTGGTAAAAATGCCCTGACAAATGAAGAGCCAAAGAAAAAATTGTTTGATATTCTGTTTGATTTTTAGGTCTCACCGTTTATTTCACAACACCTAGAAAAGATAAATTTTGGAGAGCAGACTTATATTCTTTGATGTTTTGATAATTATTTGGATAGTTTTTTTTAAGCATTTCTATAAACTCTCTCATTTGGGTGCCTGCTTTAGAAATTTCTCCAGTGACTTTGTAAACATTTGTCAGAGCAAAATAGACTTTGTAATCATTGGACTCTTTATGTTTATATTGAAGTAAGAGGTTTAATGCTTTTTTGCGATATTGTTGTTGGGTCACTGTAATATAGTCGTTTAGAACACGATAACGATTATTGCTCCCAAAGCCGTAAAAATAGATGAGACCTAACTGAAATTTAGCTTTTTCATAATTTTCATCAATATTCAACAAAGACAAAAAACTTTGCTCAGCTTGTTTTGTGAGTGAGTGCTTCCAGTTGTTTTTTTGAGCTAAATTGCCTTTGCACAACGCAAGCTTGTAAAGCATATCAGGGTCGTGAATTCCTAATTTTAATGCTGAAGAGAGAGATTGAATGCACTGTTCGTACGAACCAATTTCGGCAAACGATTCACCAAGCTTTCTGTGGACAGCCGCCAACCGAGAAGAAGCTTCTATTTTTTCGTCAATAATTGCTTCGTATTCTCTGATTTCTTCTTGCCAATCAGGAATTTTTTCTTTATTGACATAAGCCGAACCATACCTCTTTTTAATTTGTTCTTTTTGCCAGTTTTGAAGCGATTCTTTAAACTCACCCCAGTCACTCCACAGGCAACGATTGAAAATTAGAACAATTAGTAAGGAAGCTAAGAAAAACTGCACCACACGAGCCGACATCAAAAGTTACCTTAGCAAGAGCCTAATAACATGACGAAAACACTGCACAAAAAGATACATAGATTGTAAAGTTTATATTTAAAAACTTAAAAGTGATTATTCAAAGTGATAATTCGAAATGAACCAATTTAATTTGGCTAACGCTGTTTGCTTTCTCTTTTGCGCTCCATCGCTGCTTTTTTACGATAAAACTCCACCTGCTTTTCAAGCTCAGCAAGATTAGAGCAAATAACCTTGCCAGCGTCAAGACGAAAATCTTTGTTCTCTAATAGCTTCATCGCATAAGCATCGCCCTTTTCCGGAGAATAACCAAGCATATTGCTCAATTCTGAGATGCCCACATCAAACGTATGAGTAGCCTTTGAGTATATCGGAATTTTTGCTTTTTCCACCAAAGTGAGTAGAAGATCATAAAGCCTCCCAACCGGGTCACTAATCAAAAGATTGGCAAGTTGGCGATAAGCTGTCCAAATTCGTTCACTTAGAATTGTAATCAGCTTGACTGCCAGTTGAGGTTGAGCTTGCACCATTGTTTCAAAGTTTGCTTTGTTAATAGCTAACGACAAGACATTTTCATGGGCAATTGCTGTAGCAGAACGAGGTTTATTCTCAAGAAGGGCCATTTCACCAAATATATCTCCTGGTCTAAGAACAGCAAGGAGTACTTCATTTTTCTGAACAACTTTTGTGATTTTTACATTACCCTGCTGGATGATGTAAAGTTCAACTCCTGGTTCGTGTTCAATAAAAATTATTTCTTTGTCGCGAAAGCTAGCCGCTAGGTTATTTCGTTTAACGGGAGGTGCCTGCACGGGGGCTGACATTGAATTAAGACGCTCTTTTGCTTGCTCAGCATAGCGACCTCGGGGGAAATATTGAAGATATTTTTGATAAGCATAGACAGACTGTCTAGCATGTTGCCTTTCATAATAATACCCACCCACTTCATACATGAGCTGAGGGTCTTCTTCTACTGTGTTGTGAAAAGATAACCGAGTAATTGCTTTATCAATAATTCTTAGCCTCTGAGAAAAGTAGCGTATAATTTTCATTGCAATGGGGGCATTTCTCTGGATTAATGTTCCAAACTCATCTTTACTCACTGCAATCATTGATGAGACGGTAGTCGTTTGAGCTGTCTCAATGTGAGGATGTCCGCTCATGCACGAAACAACTCCAAAAAAATCACCTGGTTTCAGTAATTGATATGCTTCCTCGCCAGGAATTGGAATTTCTGGGCTAACACTCGCCTCGCCCTGCCTCAAAATAAAGAAACATTCTGGTATCTTACCCTCAACCACAACAGCAGCACCAGCTTGAAAATTACTAATTTTAAACACTTAGACCAAACCCTCCCAGTCGGCAAAAAAGGCGTTTATATTAACAACCTCCCCTATTTTTTTTATTTGAAACTTATATAAATTACTCAGCATTCACTTTAAAAGTCAGTGTATTCAAGTATAAATTCTGAAAAAACGATAATGAATCTACCTTCATAATGTCTAACTTACCTAATTTTTTTTCACCATATCTAGGAGAAGCAGAGTATGACGGATATCAAATCAAACTCATCGTGTCTATTGAGAAAAATCAGATTATTGATTGTAAAAACGATTTTCTAGTTCCAACAATCTATAAACAAGTGAAAGAAGCTCAGTTTCATATTATCATGGATGTAGAACACCGTCTTGCCGACTCTATGTATTTTAGATCCCCCAAAAAAGGTTATGACTTGATACGCTATTCGCGGGAGGCCTCCGTGAATACATATCTGACATACCGAATTATCCCGAAACCCGGAAAGAAAACTAAACACATCAAAAGTAAAGGCGAAATTAATGATGACAAATAGCCTTAAAATATTAGTTATTCGTTGTAGCCTTCACTGGGGATTTCTTCGCCCAAGTTGCATTTTTGGCTTGTTTCTCAACCATTTTTACTCGTAAAATAAAAAAATAGTTTGACAATGTATGATTGTTAAAACACAGTATGGGGGAACAACATAGTGCTGGCAAATGATTTCCCTGGGATTCGTTGCTGTTGCGGCTATTTCTTTGGGGTTGTGCCAGAAGGAGGGGGAGAATGAAAATGTTAGTTGAGGTTACCAGTGTCTGAGGGAAAAGGTCGATATATCTTCTTTGCCGTTGTCATTCATGTGGTGGGTCTTCTTTTCATTTTTGGTTTCGTGAGTTGTGCAGATTCGGAACCGGCCTTGACTCCGAAAAACTTTGCAGCAACAGCGGGTGATACTAAAATTACCCTGACTTGGACGATGCAAGAAAATACAAAATATGAATTGTATTGGTCACTAACGTCAGGTGCGGGCAAAAACGGAACTAAACTTTCTGCTTCGATAACCTCTCCTTATGTGCATACCGGTCTTACGAATGGCACTAAGTATTACTATGTGCTCACGGCGTCTAATGATTTTGGCACAAGCTCCCCCACAACTGAAGTATCAGCAACGCCCGACAAAATTATTTCAGGATCGCGGAGTGATTTTATGGGAGCTCCTGGCTATCCAACGAGTGGGCAGGCCTATTTGTCTTTCGTTGGCGGCAAGACCTACGTCAATTTTGAAAACTTTAGTGTTATCGATGGGCCTAGATTACACGTGTATTTATCGTCTTCTTCAGAAAACGCAGATGATTATGTCGACCTTGGTCCCTTAAAAAAAACGACAGGTGACCAAAGCTATGGAATACCCAGTAATACTAATCTCTCGCAATATAACAACGTGCTGATTTGGTGTGTTCCCTTTGATGTTTTATTTGCTTCTGCTACTTTAAACCCTCTTCCCGCTAATAACTAAGTGTATAGTCAACAAAACTACTGTCAGAGTTAAACTAGAACGATAACAGGTTTCGGTTGTTTCTTCCATTTATATTTAGGCAAATACTTATATAAGTTTTTTAATTTTTCAAAAGTTTTTGCAGGTTTGAAGCTAAAGATGATTTTCTGATGACTTTTCCCCTCTGACAAGCTATTCTATTTTGGTCATTTTAAATTTTTAATACCCTTAAAATAGCTGTTTCAGAGAGCTGTGTAAGTAATATAATTGCTATGAGGTCATTTATCACCCGTAGGTTTTTTAATTTGTTTTTTTTGCCAGTTTTGAAGTGATTCTTTATCCATCATCAGTCGTAAAAATGTAATCCAAGCCGATGTCCCAAGAGGATATATCAAACCTGTCAGATTCTGCACCGGCGAGAAAGTGAAGATGCAACCTTTTAGAAAAATGATAGCTAAATCCTAGTGAAAATTGGCGTGTATCGGCATACAAAATCGGCACGACAATCGTTCTTCTTCTGGAGACGCCTTCTTCTGCTTCTTGGTTGTTTTCAGTCACTGTTTGATCATACAGAGTTAACACAGGAGACCAACCCAAATAAAAAGTGAAGTTTTTTGATTTAGTTAGGTTCAGAGCGAGTCTAAAATTTAACCCAAAATCTGCCTTCTCTTGTCTGATTAAAAAATCATCTAAAATAATCGCTGTATTAGGATTCTTTTCTGTAGGGTCTTTTTCAACCAACGTTTCTTTAATGTTTGTGTACCTCACCCAAGGAGTTAATCGAAATACACTTTCATTCAAGAAGCGAAAGTCATAGTCAAGAAATGCTGTAATGCTCACCCGACGAGCTTTCAATATAATCTCAGGGAAGTACCTCTCAAAATCAGGTGAGCTCTTATCAAAATCAATTACATTTTCACCATTGGGAAGGGTCACTGTGCCCTTTAGCGAATCACTATTTCTTCCTGCGCCAGAGCCCACGTAAAAATCACCAAGAAGACCCGTATCCCCAAAGTCTCCCAATGGCCACCATCCCAGAAAATTGCCAGAGACCTCTTCTCTGGTCTTGCCATCATGTTGCAATACAAGGCTACTATCAGGAAAATCTCCACTAGGAAACTTGAGAAAAGGAGAATCAACAAACCTTGTATCTGTTTCATCTCCGCTTCTTATATTCGTTTCTCTTAAAAAACCAGCCCATTTTCTGTATTCTAGACTCAACGTCCAAGCAGGGCTGCTTCTACCGGGTAAATTTTGCCCCAACTCAACACCCAACCTTGTGGGGAGACTGTCCGCTGTTGATGCCGAACCACTTTCGCTTTGGCTATATGACTCTTTTTTTAGCAAAGTCCCATCACGGTTCAGTGTTTCTTTTGTCTGCCGAGCATAGTAGCCAAAGAAGCCTATACCTAAGTTAAAGAGTTCAGGGCCAAAGTTAGTGCCTATTAACACTCTCGCCCTAGTTTCGGTAGTTAAGTTTAGCCTATCAGCATCCAGTGGATTCTCAGTTCTCGCTTGAGCGGTGACTGGTTGGTTGATACCAAATGTTAGAAAAATAGGAAAACCTACAATAGAAAATCGTGAGGCTATTAAATAATCACCTCGAGTCAGGTCGGTAGGGCTATTGATAATCGCCGAGAGAGCATCATCCTTTTGTAAATAATAAAGATAGGGGTTCGTCAGAAAATCCCAGGTACTCCATGAGTAACCAGCTGAAGCAGTAAAGGGAAGAGAATCTGTGAATGTTTTTGAAATGTTGGCCATTATATTGAGCGGCAATGAGAAAGAATAGACCAGAAGCACAAAACATACTTTTTGTAGATTCTTGCCAAAAGACGAGAAGATCATCCGCCAAAGGAATGACCACTTTAACGAAACCTTCGACAGTCTCGCCGCCAGTATTTTTAGTATTTTTTTTGTCAACATCCCACCACCTTTATTTTTTAGGGCACCTTCCCCCCATATAACAAAGGGGGAAGTAAAGCACCTAGAATCTTACATAGGGCACCTTCCCCCCATATAACAAAGGGGGGGTAAAGCACCTAGAATCTTACGGCAACAAAAAGATCAATAATAATTATGTTCAAGCGAGAAACTACCGTCTCCCTTGACAACTCCAAAATCACCATGTTCGTTGTAATCACTCTCAGAAACCCCCTCCGTCAAGGCAGGATTTTTCTTATTTCCTGCAAACCTATCAATAAGCCCATAATAGAAATTATCATCCTGGGCTCTACGTATCCCTCCCGAACCAGAGGGTGGCAAATCACTCAATCTTTGACCAAATTTAGTACTTGATCGAAAGGCCTCGTAGTCGTTATAATAGGCATTTTTTTGCCCTCCTGTGAGTGCTTTTGGGACAAAATTTCCGTCATTGCTAATGCTCCCCAGTTGCCTATTTCCTTGAGTGAGTTTATACAAATTGAACTCAAGTCTGAGGCCTCCGCTTTCAATGGAATCTTCAATGTCTTTGTAGTAGCGAATATACGTCTTGGTATAATTTTGACCATTTTTCTTCATTGAATCAATGAGGAAACAATGCGTGTTATAACTTTTGGTGTTAGAACATGTCTTATTACTATCACCCACTGATTTGGCATCAGAAACAACCAAAACTCGACCAAGATTATCTCGAATAACCATTTTCTTAAAACGAGGACTCGTTACGTGCAATATCCCTAATCCGGGATGAGCAGGGTATAAGCCCATTGAACTCCACACATATTGTGAGGTGAGAGAACCCAAATCATCATTACCTGATAAAGCTCTGTTAATCGTGTCGTCGGTGACGAAGTTTTGTATTCTACGTATGCTCATTTGAAGGAAATGAGCATATCCTGTATAATTCAACGCCCACGGCACACTATAACTCGGTTGGTTTCCCATGTTAAGATGAGGATCACCATGTTCACCAGTGTTGTACGTATTCCCGTAATGAAGAAAATGTCTCAGCCTGGCAAAATGATAGGGAGATCGAACCAACTCTTCGCCATCCTCATCAGTATATGTCTCAAACTTATCATCTGCATCTGCCCCATTGACCGGCCCCAGTCTATTGAACAGACCCCTAGTGTCAAAAGGCAACATATAATGATAATGGGTGGGCTCCCCTTCTCTCCAGCCACCTACTTCGCCACCACACCCTCTATTAGCACTATTACCACTAGGGCAATAGGGCGGAACCGTTTGGCTTTCACCATTAACGGTGTAGCTATACCCGCTCGGATTAAAGTTATTCAAATAACTGTGCCATTTGTTCCAGGTCGCACTCACTCTAGGCCTAGCGGAAGTGGCGTTGACCCCGGTTATGTAATCCACACCCAATCCGTTCACCCCTCCATATACAAAGCCTGCCACCTTTCTATGGGGCTGCGACAACCCATTCAAGTCAACGATTATATAATCATCAGAAGAAGTTGTATTTTTTGCTTTGTACCACAGATACGCCTTCTTCCATGCATCTCCGGCGTGGTTCATAAAATCACGGTAATAAAGCAGCATATCTGCGTCTGTTATTACTGTGGAGCCAGTCTGCTTGACATTTCTTAAAAATTGGGCTTTTGCAAAATCACCGGCAGCAAACTCATGGTGATTGCTCATATGCCCGGCTCTATCAGTTGCTGTCGCTTTAGGGAGGAGTGTTCTTCCTGTCCAGCTTGTTTTCTTTGTCGTCACATTATAATCATAGCTTCTAAAATTACCATCAGACTTCTTTAAGGCAGCGTTGGTTTCATTGGAAGCATACATAACCGAACCATACCCAGCTTTCATGATGTCAAAGGCTGCTCTATAATCAAAGCCTTTTCCACCGTACGCTAAAGAGGAGGCAACCAAAATGGTGCCTGGGTCTCCCTCCATAACACCGGTCTCTGCATTTCTATACCCCCACTTCGTGAAACGTTGTCTTCCACTTCGACTTTGCTTAGCGTTATTGATCAACGACTGGGCTGTATCCCTCGCAAGATCTTTGTCGAGGAAGGAAATCAATTGATGCTGCCCTCTGTAGGTATCCCAACCAGAATAGTTTTGATATTGAATTTCCTGAGGAGGCGTTTCAGATACATTATGCGTATTACCGCCAAAACCAAGATAATCTCCATTGTAGTCACTAAATATATTTGGGTGAAGGGACGTCTGGTACAAAGCTGAATAGAAAATACGTTTTTCTTCCAGGCGATGGTGGCGTCGGGCATCGTCTGTCGTTCCTATTTCATCTAAAACAGAGACTCTTCCCAAAAACTCATTCCATTTTTCATAGGCAATCGACCGAAATTTCGTAAAATTCCAATCAAGATCAAGATAACTGACACCACTCACGTCGCTAGAATACATACCGGGGCGATTCTGTTCAGAGAGTATGTTTTTGTAAGCTTGCTCTGCAGAAATAGAAGACTTTCCTATTTTCATACTGATGATCTTGGTGCTCGGCAAAGTAAAAAAAAGATTCGCCTCCTGCTTATTAGACCTTATAGATCGCGTAAACGGGACGTCAAACACAAACACCGCATAGACAGAGGAGCTTCCTCCCTGTTGACAGAAGAAGTCAGATTTGAGCCTTAAGGACACCGCATTCGTACCCCCCCCAAATGATTTAATCTCCAGGAAGGAGGTTTCTCGCCTAAGTGCATCAAATGTACTTAAAAGAGCCGTGGCATCCGACGCATTTGATGGAAAAGTAATCTTGCCCACACCTGTTCTAGGCGTGACTGTAAATTCAGCTCTCACCCAGCTACTACCACTAACATTGTACTGCAGTCTATAATAGCCGGGTTCTGCGTATTCCTGAGTTTTAACCTCTCTTCTCGCTCTCCTAGTATCTGGTGTATTAGGATAAGCATTACTATTACCTATTGAATAATTCCTCAGTCCTGCAAAATTACCGCCTGCACGACTACTGATATAAGACGTCTGCCTCCGAGGTTCAAAAATAAATGGAAAATCATACCCAATCTGACAACCAGGTCCAGTGATAAACGAAGTTGCAAACCCTTTTATTCGGTCTCTTGTAGTACCTTGGTACAGCCAGAAGACACCACCACCAGTGTCACTAACAGCACTCCAGTATCCGCTAGTTCGTATATTTACTGGAGCCATTTGCAACATACCCTGCGGCCATGCTGCACCTGGATTTGAACGAACATCAAATGTCCCCTTGCCCACACCTCTCCTGGTTTTGAAAGATGACCCGGTAAAAGCGAACGGGTCGGCATAATAAGCGGGATCATTCAAAGAAAGCGGGCCGGAAATCTCCACATTACCTGACGAAACCACTGTGCCAAATACATCAGTGACGCCTGATATCCCCAAGTCGATGATGGGCGTTAGTTCGTACGAGTATGACATACCAGCGTCAACGGCAGTATCAATGTAAGTATATCGTCCATTTTCAACGGAAAAAGAACCAGTAGCCTGCTTGGCGACAAGCTCACTAGCAGAGTCTCCAATGATCGTCTTTTGGATTGTGTAGTGTGTAGCGGTACCCGTATTACTCCAACTTAACGATATCTTCTTGTCTGTTGTAACAGCTGCCGTAAAATCACTCACGCTGGGCGCATCCGGCAAGATAGCAGGCACATCAATAGTGTTTTGACTACCTGATATAGGCGCAAGACTTTGTCCCTGTCCAGACTGTGCAGTTACACGATACTGTCGAGCCAAACCATACGGTTGATCCACAGAGATTGTTAGTGACGTTGCAAGAGTTGCCTTAGTAATAACAGGAACATTCGGTATAGGATCTCCCGTTTCAGTCAAAGTCTCAATTTTATAGCCCGTGATCACCACACTAGGGCTAATGGGCTCTCTAGTTTTTAAATTAATCAGTGCACCATCAGTCAAACTTCTCATAGCATTTACTATGGTGTACGTTATACGTACTTGACCATCAGACAATGGCCTCGGACGAGCCGAAGTGAGAGCATTTAATGATTTTACTTCTGCTGGCTCAAGACCATCACCGTCAATAACCATCACCGCTATGACCTTATAATTGTAACTTGTATTATTCGTCAAACCTGTGTCTACATACATGCACTCCTGAGCAGAGCATTCTTCTTTAGTAACTGTTTCAATCTCATTAAAGAAAGTATCACTGCTAATCTTCCTGTGGACGATATATTTTGTTGCAAGATTTTTTGCTTCCCATGTCAATACCACTTCTCCCGAACTAGCATTCGCAGCCAAACCATTGAGACTACCCAAATTCTCTGGTCTGGGCATTGCAAAAATCTCGTCACTTATAGGACCAGCTCCGACATCATTGATTGCCTGAACCTGAAAAGAATATTTTTGACCGTTATCCATTTCATCAACACTTTGAGTAGCCTTTTCATCTTGACTCACGCTTTCGATTTGCACCGGCTCACTCTTCTCGCCATTCTCTGAGATTTTGTTCTGGAATATCTTGTATGATAAAACAATACCACTTGGTTTTTGCCACTCTAATTGAACACTCCCATTGCCGTTCATTACCTTCAAGGCAGTTATCTCGCCTGGAGCTTCCCCAGGAACATTATTCCTACTCAATCTGGATTCTTCACCACCACAATAAAAGCTTGCCAAAGCAGTCAGTGCAGTTAGCAGAAAAAGAGCAGAATAAACCGCTCCCCTTTTCAGCCCAACACCCTTTGCGAATACCCAAGTATCAAAAAAACCTCTTAACCGTTTTACCATATTCAATCTCATTACAACACCCTCCCCTCAATTCGGCGAAAATCAAATTTTCGGAGCGACACCGCCTTTAAATTATTGCTAGAGTATGAATACCCTAGCAATCACCCCGACTCTGGCCATCTTATTTTAACAAATAGAATTAGCAAGTTTTTTTTATTTTTTTTACTTGGAATTAAGGCTTTTTTACTTGGAATTAGGGCAATTATGCTATTTTGCACTTTAAACTTTCCATATTCATATTATACATGGTTATGGACAAGATTAATACAGATAAAAAGATACAAGCAAGTCAAATAAGCTATTTTAAGCTTATGGATAAATTCCCAACTGACGAGGCATTTATAGAATACTTTATTCAACTACGTTATCCTGATGGTGTAAAGTGTAATAAATGTGGTAGCATTAAAGTATGTAAAAATAAAAACAGAATAAAAAGCTTTAATTGTAACTCATGTCATAATAGCTTTTCAATTTTTAAAGATACTATATTTGAACGTAGCCAAATATCATTTCGTAAATGGCTTTATGCTATCCATATGGTAATCAATGCAAAGAAAAGCGTATCGGCTTGCCAGGTTAGTAGAGTTTTTGCATCTAATGTGATTTGAACTCTATTCTGTTGCGGTCGCAGACAAATAATTTTTGGAATATCATAACAAGTATAAGCATAACTCCAAAAATACAAATTATCATTGAGCCCGGTAAATAGTCAAAAGTGGCCGATACGTACAAACCTGCTAAACTCGTAATAGCACTTAATGCCCAACCGATGATTAATTGAATATTCAACCTATTTGAAAGAAGCATTGCACAAACTGATGGAATAATAAGGTAAGAAAATACAAGGAGTACTCCTGCTATTTCTATTGATGATGTTATGATTATACCAAAAGAGATATAAAATAAAAAGTCCCACAATCGTATCGAAACTTTTTTTTCTTTAGCTTGCGCGACATCTAAAGTAATCATTGTAAATTCCTTTCTAAAAATGAAATGGAATATTCCAACCACTCCGTAAAGTGCAGTCATTTTAATAAGTTGAGGCCAGCTAATAAAGAGTATATTACCTACGAGCATGTGCTTAATATGACCCGCCTCTTCTGGAATTCTATCGAGCACTAAGAATGAAATGGCGGTAGCAATTGCATAGATAATGCCAATCATTGCTTCTTGTGGTACGATGTATTCTTTGAAGCGAGTGAATGTAAAAACAGTCGCAGCTAAAAAAGTGAATGCAAGCGAAAAAAAATAAGATGCTGTTGTGTGCAATCTAAATTCAAATAACATACCGATGATTGATCCCAAAGCAGCAACTTGAGCTAAACTAATATCCACAAATATAATCCCCCGCTGCACAACATGAATGCCAAAGTAGACATGAATGCCCGTTAATATCAAACAAGCTAAAAATGGCAAAAGCATAAATTCTAACATATTATTACCCTTACATTAAGGCATCAGATAGTTTGTTAATAATATAATCCATTAATTTTAAATATGAATTTAAATTTTTAATTCCTCCTGATGATAATGGGAGGCTAATGACTTTAATTCCTGTTGCTCTAGCAATAGAGTTTGGAATGCTTAAACTAAAATAAGATCCAACAATCAGTACTTTAATTTTTTGTCTTTTAATTTTTTTTATTAAAGAAATTATATGAGCAGCTTTTGGAGGGATGCCAGGTTTTGTTTCTACAAAGTCTACTATCTCAAGATTGTACCTTTTGGCTAAATAAGGCCATGAATTATGGAAAGCAATAATTTTCTTATTTTTACACAGCAGCATTTTTTTCTGCCATTTCTTAATACGAGTGTTTAATTTCTCCAGATAGAGTTCATAATTTTTATTAAAATACTTTAATGATTTTGGCGATAGTCTGGTGAGCTTATTAAGAATATCTTTTAGAATAATTTTTACATTATATGGATCAATCCAAAAATGTGGATTACCATAAATATGAATATCACCACTTCTGGCATCGATTTTATTTCTAGGAACTTCAAGTTTTTTTATATTAAGAGAAACATCAAGGTAGCCTGTACCACCATACATCACGTTTGTATTTCCGGATATATTGATTAAACTTTGCACCCAACTATCTAGGTCCATACCTATGCAAATTAGCAAACTTGCATTTTTAAGTTTCATCACCATTGATGGTCGAGGTTCTATATAATGGGTATCTTGGTTCCCTTTTGTTAAACTTGTAACTTTTACTTTATTTCCTCCAATTATTTTTGTCAAATTTGATAAATCTGATGTAGTTGTTACAATTTTTAATTTGGACAAAATAGGATTGATGGCACTCAACAATAATGCTATCATGAATATAATTTTTAGCGTTAATTTATATTTCATTTTTTGTTCTCCCTACTTGAGGGTATGGCTATGAGGGCCAATACCAAAATTCAACTGTATATATAGATTGTGCGATTGTTCCCTAAATTTATAAGCATATTCAAATCTTAACTTCACTTTCTCTGTTAGATGATTAGTAATAATTCCTAAAATAATATTATCAATTTTATTTCCCTTGCTTGTATTTTCTGACAGATCATAACGAACAGCCGTCTCCCAGTATTTATCAAATCGAAATCCAAGGTAGCTATAAAATCCCCATCTTTTAATTGTCATTGTAGATATCTTTCTATGTAGGTAAAGAGCTTCATTTTGAATGATCAAAGCTTGATAGGCAGAAAGCCAAACTTTATAAGTTAGATCAATACCTAATACTTTTACATCTCCTGTTTGATTACCAAAATTGGAATCTTTGCCCAATAATCCACTTACGCCAATTTCTAATTCAGAATTTTCACTAATTTCAAATGAACTCCACAATCTTGATGATGCAATTAAATCTATAAGACTAAACTCTTGTGAGGGCCTTTCTTCTTCGTCTTCTTCAAGGTGATTCGTTGAGTTATAAACTCCAAGTTTCAAATTCATAAAAAAAGGAAGTGGGAAAAGATAACTTAGCATGGCACCATCACCTGATAAAGATTCATGGCCAAGAAAATTCTTTAGAACGGTTGGCTTATTGAAGTAATACCATTCTTCAGAATGTTGTTTGTTTATCTTTCCAAAATCTAGGAACATTCTACCCGCTTTACCTTGAATCCCCCATAATAAATTTAAAAAAATCAAATAGGCTTCTTCTAACTCAAAGTTTATTTCCTCATTTTCTTCGATATGAAAAGCAAAAAATACATCGGCCTTTATTTGGGGATAAATATACCCTTGAACTGCAAATTCGATTTCTTCGACAAGAAAATTTACTTTTTCTTGTTTGTTTTTATCGATTGAAGCAAGACTTAAAAAATTTCCTATCATGCTAAAGTCAGGCAATTTTGTAGATATGACAGAAGCTGTTTCTTGTGCGAGTGATACTTTTGCCAAAAATATTATGGACACAACCACTATTAATAATCTATACATTCATACCTCATATATAAATGATATATTTATTTAGAATAGAAATTATAAATGTTGATTAGTACAGAATTTATACATTTAAATTTCAAAGCTATTTTTTCCTTGGTCGTGTTCATTCTTCAAAGATATTATATCGTGTCAAAAGTTTATAGAGGCGTGCTGAGTTCAATCTGCTAAGTCAGCTTAAAAAGTAGATAAAATAATGAGATATCAAATGAAAATGGGTGTTTTAGCGAGCCAAGAGGAAGAAATAAGTGTATATGATTTTGAGAAGTAATCATTCGGTATGTTTTCTCCGCCCAATTCAATTTTTTGGATTTTTTAGCCTTAGGCAACCCTCTCTCCACGAACCAGACCCTAGTTCGTACCCAACCTCCCGTTTGGTTATCGGAGGTGTTCCAGGATGCCTACTAAAATTATTGACAGTTCATGGTGAGTTCAACCAGCATACAGTATACGAGCATAGGGGTTTGAAATATCATTATAAGCAGACCACTTAGGTGGCAAAGGCGATGCGTCTAACACGATTTATATATGAAAGAGCACAAAGATCATTACAATAAAATTTGCTTTTTCCAAGGTGAGTTTCGTCCTCTCAAGGAAGCCAATGTGAATATACAAACACACGCTCTCCAATACGGAACGGCTTGTATTGGGGGCATGAGAGCCTACTGGAATAAAATAAAAAATAATTTGTTTTTGTTTCGCATTGAAGACCATATTCATAGACTTCTTAACTCCGCAAAAATACTCATGATGAATATGCCCTATTCTGAGAAAGAACTCATAGAAATCAGCAAGCAAGTTTTATCGAAAGGAGAATGGAAACAAAATGTATATTTAAGGCCTATTATCTATAAATCCTCCGATGAGCTGACTCCAATTATGCACTCCACGGAAGACTCGTTCGCCCTCTATGCAATTCCTCTGAATGATTATATGGATGTCAATAAAGGCCTGACAACGTCGATATCCAGTTGGAGGAGAATGGGTGACTATCAAATTCCTGCGGTAGCAAAAACCTCAGCAGGGTATCTCAACTCCTCTTTGGCAAAATCGGAGGCAACTTTACATGGCTACGATGAGGCCATCTTTTTAGACAATAGTGGCCATGTCTCCGAAGGATCTGCTGAAAATCTATTCATCGTAAGGGAGGGGACACTCATCACTCCTGATATATCTTCAAGTATTCTAGAAGGCATCGTACGAAAGACGATCATTAAGTTGGCACGCGATATGGATTTTCCCGTTATTGAAAGAAAGGTTTCACGAACAGAATTATATACTTGTGATGAAGCATTTTTTGTTGGTTCAGGAGTTCAAGTCGCCTGGATAAAGAGTGTGGATACTCGTGAGATTGGTGATGGTAAACAAGGGGCATTAACAAAGCGAATCCAAGAGTTATTTTTTCGTGTTGTCCGTGGCGAAGAAAAAATCTACTCTTCTTGGCTAGCTCCCATATACTGAGCCCATCGTGTTACCACCTTCTATGTCATATAGCATGGAGAGTTCATGCCATATGATAAGTCGTTCTAGCATTGCACCGAAAATGTTTGAAAATTTTAAAAAATTGGGCTGGCCAAAAACCATGCTTGTTACTGGACAACAAAATGCAGAAAAAAAGAACTTTGTGTTAAATGCCCTTGAACACGCATTATTTGAAAATCAGCTTCGTAGTGAACGTAGTTTAGCAAATGTCCATAATTTGCTTGCCATGGGAGAACACCCCGATTACTATGCATTTCCCGATACAAACATATCTATAGGGCAAGACGGTACCTCAGCAGAAAAGGGAAGTGTTCGACACTTACTCCGTCATTTTATCCCATATGCCCCGTATGAGTCAAAAATACGGTTTGTTGTTTTTGACAATGCGGCCAAAATTAGAGATACGGCAGAATCAGCGTTACTCAAAGTTTTAGAGGAGCCACCAAGACGAACTCATTTTGTTTTATGTTCTTATACTTCTCATGACTTGAAGGAGACGATTCGCTCTCGTTGTCTGATTATTCCTTTTGTCGAACGTTTTGAGGCAAAAAAGGTTCCCACTGACCCATGGGATCGGTTTTGGTTTTTCAGTGGTCAAGTGGGCTCTTCAGAACAAAAAATTATTTGTCAAACAAATTGGGATAATACTATAAAAAAACTCTACGACCACCTTAGCTATACAAATAAAGATTTTCTTATTTTTGATTCTCTTGGACCAGTTAATGTGAAAAAAAACTTTCCTAAGGCAACCGTTGAAGAACACATTAAAATCGTAATACTGAATTTGCTTCCTCTTTATTTTTCTTTGCGAGATAACTTTCTTGAAGGGAAGACACCAACGATAGGCCCCGTTCGCATCCCTAAAATGGAACTTGCTCATTGCTATGCTACCTTGATCAATCTACGCAGACTTTTTTTAGCGCTTCGTAAAAAATATTTCCACACACGCCCAGTGAACCCTCTACCAATCTATTATCAATTTATTACTAAATTGATAAAATTTTGGGTATTCAAAACTTAGGAAGTGTTAAGTTTCAACCAAAATATTCTACAATATTATTTTCTGTTTCATGGAGCCGTATGGAAGCCAAACAAGCATTTTCAGGGAGTTCTTTCTCGATTTGTTTCCAGATGAAGATTGCTATATTTTCAGCCGACTGAACAATATTTTGAAAGTATGCAATGTCTTCATCTAAATTTTTATGGTCAAGCACCTTCTTGACTTTTTCTTCTAAAATTTCTTTGAGTTCTTTAAGGTCGATTACAAAACCTTTTATTGGATCAACCTGCCCTTTTACTGTAACCTCTAACGTGTAGTTATGTCCGTGGAGGTTGGCACATTGTCCATAAATGGCATCACTATCTAAATCGGGGTGATGAAGACGATGGGCACTTGAGAAGACCAGTCTCCGTGTAAGGTAGACAAACCCCTTTTCATTCATACTGACAGAACTTCACAAAATATCGACAAAGAAGTCAAGAACAATTTATGGATTCAATTCGGTCGTGTCATATTTAATCAAAGTTTCCAATTAAAAAAGGAATTGACTTATCTCTCTTAAATTAAGGTTATGTCTCATTATGAACAAAAGAAAATATACCTTTGATACAAGTGGTTTTAGCTGTCAAAATACAGACTGCCATAAGTATCATAAGGTAAATGAAGGAAATGTGCGCTTTGCTTATATGTCTGGTAAGTACAAACAAATAGCCTATTTAAAGTGCACCGCTTGTGGTAGATGCTTTTCAGAGAATAAAGGCACTATTTTTTTTCGTCGCAAGAAAAGCAAAGAAACCATTACTCGGGTATTACAAAACACAGTTGAGGGCTGTGGCATTAGAGCTACCGGAAGAGTCTTTGGTATCAGCAAGGATACAGTTCTTGCTTGGGTTAAAGCAGCAGGTGAAGATTCACTAAAAGTTGAAAAAAAATATATACAAAAACCTGTCTTTCAATGAAATTCAATTAGACGAGCATTGGGGTTTTGTCTTTAAAAAACAATACAATCTATCAGAGACTGAGCGATTAAGTGATGAAATAGGGGATATCTGGACTTTTACTGCAGTATTGCCTGTAGAAAAGCTCATTTTAGCGCATATAACAGGCAAGAGGACCTCAGTGAATGCTAGAAAGTTACTGACCAAGGTAAAAACAAGAAGTAAGCCAAAGAGGGAAGATAAATTCTTGATTACCTCTGATGGATATGAGGGATATAGTGATGCCATTCTTTCAGTTTATGGTAAATTTGACTCAATGACTAGAAAGCTTCAATCACCCAAATCTCTATGTTATGGGCAAATAATTAAGAGAATAGAAAAAGGGAGATGTAAGGAAGTTGACAAATCTCTAATCTTTGGTGATCAAAAGCTACTAGATGAATATATTGCAAACTCTTCAGTAAGTCATCAGATGAACACCTTTGCTGTAGAAAGGAATAATTTGACTCTTCGCCAACACAATCATAGAATAGAGCGTAAAAGTCAGGGTTTTTCAAAAAAATTCAAATATATGCAGGGGCATAATTCTTTTGTTGCTAATTATTACAATTTCTGCCTTCCACATTCAAGTCTAGCTGAGTATGAGGGAGGAAAACCAATTCAAATCACCCCAGCAATGGCTACAGAAATGACGAATCATAAGTGGTCTATACAAGAATTATTCATCGCAAATAGAAACTTTGATTAAATATGACACGACCATTCAATTCAGAATTGAAATCAGATGTCTTTTTTTTTGGTAAAAATACCAAAATCATAGCAAAATTAAGCCGTATATTTTTTTAAATTTTGACAGCCTATGAAGTTTCCAAAAAAACAGACTGCATTGAAGATAGAAACTTAGTACGATTCGATATGACTTTTGTTTCCACATCGTAAGAAAATATATTTACAATCAGATTTTTTACAGAAAGAACATTAGATGAAGCCACCATTTAAGAAAAAAAGAAATAAAGTAAATATGGCTTTTAATAAAGGCTTTCGTTTTAGAAGTTTGTCGGTTTTTCTAAAGGTAACCTTTTTTGAGTTACTTCGCCTGATCTTTAAATTAGATAAAAGTATATCCCGCCTTGTTAAAGAAAGTTGGAAAGTCAGTAATCCGATGAACACAATTTGGCCGAGTGAAACAACTCCTATGGTTTCTCATATGTTAGCTAGCGGTCTGTGGAATTTTAGCTTTTTCCAGTTCCATCGAAATTTTTATTTCCCCTTTTGGGCAAAAATGCAGTACGATCCAAACCATAAGACCTTCATACCGAGATCTCATAATATTCTCTCCATCAATCAAACGCAGAGGAATTGGGTGTCTATTTCATTTCCAGGGAAAAAGCATGAAGTTTGCATTGACCGAGCTATGGCGATTATGCCTGGTTGTGGAACGCCCACGATTGAGTTTGGTATATTTGAATCGGGAAAATTAATTCGTCCCCATGATGAGGTCGAAGAAATTATCTATCAATTAAAGCGATCAGACGAAATAAAATGTTATTGGCGAAAGCGGACATTCTCCATAAAAGCAGAACAAAATGGCGTGGGCATTAAAGTAAAAGGAGGTGGCAATTTAATTTTCTCGGTAAGACCATTCAATATGGAAGGTCCAGCTCTAATTGATAAACTCAAACTTTCTCCTGACCTTCGTGAACTTGAGGGTGAGATTTCTCTTCATTTTGGCAAAAAACCCGATTTATTTCATCTATCCAATCATAATTCAGGAGATTCTCTAAGAATGATAACAAAACAAATCTCCAAGAGAGTAAGCGTAAAGAAAAAGGCCGCTGACACAGGCAAAGGCTCCAAAAAAAAATTGCGAATGCAGGTGAAAGACCCTCGAGGTTTAAGTAATGCTTCATTTTTCTATCACCACACAAAAGATTGTCAACTCTTTATCAAAGATGCACGTCCTCTCCCACTTCCCAAAGCCCTCACCAAAAAACTTAAGCCCACCAAAAATGGTTTATATGAAGCGGATGCTATCTTAGAAGAATGGTTTCCGTCTTTAGGTGAAGCGAAGTTGCCCGGCAAATTTTCTGAAATATTTTTTAATGTGAAAAATCATTTACTGACTCTTTGGGACTTCAATACAATCACCCCGGGGAGTTTTACCTATCATCACTTTTGGATTCGAGATGCTACTCCCATGTTGTACGCCCTCATGCTTTTGGGAGGCAACAAGCCTGTCAAAACAATTGTTTCGTCGTTTAAATCAATGTTAAGCCGAAGCGGTCTTTTAAAGTCTCAAGCAGGAGAATGGGATGCAAACGGGCAGGCACTTTGGATCATCGGACAATATACAAAACTTTCCAAAGATAAGCAATTCATTATAGAAATGCAAAAATCAATTTATAAAATGCTTCATTGGTTAGAGCGGTCGATGAAATCCCATGAGGGTATACTCCCCCCCGGATTCTCGGCCGAGCATTTGGGTGTATCTGATTGGTATTTATGGGATAACTTTTGGGCGATGGGAGGAATATCAGCCTTATTTCCATTTCAGGAGCTACTTCTCAAGCATGACTTGAGAGCTATGTACGATAAAATGCTCAAGAATCTGAATATATATCTGAAAAAATATAAGTATTATCCGGCAGCATTGGGGCGCAAAAAAGATGCAGGTATGATCGGCTCAATATCAGCGATTTATCCACTTGGTCTAATTGAGTTTTATAATAAGAAAATGTTGGAAACTCTCAAGATACTCAAAAAAAAACATACCTTCTGCGGTGGTTTTTTTCAAGAGAATATTCATTCTGGCATTAATCCTTATTTGACGTTACAAATGGCGGAAGCCTTACTCCACTTAGGGAAAGCAAACCAAGCCTTTGAGATATTCACGAATATTCTAAAGCGTTCCTCCTTAGCCTATACATTTCCGGAAGCAATTCACCCAAATAGCAATTCAGGTTGTATGGGAGATGGTTTCCACGGCTGGGCTTTCGCTGAAATTATTATTTTTATTAAAAATATTTTTTTCTTGGAACTACCTAATAGCATCGTCTTTTTAGCAGGATTTCCTGAGGCATGGTTTTATGAAGTAATTTATTTAAAAAAAATACATACAGAATATGGTCTCCTTGATATTGAAAAAAGAAAAGATAAACTTATCATACGAGGCTTCAAAAATATTGGTCCCAAAAAATGCTATTTGGCGATTTCCGACAAATTATTACAAAAAGTAAGAGCAATCTCAGGAGTTGAGCTTTCTCATTATGCCAATACAAAAAATGTATTCACGAGCAAACTAGAAGGTAAAACCCTCATAGAACTCCTACCCACAAGAAAAAATATTGAAATTTATCTGTGAATAGTTAGTCGCTCAACATCTACTTTTGAATACTTACGTGAATAATATATCTAAAAGAAAATTTTAGTTCTCAGGTTTAATTCACTAAAGCATGTGGTTGGTGGGTTAGAAGTTTTTTGATTCTTGAAGAGACGAGGCTTATAAGTCAATATGTATACGGTAAAAAAAAAGAA
Source organism: Spirochaetota bacterium (assembly GCA_965206985.1). Lineage (GTDB taxonomy): Bacteria > Spirochaetota > Leptospiria > Turneriellales > CBDBES01 > CBDBLF01. The sequence goes on along the minus strand of CBDBLF010000022.1, from coordinate 38,406 downwards.
AATCAAATGATACAACTAAGCCCAAACGAGCTTAAAAATAATACGTGAAGTTTCACACAAGTATGATGAATGATGTAACTCTTAATCATCAAGCAAATAAACTCAAAAAATTAAAACAATTGCTTGAGCAGCAAATTTTATTCTTAGATGGAGCTATGGGTACGATGATCCAACAGTACAATTTTGAAGAAGTCGACTTTAGAGGTGATACTTTTAAAAATCATTCGAAACTGCTTAAAGGAAATAGCGACCTTCTTTCAATTACCCAACCTGATAAAATTCAAAATATTCACTACCAATTTTTTCAAGCAGGTGCCAATATTATTGAAACAAATACATTTAGTGCCAATGCAATTTCTCAAATTGATTATGGTATGGAACATCTTGTTAAAGAGCTTAATGAGGCTTCTGTCAAAGTTGCAAAAGAAGCGATTAAAGACTTTTGTCAGACAAATTCAGACGATCACCCTTGTTTTATTGCAGGAGCCATTGGACCCACAAATCAAACAGCTTCTCTTTCTCCAGATGTGAACCGACCTGGTTTTCGAACTATTTATTTTGATAAATTTGTAGAAGCTTACTACGAGCAAGCTAAAATTCTTTGGGAAGCAAATGTTGATATTTTACTTGTAGAAACTACTTTTGATACCTTAAATCTAAAAGCCGCAATCTTTGCCATAAAACGTTTAATTCAAGAAAAAAATGAAGAAATTCCTCTTTCTATTTCAGTTACCATCACAGATAGTTCAGGACGCACTCTTTCAGGACAGACAATTGAAGCCTTCTGGAACTCTGTTGCACATGCAAAACCTCTTAGCGTCGGCATCAACTGCGCCTTGGGAGCTCAAGAAATGCGACCCTATATTGAAGAATTGGCCAAAATTACGGATACCTATATTAGCTGTTATCCCAATGCAGGGCTACCCAATGCTTTTGGAGAGTATGATCAAACTCCGGAAGAAATAGCCTCACTTCTGGAAAGTTTTACCCAAAATAAATGGGTTAATATAATTGGAGGCTGTTGCGGGACAACTCCTGAGCATATTCAAGCTATCGTAAATAAAACTAAAAATGCTTTACCCAGAAAAATTAAAAGCATAAAACCTACGATGAGACTGAGCGGATTAGAACCACTAAACCTCACTCAAGACAAAGGTTTTATCGTTATTGGAGAACGAACCAATGTAATGGGCTCCCCAAAATTTAGGAAACTCATCATCGAAGAAAAACTTGATAATGCTTTAAGTGTGGCTCGCCAGCAAGTAGAAAATGGAGCCAATATTTTAGATATTTGTTTCGATGAAGCGCTTTTAGATAGCGAACGACTTATGACTGACTTCATTAATCTTATTGCTTCCGAACCAGATATCGCGCGCGTTCCCATCATGATTGATAGCTCCAAATGGTCAGTCATTGAAGCCGGTCTAAAGTGTGTTCAAGGTAAATCAATCGTCAACTCACTTAGTCTCAAGGAGGGAGAGCAAAAATTTAAAGAACAGGCTTCTTTAGTTCAGTGTTACGGGGCAGCCATGGTTGTTATGGCATTTGACGAAAAAGGACAGGCCTCCACAAAGGAAGATAAAATCAAGATATGCACAAGAGCCTATAACATACTAGTTAATGAAGTCAGAGTCCCTCCTCAAGATATTATTTTTGACCCCAATATTTTAACCGTTGCCACAGGAATGGAAGAACATAATTCATATGCCCTTGATTTTATAGAGGCAATTTCAGTAATTAAAAGACAATGTCCATCTGCCCGCATTAGTGGTGGAGTAAGTAATATTTCATTTTCATTTAGAGGAAATAACCATGTAAGAGAGGCTATACATTCCGCCTTTCTTTATCATGCCATTTCAGCTGGTTTAGATATGGCAATTGTCAATGCAGGGATGTTGGCCGTTTATGAAAATATTTCTCCTCCCAGGTTACTAGAGTTGGTAGAGGATGTTCTTTTAAACAGAAGAGACGACTCAACAGAAAAACTTATTGAATATGCAGAACAAGTCAAGAGTCAAGAAGGCAAAACATCGGTTGGTTTGGGTTCAAAAGAAAAAAAAGAGCAAGATGAGTGGCGAAAAAAAAATGTTGAAGAACGTTTATCTTATGCACTTGTTAAAGGTATCATTGATCATATTGACAAAGATACGGAAGAGGCCAGAAAAAGACTTAAAGAACCATTAAAAGTTATAGAGGGTCCCCTCATGACTGGTATGGGGATTGTTGGAGACCTCTTTGGACAGGGTAAAATGTTTCTACCACAGGTTGTCAAGTCGGCACGTGTGATGAAAAAAGCAGTGGCTTATCTACTTCCTTACATGCAAAATAAAAAACAAGGGGAAACCAATCGAGGAAAATTTCTGATTGCTACAGTTAAAGGTGATGTCCATGACATTGGCAAAAATATTGTAGGAGTAGTTCTTGCCTGTAACAACTATGAAGTCATTGACTTAGGTGTGATGGTTCCCTCTGAAAAGATATTGTCTGAGGCAAAAAAACATAATGTGGATGTTATAGGTCTAAGCGGCCTCATCACACCCTCTCTTGATGAGATGGTACATATTGCGAAAGAAATGAGAAGAGAGGCTTTTGATGTTCCCTTATTCATTGGAGGAGCAACGACAAGCTCTGCTCACACTGCTATTAAGATTTCAGAACACTATAATCATCCCGTAATTCATGTCGAGGATGCCTCTCGTGTTACTAACCTGCTCAATAAAATTTTAGGGGAAGCTACGAAAAAAGACTTTGTCACAAAACTTAATGTAGACCAGAAAAAAATACGAGAAAATTATCAATCTCGTAGCCTTAATAAAAAATTTCTATCATTAAAACAAGCCCGTGAATACGCTTTTAAAACAAATTGGCACGAAACAAACATAGATCAACCAAACCAATTAGGTATTCATATTTTTGAGAATGTCGACCTTAATATTTTAAGCCAATATATCGACTGGACTCCCTTTTTCTTAGCATGGGAGCTCACTGGAAGGTACCCTAAAATTCTTGATGATCAAAAGATGGGTGAACAAGCTAAAATACTTTTTAAAGACGCTAAAATCATGTTGGATAAAATTATTAAACAAAAACGCTTCCAAGCAAGAGGAGTCATAGGAATTTTCCCAGCAAATCGAGTAGATGACAGTATTCAAGTCTACCAGGATGAAGATCAAAAAAACATTTTGGAGACATTCCATACACTACGGCAGCAAAATATCAAACAAAAAAAACAAGTAAATTTTGCTTTAGCTGACTTTATTGCTCCAAAGAGTTTGAATCAATGTGATTATTTAGGAGCCTTTGCTGTCACTACTGGCCATGGAGTCGAACAATACTCAAAAAAATATGAATTAGAAAATGATGACTATTCTTCCATCATGGTGAAAGCTTTAGGAGACAGACTCGCGGAGGCTTTTGCCGAATACATGCATGAACAAGTTCGAAAAAAATATTGGGGATATTCTGCAAATGAGCGATTTACAGAAGCCGAGTTAATTTCTGAGAAATACCGGGGTATCCGACCAGCCGCTGGATACCCTGCCTGCCCAGACCATACTGAAAAAGAAACACTTTTCAACCTCCTAGATGTAACCCAAAATACAGGAATTACACTTACCGAAAATTTTGCAATGATGCCCGCTTCTTCCGTAAGTGGTCTTTATTTTGGGCACCCTGATGCAAAATACTTTACCGTAGGCAAACTCCAAAAAGACCAAATTGAAAATTACGCAAAAATAAAAAATAAAAGTGTGGAAGAAATTGAACGATGGCTTCGTCCTTATTTAACATACGATACACCCAGACAATAAAACAAAGGTTGAGATCTTTGATAAGACATGGCAAGTCATCATTTTTGGTGTTGTTATGGGTTTTATGATGATTACATTTAGCTAATTTAAAAGTGATATCAATGATGTCACGCAAGAGATCAGTCTAGGCATCTTTAGGCTTTCCATACTTTTCAATGGGTTTTTTGATTTCGTTAGTGGCCTCATAATTACTATGTTCGTCTGCAACAGCCTCATGATATGTAATTGGTTTTCTCCATAAAAGATTTTTTTTTAACAGGCTGGACGGTGGCTGGTATTTTCAATGATGGGACGTCTCTTCGTAAATATGGTCGTAAGGAATTGAATTATACCATACCTGGGTTCTTTTCAGATGAAGACGCTGGTATCATTGGTAGGTCACTGCTCAAGAGGCTATCTGAGCCACGTATAGGAGCGACGGCAGGCGATATACCCATCAAAGATTCACAGAACTACTTCCAAAGGGGTGTATATCGCCTTGTTTTGTCATTTGGCTCTTATTCCTACGAATATTCACCTGTTGATCGCCTCGACAAGTGGGTGAAGAGTGGCACAGGTGATTTGACACCCGCTTTAGAGGCAGAAAATTATGTTTATGGTGCAGCGAGCTTAAAATTGACGTTTATGACGGCTCACAATGATCAAATCTTGATAAGCCACCTTGTGAATTTAGGTAAAATAAAGAAAATCTCTCTCTATATCAGATCAAACTTAAAAGGAAACTTTCTTTCTCTTGGTTTTGGTCTAAATTCGATTTTAGAGCGTATGCAGAAAATTGATATATCAGTAGAGAATCCATTTTTGCCAATTGAATTTGATTTGTCTAGCACAGAGGTTAGAGAAATTGGTAAACTTGGTTTTATTGTCAATGAAAACCCATCTAGTGAAGCGGTAATCCAAATTGATAGGATAGATTTTCTAATTTCTGGGTTTAAAACTTACAATCTGGAGTATAAAAAAGCAACCTACACGCTCAAAGCTAACCGCCAAGAGTGAAGGCGGAGTTTGGCGAGCCTCAGGTGAGGCTGGAGAATTAGAGCTTGTGCAGGAACTAGGATTTTTCAGTGCATTTTATGAGATATTTGCTGCGTCAGTCTCATTTTTCAAATATGTCAAGGAATTTATAGTTTATGCAAGTTGTTCTCGTACCATTTTGCCAAAATTAAATGCTGTAGCTGCGATTTTTACCTCTATTTGAACCTTTTTACTGCCTCTGAGCAAGAATTCTCTGAACTTTTTGGCTTGTTTCAAAATTCCAAAAATGGGTTCAATTTCAGAACCTCGCTTTTTATAGAAAGACTTTGCTTCTTCTGAATTCATCTTCTTGATCATTTCATGTTTTAAAGCAAAACCAGAGTCTACTGACAATTTGCGATAACCTCTGCGTAACTCTTCTTCGCTCGTACAACATTGTTCTCTGGCAGGGCAAATGACACAGTCAGGAGGTTTACCATGATAATGAGTATATTTCTTTTTATCTTTCACAGATTCATTATGAAATTCTAAGGTTTTACCCTCGGGGCAAACCCAAGAATCATCATCCTCGTCATATTTAAACTGATGAGCTTCATAACCTGAATCCTCTTCTCCTTTTCTTTCTTTGGCTACCTGATCAGGTGAAGGTATAAAACCATTGATCCCTTTTGAATCCAGGTATTCCAAACCACTTGAATGAAAGTAACCCGAATCTGCAGAAGCTGTCTGTATACTGGTCCCTGTGTTTGACTCAGCTTTAGAAAGGGTAGGAGCTAATTGCTCTAAATCATTTTCTGAATTAGCTTCAGCAATGTCAGCTGCCAAAATATAGCCTTCTGATGAGGTAACTTGAATGTTGTAGCTTTGAGAAATTTTACCATTCCGTTTCATGAATTTAGCATCTGGATCAGTAAGATTTATTTTAGAATCAGAAGCAGACTCTTGATTCTCTTCCAGACTTTTACTGATCGTAACATACTTTTGAGCTTTCCTAAGCATAACAGAATCATTATCCTCTGCAGCCTGGTCTTCATTTATCAATAATTCTGGCTCGTTAGCATGAGAATTAGTTGTATCTTCTAAAAAGACCTCAACTTCTTTTTCTCCTGTTTTTAGAGCTTCTATATCCTGTGTACCTTCTATAGTTTCTGAAGAATCTTTTTCAACAGATGTAGAAAACTCGGCTGGTTCACTTTGCTTTCCTTCTGCTGTTTTTAACCACTCTCTCTTTGCCTTTTCACTCGCTTTTTGTAAGCGAATAAACTCCTCAATGATCGTATCTACCTCTTCAGGATTAAGCTCATAGCCACTGTTGTCTTTACCATATAGTTTATCTTCCTCAATATCTGGTTTAACCCCCTAAAACTGGACAGTCTTTTTCTTATTCTTTTAGATATTTCTCCTCATATTTTTGAGGTGTCACCCATCCTAAAGCTGAATGTGGCTTCATCGTATTATAAAGATGAATAAACCTGAAGATACTTTTTTGAGCTTCTTCAAAGTTTTGATATTCTGATAAATTAATTTCTTTATATTTAATTGTTTTATTCAATGATTCGGCATGAGCGTTTTCATACACATTACCACGACACATGGAAATATTGATTCTACTTTCTTCTAATAGAGCGATATACTCATTTGAGCAATATCTGACGTCAGCATCAGTATGATGGTAGTAATTTTGTAAATCTCCTATTTCTCTTTTAAGCGAAAGAAAGGCTGCTATGACCAGTTGGGTGTTATTTTTATCAGAAATGGCCGCTCCTACGATACGGCGACTCATAAGCCTCATGAGCAAAGCTAAATAGTGGTCTTTCGAATTAATATCAAAATAGGTTATATCGCCAACAATTACCTTGAAGGGATCAGCTTGCACACTTTTAATCAAATTGGGATATTTTCTGAAATTATGCTTAGATTGAGTAGTTTTTGGCTTCAAAAACACCTTTTTAGTGCATAAAAGTCTATTTTCTTTCATAATTCGGTAAACTCGCTTCTTATTTATTGTAAAGCCTCTATCTTTTAGAATTTGCGTCATCGAGATATAGCCTACTTGGTTCAATTGATCACTAATTTCATGGATAGATTTTAGAATCGTTGAATCATCTTTCTTCTCCTTCGACTTATAATAATAAGTTGACTTTTCTAGTTTCATAACTCTGCAACTCCTTGTGATCCCAAATTCTGTGCTGAGGCTATTCTTGATAATTTCTCTTTTTGCCTGTATTCTTGAAGAAGTTTTTCCGTTTTTTTTAAAATCTGATTTTCTATCATTAAGTCAGATAAGGCCGATTCTAAATAGGAAATTTTTTTTCTCAATTCTAACTCAACCCCATTTTTATCTTCAAAGCCTTCGGAAACCAGCTGTCGCTTCCATCTCGATAAAGTTGCGACTGAAATCATCTCTCTCTTAGATATTTCTGCCGTGATAGTCTGACCTGAAATCATCTCCAAAGCCAATCTCTCTTTTGCTTCCTTACTGTATCTTTGTCTTTTAATCATAGTTTTACCTCCTAAATTTAACACAATAAAGTGTCCAGTTTTAGGGGGTTAAACCAATCTAATTCTATACCTGAGCGTAGATACTCTAAGATCTCTTGCTGTATAGCTCTTTTACGTTCCTCTAAATCTGACTTTTTGTATGTTTGATCGTCAGCAGCACTGGCTTTGATTTTAGTTCCATCTACCTTAACATCAGTACCAATATTGGGATAGCAAAGATACAGAGTAATTAAAAACTTCGCCAATTTCTTTACCAAAATTAACACGGAATTCAGCAATAGACCGAAACTTTACTTTATGACCACCAACTAAATAACGCATGGCGTCGTTCTCTTCACAGGCTTTTTGTAATTCTCTGCTGCTTCTCCATCCACGATGAAAGCCATAAAAAAGGCATCCCAGCATTATAACCGGATGGTAAGCCCGACCCCCTTCTTTTGAGTACTTAGAAAGAAATGGTTTCATAGGAATTTTATCTAACAAGGCAGCAAAGGCATAAACCTCGTGATTTTCTTCTAAATTGTCTGCTATAGTATGCGAAAACAGCATAACTTGATCTCTATCACTTTTCATAAATCGTTTCATAATAAGACATAATCAAAGAAGAACACAGAAAAGCAAGAAAAATCCTAGTTCTTGCACAAGCTCCTCACCCCACCCAAGGCTAGAAAATTCAAAACATTAAACTGAGCGGGGAAAATATACTGAATTATTGTTTTTTTTAAAATCATGCACACTTATTTTTCCTTTTTAGCTCGCTAAAACTGCCAAATCGGAGTTAAATACCGACTTTTGAGTGGCTACAAATTTGGTTGTTCATTTTTTCATAGTTTCGAGAACTATTTTGCGTTCATGGCGCATCGGAAGCCCGCTTTATAATCACTTAGGAGGTCAGGGATACCCCCAATTCTTCGACTATAAGCTTTTGCCCATTTTTTGTTAAGATCATAAGAGCCTCCTCTAATTACCTTAAACCGTCTTCCATACATGGTGTTGGGTATGGTATTTCCACGGTAAGGCAAAAACCAGCTGGAAGTCCATTCCGAAACATTTCCACATAAACCTTTGATGTGTAGACCATCTCTTGTTTTAAAAAAACTATCGTCTCTTAGTGAGTCCACAGGTAATGGACTCAGAAATCCACTTTCTCTTGTAATACATATATTGGAATCAAAGTCTTGACCTGTTGGATATACTTTGGGATTTTCAAGGAACTGAAGCTCTTCCTCACGATCTCGAAATACTCTTAAATTGGCTCCTCTTGCCGATTTCTCCCACTCTAATTCAGTGGGGAGCCTTTTCCCTGCCCATACACAATATTGCTTAGCTTGCTCATAGCTGACTCGATCTACTGGTTGTTTTGGCTGAAAATCTTTTTTCCAGTTAGGAGGATGTTTTGTACCAGTTTCTTTAAGAAAATGTGAAAATTGATGATTTGTCACCTCATAGGCATCAATGTAAAAGTCAGTCAAAGAAATATAGTTTACACGCTTCTTGCCTCTAACTTGCTGTAATGCACTAATTTCTCTTTGAGCCGGACTTGTATAGTGAACCTCGCCAATAATATTAGAGCCATAAACAAAGTTACCTTTAGGAACCAAAATAAGTATACTCTGATCTTTTTGATTGAATATTTTACTTGGCAAGTCTCTCTGAGGCATGACTGCATCGGGTAGAATCGGCTCCTCATGAGCTGGTTGTTCAAAAGCAATACTCAAACCAATATACAGGCTTCCTTTAATATCAGTGAAATAACCTCTCAGCAAAATTGTATTACTGATGATTGTTTTTCTTGTGATATTGAATCTTGCAATGATCTTTTCTTTCTCGTCTAACACAAGCCATGTTGCTTTTCCTTCGACTACCTCAAAAATTGCTTTGTCGTAAATTTTAACCTTACTTGTTTTTGTAATGTAATCAATTTCAGCGACTTCTCCAATTTTTTTTTTCACAATCTTAGCAAAAATATCATCAAAAAAAATAATGCAGTGAATATAGACGATACTTTGAACCATTTTTTTTATTTTTGAAAATTTTCTTATCATTTGATTTTTTTCTTACACAACTGAATTATTTGGCATGCACTTTCCATGTTCATTTTGAATGTGGGTTTTAATTGACTTAATCTCTTCGTGATTTTTTCAGTCTTGAGGTTTAAGCGTTGGTGACGCTGCACTTGTTTTTTTTTGGCTTTATTATGGGAGACTGTGCGTAGGTATTTTATTTTTTTTTGCCAAATACGCAAAGTATTTTTATACTTTGCTGAACTAAGGTTTGATTTTGTTATATTGATGCTACCAAACATAAAATAATAGATATTTTTTACATCCTTCGGCCAAAATAAATATAATGTGCATATCCAGAAAAAAGTTAAGGTCATATACAAAGATGCTTTTCTTATCATTGTCTTAATTATCGACAAAAAAGGATTTTTGAAAAGTTTTCTTTTGGTCGATAACTAGAGAGTGCCACGAATTGCCAAAATTAGCAGAGAAACCAAAGAGACTCAAATTAATATGGAGTTAAATATTGATGGCACAGGGAAACTTTCAGGGAGCGTTCCCATTCCTTTTTTTGAACACATGCTCTCGCATTTTACAAAATATAGTTTAGTCAATATTAATATGCGTCTAACAGGAGATATTGAGATTGATTGCCATCATAGCGTGGAGGACACAGCTATTGTACTTGGACAACTTTTCCAAAAAGCACTTGGCTCTAAAAAAGGGATTTTTCGTTTTGGCTGTTTTATATTGACCATGGACGAGGTTCTTACCACCGTTGCTGTAGACTTTTCAGGGAGGCCCTATTTTAAGTATATGGGTCCAGAGATTGGTGGTATGGGAAAGTTTGGCATCTATGATTCGGAATTGACATTGGAATTTCTGCATAAATTATCAATTCACGCTGCCATGAACATACACGTCAAGGTGGAGTACGGAGAGAATCGCCACCACATCCATGAGTCAATTTTTAAAGCCCTTGGTTTTTCTGTCAGAAATGCTGTTGCCATTGACGATAAACGAAACATGGAAGTGCCCTCAACCAAAGGCTCTCTTTGAGGTTGACTAAGGGCTTTTTTAAAAAAGATTAACAGACCTCAACAGGGCTTTCTTTAGAGTTGGCTTAAAAAGTAATTAAAACTTGCGATTTTCCTATTCTATATGGGCAGCTGACTCAGCCACTGAATTATCAAATATGCCGTAACCATCATAATCGAGCAGATCGTATAACTCCTTTCTGGTTTGCATATTTTTGATAAGGTTTTGCTGGGTTCCCTCTTCCTGGATGAGTTGGAGGACTTGTTCAGCAGCCTTCATGGCAACTCTTAGCGTGGTCACAGGATAGATCACAATTTGATATCCCCATTGCTGAAACATTTCTGCCGTATAGTAGGGGGTCTTGCCAAATTCAGTCATATTCGCCAATAATGGTATGGAAACCCTTTTTGAGAACTCACAAAAGGCCTCTTTTGTATCAAGTGACTCAGGAAAAACAATGTCGCAACCTGCCTCAATGTAGGCGTTGGCTCTTTTCACTGCTTCGTCTATACCAAGTAAGCTATAAGCGTCGGTACGGGCTACAATCAATAAATTCTTCCGCGTTTTTTTAGCTGCTCGAACTTTTTGACACATGTCTTGGGTGGAAATGAGTTTTTTACTTTCTAGGTGACCACATTTTTTGGGTAAGTCTTGATCTTCTATTTGGATGGCTGCAGCACCCGCTTCTTCTAATTCCATGATTGTATGTGGTAGGTGCATAGCCTTTCCAAAACCAGTATCAGCATCAACAATAATAGGTAAATCGACAGCTCGGTAAAGGTTACGCACGTAGCTAGCCAAGTTTTCTACACTGAAATATCCAAGATCAGGAAGCCCCTGACTTGCGGAGAAAGAGGCACCAGAAACATACAGAGCTCGAAAGCCCTCTTTTTTGGCAATCATCCCAGTCAAAGCATTAAAGACCCCTGGTGTCTTAATGATTTCATTCTTTTTAAGAAGCTTCTTTAACTTTTCGGGAGCATTAAAACTGCGGTTTTCAAATAACCATGGCACACACCATACTTACAAGTTTTTCGCTCTTGACAAGAATATTCTTTTCTTGTTAGAGTGGGCTATATTACCGCCCAAGGTGAAAAAATCCAAAAAATTGTAATTATGCTATTTCGCGCTTTACACTTTCCATATTCATATTATACATGGTTATGGACAAGATTAATACAGATAAAAAGATACAAGCAAGTCAAATAAGCTATTTTAAGCTTATGGATAAATTCCCAACTGACGAGACCTTTATAGAATACTTTATTAAATTACGTTATCCCAATGGTGTAACTTGTAATAAATGTGGTAGTGATAAAGTATATGATAAGAAAAATGAAAGAAAAATGTTTGTTTGTAACTCATGTCATTGGTTTAACCCCCGCCTGTGCCCGAAGGGTGAAAACTGGACAGTCTTTTTCTTATTCTTTTAGATATTTCTCCTCATATTTTTGAGGTGTCACCCATCCTAAAGCTGAATGTGGCTTCATCGTATTATAAAGATGGATAAACCTGAAGATACTTTTTTGAGCTTCTTCAAAGTTTTGATATTCTGATAAATTAATTTCTTTATATTTAATTGTTTTATTCAATGATTCGGCATGAGCGTTTTCATACACATTACCACGACACATGGAAATATTGATTCTACTTTCTTCTAATAGAGCGATATACTCATTTGAGCAATATCTGACGTCAGCATCAGTATGATGGTAGTAATTTTGTAAATCTCCTATTTCTCTTTTAAGCGAAAGAAAGGCTGCTATGACCAGTTGGGTGTTATTTTTATCAGAAATGGCCGCTCCTACGATACGGCGACTCATAAGCCTCATGAGCAAAGCTAAATAGTGGTCTTTCGAATTAATATCAAAATAGGTTATATCGCCAACAATTACCTTGAAGGGATCAGCTTGCACACTTTTAATCAAATTGGGATATTTTCTGAAATTATGCTTAGATTGGGTAGTTTTTGGCTTCAAAAACACCTTTTTAGTGCATAAAAGTCTATTTTCTTTCATAATTCGGTAAACTCGCTTCTTATTTATTGTAAAGCCTCTATCTTTTAGAATTTGCGTCATCGAGATATAACCTACTTGGTTCAATTGATCACTAATTTCATGGATAGATTTTAGAATCGTTGAATCATCTTTCTTCTCCTTCGACTTATAATAATAAGTTGACTTTTCTAGTTTCATAACTCTGCAACTCCTTGTGATCCCAAATTCTGTGCTGAGGCTATTCTTGATAATTTCTCTTTTTGCCTGTATTCTTGAAGAAGTTTTTCCGTTTTTTTTAAAATCTGATTTTCTATCATTAAGTCAGATAAGGCCGATTCTAAATAGGAAATTTTTTTTCTCAATTCTAACTCAACCCCATTTTTATCTTCAAAGCCTTCGGAAACCAGCTGTCGCTTCCATCTCGATAAAGTTGCGACTGAAATCATCTCTCTCTTAGATATTTCTGCCGTGCTAGTCTGACCTGAAATCATCTCCAAAGCCAATCTCTCTTTTGCTTCCTTACTGTATCTTTGTCTTTTAATCATAGTTTTACCTCCTAAATTTAACACAATAAAGTGTCCAGTTTTCACCCTTCGGGCACAGGCGGGGGTTAAACCACATAACAGTTTCAGCATTTTCAAAGGCACTATATTTGAACGTAGTCATGTGTCATTTCGCAAATGGCTTTATGCTATTCACATGGTAATCAATGCAAAAAAAAGCGTAAGTTTTATAAAATTTAAAAAGTTCTTTACGGTAGTGAGTGTTAAATTCACCTGTCTGGTATGGTTTCTGTTTGCTTCAAAGGTTCGCCTCTCTCTCTGAGTGGTTCCCCACCTCAAAAAGGAAGTTCTGCCCCCGATTTTAAGTTTGTGACGAATGATCTTGGCGAATCAAATTTATACAGCTTTTCTGGCAAACATAAGGTAATTATGGCGGTTCCCAGCCTCGACACTGGTGTTTGTCAAATGCAGGTTAGGGTCTTTAACAAAAAGTTATCCACAAAATCAGGTGTTCTTGGTGTTGTTGTTTCTAAAGATTTGCCGTTTGCCATGAAAAGATTTTGCGAGACAGAAGGTTTGAATAATATTGTTAATGCTTCTGATTTCCGCTATAACGACTTTTCAAAGCAGTATAAAATCGAAATGATGGATGGTCCGTTAAAAGCCCTTTTGGCAAGAGCCGTTTTTATTACTGATCAAAATAATCAAATCGTTTATCATGAGCTTGTCCCTGAAATTACTAAAGAACCTGATTATGATAAAGCCATGAATGCCCTGGAAGAGGCATTGGGTTCATAAAGAGTTTCTTTTAGGTATGCCTAGTGGTAAAAAAAGAAAGCGCTGGAAGATCGCCAATCACAAAAGAAAGAAAAAAAGAAGAGCGAATCGACATAAGAAAAAATAGTTTGTCTACAGAATGAGTCAAGGCAAAGTAGGCGCTTGTGAATATCCCTCGCAGACCTCGTCGTAGCCGACAATCAGTATCCATCCGCGGTTTGACCCGAGAAACATTTCTCCTGCCGCAAAGTTTGGTGGTGCCAATCTTCATCTTGGATGGCAGTAATAAAAAAGAACCCATCGCATCCATGCCTGATCAATATCGTTTTTCAGCTGATCAAGCACTCCAAGAAATCGAAGCTTGTTTAGCAATAGATATTTCTTCTTTTGTTTTGTTTCCCGTCGTTGACGAAACAATGAAAGATACCGAGGCTAGTTATAGTTACACTAAAAATAACTTTTATCTTGAAGCAATTCGTCTTTTTAAAAAAGAATTTCCTGAGATCTGTATCATATCTGATGTTGCGATGGACCCCTATAATTCTGATGGACACGATGGGCTCGTTTACAATGGAGAGATATTGAACGATGAAACACTACCCATATTAGCCAAAATGTCATTAGAACAAGCCAAGGCTGGCGCAGATATTTTAGGCCCCTCTGATATGATGGATGGTCGTGTAGGCTATCTTCGCCAAGAATTAGATAAAAATAATTTCCAAAGAACAGGGATTATGTCATATTCTGTTAAATATGCGAGTGCTTTCTATGGACCATTCAGGGATGCCTTAGGTTCTGCTCCTAAAAAAGGCGATAAAAAAACATACCAAATGTCACCATTCAACAAAAGAGAGGCACTCATTGAGACAGAGCTTGACTATCAAGAAGGTGCTGATTTTATCATGGTAAAGCCAGCACTTCATTATTTAGACGTGATCCAGACTCTTAAAGAAAAATTTGCATTGCCTATTGTTGCTTACCATGTGAGCGGAGAATATTCTATGTTAAAAGCTTCCATTCAGAATGGCTGGCTTGACCCTGAAAAAGCAATCGAAGAAACACTTTGTTCGATAAAGAGAGCTGGTGCAGATATTATTATTAGTTATTGTGCTAGAATGTACGCAGAAAACTTGAGAGGCTAAATAAAGTATGATTGAAAAGTATGATTGAACAGATCATTATATCCTTCGTATAGGCTTTAGTTACGGATGAGCTTTCTAAAAGCGAACGTTCGTTGAGACTTCATTCAAACACTTGTAAGAAATTTTTCAGCATGTTCAGACCTGTCTTTTGTGATTTTTCAGGGTGAAATTGAACTCCAAAGAGGTTTTTGTGTTCAATAATAGAAACTAGCTCTTCTTCGTAGGTGCAGATTCCTACGTGCCATGAGTTTTCTTTTTCTCTTTTTCTTTTGAGTGCGTATGAATGCACATAGTAAAAATAAGAATCGTTGGGTATTGCTTGAGTAAGTAACGTTTTTTTTATAATTTTTGTTTTGCTCCAACCAATGTGCGGCACGGGTAGTTTCGTCTCAATTTTTGAAAATGTGCCGGGCAAAAAATTAAGGCCTTTTTGTTCTCCAAATTCAGTGGAACCTGAAAATAAAATCTGGAAGCCAATGCAGATCCCAAAAATGGGTTTATTTTTTTGATGGTGTTCATTTAGTTCATGATAGAAACCTCGGGATTTAATTTCTTTCATTGCCATCCCAAATGCTCCATCCCCTGGGAGTAAAATGGCATCAGCTTCTTTAATTTTTTTAGCCTCGTCACAAATACAGACAGGTTGCTCTAGGTACTCAAATGCTTTTTGGAGGGAACGTATATTGCCCATGCCGAAGTCTAGCTCTAAGATTTTTGGCTTGATCGTGTAAGACATTTTAATTTTAGGAGGCAAGAAACTTGCTGGTTAAAGGTGGGCAACTAGCGGTTTTTTATGAAATTTAAAATGGAGTGTTCTCATCGGAAGAAAATTAAACTTGGTTCTGAAGCCATCAATATAAATTACTCCACTTGGCATATTTGAGGTCACCTGAAATAGGTCATCTTCACAGACAAGCTTATTTCGTAAACGATTCTGATTACCATAAAGCTCCCGAACAAAAAAGCCATATTGTTTTTTATTATTTTGATTATAGGTTTGAAATTGTTCTCCACCCGCCGAACGGTAGGCGGCCGTTGAGCCGTTACTTGTTGAAACCCATACTCCTGATGATTTATGCCATTCTATTACGCCTCTATATTGAATCAGGTAAGAACAAATTTCGGCTGGGTTGGCTTCTGTAATAAGGATGTCGTTTAGGATGGGCACTTCGATTGGTTTGGAGTCTATATAAGCTTGAAGTCGGTCAATTTTTTTAGGCTGAATAATCCTTTTGTTGAGATGCTGTAAAAAATCCCGGAGCTCCGCCTGATCATCAAAAACATTGAATTTACAATAATGACCAATGCTGTCTCCAGGGGCAGAATTGATGCCAAGCAGAGGAACGTTCATATTATATTGGGCACAATGTATGAATGTACCATCTCCTCCCAAACTAATCAAAAGGTCGATATTACTTTTGACAGGAAACGTATCTTCGCGACCAAAAAAATCATAGTGAATATTTTCTGAGTCTAAAAGTTGCTTTAAGTTTTGAATTGAGGTTTCATGTTTATTGTGTGAAAGGCGGATACGGTCAACTAAAGGAAAATTTTGAGACTGCATCTTATCCCATAGGTTCATCGCCTGAAAGTTCTCTAAGTTTGACGTTTTACAAACAATACCAACTTTTTTAAGAGACATAAAAATTTCAAGTAATATGAAAGCTACAAAATAACATTGAGCATTTTCTCTGTAGCATATACAGCGGCTAATACTTGATCAGAGTCAACTCCTCTCGTTATAATAACCTTCTCATTGTTTTTTTTCCATGTAATTTGACATTCAACAAGAGCAGAGGTCTTACCCCCGGGTGGAATTCTTACTTCATAATCAATGAGCTCGGGGATTTCCTTTTTTACTTGAACACTCCATTCTTTGAGGGCGTTCATGAAGGCATCGTATCCTCCGTCACCATTACCTGTCGTTTGGTAGTCTTTTTTTTCATAATGGATGACCATACTGCATACGGGAGAGAGGTTTTTACCGGATGTAATCACCAAATTATGAATTTGGATTTTACTATTGTCGGGTAACTTTAAGACATCTGCAATAATAAAAGGTAAGTCTTCTGCTGTGACGATTTTCTTTTGATCCCCAAGTTCAACAATTCTTTCCAGTACCTTTTTTAAGTTTCCTTCATTCATTTCAATGCCAAGTTCTTTGAGGTTGTTTTCTAAGGAGGCTTTACCAGCAAGTTTGCCTAACGCGTATGAATGTTTACGGCCAAAACGGGAGGGGGCAAGAATACTCTTGTATAAATCTCCTTTTTTATCTCCGTCAGCGTGGATACCAGCTGTTTGCGTAAAGACATCCGCACCTACAATAGGTTCATTTGCAGAAAGACGTTTCCCCGAAAAAGTTTCTATAATTCGAGAAGTCGAATAAAGCTGTGATTCTTGAATGCCTGTTTCAAAAAAAAGATGATCTCGAATACCCGCAGTGACTTGAGCCAAAGAAGCATTTCCCGTTCTCTCCCCTAAACAGTTGATTGTTGTATGCACCCCATCCACCCCCGCCCTGACTGCCTCAAGTACATTGGCTGTTCCCAAACCATAGTCATTATGCGGATGAAAGTCAAAGTGTTGCTGTGGGAATTTTGATTTAATTTGATGAATGCACTCGTACACATTTTTGGGATAGAACACTCCTAGGGTATCAGGGAGCATAATTCTAGATACGTTCAAAGAGTGTAAAAAATGAATTGTTTGAAAGACATACTCTTTGCTATCTCTATAACCATTCGAGAAGTCTTCTAAATAGGTATTGATTATAAAGTTGTGTGAGTGAGCATATTGAATCACTTCTTCTATTTCATGGTAATGTTCACTGGGAGCCTTACCTAATTGATTACTTAAATGGTTTAAGCTCCCTTTTATAAGTAGATTCAAAACGTAACCCCCTCCTTCTTTGATCCAATCTACTGACCTGTTTTGATCGACAAAACCCAAGACTTCTATTTTTTGGAGAGCTGATTCTAATGTGGATTTTTTCGCCCATTCTGTGATATTCTTCAGACTCTGTTGTTCGCCTAGGGATGTTCGTGCTGAGGCAACTTCAATACGATCTACCCTTAATTTTTCTAGTAATATTTTTGAGATATGTAGTTTCTCTGATGGGCTGAAAGAGACATTGTGTGTTTGTTCACCATCCCTAAGAGTCGTATCCATGATCTCAATTTTTCTAGTCATTCACCAAAATTAAAATAATTTTGGAAAAGCATTGTAAAGTAATTTATATTTATACTTACAGTGACTACTTCCTTTACAGGACGCTTAATATATTTAGAATGACGTCGCGGCTTCTCCATATTTTTATTTATGAGCACGCTAAAAGAAGAGTTGCAAGGGCTTTCACGCGATAAGCAAGTCAGCATTGCTGAAGTGTGGAATGTACCCCAAAAGCAGCTTGATAAAAGAAATTTAATTCCTATTTTTTCAAAATATCTCACTGACGAATACTATATAAGAGGTATTCTCGAAAAGTTAACTCCTCTTCAAGTGCGCATATATACTCTAATTATCAGGAGTAAAACTGTCCTCACCTTGGGAGAAATTGCTCGAAAAGTCAAGATACAGCCCATTAATATCGAAAAAGAACTCGCTGTTTTAAGATATCTCCTGCTCGTCTACCAAAGGAAGAATCGAGAGCGTATCACCAATACTCTAGACAAATACTATCCATTTGAAGAGATCAGTGTTTTCGTCAGTGTTAGCGCAAATGAGAATGCTGAGAAATTTAAATTGTCTATAAAAAAGATGATCCAAAAAAGTGGTTTTGAAAATCTCAATAAAAAATATATCTCCATGGTCGGCAAAAAGATAAATCTAATTGAGTTTTCCAATAAAAGCGTTGAAGATAAGGTTTTGGGGAAGATAATTAATTCCTTTTTAAATGAAAAGGAACTTGTTTTACTTGTTGAAGCGTTCAATAATGGTGGAATATTAGAAATTAGTAGCGTCAGAATCATTTTAGATGAGCAGAGGCTTGAAGTTGAGCCTACCTTGAAAAAGTTTGATGATTTCAACATCCTTAAAGATGTTTATTACGTCGACGAACGCTTTGTTCGAGTTCTGACGATCCCTGTGGAGCTTTTTGACTATCTAGTTAGAAACCCTATTTTTATTCCCGAAGAAGGAATCAAAGAACGTCAAGACCAAACCGTCTGTAATCATCTCGATTTTATACTCAATATGAAACGACTACTCCTCTTTATATCAAATAAAGGTATTACCTTATCTCAATCTGAAAAAGTAAAACAATCTGATATGAGACGCAGTGAAGAATATTTTGTTGAAATTGATAAAAATCTTTTTCGAGAAAAAAGTCAAATATACCAAATTGAGATGATACTCCCCATACTTAAATTATTTCAGTTAATTGATATTCGAGGGGATAATATTATTTTAGAACCTGCTTTTGAAGATTTTATAAACCAAGATCCCATTATTTTACTCAAAAAACTCACCCAACTGTTGTTACATGCCTCAGAGAGACGTATGGTAGGAGCTGATATTTTTTTGCCATTGGACATCCCTTTCTATAAAAAAGAAATACTTGATTCTTGTGTAAAAATAATACATGAGAATAAAGGCGTGTATGCTAAAGTGATGATTGCTCAAAACATCAGAGAAAATGTAATTTTATCACCTAATTTTAAAATTATGAACTTTAAAGCACAATATCTCCAAAAGAGGGGTCTTCTCGTATCTTCTTTGTTCTACATGAATTTGTTTGGTCTATTGGACGTAAAGTATCCCGAACGCTGGATAAGCTTGTCAGAGCTAGGAGAATATATTTTCTTCAAAAAAGAAATTAGAGTCCGGAATGAGCAGAATTCTCTTTACGTAAACCCAGATGCTACGGTCATTGTAATGCCAGAAAATCTGTCGATTCAAAGCCTTCACTTGCTAAAATCATTTGCTTATCTGAAAAGTTTTGATAATATATATACTTTCCAACTTACCAAAGAATCCCTGCAAGAAGGTATTTTGCTAGGTAATAGCATTGCTGAGTTTAAAGATTTTCTGCAAAGTCTCTCGAAAAATCAAATACCACAGAATATCATGTTTTCAATTGAAGAGTGGACAAACGAACTCCCTGTTGTTAACATTGAAGAAGGTGTCATTTTATTAGAAACTTCCAACACAACGCTAAAAGAAAAACTATTAGGGAGTTTTCAAGACAAAAATATTATCAGAAAAGAACTTTCACCCACAGCTCTCGTTATCGAAAAAGGAAAAGTGCCTGATGTTATGTTGGTTGCTGAAAAGTTAGAGATGATCGTTAAACTCATAAGATAATTTTCGAGAATTGAGGAATATACATTGTATGATATAATACTACCTTTATGTGGAGGTTTGGGGATTTTCCTCTACGGCATGAAGCTTCTGAGTGAATCTCTCCAAGAGGTGGCAGGTAGCCAACTCAAGACTCTTCTCTCTAAAATGACACATAGTCGTCCCATGGGTATTTTTAGTGGAATTGCGATTACCTGCATGGTGCAATCCTCTTCTATAACTACAGTCATGGTTGTTGGTTTTGTGAATGCCGGTCTTCTAAAGTTATCACGAGCCATCACAGTAATTATGGGTTCCAATATTGGAACTACAATCACTGCATGGATGGTTGCTCTCTTGGGGTTTAAATTTAAAATTACGATCTTTGCTCTTCCTTCAATATTTTTTGGTATGGTTTTTGTTTTCTTGAGTCAGAAAAAGCTAAAATTTTATGGTCTGATTTTAATTGGTTTTGGTCTTTTATTCTTGGGTCTAGACTTTATGAAATCAGCCATACCAGATGCCACAAAAAATCCAGAATCTTTTCAATTTTTACAAAGTTATGTGAGAAATGATTTTTATACTGTTCTTACTTTTCTTCTTGTGGGTATTATTTTGACAGTTATTATTCAATCTTCATCAGCCACAACCACAATCACAATCGCTCTGACCTTTTCCGGCCATATTACGCTGGAGGCCGCATTCGGAATGCTTTTAGGTGAAAATATCGGCACGACCATTACCGCAAACATTGCGACTCTTGTCGGTGGTATTCAATCAAAACGAGCGG
This sequence comes from Spirochaetota bacterium, assembly GCA_965206985.1. GTDB lineage: Bacteria > Spirochaetota > Leptospiria > Turneriellales > CBDBES01 > CBDBLF01. The sequence continues at coordinate 17,593 of CBDBLF010000022.1, read as the reverse complement.
CGCTTGCCCACACAATTTTTAATTTAATTGGAGTAACATGGGCACTTTGTTTATTTGACCCTATGGTTCAAATTGTTGCTTTTCTAGTAAATTCAAACCCTCTGCAAGATACAGAATCGACGCGTTTTCATATATCAACATTTCATTCGATGTTCAATGTCTTAAACACCTTGTTATTGGTCGGTTTTGTCGGTCAATTGGAGAAGATCGTTATTAAAATTTCTAGTTTATTTTCTGAGGAACAGCCACAAGAAATATTCAAAGGTACAAAGCTTCTTAAAGCAGGTGGTAGTTCAATGGGGGCAAGTCTAGAGCTAGAGCAAATCTTAGGTTTTAGCCGTATCTTTATTCGAAAAACTATCAAAAATTTTATCAATATCGAAAAACTAGTTCTAAAAAAATATTCACCTAAAATTGTCAAATCCGTTCTTGAGGTTGAAACGACTCTCGACAATTATCGTTATAATGTACTGAGTGCTTTGAATATAATTCAAGAAGAAGGGTTGATTGGGCGGACGGCCAAGCAAGTTATCTCTTTTGCTGAGACGGTGAAAAAGGCAGAAGAAATTGGAGATTGTTTTGCTCGAATTGCTCGTAGAACAGGCCTTGCTCATGACAATGAGACACAACTTGGTAAAAAAGAAAAAGGTGTATTAAAAGAACAAGTTGCCCTTATTAATCAACAAATTAAAATTTTAAGGAAGTGCTTAAAAGAGGGTCCCAGCCAAGAGGCAAAATTCAAAGCCAAAAACCTTAGATCCAAAATCCAAAGAAAATTTTATAGTCTCGAGAAAAAAGTTAATCAAAAAAAGATGAATAGAGTCTCGAATTGGCTCCCTCTCATGTTTGCAGTCGATTTGAGTCGAGATTTTGACATTACAAGTAAGTGCCTTGATGATGTTATTAACTTATATCTTGTAATTTGAGGTAAATTCGCTGTAACCGGGGCTTTTTTTCGCACGATTCATTCTGATGCATTACTCAGCAAATTTTCAATGTATTAACCACGACTGTGGCCAAAAATTTCCTTTAGAGCAAATTATATACGAATGTTCTTCGTGTGGGTCTCTTCTTGAGGTCGTCCATGATATTGAACGACTTAAAAACCGATCTGCACAAAGTTGGATTCGAGCTTTTGATGAAAGGTATCGTTCTTCAAGGTTTCCATACGGTTCAGGTGTTTGGGGTAAAAAGGAGTGGATTTTACCTCAAATTAAAAATGAGCATATTGTTTCTATGTATGAGGGTACCACAAATTTATTTCGATCGGAGAGGCTTGAACAGATTTTTAATCAAAGTGAATTGTGGGTAAAGCTTTGCGGAAATAGTCATACGGGTTCTTTCAAAGATTTGGGAATGACGGTATTGGTGAGTCAAGTCAAGTCGATTATTGCCAATGGAGGTGAAATTCAGGCTGTTGCTTGTGCATCAACGGGCGATACTTCGGCGGCACTGGCGAGTTATGCAGCGAATGCCAATATCCAAAGTGTGATCTTGCTCCCTAAAGATAAAATTTCTATGGCTCAGTTAATTCAACCTGTTTCAAACGGGGCACTCGTTTTATCCCTGAATACTGATTTTGATGGATGTATGAAGTTGGTTCAAAAGCTGACCAAAGAAAAAGAAATTTATCTCGCAAACTCAATGAATAGCTTACGCATTGAGGGGCAAAAAACAATTGGCATTGAAATTGTCCAACAGTTAGACTGGATGACCCCTGACTGGTTTATTATTCCTGGAGGAAATCTTGGTAATGTTACGGCCTTAGGAAAGGGGCTTTTATTAATGTATCAGCTAGGTCTTATACAAAAAATGCCCCGTATTGCACTTGCTCAAGCAGAAAAAGCAAACCCATTATATCTTTCTTATCAGAAAGGCTTTAAAGAGTTTAAACCGGTTGGAGCCAAGACAACATTAGCCTCAGCAATTCAAATAGGGAATCCTGTTTCAGTGAGCAAAGCAATTGGTATCTTAGAAAAAACGAATGGAGTAGTGGAGCAAGCATCGGAAAATGAATTAAGTAATGCAGCAGCTCTCGCTGATTTTTCAGGTCTCATGACTGACCCACATACGGGCGTGGCTTTGGCGGTTCTTCAAAAGCTTAAGAAAAAAAATATCATAGAACGCAACGAAACGGTTGTTGTGATTTCCACAGCACATGGCCTCAAGTTTATTGATTTTAAGGTAAATTATCATAAGAATAAATTAAAAGATGTTCAGGCCAAATACCAAAATAAACCAATTGAATTAGAGGCGACCTTAGATGATGTTAAACAGATTGTGCATGAAAAAATTGAGAAAAATATTAAAAATGGTTTTGTGTCTGATTTTGTACCATCTGAGTATTAATAAAAAATAAAATGGAAACAGATAAAAAAACCATAAAACTGCCGCAAATGGGGTTTTCCACATCTTCTGTGCATGGAGGCTCGGTCATGGAAGCACAGCATTGTCCTCTCACAACTCCTATTTATCAGACAGCTACATATACGTTCAAAAATACACAAGGTCTTCACGATTTTTTTCAAGGTAAGTCGGATCGAATAGCTGAATACGGAAGATATGGAAATCCGACACAGAGCGTTGCTGAGGCGAAACTTAAATCTCTAGAGAATGCTGAAGCATGCCTTCTGATGGCGAGCGGAATGAACGCAGTTACAACAGCGATTCTCAGTATTTGTCGTCAAGGTGACCATATTGTCATTACAGATGATAGTTATCGAAGAACAAGACAATTTGTAACTCAAGTTCTCTCCAAGTTCGGTATTAGTTTTAACTTTGTTAAACCCCAAATAGAAGATATTGAAAAAGCTGTTGTAAGTCAAAAAACAAAATTATTGATATCAGAATCACCTACCAATCCATACCTCCACATACTCGATATGGAGGCTCTTGCGAGAGTTTGTAAACAGAATAACGTGAAGTCTCTTATCGATTCCACGTTTGCAACTCCCTATAATCAAAGACCACTTGCTTTTGGTATTGATATTGTAATACACAGTGTTACAAAGTATTTGAGTGGGCACAATGATATTTTAGGAGGAGCGATTCTCGGGAAAGAACATTTAATCAATGCTTTCAGAGAACTCCTATCTATTATGGGGGGGGTGATCGACCCCAATTCATGTTATTTGTTACTTCGAGGTCTTAAAACGTTTGCTCTCAGAATTCAGCAACAAAATAGTTCAACTCAGAAAATTGCTGAATTTTTAGAGTCCCACCCCAAGATCGAAAAAGTTTATTATTTAGGCTTAAAGTCACACTCAAACTACGAGCTTGCTAAAAAACAAATGCGTGGATTTGGAGGTGTTGTTTCCTTCCTGGTAAAGGCAGATCTTGAAAATACTTCCAAATTTATTGACCAGATGCAATTTGCTCAAATTGCCCCTTCTTTGGGAGGTGTGGAGACTCTGATTGAACAACCCGCTCTCATGAGTTATTATGAAATGGAAGATTCTGAACGAGTGAAAATAGGAATCCATAGTAATCTAGTTCGTTTATCTGTGGGTATTGAAGACGTGGAAGACTTGATCAGTGATCTTAACCAAGCATTAAGGTTACTTTGACACTGCATCCATAGAAATAAAATGAATGCACAAATAAAAAAAATATTAAAAAATACGCTACTTAGCTCAATTGGGAATACCTCTTTGGTCAAGCTTGTGAATATAACAAGCCATCTGCCTGAGAATATACAAGTATGGGCTAAGATGGAGAATCGAAATCCTGGTGGTTCCATTAAAGATCGCCCTGCTCTCCAAATGATTTTAGATGGTATTGAATCTGGGAAACTGCAAGATGGAAAAACAATTCTCGATTCAACGAGTGGAAACACAGGAATTGCCTTGGCTATGATAGGGAGCTTGCTTAATTGTCCTGTTGAATTATGCGTCCCCGAAAATGTTTCTAAAGAACGTAAAGATCGTTTGAATGCTCACGGCACCAAGATCATCTATACATCTCCGATGGAGGGTTCCGATGGAGCGATCATTGGTGCACACGATCGATTTGAAAAAAATCGTCATAAATATTTTAAACCAGATCAATATGGAAATCCTTCAAACCCCAAAGCCCATTATTTAAGAACAGGTCCCGAAATTTGGGGGCAAACACAAGGTCGAATCACACACTTTGTGGCCACTTTAGGAACAACAGGCACTATCATGGGAACAGGCCGGTATTTGAAAGAAAAGAACCCAAATATCAAGATTATTGCAGCCGAGCCTGACGATGCCTTTCATGGACTGGAAGGCTTGAAACATATGGATTCCTCCATTGTTCCTCCGATATTTGATCGTAATAAACTTGATGAGACAATCCCCATCCCAACAGAACCTTCTTACGATATGTCGCGTATGCTGGCTCGAAAAGAAGGGCATTTTGTAGGGCAGTCAGCAGGAGGTGCTGTATGGGCTTCTATATCTCTAGCAGAAAGATTGGCTGACGAAGGAACAAAAAATGCTCTTATTATTACAATTCTTTGCGATGGAGGAGATAAATATTATTCAAAAGACCTATGGAATTTTAGTTGACTTTTTTATGTTGTAGCACCCCCACAACTAGAGCCATTTCCCGCTGTGCATCCATAGCAGTGTTGATTGACAATAATTTCACGCTTTTTCAATGCATCTAGGTCAAATTTACGAATATGATTAGGAGCCTTTACTCTCAAATTTAGCATCTGATTGAAGTCACAATCGTATAGATAGCCATCCCAGCCGACACTCAGGGTATTTCGGCACATGACAGACTCCACTGCTTTAGAATTATAGGCATTAGCCAGTTCACTCATGTAGTCCTCGTATCTTTTAGTTTTTATAAGATACTCAAGGAAGCGGCTCACAGGAAGATTTGTAATCGCAAATAGATTATTAAATACGATTCCGTATTCTTTCAACTTTTTCTTAAATTGCGTTTCTAAGCTGAACTGGTCACCGGGTAAAAAAGAACCAGCTGGGTTATATACGAGGTCTAATTGTAAATTGCCATTATCTTTACCGTAACCCACATCATTGAGCATTTGTAACGCTTGAATTGACTTTTCAAAAACACCATCGCCCCGCTGTGCATTTGTTCTTTTTTCTGTGAAGTATGGTAAACTGGATACTACATTGATTTTGTGATTTCTAAAAAATTGAGGGAGGTCATGATACCGACGGTTTGCCAAAATAATAGTGAGATTACATCGAACAATAACACTTTTATCAAGTTTCTTTAATTCTACGACAAACCACCGAAAGTGCGGGTTCATCTCAGGAGCTCCTCCCGTCAGGTCAACAATCTTTATATCATTTTTTTCTAATATTTCTAAACACTCAAACATGGTTTCTTTTGACATGATTTCTTTTCGTTCAGGCCCAGCATCCACATGACAATGCAAGCAAACCTGATTGCACATTTTACCCATATTTACCTGCAATATTTCAATATTGGTTGATTTTAACGGAAAGTGTCCGATTTCGGCAAGTTTATTTCTAAAAGAACGGATGCCCAAAGCCTCACAGTCACTCAACAATTCAACTTGATATTTAGGTGAAGAAAGGTAATGCTTCCTTCGGTTAAGTGATTGATTCATTCACGACATCAATTTTTCTTTTGTTTGCTCCATCATTTGAACACCGTGAACAAGAGAAGCCCCACTTTTGATAGCCGCTGTCACATGAACCGCTTCCATCATTTGCTCTTCTTCTACGCCCTTTTCTAAGCAGTCCGCTGTATAGGCATCAATGCAATAGGGGCACTGAATAGCATGAGCTACCGCCAAAGCAATGATGGACTTCTCGCGAGCGGTTAAACTGCCTTCTTTGAAAGTAGCCTCGTAATACTCAAAAAACTTGTCACCGAGTTCTTTCTGCCATTGCGTAATGTCACCAAATTTCTTTAAATCTTTTCGATTATAATACGTGTTTTCCATGGCGTCTCACTTGCCTGAGTAAGAAGTTCACACGACCAGAAGAGATACATTTTGTCAAATAGTTAATCATCAGTGGTGTGAAAACCAATTACATATCATGAGCTTGTGCAGGAACTAGGATTTTTCTTGCTTTTCTGTGTTCTTCTTTGATTATGTCTTATTATGAAACGATTTATGAAAAGTGATAGAGATCAAGTTATGCTGTTTTCGCATACTATAGCAGACAATTTAGAAGAAAATCACGAGGTTTATGCCTTTGCTGCCTTGTTAGATAAAATTCCTATGAAACCATTTCTTTCTAAGTACTCAAAAGAAGGGGGTCGGGCTTACCATCCGGTTATAATGCTGGGATGCCTTTTTTATGGCTTTCATCGTGGATGGAGAAGCAGCAGAGAATTACAAAAAGCCTGTGAAGAGAACGACGCCATGCGTTATTTAGTTGGTGGTCATAAAGTAAAGTTTCGGTCTATTGCTGAATTCCGTGTTAATTTTGGTAAAGAAATTGGCGAAGTTTTTAATTACTCTGTATCTTTGCTATCCCACAAAAAGAAAAATATTGGTACTGATGTTAAGGTAGATGGAACTAAAATCAAAGCCAGTGCTGCTGACGATCAAACATACAAAAAGTCAGATTTAGAGGAACGTAAAAGAGCTATACAGCAAGAGATCTTAGAGTATCTACGCTCAGGTAGAGAATTAGATATTGAGGAAGATAAACTATATGGTAAAGACAACAGTGGCTATGAGCTTAATCCTGAAGAGGTAGATACGATCATTGAGGAGTTTATTCGCTTACAAAAAGCGAGTGAAAAGGCAAAGAGAGAGTCATTAAAAACAGCAGAAGGAAAGCAAAGTGAACCAGCCGAGTTTTCTACATCTGTTGAAAAAGATTCTTCAGAAACTATAGAAGGTACACAGGATATAGAAGCTCTAAAAACAGGAGAAAAAGAAGTTGAGGTCTTTTTAGAAGATACAACTAATTCTCATGCTAACGAGCCAGAATTATTGATAAATGAAGACCAGGCTGCAGAGGATAATGATTCTGTTATGCTTAGGAAAGCTCAAAAGTATGTTACAATCAGTAAAAGTCTGGAAGAGAATCAAGAGTCTGCTTCTGATTCTAAAATAAATCTTACTGATCCAGATGCTAAATTCATGAAACGGAATGGTAAAATTTCTCAAAGCTACAACATTCAAGTTACCTCATCAGAAGGCTATATTTTGGCAGCTGACATTGCTGAAGCTAATTCAGAAAATGATTTAGAGCAATTAGCTCCTACTCTTTCTAAAGCTGAGTCAAACACAGGGATCAGTATACAGACAGCTTCTGCAGATTCGGGTTACTTTCATTCAAGTGGTTTGGAATACCTGGATTCAAAAGGGATCAATGGTTTTATACCTTCACCTGATCAGGTAGCCAAAGAAAGAAAAGGAGAAGAGGATTCAGGTTATGAAGCTCATCAGTTTAAATATGACGAGGATGATGATTCTTGGGTTTGCCCCGAGGGTAAAACCTTAGAATTTCATAATGAATCTGTGAAAAATAAAAAGAAATATACTCATTATCATGGTAAACCTCCTGACTGTGTCATTTGCCCTGCCAGAGAACAATGTTGTACGAGCGAAGAAGAGTTACGCAGAGGTTATCGCAAATTGTCAGTAGACTCTGGTTTTGCTTTAAAACATGAAATGATCAAGAAGATGAATTCAGAAGAAGCAAAGTCTTTCTATAAAAAGCGAGGTTCTGAAATTGAACCCATTTTTGGAATTTTGAAACAAGCCAAAAAGTTCAGAGAATTCTTGCTCAGAGGCAGTAAAAAGGTTCAAATAGAGGTAAAAATCGCAGCTACAGCATTTAATTTTGGCAAAATGGTACGAGAACAACTTGCATAAACTATAAATTCCTTGACATATTTGAAAAATGAGACTGACGCAGCAAATATCTCATAAAATGCACTGAAAAATCCTAGTTCCTGCACAAGCTCCCAGCCTCCGTGTAGACCATTGCGTAACGAAATAAAGTGGTATACACTGTTTCTTCATAGGTAGCTTTAGCTCTATGCCGCTGAGAACTTTCAGTATTGTTCTGTTTCTGGTAACCGGTTTATTTGCGGAACAGATCAACCGACTAATCGCAACGGTGGGCCCTATCGGAGTCACGGCAATTGATCTGCAAGATGAAATAAAAATAATTCGAAATTCTAGGCTACGCATCCCAAAATCAAAGTCAATTACACACTTTGCCCTTAATTCATTGATCGAGCAAGCGATCGTACAATATGCGGCGGAAGAAGAGTCAATTATCATCACTGATGCCAAAATTGACAATGCTATCCAAAAAGAAATGGAAGCGAAAGGTATCCAAAACAAAGAAGATCTAAAAAGAAAATTAAAGCGGAAATTGTCGGTTACTTTAGAAGACTATCGAGAAAATATACGTCAAAAAATACTCAGACAACAAGTCGCACAACAAAAAATCAAATTGTTCCCCCCTTCTGATAATGAAATTAAAAAGTTTTATAGAACGAACATTCAAAAAATTGGCTATAAGTATTATTACAGGCTAATTTCAATTCCCTTCAAACCGGGAGACACAAAAGATGAATTGCGGGCTAACAAGCTTATTGCCAAGGCGAAGCAAGTCGCTCGAACTAATTTTGCAAAAGCGGCAAGAATGTATTCCCGACATTCATCACGAAAAAATGGAGGTCTTATTGGCTGGCAGTCGCTTGCCGAAATTGCCCTGATTAACCCGAAACTGCCTGGTTTGGTTCAACAGTCTTCACTAAGGAAGGTATCAGACGAGTATCCGCTCGGAAACGCATATTTTATTGTAATCGTCGAAAAAAAAAGAAGACCTCAGCTAAGTGAACTAACAGACACCATCACCAATCTAATATATTCTGAAAAACAAAAAAAAAAGTTTAAAAATTGGCTTGTCAAAGAGAAAAGACGTCTAGCGGTCAAAATTTTTCTCAAAGGCTATCGCAAGCAATAAATATTTTCCTTGAGAAAAGATACAGACTGTTTTTTACTTCATTTTTCTTCGGAACGAAGTAAGTTTTGGAATGAAATCTATGAGGGCAAGTTCTCGAACATATTTTCAAAAAACCAGTTACTTGCCATTATAAATTTATTTTTGGAGAAATTAGATGCTCAAAATAAAAAAATTTTTTGCTCTTTTCAAGAATCAAATATTTTTTTTGAACAACTCCAGGCTAGTATTCGCAGTGTAGAAAACCTTGATTATGCACATGAGTTATTTTTAATTCAAGACATTTTTACAAATCATCAGGATATCCAAACGTTGATCTATTTCGACTCTATATTTCCTCTCTGGGATGTCGAAATTACCTCTAAAATTTTTTCGAATCATAATTCATACAAAGCTGACTATAGTTATGGAGAAAATTTACCCTCTGGTATCAGTCCGCCAATATTTAGTGCGAGTCTGATTGAAGTATTTCAAATTGAATATGAAGATGTGTTTAGAAAGCGTGATTTTCCCATACCACTCAGCACTTATATCGAAAAAAATATTAATGATTTTCATGTGGAAATTCACTATGAAGAACCAGACCTTCGATTATTGCGTTTAGATTTTTCGGCAAAGACTTTACGATCTCTTATTAAAATTGATAGTTTGCTCCCAAAATTATCGTTGGAAAAGTCCCCATACCAACAATTGGATACCATTCTTAAAAATTCTCCTGAGATTTTACGTGTGGCCCCTTCGTACCTTGAAATTGAACCAATACAAGACTGTGAATATAAGTGTACATTTTGCCCAAGACAATATCTGGAACTACCTGTGATCATTATGAATGAAACTCTACTGACTAAAATTACAGATTACTTAAACCACAGTCTCGGAGACACTTCGGTTTGTTTGGGTGGCCTTGGAGAACCACTTCAACACCCAAAAATAAATGAGATAATTCAAAGATTTCTTAATCACGAATACCTTCACCTCCTAATCGTAGAAACAAATGGATACTACCTTGATAAGGTTTTTTCCATCACAAAAAATCCCAATTTTCAAAAACTACGATGGGTCATAAATCTGAACAGTCTAAAAAACTATAGCGAAATCCATGGAGTGGAGGCCTATTATGGAGGGAAGGCAAAAAAAAACATAGAGCAATTTATGGAAGAGATCAAGCGACAAAATCCAAACTACTTAGATCAAATTTATATCCAAATGTTAAAAATTAATGAGAATGAAGAAGAAATTGATGACATTGATCACTTTGCAAAAGAGTTGGGCGTGAACTTTTTGTTGCAAAAATATAACTCCTATATTTCTCTTATGCCCGAGAAACGTGTCTCTGATATGACTCCCCTAGAGAGGTTCCCATGCTTACACCTTAGGCGTGATATGTCAATACGAGCAAATGGGGATGTTCTATTCTGCAAGCAAGGAGTTCATGGAAACCATATCTCAGGAAACTTACATGAATCCTCCCTCCACGAAATTTGGAATGAACAGAAAAAAAACTGGGTGGAACATTTTCAAAAGAACTACACGAAAACCCCTGATTGCCACTCCTGTGATGAATACTTCACATTTAACCTATGAAGCGATACCTCACTTATAAATACGTTTAAAATGGCTCTTTTCTATATCATTTTATACTCTTTAGAGATGTGAGCCTCATAAAGTTTTATTGAAGTATACGAAGAAATTGGGGTTTCTTTTCTTGCAACATGCTACATGTGACTATCCGAATGTTTTGCTTATCCAGGGTTTGAGAAGTTCAAATCTGAGTTTTTAACGCTCTATGCATCTCACAATTTGGGTAAAATAATGAGATATCAAAAAAAATGGGCATTTAGCGAGCTAAATAGGGGTAAATAAGCAGATTCCTCCACGAACTAGACCCTAGTTCTTTCCCAACCCCCAGCCTCACGCAACAATAGCCAATTTTTAGGTCGTGTCATATTTAATCAAAGTTTCTATTTGCGATGAATAATTCTTGTATAGACCACTTATGATTCGTCATTTCTGTAGCCATTGCTGGGGTGATTTGAATTGGTTTTCCTCCCTCATACTCAGCTAGACTTGAATGTGGAAGGCAGAAATTGTAATAATTAGCAACAAAAGAATTATGCCCCTGCATATATTTGAATTTTTTTGAAAAACCCTGACTTTTACGCTCTATTCTATGATTGTGTTGGCGAAGAGTCAAATTATTCCTTTCTACAGCAAAGGTGTTCATCTGATGACTTACTGAAGAGTTTGCAATATATTCATCTAGTAGCTTTTGATCACCAAAGATTAGAGATTTGTCAACTTCCTTACATCTCCCTTTTTCTATTCTCTTAATTATTTGCCCATAACATAGAGATTTGGGTGATTGAAGCTTTCTAGTCATTGAGTCAAATTTACCATAAACTGAAAGAATGGCATCACTATATCCCTCATATCCATTCAGAGGTAATCAAAAATTTATCTTCCCTCTTTGGCTTACTTCTTGTTTTTACCTCGGTCAGTAACTTTCTAGCATTCACTGAGGTCCTCTTGCCTGTTATATGCGCTAAAATGAGCTTTTCTACAGGCAATACTACAGTAAAAGTCCAGATATCCCCTATTTCATCACTTAATCGCTCAGTCTCTGATAGATTGTATTGTTTTTTAAAGACAAAACCCCAATGCTCGTCTAATTGAATTTCATTGAAAGACAGGTTTTTGTATATATTTTTTTTCAACTTTTAGTGAATCTTCACCTGCTGCTTTAACCCAAGCAAGAACTGTATCCTTGCTGATACCAAAGACTCTTCCGGTAGCTCTAATGCCACAGCCCTTATATGATACTTATGGCAGTCTGTATTTTGACAGCTAAAACCACTTGTATCAAAGGTATATTTTCTTTTGTTCATAATGAGACATAACCTTAATTTAAGGGAGATAAGTCAATTCCTTTTTTAATTGGAAACTTTGATTAAATATGACACGACCGGTTCTTTTTTCCTTTTTTTGCTTGCCATATCCATTCTGGGTAAACATGATGTTACAGTTTCTTTATTTTATGGATATCTGAGACATTGTTCTCAGTAACAATCACTTTCAATTTAGACACAATCTAGATTTTCAAATTGATAAAATATTTCCTAAGAACTATTAATATAAATTAAAGATATTTTTCCCAGAAATAACCATACATTCCAGATTCATAGTCTTCCTTGAATTTCTCTGAAAAAAAATCATCTACATCAATTATGAATACAGATTCTGTCCCAGCTATATATTTTTTTATAGAAAAAGATATAGCATAATGGCAATCTAATGTCAAGACATTATTGCTATAATTAATTGGGTCGTGTCATATTTAATCAAAGTTTCTATTTGCGATGAATAATTCTTGTATAGACCACTTATGATTCGTCATTTCTGTAGCCATTGCTGGGGTGATTTGAATTGGTTTTCCTCCCTCATACTCAGCTAGACTTGAATGTGGAAGGCAGAAATTGTAATAATTAGCAACAAAAGAATTATGCCCCTGCATATATTTGAATTTTTTTGAAAAACCCTGACTTTTACGCTCTATTCTATGATTGTGTTGGCGAAGAGTCAAATTATTCCTTTCTACAGCAAAGGTGTTCATCTGATGACTTACTGAAGAGTTTGCAATATATTCATCTAGTAGCTTTTGATCACCAAAGATTAGAGATTTGTCAACTTCCTTACATCTCCCTTTTTCTATTCTCTTAATTATTTGCCCATAACATAGAGATTTGGGTGATTGAAGCTTTCTAGTCATTGAGTCAAATTTACCATAAACTGAAAGAATGGCATCACTATATCCCTCATATCCATCAGAGGTAATCAAGAATTTATCTTCCCTCTTTGGCTTACTTTTTGTTTTTACCTTGGTCAGTAACTTTCTAGCATTCACTGGTCCTCTTGCCTGTTATATGCGCTAAAATGAGCTTTTCTACAGGCAATACTGCAGTAAAAGTCCAGATATCCCCTATTTCATCACTTAATCGCTCAGTCTCTGATAGATTGTATTGTTTTTTAAAGACAAAACCCCAATGCTCGTCTAATTGAATTTCATTGAAAGACAGGTTTTTGTATATATTTTTTTTCAACTTTTAGTGAATCTTCACCTGCTGCTTTAACCCAAGCAAGAACTGTATCCTTGCTGATACCAAAGACTCTTCCGGTAGCTCTAATGCCACAGCCCTCAACTGTGTTTTGTAATACCCGAGTAATGGTTTCTTTGCTTTTCTTGCGACGAAAAAAAATAGTGCCTTTATTCTCTGAAAAGCATCTACCACAAGCGGTGCACTTTAAATAGGCTATTTGTTTGTACTTACCAGACATATAAGCAAAGCGCACATTTCCTTCATTTACCTTATGATACTTATGGCAGTCTGTATTTTGACAGCTAAAACCACTTGTATCAAAGGTATATTTTCTTTTGTTCATAATGAGACATAACCTTAATTTAAGGGAGATAAGTCAATTCCTTTTTTAATTGGAAACTTTGATTAAATATGACACGACCCAATTTTTTATTAGAAAAGGCTAGACATCTCATATCATTTTTTGATTGAATATACCCTTGAATTCTTTCCAAGATAATGAAAAACCTCCTGAACCTTCACGCCGAGGGAAAATCAGGGATATCTATGATCTAGGTGAAAGCTTGGTAATCCGAACTTCTGACAGAGTTTCTGCTTTTGATTATGTTTTTAGTGAAGAAATTTCCGGTAAGGGAAGTATTCTGACCAGAATTTCAAATCATTGGTTTTCTCTCACTAAGATTGTGGGCAATCATCTGATCGAGACCGACTATAAAAAGTTTCCTGAACCATTTTTCCGATATCCAATATTCTTTGGAAATAGCATCTGGGTAAAAAAAGTTAAACGTATTGACTTTGAATGTGTCGCTCGGGGCTACTTGTTTGGTTCTGGATACGAAGAATATCAAAAATCGGGGGGTATCTGTGGCACTTATTTGCCAGAAAAAATGCAATTTGGTGAAAAATTACCTGAGGTAATTTTCACTCCTACAACGAAAAATGATACGGGGCATGACAAAGCAATATCTTTTGATGCAATGGAGAAAACCTTGGGTTCTGAAATGGCATTCCAATTGCGAAGGTTGACATTAGAAATTTATACTTGGGCAAATAAAAAACTAGAGGGCTCAGGAATTATTCTTCTCGATACAAAATTTGAGTTTGGCATCCATAAAGGTGAACTTATTTTAATTGACGAAATTTTAACTCCCGATTCTTCTCGCTTTTGTGAGAAAGAAAAATATGAGACTTCATTTTCTCAAGGTATCTCTCCACCCAGCATGGATAAACAAATTATTCGAAATTATCTCGAGAAAGTTAGTTGGAACAAAAAACCTCCTTTACCAAGCCTTCCTGAAGAAATTTTGAGAAAAACCAAGGCAAAATATCAAAGTATTCAAAAAAAAATAGTGGCACTCTCTTGAGTGTAGTGTATTCATAGTAATCTAGCGATATGATATTTACTGTTGAAGTTCTTATTACTTATAAAGAGTCTGTTTTAGAACCACAAGGGCAAGCGATTATGCTCAGTTATGAAAATAGTAATTTCGTTGATGCCCACTCTTGTATCAAAAAAATACGAGTAGGCAAATATATTCAACTTCAAGTGGATGTCTCGTCGGAAGAAGAGGCGATCATAAAGTCAAAAGAAATCACAAATTCACTTCTTCATAATCCTGTCATGGAGAAATACGAAATTAACTTAGTATCTAACCATTAAAAATCAATGTTTATTGGGTTTTTCGAGTATGTATTTATTTTAGGTCAAAATATACCTCGGGTGTTTTGTATTGCCTGAGTTAAAATAGGTTTATCTCTAAGCAATTGTATCGAATTGACGCCAAGCAAGAGAGACATAAAAGTCACAATTTTTTTTCAAAAGAAACAAATTAGGTTTAATCTGCGTTTCATTGCATCAAATTGGCTTTGAATGCCCATTTTTTGAGCGATTACAAATTAGATACGAATAAGACTTTCATAAAGTTGTATTGCCTCTGGAGAGCCTGCGATAATTCCTGTTGAACGGACATTTCTTTTATTGAGTTGGATCTTCTGGGAATTCAAATCAGTCATAACATATCCAATTTCTTGAAAGAGACAAAGGCCAGCAGCAATATCCCACTCGTTCTTAGGGCGGTACGATACTGTTAAATTGAACTTGTCCGAAGCAACCAAGGCTAACTTATAAGCAATGGAACCAAAAACCTGTTCTTCACTGATGGACATTTGATCGCTATACTCTTTAAATATTTTTTTTTTAAACTCACTTCTCGAAAAGCACGGGTAAAGTTCCTTGGCCACCCGAGGAGATGGTTTTCGTTGACAAAGCGGTTCTGAATTAACAAAAATACCAATACCTTTTCCCCCATAAATAAAAAAATCTTGAGCGGGGTTAAAAATAAACCCTAAAATAGGCTGGTTCTTAATAATTAAACCAACAGAAATAGAAAACTCGGGCAAACCCTGAATGAATTCCTTCGTTCCATCAATAGGGTCGATAATCCAAACTCTTTCTGTCTGATGACGGTCAGGCAGTGAGTGGTCTTCTGAAGATACCTCTTCGGAAAGAACAGCATCTTGTGGGAAATATTTTTGTATTGTCTTAATGAGCAAAGAGTTGGATGCTAAATCGGCTTCCGTTAATGGGTTATTCATTCCTTTCATGGAAACCTTATAGTTTTTCTCCTTGAAATACTTCATGAGTAAATCTCCAATTTCCCTCATACAAGGAAGCATTACATCAATTTCTTGTTTATAATCAAATTTCATTTTTTTTTATTTTTTTTCCTTCTAACGAGAAGATAGTACATCATGATCCTACCCCGATATTGTGGACAGTCATATCCTCCTATAATTGTTTTTTTTACCAATAGTAAAACTGTTTTCCTTTTTCCTGTTTGGGAGACGCTCGACTCGCATCTCAAACCCTCTGGAACTCAATTCTACAAAGCTTCTATCACCATTGGGGTTTGCATATGACTTGCCCCCTCCAAGCTCGACTCTGTGCAATTCAATAGGCAAGTAGTGATACACCGATCTAATTAATTGTTTTATACCAATTGCTCTATCAAGCAACCAGTACAGGCGTAATTCTCTTGGTGTCTGGTACACCGCCAACGGTTTAGGAAATTTAGCACGTATCTTGTCGTAAATAGAGACAAGACGGATTGAGTCTTGCCAATTTTTAAAAAAATGGCTGTGAGCGTCAATGTCGAGAGTGAGGCAGCATGAGTACCTGGTGGAGAAGTAGCCTTTTTGATCTCGTCCGTCGAGTGCGGAGGTGATTATTTTATTAGATAAATATAGCCGCCTTGTTACCCAAGATTCACGACCATACATATCGGGTTGTCTAGTTATGAGTTTTTTTCTATATGGTTTTGTTGTTTTGAGATATTCTTGTGCTGTATTCATTATAGCCATCCTAGCTTGTGTTACTCACAAGTGTTTTTGTAACTAGAGACTACAATGAAATGGTCGTTTATTATTTAGTTTCTAATTTTGTCTCTACGCAATAAAACAGTAACCACAAGACAAACATTTTTTTATTATAGTAGATGAAACTGAAAAAGTAGAATAAAAAAAAGGCCTACCCTATTAAAAAGTAGACCTTCTCACTAAACAAGCCCAACGACCATGACGGGGGTTGCTAACTAAATAACAACCGTGTGAAGTCCACTGTTAGGAGTAACAATGTGAAGTGTTTTTTTGTTATTTTTCATATTTCACCTCTTCATAAATTATCGGAACAATCTTCTCTACTTAACTCTAATCAAAGCGTTATTATAAAATTCTTCAGACTCTTGTTCTAAAGAATCCCATTTGTTTCTAAACACGTCTTGTTTTTGCTTCCTCTGAGCTACTTGATATAAAATAGATTTAAAAATATCAGAATCCTCTAAACTCAAACCACGATTATTAATCGTTCCAAAAATCTTTAACGCCTGTTTGGTATCCCCACATTCCACAGGCAAAATTACCACCTTCTTAAGTATATTATCTGTCATATTTTTATAGTTTGTAATATCCATCATGTTTGCCTTATTTTGGAAAATTTGATAATTTGTTATGAACCAGTTTTTCTCTAAGCTTATATAGCTTATATTATCTTCGGAGAGTAAAGATTTTAAAATTTCATTTTCTTGATATCCTATAACTTCCGACTTTACTCTTGGAGAAATGATCTGATTTGGTTTAACCCCCTAAAACTGGACACTTTATTGTGTTAAATTTAGGAGGTAAAACTATGATTAAAAGACAAAGATACAGTAAGGAAGCAAAAGAGAGATTGGCTTTGGAGATGATTTCAGGTCAGACTAGCACGGCAGAAATATCTAAGAGAGAGATGATTTCAGTCGCAACTTTATCGAGATGGAAGCGACAGCTGGTTTCCGAAGGCTTTGAAGATAAAAATGGGGTTGAGTTAGAATTGAGAAAAAAAATTTCCTATTTAGAATCGGCCTTATCTGACTTAATGATAGAAAATCAGATTTTAAAAAAAACGGAAAAACTTCTTCAAGAATACAGGCAAAAAGAGAAATTATCAAGAATAGCCTCAGCACAGAATTTGGGATCACAAGGAGTTGCAGAGTTATGAAACTAGAAAAGTCAACTTATTATTATAAGTCGAAGGAGAAGAAAGATGATTCAACG
>CBDBLF010000021.1:0-141055 GCA_965206985.1 Spirochaetota bacterium | reverse complement strand
GGGGGAGATCTTATTTAATACCTCAATGAGTGGTTATCAGGAAATCATTACTGACCCGTCTTATAAGAAACAAATTATTTGCTTTACTTACCCCTCCATAGGAAATTATGGAATTAACGATGATGACCACGAATCAAGCCACGCTTATTTATCAGGTCTTGTTATAAAAGATTATTGTAGGTTTCCCTCAAACTTCAATAATAAAATGAGCCTAGAGAGTTTTCTTAAAAGAGAAAAAGTTTTAGGTATCTCAGGAGTGGATACTCGGGAGCTAGTATTGAATATTCGCGAGAAGGGGGAGCTTCGAGCGGGAATATTTTTATATCCCAAATCAGTTATAGAAAAAAAAAATGATTCTTTGAGTAAGTGGGTTGATACTTGTTTAGCTAAGGTTTGCGATTCAGAAAGCCTGGCAGGGAAGAATTTAGCGAAAGAGTTCAAAGGAGAACATATAGACAAAGGCAAAATAAAACATCTTGATCAATACATAAAGATTGCTATTCTTGATTTTGGGATCAAAAACAGTATTATTTCTAATCTTTTGGAAAATGATATAGAGCCTCATATTTTTTCTGGAGATACTCCGTATACTCAATGGGAAAACTTTAATCCCGATGATTATAAGGGCTTTTTTTTATCAAACGGGCCGGGTGACCCTAGTGCGTGTACAGGAGGTATTAAAAATATAAAATATCTACTGAGCTTAGGGAAGCCAATTTTTGGCATCTGCTTGGGACATCAAATTATTTCGATAGCTTTGGGTGCCACGACTTACAAAATGAAGTTTGGACACCATGGTGCTAATCAACCAGTGAAAAGAGAAAAAAATAAAAATATTCAAATCACCTCACAAAACCACGGGTTTGCAGTGGATGCAAATCAACTCGAAAATTTGTTGAATGACCTTCAACAAATTGACGGTGATTCAGAAGTTGGTATTGAAAAAAATCTAAACGATAAAACAATGGAAGGTTTCTATATAAAAACAAAAAAATATCATATTTTGAGTATTCAATATCACCCCGAAGCATCTCCCGGACCACACGATGGCAAGTTCAATTTTTATCGTTTTAAGAAAATGTTACAAGAATAAAAAGATGCAGCAGAACGACCCTTATTTAATCGTAATTCGCAATATCATTGGAGAAAGTATCTCAATAAGATTAGCCCCCCTTTTCTTACGGATGCAAGCATTTTTTATAGACCTTTTTATTGTAATCCAAATTCAGATATTCCTGGGTTTTCTCTATTTTCAAATGTATTTCAAATATTCACATAAAGGGGGTTTGTCGGAACCATACACATTTAACTTCAAATGGATGTTGTTGATTTTGCTAAGCTTCTCAGTTCAAATGGCGTATTACATCATCCAGGAGCACCTATGGAACGGTCAAACAATTGGTAAAAAAATATTAAAGCTTAGGGTCGTCTCAGAGAGTGGAGGTGGAATTTCTCTTCGCTCAATTTTAATCCGAGGTGTAATTGGAATCATTGAAGTTGGTTGTTTCCCAATAATTGGAGGCTTTGTCAGTCTTTTTCAGCCAAAAGGTCAGAGACTTGGTGATATCCTTGCTTCTTGTTATGTTATTTTTGAAGAACCGTTCACATGATTTTTTGCTTCTCTGAAAAAAGGGGTACTTGTGAATTTTATTAGAAAGTGTTATGAGCTTGTGCAGGAACTAGGATTTTTCAGTGCATTTTATGAGATATTTGCTGCGTCAGTCTCATTTTTCAAATATGTCAAGGAATTTATAGTTTATGCAAGTTGTTCTCGTACCATTTTGCCAAAATTAAATGCTGTAGCTGCGATTTTTACCTCTATTTGAACCTTTTTACTGCCTCTGAGCAAGAATTCTCTGAACTTTTTGGCTTGTTTCAAAATTCCAAAAATGGGTTCAATTTCAGAACCTCGCTTTTTATAGAAAGACTTTGCTTCTTCTGAATTCATCTTCTTGATCATTTCATGTTTTAAAGCAAAACCAGAGTCTACTGACAATTTGCGATAACCTCTGCGTAACTCTTCTTCGCTCGTACAACATTGTTCTCTGGCAGGGCAAATGACACAGTCAGGAGGTTTACCATGATAATGAGTATATTTCTTTTTATCTTTCACAGATTCATTATGAAATTCTAAGGTTTTACCCTCGGGGCAAACCCAAGAATCATCATCCTCGTCATATTTAAACTGATGAGCTTCATAACCTGAATCCTCTTCTCCTTTTCTTTCTTTGGCTACCTGATCAGGTGAAGGTATAAAACCATTGATCCCTTTTGAATCCAGGTATTCCAAACCACTTGAATGAAAGTAACCCGAATCTGCAGAAGCTGTCTGTATACTGGTCCCTGTGTTTGACTCAGCTTTAGAAAGGGTAGGAGCTAATTGCTCTAAATCATTTTCTGAATTAGCTTCAGCAATGTCAGCTGCCAAAATATAGCCTTCTGATGAGGTAACTTGAATGTTGTAGCTTTGAGAAATTTTACCATTCCGTTTCATGAATTTAGCATCTGGATCAGTAAGATTTATTTTAGAATCAGAAGCAGACTCTTGATTCTCTTCCAGACTTTTACTGATTGTAACATACTTTTGAGCTTTCCTAAGCATAACAGAATCATTATCCTCTGCAGCCTGGTCTTCATTTATCAATAATTCTGGCTCGTTAGCATGAGAATTAGTTGTATCTTCTAAAAAGACCTCAACTTCTTTTTCTCCTGTTTTTAGAGCTTCTATATCCTGTGTACCTTCTATAGTTTCTGAAGAATCTTTTTCAACAGATGTAGAAAACTCGGCTGGTTCACTTTGCTTTCCTTCTGCTGTTTTTAATGACTCTCTCTTTGCCTTTTCACTCGCTTTTTGTAAGCGAATAAACTCCTCAATGATCGTATCTACCTCTTCAGGATTAAGCTCATAGCCACTGTTGTCTTTACCATATAGTTTATCTTCCTCAATATCTAATTCCATACCTGAGCGTAGATACTCTAAGATCTCTTGCTGTATAGCTCTTTTACGTTCCTCTAAATCTGACTTTTTGTATGTTTGATCGTCAGCAGCACTGGCTTTGATTTTAGTTCCATCTACCTTAACATCAATACCAATATTTTTCTTTTTGTGGGATAGCAAAGATACAGAGTAATTAAAAACTTCGCCAATTTCTTTACCAAAATTAACACGGAATTCAGCAATAGACCGAAACTTTACTTTATGACCACCAACTAAATAACGCATGGCGTCGTTCTCTTCACAGGCTTTTTGTAATTCTCTGCTGCTTCTCCATCCACGATGAAAGCCATAAAAAAGGCATCCCAGCATTATAACCGGATGGTAAGCCCGACCCCCTTCTTTTGAGTACTTAGAAAGAAATGGTTTCATAGGAATTTTATCTAACAAGGCAGCAAAGGCATAAACCTCGTGATTTTCTTCTAAATTGTCTGCTATAGTATGCGAAAACAGCATAACTTGATCTCTATCACTTTTCATAAATCGTTTCATAATAAGACATAAACAAAGAAAAACACAGAAAAGCAAGAAAAATCCTAGTTCCTGCACAAGCTCTTATATGTAATTGGTTGCTATAAACTTTTTAATTTTTTCCCTTGACAATTTTTAAGTCTTATATACCCTATCGACGAGTAGGCATATAACCATTTTATTTTAATGCAAAAGTTTTTAGTAACGCTATTTCTTAGCCTCTCTTTTTTTGGGGGAGTTGCCCTCGCATTAGAGCGAGACGCCCCTCTTATTCCTACAGGAGCAAAAGATGAAGTCCGTATTGCGATCATTGACCTGTTTAATTTTTTTGCCTCACCTAAATATCGACCTCTTTCTGACGAGATAAATTTTGGGTTGAGGTCTGAGCTCGCTAAACTATTTGAGATGAAAAATGTTTCTCGTGAGGGCATACAAGCAAGCTTCTTAGAGATTCTTGATAACAATAATCACAGATGGGAGAGAAAAGAAGACGAAGACATTAAGGAGCTCGCCGAAAAAGAAAATCTCGATTATGTGATTTATTTTACATCTATATTTGATAAAGAAAAGGCAAAAGTTATGGGAGCTTATGAGGTCTTCCCCAAAATTTACTCCAAAGTGAGAAAAAAGGTATTCATCAGAGAAGCCTTACCCTTTCAAATCAGGGGGGGTAGCGTAGAGTTTCCCATCGAAAAATCAATCGAAAAAGTTTTTCAAGGAATGCTGAGGCTCGAACAAGATAAAAAATCACATAGAGAACACCCCACTAGTTGGCAAAGTGTTGTCTATGAATTGGGTCTGAATCCCTTTTATCAGGCTGTGCTAAGTAGCACTGGGACTTTCAATCTGACGAGTGGAGGGCTTAGCCTTTATTCAAGATGTCCATTCAAAACACTCGGATTTAGTGCTTCAAGTTTACTCGGTAGATTTTTTTTTATGGATATTGGTTTTAATGGTATCTATACACTCGAAACAATCAGAAATACAAAACAGTCAAGTCAAGTTTACGGCCTTTTCGGCGGGCTAGCTTATCTACATCCATTCAATACAAGATCACGATTGGGAGGGTATATCAGGGTGAGCTATTACCTGCAACTACTGTCTAACGATTCAAGAATTTTGAGGGGGCTTTTTGTACCCGTAGGGTTAGAGCTTGACTGCCGCTTATCTCAGCACTTTGCGTTTAATCTAATTATTGGCGACCAAATTTTTATTGATAGAAGTATTACTCATGGTTTGTATGCTTCTTTGGGATTCGCTTATTTAATAGAAAATAAGAAATGAAGTTTTTTAATAAATTTGTACTTATTTTTTTTTGCATGTCACTCATCATGAGCGTAAGTTGCACCGATGATGGCTTTTCAGCATTTATAGATGGCATGCACAACCCAAGCTCTCCACCTAGAGCGAATCCTCCACCTGAGCCTGTGACAGACCTTACGGCGGTAGCTGTTGCAGAAAGTAGTCAAGTTGCTTTGAGCTGGGTAGAGCCCACCGATGGTGACTTTTCTCACGTATTGATTCGGTGGGAACCAACTGACGGAGAGACACAACCAGCGCGTGCAGATAAAGGCACCCTCACCTACACGGTAAGCGATCTAATGAACACAGTGATTTATACGTTCTTTGTCACAACACTTGATCGTGGAGGTAACGAAAATGTAGACAGTGTTACAGTAGAGGTTAATATGAATGATGTAGATGACGACGGTACCATTAATTCTGAAGACGTTGACGACGGGAATAACGGCTTGATTGACATCTCCACTGCCACAATGCTAGACAACATGCAATATGATTTGGCGGGCACAAGTTACAAAACTTCAGCAGGCGACATGGGTAAGAATGCAGGTTGCCCAGAAGGTGGTTGTAACGGCTACGAGCTTACGGCAAATATTGATCTTTTAGACCTGCTTGATGCGAACAATAACGGCATGATTGACACGGTCACGAAGACTGTTGCGGGCGAAGACCATACGGTGGTTAACGTTAGCGTAGACACAAGTTGGTCTCCGGTGGGTGATAACGCAGACCCGTTTACGGGCACTTTTGAGGGTAACGGCAACACCATTGCTAATTTATGGGTGAATATTTCTTCTTCAGGCGATGTCTATGCGGGTTTATTTGGTGTGACTGGTGGCTCAGCCGAGATACGCAATGTGGGAGTTATCTCCGGTGGTGTTTTTTCTTCTTCTTCTTCTTCTATTTTTTCTTCTTATTCTGGTGGTCTGGTGGGTAGTGTAGTTGGTTCTTCTTCTTTGACGATCACGAATAGTTATTTCAGCGGTGAAGGTAGTGTTTCTTCTTCCTCTTATTCTTCTGGCGGTCTGGTGGGTAGTGTAGCTGTGGGTAGTGTAGCTACTTCTTCTTCTTTGACGATCATGAATAGCTACTTTTCTGGGAGTGGTGGTGTTTCTTCTTCCTCTCCTGGTCGTCTTTCTCCTTTTGCTGGTGGTCTGGTGGGTTTGGGTGACCCTTTTTCTTCTTTGACGATCACGAATAGCTACTTTTCTGGGAGTGGTGGTGTTTCTTCTTCTTCTACTTCTACTTCTACTTCTACTTCTATTTCTCCTTATTCCGGTGGTCTGGTGGGTCTGGGTAATTCTTCTTCTTTGACGATCACGAATAGCTACTTTTCTGGGAGTGGTGGTGTTTCTTCTTCTCCTCCTTCTTCTTCTATTTCTTCTTCTTATTCCGGTGGTCTGGTGGGTGGTTCTTCTAATACTCCTGTGATTATGAATAGTTATTGGAACACCGACGCACCTCAATTAGTAGACGGATCGCCCCAGAATCCCAAGCGAGTGCAGGGTAATGCTCCGGTCGACCCCATGGGTGCGGTGGGGCTTATACTCGCACAACTGCAGGCAACGAGTGGCACCTTTCCTGATTTAGGCGACGCGTGGGACCTAGGCACTGACCAGCAACTCCCCGCGGTCAAACAATGCATTCTTGATATGGCGGGGATGGGTACTTGTGCATCCTATGGCGCACTCCTCGACGGGCAACAACGGTAACCTTAGCGGTCACAAACAGCTTGGGTGATCCTAAGAGTGGGTGTCTACTCAGACGCTTTCAACTCCTGCACTCCTAACAGCCACCAAGAGCGAACGAGTATACTAATCGATTCGTGGAACCATGTTTGCAGGTTTCACTTGCATGATCAGCATCATGTTTTCAAAGTTCTAATTGAGTGAACGATGGTAGTCTTTCTAGCGAGCACATAGCACCGCTCCTGAAAACAGTAAGTGCTCCATTCGATAATAGTGGACAATTAACCTTCAAAAATTGACCTAAATATCTAACATTTTGTACATAGTGGTTGACTTAAAATGTATACTATCTATAGTGCCCTTCACGAATAACCACAAACTGATTAGAATGCAGGGGGAGTTAAATTTATGAGTCTACATATTAGAATGAATGGGGTGTTTAATAAAATGGTGAGAGGTATGTTATTAATATTTGCCTTGGGCTTTTTATTTCAGTGTAGTGCAAGCAACGATGACAACCCTCCTTTGGTCACCTTAGAGCTCAGCACTCCAGAGATCACCTGCAACTACTGTCTAACGATTCAAGAATTTTGAGGGGGCTTTTTGTACCCGTAGGGTTAGAGCTTGACTGCCGCTTATCTCAGCACTTTGCGTTTAATCTAATTATTGGCGACCAAATTTTTATTGATAGAAGTATTACTCATGGTTTGTATGCTTCTTTGGGATTCGCTTATTTAATAGAAAATAAGAAATGAAGTCTTTTAATAAATTTGTACTTATTTTTTTTTGCATGTCACTCATCATGAGCGTAAGTTGCACCGATGATGGCTTTTCGGCATTTATAGATGGTATACACAACCCAAGCTCTCCACCTGAGCCTGTGACAGACCTTACGGCGGTAGCTGTTGCGGGAAGTAGTCAAGTTGCTTTGAGCTGGGTAGAGCCCACCGATGGTGACTTTTCTCACGTATTGATTCGGTGGGAACCAACTGACGGAGAGACACAACCAGCGCGTGCAGATAAAGGCACCCTCACCTACACGGTAAGCGATCTAATGAACACAGTGATTTATACGTTCTTTGTCACAACACTTGATCGTGGAGGTAACGAAAATGTAGACAGTGTTACAGTAGAGGTTAATATGAATGATGTAGATGACGACGGTACCATTAATTCTGAAGACGTTGACGACGGGAATAACGGCTTGATTGACATCTCCACTGCCACAATGCTAGACAACATGCAATATGATTTGGCGGGCACAAGTTACAAAACTTCAGCAGGCGACATGGGTAAGAATGCAGGTTGCCCAGAAGGTGGTTGTAACGGCTATGAGCTCGTGGCCAACATCGATTTATTACCGCTGCTTGATGCGAACACGAACGGCATGATTGACATGACCACAGAGACTGTTGCGGGTGTTGTGCATAAGGTGATTGATGTAAGCGAAGATACCAGCTGGTCTCCGGTGGGTAATGGCTCAACCGGTGATGATGCAAGCCGGTTTACGGGCACTTTTGAGGGTAACGGCAACACCATCGGTAATTTATGGGTGAATATTTCTTCTTCAGGCAATGTCTATGCGGGTTTATTTGGTGTGACAGGTGGCTCAGCCGAGATACGCAATGTGGGAGTTGTCTCTGGTGGTGTTTCTTCTTCTTCTGTTGCTGCTTCTTCTGTTGTTGATGCTACTGTGGCTTATTCCGGTGGTCTGGTGGGTGAAGCTTCTTCTTGGACGATCACAAATAGTTATTTCAGCGGTGAAGGTGGTGTTTCTTCTTCTGCTCCTTCTTCTTCTTATTCCGGTGGTCTGGTGGGTTTTTCTTCTTCTTTGACGATCACGAATAGCTACTTTTCTGGGAGTGGTGGTGTTTCTTCTTCTGCTTCTTTTTCTTCTTCTGCTTCTTCTGGTCAATCTTCTTCTGGTGGTCTAGTGGGGCGTGTTCCTTCTTCTTTTTTGACGATCACGAATAGTTATTTCAGCGGCGAAGGTGGTGTTTCTTCTTCTGTTCCTTCTCCTTCTCCTTTTTCTTATTCCGGTGGTCTGGTTGGTTCTACTGATATTTCTATGATCACGAATAGTTATTGGAACACCGACGCACCTCAATCAACAGATGGTGGTACGACTTTACGAGATGTGGGCGACAAGCGAGTGCAGGGTAATGCTAGGGATGATCTCATGGGTAGGGTGAGGCTTACGCTAACCGAACTGCAAGCAATTAGTGGTGCCAGTGGCACTTTTCCTGATTTAGGCGACGCGTGGGATTTAGGCACTGACCAGCAACTCCCCGCCGTCAAACTATGCATCCTTGATATGGCGGGGATGGGGACTTGTGCATCCTATGGCGATTTGCTCGACGGGCAACGGTAACCTTAGCGGGTCGCAAACAGCTTGGGTAATCCTGAGAGTGGGTGTTTACTCAGACGCTTTCAACTCCTGCACTCCTAACAGCCACCAAGGGCGAACGAGTATACTAATCAATTCGTGGAATCATATTTGCAGGTTTCACTTACGTGTTCAGCATTATGTTTTCAAAGTTCTAATTGAGTGAACGATGGTAGTATTTTTAGCGAGAATATCGCACAGCTCTTGAATACGGTAAGTGCTCCATTCGATAATAGTAGACAATTAGCCTTCAAAAATCGACTAAATATCTAACATTTTGTACATAGTGATTGACTTAGAATGTATACTATCTATAGTGTCCTTCACGAACAATCACAAACTGATTAGAATGCAGGGGGAGTTAAATTTATGAGTCTACATATTAGAATGAATGGGGTGTTTAATAAAATGGTGAGAGGTATATTATTAATATTTGCCTTGAGCTTTTTATTTCAATGCGGTAAAAGCGATGATTCTGCTAAAGATGTTGACCCTCCTTTGGTCACCTTAAAGTTCAGTGCTCCAGAGGTCACCTTCAACGATGTGGATGGGGCAACGGGTGATACTTACACGATTTCGGCGTCACGTCCACCATCAGCAGGGGAAACGATAGAGGTAACCCTAACCTCCACCAATTCATCGCTTGTGGTATCCCCAACAAAGGTTACGTTTACGTCTACGAATGCGAGCCCCCAGACGGTTACCGTAAAAAGAGCAAATGATGCGGCTGATTTTATTATGACTGAAATAACAGGTGCCATAAACCATGACATAGCCACGGGCGCCGAATTCGCTGAATTTGCCATGATGGAGAGCACGGTCAACGTGACGGTAACGCTATATATCCCCGATTCTGACGGTGACGGTCTGATTGAAATCTCCAGTGCCACAATGCTAAACAACATGCGTTATGATCTAGCGGGCACAAGCTACAAAACTTTGGAAGGAGGGGCAACGGGTAACGATGCAGGTTGCCCAGCAAGTGGTTGTAACGGCTACGAGCTCACGGCCAACATCGATTTGTTACCTCTGCTTGATGCAAACGGTAGCGGCATGATTGACATGATGAAAAAGACTGTTGCGGGTGTTATGCATACCGTGATTGATGTAAGCAAAGACACCAGCTGGTCTCCGGTGGGTGATGGCTCAACCGGTGATGATGCAAGCCGGTTTACGGGCACTTTTGAGGGTAACGGCCACACCATCGCTAACTTGTGGGTAAATGTTACCTCTTCTTCAGGCGATGCCTATGCGGGTTTATTTGGCGCGACAGGTGAATTTGGAGCGGTCGCAATTCGTAATGTGGGTGTTGTCTCTGGTGGTGTTACTTCTTCTTCTGCTGTTGATTCTCTTTCTGGTGGTCTGGTGGGTGAAGCTTCTTCTTTGACGATCGCGAATAGTTATTTCAGCGGCGAAGGTGGTGTTTCTTCTTCTTCTTCTTCTTCTTCTTCTTCTTCTGATTCCGTTTCTTCTTCCGGTGGTCTGGTGGGTTTTTCTTCTGATTCTTTGACGGTCACGGATAGCTACTTTTCTGGGAGTGGTGGTGTTTCTTGTTTTGCTTCTACTGTTTATTCCGGTGGTCTGGTGGGTGTTTCTTCTTCTTTGACGGTCACGAGTAGCTACTTTTCTGGGAGTGGTGGTGTTTCTTCCTCTTCTTCTGGTTCGTTTTCTTTTTCCGGTGGTCTGGTGGGTGGAGGTTCTCCTTTTTCTGCTCCGGTGATTACAAATAGCTATTG
Organism: Spirochaetota bacterium; assembly: GCA_965206985.1. Lineage (GTDB taxonomy): Bacteria > Spirochaetota > Leptospiria > Turneriellales > CBDBES01 > CBDBLF01. The sequence goes on along the minus strand of CBDBLF010000021.1, from coordinate 130,477 downwards.
GAACCAAGACGCACCTCAATTAATAAACGAGTCGCCCCAAACTCCCAAGATAGCGCAGGGTGATGCTACGGCCGACCCTACGGGTGCTGTGGGGCTTACGCTAACCCAACTGCAGGCAACGAGTGGCACCTATCCTAATTTATTAGGCCCTGCGTGGGATTTAGGCACTGACCAGCAACTCCCTGCCGTCAAACTATGCATCCTTGATATGGCGGGGACGGGGACTTGTGCATCCTATGGCGCACTCCTCGGGGGGCAACGGTAACCTTAGCGGCCACAAACAGCTTGGGTGATTCTGAGAGTGGGTGTCTGCTCAGACGCTTTCAACTCCTGCACTCCTGCACAGGAGCAAGGCTCCTAACAGCCACACAAGGGTGAGCGAGTATACTAATTGATTCGTGGAATCATATTTGCAAGTTTCACTTACGTGTTCAGCATTATGTTATCATAAGTTCTAATTGAGTAAACCATGGTAGCCTTTCTAGCGAGAATATAGCACAGCTCTAACTTTTTTGTTGACCTTCTACATCGTTACTGTACAGTGCCTCTGGGTGAGCTAATAAGCTAGCCCAAAAGGGGTTTATTATGTATATAAAGAACAAGACAATCATTCAATCATTCAATCATTCAATCATTCAATCATTCAATCATTCAATCATTCAATCATTCAATGAGGTTACTATGGGTATTGGCTTTTGTCGTCCTGGGCTTTTTGTTTCAATGCGGTAAAGACGACGACCCTGCTAAAGATGTCGACCCTCCTTTGGCCATCTTAAAGCTCAGCACTCCAGAGATCACCTTCAACGACGTGGATGGGGCAGCGGGTGCCACCTACACGATTTCGGTGTCACGCCCACCATCAGCAGAGAAAACAATAGAGATAACCCTAACCTCCACCAATGCATTGCTTGAGGTATCCCCAACAGTGGTCACATTTACGCCTGTTAATTATGCGAGCCCTCAGACGATTACCGTAAAAAGAGCAAATGATGCAAATGATATGATTACGGCCGACATAACAGATGTCATAACCCATAACATAGCCACGGGCACGTCGCATGATGCGGAGTTCACTGAATTTGCCATGATGAATGATACGGTCAACGTGACGGTAACGCCGTACATCCCCGATTCTGACGGCGACGGTCTGATTGAAATCTCCAGTGCCACAATGCTAAACAACATGCGATATGACCTGGCGGGTACGAGTTATAAAATCTCGGCAATGGATGCAGGTGACAGTGAAGGTTGCCCAGCAGGTGGTTGCAACGGCTACGAGCTCACGGCCAACATCGATTTGTTACCCCTGCTTGATGCGAACAAGAACGGCCAAATTGACAAGATCACGGTGACTGTTGCGGATGTTATGCATATGGTGATTGATGTAAACAAAGATGAAAGTTGGGCTCCGGTGGGTGATAACTCAACCGGTGATGCTGCAAGCCGGTTTACGGGCACTTTTGAGGGTAACGGCAACACCATTGCTAACTTGTGGGTAAATGTTACCTCTTCTTCAGGTGATGCCTATGCGGGTTTATTTGGTGCGACTGGTGGTTCAGCCGAGATACGCAATGTAGGAGTTATCTCTGGTGGTGTTTCTTCTTCTTCTTCTGGTTCTTCTTCCGGTGGTCTGGTGGGGCGTTCTTTTTCTTCTTCTTTGACGATCACGAATAGCTACTTTTCTGGGGGTGGCGGTGTTTCTTCTTCTGCTACTCTTGGTTCGGCTTCTCATTCCGGTGGTCTGGTGGGGCTTGTTTCTTCTTTGACGATCATGAATAGCTACTTTTCTGGGAGTGGTGATATTTCTTCTTCTTCTACTACTTTTGCTTATTCCGGTGGTCTGGTGGGGCGTGTTTTTTCTTCTTTAACGATCACGAATAGCTATTTTTCTGGGAGTGGTGATATTTCTTCTTCTTCTTCTTCTGGTAATTCTTATTCCGGTGGTCTGGTGGGGCATTCTTTTTCTTTAACGATCACGAATAGTTATTTTGGTGGTTCTGGTGGTGTTTCTTCTTCTTCTTCTACTTCTGATTCTTATTCCGGTGGTCTGGTGGGTGAAGCTTCTTCTTTGACGATCATGAATAGCTATTTTTCTGGGAGTGGTGGTGTTTCTTCCTCTTCTTCTTTTAGAGATTCTCATTCCGGTGGTCTGGTGGGGCGTTCTTTTTCTTTAACGATCACGAATAGTTATTTTGGTGGTTCTGGTGGTGTTTCTTCTTCTTCTTCTTCTGGTGATTCTTTTTCCGGTGGTCTGGTGGGGTTTTCTTCTTCTTCTTCTTCCTTGACGATCACGAATAGCTATTGGAACACCGACGCACCCCAATCGATAGACGGTGGTGCAACTTTACGGAATGTGGGCGACAAGCGAGCACAGGGTGGTGCTACGGCCGACCCTACGGGTGCTGTGGGGCTTACGCTCACCGAACTGAAAGCAACGAGTGGCACTTTCCCCAATCTAGGCGACGCGTGGGGTCTAGGCACTGACCAGCAACTCCCCGCCGTCAAACGATGCATCTTGAATGCAACAATGATAGGCTGTGCATCACCAGCTATGTATGGCGATCTACTCAACGGGCAACGGTAACCTTAGCGGCCGCAAACAGCTTGGGTGGTCCTGAGAGTGGGTGTCTGCTCAGACGCTTTCAACTCCTGCACAGGAGCGAAGGCTCCTAACAGCCATCAAGGGCGAGCGAGTATACTAATTGATTCGTGGAATCCATATTTGCAAGTTTCACTTACATGTTCAGCATTATGTTTTCATAAGTTCTAATTGAGTAAACCATGGTAGCCTTTCTAGCGAGAATATAGCACAGCTCTAACTTTTTTGTTGACCTTCTGCATCGTTACTGTACAGTACCTCTGGGTTGGCTAATAAGCTAGCCCAAAAGGGGTTTATTATGTACATAAAGAACAAGACAATCATTCAATCATTCAATCATTCAATCATTCAATCATTCAATGAGGTTACTATGGGTATTGGCTTTTGTCGCCCTGGGCTTTTTGTTTCAATGCGGTAAAGACGACGACCCTGCTAAAGATGTCGACCCTCCTTTGGCCATCTTAAAGCTCAGCACTCCAGAGATCACCTTCAACGACGTGGATGGGGCAGCGGGTGCCACCTACACGATTTCGGTGTCACGCCCACCATCAGCAGAGAAAACAATAGAGATAACCCTAACCTCCACCAATGCATTGCTTGAGGTATCCCCAACAGTGGTCACATTTACGCCTGTTAATTATGCGAGCCCTCAGACGATTACCGTAAAAAGAGCAAATGATGCGGTTGATATTATTATGGACGAGATAATAGGTACCATAGAGCATGCCATAACTACTGACACCGAGTTCGCTGAATTTGCCATGATGGGGAGCATGGTCAACGTGACGGTAACGCCGTATATCCCCGATTCTGACGGCGATGGGCTCATTGAAATATGGACTGGCAGAATGCTAGACAAGATGCGACATGATCTGGCGGGCACGAGTTATAAAGCCTCGGCAGGCAACATGGGTAACGATGCAGGTTGCCCAGCAAGTGGTTGCAACGGCTACGAGCTCATGGCCAAGATTGATATAGGCTCAAACGCCAGTTGGGTTCCGGTAGGTAATAGTGGAAGCCGGTTTACGGGCACTTTTGAGGGTAACGGCCACACGATCGCAAACATCCGGGTGAGTTCTACAAGCAATGTCAATGCGGGTTTCTTTGGTGCGACTGGTGGCTCAGCCGAGATACGCAATGTAGGAATTATCTCTGGCGATGTTTCTGATGCTTCTTCTTCCGGCGGTCTGGTGGGGCGTTCTGATGCTTCTTTGACGATCACGAATAGCTATTTTTCTGGGAGTGGTGGTGTTTCTGCTTCTTCTTCTTCCGGCGGTCTGGTGGGGCGTTCTGATGCTTCTTTGACGATCACGAATAGCTATTTTTCTGGGAGTGGTGGTGTTTCTTCTGATGCTTCTTCTTCTTCTTTCTCTGGTGGTCTGGTGGGTTCTTCTTCTTCTTCTTTTTCTTTGACGATCACGAATAGCTACTTTTCTGGGAGTGGTGGTGTTTCTTCTTCTTCCTCTTCTTCGATTTCTTCTTCTGGCGGTCTGGTGGGTTCTTCTTCTTCTTCTTTGACGATCACGAATAGCTACTTTTCTGGGAGTGGTGGTGTTTCTTCTTCTTCCTCTTCTTCGATTTCTTATTCCGGTGGTCTGGTGGGTTCTTCTGATGCCACTTCTATGATCACGAATAGCTACTTTTCTGGGAGTGGTGGTGTTTCTTCTTCTTCTTCTTCTTCTTCGCTTTCTTCTTCTGGCGGTCTGGTGGGTGTTGCTATTGGTACTTTGACGATCACAAATAGCTATTTTTCTGGGAGTGGTGATGTTTCTTCTTCCTCTTCTTCGATTTCTTATTCCGGTGGTCTGGTGGGTTTCTCTTCTGATTCTTTGACGATCACGAATAGCTATTGGAACACCGACGCACCTCAATTAACAGGCGGTGGTGCGACACCCCAGAATCCCAAGCGAGCGCGGGGTGATGAGATGACCGACCCCACGGGTGCGGTGAGGCTTACACTCGCTGAACTACAAGCAACGAGTGGCACCTTTCCTGATTTATTGGGCGACGCGTGGGTTTTAGGCACTGAGCAGCAACTCCCCGCGGTCAAACGATGCATCCTTGATATGGCGGGAACGGGGACTTGTGCATCACCAGCTATGTATGGCGACCTACTCGACGGGCAACGGTAACCTTAGCGGCCGCAAACAGCTTGGGTGGTCCTGAGAGTGGGTGTCTGCTATCCAATTATTGATGTTTGGTTGACTTGATTGACACGACCAAAAAATTTGGAAGCCCTTGATCATGACTCCAAAACTTGATCGTGTGACGATTCACACCTAACATCAATAATTGGAGGCTTTTTCAGTCAAGAGGTCAGAGACTTGGTGACATCCTTGCTTCTTGTTATGTTATTTTTGAAGAACCGTGTTCACATGAGTTTTTGCTTCTCTGAAAAAGGGGTAGATAATTTGAAAAATCTCGTTTTCTTTATCTTCCAAGAATCTTTTTTTTGAAACAGGAATATTCACGACCTGTGAGAAAAAACCCGTTGCCTCTTTTTTGTGGGAAAGTGAGCCACTTGAATCTGTCAAAAGTTTCTTCACTAAAATATCATCTTGCTGTTTGGATGGTTGTAGAAAATTTATAAAAGTGACTTTTTTAAAATTACTCCTGAAGCATCGAGATAAGACACTCACCCAATCATTGTGATTGGTTCTACCAAAAGTTCTTTGCTGTTTGTCACCTTGGTTAGTCTTTGCATTCAGATTTAGTGGCTCGACAAAACCAGAAGCAAATGTCGAGCGAACTAAGTTATTTGCCAAGGAACCCGAGGTCAAAAAGATAATATCTCTGCTTTCATAGGTGATAACAGGGAGGAATATGTTAAAAGTGTCTTGATTGATATCAGGAAATAAATTTTTCAGGTATTTTTCAATAGGTTTCTCAGAAAAAAGACCATGGGTGGGGAATATCGGTTTGAGAAGAGAAGTCACATCATAATCAACTAACTGCTTACATCTTTTATAAAAAGACTTCCAATCGTTACTCGTGCTAGCCACGGCCCCTGGAATTCCAGATTTTCCCTGAAGAAAGATAAGACTTCTCCCCAACGCTTCTTTGAGTGTTTTATCTTTTTTGTGATCTTTCCAGATGGCATTCAAGGTTGCAACAAAACCAGCAAAGTTATCACCATAATCATCGATAACGAAAGCCTCAATAGGCTCTAAGAAATGATCAATATTATTTGCATACCAATCCCAAAACATATTGTCTCTTTTCATACGATGAGGCATTGGAATATCCCTCTCGGTTGAGCTATATGTAATTGGGTATTCAACTAACCGGTGATGATTTTTATTGTCTTTTTTTTTTCTTTTTATTTCTAGAAGATTGGGCCAACATATTGTATTTTTTTCAGGGTTATGAAAATCAAATTCATACGTGTCTGATGAGGTAACAGCAAACACGGTGTTACTTTGCTCAAAAATATAGTCTGAAGATTCCGTACCCATGTGAATTACAATATCATCATATTTCTTACTAAGCTTCCAAAATAAGGTTACCCATTGTTCAGAAGATAGTTTCCAAATGGATAAAAAGTGTATATTGAGGACATCCACAGAGCTACTCACTCTAATGAGTCGAGCCTCTAGCAATTCTTCAAGATTCCCAGGATTTTCTTCAGCCTGCACGAGAGCAGGTGGGGGGTCTTGCTCAAGGAGATTAAAAACACTAAGACCCTCTGTTTGAAACTCAAGATAAATTGCTTTAGAATCAAATCTTTTTGTTTGTCTATGAGCAATGCTTAGTGCGAAATGACAAGATTCCAGCGAAATGTTTTCTGCAATAACCGTCCATTGGTTAGACATATTTTGCCATTCGGGCAGTGGTTGGTAACCAATATTTGACTCCATGCGAACATAGGAATGCATTGCTCTAGGGTGCAAGAAGAAAAATTTAGCTAGTTTTTTTGTGGGGATATATATAATTTCATTCTGAAAATTATTTGAATAGCTTCTTTGAGGTTGTTTGAAAAATGGTTTGATGCCCAGTAACTCTTGAGCAGGAGAAATAATACCAACATCGTTTACTTCAATACGACCTGAACTCAGGAGGAAGCTAACTTCCTTAAATGGGATATTTTCATCGCCCACCCTACCTCTTTTCCAGGGTAGTGATGAAAAGATGGTGAGTTCCTTCGAGTTGAGACCTGTAAGCGAAGGCGGTAGAAGCCCCTCAAGCACAGAGCATATACCCCATTTTTACACTTTTGAAAATATCACAATCAAATAGAAATTGTTGCTTGCTAAACACTGACGATGCTCTGTAGGTAACTGATTAGCTTTGTTTTATCAACCAACTCAATTGGGCGCGATTGGCTAAACAATTCAGCTTGGGAAGTAAATGAACTCGTAGCCATACAAATACCTTTCGTTGCATTCATTTTTCTCATATTTTCGTGTACTTCTCTTAACTTCTTTTCTGTAACGGGTTCTGTGATTCTTATGATATAGACAAGTCGATTTGACATCTTTGTATTCCTCCATTTGGCTTCACTTTCAGTCGCCATTATGTGCACTTCTGCATCATTTGCAATCGTTAAATTAAGTATATTTAGGCCGATCATCTCAATTAATTTCTTACAAATTTCTTCAAATTGAACGGGTGTGGCAATCATAAAGTCTTTGATGGTGTCTTCAGTTCTAAAGTCTTCATAAAATTTTAACTTATCGGCGACATCTTTATATTTTGGGTTCACATCATGAATCATTTCCCAATTTCTAATCGCTGTATGTAGGTCTCTCATTCTTTCCGCCGCAGCTCCTATAAAATATCTTAGATTTAACTCAATACTGGAACCTTTTTGGGCATCTCCTAAACCATACTCAAGCTCTTGAATTGCCTTCGAAAATTCTTCTCTATCGAAGTAGGTTAGCCCTCGTGCCAAATATGCTTTTGCTTTGATTTTTGGTTCATGGAGAGCCATAGCAAACTCCTTGAGTGCCCACTCATAATCTTTTTGACTTTTCAAACAAAGACCTAAATAATAATGGCCTTCGTGCAATTCCGTGTTAAGTTTTACTGCTTGGGAAAGTGCCCTTTTAGCATCCACAAGGTTACCATGCTGATATGTTATAATTCCATCATGTAGCAAAGCACCTTCGTGTGTGGGGTCAATTTTTGTAGCTTGCCTAAAATAACTGATTGCTTTTTCTCTCATTTTCCCGTTCTCAAACAAAATACCCACTTGATAATAATTTTCGGCATTGGTCGGTTCAAGTTTTGTTAAAATAAGAAATTCTTTTTTTGCATCATCAAAACTTCTGAGTTTTAAGTATATATAGGCTAGTTTGGAGCGGACGGCCTCCTCTCTAACTTTACTATTAAATCTACCAATGCGCAATATTCTCTTGTACGTAGTGACCGCTCCAGAGTATTTTTTTTGGAGCCGATACGCTTCTCCCAAAAGGAAATTGGCATAGGGGTCACGATCATCCTCAGCAATAGCCAAATTCAGCTTTCGAATAGCAGGGGCAAAATGACCCCGCCTAATCATACTCTCTAGTTCTTCTAGCTTTTTAGGGGCAAAGTATGCCTTAAAAGCATACAATAGAAAAAAAGCAATAATTGTGACAATACCAAAGGTAAGTATTGCACTAAATATATCATCCATCTTTTCTAAACCTTACAAGTGGAGAAAGAAGAGAAAGCCTTAAGATAATTGTTCTTTTTTTTCTTTGAGCTTTTTATTTTCTTCTTCAAGTGTTTTAATTCTTTCTCGAGAACTCGATAATTCCTCTCTGCGTTCATTGAATGCAACTTCGAGAATCTTGAACATCTCGATTTTATCTATTTTACCTTTTTTTTGTCTATCAAAAATATTGTCAATGGTATTTCTAAGTTCCTTGTCAAAAACAAAGTTTTTCTTTGATGAATTTCCCACACGCATTAGTTCATTTCGACTCATTTCCATGGCCGTTTCAAGAGCCTCAAATGTTTTTGATCGATCAATCAATCTATCCCGATTAGACTCAATAATTGTTTCAAGTGCGTATTGCATCTTTTCTTTGAAAACCATTTCTTCACGATTAAAACTGGTGATGCGGTCGTACATCTCTACCATCTCTTCTAAGTTAAGAATTTCTTCTTCATTAAGTCGAAAAATCTTATCATATGCCTCAAGAGAGCGAGACAAAAGTTCATTCTCTTTCTTTATTTCTTTGAAACCACTATCACTCACAACATGTCAACAAAATCACAAATAATTATCCCAACCTAAAAAGGCCAACGACCACGAAAACAATATACTAGTCAGACGTCATGACAAGCATTTTTTAGAAATGAGATGGATAAAGTTGCTAAGTCAGCGGAGGCTGAAAAGAACTAAGTTCAAAGGTAAAAAGTAGCAAAAATTGACCTAATTTTATGAGGTTTGAGTCGGTTTTTGGCATATTTTTGATCTTTTTTATGCAAAATTTTGGGTCGTGTCATATTTAATCAAAGTTTCTATTTGCGATGAATAATTCTTGTATAGACCACTTATGATTCGTCATTTCTGTAGCCATTGCTGGGGTGATTTGAATTGGTTTTCCTCCCTCATACTCAGCTAGACTTGAATGTGGAAGGCAGAAATTGTAATAATTAGCAACAAAAGAATTATGCCCCTGCATATATTTGAATTTTTTTGAAAAACCCTGACTTTTACGCTCTATTCTATGATTGTGTTGGCGAAGAGTCAAATTATTCCTTTCTACAGCAAAGGTGTTCATCTGATGACTTACTGAAGAGTTTGCAATATATTCATCTAGTAGCTTTTGATCACCAAAGATTAGAGATTTGTCAACTTCCTTACATCTCCCTTTTTCTATTCTCTTAATTATTTGCCCATAACATAGAGATTTGGGTGATTGAAGCTTTCTAGTCATTGAGTCAAATTTACCATAAACTGAAAGAATGGCATCACTATATCCCTCATATCCATCAGAGGTAATCAAGAATTTATCTTCCCTCTTTGGCTTACTTCTTGTTTTTACCTTGGTCAGTAACTTTCTAGCATTCACTGAGGTCCTCTTGCCTGTTATATGCGCTAAAATGAGCTTTTCTACAGGCAATACTGCAGTAAAAGTCCAGATATCCCCTATTTCATCACTTAATCGCTCAGTCTCTGATAGATTGTATTGTTTTTTAAAGACAAAACCCCAATGCTCGTCTAATTGAATTTCATTGAAAGACAGGTTTTTGTATATATTTTTTTTCAACTTTTAGTGAATCTTCACCTGCTGCTTTAACCCAAGCAAGAACTGTATCCTTGCTGATACCAAAGACTCTTCCGGTAGCTCTAATGCCACAGCCCTCAACTGTGTTTTGTAATACCCGAGTAATGGTTTCTTTGCTTTTCTTGCGACGAAAAAAAATAGTGCCTTTATTCTCTGAAAAGCATCTACCACAAGCGGTGCACTTTAAATAGGCTATTTGTTTGTACTTACCAGACATATAAGCAAAGCGCACATTTCCTTCATTTACCTTATGATACTTATGGCAGTCTGTATTTTGACAGCTAAAACCACTTGTATCAAAGGTATATTTTCTTTTGTTCATAATGAGACATAACCTTAATTTAAGGGAGATAAGTCAATTCCTTTTTTAATTGGAAACTTTGATTAAATATGACACGACCTCAATTTGTAATAGAAATAGAGTTGACTTTTTGAAGTAATAACATTATAATGACTCTTCCGGTATCGTGCAAATAAGTTGATTTTGAGAGATTGTGCGTCGGCCAAAATGAGAGTTATTAGAACTAGTTTTTGCAAATTATCTTCTACCGAAAAAATCTCGTAGCTTGATCACACAAATTCTTTGTTTAGGCTATCTCAAAAAGCCTCGGGGTCTTGCAGGGCAGGTCAAAGTTAGGAGTTATGGAGAATTACTCAATGATTATTCAGAAGGTGATTCGGTTGGCTATTACTCAGCTAAACGTGTTATCGACGGCTTGTTAGATCAACCACATCATGAAAATAATATTCTGATTGAGAGTGTTACACCCTGCAAAGATGGTTATTTGTTAAAACCCAAGGGATCGAATAAGCGAGAGGATGTAGAATGCTACTGCGGTCTTTTTTTGGGAGTTCCTTTTGAGGAAGCCAAGAGTAAGTTCGGAGGTTCTTCAGAACCTTATTTGTTTGAATATTTAAATTTAAAAATTATTGACTATAAGAGTAAGCAATCAATAGGCCATGTTCTTCGTCTTGAAGAAATCAAAGAAAAGGTTATTCTAATCGTTCGGCTTTACTCCTCAAGTGGAGAAGTGATGTTACCCATCGCGAGTGACTACGTCGTAAAAATAAATATAAAAAAGGGAGTTCTCTACTCCAAGAGATTACATGAACTCGTACAAAGTTAATATCGTTACTTTATTTCCTATTTTTTTTGAGTCTCCTCTCAAAACAAGCCTTTTAGGAAAAACCATCCAAAAGAAAAATCTTGATGTGAATCTTATTGACCTAAGAGACTACGGAATCAATCGAAATCGACAAGTGGATGATACTCCCTATGGAGGCGGACCTGGAATGGTTTTAATGGTCGAGCCAATTGACCGTGCCATGCTCGACATCAGAAAGAATGAAAAAAGTTTTTCAATTTTATTAACTCCCAGAGGCAAATGTTTTTCACAAAAAATTGCCAAAGACCTCTTCAAACGTATGGAGGAAGGCTTCAGCCTAAGTCTAATATGTGGTCATTATGAGGGCGTGGACGAAAGGGTTACAAAAATTGCTGCTGATGAGTCGATTTCGATTGGACATTTTGTTTTGTCGGGAGGGGAGAGTGCCTCACTTATTTTAGTCGAAACCGTGGCTCGCCTTATACCCGGCTTTATGGGTAACGCACAATCTCTCAAAACAGAGTCATTTTCACAGGAAGGGGTCATTGAACACCCACACTATACGAGGCCTGCAATCTATAAAGGCCTCACTGTTCCTGAAGTACTTATGAGTGGCCATCATAAAAATATTAAAAAGTGGCGGGATAAGAGCTAGATCATTGCAATATTTCCGTCAATCATTTGATATCTTTTTTCGGCAGCGTTTGCGAGCTCGGTTTCATGTGTGGCGACTAGAATACTGAGCGATTTTTCTTGTTGCATCTTTTGCAGGAGTTCAATAAATTTAAGTGTGTTATTTATATCAAGATTACCCGTAGGCTCGTCTGCCAGTATTAAACTCGGTTGATGAATCATCGCTCGTAACATTGACGCTCGTTGACTTTCACCTCCTGAGATTTGATGAGGGAAATGATTTTTTCTTTCTGATAAACCAATCTCTTCAAGAAGGGAAATACCTTTTTCAAATGTTTTTTTTTTGTTTTCCCCTCGGAGAAGGAGAGGTACGCATACATTTTCAAGTACCGTAAAGTCAGGAATCAAAAAATGATCTTGAAAGATAAATCCAATTTTTTCTCTACGGTAGATGTGCAATATGTTTTTATCTCTCCAACTTTCTAAGTTTCGTCCATCTAAAAAAACCTCTCCTGAATCGGACTTATCAACAGCGCCAATTAAGTTCAGGAATGTGCTTTTGCCAACCCCTGATACTCCTTGTATTGATGCGAACTCACCAATACGCATATCCAAATCAATGCCTTTCAAAATTAATATTTTTTGGCGATCAAGTATATAGCTCTTTCTAATATTTTTGACCTTAAGTATTTTGTCAGAAGAATCTTCGGGAATTTTACTCATATCTATGTCGAGCGAATGATCTCGAGTGGTTGAAGTTTACTCGCATATCTGGCGGGTATGAAAGAGGCAAGGCCAGACAATAACAATGAGATAACGGAAAGAATATGTAGGTCGGGATTGTGAAAGAAAACAGGAATATGGTCAAAATAATATACGCTGGGAGGGATGAGTCTTATATTATACCAATGATAATCCACCGACAAAGAAGCAATGAATTGCCCCATTCCATTGATAAGAGATTCAATCAGTCTTATCAGAGCATCTAGCTTCAGTGCACTGTAAACACCAAAGAGCATACCAAATAATGTGCCTAGGAACCCCATGAGAAAACCATTGAGGGTAAATATTGTAAATATTTGTAGGTCAGATATTCCGATGGCCTTTAATATCCCAATATCTTTACGCTTTGTTCGTATTGAATGATAGGTGGATATCATAACTCCGGCCATTGCTGTGATAATGAAAAGTGATATGATAATTGAAACCACAACTTTTTCTAAAGCAAGAGCGGCAAAAAAAGACTTTTGTTGGTCTTCAATCGTTCTTATTTGGTGGCCAAAGGGCATGTGAGGAGCCAGCTTATGGCGCATTTCATTTACACGATGTACATCATTTAGTTTAATCGCAATTTTTTGAACAGAATTATTTGTCAGAAATAATTGTTGCGCAACAGAAAGAGAAATAATAATGGCCTTACTGTCGTATTCGTAATGGCCAGTGTGAAAGAAACCTGAGATACGAAATCTTTTGATGTTTGGCTTTACTCCCATGCGTAAAGAAAATTGTCCTCTGGGAACCACCAACTCAATTGACTCACCCACCTGTAAGTTAAAATTAGTTGCCATTTCTTTTCCGATGAGACAATGCTTGCTTTTTGGCAGAAATTGCATCTTTTCGGGGTAGACAATTCGTGGGAAATCATGAGGCAAGAGCAAATTACCTTGCTTATCTTTGGGAAACTCACGACCTCTTAGGAACACGTAATCAACTCGATTAAAAACACGGAGGAGAGCAGGTGACTGAATCATACCTTGAACAGAAGAAACCTCATCTCCAAATTTACTTTTGATGAGCTCTCGTTGCTTCCTCCAGTTGTGAATTTTCCCGTCTCCCAAAGGGTTTTCAATGGTCAAATGTGGCTCAAAATCAAAAATACTTTTTTTTACTTGTTTCTGAAAACCATTAAATATGGATAGAATAACCACCATTAATGATGTGGCAATAAATATACCAGTGAAGGAGAGCCAAGCGTTAATGCTAAACAAACGACCCGACCTTCCACGAATGTAGCGAAATGCTACGAATAAACTAAAAGGAATTATCAACATTAAGTGGTTTTAACGACCATCAGTGTCATGTCATCATGTTGTTCGGCATCTTTCATGAACCTCTCCAAATCTGCGACCAGTTCATTAACAATTTCCTCTGCCGTTTTGTCGGCAAGTTCTACAATTTTTTCACTTAATCTTATAGTTCCATATTCATCTTTTTTTGGACTCCTTGCTTCATTGATACCGTCAGTAAAAAAGACAATCATATCTCCTTTTGTGAGGGTTACCTTTGCCAAATTGTAATCGTTATCTCCGTCAATGCCCATGGGCAGGCCGGGGAGCGTTGTCAACGTACACACTTTATTGTTTGAACGGTATAAAAATAAAGGCCCGTGACCTCCGTTCGTGAATTCTAATTCGCCTGTTTCAGGGTCTAGAATTACAAAGAAAAAGGTGGCAAATTTATCAATATGTGATTCTCCGCACATAACCTGATTGATTGTTTTGGTGATAATATCACTTCTTATTTCTTTGAACATTTTAAAGAAAGTAGAAACCACTGTTTTAATGATGACCATTACCAAGGAAGCTGAAATTGACTTGCCAGATACATCAGAAATAAGAGCGGCAAGTTTTCCGTCTTCAAGCTGGTAAAAGTCAAAATAGTCACCACCAACTCCTTTGGCCGCTCTGGTAAAGCCCTTGATCTGATATCTGTCTTTTTTCAAGAAGTAATTGGGATTCATTCCTTCTTGTATCTCTTGAGCCTGCTTGAGTTGCTCATTAAAAACAAGTGATTCTGCCTTTGCCCTCTCTGCGGACTTCAAACCATCCGTCATTGCGTTAAACTGTTTCGCTAGTTTTCCCAATTCATCTTTTCCTAAATCAGGAACGACATAATCAAGATTACCCTCTCCCACGACCTTAGCTCCTTGTGAAAGGAGATTAATTGGTTTCACAATGAGCCGAGCCATTAAGACAGAAGCAACGATCCCTACAATTAAAAAAATACTACCCAAAATAAGCAAACCCAACTGGCTTTCGGCAATTTTTTTATTGATGAACTCATCTGAAAAAGCAAGTTGAACAATACCGAGGAGAGGTGGATTTTTAGAAATAAAGGGGTGGTAAATTGGTAGATGGAACATTAAGAGTTCCACTCCGTCTCTTCCAGGAAGTGGGGTTTCCTCATATAAAACCTCATCTTTTTTTTTGTGGTTGACCTCATTCCATTTTGTTTCCACAGTTTTGTTCCAAAGAGGGTTGAGATTTTTTGCTTGTTTGATATAGTTCTGGTTATAGAGTTCAATGATATTTGTTTTGCTTTGAGAATCAATGACTCGACCATAGACAAAGCCCTCTAATTCGTTTAAATTTTTCAAGCTATCTAAAATAACCAAATCATCTTCGGATATAATTGCTCTTGAGTCAAGGTATACAATCGACTGGGCCTCCCTTTTTGCATTTTCATAGATATTTTTTTCTAAAATTTCTTTTTGCTGGTTAGCAACAATAAAGCCAATTGTGATAATTATGACCGTTACTAAGGATAATAACAACCCCATAACCTTCCAACGGAGACTAATTCCAATTCTTTTCATCTGATGGTATTGTCGTAAAATTTTATTGATTCATCATTACTTTTTTGAGTTTGCTTTATTTGCGTTCAAAGATGGTCTCCAATTCAGCGAGAGGGTGGATTTTTACATTTTTGGGTTCAAGAAATTTTTTGATGTAAAGATCATGATGACGCATCAAGGACAATATCCTGGGGTTCATTGATCTATAATTTTTTCGTGTTTTTAGCGTTAAGACGACTGGTCTCATGGGTTTACCCTGGTTGGGGAGTATTAATCTTACATTCCTGATGTGAGGTTATGGACGAATATTATTTTCATATTTTAATTACCAAGGAAGAATAAACGTTTACAGAGGGAATGTAAGATTAATACTCTCCATATTCAATGGAAAGGCGTTGTTTGTTCCTCATAGAGAAGCTTGTATTCATACTCATTCTAGCCTCTACCCATAATTTGTGGGGTGCTTCAGCAGAAAATCAAAAAAAAATTGATCGGCCATGGGCAAAGTTTCTCAAGAAAGGTGGTAGTCTTAAAACTACTTATCCAAGCATCAAAAATGCAACATTATCAAATGGTATTGAAATATATTACCTAAAAAATGATTTATTGCCAAAAATTCACCTCCAGATTATTATTGAAGGGGGGCAGGTTGAAGAACCCAGAGAGAAGATTGGTTTGACAAACCTTTGGGGAGATTCTCTTGTTTATTCAGGTTCTTCAAAGTATCCCCAAGAAATAATATCCACACAGTTAGAAAATCATGCTTCAACTTTTACTTTTTCTAGTCATTCTGGATTTTGTTCGTTTGATTTTATCGCTCTGTCAAACTTTTTTGAAGAAGACCTCAAAATGCTTCTTCAGGTCATCAATAATCCTAGGTTTCAGCCTAAAGACGTTGAGCTCATTCGCAAACAAAAAATTCAGTCAAAGAAGAAGCTTAAAGAGAACTCCCTCTCCCTTGCTAGAGTTGGTGCTCATCTTGTTTATTGGGGCTCTCATCCGCGGGGTATGATTTCAACTACAAAAACAATTTCTGCGATTCAGCATAAAGATGTTCAAAACTGGCAAAAAAAAATGTGGGTTCGTCCTCGAATCAAAGTTCTTTTAGCGGGAGATATCAATCTTAACTCTGTTATAAATATCCTTGAAAATAATTTAATCATACATAATAAATCAAAAAATATATCTGATATAAATTTTGATTCGCTTATGCATGTTGACCAAAAAATACTGAAAGATAAAATGAACTTTACTTATCATGTTCACAAGGAAGTGCCACAAAGCGTCATTATTTGGAGAGCTCAAGCCATACCCCACCATTCTAAAGAATACTTTGCCCTAAAAGTTTTCAACTTTATCTTAGGAGGTGACGCTTTTAATTCTTTTTTAACACAAGACATTCGTGCTCGACGGGGTTGGGCTTATTCTGTTTACTCAAGCTATTACTCAGATAAATATGGTGGATATGCCAGTATTGTGGCCCAAACCAGAAATGAAAATATACGATCTCTTATAAAAAGGGTTCATGAAATTCTGAATGAACCTACAATGTTTATTAATCAAGAAAAAGTTAACTTAGCGAAAAGGTCAATACGCAATAAATTTGTTTTTTTATACCAAACTCCCTTTCAGCTTTTGAGCAATATTATGATCTTAGAGAGGCATGGTCTCAAGAAAAATTATTTATCAACATTTCTTGAAAATATAGATAAAGTCGCCTTAAATAATGTACTGGATATTGCTAAAAAATATTACGCCCCTGATAATTTTTTCAAAATTATCGTTGCTCCTAAATTGATAAAATTAAATGATCAGGTGAAAACTTTGAAAGTGCCTGAGTAGTGAGTATGAAGCAAAAGCTGTCAGCTTTAGAGTATGGAGAAAACCTTTTGGGAAGATACAGTAAGACAAAGAAAGCTCTCCGCTTAAAGATGAAAACAAAGCATTTCACTGAAGAAGAGATCGATGCAGCAATTCTTGAACTGAGCAAACTTGGTTATTTGGATGACCTACGCTATTCTCAAAATTATGTCACTCGATTTGCCCATAAAGGTAACTACCTAATCACGAAAGAGTTAAGAATAAAAGGAGTTCACTTGGATCATATTGAAGAAGCTCTGCTCTCATTAGATAAAGAAATCAAGAGAGCTAAAAAAGTAGCCATGGATAAATGGCCAACCATTCAAGCCCAAGACCTCAAGCAAAAAGAAAAAAAGCTTGTATTCTTTTTGTCTTCCCGGGGTTTCCCCTATTCCGTATGCAGAAAAACAAGTAAAGAAATGGTGGTATTTACTGACCAGACGACGATCTAAGAGCGTCTATCAAAATATATATGGTCTTACTGGAATTATGGGCTCCGGTAAAACTACGGTAGGGGAATTATTTCAAGATTTGGGAGCTCTTGTTATCAACGCGGATGCTCTTGCCAGATACGTACTAGACTCAAGTTATGAACGATATGATTATGTCATTTCTCAAATAAATAAAAAATTTGCTCACTATATCAATCAAGACGAGGAGGTGCAAATCTTCCTTGACGATGGAAAAACCATTGATCGTCAGAAGGTGGCCCGTTTAGTCTTTTCTAGAAAAGAGTTACTTCAAGTGCTTGAAGACATCATACACCCTGAAGTGAATCAAATATTGAAGAAAAAAATCAAAAATGTCAGCTCAGCACAGATTATTATTTATGATGTACCTCTTTTATTTGAAAAAAAGCTAGATAAAGAGTTGAAAGCAACGATACTTGTGTATGCGTCTGAAAAAATAGCACTTGAAAGAGCTCGGCATAGAACGGGTTTGAGCGAGTCGGCAATCCAAGCGAGAATCCAAGCACAAATTTCTATTGAAAACAAGAAAGAAATGGCCGATTATGTTATTGATAATATGGGTAAGCCAGATAATTTAACTCTTCAAGTTTGGGATGTCTGGGATAAAATTAAGAAAGGGGAAAAGTGAACATGAAAGAGATTTATGTCATTAATTTAAATAAGAAAAGAGTGCTATTTTTGTCGGGAGTGTTGTTTGTACTCCTGGGCACCATACTTTGGTTGGGGTTGAGCATTGGTAGTGCACGGTCGAATAATTTTACGCACCGAGATAATTTTTCATCCATTGCTGAAGAGCTGGGTATCAACAATAAGGAATTAAAAAGTCTAAATTTATCAGAAACAAGTACCGGTCTAGGAAGTTCACCGCCAGACTTCTCTCCTCTGCAAGTGGAAAGCAAGAAAGTAGCGCCCATTCAAAACTCGATAGAACTCAAAGAAAATAAAACCTCTAAGCTCGATGTTAGAGACCACGATCCACTAGAAAAAACGGTGAAACAAAACAATGTAAAGGACCTTTCGAATGAAAAGAAGGATAAGGTTTTTGTGATACAAATTGCTGCTTTCAGAAGAAAAAAACACGCCACCGCACTACTCAAACGCATGCAAACAGCTGGTTTTTTAGATGCTCGTATTGATCAAGGGGCTCGCTATTATTATGTTAGAATGGGGCGTTCTGCCAGTAAAAAGGCTCTTATCTCAAAGAATAATAGGGTGAAGCAATTATTCAATATAAAAACATTAATTGTTCAGCAAGGTGGTGCAAATAGTTAATCTATTTTTATTCATTTTTTTGTGAGCTTTCTAAGCTTAAAAGACATTTCCTCTAAAGATTTTTGGGGAGTGATCCATAAGGGAGTTGCTTATAAAAACACTTCATCCAACTCTGATGACATTTTGGGGGGTAAGCATTTAGGTCTCCTCTTTGAAAAATGTTCGACAAGAACAATTGTTTCTTTTCAAGTGGCAATCGCTTCTCTTGGCGGACATTCAGTTTTGTTATCCGCCAAAGAATCTCAGCTTTCGAGAGGCGAACAGATTAGAGAAACAGCAATGGTTCTCAATGGTTACCTTGATGGTCTGATTGTTCGAACTCATTCTGATAAAATGCTTGAAGAATTTGCAACAGTTGTTGATTTCCCTGTAGTTAATGCCCTCTCTCCGATGTACCACCCTTGTCAAGCACTCGCTGATGTAATGACTATGCACGAAGAGGGCTTTAATTTTGAGAAAACAAAAGTATGTTTTGTGGGAAATAGCAATAGCAATGTTGCTCACTCTTTGATTATGAGTGCTGTCCACACAAAATTTGAAGTTATTATCAGCTCGCCTAGAGGGTATGAGGCAAACAAAGATGTTGTTTGCTATGCCAGGGAGAATGGAGCAAGGGTTACAAGGCTTGAAGATATCAAAAAGGCGATACAACAATCTGATGTGATTTATACTGATGTTTGGACTTCCATGGGAAATGAAGGCGAGCCAGAGCAGAAGAAGAAAGAACTCCTAAAATATCAGATCAACGAATCTATCTTAAGTGAGACAAAGCCAAAGGCAATTATCATGCACTGTATGCCCATGCACTTTGGTGAAGAAATTACGGAGGGTATCTTTTATTCGCCAAAAAATCGAATTATTCAGCAAGCTCATAATAAGTTACATTCCACAAAAGCTTTGCTTCATTATCTCTATACCTAAGTTATGTCTTTTTTTGATGAATGTTATCAATCTCGGGCAAATCTCACCAATAAACCTGGCAACTGGAAAGAGTTTTGGCACTCTGAACTTCAAGTAATCAAATCGGTTCCCAAATCAGCTGTACTCGAAAAAAAAATAGGCACAGACTACAAGGTAAAAAATCAATTTCATTTAAAATATAATTCAGTCAATAATTATCAACTTAGTCTTCAATTAGTTGCCGCATCCTCTGTTAGGAAGAAGCTACCGACAATTATTATCTTTCCTGACTATGTTGAAAAATTTTCCATTCTTAAAAGCATACTAGATTTGGGCTTTTTAGTTTGTTTGGCTCAAATGAGAGGACACAGAGAATCACTTACGACTATTAACGCCAACGGTGAAGTTCAAGAGCTTAAATCTTATGGCTATTTCAGCGATAAGATTGAAAACCCTAATCAATATTATATGCGCAATTTACTTCTTGACGGTTATCAGACAATTGAAACTCTATCAGAGGAGCCCATTGTTGATTCTGAACGAATCGGGGTGTGGGGTCGGGGCATTGGGGCCGCCATGGCTCTTTTTGTAGCAAGGTTTTCAGCTCATGTGTCCAGCCAAGTTATTGAGTCGCCTAGTTTTTGTGATTTAGATAACTTACATAAATCAAAAGAAAAGTTTGCTAAGGAGATTTATACTGTCATCGAAAAAAGGGGCGGCTCTCATGAGCAAAGCATCAAGCAAAATTTTCGTTATTTTGATGGGAACTTTTTTGCTGAAAACCTACAAACTCCCAGTGCTTTTATTGCCAACTTAGATAGCAAGGAAATATCACCCAAGCAAACCTTTATCTTATTTAACCAGATTCAGGGTGAAAAAGAAATGCATATTTTTACAGAAGATGACCCTGATGGACTTGAAGAGCAAAATAAAAAAACCCATCAGATCGTTCAAGAGTATTTTGAGCGTACTCTTGGCCACTCGAATAAATCTCCATAGTGAGAACCTCAACACTTTATTCTCATTTTGCAGATATTTATGATTCCGTGATGAAGCGGGTACCCTATCCAAAATGGGCAAATTTTCTCATCAATCGTTTTCAAGAGCTTTATTTAGGAGTGGATCATTGTTTTTTAGAAATTGCCTCTGGAACAGGTTCCCTTTTAAATCTTATGAAAGAATCATGTCCAAACACGCATGGTATTGATATTTCTATGCCGATGCTTCGCAAGGCGAAACAAAAAGTAGATTTTCCACTTCTTCAGGCAGATATGAGACAATTGCCTTTCTCGGACAATGCGTTCGACGGAATTTTTTGCGTCCATGACGCTATTAATTATTTGCAGACTAAAAGAGAATTGCAGGGTCATTTTGAAGAAGTTAGAAGAATTTTGAAACCAACAGGAGTCTATATCTTTGATATGACTACAGAGAAAAATGTGATTGAAAATTACCATAACCAAACGTTCAATGAAACACATAAAAAAACAAAAATGATCTGGCAGAATTATTATAAATTCAATGAAAAAAAGCTAACCTCAATTCTTGAATTCAGTGGTAATTCAAAAAGTCATTTTTTGAGAAGAAATACCACCCATAGAGAAGCCCATGTACACAAGATTCACGGTACAGAAGACCTAGAAGAAATTTTGTCTAAGACAGGTTTTCATATTATGGGGGCGTATGCTGATTATGACATGTCTAAAGCATCCATTGATGCAAATATTATAGTCTATATCACTTCTCACGAGATGGAGGAAATAGCTCTTGATGGTAAGATTAGAGGTAACATCTTATGAGAGGATAAATAGTTTTCTTTTCTCTCTGCAAGTCCATAGAATGAACCTTTAGTGTCCCTCACTTTATAAATTCCTGGTTTTCTTGTCTCTGTTTCAAGAATTTTTTTTCCTTGCTGAAGTGCCATCGCTTCTTTGTGAGAAAGGATTACCTCATCAAACCAATATAAAGCTTCCGCTAGAAGAATTTTCTGTGTACGGATAGGTTTTTCCTTAGTGTTTTTTAAATCATCATTGTTAGGAATGGGATACTTTATGCTTTCTACACCAAATTTTCCTATTTTTTTTCGCCTAAGGTAAGTAAGGTGTCCCGTGGTTCCTAATTTTTGGGCAATGCTTAAACCCAAAGAGCGAATGTAAGTTCCTGAGCTAACTTCTGCGAGAAACTTAATTTCTTGCTGGTTAAAATCAAGGAGCTCCAACCTAAAAATATCGACTTGTCTTGGTTTTATCTCAGGTTGTTTGCCTTGTCGGGCTAATGTTCTAGCAGGCACACCACCAATTTTAATATTAGAAAATATGGGAGGATACTGAGTTAACTCTCCTGTTAATTCTTGTAGAGCGTTAACGACCATATTCCTATTGAGAGAAGTTAGACTCTCTTTAGCATCAATTTGATTTCCTGTGTGATCAAGGGTATCAGTTGCAACTCCCAATCGTAGTGATGCATGGTATGTTCTACGTAATGGTAAAAAATAACGCAGATAACGTGTTGCATGGCCTGTTCCGATAATTAAAAGACCGCTGGCAAAGGGGTCAAGAATACCTTCAATCCCCTTCTTTTTGACTTTTATTTGAAGCTGACCACATGCTTTGAACATACAACGTCGAGAAAGCAAGTCTTGTGGTTTATCTACAAATAAGATATTTGATTCCATATTTGTGAAAGAATTGGAGTATTGATTCGTCGATAATTGCACCAAATTGGCACCTTTTATCGTTGTTGTTTTAGGCCACACTCCTCTCCATTTATTCTTTCTTTTTTCTTTTGCTTACGGCAAGCTTATTTTCTCTCTCCGATAATAATTTCTCAAACTTCCCGGAGTTCTCAAACTTCCCGGAGGTAGGAAGGAACTGATAAGTCTAATTCAGACGCAGAAAAAACGTTTCCAAGGAGTAATCATTCGATATATTTTCCCTTAATTCTACAAAAATTTTTTATATTTTTTATAAAAAATAGTTGACAATTAGATTTCATATGCCATGTGGGAAGGTTGGTACCAATAATTGAAAAGGAGGTTTTTCATGGTTGTTTTACAAAAATTTTTAGGGGTTATTCTTAAATCGTGTTTGTTTATGGACAGGTTCTTTTTGAGAGCGGTTGACTGGGTAATTTCTTCTGGAGTTCCTATGCGATTTTTTTCAGATAGAGTGCGGGGAGTGCGTTCGAATATCTCTTTGTGGAGAGGCATTATTTACTCTCTGTTGTCGCTCTTTGTCGTTGCAGTGGGTCTCTATTGTGGTGATTCAGATAAGTCAAAAGGGCTACTAGCAAAACCCGACAAAGTGAGTAATTTTGAGATTACCAGTGGTAATGCATTGATAACTATTTCGTGGGATGCAACAGAGGGAGCATCTGAATATAAAATATTCATGGACGATGACTCTGGTACCTCCAAACTGCTTGACATGCCTGAAGAAACGGGTGAGAAATCGTACAGTAAGCCTTTTTCAAAAGGGCTTGAGGGGGTCGCTATGGAAAATGGTATAAGGTATGCTTTTCAAATATTGGCGAGAAACTCTGCAGGCGAAGGTGATAAAAGCGATAAGGCTTATGGAATGCCCAGACCAAAAAATTTGGGTACTCTTGGTGGGCTGAGGGCAAATCCTGGTTCGACTCAGGCGACTTTGACCTGGGATGTTAATAGCTTAGCAACTAAATATATCGTCCACAGGAAGACTAGCAGTGATACTTTCTTTAATGAGATTGAAACAGTTACTAAAGAAGAATGCTCTGCTCAGGGCTCTGCTGAGGAGTGCATGTATGTAGACACAGGTTTGACGAATAATACAAATTACAATTATAAGGTCATAGCGGTGATGGTTATTGACGGTGATGGTCTTGAGGCAACAGAAGTAAAATCATTAAATGACGCTTCTGCTCTCACTTCGGCTCGTCCAAGGTCATTGTCTGATCGGCAAGTAAGGATAACGCACACAGTAAATGCTATGAGAAGTTTGACTGATGGTGCACAGATTAATTTAAAAATTAGAGAGCCCATTAGCCTTAGTGCGGTGCTGATCACGGGCTATGAAATTGAGACTTTGACTGAAACGGGAGGTCCTCTTATACCGAATGTTCCTGTTATTACTATTAGAACTCTTTCACCGTCACCAATGAAGAGTGTGGATCAACCGTATGGTTTGGCTCGACAGTATCGTGTAACTGCACAGTCTGGACAGGGACAAAGTATTGCGCCTATATCAGATAGTCAAAACACTATTGATGTGCCTGCTATCTTGCCGGATGCGCCCACCGTGAGTGATTTTATGGTATCTGGTGTTACCGCTGTAAAGTCTGATTTAAGCTGGAGTACAACAGGAAGAGCTACACATTATACGCTACAGAGAACAAGTGGAGGTTCTACCCATGCTTTTTTCACTAAAATGGAGAAGGCTGGTTTGACGAAAATGGGTTCAAAGTATACTTTCACAGATACTCACAATCTGGGTCAGGGTCAGTCGTACGCGTACGATCTGATACCCGTCATCTCGGGTTTGAATGTTGATGGCGTGCAAGGTATTGTTGCTACACAAAGTGGAACGACGCCCACGGATTCTGCTACAACAAATATAGTTGATACATATACCTTTGCCCAAGATGTGCTTCAAAAAGTAGATACATTTGTTGGGGTAGGCACAACCTCTGGTGCTTTCTCAGCGAATCTTGATTCTTTTAGTAGAGTGGTGCCCGCAGCATCCCGCCCGTTTGGTTTGGTCAGAGTGAGTGCGGTCAACACAAGAAGAACTCGTTATTTTTGGTATACTAGCTGGAGGTTGCACAATAACTCCAATTCTGGCAATGGTTATTATGACCATACTCCAGATAGGTTGACGACTGATATGTTAGTGCAAGGTTTTTCTATGAATTCGTTGAGCGGGCCAGGCTGTCCTGTAAAGTTTGATTTCCCCTTTATGATTACACCAGGAACAGATACTACATCTGAATTTCAAAATAGAAGGGCAAAACGTTATTCGGGGATAGTAACTAAAGAAGGGTCTCAGTCGACTGGGTACGAGGTGAAGAAAGTGAACAATCAATATTTGCGTAAAGGTTTGCCTGGTTACCTAAAGTATACTTTTAAATCTGGCGGGAGTAATCCAAATATGGATGTCGAATTTACGGTTTCAAGGCGGGCTGGCATTGGTAAGTTTACTTTCCATGGATCTCCCACTACGGCTTCAGCAATTTTCACTTCATACACTAGCTCAAACAGAGAGGATGCCTCTAATGTTTCTTATGATGCCAATGGGCAAGAAATTTCGGGTCTTGTGCACGGGGGTGAATTTTGTAATCCAGGCTCAAACGCTTATAAAATCTACATGGTGGCAAAATTAAGTCAGAACGTTGTTGGGCGCCAAGCCATTAGAGGAGATGAAGAGTATGCTGTTCAGGTGAACTTGCCCGCAAGTAAAGTGCTCTATGTTAAATTTGCACTCTCTTACACTAGCTATGAGAAAGCAAGATTAAATTTAGCAGAAATAGATAATTTTAATTTTGACAAAACAAAAAAAGAAGCAGAAGCTGAATGGGCTGTAATTTTGTCAACCGTTGCCATCAAGGACACTGGCAGGGCATCAGATAAAAAAATATTCTATAGTGCTCTGTGGAGAATGTTTCAACATCCGACGATCTATCAAGATATAGATGGGTCATATAGAGGATTTGATAATAAGGTACATAACATTAGTGAGCATACAACCCCTAGAGCGATGGGAAATATGTATACTGATTTTTCAGGATGGGATATATATAGATTTCAGACTCAATTGTTAGCGTTTCTTATGCCTGAAGCAGCGAGTGATATGGCTCAGAGTCTGACGATTCAAGCAGAACAGACGAAAATGCAGCATGGGAAGTCTGTTGCTGCCTTTCCGAGGTGGACAGTAGGTAATGATGATGCCCTTATGATGCATGGTAATCCCGGACAAATTATTGTTGCGAATATGTATGCCTTTGGAGCTAGGAATTTTGACATTGCGAAGGCATGGAATTTTTCTAAATCAAATGGCACCGATGCTTGCTCTAATAATCGAAACTCTTTTGGTGGGTGCCTGAGTCCATTAAGCGAGTACAGAAGTTTTCTCCAAAACGAAAAGAGTAACACTTCACACTACAGAAGGGGAGTTTATGCTTCTTCGGGGGCGGGTAATGATAACCCTTCCTCCAAGACTTTGGAATACACCACCGCTGAGTTCGCAAAAGCACAGCTGGCGAAGGCTATGTATGATAGAACGCCTGCAACAAACACCTCAGCAAGAAATGAATATCGTACTGCGTATAACAGGTATGCTGTGAGAGCGGCCAGATGGAGAGAAGTGATTCGAAGGAATCGTCAAAGTTCAGGAGGGTCTGCGGCTAAAAATCTTAAAAGTGGTGCGAGCTTTTATGAAGGGACAAATTATCAGTATAGGTGGGTCGTTCCGTATGATGGGAGAGCACTTTTTGGGAGAGGTTTACATTCTTCTGGTAGAACGCCAGCTCAAGTTTTAGAGAATCACGCTTCTGGCTTTGAAGCAGCTACTGACAAAACCAGTGGAATGTACATGGGAAATCAAGTTTGTTTAGCAACCCCTTGGTTGTTTAATTATGTCCAACAACCAAGTCGAACGCAGCATTATGTTCGGAGTGTTATGGAAAGTCTATATGGAGATGGCATAGATCACGGATTACCTGGTAACGACGACTTGGGTACCCTATCTGGTTGGTATATTTCAGCAGCTCTTGGGCTAGCACCAACCATTCCTGCTGTCCCCATTTTTCTGTTGAACACCCCCTTCTTCTCTAATGTGGTTATTAATCGCCTCAAAGTGAATATTGGTTCTTTTCGACCGGCAAATACGACAGATATCCGAATGGAAAATCTTTTGTCAAACAAGCGGATCAAGATAACGACGGAAGACTCCAAGAATCAAAAATTCATTACTGGTTTTAGATTGAAGAAGGCTGGAGGCTCCTTTGTTTCGCAAAATAAGTCATACGTTAAATTGTCAGATCTTCAAGAAGGAGCAGAACTTGATTTCTCGGCAACCGGTATAGAGTCTCAAGCGAACTGGGCGAAGTCTGCTGACTCTAGACCGCCCTCAATGAGTAAAAACAAAACCAGAGGTAGTAATGATGTTTTGGAGTATGGAAGTGATCTTGATACCAATGGTTTGGGTTCCATCGAGCACAGCTTTGCTTTGCCAGTACGATAGGGGCGTAGGTGTGTGTGGAGTGTGAAAGGTTTAGGCTTATTCTCCAGAGGAGATGAGGTTGGTTGTTGGGAGTTATTCAAAGAAGTTTGTTGACTGGGTAACGCCCGTGACGTTTTTGTCACGGGTGGTTTCCTGTAAGAATATTAATCGAAGGGGCGTGTGGTCTTTTCTGAGGTTGGGGAGTGTTTCACTGTCTCTTGCTTTGTTGGCTCCTTATCCTCTACGGGCGGATATAGCGGGGCTCATGACTCCATCCCTACCCAATGTTTCTAGTGGTGGTTACGCTTGGAGTACATGGGATTATCTTACTACTCCCTATCTCTACTCGCTTTTGGAAAAAAATGCTGTATCAGCGATCATTACAGAGCAGATTTTGGAGGAGGGTAGTAAAATAGCTTTTGCCGCTAAATATAATATTCCTACGCCTACATTCGATATACCCTTGTTTTTTGCTCTTACGCTAGAAAATGCTGGTTCAGTTGAACTACTTGCTCGAGAATCTGCTGACCCAACAGCAGTGAAGGCTATTGAATCTGATGTCCCATATCACCAGTTTGTTTTCGGTACTTCATATGGAAAATTTGGCTTGGGAGTCCTCATTCAAATTGGTAGACAAACTGTCAGGAAGACAGTCGGCAGTCAAGAAGAAGCTACTGTTTTGGAATATTCAAAGCCCTCTAGTTCTGAGTTTAGAAAGCGTTTTGATGGATATGGGTTTGAATTTGGTTATATTAATGCGACAAACCCTAGTGAAGGCTATGCAGCTGTAGGAAGTTTTTTATATAAACAGTATGGAGGTACCAGCGAAGCTTTCGACGGAATGGAAGGTCTAGTTTTCAGGGATAGCAGGCCATTTATAAAGAATCAAGGAGCCTCTGCTTTAGCTGGATCTACTCTTGGTGAAGGTAGCACTAGAAATGAATTGGAGGCTCACTTTTTAGGATGGTATCATCTAACGAAGCTATTGAATGTGGGTGCTAATTTTGTTGTCTCTGTTCCTTTTTCTTCTTCAGGTTACACCTTGGGCCAAATGAATTCTTCTCAAGTTTTGTCAACAAAAGCGATTGACCAAGCAATTGAGCGAGATACTTCTACGGTATCTGGTTACTTTGTAAATCCGGTTTTATTTATGGACATTGATTTTCCTATTCAATCTGACTTATTCGCCAATAAGATTGCTGGTTATTTCAGATTGACTCCCGCTTTCAACTATGCACGTGAAAAGGAGTATTTGAGTAGATATCGGTATTCTAATGATGCTGAAAAGAGAAGAGAAACTCTTTCTTTCTCAGGAGAGACTATTTTGATTGACTTGAGTATAAAAATGGCTGTTGCCGTTGGTTCTAATAAAGAGTTTGAAATATATGTTGGTTGGATACCGAGTATTGTTATTTATGAAAATAGCTACTCTCTTTTTGATGCCAATAGTGACGGCACATTCGAAGCTGGTGAAGGCGATAAAGAGGCTGGTAAGACGGTTAAATTAGGTCAATTTGCTGTTAGACCAAAGGGAGGTGTAGGTTCTCCTCAGTATGCTCTAGGGTTTTCATATAGACCTTACGAAAGTGCGGCTTTACACTTTAATTTTATTTCGGAAAGCCGACACATAAAGCTTGGGCAAGTTAATTTAGGTGTTGATTATACGTTTTAGTTTTCCATTGAAAAGTAGCCTCAATATGCTGACTCAAGGGTAAGCTTGAATGATAATCGCAGATGGTGATTGTCTCCATCTTTTGTGTGATGGTCAGAAATACCAATAGATCAAACAGGTTTTGAAGAAGTTAATTGATCTGAAGTTCCAATGGCTACCCTCCAACCTTCGTTTGATCTGTGCAGTGCTCAGGCTAAAAAAAACCGTGAAGCGATGGGAAACCAATGTGCTCGTATTGCTGATGCAGCGGCGATAGTCAGGCTTGGCGGGTCGGAGAGAGCACGTACACGACACCTAAATCGAGGGAAAAGGCTGCCCCGCCAACGGATAGATGGGCTGATTGACCCGGGTTCATTCTTTCTTGAGATTGGACTTTTTGCCGCTTATGGTCTCTACGAAGATGATGTTCCTTCGGCAGGAGTGATCGCTGGTATCGGCATGGTGGAAGGTCGTGATTGCATGATTGTCTGTAATGACTCGACGGTTAAAGGCGGCACTTATTATCCAATGACAGTCAAAAAACATTTGCGTGCTCAAGAAATTGCCGAAGAAAACCACCTGCCCTGTATCTATTTGGTTGACAGTGGTGGTGCTAACTTGCCTAACCAAGACGAAGTTTTCCCTGATCGAGATCATTTTGGTCGTATCTTCTACAATCAGGCACGAATGAGTGGGAAAGGAATTCCTCAAATTGCCGTTGTCATGGGCTCATGCACGGCTGGTGGTGCTTACGTTCCGGCGATGAGTGATCAGACAATCATTGTTCGCGATCAGGGAACAATCTTTCTGGCGGGTCCACCCCTTGTCAAACAGGCTACTGGTGAGGATATTGACGCAGAAACACTTGGTGGCGGTGATACTCATACGCGCCTCTCTGGTGTTGCCGATGTGCTAGCCGAAAGTGATGATCACGCTCTTGCCATCACCCGCCAGACCGTTCGTAACCTCAACCGAGCAAACATTCTCCTTGCTGGCAGTGATGCTCAGCCACCGCTCTATGATCCCTACGAGCTTTTGTCTGTCATCCCTGTTGATACGAAACAGCCATTTGATAGTCGTGAAGTGATTGCACGTATTGTCGATGGTTCAGATTTTGATGAGTTCAAAGCACGTTATGGCACAACATTACTCTGCGGATTTGCCCGAATTAACAACAGACTAATTGGTATCCTTGCTAATAATGGTGTACTATTCTCTGAGTCATCGACTAAGGGTGCACATTTCATTGAGTTATGTTGCCAACGGAAAATCCCACTTTTATTTTTGCAAAATATTACAGGTTTCATGGTTGGTTCAAAATATGAATCAAAAGGCATTGCTAAAGATGGAGCAAAATTGGTGGCCGCTGTGGCTTGTGCGAATGTACCAAAAATTACTGTTATCATTGGAGGTTCGTATGGAGCAGGAAATTACGGTATGTGTGGCCGTGCCTACGGACCACGTTTTGTTTGGATATGGCCAAATGCTCGAATCGCTGTTATGGGAGGAGAGCAGGCAGCAGGAGTACTCGCACGTATCCGCCGTTCTAGTATTGAAGCAAAAGGCAAGACATGGTCTAAAGACGAAGAAATCACTTTTAAACAACGAATACTCAATCAATTTGAAACTCAGAGTGACCCTCTTTACGCTTCAGCCCGACTTTGGGATGATGGTATTATTGACCCGACTCAAACAAGGGAAGTAATTGCTTTATCGCTCAAAGCAACTTCCAATACGTTAATTGACGCCACACAATTCCCTGTTTTCAGAATGTAATAAGAGAGATTTCTTATGTTTCGCCGCATACTGATTGCCAATAGAGGAGAAATTGCTTGTCGTGTGATTCGAACAGCAAAAGCAATGGACATAGAAACAGTGAGTGTTTTTTCTGACATTGATAAAAATTCGCTTCATGTTGCAATGGCGGATCAGGCAATTTCCATAGGTGGGTCGAAAGCAGCAGAGAGTTATCTCAACATCGATAAAATCGTCGCTGCGGCTAAAACATCTGGTGCAGAAGCGATCTACCCTGGCTATGGGTTTCTTTCTGAGAATGCTGATTTTGTTGATGCCATTGAGGCCGAAGGGCTTGCTTTTATTGGTCCAGGAGCAAAAGCGATTCGTTCTATGGGTCTCAAAGACGCTGCTAAAAAGTTAATGACTAAAGCTGGTGTGCCAGTTGTCCCTGGTTATCACGATAACAATCAAAATATAAAAAACCTCATGAAACAAGCTGAGGCAATTGGCTATCCTGTATTCATTAAGGCGCGTGCTGGCGGAGGTGGCAAAGGCATCAGACGAGTTGCTTGCAGTCAAGACTTTGTTGCAGCTCTCACTAAAATAAAAAGAGAAGTCAAGTCCAGTTTTGGTGATGATGCAGTTCTTATCGAAAAATATATTGATAATCCTCGGCATATCGAAATACAAATTTTTGCTGATAATCATGGTAACGCTGTCCACCTTTTTGAACGCGACTGTTCTTTGCAACGTCGATATCAGAAGATCATTGAAGAATCTCCTTCACCATGCATGAATGACGCAACTCGCAAGGCTATGACGAATGCAGCACTCACAGTAACAAAGGCAATTAATTACCGTGGGGCAGGCACGGTTGAATTTATTGTTGATGTTAGCAAAGGCCTTCATCCTCATGACTTTTGGTTTATGGAGATGAACACAAGATTACAAGTTGAGCATCCAGTAACGGAAATGGTGACGGGGCTTGATCTTGTTGAATGGCAATTACGCGTGGCAGCTGGTGAACCTTTACCACTCAAGCAAGATCAGATCCAAATTTCGGGCCATGCGGTAGAAGCTCGACTCTATGCCGAAAACACGAATAACAATTTTCTGCCAGCCCCTGGCCTCATTACTTTGGCAAAATTTCCTAAAAATAGCCGTGTTGATAGTGGCATTCAGAGTGGCGATGTCGTTTCTTCTTTTTATGATCCCATGATTGCCAAAATTATTAGTCATGGACCTAATCGCGATGAGGGATTCAAACGTCTTAATACAGATCTAGGCTCAACCCATATTCTAGGGATAGCGACGAATATTCACTTCCTGCAAGAATTATGTCTCAATTCTGATGTTCTGGCCGGAAAAATTGACACAGAATGGATTGATTCTAATTATGATCTTATCACTACTGAACATAAGATTAATGACAAATTAGTAGCTATCGCCTCAATTATTGGTTTAGGTCTTGATTTCTCGTCCCCATATCTTGGCTGGCGACATTGGGGTGCTGGAGAAATGACGATTTGCCTGAATTACCAGGGAAAAGTATTCCACCGTTTTGTTTATATCCAAAAAAAAGGTCATGTCAGTGTCCGTCATGATAATACAGATATCATTTTTAGTTCAGTCAAAGGTGGCCCTAAAAAAGACCACTATCAATTCAGAGTTGCTGATACTGGCGAAAAAATTGACGCCCACTTCTCCGTCATGTCAAATGAACTGGCCATAACTCATGCTAGTCGCTTCTACCGTTTTCACCTAGTTGACACGCTAAAGGCAACAGAAAACACGTCAACAAGTAATCACATCGCGGCTCCCATGACTGGTATCATCTGTCAAATTAATGTTAAAATTGGCGAGAGTGTCAGTAAAGGTGATCCTTTAATATGTAT
This sequence comes from Spirochaetota bacterium, assembly GCA_965206985.1. Classification (GTDB taxonomy): domain Bacteria; phylum Spirochaetota; class Leptospiria; order Turneriellales; family CBDBES01; genus CBDBLF01. The sequence goes on along the minus strand of CBDBLF010000021.1, from coordinate 98,367 downwards.
GGAGGCAATGAAAATGGAACACACACTTGCTGCCCCTAAAGATGGCATTATCGAAACGCTGGTAGGGAGTGTCGGTGCGACAGTGGAAGATGGAACTGTTTTGATTACTCTTAGTGAAAAGGACAACAATGGAAGAAAACACAGTTAGTCTTTATGAAGTTGGCCCCCGTGATGGTCTTCAGAATGAACGAAACAACATTCCAACCCTTGCAAAGATTACACTCGTTGATCTGTTAACAACCGTCGGTTTTAGTCATATCGAAGTGACTAGCTTCGTGTCGCCAAAATGGGTACCACAAATGGCTGACTCCTCTCTCGTGATGGCGGGTATTCAGCGTCGTGATGATATTCGCTATGCCGCTCTAACACCAAATATCATTGGTTTTGATAGAGCAATGGAAGCTGGGGCTGATGAAGTCGCAATTTTTGCATCTGCCTCTGAGACCTTCAGCCAAAAAAATGTCAACTGCTCAATTGCTGAAAGTATCAATCGATTCAAACCGATCATGGATGCGGCTGGTCACCTAAATATTCCAGTTCGGGGCTATATTTCCTGTGTCATCGCTTGCCCTTATGATGGTGCAACAAAACCTCAGAAAGTTCGAGAAGTTGCTGAAAGGCTGCTCAATATTGGTTGTTACGAAGTTTCTCTTGGTGATACGACAGGTGCTGGAACACCCGCTAACATTGCGACATTGCTAGAGACTTTGACCATCGCTATTCCTTCTACTAATCTTGCTGGACATTACCATGATACTGGTAATCATGCAATTGCCAACGTCGAGCGATCTCTTGAGTTTGGTTTAAGGCGATTTGACAGTGCTGTGGGTGGGCTTGGCGGCTGTCCTTACGCACCTGGGGCAAAAGGCAACGTTGCAACACTATCTCTGGCTAAGCGACTCCATGAGCTTGGTTGGCAAACGGGGCTTGATATTGATATCCTTCGTCATGCGAATACCATGCTCCGTAAAATTGGAATCGCTGAGAGAGGTGATTACTGATGGAATATGAAACACTAATTGTCGAAATCAATAGTTGCGGAGTCGCGACACTAACGCTTAATAGACCAGAGAAGCACCATGCTCTGAACGCAACAATGATCCGTGAAATGACAGCGGTTTTCAAGATCTTTAAAAGTGATCACGATATACGAGTAATCGTGCTAACATCAACAGGCACTAACTTTTGTTCTGGTGGTGACCTTGGTTGGATGCGCGACCAAGCTACTGCCGACCGTGCCGGTAAAATTAGAGAGGCCAAAAATCTTGCTGATATGCTTATGATGATTCACCAGATGCCAAAACCAGTAATTGCCAAAGTGCAGGGTAACGCCTATGGTGGTGGTGTTGGACTGATGGTAGTGGCCGATATTGTTATCGCCACAGAAGGAGCACAGTTTGCTCTCACTGAAACGCGTCTTGGGCTTATTCCTGCAACAATCGGCCCTTTTGTTATTCAGAAACTTGGTGGCGGTGTTGCTCGATCGATATTGATTACTGGTAGTATCATGGATACGGCGAGAGCTGAACGACTTGGGTTAGTGTCTATTCGTGCAAATGGTAAAGAAGAACTCAATACATTAACTGAAAAAGAAGTTGGTTTTGCTCTCGATGCTGCACCAAAGGCAATGGCACGGGCTAAGAAGCTCAATCTTAAATGGTCAAGTCGTTTTCTCGAATATCAGAGTCGCACTGCTATTGAGGCTCTTGCCGATTGTTGGGAGACGAATGAAACGAAAGAGGGCATCAAGGCATTTTTTGAAAAACGACCTGCACCTTGGGTTAGATAATGGATGAGTTTTAGATTGATCCAGTTACCTGAAGTTGACTCAACCAACACTTATATCAAGCAAAACCGCTACTTGTGGGAAGAAAACTATTCTTTGGTATTCACTTTTAATCAAACTGCAGGCAGAGGGCAAAATGAGCGGACTTGGTCATCTCAAAAAAATAAAGATATTGCATTTTCATTTATCTTTCACCCTCACGAATCTATCCCTACTAAGTATATTTCTTGCATCACATTATATGTCAGCCTTGCCATTTTACGAGTATTGAAAAGGATTACTGGTGTTGACCTCACAATAAAATGGCCCAATGATATTCAATCTACCTCTGATTCAGGGGTAGATAAAAAATTGGCGGGTATCCTCTGTGAACTTTTAATTGAGAATGGAAAACCTATCGTATTGCTTGGTGTTGGGGTCAATGTGAATAGTACCACTTTTAGCACTGAGCTAACTCCAAAAGTGACGTCTGTTAAAATACTTGCAAAGCGATCTATAAAAAAAAAGCCATTGTTGCTGGCTCTTTGGTCTGAAATCAAACTTATGTTGGCAAATTTTGCACCTCCTATGGGCCAGCAATTAATAAATGAAATTTTAAAATCGTTCAGTCTGTTGGGAAAAAAAGTCGTCTACTTTGACAGCAAGAAAAGACGAATTGATGCAACTATCCTAGGAATTGATCCGCTTGGATTGCTCATGGTTAAAGATTTGGTAAGTGAAAAAGTGTACACAATTAACCACAATGTATGGTTTCAATTATCTACGAGAAAACCAACATAATATTATTTACAAAAATCTGGCAAAATAATGTATTTTCTTTAATCTTAACAAGCATATGGTTCACACAAAAATATTCTTTGATATTTCGTCTAGGCTGATTTTTTTTTCGTAGATGGCTCTACCAACGACAACTCCATCAACACTCGTTGCTTCAGCAAGTTCTTTTAGATCTTCTATATTCGAGACACCTCCCGAGGCAATCAAAGTAATGTGTGGATTTTCTGTGAGAATTTTTTGATACAATGGAATATCAGGACCATCTAAAAGTCCATCTGATTTGATTTGAGTGACTAAAAATGAATTAATTCCAAACTCTTTTCTGAACTTAGGAACACACGCAAATATATTTTTTTTTGAATTTTCTCTCCAGCCTGATATAAAAATGGTTTCCCCCCAAACATCCAATGTTAATAAGATATTACTGGCATAATCAACCACAATTTTCTCAAATTCATCAGGGTTTTTGAAAGGCAGAGATCCTAGCATTACACGGTCCGTCTCAATGTCGAGACAGGTTTCAAAAAGGTGTTTTGCTTCGGAGTGATTTCGTATCCCACCTCCCATTTCAATTTGGCAATTCGTCGACTTTTTGATGTCACGAATCAATTGAGTGTGAAAGGGTTTTTCATTTTTTGCCCCAGATAGGTCGACGATGTGGAGGCGGGAAAAACCGTGATCAGCAAACTCTTGTGCAACACTGAGGGGAGAGTTTGAATAGACTTTTACTTTGTCATAGTTTCCTTGGGATAGGCGAACTACCTTTGATGCGAGCAAGTCGATGGCGGGTATAATTTTCATTTTTTTGTCTCTCCGGGCTTTAACGACGTTTCGAAAACCAATGAAATAGCAAACCCGATACAATCCATTTTTTTGGAGGTATTATTAGCTGTCACCTGGACTCTCCGTCAAGGACGATAGTCCGTCAAAATATGGTCGTGTCATATTTAATCAAAGTTTCTATTTGCGATGAATAATTCTTGTATAGACCACTTATGATTCGTCATTTCTGTAGCCATTGCTGGGGTGATTTGAATTGGTTTTCCTCCCTCATACTCAGCTAGACTTGAATGTGGAAGGCAGAAATTGTAATAATTAGCAACAAAAGAATTATGCCCCTGCATATATTTGAATTTTTTTGAAAAACCCTGACTTTTACGCTCTATTCTATGATTGTGTTGGCGAAGAGTCAAATTATTCCTTTCTACAGCAAAGGTGTTTATCTGATGACTTACTGAAGAGTTTGCAATATATTCATCTAGTAGCTTTTGATCACCAAAGATTAGAGATTTGTCAACTTCCTTACATCTCCCTTTTTCTATTCTCTTAATTATTTGCCCATAACATAGAGATTTGGGTGATTGAAGCTTTCTAGTCATTGAGTCAAATTTACCATAAACTGAAAGAATGGCATCACTATATCCCTCATATCCATCAGAAGTAATCAAGAATTTATCTTCCCTCTTTGGCTTACTTCTTGTTTTTACCTTGGTCAGTAACTTTCTAGCATTCACTGAGGTCCTCTTGCCTGTTATATGCGCTAAAATGAGCTTTTCTACAGGCAATACTGCAGTAAAAGTCCAGATATCCCCTATTTCATCACTTAATCGCTCAGTCTCTGATAGATTGTATTGTTTTTTAAAGACAAAACCCCAATGCTCGTCTAATTGAATTTCATTGAAAGACAGGTTTTTGTATATATTTTTTTTCAACTTTTAGTGAATCTTCACCTGCTGCTTTAACCCAAGCAAGAACTGTATCCTTGCTGATACCAAAGACTCTTCCGGTAGCTCTAATGCCACAGCCCTCAACTGTGTTTTGTAATACCCGAGTAATGGTTTCTTTGCTTTTCTTGCGACGAAAAAAAATAGTGCCTTTATTCTCTGAAAAGCATCTACCACAAGCGGTGCACTTTAAATAGGCTATTTGTTTGTACTTACCAGACATATAAGCAAAGCGCACATTTCCTTCATTTACCTTATGATACTTATGGCAGTCTGTATTTTGACAGCTAAAACCACTTGTATCAAAGGTATATTTTCTTTTGTTCATAATGAGACATAACCTTAATTTAAGGGAGATAAGTCAATTCCTTTTTTAATTGGAAACTTTGATTAAATATGACACGACCCAAAATATCATTGTTGAAGCCATCTAAAAAGAAGGAGGTAATCTTCTAACTGCAAGATGTCGGCTCTTTTTTTCATGAGTTCTTTCATGTGATCAGGAGGGGATTCTATTTTTTTCAGCCAATCTCGTGTTTTTGGTGTTGGTAGGTGAGGACTTCGTTTTAATGCGTTCATGATTGTTTTTCTTTTCCCCCAAAAAATCGATCTTAAAAGAACTTCAAAAGTCTCTGATTCTTCTACTTTAAGTGATCTTTCCCAAAAAACCCAATAAGCATCAACATTTGGTTTTGGATAAAAACTATTTTTTTTTATGAGGCTTATGAGCCGGATATTCCCACACATCTTGAGAAAGATGGATAACGAACTGCTTTTTTTTTCTATACACAGTCTTTCGGCAACTTCTTTTTGGATACCCCAAAGACAGATTTTGACAAAGGTCATTTCTTTAACAATTTTGAGTATGATTTCTGTTGTTATATGGAAGGGGAGGTTGCTCACGCATGCCGTGACTTTTTTTTCGTGCCAGTGTTTTACAGGAACATCAAGAAAATCATGATTGATAATTTCCTGCTGATTTTGATATTTCTGTTTTAAAAAGTTAGCAAGCTTTCTGTCTTTTTCGCAAAGCATCATTGAAAAATTATGAAGGAGGAGATAATCTGTCACCGCCCCAAGACCGGAACCTATTTCCAGAATAACGTCATTTTCTCTAAAAAGCTTCTCCGAACCCTCTAACGAGTGAGTGTTTGTCAAAAAATTCTGGCTGAGGTGACGAGTTGGAAAGAGCTTATGTCTTTTAATAACCTTGGAAGGATGCTCCAAGGTTCAAATGGCACCTTTCATTTGAGCTAGTGTTCCGCGCAAACGCATTACTGCTTTTGTATGGAGTTGAGAAACTCTTGACTCAGTAACTTCCAAAACTTCGCCGATCTCTCGTAGCGTGAGATCTTCGTAGTAATATAGTACAATCACTTTTTTTTCCTTGTCGGGCAGTTTTTTAATGGCTTCAACAATGATATTTTTCACTTCTTCGCGTTCGACCATCACGTCAGGGTTAGTGTTTATTGGCGACTCAACCGTCTCGATGAACGAAAGCTCTTCAGAATTGTCACTTCCGTGCCAAACATCATTCAGTGAAATAAGGCTTGTACCCGATATACGGGAAACAAGTTTATGAAATTCATCAATGCTGATATCAAGTTCCACAGCCACTTCTTTGTCATCTGCGGTGCGTCCTAATTTACCTTCAAGTTCAATAATTGCTCTTTCAACCTGCTTTGCTTTCTGACGAATTGATCTTGGAATCCAGTCAATTGTTCGTAGTTCGTCAAAAATAGCCCCACGAACTCTCGTCATTGCGTAAGTTTTGAATTTAACCTCTTTGTTGGAGTCAAACTTTTCGATGGCATCAAGCAGACCAAAAGTACCGTAACTCACCAAGTCATCAAATTCTACGTTATGGGGCATGCCAACAGCAACTTTGCCGGCCACATACTTAACAAGAGGAGCATACTTTTGTATGAAATATTCTTTAATCTCGCAACTTTTACTCTCTTGGTATTCTTTCCAGAGACCGTTCTCTTCTCTCACGTCGAGTTCTTTGACTCGTTGTTCTCTCATGCTTAACATACCATTCTATTTGTCGTCATCATCTTGGTCGAGAAGATGCTGAACTGCCTGTGCCATTAATTCTGGTTTATTTTCTAAAGGTATGCCGTCAATAACGACAGTGTCTTGAGTGACAGAAGAATATTTTTCTCCACGAATACTGTCTCTATTTAATAGGTCATTCTCGTCGTAACTTTCACCTGAATTGTAACCTTTACTCGAAGAGGGGTCTTGGTTTGTGCGATGTGTCTCTCCAGAAAGGTCTTCTTCATTGCTTTCTTCTATGTTAGCTAAACTTGTGTGTGAGATAGTATCACTCTGGAACATTTCTTTGTTGTTAAAATTGTCGTCGTTACTTTTTTGTGATAACAAATCAGGAGCCTGCCAATGAAGAAAAAAATAAATTCCTGCTCCTAATCCAGCCATGCAAATTGCGGAGATGATTGGTCTTAAAAAAACAGTGGGCAGATGAACACCAGCAGCCAAGCCCGCAATGGCGGATACAAGCAAACCTAAGAAACCCAATATCGATATAGTCATAACAAAAGCCGGCTGATTCAGAAACATTTATTGTGCTTGAAACAATTTGCGAAACATCCCTCCCACTGAAGTTTCGTTTTGGGAAATGTCATTGGATTGACCTAATATTTTCGAAGCGATTACATATAAGCAGCTACTTGCTTTTCCTTTTGGGTATAAAATTAAAAATGGTTTTTGATTTTTGACTGCCTTGCTCACTTTGTCATCATCAAATATAAAAGAATGAGATTTAATTTTATAGTTAAGAAATTGCTCACAAATGTTTACAAGCCTCTCGGCAACTCTTCGACCTTCCAACGAGCTTGTAGCTCTATTGACAATCAATTTGATATTTTTTTTTGGTTCCGCAAGAACAATTGACTTGATCATTCCATAGGCATCAGTGATTGATGTTGGTTCGGGAGTGGTGACCACAATGATGTCGTTAGCGGGTAAAGCGAAGTCAACGACAGCAGAACTAATACCAGCACCCGTATCAATTAAAATAATATCATACTCACCTAGAGTATCAAAGGCACCAATGATTTGTTCGCGTTCTCTATTTGACATATTTGCTAGACTGCTGTAACCAGAAGCGCCTGTAATAATATCCAGCCCTTCCGGAGTATGGATGATAATATCTGCTAATTTTTTTCGGTCTCTGATTAAGTGATAAAGGTTATATTTAGGTACGATGCCCATGAGGATATTTATATTTGCCAAACCGAGGTCAGCCTCAAATAATAAAACCTTTTTACCCGCCTTGACCATCGCCAAACTGAGGTTCACAGAAACAGAAGACTTACCAACACCACCCTTTCCGCTTGTAACGGTGATAATTCTTGTTTTTTCACCGGAGGATGTCTTGTTTGCTCTTTGGTGTTGCTGACTCCATTGATTTCGTGGACTCTCGAGCATGGAGTTCAAAACATTAGACTTACTTGCAGTAGGTATCATAGAAGGAGTATTACGATCAAATCCCTCACTTAATAATTTCTTTCTGAGACTACAAGTACTTTATTGCACACAAAAATATTTTGGAGTTCATACATCTTAGTCAACTTTAGTCTCGGCAGAATCACATATTTATTAACTACCTTTCTTATGTCTTCTCAGAGTTTTTAAAAAAAATAATCTATAATCTCTCAAATAAAGATTGACAATATATTTCACTTCTCTCACAGAGAGGCTCAGTCTTGTGTGTTTGCGTTGAAAATATTGGTAGGAGAGGTGTTTTGTATGAAATTAAGCTTGTTTGCGAAGTTTGTTCTGTTGATTTTTGTCTCTTTTCCTGTTATGTCGCAAGAGATTAACTTTCCCACTGAGAATTTATTAAGAATGGCTAATCTAGAGGGAGTTTCATCCTATCTAATTCCGGTGTTACTGGTGGCCGCACTTGCCCTTCTTTTTGCTTTATTGAATGCTATTAAACTTCTCAAGCGTTCTGAAGGTAACGAAAAAATGGTTGAGATTGCTTCAGCTATTCGTGAGGGTGCTGATGCCTTCTTAAATCGGCAGTATGTATGGGTGTTTGTTTTTACAATATTTGTTGCTGCTCTTCTATGCTATTTGGCTTGTGGGAGTTCCGAGCCGTCTTTGGTTTATTATTCGCCTATTTCTTTTTTAACGGGTGCCTTCGTCTCTGCTCTTAGTGGTTTTGTTGGTATGAAAATAGCAACACGTGCGAATGCCAGAACGGCTTGGGCGTCCAAAGAATCTTTAAATACTGGGCTTCGGGTGGCGTTTTCTTCAGGTTCTATCATGGGTATGAGCGTTGTTGGCCTGGGGCTTATGTTTGTCACTTGCTGGTTTCTCATTTTAAAAGATTCAGGTCTTTCGCTTAGTGGAATTACTTCCGTCTTGTTTTCTTTTGGCATGGGGGCTTCCTCCGTTGCTCTTTTTGCACGTGTCGGGGGTGGTATTTATACAAAGGCTGCTGATGTTGGAGCTGACTTGGTTGGAAAGGTCGAGGCTGGTATCCCTGAAGATGACCCTAGAAATCCCGCCACCATCGCTGATAACGTTGGTGATAACGTCGGTGACGTTGCGGGTATGGGAGCTGACTTGTTTGAATCTTATGTAGGGAGTGTTGTCGCAACTATAGCACTGGCTGTTACTGCGTATAGTGGTTCTTCTTTAGTCCCTGCTCTTGTCGCTCCTATGATTCTTGCAGGAGTGGGCATTCTTTCTTCAATCATTGGAACATTCTTAATACGAGCAAAAGAGGGCGCTACTCAAGAGGGCTTGCTCTGGTCTCTGCGAATCGGAATTTATTTTTCTTCAGCATTGGTGATTGCTGGTTCTTTTTACGTTTTAAATAATACATTAGGAATTGGTGAGGGGATTTTTTGGGCGGTGGTCTCTGGTTTGGTTGCTGGTAATGTAATTGGGTATTTCACGGAATATTATACCTCAGATACTTATAAACCGACGATGAATGTTGCCGCAAGTGCTGAAACAGGGCATGCCACCGTGATTATTTCTGGTATTGCTCTGGGAATGAAATCTACTGTGATTCCTGTTTTGACCATTGTTGTCACTACCATCGTTGCCTACAATGTCTCGGGTGGTACGGAAAGCATTCAAAAAGGTCTCTATGGTATTGGAATGGCTGCCGTGGGTATGTTGTCCACCTTGGGTATTACTCTTTCGACGGATGCCTATGGACCTGTTGCTGACAACGCAGGCGGAATTGCTGAAATGGCTGGTTTAGATAAAAGCGTGAGAGAAAAAACAGATGCACTTGATTCACTCGGGAATACCACGGCAGCAACGGGCAAAGGTTTTGCGATTGGCTCGGCAGCACTTACCGCTCTTACCCTGCTTGCTGCGGCGAATACGGTATTAGAAAAATATGGTCTTAATTTTGATATGGCACATCCTCTCACGTTGTCTGGTTTGTTTATAGGGGCAATGGTGCCATTTTTCTTTAGTGCCTTGACCATGCAGGCAGTGGGTACGGCTGCTATGAGTATGGTTCAAGAAGTTAGGCGACAGTTTAAAGAAATCAAAGGTATCATGACAGGAAAAAGCAAGCCAGATTACCAACGATGTGTTGCTATATCAACGGCTGGCGCACTAAGACAGATGATAATGCCTACAATGTTAGCTCTGCTCACGCCCGTCCTTGTTGGTCTAATTTTTGGTTCTTCTGCTTTGGTGTCGATGCTCGCTGGCTCTTTGGTAAGTGGTTTTTGTATTGCTGTTATGATGGCAAATGCTGGGGGAGCTTGGGATAACGCTAAGAAATCTATTGAAAGAGGAAGTTTCGGAGGAAAAGGTTCAGAAGCCCATAAGTCCGCGGTTACGGGTGATACTGTTGGTGACCCTTTCAAAGACACTTCAGGTCCATCCATCAATATCTTAATTAAACTCATGAGCATGGTTACCCTCGTTTTTGGAACCTACCTCTCTGATGCTCATCTCAAAATAGTTAAAATGTTTGGTTTATAGGTCTAGTTAAGTATCGTTTAAAGCGGAGGTTCTATAATTTATGGCGAAATATGATCAGATTAATTCTGTCATCGGTGAGGGGTCTGTCTTTGAAGGTAAATTTTATATCTCGGGTAGCCTTAAAATTGATGGCAAGTTTGAGGGTGAAATTAAAACAGAAGATACGCTTGTGGTTGGTCCGACGGGTCGGGTAAAGACAAATATCATGGCAAAAGAAGTTGTTATGGCGGGTGCTCTCATTGGTGATGTTGAAGCAAAGGTGAGCGTGAAGCTTACAAATAGCGGAAGAATGCTGGGGAATATTAAAACCCCTTCGCTTTATTTATCAGAAGGTGTTGTGTACAAAGGCAATGTTAATATCACCAGTGGTTCCAAACAAGAAGCTGAGAAAATAGTTGCAGGTTGTTTTGTCTCAGACAAGAAAGAGAGTTTAACGACGAAATAAATTTAGTTTGTTAACACGGAGAGTGAGCTACATTAAGCTGTTAAAGATTGTTTAACTATGAGAAAGTTAATTCCGATAACTGTTTCCAGTGGGAGGTCAAGATATGCAGTGGGATAACCTTCGTCGGTACTTGCGTTCTAAGTACGTTTACAAAAAAAGTGGTTTTTTCGTTGACATCAAATATCTAAAGATCAAGCATCGCGGTGGTGGTGAGTTTTTTTATTCTTACTATCACAGGAATTTTATTCGAACAGGTATTTTTTTTTTAAAATTACCTACATGGTTCAAGTTTCTTAGAAAGAAGTCGACGTTTCTGACTCCCAATTTTAATCTTCCCCGGAGTTTTCCGTCTTTACCTCAATATTTTCTTCGTCCCCACCTTGTAGCACTGGGAGGGATTACCTTTATTCTTCTTTCTATCTCCATGTACTACATATTTCGTTCTCCCGATTTCATGGAAGAGTTAAAAGAAATTGATGCCATTGGTGGTTTTGGTGAAATTCGCTTCAAAGACACTTCTTCACGAGCAAAATTAAAGAGTGATGAGCTTTCAGAGAAAGATGAAAAAGCGAAAGATAGTTTGCTTGGTATTTCTAATCTTGTGTCGAGTTTTTCTGATAAAAAAAAACAGGGTACAGACAAAGTTGCCTATAAAGTGCAACCTGGTGATACTCTGTCTGAGATATCCCAAAGGTTCAATGTTTCTGTCGAATCAATTGCTGGCTCCTCAGGAATTAAAGCCCCCGATGCTATCTCGGTGGGGCAGACTTTGAAGATACCTCCTAAAAATGGTTTTTATTATAAGGTTAAGAAAAATGATCGCTTGGGTACAGTTCTCAGTAAATATAAACTTGATCTTGACAAAATTCTTGTGGAGAATCAGCATATTAACCCCGATTTACTTGAAGCAGGAGAAGAAATTTTTCTCTTGGGTGCCAAGCCAAGTAACTTAATTTATGGTTGGTTGATACCTGTTACCAGTCGAATTATCACTAGTGGGTATGGATGGAGGAGTTGGCCACGAAAGGCTTTTCACAAGGGGGTTGACTTAAAAGCCTATTACACGCATGTTCGTGCAGCCAAGTCGGGAAGGGTTCACTTTGCGGGTCGTTTAGGTGGATATGGAAAAGTCGTTGTTCTCCGTCATTCTGGTGGGTACCGAACTTTGTATGCACATTTAAGTAAAATTTATGTTCGTAGTGGAAGCAGGGTCGTCCAAGGAAGAACTATCGGCAAGTCTGGTAACACTGGTTATTCATTTGGGCCTCACTTGCACTTTGAAGTTAGCCAAAATGGACGTGACATGAATCCTAGAAAAATTCTGATAGGTTTGAAAAAACGAGGGCGACGACGATAAATCTTCCCATTCATGGATTCGCTTTTTGTGGGTGAGTCTGTATCTTTTCAGTTTGCCAAAGATCTTTCTCTGGGTGGTGGTGGTCTCCCCTCTGTAAAGAAGATTTCAAGTGCCTGTAAACCTTTTTTGGTCGCAGAAATTGGTTTGAATCATAATCGAGATGTTTATATTGCGAAAGAACTTATTGCTGCGGCAAAGGATTCGGGTGCTGACGCTGTTAAATTTCAGTCGTATACCACAGAAAAGTTCATCAATAAAGTTGCTCCACGTGCAGAGAGCTTATTTCATATTTTTAAACAATACGAATTGAGTTTTGCTGAGCATTCCGTGCTTAAAGAGTTTGCGGACTCTAAAGATATCTTGTTTTTTTCGACACCCCTAAGTTTAGATTGGGTGAATTTACTCGAAAAATTAGAAGTTTGTGCATATAAAGTAGCTTCTGGGGATTTAAACAATATACGTTTACTCAAAAAAATTGTAAAAAAAAATAAGCCTATTTTGATATCAACAGGAGCGGCCTATTTTAGTGACATCAAAAAAAATATTTCATTTTTTAAAACTCAGAAATTTTATTGTTTGGTAGTTTTGCATTGTGTCTCATTATATCCGACACCAATGGAGAAAATAAACTTGAAACGGATGCTACAGATAGAACGACAGTTTGACGTGATGTCTGGTTTTTCTGATCACACGTTGGGTCTCCGTGCCTCGGAATATGCTTCTTGCATGGGAGCTTGTGTGATTGAGAAGCATTTTACAATGGACAAAGAACTTCCTGGCCCTGATCATCATTTAAGCGTAATACCTGATGAGTTAGCAGAAATAAGAGAAAAAATTGACGCTGCCTTTGAAACGCGAAGGCAACATCAGAGTGATTCATGGTCAGAAGAGTTTGCGGCTGATTATTTTGGCAAAAGAAGTTTATACAATATGGATGATGAAGTGATACCCATGAGACCACGCCAGGAGGGCCTTCCAAAAGATAGCGAAGATCTTTAGTCAAGCCCAAATAGCTGTTTTTCAACAATAGAACATAAAATATGCCCAATAAGAATGTGAGATTCTTGTACACGCGCCGTTATTTTGGAAGGGACATGGAGGTGAATATCACCATGGCCACGAAGCTTTCCTCCATCTTGGTTTAACATGAGTATGATGTGCATTTTTTTATTTTTGGCTGTTCTTACTGCGTTAATAATGTTAGGGGAATTTCCTGAGGTGGATATCCCAATGAGAGCGTCTCCCTTGTTGCCCAAGGCCTCTATAGAGCGAGAAAAAATATTTTCGTAGCCCATATCATTAGAGATGGCTGTTATGTATGATGGATCTGTGCTTAAAGAAATTGCAGGTAGTGCCTTTCTATTGTTTTGTGATTTATACCGTACCATAAGTTCAGCGGCGATATGCTGGGCATCAGCTGCCGAGCCACCATTACCACAGAGTAAAATTTTTTTATCTTCTTGGAGGACTTTCGCCAGAATCTCTCCAGATTCAACAATTTTTTCTGATATTGAAAGTAAATTTTGTTTAACTTCAATTGATTCCTGAATTTGATTTTTTACGGAGTCAAGCATCTATGATCTTAAATACTTCTTACGTTAATAAATAGCAGACTACCTTTTGCAATATCTACTTTTTGGGAGGAGTTTTGAGTCAATATACGCCCTCCGTTCTGTGCTCTAACTTCAAAGTCATATTCGCCGGGCTCAAGAAAAATTCGCTCTACTTGGAAATTTGATGGGAGTAGGCGCCAACACCGAAGGTCTGGTTTAATCGTTGAGCCGAGGATTGAGCCCGTAACTAGACCTGTTAAAACTCCAATTCCTATGCCCGCTGCCGGACCAAGCGATTTTTCTGCAGATTGTTTGGTGGCATAACTGGCAATCACCGAGGACACGGCCTTTACAGCAATTGAGGCAACACTTTTGGTAATCATTTTTTGGTAGTTGTCATTAAAAGCTTTGATTGTAGTTTTAGAGTAGTCATTAAGGAGCTTGGTAGAGGCAACTTTCTTTTGGTTGAGATAAACTGATAATCCCCAAGATTTTCTGTGATCACGAAATTTATAAACAGGAATAGGGTTTTCTGCTGAGTATAGGGTTGACATAACTCCAGAGGTGGTTAGGGTCGCATGTTTGTTTAGCATTGCCACTCTGATCGCCGGATGCAGTGAGGCCATAAAGATTGCATCATTTTTTAGATGTCCTCTTGAGGCTTTAACCACAGATTTACCCGCCTGATGAATAATGACAAGCTCGCCCATATTTCGATTATAGTTTACTCTTTTCATAGACTTACTGAAAGCTCTTATTTTTGTTTTGCTTGAAGAATATCGATTGATATCTTGCCTGTCTTGCTCTTTAACAGCTAGAACATATTGATCGGGTAGAAACTCTCTTTTTTCTCTATAAAAGTTACCGATATTTTTATATTCAACACGTGCATCATTGTAGTTTTCAAATTTTTCTGCGAGAAGAGCACTCAAATAACGTGCCATCAGATTTTGTTTGTAAACAGAACCGAAATGTTTGAGCTCTTTTAAATTAAATTGTAGTTTTTTAAAGTACTTGTGCGCTGAATCAAAATCATTCAGGAGCAAATAATTAAGAGCAATATAAAATTTGATTAAAACCCTTTCAAAATCTTCAGCGACATAATTTTTCTGTTGATCACTGGAAAGAAAAGCCAATACTTCTTTTGATATACTGAGTTTTGCTTTTTTTGCCAAGTCATCAGCTTGTTTGAATAGCTCGTTACTTCTTTGGTATTTTTTTTGGGTATGATAGATGAGAGCAACCTCTAATAAATAGAGAAGGAGGTCTTTTTTTTTTGATATTTTGGCGATTGGTTTGATTTGTTCAACAGCAGAATCAAATTCACCTTGAAAAAAGTAGTTCTCTGCTTTATGTATAAGTCGATCATAATGTAAACTGCACTGGAAGAGAATTGTAAAAGAGAGAAAAACTCCTAGAAAAGGAAGATGGGAAATGCGCAACTTATTCACCAGGTAACTTGCGATGAAGCTACTGCTTTTTTCCGGTACGTAATTTTATCTGACCAGTGGACGACGAGAGTTTCAATTTCGCTGAGTTCTAAGTTAATCACTTGCTCTACAATTTTATCGCCCCTGTACCGAAAGATATTCTCATCGATACGAGACCGAATGAAAAAATTAGGAGATTTTAATTTACCAATAGATAGATCAGCGTCACTGAGGCCAGTTTGAGCAAATTCAAATTCTTTCAAAGCTGATTGCCTATTTTTTACACTGATCGTAAATATTCCTTCCCCTCGTAGTTTTTGAAGTACAACATTATCAAAAACTTTGGTGGGAAGAGATTCAGAGGTTTCATTTTTTGTTGGTAAGAATGCGAGAAATACACCTCCTTCTTTTGGATTCTCTTTGAAATATTCAGCAATTTTTTCAGAAAAAGCTACAGCAGATTTTTCAAGCTCATAACGAGTGAGCTCACCAGTGTCAGCGACCAAGTCTTTGTTAGAATCAAGTCGTTTGGCAAAGCTGGCACAGGATGAAAACAGTCCGACAAACAAAGTCAAAGTGATGAAAATTAGGGAAACACGCCAGCAATCGCTTTTCACACAGGCAGAGTTTCAAAATATGACCTTTCTGTAAAGTTTTTTTTAGCGTGATTGACCCTGATTTACTCAAAGAAAATGCTTTTAAAGCTGTCGAAGAAAACTTGAAAAAACGAGGCTACTCTTTGGAGAACAATATTCTTGAAATTGTTGCCCGAAGAAAATCTTTTATATTAGAGCTTGAGAAACAGCAGCATGAGAGAAATGTTCTTTCTAAAAAAATTGCTGAATCTCAATTTAAAAAAGATTTTAGCGAGGTAGGCTCCATCAAAAAAGAAGTCTTAAAAATATCCACTCAGCTTAAAATAATTAAAAATAAATTGGCATTACTTGAGGAGGAATACCAAGAGGCAATTTTATCTATACCCAACATCCTACATCCTGACGTCCCCAAAGGCTCCTCTGAAGATGATAATATTTTGATTCAGCAGGTTGGAGAAATACCCAATAATAACTTTGAAGTAAAGCCTCATTATGAGATCGCTGAGAGTCTTCGTTTGATTGATTTTGAGCGAGGCGTTCGTTTGGCGGGTTCTCGATTTTATATCTATAATGAGCAGGTCTCTCGTTTAGAAAGAAACCTGCTGAATATGATGTTAAATATTCATGGGAAGAGAGGCTACCTTGAGCGCACGCTACCTCTTTTGGTTAAAGATGAGTGTATGAAAAATACAGGGCAGTTGCCAAAATTTCGGGATGAATATTACCAGATTGCAACGGATGGTCTTAATCTCATACCGACCGCAGAAGTGCCTCTTACCAATATTTATCAAAATGAAATTCTTTCAGAGTCTGAGCTGCCAATTTACTTATGCGCAGGAACGCCTTGTTTTCGCCGAGAGGCGGGAGCGGCGGGGAGAGACACGAGGGGGATTATAAGAGTTCATCAATTTCAAAAAGTCGAGTTGGTAAAATTGGTAAACCCGGAAGAATCGGCTAATGAGTTTGAGAAACTGCTCGCAGACGTTGAGGTTATTTTGAAGCGTTTTTCATTAACTTACCGAATTTTGTTACTTTGTTCTGCGGATACGGGCTTCTCCTCCGCAAAGACCTATGACCTTGATATTTGGTTTCCAGGCTCCCAGAGGTGGGTTGAGATTTCTTCTTGCAGTAATTTCTATGATTTTCAGTCGAGAAGAGCTAAAATTCGATTTAAAGATACCTCGACTGGTAAAAATAAGTTAGTGCATACTCTAAATGCCTCTGGGGTTGCAACGGGCAGACTTGTTGCCGCGTTACTTGAATATTATCAAACAGAGGTAGGCGAAATTAGCTGGGAAGAAATAGAAGAAAAAATTCAACTAAATTGATTGGATGTTGGCTATGTAGTGAATGCTTCGATTTAATTCTGATTTGGATATTCCTTTTCTTCTGCGAATATGTTTGACCAGGCTGATTAAGTATGCTTCTTCCTTGGTCTTTTGCTCTTCGTTTGCAAAAACTTTTGACCATCGCACATTGATTCTATTCTGAAGCTTCCCAAAAATATACTCTCTGAGTATTCTTTCTCTAAAAGCAGGTATATTTTGGGTTAGTTGGGTAAGCTTTTTTCTGAGGTCTGCAAAGTCTCTTATGTTAAATTGAATAAAGTGATCTTGTTTTGCGTGGCGATCAAAGTTAGAGGAGCCAATAAAGGTTCCTTTGTCTGGGTTATAGATTACCCTATATTGAAGCTCTTTTTTCCAGATTAGATCAACAGAAAATATCCATATCAAATGATTTTCTATTGAAGTTCCCCACTTCTCTCCCTTGCGAAAGTTTCCGTATTCAATGGGGTCAGTTTTTTGATGAGAAATATAACGCTTGAGTTTGCTCATGAGTTGACTCATGTTGAGTTTCATCTTAAATTTTATCCAAGCTATATTTATTATATCTCCTATGATAGACCTACCCCGCGACAACTCTAGCTACTCCATAAGTGATACTGAGATTGTACAGAAAATCATTATTAAGAATTGGGAGAGAGAAGGATGATAGTACCCCCCTACGACCATCATTAGTTGGTTCAGAATTGGTTCAAATCAAGTTATTTGGTTCAAAAGGCTTGGGTTTACTGGTAGAGCAAGTGAAAGACATTTTCCTAAAAAAGGTGCATCAAAAGGCCGACGTTAAATCATCAAATAAAACAGAGGTTCCTAATGAAGCACCCTTCTCAGGTTATTTGTCTAAACAGGTATTCGGCAGTAATGCGAAATAGTAAAGACAAAAAGTTATACAGAATGCAAATGGTTCATTATGCCAAGAAGCATGGTTTCAAGCCAACAGCCAGAATGTTTAAAACGACTGTAAAAACAGTAAAAAAGTGGTTTCGTAGGTTTGAATCAGAGAAATACGTTGGCTTGGAAGACAAGAGCCACGCTCCACACTACTCACCACATGCAATCACAGACTTTGAAAAGGCTTATGTTTGCTTTCTTAAAAAGAAACGTCGAGGCTTTGGTGCTCAGGAACTGAAGAATGTTTACCAACTAGACTTGAGTGTCAAGGCCATTCGCAGAGCGTGGAGGGAGCAAGCACTCTTGAAAAAAAAGCGTAGAAAACATAAAACGAAGCAAAATTTGCGTGAAATTAAGAAATTATGGGGTTTATTTAAGCAATTTGACGTAGATACGAAGCATTTATACGATATTCCTGAGCTTTGGCCTTATATTCAGGAAAATATTGTACCGAAATATCAATATACCTTCAGAGAAGTTTTTTCTGGCTTACAATTTCTAGCTTTTGCAGATGAGTATAATATGGCATACTCTTGTCTGTTTATGGAGGTAATTTTAGATCATCTTGTAAAATCAGGGGTTGATTTAAAGAAAAATAATACGAGAGGGCAAACAGATAATGGCTCAGAGTTTATTGGTGCTTGGAATAAAAAAGGAGATTCGGAGTTTACAAAAGTATTAGCCAGTTATGGTGTGCCACACCAGACGATCCCTGCTGGAGCGCATACTTGGCAGTCTGATGTTGAAACGACTCATAGATTGATTGAGGATCACCTTTACCTGAATGAAACGTATAATTCAAGAGAAGACTTTCTCAACAAAGCTGGCTCCTATCTATTGATGTTCAATTCAATAAGAAAAAATTCTTACAAAGAGAATAAATCGCCCTGGCAGCTGATCCGAGAGGAAAGCACAACTATTGACAAACAAATATTAAATTTACCACCGTTTCGACTGGACTATTTATTTCAAAAGATGCCAATGGTCGTAGGGGGGTACAATCCTATTCTCCATCCCTATCATTATTAAGAATGATTTTTAGTAAATTTTAGTACCATGAAGAGATAACACTCAAAACCAAGCTAAAAAGACAAAACCTTTTAACAAATCAAAGCAAAAAAGGTAAAATTAAAATATTTTCACACCCACTTTTTGGGCTGACTTAACAATTATAACTTTAACCAACTTAAATTACGGTTGACATAAGAAATACTATCAAGAAAATGACTCGCTCGCTGGTTATAGAGTAGGTGACACACCCGTTCCCATCCCGAACACGGAAGTTAAGGCCTTCATCGCCGATGGTACTTGGGGGTTCGCTCCCTGGGAGAGTAGGTCATCAGCGGGCTTTTGGCATTATGTTTTAGTATCATCGTGGTCTGTCTTTTGGTTTGTAGGTCCGAGGATTTTTTGTTTGGTCAGGGTCTTTTAAAACTGTCAAGGCTTGTTTGAGTGCCTCGACAACATCTTGATTTTTTGTAATATTTGAGAGTTCATAAATTTCTGAATTAGACCGTATACTTACTTCCAGGCTCAGGTAATCTCTTTCAAAAGTATCATCATAGTTAATTTTGATATTTTTTAGCTGTGCGCGGGCTGGTTTCAGCAAATTATACATTTCACTTTTTATTTTTTCTCTGGTGGGGAAACGTAAAGAGTAGAGAATATTTCTAAAACGTTCATTTAAAAAAGAGAAACCATCTTTTGAGGCATTTTTTTTTGCCTGATTCACTTCTTGTAGGAAAGCTTCTTGCATGCTGGGAGTGAGATCGATAAACAGCTCCACAATCTCTTTTACCACATTATTTTTTAAATAAGTGCCCGAAAGGTTTTCGGCTAATCTCTCTATTACCCTATAATTAAAAAACTTTAGAGGAAACAACAAACGCGGGGGAATATTTCTATTCACAAATAAAGATTGTAGTGGGGAACTTAAATCAGCAAGTTGAAGGAGTTCTCTTTCTTTTGCCACATTGGCTTGAATTCCATAAGCGATCATTAATTCTGTCTTTTGCTTTTCTGATAGATGAACAGAGATTTTAGCAAAATAAAACGAGTACTCCAGTAAATTTTTAAAAGGAAACATATGAAAAATGCTCTCCCATTCTTTTGCACTAGGAAGGTAGTCGAGTTGAATAAAGTTTTTACTTGAAAAACCTTCTGGATGAAGTGCGTTTAGTTTACCAGAGTACCTAGAATAAACTTCTTGAGCAAATGGCATTGGAGTATTTGAGAGACGAAAATCAATTGAATGACGCATCATGAGCATATTTTTTTTTATGCTGTATCAACTGAGGCAACACAATTAAAAATTTCCCCTTCAAGAGAATAGCTTTCTTCTCCTAAAAAAAAATCTTTATTTTTATCAAAATTTTCTATTGAGTCAGAAACATATATTTTAATTTTACCTTTTTTGCTTTGATCTGTTAAAAGGTTTTGTCTTTTTAGCTTGATTTTGAGTGTTATCGAAGCTTCTTGTGACGAGTCAATCAACTTAAAATTTGGATATACTCTCGCAATTGTATTTTTCAAGTGAGGGTAGTGGGTACAGCCTAAGATAATATGATTAATCTTTGCTTCATGGAAGTCATGAAGGTAAAAGCGTATCGTTTCTTTTGTAATTTTGTGATCAACCAAGTTTTCTTCGACCAATGGGACAAAAAGAGGACATGCCTTTGATTTCAGTGTGATATCCTTTCTTTTTTCTCGAAGAATCAATTCGTATGTCTTGCTTTTTATGGTTCCATTTGTTGCGACTAAAGCGGCCACGTGAGAATTGCCAATTTTTTGGATAAGAGCATCTACTCCCGGCTCAATCACCCCCATAATAGGAGTTTTTGTTTTATTCTTTAGCGATTCCATAGCATAAGAGGAAGCAGTATTGCAAGCGACAACAATGCACTTTACATGTTGACTTAAAAGAAAAGTTAATATTTCTTCCGAATATTTGATTACTATTTGTTTTGACTTGGACCCATAGGGAACTCGTGCAGTATCCCCGAAATAAATAATATCTTCGTGAGGCATCAAAGAACGGATCGCTTTTAACACGGTAAGCCCACCAATACCGCTATCAAAAATACCGATTGGGGAGTTTTTATTGAGCAAATTTTTCTCTATAGTCAGGGCTTACAAAATCTTGAATTTGTGCCATCTCTTTAATTCGAGATAAAAGTCTACCACCAAAAAGTGTTCGCAACTCTTTCGGCTCCAAGTTGGATGTAATGATTGTTGTCTTTGCATACTCGTAGCGAGTATCAATTAAATTATAGAGCATTCTTTTTTCCCATTCAGTATCTTGCTGTACTCCAAAATCATCCAGTACGAGGAGATCAATCTGATATAATTCGTTGATGATGTTATCGCCTTTCCCATAAAAACCTGACTCTTGGTTATACGATGCTCTTATCTGATCTAAGAAGTCTCTCGCTACTTTAACGTAACGTACTCCGTATTGATAACGAAGGATTGCCTCATTCAATATAAGACAAGCGAGCATTGTCTTCCCTGACCCAGGCAACCCATGGAAATACCAACCCCGTACAAAGCCTTCTCTAGTAGTTTTTTGCTTGTAAATTTCTTCTAGAAAATGTTCGGCATTGTCATAGGCTTGAGCCAAGCATCGTGCGATAGATGGGTTTTCGTGAGCGATCTCAAATTCATGAATTTTACGAAATCGATATTTAGGGGGTATACTTGATAATTTGTAGAGTCGTTTAATTTCACTAAGAATGAGCCTAACTTGACGACATGAACACTCCTTCAGCCCTGAATTCTTATCGTCATACCACATGTAGGGAGGTTTTTTTTCACAAAAACACTTAGACTCAATGCAATGACAAACAGACAAATCAATGTGGCTCTTATAGCCGACACCACCGGTAGGAAAGGAAAGATACCCTCTGCCCGCACAGTCTTGACAACTTAGTTGAATTTTTTCTTCTACAAGCAAAGTTTTTTTTGGTAGCATATCAAGCGGCAGGCCGCTCAATCATCATCGCACCAGCTACACCACCGTGAGCGCACGCCGTAATCAATACTTTGTTCGCATCGGCATCTTGATGGAAATTCATGATTGCATTCATGGCAAGACGCACACCTGTTGCTCCAAAAGGATGACCGATTGCAATGGAACCACCATGAGGATTAATTTTCTTGTCTTCAAATTTTTTCTGCCAATCGTAACCTGACTTTATTTTTATTTCTTCTAGGGTAGCAACAGCAGTTGCGGCAAACGCCTCATGAATTTCTATATAATCAAGGTCGTCTGGTTTCATATTCATATCACTTAGAAGATCCAACGTAGCCACCGCTTGACCAATTCCCATTAGGTTTGGATCAACACCTTTGTTCTTCCAGCCGGTGATCAAGGCATCAATTTTAAGACCGAGGCTCTTTGCTTTTTCCACTGTGGTTAGAATCAGACCAGCTGCACCATCGGAGCGTGGGCTAGCAGAGAAAATAGTGATGGTGGGTCCATGAGTTTTCTTCAAGTATTTTTTATATTTTTCTTTAAATTCGTCAAATTTTAAATATTGATTTTCAAAGAGGAGCATAGCACGTGCCATACGACCAGGGTTCTCGACAAGGCCTTTTCTTAGAAGAACAGCTTCATCGGCTTTTAACTCACCACCGGAACCATCGTCAACGGGAATAATATGTTCATCATAAAAACCTTGGTCAAATGCCTCATATGCTCTTTTGAAACTTTGATGAGCAAAATGATCGGTAGTTTCTCGCTTTATAGAATAATTTTGGGCAAGTATTTCAGCTGTAACCTGCATCCCAAAGCTGGTTTCTCCATCACCAAGACCGTCTTCTAGCATATCTCTAATATCGACTCCTTCGGGAAGGTCATTTGGTAAAAGTGGCTTTAGTTTATCGAGGGTTGCCGTTTTTTTGTTTTGTCTAGCACCTTGTATGATAAAAGGCATGGATGTTTGTGACTCTTCACCGATGACTAAAAAAATATCTCCTTCGCCCATTGAAATGCGACGCGAAGCTTCAGTAACCCCCTCCATACCTGAGACACAATTATTATTTACAGTAACAGCCGTGGTGCTGTGGTCCAGACGTAACAGATTCGCGACCACTCTAGCAGAATTTGGGGCATTAGGGAAACCCTCTCCTGTGACAATACCATCAAAGCTATCCAAAGAAAGCTTTGATGTCTCGATGACAGACTTTGCTACTTTTAGACCCAAGTGTGGTGCCGAATACTTGGCTAAAGCCTTGCCAATTTGCGCAAACGGTAACCTTTTTGGCGAACAAATTGCTAATGGCTTTCCTAATTTCACTTTTTATTACCCACCTAATTTAAGAGCAAGCATACCATGATAAAAAAGATACCTGTTTTGTAAATAGCATTCTACAATTAGACTCTTTAACATAAAATGGGCAAATGTTTGTCGTGACAGGGGGGAATGGTTTTATTGGGAGTTCCTTGGTTAAAAAAATAAATAAAGAAGAAGCAAGCTCTACGATCATTTGTGTTGATTCGGTAACTCCTCAAGAGAGACAAGAGCCATTGCGGGAAGTCTCTTACACAAAATTTGTCAAAAGCGAAGCTTTATTGGAATTTCTAAAAGGAAACGAGAAAGCGATTGAATGTATTTTTCACATGGGTGCGTGCACAGATACCACAGAACAAAATAAAGAATTTTTGTATAAAAATAACACTCTCTACACAAAAAACTTGTACTTGTGGTGTGATGAACACCAGATTCCTTTTATCTATGCGAGCAGTGCGGCAATCTATGGAGATGGGAAGAAAGGCTTTGACGATAACCACAGTCCCACAAACTATGTTGCACTAAACCCATATGGGCAATCTAAATTAGATTTTGATGAGTGGGTTTTATCACGAAATCATCCTCCACTTCTTGAAAAACGGTGGTATGGGCTTCGGTTTTTTAATGTATTTGGTTACTCTGAGTCACACAAAGGTAATATGGCGAGTCTGGTCTACCAGGCATTTCATCAGGTCAGTGAGACAGGTCGCTTAAAGCTATTTAGATCTTACAATCCAAAATATGAAGATGGCAGACAAATGCGAGATTTTGTTTACATTGAAGATATTGCTCATTGGATATGGGAGATATATAAACAACCCAATATACAATCAGGAGTCTACAACATGGGGTTTGGTCGAGCACGAACTTGGCTTGACCTAGCAGATGCTGTTTTTACAGCCATAGATAAAAAGCGAATCATTGAATGGATCGAAATCCCTGCGAATATCCGTGAACAATACCAATATTTCACCGAGGCAGAAATGAAGAAAGCTCAAGACCAAGGTTTGAGTCAGGCGAAGTGGTCGCTCGAAAGAGGAGTTAATGACTACATTCGAAATTATCTTTCAAAGGGTACCTAACAGACAATCTCCATCAGTCATTTACCAGCAAAAATTAATCTACCTCTTTCTAAAAGAAAATTTTACTTCTCTCGGTAACAGACAGCAACTTTTTCATGCTCACTAAAATGTCGCCCTTGATCACTCAAGAGCAGACATCATAAACAGAACCAATAAAATTGGTTAAGCTTAAGCCAACTGGCAACCATCAGTCAAAAATAATCTAAAGACCAACCATTGCTTACTCCTTTTTAAGGAGGTGATCCAGCCGCACCTTCCGGTACGGCTACCTTGTTACGACTTCACCCCCCTCGCCAACTTCACCTTAGTGGCTTGCCTCCCTTGCGGGTTAGCACGGCTACTTCGAGTGCCGCTAACTCGGGTGGTGTGACGGGCGGTGTGTACAAGGCTCGGGAACGTATTCACCGTGACATTGCTGATCCACGATTACTAGCGATTCCTGCTTCATGTAGTCGAGTTGCAGACTACAATCTGAACTTGGACTGGCTTTTTGAGGTTCGTTCCGCCTCGCGGCTTCACATCCCTTTGTACCAGCCATTGTAGCACGTGTGTAGCCCCGGACATAAGGGCCATGCTGATTTGACGTTATCCCCACCTTCCTCCGATTTGTCACCGGCAGTTCCTTTTGAGTGCACAGCTTAACCTGCTAGCAACAAAAGGTAAGGGTTGCGCTCGTTACGGGACTTAACCCAACATTTCACAACACGAGCTGACGACAACCATGCAACACCTGTTCACTGGCCATAAAGGAAGGTGCATCTCTGCACCAGTCCAGTGAATGTCAAGTCCGGGTAAGGTTCTTCGCGTATCGTCGAATTAAACCACATGCTCCACCGCTTGTGCGAGCCCCCGTCAATTCCTTTGAGTTTCACCCTTGCGGGCATACTCCCCAGGCGGTATACTTAATACGTTAGCTTTGACACTAAGAGCATTGAAACTCCTAACATCTAGTATACAACGTTTACGGCGTGGACTACCAGGGTATCTAATCCTGTTCGCTCCCCACGCTTTCGCATTTTAGCGTCAGTTCCCAGCCAGAGAGCCGCCTTCGCCACTGGTGTTCCTCTCGATATCTACGCATTCCACCGCTACACCGAGAATTCCACTCTCCCCTCTGGGACTCAAGACTGTCAGTTTTGAATGCAAACTCCAGGTTAAGCCTGAAGATTAAACATTCAACTTAACAGTCCGCCTACATGCCCTTTACGCCCAATAATTCCGAACAACGCTTGCCCCATACGTATTACCGCGGCTGCTGGCACGTAATTAGCCGGGGCTACAGGATGGTACTGTCATCGTATACCCTATTCGAGTATACATATTCTTCCCATCTTAGAAAGCTTTACAACCCGAAGGCCTTCATCGCTCACGCGGCATGGCTGCGTCAGGCTTTCGCCCATTGCGCAAGATTCTTAACTGCTGCCTCCCGTAGGAGTCTGGACCGTGTCTCAGTTCCAGTGTGGCCGATCACCCTCTCAGGCCGGCTATCCGTCATAGCCTTGGTAGGCTTTTACCCTACCAACAAGCTGATAGACCGCAGGCTCATCTCAAAGCGAATGCCGAAGCATCCTTTACCACTTAAGGACTATAAGGTATTAGCCCTAGTTTCCCAGGGTTGTCCCTTTCTTTGAGGTAGATTCCTACGTGTTACTCACCCGTCCGCCACTCGTGTCTACCCCGAAGGGTAATTTTCACCGTTCGACTTGCATGTCTAAGACCTGCCGCCAGCGTTTGTTCTGAGCCAGGATCAAACTCTCCACTATAGATTGTTTGACCTCAAACTAAAGATCAATATTAAACATAAACTAACGTCGCTGTCTGCTACCCAAAGAAGTAAAATCCTCTGATCACTACTTACTCAGGTACAGCCAGAGATAAATATAACATCATTGTGTCAAGTTTATAATTAGAGCTGAATGGGAGAGAGAAGGATGATAGTACCCCCCTACGACCATCATTAGTTGGTTCAGAATTGGTTCAAATCAAGTTATTTGGTTCAAAAGGCTTGGGTTTACTGGTAGAGCAAGTGAAAGACATTTTCCTAAAAAAGGTGCATCAAAAGGCCGACGTTAAATCATCAAATAAAACAGAGGTTCCTAATGAAGCACCCTTCTCAGGTTATTTGTCTAAACAGGTATTCGGCAGTAATGCGAAATAGTAAAGACAAAAAGTTATACAGAATGCAAATGGTTCATTATGCCAAGAAGCATGGTTTCAAGCCAACAGCCAGAATGTTTAAAACGACTGTAAAAACAGTAAAAAAGTGGTTTCGTAGGTTTGAATCAGAGAAATACGTTGGCTTGGAAGACAAGAGCCACGCTCCACACTACTCACCACATGCAATCACAGACTTTGAAAAGGCTTATGTTTGCTTTCTTAAAAAGAAACGTCGAGGCTTTGGTGCTCAGGAACTGAAGAATGTTTACCAACTAGACTTGAGTGTCAAGGCCATTCGCAGAGCGTGGAGGGAGCAAGCACTCTTGAAAAAAAAGCGTAGAAAACATAAAACGAAGCAAAATTTGCGTGAAATTAAGAAATTATGGGGTTTATTTAAGCAATTTGACGTAGATACGAAGCATTTATACGATATTCCTGAGCTTTGGCCTTATATTCAGGAAAATATTGTACCGAAATATCAATATACCTTCAGAGAAGTTTTTTCTGGCTTACAATTTCTAGCTTTTGCAGATGAGTATAATATGGCATACTCTTGTCTGTTTATGGAGGTAATTTTAGATCATCTTGTAAAATCAGGGGTTGATTTAAAGAAAAATAATACGAGAGGGCAAACAGATAATGGCTCAGAGTTTATTGGTGCTTGGAATAAAAAAGGAGATTCGGAGTTTACAAAAGTATTAGCCAGTTATGGTGTGCCACACCAGACGATCCCTGCTGGAGCGCATACTTGGCAGTCTGATGTTGAAACGACTCATAGATTGATTGAGGATCACCTTTACCTGAATGAAACGTATAATTCAAGAGAAGACTTTCTCAACAAAGCTGGCTCCTATCTATTGATGTTCAATTCAATAAGAAAAAATTCTTACAAAGAGAATAAATCGCCCTGGCAGCTGATCCGAGAGGAAAGCACAACTATTGACAAACAAATATTAAATTTACCACCGTTTCGACTGGACTATTTATTTCAAAAGATGCCAATGGTCGTAGGGGGGTACAATCCTATTCTCCATCCCTATAATTAGAGCTGAATGGGAGAGAGAAGGATGATAGGAGCTTGTGCAGGAACTAGGATTTTTCAGTGCATTTTATGAGATATTTGCTGCGTCAGTCTCATTTTTCAAATATGTCAAGGAATTTATAGTTTATGCAAGTTGTTCTCGTACCATTTTGCCAAAATTAAATGCTGTAGCTGCGATTTTTACCTCTATTTGAACCTTTTTACTGCCTCTGAGCAAGAATTCTCTGAACTTTTTGGCTTGTTTCAAAATTCCAAAAATGGGTTCAATTTCAGAACCTCGCTTTTTATAGAAAGACTTTGCTTCTTCTGAATTCATCTTCTTGATCATTTCATGTTTTAAAGCAAAACCAGAGTCTACTGACAATTTGCGATAACCTCTGCGTAACTCTTCTTCGCTCGTACAACATTGTTCTCTGGCAGGGCAAATGACACAGTCAGGAGGTTTACCATGATAATGAGTATATTTCTTTTTATCTTTCACAGATTCATTATGAAATTCTAAGGTTTTACCCTCGGGGCAAACCCAAGAATCATCATCCTCGTCATATTTAAACTGATGAGCTTCATAACCTGAACCCTCTTCTCCTTTTCTTTCTTTGGCTACCTGATCAGGTGAAGGTATAAAACCATTGATCCCTTTTGAATCCAGGTATTCCAAACCACTTGAATGAAAGTAACCCGAATCTGCAGAAGCTGTCCGTATACTGGTCCCTGTGTTTGACTCAGCTTTAGAAAGGGTAGGAGCTAATTGCTCTAAATCATTTTCTGAATTAGCTTCAGCAATGTCAGCTGCCAAAATATAGCCTTCTGATGAGGTAACTTGAATGTTGTAGCTTTGAGAAATTTTACCATTCCGTTTCATGAATTTAGCATCTGGATCAGTAAGATTTATTTTAGAATCAGAAGCAGACTCTTGATTCTCTTCCAGACTTTTACTGATTGTAACATACTTTTGAGCTTTCCTAAGCATAACAGAATCATTATCCTCTGCAGCCTGGTCTTCATTTATCAATAATTCTGGCTCGTTAGCATGAGAATTAGTTGTATCTTCTAAAAAGACCTCAACTTCTTTTTCTCCTGTTTTTAGAGCTTCTATATCCTGTGTACCTTCCATAGTTTCTGAAGAATCTTTTTCAACAGATGTAGAAAACTCGGCTGGTTCACTTTGCTTTCCTTCTGCTGTTTTTAATGACTCTCTCTTTGCCTTTTCACTCGCTTTTTGTAAGCGAATAAACTCCTCAATGACCGTATCTACCTCTTCAGGATTAAGCTCATAGCCACTGTTGTCTTTACCATATAGTTTATCTTCCTCAATATCTAATTCTCTACCTGAGCGTAGATACTCTAAGATCTCTTGCTGTATAGCTCTTTTACGTTCCTCTAAATCTGACTTTTTGTATGTTTGATCGTCAGCAGCACTGGCTTTGATTTTAGTTCCATCTACCTTAACATCAGTACCAATATTTTTCTTTTTGTGGGATAGCAAAGATACAGAGTAATTAAAAACTTCGCCAATTTCTTTACCAAAATTAACACGGAATTCAGCAATAGACCGAAACTTTACTTTATGACCACCAACTAAATAACGCATGGCGTCGTTCTCTTCACAGGCTTTTTGTAATTCTCTGCTGCTTCTCCATCCACGATGAAAGCCATAAAAAAGGCATCCCAGCATTATAACCGGATGGTAAGCCCGACCCCCTTCTTTTGAGTACTTAGAAAGAAATGGTTTCATAGGAATTTTATCTAACAAGGCAGCAAAGGCATAAACCTCGTGATTTTCTTCTAAATTGTCTGCTATAGTATGCGAAAACAGCATAACTTGATCTCTATCACTTTTCATAAATCGTTTCATAATAAGACATAAACAAAGAAGAACACAGAAAAGCAAGAAAAATCCTAGTTCCCGCACAGCCTCATAGTACCCCCCTACGACCATCATTAGTTGGTTCAGAATTGGTTCAAATCAAGTTATTTGGTTCAAAAGGCTTGGGTTTACTGGTAGAGCAAGTGAAAGACATTTTCCTAAAAAAGGTGCATCAAAAGGCCGACGTTAAATCATCAAATAAAACAGAGGTTCCTAATGAAGCACCCTTCTCAGGTTATTTGTCTAAACAGGTATTCGGCAGTAATGCGAAATAGTAAAGACAAAAAGTTATACAGAATGCAAATGGTTCATTATGCCAAGAAGCATGGTTTCAAGCCAACAGCCAGAATGTTTAAAACGACTGTAAAAACAGTAAAAAAGTGGTTTCGTAGGTTTGAATCAGAGAAATACGTTGGCTTGGAAGACAAGAGCCACGCTCCACACTACTCACCACATGCAATCACAGACTTTGAAAAGGCTTATGTTTGCTTTCTTAAAAAGAAACGTCGAGGCTTTGGTGCTCAGGAACTGAAGAATGTTTACCAACTAGACTTGAGTGTCAAGGCCATTCGCAGAGCGTGGAGGGAGCAAGCACTCTTGAAAAAAAAGCGTAGAAAACATAAAACGAAGCAAAATTTGCGTGAAATTAAGAAATTATGGGGTTTATTTAAGCAATTTGACGTAGATACGAAGCATTTATACGATATTCCTGAGCTTTGGCCTTATATTCAGGAAAATATTGTACCGAAATATCAATATACCTTCAGAGAAGTTTTTTCTGGCTTACAATTTCTAGCTTTTGCAGATGAGTATAATATGGCATACTCTTGTCTGTTTATGGAGGTAATTTTAGATCATCTTGTAAAATCAGGGGTTGATTTAAAGAAAAATAATACGAGAGGGCAAACAGATAATGGCTCAGAGTTTATTGGTGCTTGGAATAAAAAAGGAGATTCGGAGTTTACAAAAGTATTAGCCAGTTATGGTGTGCCACACCAGACGATCCCTGCTGGAGCGCATACTTGGCAGTCTGATGTTGAAACGACTCATAGATTGATTGAGGATCACCTTTACCTGAATGAAACGTATAATTCAAGAGAAGACTTTCTCAACAAAGCTGGCTCCTATCTATTGATGTTCAATTCAATAAGAAAAAATTCTTACAAAGAGAATAAATCGCCCTGGCAGCTGATCCGAGAGGAAAGCACAACTATTGACAAACAAATATTAAATTTACCACCGTTTCGACTGGACTATTTATTTCAAAAGATGCCAATGGTCGTAGGGGGGTACAATCCTATTCTCCATCCCTATAATTAGAGCTGAAGTGGGAGAGAGAAGGATGATAGGAGCTTGTGCAGGAACTAGGATTTTTCAGTGCATTTTATGAGATATTTGCTGCGTCAGTCTCATTTTTCAAATATGTCAAGGAATTTATAGTTTATGCAAGTTGTTCTCGTACCATTTTGCCAAAATTAAATGCTGTAGCTGCGATTTTTACCTCTATTTGAACCTTTTTACTGCCTCTGAGCAAGAATTCTCTGAACTTTTTGGCTTGTTTCAAAATTCCAAAAATGGGTTCAATTTCAGAACCTCGCTTTTTATAGAAAGACTTTGCTTCTTCTGAATTCATCTTCTTGATCATTTCATGTTTTAAAGCAAAACCAGAGTCTACTGACAATTTGCGATAACCTCTGCGTAACTCTTCTTCGCTCGTACAACATTGTTCTCTGGCAGGGCAAATGACACAGTCAGGAGGTTTACCATGATAATGAGTATATTTCTTTTTATCTTTCACAGATTCATTATGAAATTCTAAGGTTTTACCCTCGGGGCAAACCCAAGAATCATCATCCTCGTCATATTTAAACTGATGAGCTTCATAACCTGAATCCTCTTCTCCTTTTCTTTCTTTGGCTACCTGATCAGGTGAAGGTATAAAACCATTGATCCCTTTTGAATCCAGGTATTCCAAACCACTTGAATGAAAGTAACCCGAATCTGCAGAAGCTGTCTGTATACTGGTCCCTGTGTTTGACTCAGCTTTAGAAAGGGTAGGAGCTAATTGCTCTAAATCATTTTCTGAATTAGCTTCAGCAATGTCAGCTGCCAAAATATAGCCTTCTGATGAGGTAACTTGAATGTTGTAGCTTTGAGAAATTTTACCATTCCGTTTCATGAATTTAGCATCTGGATCAGTAAGATTTATTTTAGAATCAGAAGCAGACTCTTGATTCTCTTCCAGACTTTTACTGATCGTAACATACTTTTGAGCTTTCCTAAGCATAACAGAATCATTATCTTCTGCAGCCTGGTCTTCATTTATCAATAATTCTGGCTCGTTAGCATGAGAATTAGTTGTATCTTCTAAAAAGACCTCAACTTCTTTTTCTCCTGTTTTTAGAGCTTCTATATCCTGTGTACCTTCTATAGTTTCTGAAGAATCTTTTTCAACAGATGTAGAAAACTCGGCTGGTTCACTTTGCTTTCCTTCTGCTGTTTTTAATGACTCTCTCTTTGCCTTTTCACTCGCTTTTTGTAAGCGAATAAACTCCTCAATGATCGTATCTACCTCTTCAGGATTAAGCTCATAGCCACTGTTGTCTTTACCATATAGTTTATCTTCCTCAATATCTAATTCTCTACCTGAGCGTAGATACTCTAAGATCTCTTGCTGTATAGCTCTTTTACGTTCCTCTAAATCTGACTTTTTGTATGTTTGATCGTCAGCAGCACTGGCTTTGATTTTAGTTCCATCTACCTTAACATCAGTACCAATATTTTTCTTTTTGTGGGATAGCAAAGATACAGAGTAATTAAAAACTTCGCCAATTTCTTTACCAAAATTAACACGGAATTCAGCAATAGACCGAAACTTTACTTTATGACCACCAACTAAATAACGCATGGCGTCGTTCTCTTCACAGGCTTTTTGTAATTCTCTGCTGCTTCTCCATCCACGATGAAAGCCATAAAAAAGGCATCCCAGCATTATAACCGGATGGTAAGCCCGACCCCCTTCTTTTGAGTACTTAGAAAGAAATGGTTTCATAGGAATTTTATCTAACAAGGCAGCAAAGGCATAAACCTCGTGATTTTCTTCTAAATTATCTGCTATAGTATGCGAAAACAGCATAACTTGATCTCTATCACTTTTCATAAATCGTTTCATAATAAGACATAATCAAAGAAGAACACAGAAAAGCAAGAAAAATCCTAGTTCCCGCACAAGCTCATAGTACCCCCCTACGACCATCATTAGTTGGTTCAGAATTGGTTCAAATCAAGTTATTTGGTTCAAAAGGCTTGGGTTTACTGGTAGAGCAAGTGAAAGACATTTTCCTAAAAAAGGTGCATCAAAAGGCCGACGTTAAATCATCAAATAAAACAGAGGTTCCTAATGAAGCACCCTTCTCAGGTTATTTGTCTAAACAGGTATTCGGCAGTAATGCGAAATAGTAAAGACAAAAAGTTATACAGAATGCAAATGGTTCATTATGCCAAGAAGCATGGTTTCAAGCCAACAGCCAGAATGTTTAAAACGACTGTAAAAACAGTAAAAAAGTGGTTTCGTAGGTTTGAATCAGAGAAATACGTTGGCTTGGAAGACAAGAGCCACGCTCCACACTACTCACCACATGCAATCACAGACTTTGAAAAGGCTTATGTTTGCTTTCTTAAAAAGAAACGTCGAGGCTTTGGTGCTCAGGAACTGAAGAATGTTTACCAACTAGACTTGAGTGTCAAGGCCATTCGCAGAGCGTGGAGGGAGCAAGCACTCTTGAAAAAAAAGCGTAGAAAACATAAAACGAAGCAAAATTTGCGTGAAATTAAGAAATTATGGGGTTTATTTAAGCAATTTGACGTAGATACGAAGCATTTATACGATATTCCTGAGCTTTGGCCTTATATTCAGGAAAATATTGTACCGAAATATCAATATACCTTCAGAGAAGTTTTTTCTGGCTTACAATTTCTAGCTTTTGCAGATGAGTATAATATGGCATACTCTTGTCTGTTTATGGAGGTAATTTTAGATCATCTTGTAAAATCAGGGGTTGATTTAAAGAAAAATAATACGAGAGGGCAAACAGATAATGGCTCAGAGTTTATTGGTGCTTGGAATAAAAAAGGAGATTCGGAGTTTACAAAAGTATTAGCCAGTTATGGTGTGCCACACCAGACGATCCCTGCTGGAGCGCATACTTGGCAGTCTGATGTTGAAACGACTCATAGATTGATTGAGGATCACCTTTACCTGAATGAAACGTATAATTCAAGAGAAGACTTTCTCAACAAAGCTGGCTCCTATCTATTGATGTTCAATTCAATAAGAAAAAATTCTTACAAAGAGAATAAATCGCCCTGGCAGCTGATCCGAGAGGAAAGCACAACTATTGACAAACAAATATTAAATTTACCACCGTTTCGACTGGACTATTTATTTCAAAAGATGCCAATGGTCGTAGGGGGGTACAATCCTATTCTCCATCCCTATAATTAGAGCTGAAGATAGGAAAAAAAAAGACTGGGAGAAAACTAAGAAAATTGGGTCAAAATATTTTTTTTATGGTGCTTTAAAGAGTTATTTTTAGAACGTGAAAATATTGAAAGTAAGCCTGTATCATTAGATAATGATAAAAAGTATAATTTGGCCAGATTGTTAATTGAGAAATACTCAGTAGGTTTTCTCCACGAACTAAAACCTAGTTCCTTCCCAGTCTCATATTTGTCTACCAAAGAGCTGATGGAAAAAAATAAAAAATATCTTAAAATTGAGTGACGAGACCTTATACCTAAGTTAACAGGTTTAAGGTCAAAAGATGAAGAGACAACAGCTCCAACAAGCAAAAGAGATTAATATTGAGCTGGGTGGTAGTCTTGGCACAATTACCGGGAAAGCATGGGGGAGACCAACAAAGACGCCTGTGCTCGCTTTACATGGTTGGTTGGATAACGCAGCCAGTTTTGATTTTTTAGTGCCTGTTTTGCTGGAGAGAAACCCTAATCTCTATATCATAGCGATTGACCTACCTGGGCATGGACAATCTTGTCATCTCTCCTCTGAAATGGGTTCTTTTTTGATTCAATATGTTAGCTGTATCCTAACAATTATAGACAAACTCAACTTTTCTAGAGTAAATTTACTTGGTCATTCTATGGGGGCGGCTGTTGCATTGTTGAGTGCAGGAACTAGACCAGAGAGAATCAACAAACTAATTTTGTTAGAGTCTAATGGGCCACTTACAAAACGACCTGAGCAGATTGTTTTTTCTTACCGTCAATTTTTAGACGAAATATCAAGTAAGCTCAAGAAAAGAAAGGTAAATCATACGTATAATGCACATGTTCTTGACAAAATTATCAGTATGCGGCAGAGAGCTTCTCTAATAAACTACAATCAAAGCAACAAAAGGTATATACTTAGAAAGCCAGTTGTTCTTTCTCAGGCAATTAGTCAAAATGCTGCCCGCGTGTTAGTAGAAAGAAATATGAAAAAAATTGGAAATGGTGTATTTGCATGGGCGACTGATCCCCAAACTCGTGTCTCTTCTTCTGTCTTTTTGACCGAAAAACAAGTTATTGCTTTCATTCGAGAAATTAAGGCGCCTGCTTGCTGCATCTTTGCTGAAAATAGCCCTATTTATTTATTTGTGAAGAAAAAACTTAAAAAGAGATTTGCCTATTTTAAAAAAATAAATATTGAAGTAATTCCTAGAGGAGGGCATCACCTCCACATGGAAGAACCTGAACTCACTGCCAAAAAGATTCATAGGTTTTTGAAATAAAAGCGTGAGTAAGAAAAACAATCCCGAGATAGCGACTCCTCCGAGAGAAGAGTTCACCCAGATTCGAATTGACAGAACAGGTGCTTGGTATACGGGAGATTTAAAAATAATTAACCTGAAAATTCTGCTTTTTTTTAAAGGGAATTTATACCGAGATAAAAAAGGAATCTATATCTACAATACTTTTGGAAAATTCAGTGAGAAAGGCTATATCAAAGTTGAAGGGCCTCTACTTCAAATAACCGACGTTGTTGAAGAGCATTTTGTTTTAGAAAACGGAGAAACAATTCCCAACCAAGATCTCGAAATTATTTTGGATGAAAAATTAACTGCTTACGCAAAACTTCCTCGTTTGCAGGCTTGGTCTATTTTTTCATCAAAGTCAGCCGTTAAGTTTGGAGAAATCATTGAGGAGGTCAATGATCAATATTTTTGGCTAGGAAATAAAATTAAAGTGTCGAATCATATCGAATGGTCATAAGTAATGCCCGTTAGAATCGGAAGGTTTCTTTCGCAAGTAGGCCTGTGTTCTCGAAGAAATACAGCCACTTTTTTGAAAGAAAATAAGGTTTGCTTTCTCGAGAGGCAGGTTATTGAATTAAACTTTGAAATAGAAGAAAGTCAGTTGAGCTCTCCTGTTTATGTTAATGATAAGAAATATTATTGGGAGAATAAAACCGAAGTTATTCTTTTAAATAAGCCCGCTGGGTATGTCTGTTCTCACCGAAAATTTAAGCAAGAAAAATCTATTATGGAACTCGTAAGTCCAAAGCAAAAAAATTTTTTTTTTGCAGGAAGGCTTGATAAAGAATCCCGAGGGTTGATCATTCTCTCAAATGATGGCCGCCTTATTTACGAACTTACTCATCCTTCTTTTCGTATAAAAAAAATATACCACATCCATATCAAACCTCCCCTTAACGAAAAATCAATACAAAAGACATTGCGAGGTGTTCGCGATAAGCAGAGCATCCTAAAATTTGATGTGTTAAAGAAGTTAAAGAAACTTGGGCACTATGAAGTAAGTTTGCACCAAGGCAAGAATCGGGAAATTCGTCGAATTATGAATAATATTGGTCGAGAAGTCATTGATTTAAAAAGAATTCAGATAGGAGACTTTATATTAGATGATCTAGAAGAAGGTAGATTCAAGGCTTTTTAGTAAACCCTGATTTAAGAATAGACAACCAGAAAGGAAGTTTTGAACAAAGTGGAGCATTGAAGAAAGAAAAATAGAGTTTGTTTGAATCGTCACCCAGGCAAAATAGCAACCCAATGTAAATACAGGGAAAGCCGCATCGATGTCAAAATGTACAAATGAAAAGAGAGCTCCTGAAAATAAGATGGCGATGGCCATGTAGGAAGGTGAACCAAGCTTTTCTTCTGCTTTGGAATAAAGCATTTTCAAAATAACCCCCCGGAAAACAAATTCCTCATAGAGAGGAGCGATAAAAGCGACAATAAATAAAAAAATGGCTGGATTCTGTTTCATATTCTGGTGGTCTAAAGCCTCAAGTTGTTGAATGTCCACACCCATATATTTCATCACCAACCCTGAAAATAAATTCACTCCGAATAACCCAAGAATACCATAAAAAAACGTCACAAATTTGATATCACCATCAAATTTGAAGAAAGAAGAGCCTAGTCTTTTCTGAAACCACCAAGCTAAAAAAACAAAAATAGTCGCTTGTTGTGCAATTATTATTAAAAATTTTTTGGCATCAACTTTATTTGCTAATTTCGTAATAATACCAAGTTGAACAAAACCAATCGAAACTACTTGGGTCAAAGTAATTCCTAAAAGAACAAGTAAGAATGCAGCCATACACCTGAATAAATATTTTTTTTTTGTTTTGCTTTCATTTTTTTTTTGTTTTGCTTTCATTTTTTTTTTGAGATTGATTTCTTTACTTTTTATATTCTCTACTTACACTGGTTCGTATCCCACCGCGGATATTATACACAGCGTCTAGCTTCATGTATATAGGGGAGCAGGCTCTGAGCAAATCTTCTAAACTTTTATTCACTAAGTTTTCGTGGAAAATACCAACATCTCGATAAAAATAAAAATATTTTTTGAGAGATTTTAATTCTAAACAATGTTTATCAGGAATGTAATCAATCATTACTTCGCCAAAATCAGGTAGTGATGTCTTAGGACAAATTGTGGTAAATTCCAACACTTCAAGCTTCACATGAAACAGTTTTCCTCGATAGATATTTTTAAATACAGCGACGGAAGGAGTTTCCATCTCAAGAATATGGTCTTGTTTGTCTTCATAACTACCTTTCATAATTATGGTTGTGAGGCCATTTTTAGCCTTTCTAAAACCATGTCCTTTCCAAGAAGCCGTATATATACGGGCAACTCTAGACCGTGGAGTTTTCCTGTTACTGCAGCCCTGAGGCTCATAAAAAGTTCTTTGCCCTTCACGCCACTTGCATCACCAGTTCTTTTGATTGCCTCTTTAATAGAAGGCTCGTCAAAATGATCAACCTCATTAATTTTTTGAGTGAAGTTCTCAATGAGTTTCTGGCTAAAACCTTTGTTTAAGAAATTTAATGCATCTTTGGTAAATATACTTGCATCATTGATCAAAAAATCATTTAAATATCTACCAATTTGCCAATAATAGTCTAAATAAATGCGGAGATTGAGGAGGATTTCATTTAACTTTTCTTTTTCAAGCCGAAGGGAGTTTTCCTCTAAGCTGTTTTCAACAAAGGGTGCAATTTCTTCAAGATATTGAGATTTTGATTTATCGCGTATCGTTTGATTGGATATCCAATTGAGCTTAGACTTTGGCAATAAATGCTTTTGAAACTCTGCAGTATTTGTTTTATTGAGTTCAATTCCACCAATACTCGCTAGATCAAAAACATCAAACATCGCCGGACTTTTACTGCAACGCTCTATGTCAAACTGTTGAATTATTTTATCAAGGCTCATATATTCTGCCCCATCAGGAGGTGCCCAGCCTAAAAGAGTCATATAATTAACAAAAGCCTCAGAAGGATAGCCTATCTCCCGAAACTTCATGATATTTACTGCACCATGTCTTTTTGATAATTTTTTTCGATCTGAACCAATAATTTCACTCACGTGTACCCAAGTCGGTGCTTTCCAGCCGAAAGCCTGAAAAATTAAAATTTGTCGGGGGGTGTTTGACAAGTGTCCTACCCCACGAATTACATGATTAATTCTCATAAGATGATCATCAACGACGACAGCAAAATTATAAGAGGGAAACTTATCTGATTTTAAAATAATAAAATCACCGATTAGAGAAGGCTCAAAGTGGACATCTCCCTGAACATAATCTTTAAAGCTTACTACTTTCTGGTCAGGTATTTTAAAGCGAATAGTATGGGGTTCTTTTTGATCAATCTTTTCTTGAATTTCAGTTTTTGACAAACTTCGGCACTTCCCATCGTAAGTGGGAGGGAGACCCATCGCCTCACATCTTTCCTTTTTGCTCTCTAATTCTTTTGTTGTACAAAAACAACGGTATGCTTTTTCTTCTTCGAGAAGTTTGTCAATATGTTCATGATAAATAGAGAGCCTTTCTGATTGGCGGTAAGGTCCATATCTCCCTTTTTCTTTTTGGTAGCCTTCATCCCATTCGATACCCAGCCATTTCATTGAGTTAATCATTTGGTCACAGCTTGTTTGGCTCGATCTGGCTTGGTCAGTATCTTCAATACGAAGGATAAATGTGCCACCACGAGATCTCGCATATAAAAAGTTGAAAAGAGCTGTTCTAGCACCCCCCACATGTAAGTAACCAGTGGGAGATGGAGCAAAACGAGTGCGTACAGCATCCATGTGTGAACGAAGTATAATGCTCACAACAAGACAATCTCTTTTTATAAAAATAACTTATTATTGGTTGACAAAATGATTTATCCTAATCACAGTAGCCCCTGCTTGTCATGAGTTTGACTTTAGGGAGTTCCGTCACTTAATCCGTGAGTAACTATGTGGTTGAGTTTCGTGTTGAATTGTCCCCTTATGCATATGATTTCTATAAGCAAATCACAAAAGACGAGCTCGTAATCTTCATTGCATGCCTCTCAAAACTTGTCACCAATAGTAGGTATCGTGATTTTTCTCAAAAACCTATTTTCTGTACTGATTCATCAGGGAAAAGAGTGGTGGTTCGGGCTCGCGAAAAAAAGAAAAATTATCACAATTTGAAATTTAATCTTCCTATAGGCACACTTGATGCAATCAAACAACTACAGTCATTAGGTCATTCTCTTTCGTGGATTATTGAAGAGTCTCTCTACTATGGCCTACAACAACGATCAAAATAATTTTGATCCTGCCCCATTTTAGTGGACAGTTCAATATCAGAAGGGGAGATAGGATAATAAGAAGAACGCACACAAAATATTTT
The DNA here is from genome assembly GCA_965206985.1 of Spirochaetota bacterium. GTDB lineage: Bacteria > Spirochaetota > Leptospiria > Turneriellales > CBDBES01 > CBDBLF01. The sequence goes on along the minus strand of CBDBLF010000021.1, from coordinate 58,849 downwards.
AAGAGATGCGGTGAATCATCTAATTGTATATGAGAACCATCCGTGGGATAGCTAATTCACTTGATATTTCGGAACCGACTCTTGGCAAATGGAAGCTTACATATCAGATAAATTAAAGCAAGAAAGCTTTCGAAGGGCGAAGAAATAAAAGCCCTCCATACGAACAATATATGATGAAGAATTAAAAAAGAAAATTTTAACAATTTTCTATCAAAATGAAGCTCGAAGGGGGATACCTTTGATCCATCATGAATTGCATGATTTGGGTATTTTTACCTAAATCAGAAAGACAAATAAACCAAGAACAAGGGAAATAGTTTTACTATTTGGTAAAAAAAATAATTTAAAAGACATGACTGTGCAAAATATCCGTGGTGGGATCAAAGTGAGTTCTTTTTTAGCTTCACATGAAAATGAACTATTGACCAAATCACCAACAGAAATTATGCTTAGCGAAGAAGACAAGTATCATATCTCCGGAAGAATTTAATTTTGTTATGTTTGCGTAACCATGTTGATCTAAATGATCTTCAAAACTCAAAACCTCACTCAGTGAAAAACCAAGACCATCTTGAAAAGAAGCATTACGTTTACTTCTCATACAGATCAAGATATCAGGTAATTTTAGGTCAATTAAAGATTGGGAGGCTTTTGGGCCAGCTTCAATCATAACCTGATTATGTTTATGTTTACCAATTGTTTTAAGTGAGTCAATGAATAATGTTTTTCGACAAAGTAAATCATGGGGGATTTTTTTGGAAATCATTTGACTTGACTGAACTTCGGAATAAGTAATAAAATGAAATTGATTGTCAAGTTTGATTTGCTGAGCGTAGAGGTGGTGTATCTCTTTTTCTTCCCACAAGGGAGGCAGCATAAAGTAACGATAATTCTTCAGAGGGCTATCTTGTGTTCTATTTTTTCTTGTTTTTTCTTTCGTCTCTCTTAGGTAAGCCCAATTTTGTTCTTCTTCATAACGGAGGATAGTTTTCAAAAATACTGATGGCTCTTCTTTTTCAAGTGAATTCAGTGTGTTTAAGCTTGCACGAACATTCATCCTTGGCCGATCAATGGCAACAGTTCCTGGTGTAGCAAGACTTGCTCTAAAGAGGTGCCTTAGACGATGGATAACTTCCATGGAATCTTGAGAGCTAATTGAACCAGAAGGACCCTCGTGAGGGGCGAGCCAGCCCTCTTTCGTTTGTGCCCATTTTAAAATACAGAGAGGTAGGCCTGTCTTCTGTTGTTTCAAAAAAGGCATGAGCGTAAAAAGTCTTTCTGTCTCGAAAGATGAATCATTCTCAACAATACAATCAATATTATTTTCTCTGAGAATTTTTATTCCTCTACCATCGACTTTTTTTGAAGGGTCAACTTGGTCAATATATATACGAGCAATTCCCGATTCAGTAATTTTATCGACACAAGGAGGAGTTCTTCCATGATGAGTGCATGGCTCAAGAGTCACATATAGGGTGGCACCACGGGTAATATTATGTCCATATTTTTCCCAAGCTTTTTCGATAGCAACCACTTCAGCATGTTCAAAACCCACAGGCATCGTTGAGCCTGTGGATAGAACTTCTCCATTTTTTACTAAAACGGCTCCGACTGCCGGGTTTGGATCAGATAGACCAATTGAATGAATGGCCTCTTGGTAGGCCATCTTCATGAAAAGCTTACTCGTTTTGCTCAAACTGTTCCAAAGTAGTTTCTTTATCTTTGGAATAAATATAATAAATAACGAGCAGGAGTATGGCTGTATAGTTTAAGATAACCCACAAAAAATTAATTGAATAGTAGACGCCAAAAGTCACCATGATTTGAGTCATGGTCGTTGTCGAAATACTATACAAAAAAAGTACATCTTGACTAAATACCTTTTGTAGAAAAGAAACCTTTTGAATCTCTTGGTAAAAGTTATCTCGTAGGTAAGGAATTGCTATCGCTGTAATTCCGGGTATAGCGATTGAGTTAAAAAAATAGCTCTCGTAATGAGCTCCATAAAGCCCACCCATGTGATTCATAATAAATCCTAAAAAACATCCAATCGCAATCACAACATATCCGGAAGCACGGTGGACACCCAGCAATGCGGTGAACTCATTGTAGATAATATTTTGAATGTCAATAATTTCATCTTTTTTGAAGCTACTTTTAGAAACCGAAAATAACTTACGATAGTAATTCACAATTAGGATAAGACAGGCAGAAATAGAAAAAAAAATAATAAATAATATAAGACTCATGATCGTTGGTCAATGGGCGTATACTCTTGCGGTTCAACTCCTCTATAAATTGCGGTAGGACGATAAATTTTATTGTCAGAGACTTGCTCGACCCAATGTGCTAACCAACCAACTACTCTTGCTATCGCAAAGATTGGCGTGAAAATATCAGTTCGAATTCCAAGTTTGTTGTAGACAAGGCCTGAATAGAAATCAACATTAGGATACACCCCCTTTTCTCCTACTAATTTTTCCATAATTTTTTCAACTTTTAATGCAATATCGTAAAGAGGATTTGAGCCATATTTGTCAAAGAGGCGCTCTGCTAATTTTTGAAGTATTATAGCACGGGGGTCTTTTACGCGATACTCACGATGACCAAAACCCATGATTCTATCTTTTTTTGCCAGCTTAGCACTTAAATATTTTTCAACATTTTTTTTGTTCCCAATTTCTTCTAACATGCTCAAAACTCTCTCATTAGCACCCCCATGTAGTGGACCAGTCAGAGTTCCCACTGCTGAGGAGATTACAGTGAAAGGGTCACAAAGAGTGGAACCAGTCACCCGTGCACTAAATGTTGAAGCATTCATCGTATGTTCCATGTGAAGGATAAGAGCTTGGTCAAGCACAGAAGCTTTATCTTCGGGAGCCCTAGACTCATTCAACATATACAGGAAATTGGCCGACTGCTGAAGCTCATCTTTTGGTTGAATAGCGAGGTCTCCATAGCGCATTCGGTCATAGGCGGCGACCAGAGTAGGCATTTTGGCAATAAGTCGAGTAATCGCAATCCTTTGAATTTCTGGGTTGGTAAAATCTTTAGACTCAAAGGGGTAATACATACCAAGCACAGCAATGATTGCCTGTGTTGCATCCATGGGATGCCCATTTTCTGGTAAGTTCTTGATCAAATCAATAATTTTATATTTAAGGCGTCGATGATGCCTTAAATCATACACAAAAGCGTCATACTCTTCTTGCTTAGGTAAACTTCCGTAGATTAACAAATAAGCAGTCTCAGCAAAATTACTATGCTCACATAGATTTTTTACAGAATACCCACGATACGTCAAAATTCCATTTTCGCCATCAATATTACTAATGTTTGAAATGGCAACAGGGACTCCTGCTAAACCGGGTTGAAAATTTGGTTCAAGCATGAACACTAAATAAATATTTGATACAACCAGTCATCCTGTTTTTTTTAATCAATTTATAAAAACTATTTGAGGCTGTGCGGGAAATATGATTGTTATGAGATTATTTGTCATCCGTAGAGTTAATTTTGAAAATTAGTTTTTTACTTTGTACTTTGAATCATATATATTTTCAAAATTCGATACTATGTTCAGCTCCAGAACTTGGAATTCGAATTGATATTTTCCCTACAGCCTCTTGTCAAGTAGCAAGAGCTTGTGCAGGAACTAGGATTTTTCAGTGCATTTTATGAGATATTTGCTGCGTCAGTCTCATTTTTCAAATATGTCAAGGAATTTATAGTTTATGCAAGTTGTTCTCGTACCATTTTGCCAAAATTAAATGCTGTAGCTGCGATTTTTACCTCTATTTGAACCTTTTTACTGCCTCTGAGCAAGAATTCTCTGAACTTTTTGGCTTGTTTCAAAATTCCAAAAATGGGTTCAATTTCAGAAGCTCGCTTTTTATAGAAAGACTTTGCTTCTTCTGAATTCATCTTCTTGATCATTTCATGTTTTAAAGCAAAACCAGAGTCTACTGACAATTTGCGATAACCTCTGCGTAACTCTTCTTCGCTCGTACAACATTGTTCTCTGGCAGGGCAAATGACACAGTCAGGAGGTTTACCATGATAATGAGTATATTTCTTTTTATCTTTCACAGATTCATTATGAAATTCTAAGGTTTTACCCTCGGGGCAAACCCAAGAATCATCATCCTCGTCATATTTAAACTGATGAGCTTCATAACCTGAATCCTCTTCTCCTTTTCTTTCTTTGGCTACCTGATCAGGTGAAGGTATAAAACCATTGATCCCTTTTGAATCCAGGTATTCCAAACCACTTGAATGAAAGTAACCCGAATCTGCAGAAGCTGTCTGTATACTGGTCCCTGTGTTTGACTCAGCTTTAGAAAGGGTAGGAGCTAATTGCTCTAAATCATTTTCTGAATTAGCTTCAGCAATGTCAGCTGCCAAAATATAGCCTTCTGATGAGGTAACTTGAATGTTGTAGCTTTGAGAAATTTTACCATTCCGTTTCATGAATTTAGCATCTGGATCAGTAAGATTTATTTTAGAATCAGAAGCAGACTCTTGATTCTCTTCCAGACTTTTACTGATCGTAACATACTTTTGAGCTTTCCTAAGCATAACAGAATCATTATCCTCTGCAGCCTGGTCTTCATTTATCAATAATTCTGGCTCGTTAGCATGAGAATTAGTTGTATCTTCTAAAAAGACCTCAACTTCTTTTTCTCCTGTTTTTAGAGCTTCTATATCCTGTGTACCTTCTATAGTTTCTGAAGAATCTTTTTCAACAGATGTAGAAAACTCGGCTGGTTCACTTTGCTTTCCTTCTGCTGTTTTTAATGACTCTCTCTTTGCCTTTTCACTCGCTTTTTGTAAGCGAATAAACTCCTCAATGATCGTATCTACCTCTTCAGGATTAAGCTCATAGCCACTGTTGTCTTTACCATATAGTTTATCTTCCTCAATATCTAATTCCATACCTGAGCGTAGATACTCTAAGATCTCTTGCTGTATAGCTCTTTTACGTTCCTCTAAATCTGACTTTTTGTATGTTTGATCGTCAGCAGCACTGGCTTTGATTTTAGTTCCATCTACCTTAACATCAATACCAATATTTTTCTTTTTGTGGGATAGCAAAGATACAGAGTAATTAAAAACTTCGCCAATTTCTTTACCAAAATTAACACGGAATTCAGCAATAGACCGAAACTTTACTTTATGACCACCAACTAAATAACGCATGGCGTCGTTCTCTTCACAGGCTTTTTGTAATTCTCTGCTGCTTCTCCATCCACGATGAAAGCCATAAAAAAGGCATCCCAGCATTATAACCGGATGGTAAGCCCGACCCCCTTCTTTTGAGTACTTAGAAAGAAATGGTTTCATAGGAATTTTATCTAACAAGGCAGCAAAGGCATAAACCTCGTGATTTTCTTCTAAATTGTCTGCTATAGTATGCGAAAACAGCATAACTTGATCTCTATCACTTTTCATAAATCGTTTCATAATAAGACATAAACAAAGAAGAACACAGAAAAGCAAGAAAAATCCTAGTTCCTGCACAAGCTCGCAAGCAATGCATCCCAGACAAAAAATCAAATAAAGTTGACAAAATAAACCGCCATAGGTTGATGGTACGGGTAACCAAAGGAGATTTAACTTATTATGATAAAAATTAGAAAAAAAATAATTGCTTTTGCCTTTGCATCTGTGGTTACGTGTTTTATTACTTCAACCAGCCTTTCGGCGATTGGTGTTGGTGTTTACGGTGGTTATAATCGTGCAGGCTTAACCTACAACGATGATGTAACGACTGCGATTGAATTATTGAGTTCGATAGGAAGTGATGAATTGCTTTCTCCATTTGATTTGAATAGCTTTCTTGTTGGTGCCTACGCTTATATTGGTCTCATACCTGACTTTGGTATACCGTTTATTCCAACTTTGGCGTTTCAGGTGGGTGTTGCTTATGCGAACAAGGGTGGGACTATTATGAGCAAGCTTGGGCCCGGGGAAACCAAATACACTCTTTCTAGTAGTTACATTGAATTCCCCGTGCTTCTCAAGCCGCGAATATCATTTTTTGTAGTTGATATTTATGCTTTGGGTGGTGTGAGTTTTTCTCTTCTGCAAACGGCTTCAATTAGTCTGAGAGAAGTAGACCTTCAAGGTTTCTCTGTCGAATTGGAAGATAATCTTGTTGAGAGTCAAAAAGACAGTGCTGTTAAGCTCGTTAACAACAGCCTCAATCTCAATTACGTCGTTGGTGGTGGGTTGGCGTATGAATTTCTTGTGTTATTTGAGGTATTTTTAGAAGTTCGCTATTCTGGCGGTCTATTAGACATAGTACCATCAGATCTCCCCGATAATTCTTCTTCCGATGATAAACGTTCAGCGGCGCGTTCCTTCTACGGGGGGTCTCGCCACTCAGATATTTATATCATGGCTGGTGTTGGCCTAAAAATATAATGTCTTTTTGTAGGCATTAAAAAGACACTAAGATTTTTTAGTAAAAACAGGGGTATGAGACCTAATAGCTGATTCCCTATCCGTGTACCTGTCGTTTTCTCTTGTGTGGTTTAGTGATTGAGCGTTACTCGGTTTTGTCTAAAGGTGATTCGACTGGGTTTCTTGGTTTAGCTTACTATTTGCTCTATTGTTGCATTATTAGCTTTGAATGAAATATCTTTCTGAGCGTATTTGTCGAATTGATACCAGTGAGGTTCGGAAGGCCTTTGATCTCGCCTCAAAAATAAAAAGACCAAAAGATTTGTCGATTGGTCAACCAGACTTTCCTGTTCCTGAACAAGTGAAGCAAGCAATTACTCGGGCCATGCAAGATAACCACAATGATTACAGCCAAACACAGGGAATCCTTCCTTTGAGAGAAGCCCTCAGCGAACACTACGCCCGACGCGACATTCAATTTCATCCAGAAAATATTGTTGTTTCGACGGGGGTGGCCTCTGTTCTGTTTTTGTTATTTGAAGTTTTATTTAATCCTGATGATCGTATTTTATTGATTGATCCATATTTTTTAATTTATCAATCATTAGCAAACTACCATCAATTAAACGTTGCATATTTACCAGAAGAATTTACAAAGAAAGACATTGAGGAGCTTAAGAGTTCATCAAAGCTAAAAAATTTAAAGGCAATTATTTTTGCAACTCCTTCCAATCCAACTGGAAAAATACTTGATAAACGACAACTACAACAATTGGCTCAACTATCGGATGAATTGGATGCCCTTTTAATTTCAGATGAAATATATTCTGACTATGATTACGAAAATAAATTTATACATACAGCATCTTTTCATCCTGAAAGAACATTAACCTTGAGTGGATTTTCAAAATCTCACGCAATGACAGGTCTTAGGGTGGGTTATATTGCCGCCCCCATGCCACTTTCTGAAATTACTGAAAAAATTGCCACTTTGCAACAGCATTCTATTGTTTGTTCGCCCCAACCCGCACAGTGGGGTGCAATGGCTGCCCTCCAAACACCGATGGATAATCAGCTAGTCATTATGAAGCATAAACGAACCATTGTTTTGTCTGCCTTAGAGAAAAAAGTAAATTTTACCAACCCAGATGGTGCGTTTTATGTTTTTCCGAATATCCCTTGTAAAGGGCAAGATTTTGTCAGAGAGGCTATTAAAAGAGAGCTTTTACTCGTTCCCGGATATATATTTAGTCGTAACTCCTATCAAGTGAGAATTAGTTATGCTCAGAAAGAAGATATCTTACAAGAAGGTCTTGCAATATTTTTGCAAGTCGTAGATTATTTTTCATAAATAATTATGAATACACACATCTTCAATTGGATGGCCCTTGGCGAGCCATATGAAAATCTTGTGAAATCAAGTGCATTTTACTATTTTCCCTCTACAGTTATATTTCCTGCACAGCCTATTGTGCTTTACAAAATGGAGGGATAATGAATGTATGCTCTAGTGTGGGTAATTGCTTATTATGTCTAAAAATTTAGTTTATGTTGACAAAGACGATTGTACTAGTTGCAATTTGTGTGCTGATACGTTGCCTCAATATTTTAGAATGGACGATGATGATCTCGCTGAATCGCATAATTTGGGAGAGAATATCAACGATGCAAATGTTTCCGGGGAAGATCGTGATAAAATACAAGAATCTATTGATGACTGCCCTGGAGAGTGCATTCATTGGAAAGATTAGGTAATTGATGTCAAATTTAGTCAAATATAGATTTATTAGTGTTGTAGCCATTTTGTGGCTTCTTGATGTTTTAACAAAGTACTGGGCGGTTAGTGTCTTGTCTTCAGGCAAAGTCATTCCTGTTTTTGGGCATTGGTTTCGTTTTTATTTAGTCTATAATACGGGCGGTGTTTTTGGCATATTTCAGGGAAATCCTATGGTCTTTCAATACCTGACTGGAATTGCTATCATTTTTCTTTTGGTTTACTTTATAAAAACGCCCGATAAAAATAATTTGTTTATATGGGCTGTCTCTTTCATTCTAGGGGGTGCCTTCGGGAATTTTACTGACCGATTTTTTCGCCATGGAGTGGTTGACTTCATCGACATGGGCATTGGGAGCAAAAGATGGCCAGCATACAATATTGCTGATTCTTGCATCTCGATTGGTGCATGCCTTTTGATGATTGCTTTCTACCAAATGGAAAAAGCCCTTAAAGCATCTGAAGCACAGACTAAATCATCATAATCCTTCTTCTCTTGCATTGAGAGGTATAATTGAGCCTCATGAAAGACTGGATATTAGCATTTCAAAAAATTGGCCTGATCGATTCTCTCGAACAGAGGCTCAAAGAATGATTGCGCAAGGAATGGTTACTTTGTATGAGAAAGAAGTTATCAAACCATCTTTCAAGGCACAACAAAAGTCTTACTTTTACATCAAACTTAAAAAAAAATATCAGATAACCATCACAGCTAATAATCAAAATGTTCCTATTTTATATCAAGATGCAGACCTTGTGGTTATTCACAAACCAACGGGAATGACAGTTCACCCTGGTTCAGGAACAAAAGAAGATACTTTGGTGCATTCTCTCAAGTCTCAGGTTCACCCTCTATCTGACTTGAACTCCAAAGAAAGGGCCGGTATCGTGCATCGACTTGATCGAGATACCGAAGGTGTTATGCTCATTGCAAAAAATAATAGCACACACCGAAACCTATCAGAACAATTCCAAAAAAGAAGCATATACAAAGAATACCTTGCCTGGCTAAGTGGGATACCAATCAGATGTAAAGGAGAAATTAATGGATTTATCTCACGTAATCCACGAAACCGAAAATTAATGCAATTTAATTCTGAAGAGGTTACAACGAATTCCCGTTGGGCCTCCCTACACTATGAAATGCTCAAAGAACAAAACGGGTTTTCCTTGGTAAAAATTGTGTTAAAAACAGGTAGAACTCATCAAATTCGATGCAGTTTTCCTCACGTTCATGCCTATGTTGTGGGAGACCGATTATATTCTTCTCGAAAAATGAAACGACAAAAAATTGATTATGATTTTGGATTACTTCTCGTTGCAAATAAAATTTGTTTTTTGCATCCTAAACAAAATAAAAAACTGTGTTTTTACATTGATCGGCCTAAACGTTTCCTTGATTTTGAAAGGTGGTGTTCTCATGCCTAGAATTGCGATCATCGGTAGACAAAATGTGGGTAAAAGCACTTTATTTAATGCACTAATCGGGAGGCGTAGAGCTATCGTATATAACAAACCTGGCTCAACACGAGATATCATCCAGCATTCTCTTGATTGGGGCGAAGGTCACTGGGAGTTATCTGATTTCCCCGGCCTTGAAAATTTAAAAGAAATTGGTTCTGACGAGCTAGCTAAATTGGCCATCATAAAGGCTCTGAATGTAGTAGAAGATTATCACCTCTTACTTTGGGTTATCTCACGAAATGGTCTCTCTAAATATGAACATATGCTTCACGAGCAACTCAGAAAAAAGGAAAGACCATATTGGCTGGTGGTTAATTTTATCGATGATCCATCTCTTGAAGCAGAAAGTAGTGAGTTTTACGGGCTTGGGTTTAAAGAAATATTCTTTGTCTCTGCTCTCAATCAAAGAAATTTAGAGACACTGACCAAACAAATAAAGTCTTATTTTTCACTCCTTGCCAGAGAAGAAGAAGTGAATCAAGAGACACCATCATTTGCAATTATTGGGAAGCCTAATACAGGAAAAAGTACACTCTATAATTTTTTACTCAGAAAAGAGGTGGCATTGGTCTCACCCATAGCAGGAACCACCCGCGACAGTCTGGAGTCAAAATTTTTATTCCAAAAAAAGGTCTTTCATATCATTGACACGGCTGGTTTAAGAAAGAATAGAAATGCTCTTGGGCAAATAGATAGATTAGCTGAATTGAGAAGCTTTGAATCTATCAAAAAAGCAGATGTCGTAATTTTTCTCATTGACCCAGAAGAGGGTTTTGATCGACAAAATAAAAACATGATGAATCATATTAATCAGCTCAAAAAACCTGTTATCCTAGCAATTAATAAAGCGGATAAACTTAAAAATGAACCTACTTACCGGAAGCGACTGAATATAGACGTGGAAAACTTTCAAACAATCTTTTGGAAATTTCCTACTTATTTTATTAGTGCCCAAGTGGGAGACCGGGTTGTTAAAGTTATTGAAGCAAGCATAAAACTACACGCAAAATCAAAAAAAAAATATTTAACACCCAAACTAAATACATTTATGCAAAATATAAAAAATGACCCCGTTCTCGTGAATCATAAAATAAAACCCTTTTATATAACACAACTAGGTGAAAAAACGGAATTTATTTTGTTCACAAACCAAAAAAATGTTCCCCCAATGATCAAGAGATTTTTGATCCGTAAAATACAGGTTTTTTTAAATATTAGTGACCTGCCAACGACCATCCAGATAAGAGAAAAACCTAGGAGTAAAAATTGTGGGTGATGTGCCACTTGTTATACGGCCTCACGCTATTGCTAAACCATGGGGTGGAAAGCATTTAAATCTATGGAAGCAAGATAAAAGCCAAAAACCGATTGGGGAGTTGGTTTTACTTTCTGGTATTAAAAACTTTCCTACTCATGTTGAAAATGGTATTACACAACAAACATTTCAAGACTATTGGGAAAAAAAAGGGAAAAAAAAGGCACTTCATTATGGCTCACAAAACAAGAATGAAGTATTCCCAATTTTATTAAAAATACTTTCTACCCAAGAACCTCTTTCGCTTCAGGTGCACCCTTCAACGGAAGACTTAAAAGAGAAGTTTAATAAGAACAATATGGGTAAATTTGAAAGTTGGGTCATTTTAGATTCTGAGGAAAATGCGAATATCTACTTTGGTCTAAAAGACCAATATTCAGCCAATGACCTAACGCGAGAACACCCCAATCCTTTGGAGTTATTCAATATTATGCAGCCCAAACAGGGTGATATATTTGAGCTAGAGCCTGGACTGATTCATGGGACAAAGGGTTCTGTCCTTTTCTTTGAGATACAACAACCTTCCGATTATACGTTTCGAATTTATGACTTTGGAAGAGGCCGAAAACTACATTTGGAAGAAGCTCAAAAAGTAATTCAGAAAAAAAACGTCAAAAAACATGAATGGTCAAAAGCAATTAAAAATAAATATTTTTCATTAAGTATCTATAATGCTCACCAAATTAAAAATCACAAGGTCAAAAAACCTTATGAGGTATTCACTTATTTTGGTCCTCCAGCATCGGTTGTTGGTTCATTTGGATCTTTGGATATTGAATGGGGAAGCACTCTTTTATTTTGGTCAGGCAGCTTTGTAAGTTTCGAGGCGACATCAGCAAGCTTGAGATCGGAGACATCTGGCCCAGATAACACTTCACCCAATTTTTTGACGCTTCCATTAATGAAGCATAATGAAGCGCGATTTTTTATTTCTTCAGAATAATCAACCAACCAATTCCTGTACTGCCTTGTAGAAAGAAAAATGACTTAGAAAAGTTTTTATGAAAATCATTAAACTAAAGATGTCTGTGTTGGACGAAAATAAAATTTAGAAAAATTTGCTAACATCGATATAGTAAAGTTTTCTAAATTTTATTTTTTTTGTATCTCTTGAGACTTGATTATGTTGAGCACACTATCAGGTTGAGTTTCTTCTTTGCCGTCTAAAACTATTTTATCGGGATATCGAAGTGAGTACAGGAAGTAAACACTTCCTCTGGTTAATAAAATGGGAACTAAAAAATAAAGAGCATAAAGAAAAAAAGTGAAAAAATCTACGATATTTTTTCCTTCTGAGATGTTTTTGCCTATCAAAGAAAAAAAAATGTTATTTTTATTCTAGATATGGCTTGCCCATTCATCTTTATACCTCTATGACTCACCATATCCTTCTCAATTTTAACAATGTACGAAAAGAGAGCAAATGAATAAACAGAAAAAAACAGCAAAAATAAAAAAGTTTTCTTTAAACTTCTTTGCTTCATTCTGATCAACCCTAAACTTAAGTTTGAAAGTTAAAAAAATAGAACAAAATCAGCCCCAAAAATAAAAACATCAGAGCTATATGTATAATCAGGGTTCGAGATCTTAGCCAATTCTGGTCTTTTGGTAACTCTCCTCACGTCAGAGTCTTGATATTGAATACCAAAACTTAAGCGACTTCTATTTTTGAGGATGACGTTTGCATCAAATAAAATGCTAAAACCAAATGCTATAACGTGGCGTGCATTATCCAAAAAATTAGTCTCACCATTTTGTTCTGGTGCAAAAGAGGGCTGATAAGCATATCCGCCCCGTAGCTCAAAAGGCCACAATAGTGGATGAAACTCAATAGATGCCTTGCTGATTAGAACATTTTTTAACGATGGCAGAGAAACCCTCTTGTTACGAAAAAATAATATTTTTGAATCAGAAGAGGATGCTCCACTCCACTCTTGATATTCTTGGTCGTAACTAAAAACAAAATCAGAACTGCCCCAACTAGCTCGATAACTCAAGCCAGCAGAGTACGTATTAGGAATGTAAAAATCAAGTAAAGAGAAAGTGAGACCAATTGGAATACTAAGTGCATCGACCTTAGCAAGTCCTGAAATAGGTCCCAAGTTCACCTCTGTTTCTTGTTTATAAGCACCCCCTAAACGAACCTCTTGAGATAAGGAAATCGGTTGAATATAAACAAACCCAACAACCGCAGAAAAATCAGGACGCACGTCAGTTTTAAACTCATGCCCTGGTAATTGAAAATCTGCAATGGAGCTTGAGCTAGGATTATTAATCTTGAAGGATACGTTTGTTATGTTGAAAGTTACGTTGCCTTTTAGTCCTAAATTGCCTCCAACCCCCAAGCTTAGACGATCTTTCCATAGCTGAAAACCGAGTCCCGTAATTACATTGATGGTTTCGGCTTCTTTTCCGTATCTTAAAAAGTTGTAGGAGCCTGGATCAATATCATTAAGGCTAGCCAAAGAACCATTATCACGAACTGTGAGGGCTAATCCCAGTTTAACTGGGGTATTGTACGGAGTTGCAACAATTGGGCGCAAATCAATACTCATGCCAAGCTGGATTATTCCATAACTGAGACTTTGTTGAGCGGAAGCCGCATTTTTTTGCACTTGATCTTGAAATTTTTTCTCCTGAACCGTGGAAAGATTTGGGTTGACTTTCCCCTGCGTAGTCTGGTATAGATAGGTGAGACCAATTTCACTAATCTGATTATATGCGTCAGAAGTCAAAATAATGTTAGCCAGTTTATCTAAATTTTGATTTTTTACATTTGGGGAATCTTTTTTTTGACGGGATTTTATTCTTTGCTGTTCCTTTTGTTTTTTTAAAATTCTTTTGACTTCTGAGGCACTCATCATAGAGACACCACCCATGTTATAGAAAGAAGCTGCCCAACCATAGGAATCGGCAACGAAAGTGCCGGCACGCCCCAGACCGGTGGCAGAAAAGCCATAACTATCCGCCAAACCAGCATACACATGAGAAGGTAGAGCAACGAGCGCAAACAAGGTACAACAAAAAAATCTCAAAATTGACCTCTTTAGTTTAATGATTTTCATTAGCAGAAAAAATAGTAGCCATTCTTCTATAGTAATCTTCTTTTGTTTCCCAAGAATAACCGTGTTGCTCGGCAACATAACCTGAAACTCCCCCCACCAATTCACCAAATTGCCACCAGAAAGTCTCTGGATGATCATATTCACGCATAACCTTGGTATTAAGAAGTGTCTGAAAGTCAGTGAGCAAATCATTGGTGGAATAACCTTCGGGAAGAGCCAATGAGTTACCCATGAATGTTAAGAAACCATCCGCTTTTAGACCATTGTAAAGCATATTGAGCAGTTTACCATATTTTCCCTTGTAGGCAAGAACTATGGGAGCCAAGCTATTTGCCATTGTATTTAGCAAATAAGTTGGCCGTTTTTCAGCCTTATCATAAACAAATGTTGAGGTAAGGTTTTTAATACCCTGTAAATCTTTTGAAGTAAGTTTAGTGATTGTTGCAAATCTTTTCTGAAGGTCGACAAACGATGACGTAATGTAAGAACAATCAGCATTCAGTGATAAACAATTTGGATTTCTTGGATTTAAAAGTTGGTCAACTGTTTGCAAGCTTCCTTTGACTGTCTGGTTTACTAGAATTTTCCCTTCTTTTTCTTCAAAAAGATATTTTTCCATTTTACTCTGAATAAAATTGATTAAATCAGGAATAGTAAATTGACCATATTCACCATCATTATTAAAATCAAAATAATCATCTAAGCTATCAATGAACCCATTACCGTCCGTGTCTGTAGCACTCTCCTGAAAGGAATTTTCCATGAAATCGACAATTGCTTCATCTTTCAGTTCTGTAATTTTCTCCGCTAAGTTACTAGGTAATGAGTATAATTTTTCTAAAATTGAATCAAATTTAGAAGAATTTGCGTCTTTCATCCATTGGTTTACACTACGTGATAAATAATGAATATTTATTTGATATTTTTCAAGACTATAGTAATCTTTTTGGTCTTTTAATCTGCAACCACTGCCTGCAGACTCGTAGGCACTACGGTTAAACATGAATAACCCTTCGTCAAAAGAACTGTTTTTATTTATATCATAAAAAGAATTTTCATTGCATCTATAGTCACCAAATATTTTACTGAAAATATTTGTTTCGAAGTTGTAGCTAAATACATTCTCAACCCAAGCAGCAAGTGCAGGAAGCTCATCAAGTACTTCAAATATGTCAATTTCATATAATTTTACCGGATCATCATACCCAGAATCAATTAATTTTTGAAGAATATCGTCTATAAAATAGTCAGTCGTGTATTTTTCATATTTTTTGTGCAATAGCTTTTTAAATTGATTGAATACTCGATCCACATTACTCAAGTTGATATCTAAGGGGTTTTTCCCAATCGATATTAAGTAATCATTTACAAGACTAAAACTTTGAATCAACAATCTTTTTAACTCCCCATCAGAAGTAAGACGCCTCAAATAAGGGAGTACATCGTTTTTAACCATAAGTAAAGGATTTTTGGATAAAGAAACTCCCGTCACAATATCATTACCACCCAAATGATTACTACCAAAGATATTTTCATTCATTACATTTTGTGTGAAAAAATATCGAAGCTTATTTAAACCTGAAAAAGTGCCACCCTCTTTTGATAAAAGATCAAACTGACCTAAAATAGATTCTATATTCTTTTTAGTAAGCTTCTGAATTTCACTTTTGAAATAGGATAAGTTTGCCAAATTAAAATCCCTCAAAATGGCAATCAAAGGTCCATCTCTTAAGCCCGGTGAGGATTCAATAAGTTGATTGAGAAGGGCTTTTTTGTTATACATGGGTGTAACTGCACCAATGGATGTTTGTTTCGTTTCATTTAGGGATACCATACCCTTTAAGAATGTATGAATATACTTTCGGAAACCATCATTTGCAAAATAATAAATACAATGTGCGTTTTCGTCTCGAAAATTAATATGGTTAACATTTCCACTGAATCGTAGAGTATTTGAGCATTGTCCCGCAGAATTTTTTGCCCCTAATATTTCACCCGACTCATGAAACGTACCCATCATTTGCACCAAAAACGAGACAAATGCGGAAAGCTTTAGCTCAGAGTAAGTGCTCGGTGACCAACTCTTGGCCCTACCATTGGAATGATAAGCCGTGGGGTAGCTCACACCTTTTGCACGGGGGACGTAAGGCATTTCTTGATCGGTTAGGCACAACAAAATGCGATTACCATCAGCATCTAGACAACGCTGATATTGAACACCAACTTTCCATTTATCGATAACATCGGAAATGCCATTGCCACCAGAAACAAGTAAAGCATCAGAACCAATACGATATTGGTCATCCGGAAAATAACGATTAAAAAATGGCCTAAATTTATCAAACGACCATGCCCTTATGTGAATGGAACTAACAAGGTCTGCTATGCGATATTTACTTGACAAAGACAAAAGAGGAGCCAATGCACTCGCAAAATCTGTGTTAGGTCGTTTAATGTTTTTAAATATTTGTCTTTTTGTGTCTCCTGAAGTAGCAAAGCCCCATCTGTGAAAAGCATAATCAACAATTAGCGCAGAATCTCCTGGCTCAAATGAAGTTCTACCAAAATAAACCAATTTTTTAAGCACCTGAGTAGTGCTTGTTCTAAATCCAGCATAATTCGCTATAGGACCAGCGGGGATTTTGCCATCATCGTCATGGGAAGCCATCATATTGTAATTAACATCACTATTCCAAACTCCGTTGCAACGATGTTTAGCACTTCCTCGACATCCGGCATCATCAGAACCTGCTAATTTTGCAGAAACAAAGCCCCGCAAACCGTTACCTACCGCAATATTAAAAATTCCTAGGGAAGCTCCATGATGATTGTATGCGACTTTTTTATTTCCATAGATAGAGTTTGGTGTAATTAAGATAAATTTCTTGTAAGAAATAAGCCAGCTCATATTCTCAGCAATAGCCTGTTCTCTTGAATCAAAGTCCACTCGTATGCGAACCCAATTAGAGCAATTAGATTTCCAACGATAACTTGAATTTTTAGAGGGACGCAAATAGCCGTAGCGCGCATAGCCATATTGCTCTCCTTCAGAGTCAGACCAACAATCATCATCACTATGTTGCGGGCGATAGATATTCTCATACATCAAAATCGCTCCTTCTTGAGCACGATTTAATAATCCACCGCTCATGTTAAACGTCTGACCATTGTTTCCGAGAGCATAATATCTTTCTCTGCCTGGTTTACATTTATCTCGCCAATTCTGCCAGTTATGCGTACTCCCCTTACACACCTTTACTTTGTAGCTGTCTGTAATAAAGGAGTTTTGATATTTTAAACGTGAACCATTGGGAGCTTTACCTTTGACTGTATAGGGCCCATAGCCTCGCCAGGCAAAAAATTGAAACTGTCCCATTGCCCATTCAGCAGTACGCCCGCCGGTAGAGACCAAATCACCCTGATGTACACTGAAGTGACCTTTATACCTTCTCCATGCATCATCAGCAAATCGCTGGTCAATAGCCCCACTATTGGGCATGGGCATCGCCAACTGCTTATAAACGCTCCCATCAGATTGTGCATGAACTCTTGAATTTCTCTCATAGAAGGTTCCTGGGGTCAGGAGTTCATAAACAGGCATGCTAGAGGTCAACATATAAGGAACTCCATTCCTGAAAATTGAATCCTTCAATATTGAATCACAAACAGACTCACCTCCAATTGCATGATTTTTCTCTGGTTTACAGATAACAGCGGCGCTAACAGTTTGACCACTCTGCCTAGTTTTTTGAATGCCGTCATCAGCAATATCGGTACTTTGAACAGCACGAAGGCTTGTTTCCAGTGTCTGTTTTGCCGGCCCAGCTTCAAAGTCAAGGTAGCCCATCGCACCAGCTAATGTGTGTAAAAAGTGAGTTAGGTAGGGAACTCGCCTCGATTCATCTAGGAGAGAAGCACTATTTCCAGTGGGACTAACATACTCAGCACTCGCATTCATTGTCATAAGGTTAAAAAGAGAGTACTGTAAACGACTAAAATAAACGGGCAATGTTGCATTACCGTGAACGCTTCGGTCTACTTTCCATTGATTATCGTCAATGGAATAATGTTGGTCTACAATACTATAGTAAAAATTATTCAAGAAGCCTTCCATAGGAGATTCTTCTGTATAATCTAGCCGGATAGAGCCCAAAACAGGAGTTAGTTTTGAGCTTATTGACCATCTAAACGAACTGGCACCGTAAAAGTTACCATGATTTCCATGTGCAAAAACCTTCATTGGACCATCATCATCATGATTATTATTTCTATTGTCATAGAAGAGACCTTGGAAATTGCTTGAATATAATGTTTCTGCGGGGCGAAATGAAAAACTAGCATGATCAAAAAAGCGTCTAAAATCTAATTGCTCATACCCTCGCCCACATCGACTGGGAACAAAATGTGAGAAGAGGTCACTAAAAAAACCTCCTCCCCCCCACCTTACAAAAGCATTGGGAGCGCAACTTGGTTGCTTGAAGACACTTCTTAAGCTCTCCGTGGAAGAGGAGCTGACTAAAGCATTTGTTTTATGATATAAGTGATTATCTAAGTTTAGATTGACATGAGATTGCAAATTTTTAATTTTTTCTAAATCAGAATATGTAGCAAGAAATAGCCATTCAAGTAAATAGTTATTTGCATGATCAGAGCTATCTGGATTTAAAGCACTTAAAAAAGGAATTCCTTTGTCAAGAATCTTAGCACCATCTTGATATAGACTATTTTTATCTTCAGAGAATAAAATTGGATATAAATCATTAATAGCATAATTAAGCAGATTTTTTTTCCCCGGTGATGTTACTAGCCATTCACTCATTTCACGATCAATCGTAATAATTTTTTCTCTGTCATGGTTCAATAAGTAAACAAATTCATCAGCAGCCTTTTCTATATCCAGAGACTTCACCAATAAAATAAGATCAGCCATACCAACTGTTTTCAATTGACCACTTTGTTGATCAAAAAAATCCTGGAGGTCACCATCTGATAAGCGATTCAAGCCACAATATATTGTTCGAGAAACTTCATAAGCTTTGTAAACTATCTCACGATCTTGTGTATTGCTAATATCTCTTGGCTTGTCATCTTCAAAACGCTCATTTGAAATAGAACAGTCTGCCCAAACATCTAAAGAGACAAAAGGCTCAGATGTTATATTAGGGAAAAAATGAACATTATTGCCGACCTGGTAAATTGCTCGACTCAAAATAGATATACCCGATTTGATTGCTTGAAAAAATTCCCTGAACTCAGACTCGGAGAAACGGTCAAAAGCTTGGCCAATCTGCTCAAGCTCAGCACGATTTGCCTCATCTTGATAATAATCCATAGCCAGTTGTAAAATGCCGGATGTCTCGTCTAAAAGCTTCGGCAAGGCATGATTCACACGAATCAAATGATATAGTTGATTTAACATAAACACGGAGGTTTCCATATCATAACCCAAAAAATCAATGAGCGTTTCATTGAACTCTTCTTGATCTAGGTTGGAAAACATCTCTTTAAGAGTGGGCACTTCATTAAGTAGCTCAAGAAGCTTAACGGTGGAGTCAGGTCTCGTCTTTTGAAAAACAATATCAGCGTTGGGTGTGCAGGCAGGCAAAAATATCAAAAAAAACAAGATCGCAATTACGGCCGATGACGAAAGATTCCTCCTGTTTCTGCGTAAACTAAAGAGAATAAGCTTTAAAGTGTTTATGACTATCATTCAACCAGAGTACAATTATTATTATATCATCCATATCGTCTAACGAACATATCGTCTAGCAAAATATTTCAAAACTCATTAACATTTGTTTAAGTTACATTTTTTTCGCTATCTACGTGTGAAATACGCAATTTATCCAAAATATTTAAACAATAGATGTGTCAGTTGCTAGAAAATTATCTTTATCAGCTCCGTCAACATACAATTGTTTATAAAGACAAATGAGATAACTAGCCAAGAGTAAAAGTGAATTTCCTTGGTGCATCACTCCCAACCATGTGGGCACCGCGAACACAAGCGTTGCGACTCCTAGAATAACCTGCAAAACCAAAAGGAAAAGACTTATATGAACGATTATTTTCTCTTTGGGGAAGTCTTTGTACATCTGGAAAGTGAAAATAATACCAAGAAAAAAAATAAGATACCCTAATATACGGTGAATGAATTGAACCATCGGTTTGCTGTCAAAAAAATTAATCCAAAAAGGTTGGAGGTGGAAAGCTGAATCAGGGAAAAAATAAGAACCCATAAGAGGAAAAGTATTATAAATATAACCTGCTTTCAAACCTGCTACAAAAGCTCCATAAATAATTTGGAAACCCAAAAAGAAGAGCAGCCATTGGTTTAAGCGAAGAGACTTCTTTTTTCTCTGTTCAACAGGTCTTATTTGAGGTCTGTAAAAACCTAGCATCATCCATAACATTGAGCAAAAAATCAGATAGGCAAGTGATAAGTGCAAGGCCAAACGATAGTGACTTACTTGTGGTTTATCACTTAGACCACTCTTCACCATAAACCAGCCAATAAAGCCTTGGAGGCCACCCAGTAGGAAAATAATAATCATCTTTTTCTGTAATATTGTGTTTATTTTTTTTTGCCATCTAAAAATAAGAAAAGGAATTAAAAAAACCAGCCCTAAGAGTCTTCCTAAAATTCGGTGGATATACTCCCACCAGTAGATATATTTATAATCAGAAAGAGTAATATCAAAGTTCACTTTCTTGTATTCAGGAAATTGTTGATAGGCATGAAATTCTTTAGACCACTCTTGATCGTTTAGAGGGGGAAGAATCCCCGTGACAGGCTTCCAGTAAACGATAGAAAGACCGGAGCCTGTCAATCTTACACTCCCACCAACAATTACAATGAGAAATACAATAAAAAGGCAGGAAAAAAGCCAGATTGTAAGTTGTTTTCTATGATTCAAAAGAAAAGTGACTCAAGAAAGGGCAAGAAAAAGAAGATAGAAGTGGAATAGGGACTTTCAAGCAATTTTTTATTTAATTTCTTTTTTATTTAATTTCAATGGTGAAAAATCAAAGGAATTGGCCTTCCAAGATGCGTTCTGCGACATCTAGAATATCGGAAAATACCATTAAGATTAAAAAAGGGATCGAGAGTAGGGCATATGCTTTCACCAATTTGGTCTCCCATTTTAGGTGCATAAAATAATAAATAACAATCCACGATTTTACTGAAGCGATCCCAATTGCGACCAAAACGTTAAGCCAATCACTTCCAAAATTGATTTGCGAAGCCGTTACTGTGAGTAACGTAAGAATCATAAGAGTTCCAAAAACAGCGGCCAACAACGGGACATGCGAATGATGCTTTTTTTCAGGCGATTCTTTATCTAAACTCATAATGATAGGCTCCTCAAACTTAATTTACCCAAACTCCATTCAATATTATTTCTCATGCCACCAAATACAGCATGGGGAATACAAAAATCCAAATGAGATCGACTAAATGCCAATAAAGCCCAGCTACCTCTATATGAGTATATTGGTCTGGTCCGACAGTTTTTTTGGCCATTTTTGCTAGAACATATATCCAAATACCCATTCCGACAAGAACGTGAAACCCATGAACTCCCGTCATGATAAAATATTGCACAAAAAATATAACTTTACCATTGGACAATCCCTGGTCATCCGCGGATAGCTGGGAAGGAAAAAAACCATGATGAATTTTAGCGCTATACTCAAAAAATTTAATGACCATGAAAATTGAGGCACAAAGCAGGGTAATCCAAAGTAATATTTTTGTCAGCCTTATTTTCCCCTGCTTGATGGCATCCACGGCCCACGCTACCGTAAAACTGCTGAAAAGAAGAACAATTGTGTTGGCAGCTCCCATAGTAATATTGAGTTCGTTTGCAGCTGACCTAAATTCCGCCGCGTAGCGAAAACGATACACTCCATAGGTCGTAAAAAGACCCGCGAAAAGCAAGACCTCTGTAGCCAGAAATAGCCACATTGCCAATTTAGACATTTCGTAAGTAAGTTCTTTTGGAAATAAATGAGAACTCATACGACCTCTTCTTTATCAGCAGGAATTTCCTGACCATAGTCGTATGGCCATTTCGTGATCTTGGGTATGCTATTGAAATTCAAATGTGGCGGTGGTGAAGGTATCTGCCACTCAAGTGTTCGTGCCTCCCACGGATTATCGTTCGCTTTTTTGCCTTTGTAGGCACTAAACAAGAAGTTAAAAAGACCAACAATATAACCTAGCCCTAGCATATAAGAACCCAGTGTGGAAAGCATGTGCAATTCCCTCCATTTGGGTAAATAGTCAAAATAGCGACGTGGCATTCCTTGAATGCCAAGCAAAAATTGAGGCACAAAGGTCAGGTTAAAGCCAATGAATGTGAAGATAAAGGCAAATACAGCAACTTTCTCATTAAACATCCGACCACTAATTTTTGGGAACCAGTAGTGAAGTGCCCCAATTAAAGCAAGAACTGTGCCACCTTGAATGGTATAGTGAAAGTGGGCTACGACAAAGTAGGTATCGTGAAGAACAATATCAAGCGAGAGGGCACCTAAAAAGACACCAGTGAGACCTCCTATGATAAATAAGAACAAAAATGCAAGAGCGTAAAGCATGGGAGATTGTAGGGATATCTGCCCCTTATACATTGTCGCTAACCAATTGAAGACCTTAATCGCAGTCGGAATCGCCACCAAGAAAGTAAGAAATGAAAAGATAATGCCTATCGTCGCTGATTGATTGGACAAAAACAGGTGGTGCCCCCAGACAAGAAAGCTAATTCCAGCAATGGCAATCGAAGACCAAGCAATTGCCTTATAACCAAAAATTGGTTTTCTGCTAAAACACGGGATAATTTCAGAAACGACACCCATCGCAGGGAGAATCATAATATACACCACAGGATGCGAATAAAACCAGAAAAAATGCTGGAAGAGTACAGGGTCTCCGCCTTTAGTCGGATCAAAAAAGCCAACGCCAAAAACTCTTTCTGCAATTAAAAGAAGGAGCGTAATTCCAATAACGGGTGTTGCTACCACCTGAATGATTGAGGCTGAATAAATTGACCAAACAAAGAGAGGCATGCGAAACCAAGTCATGCCAGGAGCACGGAGTTTATGAATCGTCACGATGAAATTGAGACCAGTCAATATCGAAGAAAAGCCCAAAATAAATGCTCCTCCCGTCATCCAAATCACATTTGTGCTTGTTCGGGCACTATAGGGAGTGTAGAATGTCCAGCCCGTATCAGCGGGCTGTCCACCTAATAGACCAAACAAAATGACACCAGCTCCAATGATCCAAAGTTGAAAACTGAACCGATTAATTCGCGGGAAAGCGACGTCAGGAGCTCCTATCATGATTGGTAAAACAATATTTCCGAAAGAAGCCACAATACCAGGGACAATAAACAGAAAAATCATAATGGTGCCATGCAAAGTGAAGAACACATTATAAGTTTGTGCATCCATAATCGTTTGCCCAGGAGCGATCAACTCTGTTCGCAAGAGCAAGGCAAACACTCCACCCACAACGAAGGAGATAAAGCCACTAATTAAATAAAGGATGCCAATGCGCTTATGGTCAACCGACCTGAACCACTCAAATAAACCTTTTCTGGAAAGAAAATTCTCCCCATAATTTTTATTGGCTGTTAATAAATCCATAATCTAACCTCCACAATCAACACCCCTACATAACTTTAAAAATTCAACAAGGGCGTTCACTTCATTTTCATTCACATCTTGGGCATTCATGGGAGGATAGGGTGGGTCACCTCTCACTATTTTTGCTGCTGGATCCAAGATTGATTGTTTTAGATAATTTTCATCCACTTTAATTTTCGAACCATCTGTCAAGGATTCAATTTTATTATAGAGATTGTTGAGAGGTGGGCCAACGAGTCTCTTTCCGTCTAAACGATGACAAGCAACACAGCCTTTTTTTTCTCTGAACAACTCCGAGCCCCACTTTGCTAACTCTTCGGGGGTTCTCGCCAAGGAGAGTAATTTCTCTTGTTTTTCTTTAGCTGAGGCTAGCCACTCTTGAAATTCTGGTATTGCCTTCACTTCAACTTTACCAATCATCCCCGAGTGGTTAAGACCACAATACTCAGTACAAAAAATATCGTAGGTTCCGCCTTTGGTTGCGACAAACCATAGTCGAGACGTTAGACCCGGAACAACATCTTGTTTTACCCGAAATGCAGGGACATAAAAACTATGGATTACATCAAGAGACCGCATTCTAAGCTGGATTTGCTGGTTTACAGGAACGACCAATGGTACACCTGATTTCCATCGATGCCCTTTCCTTTCACAATCATACTGGCTCCTGTATTGAGCATCAGAGCAAACTGATTGCGTCGAAGCAGTGACACCATTCTCGTATGTGAAAGTCCAGCTCCATTGCTTGCCCGTAACATCAATTTGTCGCACATTTTTTGGAATATTCCTCATTTTGTAAAAAGAAACGGCACCATAGTAAAATATAATCATCATCACAACAGAAGGGATTATCGTCCAGATCAACTCAAGTGTCGGATTATGAGTAATGAAGGGAGTCTTTTTGTTTGGTTCGTTCTTCCGTCTACGGTAACGAACAACAAACCAAACCAGAACAAACTCAACGATTAAGAATGAAACGCCACAGACAATCGTGACAAACCAAAAAACAAAATCAACCTCCTCCCCCCAAGCAGAGGCCTGCTCGGGCAAAAGAGAGAAGAAAAAAATCAACATAATAACTACGAACCGCTACTAATTAAAATTAGACCTGCTTTTTTCTGTATTCTCTCACCCAAAGGATGGCGAGCAAACTGCTCAACAAAACAACAACAAGAAGGCCACCGGCAGTCATCACCCTCCAAGCTATCAAATTGTACACTCTTTTGTCTGGGTCATAGCGAAAGCAGTAGAAAAAAACCTGATCAACAAAAGAACTAACCTTGCCTTGAGATGCCTCCAAGATAGCCAGTCGAAAATCATTTTTTTGAAAGCGAATACCATATAAATACCGAGCAACTTTCCCTTGTGGAGTTAAAAAAATGAGCGAAGCTGTGTGAGCATACTCCCCTTTTTCTTTGTTGTAACGAAAACCCACCGAATTATAAAAAGTTTTTATTTCATTTTTTGCACCTGTTAGCAAAGACCAGCCTCTTTCAATCTCTCTTTTTTTTTTTTTTGATTCATCAGCAAAATAAGTAATTTTTTTAAAATATTCTTCTTTCTTGAACTTTGCCTGTTCTGCCCCATCTTCGTGATTCATGCTGATTGATAAGATTTTATAATCTCTGCCTAATCTATATTTGCTTTCTTTGCTAACGGCTTTAGTAAGACCTTCAAAAATATAATTGCAGAGATGAGGACAACTGTAGTAGACAGGAGTTAGAATGATTGGTTTTGTATTGTTTGCAAAATAATCACGAATCTTGACAAGCTTCTCGTCTTCATCGACAAAACTAACATTTAGCGAGACAGTATTACCCAATTTCTCTTCTACTGAGATCGTCGCTTTTGCTCTCTCTAAATTATTAACCCCAAAAGAAGAAAATGTCAATAAAAACAAAGACACGGATAAAAAAATCTTGAAGAAAGAAAGTTTAATTGAACCCACCAAGTATGGTCAATATTAAAATGTGCTTACGAAACGCAATATAAATAAAAAAATAGTTTGGGCAATTGACTAAAACTGGCAATTGTGCTATTTTGCGCTTTAATCTTGTCCATAACCATGTATAATATGAATATGGAAAGTGTAAAGCGCAAAATAGTATAATTGTGGGAGAGAGAAGGATGATAGTACCCCCCTACGACCATCATTAGTTGGTTCAGAATTGGTTCAAATCAAGTTATTTGGTTCAAAAGGCTTGGGTTTACTGGTAGAGCAAGTGAAAGACATTTTCCTAAAAAAGGTGCATCAAAAGGCCGACGTTAAATCATCAAATAAAACAGAGGTTCCTAATGAAGCACCCTTCTCAGGTTATTTGTCTAAACAGGTATTCGGCAGTAATGCGAAATAGTAAAGACAAAAAGTTATACAGAATGCAAATGGTTCATTATGCCAAGAAGCATGGTTTCAAGCCAACAGCCAGAATGTTTAAAACGACTGTAAAAACAGTAAAAAAGTGGTTTCGTAGGTTTGAATCAGAGAAATACGTTGGCTTGGAAGACAAGAGCCACGCTCCACACTACTCACCACATGCAATCACAGACTTTGAAAAGGCTTATGTTTGCTTTCTTAAAAAGAAACGTCGAGGCTTTGGTGCTCAGGAACTGAAGAATGTTTACCAACTAGACTTGAGTGTCAAGGCCATTCGCAGAGCGTGGAGGGAGCAAGCACTCTTGAAAAAAAAGCGTAGAAAACATAAAACGAAGCAAAATTTGCGTGAAATTAAGAAATTATGGGGTTTATTTAAGCAATTTGACGTAGATACGAAGCATTTATACGATATTCCTGAGCTTTGGCCTTATATTCAGGAAAATATTGTACCGAAATATCAATATACCTTCAGAGAAGTTTTTTCTGGCTTACAATTTCTAGCTTTTGCAGATGAGTATAATATGGCATACTCTTGTCTGTTTATGGAGGTAATTTTAGATCATCTTGTAAAATCAGGGGTTGATTTAAAGAAAAATAATACGAGAGGGCAAACAGATAATGGCTCAGAGTTTATTGGTGCTTGGAATAAAAAAGGAGATTCGGAGTTTACAAAAGTATTAGCCAGTTATGGTGTGCCACACCAGACGATCCCTGCTGGAGCGCATACTTGGCAGTCTGATGTTGAAACGACTCATAGATTGATTGAGGATCACCTTTACCTGAATGAAACGTATAATTCAAGAGAAGACTTTCTCAACAAAGCTGGCTCCTATCTATTGATGTTCAATTCAATAAGAAAAAATTCTTACAAAGAGAATAAATCGCCCTGGCAGCTGATCCGAGAGGAAAGCACAACTATTGACAAACAAATATTAAATTTACCACCGTTTCGACTGGACTATTTATTTCAAAAGATGCCAATGGTCGTAGGGGGGTACAATCCTATTCTCCATCCCTAGAAAACGATTTACAGTAGAAAAGTAGTCTATATTGCTGATATCCGAATTCTTTCTCTTGTGACCTCCCTCACGCTGTTTTTATTTTCTTTTGTGATAATTGGGGCAGGCTCTTGAATGAGCTCCTGAATATAGGGGGGAATACATTGAACTTGTTGGTGAGTTTGGGCATTATAAAATTTGAGATCTTTGAGTTCATGTGCTTTTAAGCGTTTCGAAATTTGGTTTATCGATAAATGAGCCGGGTCATAATGATCGCTGGCCGTTGCAAACCCCCAGAGCGAGCCGTACAGAGGAATGTAATTCAACATAGGTCGAACAAATTTAAACGCAGATTTGAGAGTCCAGTAAATACGTCGAAAATTTTCGCTCATGGTAATGGGTGATTCAATGTGCAAACTTAAGACACCTTTTCGTGTCATTGTTTTCTTGACTTGTTTATAGAACTCTTTTGTATACAAGCTTAAAGAAAAACTGAAAGCATCAGTTAGGTCGAGAACCACTTGGTCAAAATCCATTTCTGCATTGTTTCTAACGTATTCAAGTCCATTTTGGATGTGCAATTCAAGTTTTTCTGATTCGAAAGCACCGTTTGATATTTTAGGGAGAAACTCTTTTGACCTTTCAACAACGCACTCGTCGAGTTCTACCATGACCACCTTTTTTAGTGAAGGGTATTTTAAGATTTCTTTAATTCCCCCACCATCTCCACCACCGATAAGGAGTGCCTTTTGGGGGCCATCCATTGTAATTGCAGGAACATGCACCAATATTTCGTGATATAAAAACTCATCTTTATTGGAAGTTTGAAGAATACCATCAAGTCGCAGAATCCTTCCATATTCAGGAACTTCATGAATTTCAAGCAATTGATATTCTGTTTTTTCTTTACAAAGTAGATGATTACTACAAAAATAATAACCCATATAGTCGTTCAGTGGCTCAACCATGTATTCTTTATCTGCATTCACTTCTTTTGCGGCCTTAGGTTTGAACCTTCTTTGGTTTTATTAGTATACTGTTGTCATCAACGGAATTATGGGGGACATGGAAATACTAAGTGCTATTTTTTTTTATTAGTTCTAAGAACTCCATCCTTGTTGGTTGAGAGTTCCTGAATTCACCCAACATTGCACTGGTTACCAGCCGTGAGTTTTGCTTTTCAACACCCCTCATCATCATGCAGAGATGCTTTGCTTCTAAAACGACAGCGACTCCTTTTGGTTGAATAGAACTTTTAAGTGCTTCAGCAACTTGTTTTGTGAGGCGTTCTTGCACTTGAAGTCTGCGCGAAAAAAGCTCTATGACTCTAGGTATTTTGCTAATCCCTATAATCTTTTTATCAGGCAAGTAGGCGACATGAGCTTTCCCAAAAAAAGGGAGCAAATGATGTTCGCATAAACTATAGAGTTCAATATCCTGAACAATGATCATATCTTCTACATCTTCTTCAAAAACAGCACCATTGATGATATCATCAAGCTTCTCTCGATAACCGGAAGTTAAAAACTTATAAGATTTTGCAACTCGTTCAGGAGTTTTTATCAGCCCCTCTCTTTGCGGTTCTTCCCCCATACTGCGAATAATATCTCGTGTGGCCGAAAGAAACATCTCTTCGTTAAACTCTTTCACTGTGTGGTTTTATTATACTCTAATTTTTTGAATGGAGTGAAACGCTAGAGTGAGGAGGCCTAAAAAGGCATAGAGTATTAGAATCCAAAGAACCACCATATACCAGCCAAATAGAAACATCGCTGAGAGTATGATCAGTATAAATACAGAAAGACGAATTAAGTTAAAATTTTCTTGGAGTATGATTTGTGGTTTGGCATATCTGATGTTGCTCACCATTAAAAATGAAAGAGTCAGAAAAATGGCGGTACTTATGCCCACACTCAAGCGAGGCTCAAAAAGAACCAAGGTAAATATTACGAGAGCGGCAGAAATTGGAGAAGGTAAGCCAATAAAAGACTTTTTATCGTGATTGAGGGTGAACCTCGCTAAACGATAGGCGACACAAAGAGGATAAACTCCGGCGATAAGAACACCAAGGGGTAGAGGGCTCAATGGAGCAACAACCTCTAGCCTCAGGTCTCTCAGGTATATTTGATAAACGAGAACAGAAGGAGCGATTCCAAATGTTGTTAAGTCGGCGAGGGTGTCCAGATGTTCCCCCAGAGGGCTTTCTACATTTAACAACCGTGCAGTGAAACCGTCAAAACCATCAAAGAGGAATGCCAGTAAAATTAGCATGCTACATATTGATAATACACTATCTTGTTGATGATGATAAGGGAATTCTGATGACAACAGTATACTAATAAAACCAAAGCAAAGGTTTCCAAGAGATAGACTATTAGGTACCCATGCTTTCCACATTTTAGCGCACCCTCCAAATAACATTTAAGTGATTGACCGTATACGAAGAGTTAAGTTTTAATTGGCTTGTCGTGTCAATAAGTTTTAACGAAATCATAGAGATGATTCTCAGGCTGGATAAGATTTTATTTGAATGGAGTATCATATATGCGAATCAACGATGGTTGACAGAGTTTTGTACTCAGTTCACGAAAATAGAGTATTTTGCACTCCCTTTCTTTGCATTCTTACTTTTCTATTTCATAAAGGATAGAAAAGCCTGCCTGCGTTTTCTTCTTTTTTTTTTCTACTTATTTGTTTTTCCGAGTTTTCTGTTGCATCATTGAAGCTTTTTTGGGGGAGACTTCGGCCGGGTGTCGCGACTGGTTTGTATTTAAAAACAGATGCTTATTCTTTTCCATCGGCCCACGCGTGGAACTCGATGGCTTTGTTTGTTTTCATTGGACTTTGGTTTAGGCGTTTCCAATACTTGTTGATATTACTGAGTATTTTTATCGGAATCGCACGCTTTTTGAGCAATAACCACTTTTTCCTAGATATTTTTTGCGGCTGGCTAGGAGGTGGTCTTTATGGCTACTTATTTTTTAGGTGTTTGATGTTGGTTGGACAGGCAAATAAGAAGCATAATTTTTTGGACCCTCCCAAACACGCACTTCGGAAATAAACGCACCTTCAGGAATTGAATTTCTAAGCTTTTTATGTATATGAAGAGCAATATTTTCCGCCGTAGGGTTCAGCTCTTTGAATTCAGGATGTTCATTAATTAGAATATGATCAAGATCGCAGATAAGCAAGTCAAAATCCCGACGAAGCTCTAGGAAGTCAACGCTAATACCGTTGTTGAGAGTCGGGCTTTTTGCGAACACCTCAGCCTCCCACGTATGCCCGTGGAGTTCTTCGTCGTCCCCGTTAGAATAATAATTATATAGAAAATGTGCACTCTCAAAAATTCCGTGCACACGTATTTGATAACTTTCAGCGACGCCCATACTCCCGAATATTTGTCAGGCTGGTGGTGTAAATCTAAAAGAAAAACAATACAATAGGGTGCACGAGAAATATAGAGGCTGGGAAAGAACTTATTTTGAGAAATATCTTACATAAAAAACTATAATTTAGATATTTACAAATTAGCTCAAAAAAAGGAGCGGGTTGTATGAGTCATTTATTTTCAGATTTCACCAATCAATATTCATTGACTAAAACATTACGTTTTGAGCTAAAACCAGTGGGCAAAACAAAAGAGTGGCTTGATCGCATTTCAGATGGTGAAAACCCTTTAAGGCAGATTATTGAGGAGGATGAAGAACGGGCAAAGCAATATAAAAAAGCAAAAAAAATTATCGATGATATGCATCGAGATTTTTTAAATATTGCACTCGCTAAGGAAAATATTAAAGAAAATCTATTCATACAAAATTTAGAAAAAAACTTAGAAGTGGCGCATAAAGCGTGGCAAAAACAAAAAGATGATCAGAGCAAAGCTTTTTATGCAAGCCAAAAAAAATTGGGTAAACAACTGATTGATCTCCTAAATCAAAATTTTAAGAAGTTTATGGAAGAGAGAATTGAGCCAGTGAAGGTTGAACTCAAAAAAACGGAAGCTGAACTTGAATCAATCAAAAATCAGCCAATAGAAGCAGAAGAACTAAAAGGAAAAAAGAAGACTTTCGAGGCTAAAATCAAATTTTTAAAAAAAAATTTAAAAGAAATCTCTGAATACAATAAAGCAAGTTGTTTATACGATAAGACAGAAAATTTATTCATGATTCTTACAGCCTATTATATCAACGATGAAGAGAAAAATGAAATAATTCGTTATTTTGATAGTTTCCACACTTACTTTACAGGTTTCAATGAAAATCGTGCCAATGTTTATAACATTAAAGGCGAAGGAAGCGAAAATAAACCTTGGCATTTTTTATCGACCTCCATTGCTCATCGTTTGTTTGAGAGAAATCTCCAATTTCATTTTGAAAATTTAAGAGATTGGGAGATTGTGCAAAAATTATTGGCTGACGAGGGAAATCAAAAGAGTTGGCAAGCCTATAGTTGGAGCTTACGAGACGAGCTCCACAAAATCGAAAAAGAATTTGATTTCTCTGCAGAAGAATTTTTCACCGTTTCTCATTTTTGGAGGTATTTTTCTCAAAGAGGTATTGACCAATACAATGAGATTATCGGAGGAAGGCCAGCGGGAGAGGGGCAAGAAAAACAGAAAGGTTTAAATGAATTAATTAATCTTGCGTTGCAAAAATCAGCGGGCCAGAATCGCAGAAAGTTCCCCCCTTTGCAAAAACTTCACAAACAAATATTAAGCGATCGTAAAAAAGATTTTATTGAAATCTATGAAAAAGACCAACAGATGTACGATGAAGTCGCCGAGTTTCTGGAGGATGAAAAAAGAATACTAGAAGCAATAGGAAAAGGCACGACCGACTTTGAATCAGCTGGTGAATTTTTTCTTTCTAATCAAGATCACAAAGAAAAAATATTTTTGTCAAAAGAGACGATCCAAACTATTTCAAATAGTCTCACAGGAAGTTGGAATGCCATTATCAATTGGTATTTAGATATGCTTCCCAACGATACCAAAAAGCAAAAAGAGAGTAAACGCAAAGTCTTCACTATCGCAGAATTAGAAAGAGCGTTGGGAATAACATCTGAAGATAAAAATTTTTATGACACGTATATTAAAGATAAAAAGATAAACATAAAAGGGGATAATCTTTTTTTGAGTTTCTTCTCTTACAATTTGGAATATTTATTATCGACGCCGACTGATCCATTTCAGAATGAATCTTGTGTAAATACCGATGGGAAACTGAAAGATGGCGCGAAGAAAAAAATTAAGGAGTGTCTTGATCAAGCTCTTGATACTTTTCATTTCTTTAAAAATCTTAATACTAAAAAAGGGGATTTCAAAAAAGGTGAAGAGCAAGACCCCTATTGGAAAAAGCAAGTGGACGGCTGGCTTGAGCTTTATGATCAAAAAGAGCCACACATCTCTCGTATCTACAATAAGACGAGAAATTATCTCACCAAGAAGCCGTACTCTTTAGAAAAATATAAATTAAATTTTGAGAATGCGACTTTGGCTGGTGGCTGGGATAAAAATAAAGAAACAGCTAACACGTGCCTCATCTTTAAAAAAGGTGGTTTATTTTATTTAGGAATTTTGAATAAACAACACAATACTATTTTTGAAGACCTATCTAGGGAAAATGTACGAAAACTAATTATAAAAGAAGATCAATCTTTGGAAAAATATAAAAAAAATTTGGGAAACCAAAATATCACCTCCAAAGAAAGAGAAGAGATCAATCACAATATACGATTGAGCACTGAAAAAATAGAAGACCTTGAATTACTACTTCAAGAGGAGGTGAGCCACTACATAAAAATGAATTACAAACTATTAGCTGAAGCTAGTAAAATGTTCCCTAAAGTTTTTTTTGCAAACAATAATTATATAACATTCCAACCGTCTGAGGACATTAAGAAGATAAAAGAGAATAAACTTTATACGAAAGAAAATATAAAAGAGAACGGTATGGCGAACCTACATAAATATATAGATTTTTGCAAGAAAAGCCTTTTAATGCACCAAGAATGGAACACTGCATTTGATTTTTCAAATTACTCATTTAAAAGAACAGAAGATTATGAATCTATAGATCAATTTTATCGAGAGGTTGATGAAAGAGGTTATACCGTTACTTTTGAAAATATTCCAGAAATGTATATCCATGCCAAAATAAAAAGAGATCAACTCTACCTTTTTCAGATTTATAACAAAGATTTCTCTCCACATTCGAAGGGCAAAGATAATCTGCATACAGCGTATTGGAAGCTTCTATTTGATGAGGAAAATCTAAAAGATGTTGTGCTGAAGTTGAGCGGTAGAGCAGAGTTATTTTATCGACGACGCTCTCTTAAAAAATCTTTCAAACATGAAGAGGGTAGCGTGCTCAAGCATAAAAGATACGCCACCGAGTGGGAAAAGTTAGGCTTGCCTATCGGAAAATTATCAACCGAACGAGCAGAGATAGAAAAAAATTCCTCAATAGAGATTCGAGGCGAGCGCCATAATCTGGTATTTTATGGGGAAAAAGAAATTGGTCGTATTATTTTAAGAGAGGGCGAAGTAATTACCAAAGACAGACGTTTTTCAAAAGATAAATTTTTCTTTCATTGCCCAATCGCTTTAAATTATAAAGCGGCAGGTACTCCCAACATGAATAAAACGGTGAATAGAATTTTGAAAGAAAATTCAGATGTCAATATCATTGGTATTGATCGGGGCGAAAAACACTTGCTCTATTATTCAATCATTAATCCTGAAGGAGAAATTTTGAAGGATGAAAACGGCAATTATTTACAGGGTAGTCTAAACGTGATCGCGTCTAATTATGAGAAAAATGGCAAAACAATTGCAATCAAAACAGATTATCAAAAAATGCTTGATTTAAAAGAAGGCGCAAGAAGGCAGGAACGCAAAGATTGGGAGAACATTGAAAACATCAAAGAACTCAAGGCGGGCTATCTTTCGCAAGTTGTCCATAAATTATGTGAACTGATCATCAAATATAATGCAATTGTTATCCTAGAAGATTTAAATTTTGGATTTAAACGAGGTCGGTTTAAGGTCGAAAAACAGGTTTACCAAAAATTTGAAAAGGCATTGATTGATAAACTCAATTATCTAGTTTTTAAAGATCGGCCGAAAGGCGATTTGGGGGGGTACCTCAAAGCTTATCAACTCACCAATAAGTTTGAGAGTTTTCAAAAATTGGGTAAACAAAGTGGTATTTTGTTTTATGTGACTGCCAGCTATACATCAAAGGTTGATCCGGTGACTGGCTACATCCAAAACCTTTATCCGAAACTCAAAGAACCAGAGAAAATCAAAGAGTTTTTTAATAAATTTGATTTGATTCAATATAACGGAGATTATTTCATGTTTACTTATGACCTGAAAAATCTGAAAGGTCTAACGGGGTCTTATAGTAAAGACGATAGTGAAATTCCCCAAAAGACGATTTGGACGGTTTGTAGCTGTGTTGAACGATCAAAGTATGCTCCATTAGAGCAACAAAAAAGTAAAAATAATGAGTCTGAAAAGAATTCTGACAACCAAGAATCAAAATCAGATGTTCAAAAAAAAGGAAGTCATAAGTTATTTAATGTCAATGGTAAATTAAAGGCCTTGTTTGAAAAACATAAGATCGAATACCCTAAAGGGAAAGAACTCAAAGAAATTATTTCTTCATGTGATGACCCAAAATTTTTAAAGTCTTTTATGTATTATTTTAGCAATATTCTT
Source organism: Spirochaetota bacterium (assembly GCA_965206985.1). Classification (GTDB taxonomy): domain Bacteria; phylum Spirochaetota; class Leptospiria; order Turneriellales; family CBDBES01; genus CBDBLF01. The sequence continues at coordinate 24,080 of CBDBLF010000021.1, read as the reverse complement.
AGGTTACGCGTCACGGATAGTGAAGCGACAGAAGGCACTGATAAAAACGATTTCATTCAATCACCAGTACATCCTTTCTACGATAGTCGCGCAGTTCAACACAATGTTCCTCTGCCTAATAATGGGGATGCCAATGGAGCTTATAATATAGCACGAAAAGGAGTGATTCTTATAGACAAAATCACTAATGAAGCCCTTAAAATAAAGATAAGCAAAAAAGAGTGGCAAGATTATTCACAAAAAGAGGAAATTGTTCAAAGACAGATTAAAAAATATGAAAAAATAAATAAATAAGCGCCGACACACAATGTGTGGAAAGCTACCTCCCCATTACTTATTTAAATGATTTCATTTTTTGTCCTCGTTCCATCTATTTTCATCAGCGTTTCGCTCCTTATAGTCAATCGCTCTATCATAACAAAGAGCAAACGGTGGGTAAAATAAGGCACGAAACCATCGAAGAAAAACGCTATTCTACGTCTAAATATAACCTACAAAATATGGATATTTACTCCACAAAATATCAACTTTGTGGTAAAATTGATCTGTACAATGTAGAAAGTAAGAAATTAGTGGAGCGAAAATATCATATTAAGCATATATACGATGGGTATCGTTATCAAGTTTACGCTCATTATTTTTGCTTACAAGAAATGGGCTACGAGGTTTCTTCTATATATTTACATTCACTGAAAGATAATAAACGATATCATATTGCTATACCCGATGAGAGAGGCAAGCAAGAGTTTGAAAACCTCCTCGACAAAATTTATAAATATCGTGTGCAAGCTCCTTTTCAGCAGAGTATCAAGAAGTGCGAACGATGTGTATATAGCACTCTCTGTGATATCAATTAAACTTATGCTTAGTTTGCCCGATTTCAGGGAGAAACAAATTATTATTATCAATAATAATTTGAGCAAAAAAATTCATTTTTCGAATGATAACTTAGTTTTGAAGGATTTAGAAAGTAATAAGGTTGTGAATCGAGTTTCTTGTCATAAAATATTTGCTTTGTTTGTGGTGGGTGATATTAGTTTGACTTCTGTGTTTTTAAGAAAATCTCAAAAGTATGGATTTTCAATTATTTTTTTAACTCGTAATTTTTCTTTTTACGGTTTACTTGGTTCACAAACAGAAGGGAACTTTTTGTTGAGGAAGAGACAGTACAAAATTGAAAATAGTCTTTCTTTGGCAAAACAAATTATTTATAATAAAGTGGATAACCAAATTGCTTTAATTAAAAAAATTAGAAAGAAAAACTCAAATCATCTTACCGCTATTGAAGTCATGGAGCGGTACCAGGTCGAGGTTGGAGAAGCAGAAAATTCCCAAACTTTATTGGGAGTGGAAGGTTATTCTTCAAAAGTTTTTTTTCAAGCTTATTTTCAAGATGCGAATTGGAAGGGGAGAAAGCCTAGGATAAAACACGACGAATTAAATGTACTTCTTGATATTGGGTATACCTATCTTTTTAATTTTATTGAGTGTAACCTTCGATTATATGGTTTTGATGTTTACAGAGGTTTTTATCATACTTTATTTTATGAGAGAAAATCACTTGTTTGTGATTTGGTTGAGCCTTTCCGCTGTATTATTGATCAATCCATTTATCGAGCTTACCGGCTTAAGCAAATTAATTTCAATGATTTTGGTTATAAAAACCATCAATATTATCTTAATTACAAAAATATTAATAAATATACTTCTATTTTTTTTAAAGCGATTATTAAAGTTCAAGATGAAATTTTTAGATATATTCAGAGTTATTATCGATCTTTTATTAAGGAGCTTGACCCTGATCAATACCCAGTCTTTAATGTTAAATGTTAATTATAACGTATGATATTTCTGAAACCAAGGTAAGAACAAAATTTTCTAAATTTTTAGAAAAATTTGGTAGGAGAATTCAGCTTTCTGTGTTTGAGGTAAAAAATAGTAAGAGATTTTTAGATAATATTATTGTGGAGATTGAAAACAAATATAAGCCCATGTTCACGGGAGCTGACAGTGTTTTAATTTTTCAACTTGGTGGGTCTCCAAAGATCCATCGTTTTGGTTATGCAGCAAACGAGGAAGAAAAGATCGTTTTTTTTTAAAAAAGATAATTTTTACTTGCAAACCTCAGTCTAAATATTTCTATCTGGCATGTTTTTTCAAAATTTGAGATGAATAGGGGGTAAAAATAAAGAGTTGAGTGATAAATTTGTGATTTTTTTTGCACCTTTCAGGGTTTATAGGGCAATTTCAGTTGGATGCCAAGTCTCTAAGAGACGATAAAATGTCAAGAGTGGTTAAAGGCTCTTTAAAATTTCTACTGTTGTAGATACGAATGCGGCTAATCGTCTAACGATGGTTAAAGGCTCTTTAAAATTTCTACTGTTGTAGATTGATGCAAAAGAAGGTCCATTGAGTTCTGGTTAAAGGCTCTTTAAAATTTCTACTGTTGTAGATTCATCTAAAAATTGACTCTTACAATGAGGTTAAAGGCTCTTTAAAATTTCTACTGTTGTAGATGTTGCTTAATATTATGAACTTTGAAGGTTAAAGGCTCTTTAAAATTTCTACTGTTGTAGATACGCTCAAAAATCGATGATGGTCAAAAAGGTTAAAGGCTCTTTAAAATTTCTACTGTTGTAGATACGCTCAAAAATCGATGATGGTCAAAAAGGTTAAAGGCTCTTTAAAATTTCTACTGTTGTAGATACGCTCAAAAATCGATGATGGTCAAAAAGGTTAAAGGCTCTTTAAAATTTCTACTGTTGTAGATAATATCAATAGCGTTCTGCAATGCCTTGGTTAAAGGCTCTTTAAAATTTCTACTGTTGTAGATTTAAACATCCGATGGGTGGCTTTTATATTCGGTTAAAGGCTCTTTAAAATTTCTACTGTTGTAGATGCTATTAAAAATAAAAATGAGTTTTATGGTTAAAGGCTCTTTAAAATTTCTACTGTTGTAGATTATTCTGAGAGATGGCCTGTCTCGGCGGTTAAAGGCTCTTTAAAATTTCTACTGTTGTAGATTATTCTGAGAGATGGCCTGTCTCGGCGGTTAAAGGCTCTTTAAAATTTCTACTGTTGTAGATTGATAGCAAGTTTGACAAATCTCTATGAGGTTAAAGGCTCTTTAAAATTTCTACTGTTGTAGATGATTTTCATAATCAATGGATGGCTGAAGGGTTTGGGCGGAACGTCTCCCCCAAAAACAAGAAAAATAGTTTTACTATTTGGTAAAAAAAATAAGAGGATGTGCCTGTCCACAATATCTGGCTAGGGTCACACTTAACATTCAATCACTATTTTGAAATTCTTTGCATGTCTTCGATGCTTCCCCAAAACATAAAGCCTAGAACACCAGCTTTACGGCTACCTTTCATTTGATCTTGAAAGTACTTCTTACCATATCCCCAAATACTTGTTTTCATCGCAAAACCTTGTAGCCAAGGGCGAACTAGAAATGCATTATTTGCCAAATGCCTTGCTCGGATAATGCTATGATAAATTAAGCGAAAAGATCGTTCACTTTTAGGATACCTGCTCATATATTCATCTCCGAAGTGGGAGCTATAAAGCATTGGTGAAATTACATCGGCGTGTCGTCCGTACGCTTCTATATCTTGACCAATAATACCGGGGGCTCTGTAAAGACCGTTATAACCATAGATATCCAAACCAATTGGAATAGAAGTTATTTCCCGAATCATATGAAGAAATGATTCAAGTGCTTCAGAATGATATATATCTTTATCTTTTTTATGAAGAAATTCTGCATTCCAAACGGCTCCATCAGAAGGTAGGCGAATATAATCTAGCTGAACTTCGTCAGCATTCATAGTTTCTAATTCTTGAATTAAAGGGATATAATAATTGTGAGCAAGATTTTGATTGAAGGGATCAAGCCATCTTTCGCGGGGCTTGCCTACCCAAGGTTGTTTTGTTTTCTTGTCACGGATTGCATACCCAGGAATTTTAAATAATACAGCATCTTTGAAAACAACAATTCTGGCAACTACCCATTGATTGTAGGAGTGTGCTAGTTTGATTAATTCTTTTAGGTTAAACTTTGGTCTGAGTGCTCCAATTTTTTTTACAAAACTGACTTTTGAATTATAACGAATATAACCTTGATCGTCTTTCACATCCACAACAATTCCGTTGTAAAAACTTTTCTGAAAAAAAGCTTTGATTAAAGATTGTTTTTTACTCCAATGAACTGACGATGAATAGAAGAGTTGCTTGTCTTTTGCTTGATTGATTCTTTCTTGTTTTTTATTTTTTGGAGGAGGGGTATTTCTCTTGAACCAAAAGAATAAAGAGGGTTCTCTTCTGCTTTGGCAAAAAAAAATCTTGCTACCTTCATACTGGCTTGAAAGAATTTTATCTTTAGCAATCAATTGGGTGGTATAGGAGTTACCTTGTTTAGTGAGTATGAGAAGACCACGTGAGGTTGAAACCCAGAGATTTTCGCCATTTGGAGAAGATGTTATTTCTGTGATGTCAAGGATGGCTTCCGGCTCAAAAGAGCTTTGAATTTGTCGAAAATGATGAGATTTTGGGTGTTTAACATAAAGCCTTCCTTGGATTGACGTACCGACAAATAATTCACCTTGAGTATTCTTATGAATACTATGAATTTCTTCATAAAGGCGTATACTGTTGCTATGGGGTATAAAAAACAAACCAGAACTAAAACTCTTAAAGTTGACTTTAGAAGTTCGTGCCCCAATTTTTGCTCGATAGAGACCATTTGTGGAGGTTCCTACGTAAAGGTAATATTTGGTTGAATATACGCTGGTGAAATATATTGATTTTGATAAATTATGAAGTAACTTCGACCATTCCCCCTCTTTGCTTTGGTACAAGATATCATGTTTATGTGTCAAAAATTTGCCTGCCAGATCAATTCCTGTTATTTCTCGAATAGCCTCAGGGTCGAAAGACACCTTTCGCTTCAAAATACCTTTTTCTTTTATCCATCGCCCACCTTTTTTGCCATTTTTTTGGGATGGTTTTATTTTGGGCATAATCGAGTAGAGCCCTCGATGTTGAAGGGCGATCATAATAGTAGACGGCTCAGATGAGAGTTTAGTTCTAGAAACTCCTATTTTATTTGGAAGATATTCTTTTTCTTTTATGCTATTTTTTTGAATATTTTTGGTATCTGGTAGTGGTCCATAAGAGAAGTTTCCTTTTCTGCTATAACCTTCAAGATGATAGGAGTCTGTTACGTGGAGAACATCGACAGGCTCACCTAATAAGTTTTCTAGTTTTTGTTCAGGGCTTGAAAAAAAATAGATAAGTAACAAGTTCAAGAGCAGTAGCAAAGCAAGTTTTTTTCGCATAAATTTAAATATTAGAAGATCCTTTTTGTCTCCTTACAAGCCATAGAAAAAATGGACATCCTACAATGCTGGTAATCACACTAGGGGGAAGCCCCAAGCCAGTCGCACTTCGAGAGATCGTATCTACTGTTAGCACCATAAGTCCACCAAGAAGAATGCTGATGGTAAGGAGTTTTTTATGGGTTCCTCCTACAATAAGCCGTGCAATATGAGGAACCATGAGCCCGACAAAACCAATCATACCCACCATAGAAGTGACGGTACCTACGAGAATACCTATTGATAATATACTTCCCCAAAAAATTAGTCGCTGATTACTGCCTAGTGACTGAGCAATATCTGAACCTAAGTGAAGCAGGTCAAGGTCTTTCACAATAAAAAATGCGATAAATAAACCAACCATTATAAATGGTAAGGAGTATAAAACGAAATCCCAACCTTTCCCTTCAAAGCTACCCAAAAGCCATTCAAAAATCTTGATGGAAACTGAATATTTTTCATTTTGTGTTGATAATATTAGACTGATGAATGCTGCAAAAAAACTAGAGAGGGCAAAGCCTATTAAAAGAATTGTGGAAAAATTATTTTCTTTTCGTGATAATAAAAATAAAAGAACAAGAGTCAATGAGGCGCCCATTGCAGCAAGGCATGGTGTCAACCAAAAGTTTTTTTCATCAACTCCTAGACTGATGCCAATAATAGCCACAAGTGCCGAGCCAGCACTTACTCCAATAACTCCGGGATCAGCTAAAGGATTTCTAAAAATTCCTTGTGCAACCACTCCTGAAGCACTCAAAGAAGCTCCCATGAACACAGAAAGTAAAATACGAGGTAAACGGAGTTCCCATAGTATTGCCTCCCGTAAACTAAACTCAGAACTTGTATTTATTAACACTTTAACAATTACACTCCAAAGATGATGAATAGACAATATTTCAGCCCCTAGAGTTAGGGCTATTAAAATAAAAAGAAACAAACATATAACTAAAGAATATTGGAGCTTTTGATAGCCCGTTTCACTCATATTACAAATTATTGAAAAGCAGCAAGAACACGAGTTTGAAGGATTTCAACAGCCTTAAGCATACTTTCATCAATGCTGGTTAGAGTAGAGTTTTCAATTGCAATAATTAATTTTTTTTTAAAAGCATTGGTCTTTTTTAGAAGGGGTAGGCGTTTTATAAATAATTTTTCTTTTTCTTTGCAATGATTAACCAAACATCCGATGACAATCACATCGGGGTTCCACAATAAAATTTCTTCCTGTGAGCCTTTGCGACTTCCTATAATTTTTTTACTCAAAGTCAAATTTTTTAGACCCGAAGCTTGTACAATATCATTAAAACTTGTTTGCATACCAAAAAAACGATTATAGAAATAAATTAAAACATTTAACTTCTGAAAAAAAATATTTTTTTCAGAAATAATTTGAATTTTTTTTAGACGGTTCTCAAATCTTTTGATAATCTTTTCTCCTTGACGTTCCGCCCAAACCGAGGCAGAAATTTTACGAACATTCTCTTTGTAGTCTGCAAAACTAGTAAAGTCTTTTAGTAAGAGATGAGGAACGTTCAATTTAGAGATTGCTCCTTGAAGAGTGATACTATTAAAACTTGCTAAAATGACTAAATCTGGCTTTGTTAATAAAATCTCTTCTGCCGTAGCAGTAATACGTTTGATTTTAGTAGGCCACTTACCTACGACATCAGAATATTCTTGATTATCTATCGTACTAGGAAGGGCCACGACATGGTCTCTATATTGTGGACCAAACTCCCACATGAGCTTTGCTGCCAAAAGGTTTAAAATAGCAATTCTCTTAGGTTTCTCTGGAAGAGATAAAGATATTGGATTCCTACAACTTGCACCAAGGGAGGATACCCCAAATAATAATAAAAACATATAAGAATTTATTTTCATGCTTTATAGGATCAATATATTCATAGAAAAATCTGTTGAGTTATGTTAATTTCTTTCAATTATTTTCATAGAAGCAGGTGGAAGCCCTACATTAATAGGTCCATTCGTAGTTATTTCTCTCAATGTTTCCACATTGAATATCCTTATGCCGGGTTTCTGAAGATTTCGATCAGATATAAAAATTTTACCGTTAGAAATGAGCATTTCATAATAGCTACCTCCGTTTGTTTCTCCCAATAATTCTTGAGTGATTATTTGTGTACGAGGATTAAACACAACAATAAAGTCTTTATAACTATTATTGGCGAGCAAAGCAAAAGCTTTTGTGTCATTAACATAAATCACCTGTTTAAGGTTTTTACCTTTGGTTCCCGTTGCACTGGATGTCACCTCTTCTCTAAATGTTGGGGTATCAAAAGAATTCGTATCTATATTATAAGAAACGATACCTCCATCTGTCGCACTGAGATAAGAACCAAGACCTGCTCCAATAATTCTTTTCACCCCTCCTGAAGAATAAAGTTGTAGACGATTACTTAAATTCTTAAAAGGAATTTCTAGGGCAGTGATAGAAAGGTTGGAGGTATTCACCTTCAATAAACGGCTTCTTTGAGGTTCAAAAATAGACTCACTAAGGTCATGTAAACCTGCATAAATAAAATTATCCACTCTAAGAAGTTGCGAGACATCAGGAGGTGAGGCATCACTACTATATGAAGAAATATCAATAGTAGTGTCAGTTAATTTGCCATTATCTAAATTGACAACTCTCAGCTCCCGTAGGTTATAAGTGGAAACCAGAGCCGTTTTTTCGTTAATTTTTGCAATATCGTGTGGGTTTACACTTTCATTTGAAGTTTTACGCAAACTCTCTTCATAGACAACTTTAAAATTATTATTTTTGTCGAGACGTTTAATATTATCAGCTTTTCCTCTCTCTAAAATATAAGGAATTCCATCAATCTCATTAAGTACTGAGTCTTGATTCAAGGCAAAGAGATTATTAAATGTTTGGTTATTTTCTAAATTAATAGCCGATAAAGCACCTGACTCATAGTCTGTGGCAACGACCAGTAATATTTGTTTACCTTCTACCTGTTGCGATACTTTTTCATTGGCACAGGACACCACGATACTTATGAACATAAAAAGTAAGTTTGTAATAAAAATATTTTGAACCAGACCTTCTCTCGGCTTTTTAAATTGTTTTTTTTTCATTGTTTATTTTCTCCTTGAAGAATTATTTTGTTGGCTATTTTGCTACAAAGTAATGAAGAGAACTTGCAATTAAATTTTATGTTGTTTACTAATTGATTAAAGGGGATTTGTCACTCGTAGTTCGTGAAAAATATGCTCCAAATTTAAAAAAAATTAGAAATATCTTAAAACGAAGGTATGCTCTTGATCTAATAGAGAAAGCAGGAATTAAGTTAAACCAAATTAAATTCCAGCCTCAGCAAGGAGAGAGCAAACACTCTCTTTTAATCTGAAACTATCTTTTAAAATCAACTTCAAGCAGTCTTCTTACCTGACTTACCATAAACTTCCCCCTCGAGATAATGTTCAAAGCTTGTGTTCCGACTGAGGGCTGCCTACTCATCAACCTTCCCATCTCCATGCGACAGTGGTCCTTAGATTTTCGTTCCCATCACGGCTGCGGGGCAGTGGAGGTTTTTCACCTCGCTTCCTACGCAATGACAGGGTATTATTCAAAGAAGTAGCCAGATTGTCAAGGTTAATCCTACCCCGATATTAGGTCGTGTCATATTTAATCAAAGTTTCCAATTAAAAAAGGAATTGACTTATCTCCCTTAAATTAAGGTTATGTCTCATTATGAACAAAAGAAAATATACCTTTGATACAAGTGGTTTTAGCTGTCAAAATACAGACTGCCATAAGTATCATAAGGTAAATGAAGGAAATGTGCGCTTTGCTTATATGTCTGGTAAGTACAAACAAATAGCCTATTTAAAGTGCACCGCTTGTGGTAGATGCTTTTCAGAGAATAAAGGCACTATTTTTTTTCGTCGCAAGAAAAGCAAAGAAACCATTACTCGGGTATTACAAAACACAGTTGAGGGCTGTGGCATTAGAGCTACCGGAAGAGTCTTTGGTATCAGCAAGGATACAGTTCTTGCTTGGGTTAAAGCAGCAGGTGAAGATTCACTAAAAGTTGAAAAAAAATATATACAAAAACCTGTCTTTCAATGAAATTCAATTAGACGAGCATTGGGGTTTTGTCTTTAAAAAACAATACAATCTATCAGAGACTGAGCGATTAAGTGATGAAATAGGGGATATCTGGACTTTTACTGCAGTATTGCCTGTAGAAAAGCTCATTTTAGCGCATATAACAGGCAAGAGGACCTCAGTGAATGCTAGAAAGTTACTGACCAAGGTAAAAACAAGAAGTAAGCCAAAGAGGGAAGATAAATTCTTGATTACCTCTGATGGATATGAGGGATATAGTGATGCCATTCTTTCAGTTTATGGTAAATTTGACTCAATGACTAGAAAGCTTCAATCACCCAAATCTCTATGTTATGGGCAAATAATTAAGAGAATAGAAAAAGGGAGATGTAAGGAAGTTGACAAATCTCTAATCTTTGGTGATCAAAAGCTACTAGATGAATATATTGCAAACTCTTCAGTAAGTCATCAGATGAACACCTTTGCTGTAGAAAGGAATAATTTGACTCTTCGCCAACACAATCATAGAATAGAGCGTAAAAGTCAGGGTTTTTCAAAAAAATTCAAATATATGCAGGGGCATAATTCTTTTGTTGCTAATTATTACAATTTCTGCCTTCCACATTCAAGTCTAGCTGAGTATGAGGGAGGAAAACCAATTCAAATCACCCCAGCAATGGCTACAGAAATGACGAATCATAAGTGGTCTATACAAGAATTATTCATCGCAAATAGAAACTTTGATTAAATATGACACGACCCGATATTATGGACAGTCACATCCTCTTAAATTTTTTTTTACTAAATAGTAAAACTATTTTTCTTGTTTGGGGGAGACACTCGACGAACATCTGAGCTTGTGCAGGAACTAGGATTTTTCAGTGCATTTTATGAGATATTTGCTGCGTCAGTCTCATTTTTCAAATATGTCAAGGAATTTATAGTTTATGCAAGTTGTTCTCGTACCATTTTGCCAAAATTAAATGCTGTAGCTGCGATTTTTACCTCTATTTGAACCTTTTTACTGCCTCTGAGCAAGAATTCTCTGAACTTTTTGGCTTGTTTCAAAATTCCAAAAATGGGTTCAATTTCAGAACCTCGCTTTTTATAGAAAGACTTTGCTTCTTCTGAATTCATCTTCTTGATCATTTCATGTTTTAAAGCAAAACCAGAGTCTACTGACAATTTGCGATAACCTCTGCGTAACTCTTCTTCGCTCGTACAACATTGTTCTCTGGCAGGGCAAATGACACAGTCAGGAGGTTTACCATGATAATGAGTATATTTCTTTTTATCTTTCACAGATTCATTATGAAATTCTAAGGTTTTACCCTCGGGGCAAACCCAAGAATCATCATCCTCGTCATATTTAAACTGATGAGCTTCATAACCTGAATCCTCTTCTCCTTTTCTTTCTTTGGCTACCTGATCAGGTGAAGGTATAAAACCATTGATCCCTTTTGAATCCAGGTATTCCAAACCACTTGAATGAAAGTAACCCGAATCTGCAGAAGCTGTCCGTATACTGATCCCTGTGTTTGACTCAGCTTTAGAAAGGGTAGGAGCTAATTGCTCTAAATCATTTTCTGAATTAGCTTCAGCAATGTCAGCTGCCAAAATATAGCCTTCTGATGAGGTAACTTGAATGTTGTAGCTTTGAGAAATTTTACCATTCCGTTTCATGAATTTAGCATCTGGATCAGTAAGATTTATTTTAGAATCAGAAGCAGACTCTTGATTCTCTTCCAGACTTTTACTGATCGTAACATACTTTTGAGCTTTCCTAAGCATAACAGAATCATTATCCTCTGCAGCCTGGTCTTCATTTATCAATAATTCTGGCTCGTTAGCATGAGAATTAGTTGTATCTTCTAAAAAGACCTCAACTTCTTTTTCTCCTGTTTTTAGAGCTTCTATATCCTGTGTACCTTCTATAGTTTCTGAAGAATCTTTTTCAACAGATGTAGAAAACTCGGCTGGTTCACTTTGCTTTCCTTCTGCTGTTTTTAATGACTCTCTCTTTGCCTTTTCACTCGCTTTTTGTAAGCGAATAAACTCCTCAATGATCGTATCTACCTCTTCAGGATTAAGCTCATAGCCACTGTTGTCTTTACCATATAGTTTATCTTCCTCAATATCTAATTCCATACCTGAGCGTAGATACTCTAAGATCTCTTGCTGTATAGCTCTTTTACGTTCCTCTAAATCTGACTTTTTGTATGTTTGATCGTCAGCAGCACTGGCTTTGATTTTAGTTCCATCTACCTTAACATCAATACCAATATTTTTCTTTTTGTGGGATAGCAAAGATACAGAGTAATTAAAAACTTCGCCAATTTCTTTACCAAAATTAACACGGAATTCAGCAATAGACCGAAACTTTACTTTATGACCACCAACTAAATAACGCATGGCGTCGTTCTCTTCACAGGCTTTTTGTAATTCTCTGCTGCTTCTCCATCCACGATGAAAGCCATAAAAAAGGCATCCCAGCATTATAACCGGATGGTAAGCCCGACCCCCTTCTTTTGAGTACTTAGAAAGAAATGGTTTCATAGGAATTTTATCTAACAAGGCAGCAAAGGCATAAACCTCGTGATTTTCTTCTAAATTGTCTGCTATAGTATGCGAAAACAGCATAACTTGATCTCTATCACTTTTCATAAATCGTTTCATAATAAGACATAAACAAAGAAGAACACAGAAAAGCAAGAAAAATCCTAGTTCCTGCACAAGCTCATCTCAACCCCTCTGAGCTCCATAAACAAAAGACAATCTGAGGGATTTGAAATCCGTAAGAGGATAGTTTCTGATTGTAGCCTTATTCCATAATTTGGGAAAAATCATGAAGAAGCTAAAAAATGACGAAAAAAATAAGTTAATTCCGAGTTTTGAAGCTGAACATAGTGCCTAATTTTGAAAAAATTGTAATTATGCTATTTTGCGCTTTGTACTTTCCATATTCATATTATACATGGTTATGGACAAGATTAATACAGATAAAAAGATACAAGCAAGTCGAATAAGCTATTTTAAGCTTATAGATAAATTCCCAACTGACGAGACCTTTATAGAATACTTTATTAAATTACGTTATCCTAATGGTGTAAACTTGGTTTAACCCCCTAAAACTGGACACTTTATTGTGTTAAATTTAGGAGGTAAAACTATGATTAAAAGACAAAGATACAGTAAGGAAGCAAAAGAGAGATTGGCTTTGGAGATGATTTCAGGTCAGACTAGCACGGCAGAAATATCTAAGAGAGAGATGATTTCAGTCGCAACTTTATCGAGATGGAAGCGACAGCTGGTTTCCGAAGGCTTTGAAGATAAAAATGGGGTTGAGTTAGAATTGAGAAAAAAAATTTCCTATTTAGAATCGGCCTTATCTGACTTAATGATAGAAAATCAGATTTTAAAAAAAACGGAAAAACTTCTTCAAGAATACAGGCAAAAAGAGAAATTATCAAGAATAGCCTCAGCACAGAATTTGGGATCACAAGGAGTTGCAGAGTTATGAAACTAGAAAAGTCAACTTATTATTATAAGTCGAAGGAGAAGAAAGATGATTCAACGATTCTAAAATCTATCCATGAAATTAGTGATCAATTGAACCAAGTAGGTTATATCTCGATGACGCAAATTCTAAAAGATAGAGGCTTTACAATAAATAAGAAGCGAGTTTACCGAATTATGAAAGAAAATAGACTTTTATGCACTAAAAAGGTGTTTTTGAAGCCAAAAACTACCCAATCTAAGCATAATTTCAGAAAATATCCCAATTTGATTAAAAGTGTGCAAGCTGATCCCTTCAAGGTAATTGTTGGCGATATAACCTATTTTGATATTAATTCGAAAGACCACTATTTAGCTTTGCTCATGAGGCTTATGAGTCGCCGTATCGTAGGAGCGGCCATTTCTGATAAAAATAACACCCAACTGGTCATAGCAGCCTTTCTTTCGCTTAAAAGAGAAATAGGAGATTTACAAAATTACTACCATCATACTGATGCTGACGTCAGATATTGCTCAAATGAGTATATCGCTCTATTAGAAGAAAGTAGAATCAATATTTCCATGTGTCGTGGTAATGTGTATGAAAACGCTCATGCCGAATCATTGAATAAAACAATTAAATATAAAGAAATTAATTTATCAGAATATCAAAACTTTGAAGAAGCTCAAAAAAGTATCTTCAGGTTTATCCATCTTTATAATACGATGAAGCCACATTCAGCTTTAGGATGGGTGACACCTCAAAAATATGAGGAGAAATATCTAAAAGAATAAGAAAAAGACTGTCCAGTTTTAGGGGGTTAAACCATTTAGAATCGTTGAATCATCTTTCTTCTCCTTCGACTTATAATAATAAGTTGACTTTTCTAGTTTCATAACTCTGCAACTCCTTGTGATCCCAAATTCTGTGCTGAGGCTATTCTTGATAATTTCTCTTTTTGCCTGTATTCTTGAAGAAGTTTTTCCGTTTTTTTTAAAATCTGATTTTCTATCATTAAGTCAGATAAGACCGATTCTAAATAGGAAATTTTTTTTCTCAATTCTAACTCAACCCCATTTTTATCTTCAAAGCCTTCGGAAACCAGCTGTCGCTTCCATCTCGATAAAGTTGCGACTGAAATCATCTCTCTCTTAGATATTTCTGCCGTGCTAGTCTGACCTGAAATCATCTCCAAAGCCAATCTCTCTTTTGCTTCCTTACTGTATCTTTGTCTTTTAATCATAGTTTTACCTCCTAAATTTAACACAATAAAGTGTCCAGTTTTAGGGGGTTAAACCAGTGTCTGGCGGCGGTCTAACAACAACAACACAACTTAACAACTTACTTGTTTTCCCTGCCCTGTAATGGGGCAGGTTTTTGGCTTTACGGGCTAGCCGCCCTACTGCGGCTTTTTCATTCTTCCAATTTGCGTTCAGACGCAATAATGTGGTTTTGACGATTTTCTATTGCGGTCGCAGACAAATAGAATTCGAAAGATTGACCTGAACGGTTTTACCAGGGGCGGGGTGATGACTCAAGGAGATCGTATAGGTGTCACCCGTGGCTCCCGCTGTGTCGTCAAAAGCCAACGGACTTGAGGACATCAGAATCGTGCCCGTACCACCGTCGTTGTCTGCAATATCGACAGTCACCTGACTGGGGTTCAATGGACTATTTTAAATCAGAACTGGCTACCCCATGACTTACCAGAGCGGTGTAGCCACCCAGATAGTCATTGTTCGTTGCTGTCACCATGACCGTTTGATTCGTACTCCAATCCTCATGAGTAAACGTCAAAGAGCTGGGGTTCGTGGTAAGCCCAGGCTCGACATCGTCGTCAAGGTAACGTCGGAGGTAGACTCACTCTGAAGCCTCACCAAATAGCTCACGGATGCACTTTTATTTAAACATTAAAAAATTGGTCGTGTCATATTTAATCAAAGTTTCTATTTGCGATGAATAATTCTTGTATAGACCACTTATGATTCGTCATTTCTGTAGCCATTGCTGGGGTGATTTGAATTGGTTTTCCTCCCTCATACTCAGCTAGACTTGAATGTGGAAGGCAGAAATTGTAATAATTAGCAACAAAAGAATTATGCCCCTGCATATATTTGAATTTTTTTGAAAAACCCTGACTTTTACGCTCTATTCTATGATTGTGTTGGCGAAGAGTCAAATTATTCCTTTCTACAGCAAAGGTGTTCATCTGATGACTTACTGAAGAGTTTGCAATATATTCATCTAGTAGCTTTTGATCACCAAAGATTAGAGATTTGTCAACTTCCTTACATCTCCCTTTTTCTATTCTCTTAATTATTTGCCCATAACATAGAGATTTGGGTGATTGAAGCTTTCTAGTCATTGAGTCAAATTTACCATAAACTGAAAGAATGGCATCACTATATCCCTCATATCCATCAGAGGTAATCAAGAATTTATCTTCCCTCTTTGGCTTACTTCTTGTTTTTACCTTGGTCAGTAACTTTCTAGCATTCACTGAGGTCCTCTTGCCTGTTATATGCGCTAAAATGAGCTTTTCTACAGGCAATACTGCAGTAAAAGTCCAGATATCCCCTATTTCATCACTTAATCGCTCAGTCTCTGATAGATTGTATTGTTTTTTAAAGACAAAACCCCAATGCTCGTCTAATTGAATTTCATTGAAAGACAGGTTTTTGTATATATTTTTTTTCAACTTTTAGTGAATCTTCACCTGCTGCTTTAACCCAAGCAAGAACTGTATCCTTGCTGATACCAAAGACTCTTCCGGTAGCTCTAATGCCACAGCCCTCAACTGTGTTTTGTAATACCCGAGTAATGGTTTCTTTGCTTTTCTTGCGACGAAAAAAAATAGTGCCTTTATTCTCTGAAAAGCATCTACCACAAGCGGTGCACTTTAAATAGGCTATTTGTTTGTACTTACCAGACATATAAGCAAAGCGCACATTTCCTTCATTTACCTTATGATACTTATGGCAGTCTGTATTTTGACAGCTAAAACCACTTGTATCAAAGGTATATTTTCTTTTGTTCATAATGAGACATAACCTTAATTTAAGGGAGATAAGTCAATTCCTTTTTTAATTGGAAACTTTGATTAAATATGACACGACCTATGGATGACATATGATTTGACCGCCCGTCTTTTAGATCTTGAAGCAGAC
Source organism: Spirochaetota bacterium (assembly GCA_965206985.1). GTDB lineage: Bacteria > Spirochaetota > Leptospiria > Turneriellales > CBDBES01 > CBDBLF01. The sequence goes on along the minus strand of CBDBLF010000021.1, from coordinate 7,964 downwards.
CAATGGGAGCTTGTTAAGATGCCCGCCTTAAATTTGAAGGGAGAAGCCCTTTGGCCATCAAAGTTTCCTGCACTGGATTTATTGAAGATAAGAAAATCTTTGGGCGAATCTCTCTTTACAGGCAATCTACCAGCAAGAACCCATCGATATCACCGAACGACTTTTTGGTGAGCCTTGTTTTGAGGAGCCTCCTCAAGGTATTAAATACTTCGCTTATTTAGATCCTGCGTTTGGTGGAGCCGATTACTCTGCTCTTACGATCGGTGGGCTAAAAGAGACAACAGCAACAAAGTGTTATGTTTTCAAAATTCTAATTGAGTTAGCTATGGTAGTATTTCTAGCGAGAATATAGCACGGCCCTTGAAGGGGGTAAGTGCTCCATTCGATAATCGTGGATAATTAGCCTTCAAAAGTCGACCTAAATATCTAATATTTTTGTATATAGTGGTTGACTTAGCAGGTATACTATTTATAGTAACGCTACCATCGATAATCATAAACTGATTAGAATCCGGGGGGAATTAAATTTATGAGTCTAGATACTAGAGTAAATGGGGTGTTCAATAAAATGGTGAGAGGTATATTGTTAATATTCGTCTTGGGCTTTTTATTTCAATGCGGAGAAAGTGCTTCAAGTGGTAATGGCGGTAATGTAACAGCTGACGCTGACGCTGACAATGACGCTGACGCTGACAATGACGGCGACGGTCTGATTGACATCTCCACTGCCGAGATGCTAAACAACATGCGCTATAATTTGGTCGGCACCAGTTATAAGACGTCCAGTGATGGTGATGGCGACAGTTCTGGTTGCCCGACAGGTGCTTGTCATGGCTACGAGCTGACGGCCAACATTGATCTTGTGAGTTTGCTTGATACGAATGAGAGCGGTATGATTGATACGACAACGGTAGAAGTCGCAGGAGAAATGCATACGGTGATTGATGTGTCTGAAGACACCAGCTGGGTGCCGGTAGGTGATGGGGATAATGCTTTTACGGGCATCTTTGATGGTAATAACAACACCATCGCTAACTTGTGGGTGAATATTTCTTCTTCAGACAATAATGTCTATGCGGGTCTATTTGGTGCGGCAAATGGAACGGTTGCAATTCGTAATGTAGGAGTTATCTCTGGTGGTGTTTCTTCTTCTGCTACTTCTGTTTCCTCTAATCCTAGTTCTTATTCTGGTGGTCTGGTGGGGTATGTTTTTCCTCTTTCTACTTCTTCTTCTTCTTTCACGATCACGAATAACTACTTTTTTGGGAGTGGTGGTGTTTCTGCTTCTGCGGATGATAATGCTGGTTCTGGCGGTCTGGTGGGTGAAACTCTTCTTTCTTTGACGATCATGAATAGCTACTTTTCTGGGAGTGGTGGTGTTTCTTCTTCTGCTACTTCTTTTTCTTATTCCGGTGGTCTGGTGGGGCGTGTCTCTTCTGATTCTTCTTTGATGATCACGAATAGCTACTTTTCTGGGAGTGGTGGAGTGTCTTCTTCTTCGGCTGGTACTAGTCCTTTATTTTCTGCTTCTGGTTCCGGTGGTCTGGTGGGTTCTGTTTCTGATTCTTCTTTGACGATCACGAATAGCTACTTTTCTGGGAGTGGTGGAGTGTCTTCTTCTTCGGCTGGTACTAGTACTTTTTCTGGTGGTCTGCTGGGGCGTTCCAGTGGCAGTCAATCTATGCTGACGTTCATGAATAGTTATTGGAACACCGACGCACCCCAATCAATAGACGGTGGCACGACAGCCCAGGCTCCCAAGCGAGCGCAGGGTAATTCTACGAATGACAGGGGTGCGGTGAGGCTTGCGCTCGCCGAACTACAAGCAACGAGTGGCACTTTCCCTGATTTATTAGGCGACGCGTGGGATCTAGGCACTGATCAGCAAAACCCCGCGGTCAAACGATGCACCCTTAATACCGCAATGACGGACTGTGCGTCACCAGCTATGTATGGCGCACTCCTCGGCGGGCAACGGTAACCTTAGCGGTCGCAAACAGCTTGGGTGATCCTGAGAGTGGGTGTCTACTCAGACGCTTTCAACTTCTGCACTCCTCACTCCTGCACAGGGAAGGCTCCTACCTACAGCCACACAATGTATAAGCTCAGCACTTCAGAGATCACCTTCAGCGATGTGAGTGGAGCAGTGGGTGCCACCTACACGGTTTCGGTGTCACGCCCACCAGCAGCAGAGAAAACAGTAGAGGTAACCCTAACCTCTACCAATCCATTGCTTGTGGTATCCCCAACAGTGGTCACATTTACGCCTGCTAATTATGCGAGCCCCCAGACGATTACCGTAAAAAGAGTAAATGATGCAGATGATATTATTATGACCAAGATAACAGGTGTCATAACCCATGACATAGCCACGGGCACGTCACATAATGCGGAGTTCACTGAATTTGCCATGATGAAGAGCATGGTCAACGTAAGGGTAACGCCGTACATCCCTGACGCTGACGGCGATGGGCTCATTGAAAGATGGAATGCCACAATGCTAGATAACATGCGATATGATTTGGCGGGCACGAGTTATAAAGCCTCGGCAACGGATGCAGGTGACAGTGAAGGTTGCCCAGCAGGTGGTTGCAACGGCTACGAGCTCATGGCCAATATCGATCTATTACCCCTGCTTGATGCAAGCCGGTTTACGGGCACTTTTATTACAATACCACTTGAAAGATGACTAAAGTGTCACCTATTTCTATGGGTTTTGCAAAACATGATCTTTTTGTAGCTCATTCCGCCTGCTAAAAGGTATACTTCTTGCCAAACTGTTGTTCTAAAATAAATCTACTCTGTTTACTTTGCATTGCCTTTATTTTTTACGTAAGCTTTGGTTCTTCTACAAACGCCATTCGTTATCCGGTTACCCCTCAGGAACCTAATAGCCCTAAGCTTGAAGCCCCTAAAGGAGATACAACCTCTTCTTCCACAAAAGAACAGAAAATAGAAAAAACCGCCATTCAGATTAAGGCTCTTTTGGGAAGCGGTGATGAATTGAATGGAACCATTCAAGCACCTCAAGAATTAAAATTTAAACACTATCGAAATGGTTTCATCTATCGAAAAAAAATTCAAACGAATGATATTTCATCTATTGAAATTACATCTTTCCAAAAAAATCTAATTCGCACAGAAAAGTCTCAAAAATTTTATGAGTTTTAAACCATCTCGCACAAAAATTCTTATGAAAAATAAAGAAAAATTTCGATTAAACTACCTTTTTAAGTTTCTATATCAGTTTGATATTCACACTTCAAATGGAACGACCACCCTCTACTCTTTTTTTGCTGATGAGTTTGATAAAACAAAAGGTTGGTCAGAGGTGGATAGCAAAGATGAAACTTATCATCGCAATAAACCCCACCCCCAGTCCATACAAAAAATATGGTTTTTTGGCAAAGATTGACCCCTATTTTTTAGAATAAGAACACTGTGTCTACACCCACAATAGAATACGATTAAAATCACATTGACTGCGACTGAATCGAACAAAACCGAACAAAATTTACAAATCAGGGTGAGGCAGAGGACCGCTATATTGGATAGGCGATTCAAGCAATACCAGACACATAACCTTGTTATTTTCTTATAAACCAGCTAATACCGTTCATTTAGACCTCACAGGTACACTACTTTTAAAAATCTCCACATTGTCAAGATATAAGCTTGTATTAAGTTACACTTTCTCCGCATATTAAGAGCTTGTGCAGGAACTAGGATTTTTCAGTACATTTTATGAGATATTTGCTGCGTCAGTCTCATTTTTCAAATATGTCAAGGAATTTATAGTTTATGCAAGTTGTTCTCGTACCATTTTGCCAAAATTAAATGCTGTAGCTGCGATTTTTACCTCTATTTGAACCTTTTTACTGCCTCTGAGCAAGAATTCTCTGAACTTTTTGGCTTGTTTCAAAATTCCAAAAATGGGTTCAATTTCAGAACCTCGCTTTTTATAGAAAGACTTTGCTTCTTCTGAATTCATCTTCTTGATCATTTCATGTTTTAAAGCAAAACCAGAGTCTACTGACAATTTGCGATAACCTCTGCGTAACTCTTCTTCGCTCGTACAACATTGTTCTCTGACAGGGCAAATGACACAGTCAGGAGGTTTACCATGATAATGAGTATATTTCTTTTTATTTTTCACAGATTCATTATGAAATTCTAAGGTTTTACCCTCGGGGCAAACCCAAGAATCATCATCCTCGTCATATTTAAACTGATGAGCTTCATAACCTGAATCCTCTTCTCCTTTTCTTTCTTTGGCTACCTGATCAGGTGAAGGTATAAAACCATTGATCCCTTTTGAATCCAGGTATTCCAAACCACTTGAATGAAAGTAACCCGAATCTGCAGAAGCTGTCCGTATACTGGTCCCTGTGTTTGACTCAGCTTTAGAAAGGGTAGGAGCTAATTGCTCTAAATCATTTTCTGAATTAGCTTCAGCAATGTCAGCTGCCAAAATATAGCCTTCTGATGAGGTAACTTGAATGTTATAGCTTTGAGAAATTTTACCATTCCGTTTCATGAATTTAGCATCTGGATCAGTAAGATTTATTTTAGAACATGAGAATTAGTTGCATCTTCTAAAAAGACCTCAACTTCTTTTTCTCCTGTTTTTAGAGCTTCTATATCCTGTGTACCTTCCATAGTTTCTGAAGAATCTTTTTCAACAGATGTAGAAAACTCGGCTGGTTCACTTTGCTTTCCTTCTGCTGTTTTTAATGACTCTCTCTTTGCCTTTTCACTCGCTTTTTGTAAGCAAATAAACTCCTCAATGATCGTATCTACCTCTTCAGGATTAAGCTCATAGCCACTGTTGTCTTTACCATATAGTTTATCTTCCTCAATATCTAATTCTATACCTGAGCGTAGATACTCTAAGATCTCTTGCTGTATAGCTCTTTTACGTCCCTCTAAATCTGACTTTTTGTATGTTTGATCGTCAGCAGCACTGGCTTTGATTTTAGTTCCATCTACCTTAACATCAGTACCAATATTTTTCTTTTTGTGAGATAGCAAAGATACAGAGTAATTAAAAACTTCGCCAATTTCTTTACCAAAATTAACACGGAATTCAGCAATATGTCTGCGACCGCAATAGAAAATCGTCAAAACCACATTATTGCGTCTGAACGCAAATTGGAAGAAATGAAAAAGCCGCAGTAGGGCGGCTAGCCCGTAAAGCCAAAAACCTGCCCCATTAACAGGGCAGGGAAAACAAGTAAGTTGTTAAGTTGTGTTGTTGTTGTTAGACCGCCGCCAGACACCCTTTTTGTCTTCACCCACTTATGACTGGTATATTTTGACCCGCTTCTAAATTCCATAGACTGTTTGACGCTCAAAAATCGATGATGGTCAAAAAACGAAAATATGATCTTTCATCGGGACCTCGACTACAGTTTCGTCGTGCAAAGTAAAAGTAGCGATAATTGACCTCGGGTATAATGCCATCACCTTTGACTTTTTTAAGTTTTTTCAAAAAAAGGAGCCTGTTTTTTTATATTCCACGGAATATGTCATGATACACTCCAGGCTGAGCCGTCCGGGATCGTTCCCATTTCTTTTAGAATATCATAGAGTGGTTTAACCCCCTAAAACTGGACAGTCTTTTCTTAATTCTTTTAGATATTTCTCCTCATATTTTGAGGTGTCACCCATCCTAAAGCTGAATGTGGCTTCATCGTATTATAAAGATGGATAAACCTGAAGATACTTTTTTGAGCTTCTTCAAAAGTTTTGAATATTCTGGATAAATAATTTCTTTATATTTAATTGTTTTATTCAATGATTCGGCATGAGCGTTTTCATACACATTACCACGACACATGGAAATATTGATTCTACTTTCTTCTAATAGAGCGATATACTCATTTGAGCAATATCTGACGTCAGCATCAGTATGATGGTAGTAATTTTGTAAATCTCCTATTTCTCTTTTAAGCGAAAGAAAGGCTGCTATGACCAGTTGGGTGTTATTTTTATCAGAAATGGCCGCTCCTACGATACGGCGACTCATAAGCCTCATGAGCAAAGCTAAATAGTGGTCTTTCGAATTAATAATCAAAATAGGTTATATCGCCAACAATTACCTTGAAGGGATCAGCTTGCACACTTAAAATCAAATTGGGATATTTTCTGAAATTATGCTTAGATTGGGTAGTTTTTGGCTTCAAAACACCTTTTTAGTGCATAAAAGTCTATTTTCTTTCATAATTCGGTAAACTCGCTTCTTAATTTATTGTAAAGCCTCTATCTTTTAGAAATTTGCGTCATCGAGATATAACCTACTTGGTTCAATTGATCACTAATTTCATGGATAGATTTTAGAATCGTTGAATCATCTTTCTTCTCCTTCGACTTTTAATAATAAGTTGACTTTTTCTAGTTTCATAACTCTGCAACTCCTTGTGATCCCAAATTCTGTGCTGAGGCTATTCTTGATAATTTCTCTTTTTGCCTGTATTCTTGAAGAAGTTTTTCCGTTTTTTTTTAAAATCTGATTTTCTATCATTAAGTCAGATAAGGCCGATTCTAAATAGGATTTTTTTTTCTCAATTCTAACTCAACCCCATTTTTATCTTCAAGCCTTCGGAAACCAGCTGTCGCTTCCATCTCGATAAAGTTGCGACTGAAATCATCTCTCTCTTAGATATTTCTGCCGTGCTAGTCTGACCTGAATCATCTCCAAAGCCAATCTCTCTTTTGCTTCCTTACTGTATCTTTGTCTTTTAATCATAGTTTTACCTCCTAAATTTAACACAATAAAGTGTCCAGTTTTAGGGGGTTAAACCAGAAGCTTCCAATAAAAAACTTATTTTGTTGATAAACGAAGCCCAACGACTTAATCAAGAATACTATTTATGGTGTTAAGATGCTGCATGAAGCTGGCCAGGCCTATCACAAAGAACATTTATTTCCGATTATCTTTGTCGGTCAACTTTCAATAAAACGTAAGCTTGTCGCTCATGAACTCAACTTTCGCATTATAACGTTATGAAATGAAGACCCTACAAGAAAACGAAGTAAAAGCCCTTCTGAACCTATATGGCTACACGTGCAATCGATCAAATTTTGGGAACATTCGCCTCGAATTCCCATCACACACCAAATGGAGTGCATTTTTATATTGATTTACTCAAAGAAAATAATATCCCAAAGGAGAGCTTACTATTGAACACCTATACAATCTCCCGGCTTTGCTTTCAAAGAGAGAATGAAGGCACGAGGTTGGAGCAATCAAGACGTAGCTGACCTGGCTAAAGAGAACATCGGACTTGATGTAACATCATCCTCCGTATCTAAAATTGTCAATGGTAAAATGCCAGGCCCCACAGCAGATGAACTGACGATGCGTTGGCATGAGCTTGAGTCGATAGCTGACGAAAGGGAAAAAAATGGACTCCCGGTGGAAAATATTAACATGGCTTAATAAAAAAATAAGCAGGAGGAAAATAATATGAGTAGAGTAAAACCAAACATAGCGAGCATTGAGTCTCTTGACGAGGCGAATGTTACATTGAAAGAGCTGGCAATCTTAGAGATTAAAATTGACCGAATTGACAATAAATATAGCAAAAAAATTGGTCAAGTCAAAGAGCAGGCCGTAAAAGAAGGGGAAGAAGCCAGGGGACGAATAAAGGAGTTAGTTGACGCTCTCTCTATATACGCTCAATATAACAAGTTGAAGCTCTTCAATAAAAAGAAAACTCAGGAGATGTCGTGGGGCAATATTGGATTCCGTAAGTCAACAAAACTCAAGACCAAAAAAAACAACTTTAGAACTTTTGAAAAAATTATTTGAAAACAAGGGTATTCGAATAAAAGAAGAAGTTGACCGGGAAGAACTCAAGAGTGGGAAGATGAAATTTTAGCTCAAGTAGACGCTGCCAAAACAGTAGAAGATTCTTTCTCTTTTATGAATCAATAAAGATCAGGTAAACAAAGAGTTAATT
>CBDBLF010000020.1:0-10868 GCA_965206985.1 Spirochaetota bacterium | reverse complement strand
CTCCGATATTGTGGACAATCATATGACCTTAAATTGTTTTTTTTTTACTAAATAGTAAAATTGAACGATCCACTAAAACGGACCAAATTCAAAAACCACATAATAATTTTTGTTTGTAGTTTGTAGTTTGTATTCTTTACCAGCTTCTGCTGAGGCTAGAAAACTTGTGGACTCTCGAATGGTCTTATGGATAGGCCAAAGCGATAGCTCCTGTGCGTGCGACTTCTTGAATACCATATTTGCTAAATAGCTTTATGAATGAAGATACAGAGCGAGGAGTTCCGTTAAGCTCAACCATCATCGCTTCATCGGAAATATCAAGTATTTTCCCTTGGAAAGAGTCAACCAGAGAAGTAATCTCCATACGATTTTGCTCGTTAGCAAGAACCACGAGCAAAATGAGTTCTCTTTTAAGCGATGTTTCTCCAGTTAGATCGTCAATTTTGATGACATCAATTAATTTCAAAACCTGTTTTTTTACCTGCTCAAGTACATGTATGTCTTCATCAACCACTAGGGTAATCACTGACTTGGTCGAGTCTTGTGTCTCTCCTACAGAAAGTGAATCTATGTTATAAGCCCTTCGGGTAAATAAACCAGCAACATGACTGAGAACACCCGAGGAGTTATTAACAGTAATCGACAAAATATGTTTCATCAATTTCGGTGAATATCTTTTTCTTTATTTGGTATTAAAGAAAAAGGTGTACCCTCTTCAGACTGATGATCATAATCAACCATATCTTCATATTTAGAGCCAGAAGAAATCATTGGATAAACTTTCTCTGACTCAGGGATGGTTACTTCTAAGATGCAACAATCTTTTGTTTCGATTAAAAATTGCAAACCCTTTTCAAGCTCATCTAGCTTCGCGATGCATTTCGCTGGGATATCAAAACCAGAAGCAATTTTCACAAAATCGGGGTTATAACTCATGCCAGATTCAGAAAAGTGATTATCATAAAAAAGCTCTTGCCACTGACGTACCATCCCCAGAAATCCATTGTTGAAGAGAAGAATTTTAACTGAAATATTATACATTCTTGCGGTAGCCAATTCTTGCATACACATTTGGAAAGAACCATCTCCTGAAATCAAGATCACCTCTTCGTCGGGTTTTGCGATTTTCGCACCGAGGGCAGCGGGGAAACCAAAACCCATCGTACCTAGACCACCTGACGTAATCCACTTCCTTGGTTCATTAAAAAGATAATATTGAGCCGCCCACATTTGATGTTGGCCAACATCGGTAGCAATAATAGCATCTCCTTTTGTTAATTCCCAAAGCCTTCTAATTAAATATTGTGGTTTAATGGCATCTTTACGCTGGTTGAAACGAAGAGGGTTCTCCTCTTTGAGCTGATCAATTCTTGACACCCAATTTTTTCGCTCTATTCTTTTGATGTTTTTGAGGAGGCAATTTAAGACTTCATTTAAATCACCTTCGATATGAACATTGACGTCCACTCTTTTATTGATCTCAGCAGGATCAATATCAATCTGAGCTTTGATTGCATTTTCAGCAAAGTTGGAAGCATTTAAGGCAACACGGTCATCAAAGCGAGCACCCAGTGCCAAAATAAAATCACATTCTAGAATAGCCTTATTGGCATAGGCAGTTCCATGCATGCCCATCATTCCTAAACTTAACCTATGGTTACCAGGAAAAGCACCTAATGCCATCAATGTTGAAACAACAGGAGTCTGCGTTTTCTCAGCCAATTTATGGATGTTCTGATATGATTCCGATGAAATAGCTCCTCCTCCCACGTAGAGTAAAGGTCTTTGTGAACGATTGAAATAAGTAATGAGTTGATCAACGTCTCCTTTCATTTGTGGAGTTTTATAGTGATAACTTGAGAATCTGATATCTCCAGGTTCAAGGTTTCGTGTAAGTGAAGTTTGACAATCTTTAGGAAAATCAATTAAGGATGGGCCTTGTCTTCTGGATAAAGAAACAACAATAGCTTCTTGAGTAATACGAGCCACTTGGTCAGCAGACTTAATGAGCGCATTATATTTTGTGATGGGGATACTCATCCCATAAGTATCAACCTCTTGAAATGCGTCGGTGCCAATTGCCATGGTGGGAACTTGTCCTGTGATGGCGAGTATCGGAACAGAGTCCATTTTAGCGTCAGCGATACCCGTCATGAGGTTTGTAGCACCAGGACCAGACGTTGCAATACATACTCCCAAGTGTCCAGAGGCCTTAGCGTACCCCTCAGCCGCATGAGCCGCTGCCTGCTCATGACGCACTAACATATGTTTGAGCGACGAACGATAAAGAGTGTCGTAAAAAGGTAGAATCGCTCCTCCAGGATACCCCCAACATACATCAATCTTGTTGGCAAGGAGAATGTCAATCATAACCTGAGAACCTGATTTTTCAGTAACTTGTTGCGATGACATAACTTATAAGTTGAAGATTAAACCCCTTCTCTTGCCAAAATTCGCTCTGATTCATTCGTCTGTATTAATATCACTGAACGATTTAAAGCGTCAATAAATGCCTTAGCTGATGCTTCTACAATATCCGTCGAAACTCCACGCCCATAATGAAGTTGGTCGGCAATAATCAAGCTGACTTTAGCTTCCCCTAGCGAATCTTTTCCCTTTGAAGTTGGTAATACATGGAAGCTTTCAAGGGTCGTTTGTATTCCACTCGCTTTTTCAATCGCTCGAAATAGTGCGGCAATCGGGCCATCTCCCATAGCTGTTTCTGAGCGTTCATTTTTTGAAGAGGCATCATTTGATAAAATTTGAATGGTGACACTTGCCTGTGACTTCTCTTGGGAGCTTGACGATATATTAAATTCGACTAGAGTGTAGGTAATCTTTCGCGAAGACAGCGAACTTTCATAAAGAAGTGCCATAAGATCTTCTTCAAAAACTTCTTTTTTTTGATCGGCCAGTTCCAAAAAACGTTGGTAAATATTCTCTAACTGCTCTTCAGATAAATTAAAGTTTAATTCTTTCACTCGGCTATTAAACCCAGCACGCCCAGAGTGTCTACCCAATATGATTTGACTTCCACTCAGACCGATTGATTCAGGTGTCATGATCTCATAAGTGAGTCGATTTTTTAGCATTCCATCTTGATGGATACCTGACTCATGAGCGAACGCATTACCACCAACGATCGCCTTATTTTTTTGTACGGCAAGCCCAGAGAAATTGGCAACCATTTTAGATGTCTTTGAAATAGCATTTGTTATGACCCCAACATCAAAAGGATATACCTGAGGACGAGTTTTAATTGCCATGACCACTTCTTCCATTGCTGTATTGCCAGCCCGTTCACCAATGCCATTGATGGTACACTCAACTTGTCTTGCCCCATTTTGGATAGCAGAGAGTGAATTCGCAACAGCAAGACCAAGATCATTATGACAGTGTGCTGAAAGAATAGCAGAATTTATATTTGTCGCCTTTTCTTTGATTACTTTGAAAAGATTACCATATTCTTCGGGAGTTGTGTAACCCACTGTGTCGGGGAGATTAATCGTTGTCGCTCCCGCCTCAATGACCGCTTCAATAACTTCGATCAAAAAATTGGTTTCGCTACGAGTAGCATCTTCTGCCGAAAACTCCACATCATCAAAAAGATCTTTTGCTATTTTAACTGCTGTAATCGCTGATTTCAGAACTTCGTTAGGTTTTTTTCCCAGTTTGTGTTCCATATGAATGGGGCTTGTTGCAATGAAAGTATGCAACCTCTTCTTTGAAGCCGGTTGGAGTGCCTGATGTGCTGATTCAATATCACCTCGCATTGCCCTTGCCAAAGCCGCAATGGTTGGACCCTCCACCTCTTCAGCAATTCTTTTGACAGCATTAAATTGAATGGGAGAAGAGACCGGGAACCCTGCCTCAATAATATCAATGCTAAGTCTCGCTAATTGCTGGGCAATTGCCATTTTTTCTTCTTCATTCATCGACGCCCCTGGACACTGCTCGCCATCGCGGAGGGTCGTATCAAAAATATAAAAGCTATCTGAGCTTTTGTTCGTCATTATAAAATCAATATCTTAGACATCTTCTGGAACACTTTATTTGATTTTAAATATAGAAGCGTCCACTACCTTGTCATTGCCTTTGATATCAAGCACTTTCACACCCGCCGAAGATCTGCTTTGGATCGAAATATCTTCTAGGGGAGTTCGGAGTGTCATTCCTAGATTAGTTATAACAATTGCCTCCGAAGAGGGATGAACTTTATGCACAGCAACAACCTTGCCCGTTCTCTGAGTAATGTTTGAAAATTTCATTCCTTTGCCTCCACGACCTTTTGCTGTGAACTCCTGAAATTGAACTCTTTTACCATAGCCCTGTTCAGTGATTACAAAAAGCTGATCTTGATTCGACTGCACTGAGGTGAGACCGATCATTTTGTTAGGGAAATCTAAGCTCATTCCAATAATACCTGAGGCGACTCTACCTTGTGCTCTTATTTTGTCAATAGGAGTTCGAACTCCTAAACCATGGCTCGTTCCTAAGAAAACGTCATTAGACTCTGATACAATGATAGCATCAACTAAATAATCTTTTTCGTTTGCCTTAAATTGAACAGCCAAAATTCCAGATTTTTTAGCGTTTTTGAGCTGAGAAAGTTTCATTTTTTTGATGATACCTTTTTTTGTAAGAAGCACCAAAAACTTTTCTTCCAAAAAATTCTGGATATCAAGAATTGTGGTTATATATTCATCTTGCATCAAATTGGCCAGAAGAGAGCGAATGTTTTTTCCTCGAGAATCTTTATTTGTTTCGGGAATTTCGTAAGCCTTTATATAAAAGACCTTACCACGATTTGAAAAGAACAGGAGAAGATCATGAGATAGGCACGAATGAGTGTGTCTGAGTGCATCCTCTTTCTTCCCCCCCGAGATAACTCCTTTTCCGCCCCGTTGTTGCCTTCGGAAGGTTTCTAGAGGAACCCGCCTTATATAACCCGCCTCTGTCAGTGTGATGACTTCATTTTCATTGGAGATGAGGTCTTCATTATCAAAAGAAAGTATTTCAGTGCTTGCTATGCTGATTTCCGTTTTTCGTTGAGTATGAAATTTCTTTTTTAATGTGGCTAACTCGGTTTGCACAAGACCCATGATTTTTACTTCGCTAGATAAAATTTCTTTGAGATTCTGAATGACTTTTCTGAGGGACAGAAGCTCATCAACAATTTTCTTTGATTCAAGAGAAGTTAGCTTTTGCAATCGCATCTCCAAAATGGCATTCGCCTGAATCTCAGTGAGTTTAAATTTTTTGATTAACCCTTCTCTGGCAATCGTCACTGTCTCACTTGAGCGAATAAGTTTAATAATCAAATCAATCGCATCAAGAGCAATTTTTAAGCCTTCAAGAATGTGAGCCCTCTTTTCTGCCTGTTCTAATTCGTACTTTGTACGGCGGGTGATTATTTCTTTACGGTGCTTGATGTAATACTCCAAAATCTGCTTTAGGTTTAATAGCTTAGGAGTTCGATCAACCAGAGCTAGAAAAATAATACCGTAGCTTACTTGCGCATTTGTTTTTTTATATAATTGATTCAATATAATTTGAGGGTCAATATCTTTCTTCAGGAATATGACGATTCTCATGCCCCGCCGATCACTTTCATCACGAATCTCGGAGATACCCTCTATTTTTTTATTATTCACCAAATCGGCTATCTTGATGATCAAATCATTTTTTTTCACCTCGTAAGGAATTTCTGTAATGACAATAGACTGCTTGTTCTTTGATATCTCTTCGGTTGTAGATACAGACCGAATAGTGATGGAACCCTTCCCCGTCTCATATGCACTTTTTAAACCGTCTTTTCCGATAATGACCCCACCCGTCGGAAAGTCAGGAGCAGGTATTCGATTCATCAACTCAGAAACTCCCACCTCTGGTTTTTGGATGAGCAAATCAATTGCACTAACAACCTCTCCTAAATTATGAGGAGGGATTTTTGTCGCCATCCCAACGGCAATTCCGCTTGAACCATTCACAAGAAGGCTTGGCCACGCTGCGGGTAAAATCAAAGGCTCTTTTCGTGATCCGTCAAAGTTAGGAGTAAAATCAACGGTTTGTTTATCAAGGTCACTAAGAAGTTGCTCTGACATCTCTGTAAGACGAGCCTCTGTATAACGATAAGCAGCAGGAGGGTCGCCATCTACAGAGCCAAAGTTCCCCTGACCATCAATGAGCTCTACACGCATGCTAAAATTTTGTGCCATTCTGACCATTGTATCGTACACAGCACTATCACCATGCGGATGAAAGTTACCAATCACCTCTCCAACAATTTTAGCTGACTTGACATAACTCTTATCATGACGCCAGCCCCGTTCACTCATGGCATAGAGAATTCTCCGATGAACAGGTTTCAAGCCATCTCTCACATCAGGTAGTGCCCTTCCGACGATTACACTCATCGCATACGCGAGATATGATTTTCGCATCTGATCTTCAATTTCAACAGGAATAATTTTTTTTGCGATTATTTCCGTTTTTGATCGATCTTTTAACATAATATTCTAATCTGAGACATAATAGAATTGTGCACCGTAGAGTCTAGGAAATAAAAATTATGGGTCTTGCGCAAACCGAGTTAGCCACATTAAAAAAGAAATTTTATCGAATCATTAAATCAAAGAAAATACGAGTTTCTGCTTGCATTCGCCATGAGAATATTCAAAAGCCAATGGCAGACTATATTAATTTTTATAATGACGAAAAGCTTCATTCAAGCCTAAACTACTTCCGGCCTAGTTCGCTATTGTAATAGGGAGTTTGAGAAATTATTATCGGAGAAAGAAAATAAGCTTGCCGTAGCAAAAGAAAGACAGAATAAATGCAGGCAGAATGTTGCCTAAAACAACAACGATAGAAGACACCTATTTTTTTTGATTATCGCCGAACCAATACAATAGGACACTTGCTTGTTAACACGCCGAGATAAAAATAAGCTTCGCTCGCAAGCATTGAGCTTGAAGAGAGGTGAAAAATCTTTTCGTAAAGATTATGGAAGAGATAAACCAGTGAATCAGAAAACAACAACCCAAAAGGCTCATCAAAGCTACGGCTATCTCCAACTTGGTTTTGAGTTCATGATCAGCATTTTTCTTTTTTTATTTTCTGGATATTATTTAGATAAAAGAATATCAACAGAACCACTTTTTTTCTTCATAGGGCTAGTCATTGGTTTTTCAGTTGGTCTTTATAGGCTTGTGAGTGCAACGCAGCATGAAGAGTAATGTTTTGAACTATACTTGGAAAGTTTCTAAAACAAACTCGTAGCTTGATTGTACAAGTCAAACTTCTAGAGTATCTACTGGATTTGTCCCATTAGACGGAGGTTCTTGCTCACGAATTCCCGAGAAAAACCGATTCATCTCCTTTCGGAAAGCGAGCTTCACAACACCAGTCGGGCCTGCTCTATGTTTAGCGATAATCAGTTCTGCCATACTTTTTTCTGACTCAGGAATGTCTTTGTTATAGATTTCTTCTCGATGAATGAACATCACTATATCAGCGTCTTGTTCAATCGCCCCCGACTCTCTCAAATCAGAAAGTTGTGGCCTATGGTCTTTCCCCCTTTGTTCGACAGCACGGTTCATTTGGGAAACCGCCAATACGGTCACATCAAGCTCTTTGGCAATTGCTTTTAAACCCCTTGAAATACTCGCCACTTCAACTTGTCGGTTTTCAGTACGAGACGTGTCAGTCATAAGCTGTAAATAATCAACAATAATGAGACCTAGTTTTTTATCTTTTGTTTTTAGATTACTAGCTAGGCGCCGAGCTCTTTGTTTAAGTTCCCAACCCGTTAGATCTGGACTATCATCAATATAAAATTCTGATGAGTAAATGCGAGAGCACGAATTATAAGCTTTTTTCATTTCTCTTTCATTGATGAAACCCTTTTGTATTTTACTGGAGTCGATATAAGCGTCTGAGCAAACCATTCTAAGTAATAGCTCAATGCTCGTCATCTCCAAAGAAAAAATTAATACAGGAGTGGATGGCTTTTGATCTATAACAATATTACGAGTAATGTTTAAAGCAAGTGTCGTTTTACCGACACCTGGTCTCGCAGCTAAGACAATCAGTTGCCCCTCTTTAAAACCCGTTGTAATCTGATCAAGGATTGGATAACCAGAGGCAATGCCGGTAATGCCTCCATCTGAATCTTTAGTTTTTCTAAGATACTCAACAAATTCTTGATTCAGTTCTTTAATGTGTCTTACATTATACTCACTGTAGCGATTTGAAATTTGAAAGATTGTTTTCTCTGTCTTAGCAAGTAATTCTTGAAGACTAACGCTCTGGTCAATCAGGGATTTTTCAATATTTTTAAAACCATTTAGGAGGTACCGCCTTAAAGATAGCTCTTTAACTTTTTTAGCGTAAGTGAAAGCACTAACAGCACTGCCCGAACTTGCTATCTCCACAAGATAGCCACGACTCCCTACTCTTTCTAAAGAGTTCTTACTTTTTAAGTTGGCGGCGATTAAAAGAAGGTCAGGCTGTGAACCCTTATCAACTTCTTCGGAAATACTCTCATAAATGAGCTGGTGTGATTTAAAGTAAAAATCGCCGGGTTGGAGAACGCCACTGATTTCTTCAAAACTCTCTACATTTTGCAGTAAACTGCCTAATACAAGTCGCTCAGCTTCTTCGTCATATACTGCCACACACTTTTATTCGTTTGCCTGGTTTGCCTCAGAAGATAACGGGGGGGGGACTTTCTCTTCGGGTTTTTGAGCCGTATCAGACATTTCCTCGCTTATAGCTTCTTGAGCCACTTCGGTATCTGTGACATTTGTCGTATCTGCAGATGATTCAGTATCTTTTACTGAGGTCTCCCCTTGTTCATCAGCAACGATCACTTGGATATCCGTGTGTACCCCTTGATACAATTTTACTTTAACTTTGAAAATACCCAACGTTTTAATTGGTTCCTCTAAAATGATCATACGTCGGTCAATGTTCAAACCCTTATTTATGAGAGCTTTATGTATATCAATACTCGTGATACTCCCATAAAGCTTGCCACTGGAACCAAGTTTTGCTTTCAACTCTACTGAAACGTCTTTTAACTCCGAAGACCTCCCTTCGGCTTCACGTTTTCTCTTAATAATTTTTCGCTCTTGAACTTGCTTTAGGAATGATTGTTCTTTTTTACTCTTCGCATTCGCAACAATAACCAAGCCTTTAGGTATCAAATAGTTACGAGCATAGCCAGTTCTGACATTTCTTATATCGCCAGCCTGACCAAGGTCAGAAATATCTTTTTTGAGCAGAACCTCCACGCTCACTCTTCTATTCTAACCGAAACGTGGTGCAAAGCCTTTTTCTTAATGTCAAACGCAAAATCAAGCAAACCTACGATGAATAGAGAAAGAACAAGTAATAAAAGTAATTGTGGCATAAACCACGAGAATGAAAAGATAATTAAAAGAATAGGTGCAAAGGGTAAAAATCTTGCTTTCGTATAAGCTCTTGCAATCGCAAGCCCATTTAGAAGATATAAAAAACTGAATATAAAAGCTAAGTTCGCGAACCAATAAGAATATTCACCTAATACATTATAAAATATGGATACAATGAACAGGGCAATAATGGGCATGTAAATAAGTATCATCGATTCTGGCAGTCTGAAGAAGCATAAATCTAACCAAAAAAATAGCTTTTCATTTTTTTTTGATCTCATCCAGCGAATTATGGGCAAGATGAGCAATAAGCTCAACGTATTTAATACCATTGTCAAGGAAGCCGAATAGTTTAGAAGGTTTCCTCTGTAATTCTTGTGAAACTCTATAAGACTGGTTCGCATCTTCTCGTCAGAAACTAATTTTTCGATTTTTGACTTATCAAATAATTGGAATATTAATAGATTATCTGTAGCATATTGAAAAACCCAGTACCCGAAATTAATGCAAAACAAAAGAGCTAGCGACATTATAAAGTAATAATTTACTCGAGAACCCATTTTCTGGTTCACGTTACCCAAAAAACTATTCATTTTTTTTACAAAATCAAGATAAATACGCTGCCGATCATCATATTTATCGACGCCGGTTAGTTCCCGTTTAAGGATATCGCGATCCCAGCTAACGTTATTGGGAATTTCTAAAGTTATCTGGTTCTTTTTAGAATAAACACTCAGATAAAAAAGAGTGAAGACAGCAACCACAATGACAGTAGAAGCACCGCTAGGTAGCCAAAAAAATACACTGGGGATACCTTCCATCCAGAAAGCGGCAAACAGAACAGAGATGGCAAGAATCTGCAGAGAGAGAACCTGCTTCGCCGTCTCGCGACAAAGCCAAAAGATAAGGAAGACAATGGATAGATTATAAGGGAACTGAAGAAAAAACCAAAAAATTTTATCAAGCATCTCGGAAAGCTAGGATACGCAGAAGATCAAAAGGGAATATCATCATCATTCATGATCTCAGGGCCGGTAGCAACACTCTGCGATATCTCAGATGCCTGATCTTGCGAACCCTCACGGTCAGAATGCGAAGAGCCTCTCGGATCAAGAAATTGAAAATTTTCTACATGGATTTCAACTTTTGACTGTTTTTTGCCTTCTTGATTTTCCCACTGATTCCATCTCAATGAACCATCAATCCCAACTCGCTTTCCTTTGGAGAGATATTTTGAAATGATTTCAGACGGTTTACCCCATGCCACACAGTCAAAATAGCCAACATCTTCTTGTAACTCACCCTCTTTTTTATAGTAAGAACGATTCGAGGCAATACTAAAACGACAAAACATAGTACCACTATTGGTAGAACGTAGCTCAGGGTCTCTAGTCAGACGACCAACGAGCAGAACACGATTCAAATCATTTGCCATAGGATACCTTTGAAATA
>CBDBLF010000019.1:0-14754 GCA_965206985.1 Spirochaetota bacterium | reverse complement strand
GCGAATATTACTTTTACTTTAGACTGGCCAGGTACTAATACAGTAGCTAGTATCAACACCTATCTGAAGACACAAGGCTACGAAAACTGGAGAGTTTGTGATGGTACAGCGCCCAATGACCCAGACAGCCCTTATTTTAACACGCCGAACAAATATCTTCCTGATTTGACCGATAGACGGTTCATTATGGGTTTGAGCGAGAGTGGTGAAATTGGTGGGCAAAATATTTCTAAAATAAATAAGCATTTTCATCATTTTGTTCTGTCGACTGAGGAGGGAGGGACTCATAGTCACCATTATAGTGATGTTTATAGAACCGGAGCAACTGGTGCTGATGACCATGATGATCACCCCGGTGGCTATGGTGTGAAAGCGCGAAAAACCACTCTCAACAAAACTACAGAAAATAGTGGTTATCATGTCCATCGTGTGACAGGAACTATTGGTTCAGGCGGACAAAGCGGTGATCGAGATTACACAATGGAAAATCGACCTAAATATCTTGCATGTTTTTATATTATGAGAATTAAATAAAAAGCCTATAGGAGGAACAGATTATGTCATACACGAAAACACTTACAGGAGGCAAAAAAGAGATATATCGAATTAGATCGATACAAATCTCTTTAGCGGATAAACAAGTTCAAGGGGAGATCGACCATATTGACTATGATGATTCACAAAATCCTAGAGTAACCAGAATGACATTCAACATTCGAAACGATAATAATCAAATTATTGACCCTAGCTGGAGTGCACAAAGCACACCACCCAAACCAGAGAGCTTCGTCTATAGTAATCCCGACACATGGGATGACTTGACTGTTGATCAAGTCCCCTTTGTATCTGACCCGACTAAACAATATTTTGATAAGCTCATTGCAAAATCAGGAAGTACGGGAGCCACCATCTACGCAAAAATCAAAAATACGCTTTATGAGATACTAAAAGAAATGGGGAAAATCCCCGATGGTTCTGGCTGGACTGTGTCATGACTTATTCTGTAAAATACAAAAAGGCAGGATCCTTATTTTGGAAAAAACTAAGAAAAGTCAAAGGTGATGGTATCATACCTGATGTCCGTTATCGCTATTTTACCTTGAGCGATGAAACAGTAATCGAGATTCCGATGAAAGATCATATTTTCGTTTTTGATTATTATCGATTTTTAAATATTAAACAGTCTATGGAACTAGAAGCAGGTCAAAATATACCAATCAAAAGTAGTTGAAGATAACATGCAGGTCGCCCAAATGTCTATACCAGTCGCATCTTACGCAGAATTTTTATCGCAAAACCTCTGATCAATTCATTTGGACTATAAAATCAACACCATTTAGCCCAACTTGGATGACCTAATCAAGACTTAACTGCACATAGCACTTTCTAGTAAAGTTCACAAGTACCCATGTGTGGCAGCGAGTACTTTGCTTGTAGTTTACGCTGTGAGGCACCTACAGAGAACTTCTGCTCACAACACTCACCTTTGAGCGGCTACAAAAAAACTTCACTTTTAGTAGGTACCCTGTAATGCTATAATCATGTGCCCAAAGATTTACTGAAACTTAGAGAAACAGACTTCCTATTTGATAGACGAATAGGGAAGAAAGATAAGCTAAACTGGTCATGTAAAAGAAAGTGACGACCGGCCATACCCAACTATTGAGTTCTCGATACATCACAGCTAGAGTGCTCATGCATTGACAGCAGAAAGCAAAAAATATCATCAGACTAATCGAAAATAATGGAGTATATGTTGGTTGCCCGTCACTATTTCTTGCTGAGGCTAATTTCTCCCTGAGACCAGATGTCTTTTCAGAAGACTCATCACGAATATTATACAATATCCCCAAGGAAGAAATAATCACTTCCCGCGCAGGAAATGCGCTCAAAAGCCCAATTGTAATTTTCCAGTCAAAACCGAGAGGAGCAAAAAAAGGTTGTATTGTTTTACCTAGAGTGCCTAAATAGCTTTTCTCAAGGTGTCTAGCTGATAATTCTTGCTCTCTTTTAAGTAGCATTTGTGAGACTTCTTTTTTAGCTTGGCGTTCTTTGAGTATTTTAATGCTTTTTTCATATTTCTGATGCACTTCTTGGGTAATATTCTCGTCTTTTGGAAAGTACGATAATGCCCAGATAATCATTGAAAAAACTAAAATGACTCCTCCCGCCTTGCTTAAAAACTTGTTTCCTGCATGGTATCCTTGATAAAAAATATTTTTGAGATAAGGAAGTCGATAAGGGGGCATTTCCATAAAAAATACTGGTTTAGGAGATTTTTGATAATTTCTTGTAACCAGGCGAGAAATGGGTAACGATAACATAGGGCCGATTGCGTGCATGAGAAATAATGTAAATGCCGCCCACGAACTCCCATAGGTCGGTTCGATAAATGTTCCTATCATCAAAATATAAATGGGCAATCGAGCAGAGCAAGACATCAAAGGGGATACTAAAATTGTGGCTAACCTTATTTTTTGGTCGGCAATTACCCGTGCTGATAGAATCCCAGGAACAGCACAAGCAAAGCTAGATAGCATGGGTACGAACGAACGTCCACTCAAACCACCCCACGAAAATATTTTATCCATAAGAAAGACAGCTCGGGTGATGTATCCACTATCTTCAAGTATAGCAATAAACAGAAAAAGAAAAATGACTTGGGGCAAAAAAACAATCACAGAACCCACCCCTTGCAGTATCCCATCAGCGACGAGTGAATATAGAATAGGGTGATTCAATAACCAAGAGAAGTGACTGAGTGATTGAGAAAGGTAGGCAAAAAAATTTTCAATTAACCCCATGACCGGCTCAGACCAGCGATATATAAGCTGAAACATACAATACATAACCCCCGTAAAAACGAATAGGCCTGAATATCGACCAGTCAAAAACGCATCAAAAGTGCGTACCCAAGGTTTTTGTAGTTTTTGTTTTTGACCTCCACAGGCCTCTAATATTTTGTTCGCCCATTGATAATGGATTTGAGGCATCATCGCTTTCGATATTTTTTTTATATGTGAGTTTAATTTTAAATATTCGTTCATAAGTTTCTCGAAAACCTGCCTATTAGGCTCAAGAGGCAACTCTCCCTTACTCAGCTCATTTTTAAGGTTTTCCATTGTATCTGGTTGTTTACCCACTACGGAGACCACTTTTAAGCCTAATTGCTTGCTCAATGCATCCGCATCAAAAGCAATTTTATTTTTTTTTATGATGTCTGTCATCGTCAAGACTACAACAATTGGAATTTTCAGTTGTATCGTTTGAGAAAGTAAGTATAAATTTCGTTTCAAATTTGTCGCATCTAAAATAAAAAAGATCAGATCAGGGTTACTCAGGGCTTTCTCATTTTTTTGGAGTTTCCCAAGGAGATAATCAATTGTAATTTTTTCATCTTTTGAACTACCTTGTAGGCTATAACAACCAGGGAGGTCAACAAGTGCAAATGTTCTGCCGCTAATTTGGATTGTAGCCAATTTTCTTTCGATTGTGACTCCGGGTAGGTTGCTAACCTTTTGCCGAGAGCCACTGAGAGAATTAAATACGGAGCTTTTACCGGTGTTGGGATTGCCAACAAAGGCAATGGTCGTTACTCCATTATATTTTTTACTTTGAAGAATAAGGAGCTCTTGTTCTGAATAGAATTTTAATTACGGTATTACTGAATAATAAGCCAAATTTTTTTGGCATTCTCTTTTCTGATGCAAAGGCTATAATTCATTATTTCAATTTCAAGCGGGTCACCCAGAGGTGCTATCTTTGTCAGACGAACTTTCTCACCATTAACAATGCCCATTTCGACCAGGCGAAGTTCATTATCATCACTCGGGTTATAATGAGTGACCATTCCTGATTCTCCAATATTTAAGTCAGTCAATACCCTCATAATTGATAACTATTCTCAATTACTCCTGAGGAAGTCAAGTATTAAACCCATTATGATATAGAAACCAGTAGAAAAGTTAGTCAAGGTAGGTTACTTGATTTTATAGATAGTACAGTAGATAAAACAGCTACTCACATGACTGACGCACTCGGTGCATACAAAGGAATGAAGTGGCGTGGCAGACATAGACATAAAGCCATGAATATTGGTTTAACCCCCTAAAACTGGACAGTCTTTTTCTTATTCTTTTAGATATTTCTCCTCATATTTTTGAGGTGTCACCCATCCTAAAGCTGAATGTGGCTTCATCGTATTATAAAGATGGATAAACCTGAAGATACTTTTTTGAGCTTCTTCAAAGTTTTGATATTCTGATAAATTAATTTCTTTATATTTAATTGTTTTATTCAATGATTCGGCATGAGCGTTTTCATACACATTACCACGACACATGGAAATATTGATTCTACTTTCTTCTAATAGAGCGATATACTCATTTGAGCAATATCTGACGTCAGCATCAGTATGATGGTAGTAATTTTGTAAATCTCCTATTTCTCTTTTAAGCGAAAGAAAGGCTGCTATGACCAGTTGGGTGTTATTTTTATCAGAAATGGCCGCTCCTACGATACGGCGACTCATAAGCCTCATGAGCAAAGCTAAATAGTGGTCTTTCGAATTAATATCAAAATAGGTTATATCGCCAACAATTACCTTGAAGGGATCAGCTTGCACACTTTTAATCAAATTGGGATATTTTCTGAAATTATGCTTAGATTGGGTAGTTTTTGGCTTCAAAAACACCTTTTTAGTGCATAAAAGTCTATTTTCTTTCATAATTCGGTAAACTCGCTTCTTATTTATTGTAAAGCCTCTATCTTTTAGAATTTGCGTCATCGAGATATAACCTACTTGGTTCAATTGATCACTAATTTCATGGATAGATTTTAGAATCGTTGAATCATCTTTCTTCTCCTTCGACTTATAATAATAAGTTGACTTTTCTAGTTTCATAACTCTGCAACTCCTTGTGATCCCAAATTCTGTGCTGAGGCTATTCTTGATAATTTCTCTTTTTGCCTGTATTCTTGAAGAAGTTTTTCCGTTTTTTTTAAAATCTGATTTTCTATCATTAAGTCAGATAAGGCCGATTCTAAATAGGAAATTTTTTTTCTCAATTCTAACTCAACCCCATTTTTATCTTCAAAGCCTTCGGAAACCAGCTGTCGCTTCCATCTCGATAAAGTTGCGACTGAAATCATCTCCAAAGCCAATCTCTCTTTTGCTTCCTTACTGTATCTTTGTCTTTTAATCATAGTTTTACCTCCTAAATTTAACACAATAAAGTGTCCAGTTTTAGGGGGTTAAACCACATAGTTTAGAATATGTACGTGGCAATGTACACACCAATAACATAGAAAACTTCTGGGGTTTATTCAAACGTAGTGTGGTAGGGCAGTATCATCATATATCACCTGGGTATATGCCACTATACTTGTCAGAGTTTACATGGCGGTTCAATAATCGTAAGAATAAAAATGCGTTCTGGGAATTTATGAGTAGGGCTATTTTGTAAAATATATAGACAAAATATATGATGTAACATTTGGCATCACCCCCTTAATCTGTATTTAGTATAATAGAGATGTTATGTCACATATTTTATGTCAAGCCATATAAGCGCAAAATAGCACAATTGCCAAAGGTTTATAGAGGTGTGATGTGAAAACCAAATGAATACTTGACGTTACAGATTAAAAAGAAAATTAAGAAAAAAGAATGAGTTTTATATTTTCTATGCCAAAAAGCATCCGTGAGGCGAGTTTACGGGGTAAGAAAGTTTTGCTTAGGGCAGATTTTAATGTTCCATTTAAACATGAAAGCGGTGAAATTTTAGATAACACCCGCATTGTTCAGGTTATCCCAACCATTAAATTTCTCACTTCTCAGGGTGCGCATTTATCGATCATCTCACATTTAGGCAGACCTAAAAGTGAACCTGACAGAAAAAAATACTCGTTTGGTAGGTTACTATCTTCTATTCAATTATTATTATCTAATTTTGAAATTTCTTTTGTGAGCAATATATTTGATGCGAAACGGCTAAGTTCGCAAAAGTCAAATGAAGTTTTTTTGTTAGAAAATATCCGCTTTCACGATGCTGAAACTGATACTGACATTGATAGGAGGCTTGGTTTTGCCAAAAAAATTTCGGAGAACTTTGACCTTTATGTTAATGATGCTTTTAGTGCTTCTCATAGAGAGCATGCATCTGTTACAGAGATACCAAAATATTTACCAAGCTACATGGGTTTTTTATTGGAGGAAGAAATTACCCAACTTAAATCACTCTACGAAAACATAAAGAAACCTTACGTTGCTATTGTCGGAGGTGCCAAAGTGTCTACAAAAATTGAGACGCTCAGAGGCTTGATTAAGAGAGCAGATACTATTTTAATTGGAGGTGCGATGGCATACACCTTCTTAAAATCACGTGCCTCTGAGATTGGCAATTCTCTTTTTGAGAGAAAGTATTTACCTACTGCTTTTCAAATTATTGATGAAGCAGCTTATTATAGAAAAGAGATTTTATTGCCTATTGACCATATTGTCGCCAAAAAAATCGATGAAACATCCAAAGCACGTACCGTGAAGCAAAACATACCCGATGGTTTTATGGGTGGTGATATTGGCCAGAAAACCTTGAGGCTTTATATAAAGCGGATTCAGTCTGCAAAAACAGTTTTCTGGAATGGTCCAATGGGTGTTTTTGAAATACCCAAATTTTCAAAAGGAACGGTCGCCTTAGCAAAGGCCGTTGCAACGACTAAAGCCAAAACAGTAGTGGGAGGTGGAGATTCTATCCACGCTCTAAAGTTGGCTGGCGTCACCGACAAGATTAATCATGTTTCTGGCGGTGGGGGAGCGGCTTTAGAATTTCTTGAAAATCCAAACCTCCCAGGGATCAAAATTCTTACTGCCCATGAACTGTGAAACTCTTTCAAGCAAAAAAGATACAGATGAAAAACAATTTGAAGGTGAAACTTGTGGAGTTGATTGGAATCAAAAAATAAATACTTGTGTCAATAAGCTAAACCCCTCAGGGATTCGCTCTTTCTTTGATATTGTTGCGGAGCGTTCAGACTGTATTTCCTTAGGAGTTGGAGAACCTGACTTCATTAGCCCTGGTCCAATTTTAGAGTCTGCCATATCCTCAATTAGAAAAGGATTTACTCATTATACTGCTAATCAAGGCTTATTGAGCCTACGAAAGAAAATAGCTCATTATTTGTCGTCAGAGTATGGATTAACGTATGATCCAGAAAATGAAATTCTCATTACTGTTGGTGTCTCGCAAGGCCTTGACTTAGCGTTACGCTCCATTGTCGAGCCTAATGATAAGGTTATTTTTCCCACTCCATCTTATGTCTCTTATAACCCTTTAATTAAGATCAGCGGCGGTGTCCCAGATGAAATAAGCCTTAATTTCTCGAAGAAATTTCATTTGCTCGCAAAAGATATCGCAGAGAGACTGGGGCCAAAGACAAAGGGCGTGATACTTAATTATCCGTCAAACCCAACAGGAGCGAGTTTAGATAGAGAGATGCTTAAACTTATATCAGACTTGGTCATCCGTCATAATTTGTTGGTCATTTCAGATGAGATTTATGGAGAATTGACATACGATCATAATCATATCCCAATTGCATCTCTACCAGGCATGAAGGAGCGTACTCTTCTTCTAGGTGGTTTTTCCAAAGTTTTTGCGATGACGGGTTGGAGGATTGGTTATGCTTGCGGCCCAGAAAAATGGATTTACGCAATGCTCAAAATACATCAGTATGCAATGCTTTGTGCACCAACCGTATCTCAAATTGCAGCTGAGGCGGCACTTGATACGTCAATTCCTCACAGAGATCAAATGATTGAGCTTTATAGGCAGCGGCGTGAAGAAATTGTGTCATCATTTAATGAGATGGGTCTCAAGTGTCATAAACCAGAAGGTGCATTTTATATTTTTCCAGAGATTAAAAGTACGTCTCTCTCTTCCATTGATTTTGCGAAAAAGCTTTTGGAGCAACAAAGTGTAGCTGTTGTGCCTGGTACAGCATTTGGTGAAGGGGGAGAGGGCTTTATTCGCTGCTCGTATGCCACTTCCATGTCAGATATAAAAGAATCAACGAAAAGAATAAAACAATTTATAAATTCGATTTAAAGCCAGACCCTATCGAGTTCAATATAGATTCTTTTTTCTTTCCCAATGAGTCCCTTGAATTTTCCAAAAATAACAATACTCTTCTCTTGAGAAGAAAGTTTGTTTTTTTTAGCATACTCGCGATAGGGTTTTATTTTCACATTGGGTATTTTTTCTTTTAGGAAGGCATCGATTACTACTTTGTGAGTTTCTTCATCGATAATGATTTCAAATTGTTTGCCAGTTTCATTTATATTGTTTGATTTTATGATACCTTGCCATAACACCTGAGAATTTTCATAAAACTTGGATTCTTTCAGTATTTGATTTGGAGTGATCGGGTCATCAAACTCTTCAAAAAAAACTTGCGGAATAAAACCTGTGAATATTCTACTTTTTTCTTTCGTAGCAAAATCCGCGTTAGAGTGTAGAATCCTTTGTAAAAAATAACGACCTTGATTAATTTTTTTTTCTTTTATTCGCTGCTTTGCTATTTCAAAATCATTAATAATATCTTTTGGATTTGTGTATGTATATAAAAAATTTCTTGCCGATAAATTCCTGAGGATG
This sequence comes from Spirochaetota bacterium, assembly GCA_965206985.1. Lineage (GTDB taxonomy): Bacteria > Spirochaetota > Leptospiria > Turneriellales > CBDBES01 > CBDBLF01. Next base: position 6,100 of record CBDBLF010000019.1, on the reverse strand, counting down.
CTGACCTTGCTTGGTATATGTATATTTTTTAATTCTTGTTGAGCGTTCTCTTTTTTTAAAAAAAAAAGGTGACGCAGTCCAAAAAATATTCCTGTGAAACAACATATCACACTGAAAAAGATAAAATATACTTTTAAAAGACTTTGGTTACTATTTAATTTTTTTTTCTCTCTATTCTTTTTCATTAGCATCAATTCTTTTTTTAGATTTGGAATCAAAACAAATTTTCCAATATTTCCTTGTAGTGCGTGTTTCCTTAGGCTATTCCCAGAACGAATTTTTTCGAGGAGTTCATGAGCGAACCAACCATTTTTTTCGTAAGCAAGTTCGGTTAATTCAATAATGGCATCCACTTCACTATCTCGCAGGATATCCATGTAAACTTTCAAATATTTGAAATAAATTGATCCTGGTAAAATTTTTTTTGCTTTCTCAAAATAAAAAATAAATGATGATTCATCTTGAAGAAAAGCGAGGGAAATTGCTCCGAGGTACCAGCCCCAAAAGCTATTCTTATTTACTTGAATAGCCTCGTCGGCACTATAGAGCGCTTCCTCAAAAGAACCTCTTTCAAGAGCTTCAATTGAATGAATGAGGTGAGAAATGATTGATCCCACAGAAATTGTACAACGATTTTAGGAAGATACTCTTTCTACGTAAGAAAAGTCTCGTAAGTCAATCTTGATAATATCATTTTTCTTTATGAACATAGGGACCTGAATTTTAGCTCCCGTTTCGAGAGAAACTTCTTTGGTTGGATTGTTGGCCGTATCTCCTTTTACTCCTGTTTCAGCATACTCAACCACAATCTCTACAAAATTGGGTGTGATTAAGTTGATAACGTTATTTTGATATAAAACTGCCTGGAGTTCAATGCCTTCTTTGAGAAAAGGAAGTACATTCCCGACATCATCTTTAGAGACAATAATTTGTTCATAATCTTCAGTATCCATAAAAACAATGGAGTCCCCATCAGTGTAAGAAAGCGTCACAGTACGTTTATCTAATTCAATGTTTTCTAACGTTTCACCGGATCGAAATGTTTTTTCAATGGTTGTATTTTTTGATAGACTTTTAATCTTTACCCGAACGATAGCAGCTCCCTTGCCAGGCTTATGGTGTTGGAAGGATTGTACTAGATGGAGGTCTCCATCTAATTTGATAACCATGCCTTTTTTTATGTGATTTGAGTTAATCACGAATTATTTAAATCATCCAACTTATTTCAGGAAGCATTGTTTACTTTTTAGACTTGGGGAAGTAAATAGATATGAGAATGGGTAAAACCAGCATGGAAAGAATGAATAGCAATGAATGAATCGTAGAAACCTTGTAGTAGTCGACAATCAACATTTTGACTCCTACAAAAGTCAAGATAAAAGATAAACCATATTTGATATAGTGAAATTTATCAACAAGGTTTTTCAACACAAAATATAAAGAACGAAGACCTAATATTGCAAAGATATTTGACGTATAAATAATAAATGGGTCAAGAGTGATTGACATGATTGCTGGTATTGAATCTAAAGCAAACAAAATATCGCTACCCTCAATGATAAGAAGAGCCAAGAATAGAGGTGTTGCCACTTTTTTGTTATTTTGTTTGATAAAAAATTTTGACCCGTGTAGTTGATCGACCATGGGGATTATTTTTTTACAGAACCTAGCGAGTGAACTTTGGCTAAAGTCAGTTTCTTTATTCGAACCAAAAGACAATTTGACACCGGTAAAAACAAGAAATGCTCCAAAAACATATAGCAACCAATGGAATCTTTCGACTAATGCGACACCCGTGAAAATAAAAATGGCTCTAAATACCAACGCACCTAAAATGCCGAAAAACAAAACTCTGTGTTGATGCACCATGGGGATTTTAAAATAATTAAAGATAACCACAAAAACAAATACGTTATCTATACTGAGTGACTCTTCAATGAGATATCCCGTCAAAAACTCAATCGCTGACTTCTCACCAAATTGGTAATACACAATTACGTTAAAAATTAAAGCAAAACTGACCCAAGTAAGAGTCCAGAGTAGTGCTTCTTTTATTTTTACTTCGCGTTGTTTTTTATGAAAAAAACCCAAGTCGAGAAAGAGCATCAAAAAAACAAAAAGATGAAAAAAAATCCAGTATAGTGTAGAAGGTTCCATAATTTATCTGTTGTATATCTTATGATTTAGGTAGATAAGTACCAAGACTAAACCGACCACAAATGTAACTCCCAGCATTCGTCTGAAAAAAAGTAAACACTTTTTTATAATTTGAAACTGTAGCTTCACTCCCACAGACGAGAGAGTGGGCAAAAAATTGTATATTCTGTACAGAAAAAAAAGTGTAAATAGACTGATGAATAAGTATTGTATTACGAGAGGGTGTTCCATCGTTGCACTTAGGATTGGCATAATCACAAAATCACTGATCAGAAAACTGGCACCCAGTAGCACAGAAAAAACAAGAAAAATAGGTAGTTTTTTTTGTACGGAAACGAGGTTCATCCTTAAATATTATAAAGTGCTTTTTCTTTGACTTTACACACCAGCTGCGAATAAAATAAAAATTAGAATGAGCAGTATGAAGGCAAAAATAACTCCTATAAGGATTCCCATTGAAGAGTTTTTTTCTTTTCTACTCTGTTGCGTGATCAGTTGGGCTGCTGGTTTCGTGCTCGGTGAACGGACAGACGCTTGATCCTGTACAGTCTTTACAAGAACGTTTTTTTCTTCAGTAATCTTTCCACATACACCCTCAGAAATTTGTACGATAACCTCACAACCGATATTTTCCTCTTTTTTGAAGGATAGAATTTTCGCGGGTGTCGCATTGATATGACCTCTCGCATCCCTGAGCTTCAAAAGGTCAATATGTTGGTTAGAGACTGCTGTGTTTGGTAAAATTTTCACCATGACATACTCACCTATTTTAAGACGGTAAACAAGTTTACCCCCGACAGGTGCTAACAGAAAATTCGCCTCCAATACCACTTGCCCATCGGTAAGGTGGTCATCGCTCATATCCGTTGTTTCCAAATTAGAACCGTCACTTAACGATACATTATCATTGACAGTTTCTTCTTCTGACGTGCTCTCGAATTTCTCTAGGCTTATTTCTTCTTGGGTGACATTTTGAATACTGACCTGAATATCTATTCTTTTGTCTCCTAATACGCCTCCAAAAAAAGATTGAAGGATCGGACTCAAGCGTTTTTCGTCTTTGATATCTATGTAGGGCTCCATTTCTTGATAGAAATTATAGTTAGTGGATATACTTTTTAGTGCTTCTTGAAGAGTTTGTGTGGTTGACAGAGCGTATTGACCTTCTGCTTTAATTGAATTAATTTTATTATGAAATTCAGCTATAGAACCTTTGAGGCTTGTTTCATATAGGGTAGTATACAGAGAAACAATAACGGACACTGTATCGACTGAATTAAACTCTCGGTTTAAAATAAAGTAAAAAATTCCAAATACTTTTCTTTGTTCAGACTTGAAACGACCCTTGATGGCAACGTACCGATCTGACCGTTTTTCTTTGTCCATATTTTATTCCTGTTTTAATTATAATCGTCTGGTGAAAAGAATGTTGATTTCTCTATCAACCAGAGCATCGGCTATTTTGTGAAGTATAAATACATATATTTTTTGGTTGAGTATTTAAGCATGGAGTGCCCACTTGCCCACATCCATGGCTGCTTCTTTTATGATTTCAGAAAGGGTAGGGTGCGCATGCATTGCTCTGGCCAAGTCTTCGGCTGAGGCTCCAAACTCTGCTCCAATGGCGGCCTCCGCAATCATATCTGAAGCTCTTGGACCAATAATATAAATCCCTAACACCTTATCAGATTTTTTATCGGCAATGATTTTTACTTGTCCATCCACTTCGTTCATCGCCTTTGATCGAGCATTTGACCTAAAAATCGATTTGCCGACCTCATATTCAACTCCTTTTTCTTTAAGTTCTTCTTCTCCATAGCCTATCCAAGCAATTTCTGGCCAAGTATATATGATCCAAGGGATAGCAAGATAGTTAACGTGACCATGTTTACCAGCGATTATCTCGGCAACGGCGACACCTTCTTCAGAAGCCTTATGAGCGAGCATCGGGCCTTCAATGACATCGCCGATTGCATATATTCCAGGTACATTTGTTTGAAACGTTTTGGGGTCGACTTTGATACAATTTCTTTCGGTTCGTGTAATATTCACTTTATCGAGTTGTAAGTTTTTGATAACAGGTTTTCTCCCTACGGCGACCAAAAGTATATCACTTTCAAGCATGATTTGTTTTTTATTTTTATCTTCAACCAAAATCTCTACTTTATCTTCTGCCTTCTTTGCTTGGAGAACCCTATGTTCCAATAAAAACTTCATGCCCTGAGATTCAAGGATGCGTTGAGCGAGTCGAGACATCTGCCTATCGGCAGTGCCCATCAGGTTTGGCATGAATTCAATGATGGTGACTTGTGCTCCCAATCGTTTCCAAACAGAACCAAGCTCGAGACCAATTACCCCCGCACCAATAATTATCAAGTGCTTGGGTACCTTGGTTAGATTAATAGCATGGTCTGATGTTATGATATTTTTGCCATCAACAGGAACGTCTTTGAGGGAGATAGGCTCTGAGCCACTCGCAATGACAACATTCTCTGCCGTGATTTTTTCACTTTCTTTTGATTCTTTTGTGATCTGAATCGTGTGTGTTGCCTCTTGGTCGTTACCGGTAAAAAAGCCTGTGCCCTCAAACCGGGTGATTTTATTTTTTTTCATGAGATAATCGACCCCTTGGGTCACTTCAGAAACAACTTTATTTTTTCTTTCGATTAACTTTTTAAGATTTAATCTTACCTGAGAAACTTCAATTCCGTGGTCACCCAATTTATTTTGAGTGTGCCAATAATGCTCTGAAGAATCAAGAAGCGCCTTAGAAGGGATACAACCAACATTTAGACAGGTTCCCCCGAGTGTCTTTCTTTTTTCGACGATAGCAACTTTTTTTCCTAGTTGGGCGAGCCTAATGGCTGCCACATAGCCACCAGGGCCACCGCCAATGATAGCAACATCAAACTGATTAGACATCCAATACCAGCCTGATAGGGTCTTCAATAATTTCTTTGATTCTCACCAAGAATTGCACTGCTTCTTTGCCATCTACCATGCGATGATCGTAAGAGAGAGCGAGGTACATGATTGGGCGAACTACAATTTCTCCATTTAAGACAACCGGTCTTTTCACGATATTGTGCATGCCAAGTATGCCTGTTTGTGGTGGATTTAAAATAGGCGTGGAAAGCATTGAACCATAGATTCCACCATTGGATATGGTGAACGTCCCACCCTCCAATGCAGAGAGAGGCAGGGTTGATTCTTTGATTTGGGTAGCCAATCTCGCTATTTCCATTTCAATTTCGGCGAGAGAGTATTGATTAGCATGTTTCACAATGGGCACGAGCAGACCCCTAGGGCCACCAACAGCGATACCGATGTGAAAATATTTTTTGTAGACAATATCTGTGCCACGGATTTCTGCATTGATAGCAGGAAATTCTTGCAAAGCTTGCACCGTCGCCTTCGTAAAAAAGCTCATGAACCCCGGTTTAATTCCGTGTTTATTTAAAAATTTTTCTTTGTATTGATTACGGATATCCATGACAGCCTGCATATTGACCTCATTAAAGGTTGTGAGTATCGCCGCTGATTGCTGCACACCGACTAAACGTTGCGCGATTACTTGTCGAAGCCTGCTCATTGGGACGACTTCTTCTTGTCTTTCTTCTTCTGCAATGTTTGTCAGAGCTTTTGGCGGTGGAGCAGGCGAGGGTAGAGATTTCTCGATTTTTTGTGTAGGTGTACTTGCTTTATTTTGGTTCAAATAATTTTGAACATTCTCTTTTGTTATTTGGTTATGTTTGCCAGTGCCTTGTATGTTAGAAATATCAATATTATTTTCGGAGACCATCTTTACCACTGCTGGTGGTAGAGTTGTTGTTGCTGGAGCAGACTCGCTTGGTTGTTGAGAAACTTGGTTTTTTTTGCTAGTTTGTTCGGGTTTGTTGCTAGCTTTACTATTGATTTGAGGAGGACCAAGGGTAATGATGGC
>CBDBLF010000018.1:0-40662 GCA_965206985.1 Spirochaetota bacterium | reverse complement strand
CCATTGATCCCTTTTGAATCCAGGTATTCCAAACCACTTGAATGAAAGTAACCCGAATCTGCAGAAGCTGTCTGTATACTGATCCCTGTGTTTGACTCAGCTTTAGAAAGGGTAGGAGCTAATTGCTCTAAATCATTTTCTGAATTAGCTTCAGCAATGTCAGCTGCCAAAATATAGCCTTCTGATGAGGTAACTTGAATGTTGTAGCTTTGAGAAATTTTACCATTCCGTTTCATGAATTTAGCATCTGGATCAGTAAGATTTATTTTAGAACATGAGAATTAGTTGTATCTTCTAAAAAGACCTCAACTTCTTTTTCTCCTGTTTTTAGAGCTTCTATAAAATCACTCCGCGATCCTGAAATAATTTTGTCGGGCGTTGCTGATACTTCAGTTGTGTGGGAGCTTGTGCCAAAATCATTAGATGCCGTGAGCACATAGTAATACTTAGTGCCATTCGTAAGACCGGTATGCGCATAAGGAGAGGCTATCGAAGCAGAAAGTTCAGTTTTAAGTTTTTAAATATAAACTTTACAATCTATGTATCTTTTTATGCAGTGTTTTCGTTATGTTATTAGGCTCTTGCGAAGGTAACTTTTGATGTCGGCTCGTGTGGTGCAGTTTTTCTTAGCTCCCTTACTAATTGTTCTAATTTTCAATCGTTGCCTGTGGAGTGACTGGGGTGAGTTTAAAGAATCACTTCAAAACTGGCAAAAAGAAAAAAAAGAATCACTTCAAAACTGGCAAAAAGAAAGAAAAGAATCACTTCGAAACTGGCAAAAAGAAAGAAAAGAATCACTTCGAAACTGGCAAAAAGAAAAAATTAAAAAACCTACGGGTGATAAATGACCTGACCACAGAAAGGCAAAAATTGTAATAATTAGCAACAAAAGAATTATGCCCCTGCATATATTTGAATTTCATTGAAAGACAGGTTTTTGTATATATTTTTTTTCAACTTTTAGTGAATCTTCACCTGCTGCTTTAACCCAAGCAAGAACTGTATCCTTGCTGATACCAAAGACTCTTCCGGTAGCTCTAATGCCACAACCCTCAACTGTGTTTTGTAATACCCGAGTAATGGTTTCTTTGCTTTCCTTCTGCTGTTTTTAATGACTCTCTCTTTGCCTTTTCACTCGCTTTTTGTAAGCGAATAAACTCCTCAATGATCGTATCTACCTCTTCAGGATTAAGCTCATAGCCACTGTTGTCTTTACCATATAGTTTATCTTCCTCAATATCTAATTCTCTACCTGAGCGTAGATACTCTAAGATCTCTTGCTGTATAGCTCTTTTACGTTCCTCTAAATCTGACTTTTTGTATGTTTGATCGTCAGCAGCACTGGCTTTGATTTTAGTTCCATCTACCTTAACATCAGTACCAATATTTTTCTTTTTGTGGGATAGCAAAGATACAGAGTAATTAAAAACTTCGCCAATTTCTTTACCAAAATTAACACGGAATTCAGCAATAGACCGAAACTTTACTTTATGACCACCAACTAAATAACGCATGGCGTCGTTCTCTTCACAGGCTTTTTGTAATTCTCTGCTGCTTCTCCATCCACGATGAAAGCCATAAAAAAGGCATCCCAGCATTATAACCGGATGGTAAGCCCGACCCCCTTCTTTTGAGTACTTAGAAAGAAATGGTTTCATAGGAATTTTATCTAACAAGGCAGCAAAGGCATAAACCTCGTGATTTTCTTCTAAATTGTCTGCTATAGTATGCGAAAACAGCATAACTTGATCTCTATCACTTTTCATAAATCGTTTCATAATAAGATATAATCAAAGAAGAACACAGAAAAGCAAGAAAAATCCTAGTTCCCGCACAGCCTCCTATCATCCTTCTTTCTCCCAAATTTGGTCGTGTCATATTTAATCAAAGTTTCTATTTGCGATGAATAATTCTTGTATAGACCACTTATGATTCGTCATTTCTGTAGCCATTGCTGGGGTGATTTGAATTGGTTTTCCTCCCTCATACTCAGCTAGACTTGAATGTGGAAGGCAGAAATTGTAATAATTAGCAACAAAAGAATTATGCCCCTGCATATATTTGAATTTTTTTGAAAAACCCTGACTTTTACGCTCTATTCTATGATTGTGTTGGCGAAGAGTCAAATTATTCCTTTCTACAGCAAAGGTGTTCATCTGATGACTTACTGAAGAGTTTGCAATATATTCATCTAGTAGCTTTTGATCACCAAAGATTAGAGATTTGTCAACTTCCTTACATCTCCCTTTTTCTATTCTCTTAATTATTTGCCCATAACATAGAGATTTGGGTGATTGAAGCTTTCTAGTCATTGAGTCAAATTTACCATAAACTGAAAGAATGGCATCACTATATCCCTCATATCCATCAGAGGTAATCAAGAATTTATCTTCCCTCTTTGGCTTACTTCTTGTTTTTACCTTGGTCAGTAACTTTCTAGCATTCACTGAGGTCCTCTTGCCTGTTATATGCGCTAAAATGAGCTTTTCTACAGGCAATACTGCAGTAAAAGTCCAGATATCCCCTATTTCATCACTTAATCGCTCAGTCTCTGATAGATTGTATTGTTTTTTAAAGACAAAACCCCAATGCTCGTCTAATTGAATTTCATTGAAAGACAGGTTTTTGTATATATTTTTTTTCAACTTTTAGTGAATCTTCACCTGCTGCTTTAACCCAAGCAAGAACTGTATCCTTGCTGATACCAAAGACTCTTCCGGTAGCTCTAATGCCACAGCCCTCAACTGTGTTTTGTAATACCCGAGTAATGGTTTCTTTGCTTTTCTTGCGACGAAAAAAAATAGTGCCTTTATTCTCTGAAAAGCATCTACCACAAGCGGTGCACTTTAAATAGGCTATTTGTTTGTACTTACCAGACATATAAGCAAAGCGCACATTTCCTTCATTTACCTTATGATACTTATGGCAGTCTGTATTTTGACAGCTAAAACCACTTGTATCAAAGGTATATTTTCTTTTGTTCATAATGAGACATAACCTTAATTTAAGGGAGATAAGTCAATTCCTTTTTTAATTGGAAACTTTGATTAAATATGACACGACCATAAATTAAATAAAAAAAGTACTTGACAATAAAAGGAGCGTTTGACCATATAGAATTGCTTGGATGCGGGGACAATTTTGTGAAAAAAATATATGATGAATATAGCAGAAATGTTAAAAAGAAAAAAATATTATCAAAAGCAACATATTTATTATGTTTTTCTTTTGCTTTAGTGTTTACCTTTACTTGCGGCCGAGAGCCGGACGCTGACGATGGTTCCAAACGAGTAGGTGCGGTTACAAATTATGTTTGTGAGAATGGTACACCAGAAGAAGGTGAAACCGGGTTTGTAGAGGGTAAAGCACCCACTAAATGCAAAGAATGTAATGATGGCTTTACATTGGCTATGGATGAGAGCTGCATCCGAGCTCAAAGATATCCATATTTCTGCGAAAATGGTATGCCACAAGATGGAACAACTACTAACGAGAGTGAAACGAATTGCCAGAGCTGTAATACGCATCCTGATCCTACACTTGTTTATGCGTTGGTCGACAAAGAATGCCAAGAGACTACACGGAGTGCTCCATGTTCTTGTGATAACGGGACCCCTGCGCCCGGGAGCACGTTATGTGGCGTAGGCGAAGCCAGATGTATTTCCTGTGATTCTGATTTTGAGCTCACAGGTGTAACTTGTACAGCAAGACCTCTCGTTACTGCAAGTTTTGGACTAACAAATATAGATGAAGGCAAATCTACTACTTTAAGTGTTACTCCCAGTAGACTTGGTGGTAGTGTTCCCCAGATCAAAGTTTATTTTAAATTAACAGAAGGAGCAGATAGGGGGTCAGGAAATTCTATCCCTCTTTTTGTTAACGAACCTGATATAAAATTTTACCCTGACAAAAGCGGTGGTTTCCCTGTTGAAAAGGTTGCCTCTAGTAGTTTACCTGCAGGTTGTACGGGAGATGTCTATAGCGTGGATATATTTAATGTGAAGAAAAACCTGGGAGCTATAGGAGCACAAGTTGACAGGATTACAGACGATGCAGAAAGCGTAGACCTTGATATATGTCACACGAAATCTGCAGATGTGAGCACAGCTATTGATGTTGCCAATACTTCGTTAACTATAGGCGATCAAGACCATCAGTATCTTATGGTTTATTTCAGGGGTAGTAGTAGTGGTACGGGAGAAAGCCTTAGATATTCTGCGTCTAACGAGTTAACTAGTGATGTTGTGCCTACCAGATTTTCAGACGGCTGTATTGGGGCAAGCAGCACGAATAACGGCAAGTGCAACGATAACGAATTTCGTTTTAAGTGGAGGCAGCGATCTTCAGGATCCTTTGCGGATATTCGTATGCGTGATCCTTTTACGGTGAGGGTTGTAAACACTAAGGGGAAATCAAAATTTTATATGGTTCATACACATGGTTGGGACCACACACAGATTGGCGTTTGGGCATCAGATGACTTAGTAAACTGGCAAGGGGGAATGCTTCAGGTTTTGCCTGGATCAAGCAATTCCAATCGGCTTGGTAGGGAAAACACGCCAGACTCTTATTTTGAAACGATTGGCACTATGCCGCCACTCATTTCTGCGATGCCTAATGCCTGGGCTCCTTCTCTTTTTTATGAGGAAGAAGAAGAGCGTTTCTATGTGTTCTGGACTAGCCGTCACTACACTTCAGGGACGCAGTCTTCCACGACTGTTGGCAATGCAATAAAGCCTCGAACTTCAAATGCTACCTACTATTTAACGACTACGAATTGGCAGACCTATGAGTACTGGGATAGCGTTAAGGATGTTTGGATAACATTTGACCCTGCCTCAGATGAGCCCCAACTTTATATGAACCCTTCAAGTCCGCGCCCCTGGGAGTGGATTGACATTAGTATCATTAAAATCAAAGATACTTACTTTGGGGTTTTAAAAAAGGAAGGAATAGGTAGTGACGTTAATGCTTGTCTGGTTCATCTTAGTTTGGCCAGCTATTTGTTTACAGGAACAACTCTCAAGCCCGGCGAAACTGGTTTTTTTGGGACTCCTGTGCTGATGAGGCACAATGATCCTGGACGTGAAGGCCCTTTCTTGTTTAAGGAGCTGAATAGCAATAGAGTTCTTCTGTACGAAGATCAATATACTACTCCAAATTGTACTACAGGTAGCTATAGTGTTGATAATGGCCCCTTGACAAGGGGGTGGTATGCTACTAGTACTGATATCGGAAGGTTTCCTGATCTGGGCTATGGCATAAGTAAGGGGTGGTATGACACTTACGTAGCTGGCTGGAATAGTTTAAGCCTTAACCAAAAAAGGGCGCGTTCTCACACTTATGTGCAGGCGACCAGAAATAATAATAAACGAGCATGGAAAAAAGAAAGAGCAGGTTTCCCAAGTGCTTCTCATGGTTCAATGTTGGCTATTACACAAAGTGAGTTAGATACGCTTGAAGACGCTGATTGGACCACGAATGCTGATAATGCTGGTAATGGTGGGGTTCATGCCTCTTGTACCGGATATATCAATGGTATTGATATCAGGGACGATAGCCAGAGCCGTCTGTGTCGTACAAACATTCGTATTTCTCCTTAAAACTGAGAGGAACTGAAAAGGTTAGCTTTATGAAAAGAAAGAGAATACTACTAAGCCGCTCGTTGGTATTTGCATCGTTGTCTTTGATTGTAGCAACGTTTCAGTGTGCACCCAAAAAGAGCGGCTTGGTGGTAGGGTTTTCTCAAATTGGGGCAGAGAGTGACTGGCGTACTGCGGAGACTTCTTCCATCAGGGAAGAAGCTAAAAAAAGAGGTATCTCGTTGAAATTCTCAGACGCACAACAAAAACAGGAGAATCAAATCAAAGCTTTACGTGCTTTTGCTTCTTTAAAAGTACAAGCAGTTATTTTAGCTCCTGTAGTAGAATCAGGCTGGAGCTCTGTTTTTAAAGAATTAAAAGCAGCTTCTATACCTGTTGTACTTGTTGATCGTGGTGTTGATGCGGATCCCAGCCTCTACACAACTAAAATTGCTTCTAACTTTATTGAACAAGGGCGAAAGGCTGCTAAGTGCTTAGCTAAAATGACTAAAGGTAAGGGTAAAATAGTAGAATTGCAAGGTACTCCTGGGGCTGCGCCTACTTTAGACCGTAAAAAAGGTTTTAAAGAACAATTAAAAGCCTATCCGCAGCTTAAAATAATTAAATCACAACCTGCAGATTTTACCAGATTTAAAGGTAAAGAAGTAATGGAAGCTTTTTTGAAATCTGGGGGAAAAAATATAGATGCAGTCTACTGTCATAATGATGATATGTGCTTGGGGGCAATCAATGCTATTGAAGAGTATGGGTTAAAGCCTGGTGAAGACATAGTTTTAGTTTCTGTGGATGCAGTGAGTGCTGCCTTTGAATCAATGATACAAGGCAAATTAAACTGTACTGTTGAATGCAATCCTTTGTTAGGTGAATATGTTTTTGACGTAATTGAGAAAGTTCTAAAAGGAGAAAAGGTTCCTAAAGAAATTATTGTGAAAGATGAAGTATTTACTCAAAATGAAGCGGCTGCGGTATTACCTAGCCGTAAATATTGACCTCTACAGCTTTTAAAATTTCCATTTCTCCTTTTAAAGAAGGTGCTTCTTATATTCTTGAAGATATCGATGGGGGAGCTGCAGTCGAGGTTTTTCCTTTTTGTGGTGGTATTTTAAATCAATTTAAAGTTCGTCTTGACGAAAAAGAATATAATGTGATTGAGGGATATAATTCTCCTGAAGAGGCTGTAGGTAAAGTAAGTGAGATGTTTCGGGGGGTAAAGTTGTTCCCCTATGCAGGAAGAATCCGTAAAGCCCTTTATGAATACAAAGGGAGAACATATAAACTATCAAGATTTATTTCAAAAGGCCATGCCCTTCATGGTTTAGTCTATGAGTCAAACTTTTCCGTAACGAACTCAATATCTGACCATGAAAAAGCTGTTTTGTGCATTGAGTTTTTGTATCAGGGAGAAGAAACTGGTTATCCTTTTCCTTTTTCTATAAAAGTTGAATACCATTTATTAGCTGGGAATTTTTTATCTTTAAAAACTTTTTTTACAAATCAGGGGCAGGAGCCAATGCCTTTTGCTGATGGTTGGCACCCCTACTTTACTTTAGGAGTACCTATTGATGATTGTTTATTACAAATGAAAACAAAGAATTTAATTGAATTTGATGAGGAGCTTATACCTACAGGAAAAGAAATTCCTTTTTCTGATTTTTATGAGTTTGCTCCTATTGGTAAAGAAGTTTTTGATAATTGCTTTACACTTGATCTTGATCAAAAAGGAGTACCTATTATTATGATACATCCTAGAAAAGAGATACAAATAGAACTACTTCCTGATCCGGAGTATAATTTCCTGCAAGTATATACCGCTCCTGACCGAAAAAGCATTGCTTTAGAAAATCAAACTTCTGCTCCTGATAGCTATAGCAATCATATAGGTTTGCAGACATTGCTTCCTGGTGAAAGTCGTAGTTTTTCCACTGCCATTCGGGTTAGCAAACCAGAATAGCGCAGTATTGATTTCATGTAAAATTGAATAATGTTTAAATATGCCTGTTAAATGTTTAATACCTGCCGCTGGTAAAGGAACAAGAATGCGTCCCCTTACCCACTCTCTTCCTAAGGCTATGCTTCCTGTAGGGGGTAAACCTTCTATATATCATATCATAGATAAAGTAAAATCAATTGGCGTAACTGATTTTGTGATCATTACAGGTTATCTGAGGGAACTCATGGAAGATGAAATCAAGCAATCATATCCTGAACTTAATATTAGCTTTGTAGAACAAACTAAGCAGAAAGGTTTAGGGCATGCTTGCCTTTTGGCAAAAGGTGAGGTAGCCTCTAATGATTCTCTTTTAATTATTTATGGGGACACTCTTTTTGAAGCAGATATCAAGTCTGTTTTATCAAGTGATATTCCCCTAGTAGGGGTTTATGTGGTAGATGATCCAAGTCGATTTGGAATAATTGAAGTGGACCCTGATACAGATCATATTACAAACTTCATAGAAAAGCCCCAACAGCCTTCTTCTAAATTAAGTCTTCCCGGGGTAAACTTTTTTCCCTCTAGTGGTGAATTATTTGTATCTATTGAACATATCATTGAAAAAAATATTACAACTAAGGGCGAATATCAGATTACTGACGCTTTTGCTCATATGGTTAAGGAGAAATCAATTAAAATGAAATACTTTATGATAGATAGCTGGTACGATTGCGGCACTCTAGAGAGCATGCTGGATACCAATCAAAAAATACTTAAAAAAGCACGGGAGAGTTCCGAGGGGTACAATAAAGGAGAAATCATAAATTCAAAAATAATAGAACCTGTGTATATCTCAGATAATGTTAAAATAATTGATTCTACGATTGGGCCTAATGTCAGTATTTCACAAGAGAGTTTGGTTCAAAAGAGTACAATTTCTAATAGCATTATTGACCATCATGCTCAAATTGAAAATACTCATTTGACAGATTCTCTTATTGGGCGGGAAGTGACTTTAAAGAACCTCAAAGGCAAGTTTATCTTAGGGGATAACTGTCAGGCAGGGTGACCCGGAAGAAGTTGTATTTCCTGTGATACTCATTGTTGAGGAGCCGGTTATATTGGTGGCCATGTGAATAAATTGCTTCACCAGCTGGGTTATGATACTATTGTTTTAGATAATCTTGCTACGGCCATGAAAGTTTTGTCAAGTGGGGTAAGTTGGTCCATTTATTGAAATCTTTAGTTGAATCAAAGTTACCTAAAAAAATTTTTATTTTTTCATCAACTTGTGTTACTCATAGACTACCAGATCATATCCCTATTACAGAAGGGCATATGCGAAACCCCATAAATACTTATGGAAGAACAAAATTAATGGTTGAGGATCTTTTAAAAGATTATTCAAAGGCATATGATGTAAAATACTCTATTTTACGCTACTTCAATGTAGCGGGCAGATCCGGAAGGTGAAATAGGCGAGAGTCATGATCCAGAAACTTATCTGATACCTCTGACATTAGACGCGACTTTAGGCAAAAAAAAATCAAAAAAGACTTAGGTTGGAAGCCTAAGTTAAATAGTCTTGATGAGATCATAAGCACAGCGTGGAAATGGCATCGCCGATAAACCTACTAAAACATATTAATCTTTAGCTATTTTAATTTTACAGCTAACCCTGAATATTCATCAAATGACACACGCCTTTTTTGCGTATACTTACAGAAAGTAAGCGTTCTTTACCTAAAGTCTCCTGTATAAATTTCTGATAAGTGTTTTGTATGTCTTGATCTATATATACCTGCACTGCTCCTCCAAAACCTCCTCCGTGAACACGGCAGGCCCCTCGGTAGTCTACATTTTGTGAGAAGAAAAAGTCAGTTAAAGCCCAGACCAACCCCATACTTTGGTTTTGGGGAGTTTTGGGGTTTATGCAGTTTTGTAAAAGCATCCAAGAAGAACGGCCTGATTCCCGAACTAAGCACAAAAATAAGTCTAGATTTTTCTGTAACAAAGCTGTCATTTGTTTCTTAACCCGTTCATTTTCCTGAAAATAATGTAAAGAGCGCATAACAGCTCTATCTCCTAATTTAGAACGCAAAAGAGACATGTTTTTTTTAATACTTTTAAACCCAACTTCTCTTAGAACATCTTTTTTAAAATAAGCAGCAACAGAATGCATTTCTTTAGATAAGGCAGCATACTCTGAAGAAAGACCGCTATGGTCTCCCTGATCATCAAGAAAAAAGAGTTTTAATCCTTGTTTTTCAAATGGAGGAGTTTCTATGTTTTTAATAATAGGTTTTTGAGAGTTTTTAAAGTCAATAAATAATAAACCACCATAAGTACAGGCTAATTGGTCCATTAAACCACAAGGCTTACCAAAATATTCACTCTCGGCTTTTTGAGCGGCTTGGGCTAACTGAATAAGGTCTAAATTATTTTTATTGAACAGGGAGTGATATATTTGCCCTATTAGCACTTCAAAAGCAGCAGAAGAACTCATCCCCTTGCCAGCAGGCAATTCAGATGCAATAAAGGCATCAAAGCCTCCTATATGGTATCCTTCTTTTTTCAAACATGCTGCCATACCTCTGATCAAGGCAGGGCTGCTTTCATATTCACTTTTACACGGACCAAGATCATTTAAATTAATGTGAAAAGATTCAGGAAAAATGTTGCTGGTCACGTGAATATTCATGTCTTGCCGGGGGCGAGCAGCAGCAATAATGTCAAGATCAATGGCAGCAGTTAGTACCAGCCCATGATTATGATCTGTATGATTCCCCCCTATTTCTGTGCGACCAGGGCTGGAAAACAGAGATACCTCACCTTCTTTTTCTTTACCAAATTCATTATAAAAACACTTGATCAGTTTATTCCAACGATGGCTTTGTCTGGAAAGATCAAATGGATTATATAAATCTGCGAGCAGCTGGTCTAAATTTCTCATTACCTATTTAGCCTTATTTAGTAGTTTCAACAGTATACCTTGAAGTAAGGTAAAAATTAATATTAGAGAACCTATAATAATTTTTGTCCACCATGAACTTAAATTACCTTGAAAAATTATGATATTTTGAATCATGCCGTAGATCAAAACACCAAAAAAAGTTCCTTCAATAAGACCCACTCCTCCTGTTAAAAGAGTACCACCAATGACAACCACAGCAATGGCATCTAACTCCAAGGCAATACCTGCTCTGGAATAACCTGAAAGTGTGTAAGCTACATAAAGAATCCCCCCTAAAGCAGATGTAAAACCATTGAAAGCATAGATCAAAATTTTGTTGCGCCCAACAGGTAAACCCATTAATATAGCTGACTGCTCATTACTGCCAATGGCATAAGTATTCATGCCGAAACGGGTATACCGGCTAAGATAAATTCCAAAAAGCAGGAGGCAGAAAAAAATAATAACACTAATTGGAAAATGTGTACTGCCTATTGTACAACACTCTGAAAAAGCAACAAAGCTATCGTTTTTCACGGGTGTTGATTCGAAGCTGATCATAAAAGTTAAGCCTCGAATAAAAAACATGCCAACCAAAGTAACAAGAAAAGGTTGTAGTTTAAAAAAATGAATAAGCGAACCCATTAGAGAACCTAACATTGTCCCTAAAAATAACATCAGAAAAACTACAAAAACTGGATCCATTCCTTTTACTTCTAAAAGGTGAGCAGTAAGTACGCCCACAAAAGCAAGAGTAGAACCCACAGAGAGGTCAATGCCACCTGATATGATTACAAAGGTTATACCAATAGCAATCACACCTAAAAACGCATTATCTGAAAATAAATTGAGTAATACTTTTGGATTAAAAAATTCCGGAAAGTAAACTGCTGCTAATAAATATGTTAGCAAAAAGACGCTCAATGTTGCTATAAGAGGTAGAGCGCGGGCATCTAAATGTTTTAATTTCATATTTTATGCCTATTTTATTTTATTTATTTTCACTCACAAATATATTAAATAAATACATATTGGTTTTTTTAAAAAATGCTTTTAAAGTAATTGGGTATTCTTTTCAGGAATGTACGGAAAGAAAATGACTGAAATAATGTAAATGCCAATACTAGTAAAGCTTTATAAACCAGAGAATGTTCAGGAGTTACATTTCTTATCAACATACTAGTTGTCAATGTTTGAATTGTTAAAGCACCGATCATAGAGCCAAAAAGGGTATAGCGGCCTCCCCAAGAAGAACCTCCAATGATCACAGCAGCAATAGCGTCAAGCTCTAAAAACAAACCCATGTTATTTGCATCTGCACTGCTAATGTCAGCAGCAGCAACAAGACCAGCAATACCTGCGCATAAGCCAGAGCAGATATAAACTAATAACTTGATTTCTTTGACTCGAATTCCAATAAGGTAACTGGCCTGGTGTGCTTCACCAACGGCCTCAATAAATAAGCCCAATGAAGTTCTACGCGTAAATAAATAGGCCAGGAGTAAACAAAGCATAGTAATTGTGATCGGAAAAGGTAAGCCAAGAAAAAAACCGCTGCCTATAAATTCAAAAGCGGGGTAATCAAAAGTCAAAACCTTGCCTTCAGTGATCAATTGTGCAACCCCTCGGCCTGCATGAAGTAATATTAAAGTAGCTACAATAGGTTGAATATTTAAATAAGCAACAAGTATTCCATTCCAAATACCAGCTAATAAGGCTAAAAACATGGTAGGCCCGATAATGGTTAGGAGCACAAGAGTAGAATTTTCATACCCTATAGTATATTTAATAAAGTCTGTATCTAATACAAATGCAGCAAAAGAACCTGAAATAACCATGATAGAACCCACTGATAGGTCAACTCCACCCGTAGCAAATACAAGGGTCATACCAATAGATAGAAGCATAATTAACGCACCACGATTAAAAATATCAATAATGCTCCCAAAAAGCCGCCCATCTTTTATGCTTATGGAAAAAAAATCTTCTGTAAAAATTATATTGTAAATGATAAGAGATAGAAAGAACAAAACAGCCCAAAATGCCTCAGCTTTATTTAGGTTTTTATTTAGGTTTTTAAGGAAAGAAAGCCTTTCTTTTAAAGTTAAATTTAATTTTTTAAAATATTTACTCATCAAGAGATATCATACTAATTCAAACTTTTCTTTTATTTAGAGGTATTAACAATAGCTTGTAGAATCGAGTTTGCATTGATATCCTCAGAAGATATTTCTGATACTTTATCACGCTCATACATAATAGCGATGCGTTGGCAGCATCTGGCTAATTCTTCCATTTCAGAGGAGATAAATAATATAGTGGTACCAGTATTTTGAGCCGAGAGAATGATTTTTTCAATCTCTAGTTTAGCGCCAATATCAACTCCTCGTGTGGGTTCGTCTAAAATCAAAAAGCGTGGCTTAGTGGCCAGGCAACGTGCCAATAAAGCTTTCTGTTGATTGCCTCCGCTTAAATACATAATTTTTTGTTGATAAGGAGCTGATATCTTAAAAATATTTCTAAAGTAGTTTGTGATTTCTTTTTGTTTTTTTCTCGAGATACGATGAAAAACCCCTTTGAGTACTTGTAAACCAATGGTAATGTTTTCAGCTAAAGTAAAGTTAGAGAAAATACCTTCTGCCTTACGATCTTCTGCGCAGTATGCAAAGCCAGACCTAATAGCAGCGATAGGTTTGGTAAACAAAAGGTATTTACCATCAATAGAAATACTTCCATAATCAGGAGTAAGATCACCATAAATCAGGCGGGCAAGCTCCGACCTGCCAGAACCAAGTAAACCCGCAAGGCCATAAACTTCACCTTCTTTTATTTGAATGTTTACTGGTTTGAGAATTTTTCTTTTACCAAGCCCCTCTATAGAAATAGTTACTTCATTTTCTTTAAAGTTTTTCTTATGGTTCTTAGACTTTTCAGGCTTTTGGTTTAGAAATTTTGCAAAGTCTTTGCCTAGCATAATGGTGATCAACTTTTCACGAGGGAGTTCAGAGCTTTTAAAAGTACCTTTCATAAGCCCATTACGTAAAACACTGATACGGTCGCTTATTTCATATATATGACTAAGGAAATGGCTGATAAATATTATCCCAAAACCTTGCTTCTTTAGTTTTTTGATAACTTTGAGTAACTTTTCAACATCTGTAGCATCTAAGGATGAAGTAATCTCATCAAAAATTAATACACTTGCTTTAATATTAATGCATCGGGCAATCGCTGTCATTTGTTGTAAAGCAGTAGAACAACTACTTAACATTTGACGCACATCAGTCTTGACATCAATTTTATTAAGAGCCAGGTTTGCTTCATGATGCATAGCTTGACGTTTTATCAATAAACCCATTGCTCTTTTCTCATGGCCAATGCAAATGTTCTCTGCAATAGAGAGGTGTGGTATTAAATTGATTTCTTGATAAACCGTACTGATACCTGTAGCCAATGCTTCATGAGGAGAGGAAACTCCAAGAGGACGCCCATTAAGGTATATACTACCACTGTCTTTCTTATGGTAACCACTAATTATTTTAATAAGTGTTGATTTCCCTGCCCCATTTTCACCTACAATAGAATGAATCTCTCCCTTATGTAGAGTAAAATCTACATCTTTTAGAACACTATACCCGTAAAAAGCCTTATTAAGAGAAGAGATCTCTAGTAATGTTGGATACTTTGTCATGGTCATTGGATTCTATCAGTGAATTCAAAGTTCCAACATATAACTTAAGAGTTAATTCTCTATCGTTAAGAGAAAAACAATGATTACTTAGATAGCTAAAAAGCAGCTTCTCCCTGAACCCCAATGATCAGAGCTGATGTAATGTTACCATCAAGCCGGTCAGGCGCTCTTTCAAGTGGAAGTTTATCACGAATATAACGATTACCAATTTCAGTAGGACGTCTATCTCTATAAGTATTCCATTCTTGGTTCCACGCAAAGTAACTTACAAAAATTCGAATAGAGGTACGGTTTGTTATATTTTGAGAATCCCCACTAATTTGTAATGCAATAGAAGCATGATGTAAAATACGGTTTTCTGTCGTATATTTAGCATCGGGAAAAAAGCTATCAACACCTTCGCTCTTAATGGGTTCAGGACTAGAACTGATGTTTATTCCATAGAGCAATATAAAGCTTAAATAGTCAGTTAACATAAAATGTGGGCTTATGCCTAAACTTATCCACGTATGGTCTCCCCGATAAATACCATCAGGTATTTCATCATTACGTCCGTCTGAATCGTCATAAAGTATCTCAATTTGATTGCTCTCATTCAACCGAATGAGCCTGTCTCGGTTATCTACTAATTCAAAAATAGCACTATAAGCAAGTTTGAAAAACTTTAGTGTCTCAAAATGAAAATACCCTGTTGTATAAGCTCTAAAGCCTAAATGGGAAGCATTGGCGATTGAATCAACACAGTCAGACGGGCCGTCTGTGCTGGCACAACCAGGATTGTGAGCCATCATTCCTGTGCCTAGTTGACTACCTAGGGTTAGATACCAAAAATTGAAAAAGCTGTCTTTCCACTGAAGGCTAAGAGAAGAAGAAATATCTGCAAACTCATCTTTAATGCCATCAGGATTTACCACCTGAAAAACCAAGGGTAACTGAATAGCAAAAGAAAAAACTCCCAAGTTTAAATCTTGTAAATCTGCTTCTACGCGCAGGTCTGGCATAGTCAATACAGAACGGTCTGCAGGTGTAGGCCGAAAATAAGGAGATCCCCTATTTGTGAAGTTATCAGCAGATTCTTCATTTGTGTTAGAAAATCGGAGAGCATACCAAAAATTCGACACATGTAATTTTAGCTTATCAGAGCCTAAAGAAATATTACCTAAACCAATACCATTCCCTGAACTGACCACAGGAAAGAAATCAAGCATAGAAACCAGAACAGGGTCATCAAAACCTCCTGTTTCTATGTACATTTTCTTGCCAGCCCATACGGTAGTTTCTCCCCAGAGAAGCCCATGACCTTCCGCATGAAGCTCGCGTAACCGAGGAAACCAATCTACCCGGGATACAGAGTTCCGTTGATCACTGATTACGTCAATAGTAGCGACTGCTTTAAAACGGGTGCCCTTGCTTTCCAGAATATTACTACCTAAAGTAAGTATTCCGTAATCCAGGCAATCGTTACCTAGGCGAAAATAAGCACCATTCCATTTTTGATGAGGTACAGAAAAACAGGCACCTCCACTACTTGATCCTCCACTTCCATGCATTGAAGCTCCGGAACGTAAGTAGCCGCTGTACTCAAAATATTTGTTTTTTTTTGTCTCATCTTTTTTCTCTAGTGAGCTACTCTTATTCTTGTCATTTAAATTAATATTCTCGTCTTGAGCTGTCAAAGCAGTTATAAAAAGCAAAAAAATCAGAAATGCAATAGCTAAAGCCTTTTTTATTTGCATATTTTTAGTAAAACTTGTCTTCATAATAACAACTCTCCCTAATCTAAGGAACTTTAGATTACCATGTTTTTATGGTCAAGTATTTTTCTATATTTTTATTTAATATTCTGGCAATTATACTATTTCGCGCTTATATCGCTTGATATAAAATATGTGACATAACATCTCTTTAATGCAAAGTGGGTGGTAGGGTGGAACTTAGTCACCATGATAAACGTTTACCCATACGTTAGTGACCAGGTGTTTTTAATTATATATTTTACAAAATAGTCCTGCTCATAAATTCCCAGAAAGCATTTTTTAAAAAAACCAATATGTATTTATTTAATATATTTGTAAGTGAAAATAAATTAAATAAAAAAAGTACTTGACAATAAAAAGAAGGGATGGAGAATAGGATTGTACCCCCCTACGACCATTGGCATCTTTTGAAATAAATAGTCCAGTCGAAACGGTGGTAAATTTAATATTTGTTTGTCAATAGTTGTGCTTTCCTCTCGGATCAGCTGCCAGGGCGATTTATTCTCTTTGTAAGAATTTTTTCTTATTGAATTGAACATCAATAGATAGGAGCCAGCTTTGTTGAGAAAGTCTTCTCTTGAATTATACGTTTCATTCAGGTAAAGGTGATCCTCAATCAATCTATGAGTCGTTTCAACATCAGACTGCCAAGTATGCGCTCCAGCAGGGATCGTCTGGTGTGGCACACCATAACTGGCTAATACTTTTGTAAACTCCGAATCTCCTTTTTTATTCCAAGCACCAATAAACTCTGAGCCATTATCTGTTTGCCCTCTCGTATTATTTTTCTTTAAATCAACCCCTGATTTTACAAGATGATCTAAAATTACCTCCATAAACAGACAAGAGTATGCCATATTATACTCATCTGCAAAAGCTAGAAATTGTAAGCCAGAAAAAACTTCTCTGAAGGTATATTGATATTTCGGTACAATATTTTCCTGAATATAAGGCCAAAGCTCAGGAATATCGTATAAATGCTTCGTATCTACGTCAAATTGCTTAAATAAACCCCATAATTTCTTAATTTCACGCAAATTTTGCTTCGTTTTATGTTTTCTACGCTTTTTTTTCAAGAGTGCTTGCTCCCTCCACGCTCTGCGAATGGCCTTGACACTCAAGTCTAGTTGGTAAACATTCTTCAGTTCCTGAGCACCAAAGCCTCGACGTTTCTTTTTAAGAAAGCAAACATAAGCCTTTTCAAAGTCTGTGATTGCATGTGGTGAGTAGTGTGGAGCGTGGCTCTTGTCTTCCAAGCCAACGTATTTCTCTGATTCAAACCTACGAAACCACTTTTTTACTGTTTTTACAGTCGTTTTAAACATTCTGGCTGTTGGCTTGAAACCATGCTTCTTGGCATAATGAACCATTTGCATTCTGTATAACTTTTTGTCTTTACTATTTCGCATTACTGCCGAATACCTGTTTAGACAAATAACCTGAGAAGGGTGCTTCATTAGGAACCTCTGTTTTATTTGATGATTTAACGTCGGCCTTTTGATGCACCTTTTTTAGGAAAATGTCTTTCACTTGCTCTACCAGTAAACCCAAGCCTTTTGAACCAAATAACTTGATTTGAACCAATTCTGAACCAACTAATGATGGTCGTAGGGGGGTACTATCATCCTTCTCTCTCCCAGGAGCTATAGGAGCACAAGTTGACAGGATTACAGACGATGCAGAAAGCGTAGACCTTGATATATGTCACACGAAATCTGCAGATGTGAGCACAGCTATTGATGTTGCCAATACTTCGTTAACTATAGGCGATCAAGACCATCAGTATCTTATGGTTTATTTCAGGGGTAGTAGTAGTGGTACGGGAGAAAGCCTTAGATATTCTGCGTCTAACGAGTTAACTAGTGATGTTGTGCCTACCAGATTTTCAGACGGCTGTATTGGGGCAAGCAGCACGAATAACGGCAAGTGCAACGATAACGAATTTCGTTTTAAGTGGAGGCAGCGATCTTCAGGATCCTTTGCGGATATTCGTATGCGTGATCCTTTTACGGTGAGGGTTGTAAACACTAAGGGGAAATCAAAATTTTATATGGTTCATACACATGGTTGGGACCACACACAGATTGGCGTTTGGGCATCAGATGACTTAGTAAACTGGCAAGGGGGAATGCTTCAGGTTTTGCCTGGATCAAGCAATTCCAATCGGCTTGGTAGGGAAAACACGCCAGACTCTTATTTTGAAACGATTGGCACTATGCCGCCACTCATTTCTGCGATGCCTAATGCCTGGGCTCCTTCTCTTTTTTATGAGGAAGAAGAAGAGCGTTTCTATGTGTTCTGGACTAGCCGTCACTACACTTCAGGGACGCAGTCTTCCACGACTGTTGGCAATGCAATAAAGCCTCGAACTTCAAATGCTACCTACTATTTAACGACTACGAATTGGCAGACCTATGAGTACTGGGATAGCGTTAAGGATGTTTGGATAACATTTGACCCTGCCTCAGATGAGCCCCAACTTTATATGAACCCTTCAAGTCCGCGCCCCTGGGAGTGGATTGACATTAGTATCATTAAAATCAAAGATACTTACTTTGGGGTTTTAAAAAAGGAAGGAATAGGTAGTGACGTTAATGCTTGTCTGGTTCATCTTAGTTTGGCCAGCTATTTGTTTACAGGAACAACTCTCAAGCCCGGCGAAACTGGTTTTTTTGGGACTCCTGTGCTGATGAGGCACAATGATCCTGGACGTGAAGGCCCTTTCTTGTTTAAGGAGCTGAATAGCAATAGAGTTCTTCTGTACGAAGATCAATATACTACTCCAAACTGTACTACAGGTAGCTATAGTGTTGATAATGGCCCCTTGACAAGGGGGTGGTATGCTACTAGTACTGATATCGGAAGTTTTCCTGATCTGGGCTATGGCATAAGTAAGGGGTGGTATAACACTTACGTAGCTGGCTGGAATAGTTTAAGCCTTAACCAAAAAAGGGGACATTCTCACACTTATGTGCAGGCGACCAGAAATAATAATAAACGAGCATGGAAAAAAGAAAGAGCAGGTTTCCCAAGTGCTTCTCATGGTTCAATGTTGGCTATTACACAAAGTGAGTTAGATACGCTTGAAGACGCTGATTGGACCACGAATGCTGATAATGCTGGTAATGGTGGGGTTATGCCTCTTGTACCGGATATATCAATGGTATTGATATCAGGGACGATAGCCAGAGCCGTCTGTGTCGTACAAACATTCGTATTTCTCCTTAAAACTGAGAGGAACTGAAAAGGTTAGCTTTATGAAAAGAAAGAGAATACTACTAAGCCGCTCGTTGGTATTTGCATCGTTGTCTTTGATTGTAGCAACGTTTCAGTGTGCACCCAAAAAGAGCGGCTTGGTGGTAGGGTTTTCTCAAATTGGGGCAGAGAGTGACTGGCGTACTGCGGAGACTTCTTCCATCAGGGAAGAAGCTAAAAAAAGAGGTATCTCGTTGAAATTCTCAGATGCACAACAATATTTTTGCAAAAAAGTTGTTAAAAACGGACATTTCCTACGTCATGTAGTTATATGGGGCAGAGAGCCTCAAGTTAACTATTTTTAGGAGATTAGATCATATGAATATAAAAAAAATACATATGCTGTCTCTGCTTGTCTTGGGGTTCTCGTACACTTTGCATGCAGCAGGACCCACCGTTGTGTATGTGCATGGTTTCAATTTGGCCACAAAAAGACCAGCAAGCCAGATTGCCTGCCAAAAACGATCCTCTTGTGAGAATTACTGGCCTGGTGCCTCGGCTGCTGAGTCACGAGGGGCAGCCAAAAAGGTTGTTTTTGTCGGCTATGACGGTCGTTATAATCCAACGTATTTTGGTCACGAACGTGGTTTGACACAGTTACTTTCTGTTTTAAACCAGAACTGTCGTTATGGTGGTAAATACTGTCGTATGGTTGTCCACTCAATGGGAGGACTCATTACGGGCTATGTCATGGCGAATTATGGTCATCGGTATAACATTACTCATGTGACATCCTTAGTCTCTGCACAGGGTGGGTCTGAAATTGCAAACATCGGCCACAGACTCAATAGGTCGGTATTGACACCACTTGCTACAGCTTTTGATGTTTCGAGTGCAGGTGTTCTAAAGTTTCTTAACGCTGTTCGCATTCTTACGACAAGCAATTCACGTGCTCGTTATGATCACAATAGAACCAATGGTTGGTTTAACCCCCTAAAACTGGACAGTCTTTTTCTTATTCTTTTAGATATTTCTCCTCATATTTTTGAGGTGTCACCCATCCTAAAGCTGAATGTGGCTTCATCGTATTATAAAGATGGATAAACCTGAAGATACTTTTTTGAGCTTCTTCAAAGTTTTGATATTCTGATAAATTAATTTCTTTATATTTAATTGTTTTATTCAATGATTCGGCATGAGCGTTTTCATACACATTACCACGACACATGGAAATATTGATTCTACTTTCTTCTAATAGAGCGATATACTCATTTGAGCAATATCTGACGTCAGCATCAGTATGATGGTAGTAATTTTGTAAATCTCCTATTTCTCTTTTAAGCGAAAGAAAGGCTGCTATGACCAGTTGGGTGTTATTTTTATCAGAAATGGCCGCTCCTACGATACGGCGACTCATAAGCCTCATGAGCAAAGCTAAATAGTGGTCTTTCGAATTAATATCAAAATAGGTTATATCGCCAACAATTACCTTGAAGGGATCAGCTTGCACACTTTTAATCAAATTGGGATATTTTCTGAAATTATGCTTAGATTGGGTAGTTTTTGGCTTCAAAAACACCTTTTTAGTGCATAAAAGTCTATTTTCTTTCATAATTCGGTAAACTCGCTTCTTATTTATTGTAAAGCCTCTATCTTTTAGAATTTGCGTCATCGAGATATAACCTACTTGGTTCAATTGATCACTAATTTCATGGATAGATTTTAGAATCGTTGAATCATCTTTCTTCTCCTTCGACTTATAATAATAAGTTGACTTTTCTAGTTTCATAACTCTGCAACTCCTTGTGATCCCAAATTCTGTGCTGAGGCTATTCTTGATAATTTCTCTTTTTGCCTGTATTCTTGAAGAAGTTTTTCCGTTTTTTTTAAAATCTGATTTTCTATCATTAAGCCAGATAAGGCCGATTCTAAATAGGAAATTTTTTTTCTCAATTCTAACTCAACCCCATTTTTATCTTCAAAGCCTTCGGAAACCAGCTGTCGCTTCCATCTCGATAAAGTTGCGACTGAAATCATCTCTCTCTTAGATATTTCTGCCGTGCTAGTCTGACCTGAAATCATCTCCAAAGCCAATCTCTCTTTTGCTTCCTTACTGTATCTTTGTCTTTTAATCATAGTTTTACCTCCTAAATTTAACACAATAAAGTGTCCAGTTTTAGGGGGTTAAACCAGGTGCTGCTTTTTATGCCGTCGGTGGTGATAGTGCTGCCAATGTGCATTGGTCATATCGTTGGGCAATTAATGCACTTTACCCCGGCGATCATGACACCGTTGTAGCAATGCACTCGACTTGTGGTTATCGATCTGTTGGTAGTTTTAATCAATGTGGAGGTCAAACCAAAACAAAGCGTGTCTTTCGCAACTGGAGGTTCAGAACAATGCGAACAACCTATCATGTTCATTCACAACATTATGCACATCCCAACTTTAATCGATATGGGGAAGGCACTAAGCACAGGGAGTACCCAAGATTAGCTAAATTTTCGGTGAGCAAATTTTAGTTGTGTATTTTAGTTGTGTAAATAATTATTTTAGAATATAAGTTATCAATTACTTGTGCCCAATAGGGTGAAAGAAATTAGACTCACTGACAACTACGCTGTCAGCACAGGCGAAAAATTAAGCATACCCACAGAGGCTTTCACTGGTAGCCAGTCATTTTTTCCCGCTAATGATCAAAAATTAAAGAAATCAATCGAGGATTATGGTTTATTTGTTCTTTTTAGTTGTCATCAAGCTTGGTAAAGGTGAATATTCTGTTTCACTCAACAACTAGACACTGTTAAATACAGGTGGATGGTACGAGGCGAACAAAAGCTTTCACTGGCAACTAAACGCTGCCAGCACAGGCAAAGATATGGGTAAAGAGCTTGTGCAGGAACTAGGATTTTTCAGTGCATTTTATGAGATATTTGCTGCGTCAGTCTCATTTTTCAAATATGTCAAGGAATTTATAGTTTATGCAAGTTGTTCTCGTACCATTTTGCCAAAATTAAATGCTGTAGCTGCGATTTTTACCTCTATTTGAACCTTTTTACTGCCTCTGAGCAAGAATTCTCTGAACTTTTTGGCTTGTTTCAAAATTCCAAAAATGGGTTCAATTTCAGAACCTCGCTTTTTATAGAAAGACTTTGCTTCTTCTGAATTCATCTTCTTGATCATTTCATGTTTTAAAGCAAAACCAGAGTCTACTGACAATTTGCGATAACCTCTGCGTAACTCTTCTTCGCTCGTACAACATTGTTCTCTGGCAGGGCAAATGACACAGTCAGGAGGTTTACCATGATAATGAGTATATTTCTTTTTATCTTTCACAGATTCATTATGAAATTCTAAGGTTTTACCCTCGGGGCAAACCCAAGAATCATCATCCTCGTCATATTTAAACTGATGAGCTTCATAACCTGAATCCTCTTCTCCTTTTCTTTCTTTGGCTACCTGATCAGGTGAAGGTATAAAACCATTGATCCCTTTTGAATCCAGGTATTCCAAACCACTTGAATGAAAGTAACCCGAATCTGCAGAAGCTGTCTGTATACTGGTCCCTGTGTTTGACTCAGCTTTAGAAAGGGTAGGAGCTAATTGCTCTAAATCATTTTCTGAATTAGCTTCAGCAATGTCAGCTGCCAAAATATAGCCTTCTGATGAGGTAACTTGAATGTTGTAGCTTTGAGAAATTTTACCATTCCGTTTCATGAATTTAGCATCTGGATCAGTAAGATTTATTTTAGAATCAGAAGCAGACTCTTGATTCTCTTCCAGACTTTTACTGATCGTAACATACTTTTGAGCTTTCCTAAGCATAACAGAATCATTATCCTCTGCAGCCTGGTCTTCATTTATCAATAATTCTGGCTCGTTAGCATGAGAATTAGTTGTATCTTCTAAAAAGACCTCAACTTCTTTTTCTCCTGTTTTTAGAGCTTCTATATCCTGTGTACCTTCCATAGTTTCTGAAGAATCTTTTTCAACAGATGTAGAAAACTCGGCTGGTTCACTTTGCTTTCCTTCTGCTGTTTTTAATGACTCTCTCTTTGCCTTTTCACTCGCTTTTTGTAAGCAAATAAACTCCTCAATGATCGTATCTACCTCTTCAGGATTAAGCTCATAGCCACTGTTGTCTTTACCATATAGTTTATCTTCCTCAATATCTAATTCTATACCTGAGCGTAGATACTCTAAGATCTCTTGCTATATAGCTCTTTTACGTTCCTCTAAATCTGACTTTTTGTATGTTTGATCGTCAGCAGCACTGGCTTTGATTTTAGTTCCATCTACCTTAACATCAGTACCAATATTTTTCTTTTTGTGGGATAGCAAAGATACAGAGTAATTAAAAACTTCGCCAATTTCTTTACCAAAATTAACACGGAATTCAGCAATAGACCGAAACTTTACTTTATGACCACCAACTAAATAACGCATGGCGTCGTTCTCTTCACAGGCTTTTTGTAATTCTCTGCTGCTTCTCCATCCACGATGAAAGCCATAAAAAAGGCATCCCAGCATTATAACCGGATGGTAAGCCCGACCCCCTTCTTTTGAGTACTTAGAAAGAAATGGTTTCATAGGAATTTTATCTAACAAGGCAGCAAAGGCATAAACCTCGTGATTTTCTTCTAAATTGTCTGCTATAGTATGCGAAAACAGCATAACTTGATCTCTATCACTTTTCATAAATCGTTTCATAATAAGACATAATCAAAAAAAACACAGAAAAGCAAGAAAAATCCTAGTTCCTGCACAAGCTCTAAAGCTGCTTCTTCCAAAATATCCGCTCTTGCTAAAAAATCTTTACAGGCATCCTAAAGTGGAAAAGATGAACACAAAAGCGAAAACGACGATTAATAAACTTTTTTGATATTCCACAATGCGGTGTTGATCAATTAGCCAAATTCAAATATGCAAAAGGCAGCGGCGAGGTGAATGAACAAAAATTGTTTGGTCTGGAGGTGGTTACAGAAGACGAATGAACCAGAAGATTCGAACAGACGATGCCAAGGATGAATTTTGCCAACCATCGCTGTCAGACAATTTACTTACTCCAATTCTTGGTGGCAAATGATGCGGTATATTCTTTTTTCGGGTATCGCTTGAATTTATAATTACGAAGAGAAACTTATAAATGGAAGATTTAATGACAATAAAAGCGGCAAGCGTTTGGGCAACCAAATATTTAGGGAAAGATGTAACCACATCTAATATATCTTATTTAATTCAATATGGCAGGATACCTAAAAAGGGTAACAATGGAAACGTTGTTGTTAGTAGGGTTGACTTGCAAAAATATTACAAAACGTACCATGAAACAAAAGCAGACAAATGGAAAAAACAATTAGGAAATGATTTGAACTGGGATTTATCATTTTCCAAGTATAAGGAATCAGAAACAACGAAGCATGTCCATCGGTTGCATCCGTATAAGGGCAAATTTATTCCTCAGTTAGTGGAATACTTCCTAGATGGCCATACTGATAAATTCAAAGAGAAATCTTTTTTCAAAAAAGGAGATGTTGTTTTAGACCCTTTTTGTGGAAGCGGAACAACTCTTGTGCAAGCAAATGAATTAGGGTTAAACGCTTTAGGTGTTGATATTTCAGCTTTTAATGCTTTTATAAGCAACATAAAAATCGGGCGTTATAGTATTGATGATATTAAAAAAACAACACTTGATATCACTAACAAGTTGAAGGAATTTCAAAAAGAAAAAGATAATATAGATTTTGAGAAAAAATTATTGAATGAACTGAAAATATTTAATAATAAATTTTTTCCATCGCCCGAATTTAAATATAAAGTTAGGCATAAAAATGTTAACGAGAAACAATATGGAGAACAGAAAGTTGATGAATTCATCAGTATCTAT
This sequence comes from Spirochaetota bacterium, assembly GCA_965206985.1. Taxonomy (GTDB): domain Bacteria; phylum Spirochaetota; class Leptospiria; order Turneriellales; family CBDBES01; genus CBDBLF01. The sequence continues at coordinate 15,646 of CBDBLF010000018.1, read as the reverse complement.
AATAATTTGGTCAATGAATATAAGATTGAGCTGAAGCAAGACAAAAATGAAACGTTTATGGATAGCTGGTTTTTAAAAGTGGTCAGAGACGAAGTGGACTTTATTTTTAGTGAGGTGAAGTTAATAAAAAACCAAGAAGCAAAGAAATTGCTCGCTTTAATGTTAAGTCGCACAATGCGCTCGTGCAGAGCGACAACACACGCTGATTTAGGAACATTAAAAGAACCTGTTACTGCGATTTATTACTGCAAAAAACACGGCAAAATATGCAAGCCATTGTTCTCTATTTTGAGTTGGTGGCAAAGATATGCACAAGACACGATTAAACGAATAGAGAAATTCAATGTGATTAGAACTGATACCTATCAAAAATGCTTGATTGGGGATAGCAGGGCAATAAACATTACTGATGCGTTAAAAGAAAAGTCTCCTAATTTATCTGAATTAGTTGAAAAAAACAAAATAGATGGAATTTTTTCAAGTCCGCCCTATGTTGGGCTAATAGATTATCACGAGCAGCATGCCTATGCTTATGACCTATTTGATTTTGAAAGAAAGGATGAATTGGAAATAGGTCCTCTTTGCAAGGGACAGGGATTAGAAGCACAAAAAGCGTATGTGAGAGGAATATCCGATGTTTTGAATAATTGTAAACAATACTTGAAACCAGATTTTGATATATTTTTAGTAGCAAATGATAAGTACGGTTTGTATCCACAAATTTCTGAACGTGCAAACATGGAAGTTGTGAACAAGTATAAAAGACCTGTTTTGAATCGTGTTGAAAAAAGTAGATCAGCCTATTCTGAAATAATTTTTCATTTGAAGAGAAAATAGAAATGGCACTATCTGAAGAACAAAATGAAAGAATAGAGGATATTATTAAAAACAGCTTAAAAAATAAATTTAATACTTATAATCCTGAACCGGCAGTCATGCCGTTTCACGCAAGATTGCTTGGTGCAGACAGACTTGTGCTTTATTCATTTATACATTCTCTGAATACAAATTTTGGTACCACAATTTTTGAACCAGTTGCTAAGTCATTAGCTTCAAGCAAGTTTAGGGTTGTGGGGGCTCAAACTAAATCTGGTGCACGAATTAGTACTGCGGCACAGTTTGAAATTCAAAAAATTATGGATGAATTGACTGAGGCAAATATAAAACCTGATAAGCAAGCGGAAGTTGAAATAATTAGACAAGTTTGTCGAAAAGGAGAAATTAGAACGGTTAAACCAACAAAAGTAGATGTCTATCTTGAAAGCAAGAAAGGTGAAATATATCTTTTTGACCTAAAAACCGCAAAGCCAAACAAAGGTGGTTTCAAAGAATTTAAGCGAACGCTTTTAGAATGGACAGCAACCGTTTTATACGAAAATCCAAAAGCAAAAATTAATACACTGATTGCAATTCCATACAATCCTTACGAACCCAAGCCATACAGTCGCTGGACAATGGCTGGAATGCTTGATATTGATCATGAGTTAAAAGTTGCTGAAGAATTTTGGGATTTTCTTGGCGATGAAGGTGCTTATGATGATTTATTAGATTGTTTTGAGCGCGTAGGAATTGAATTAAGAAACGAAATTGATGAATATTTTGAACGGTTTAATGCAAAGTAAAATATTTATTTGAATATTTAAAACAGGAATCTAACCGTAAAAAAAAATATTTAAAAAAATATCTAAATCCGTTGGCAATTTACTCTGTCTTATGTAACGTTCTAAACAAAAAATTTAAGAATATTGGCAATTATGCTATTTTGCGCTTTGCACTTTCCATATTCATATTATACATGGTTATAGACAAGATTAATACAGATAAAAAGATACAAGCAAGTCAAATAAGCTATTTTAAGCTTATGGATAAGTTTTCAACTGACGAGACCTTTATAGAATACTTTATTAAATTACGTTATCCTAATGGTGTAACTTGTAATAAATGTGGTAGTGATAAAATATATAATTAAAAACGCCTGGTCACTAACGTATGGGTAAACGTTTATCATGGTGACTAAGTTCCGCCCTGCCACCCACTTTGCATTAAAGAGTTGTTTTTAATTACATATTTTATGTCAAGCTATATAAGCGCAAAATAGCGGTCGTGTCATATTTAATCAAAGTTTCCAATTAAAAAAGGAATTGACTTATCTCCCTTAAATTAAGGTTATGTCTCATTATGAACAAAAGAAAATATACCTTTGATACAAGTGGTTTTAGCTGTCAAAATACAGACTGCCATAAGTATCATATAAGGGCTGTGGCATTAGAGCTACCGGAAGAGTCTTTGGTATCAGCAAGGATACAGTTCTTGCTTGGGTTAAAGCAGCAGGTGAAGATTCACTAAAAGTTGAAAAAAAATATATACAAAAACCTGTCTTTCAATGAAATTCAATTAGACGAGCATTGGGGTTTTGTCTTTAAAAAACAATACAATCTATCAGAGACTGAGCGATTAAGTGATGAAATAGGGGATATCTGGACTTTTACTGCAGTATTGCCTGTAGAAAAGCTCATTTTAGCGCATATAACAGGCAAGAGGACCTCAGTGAATGCTAGAAAGTTACTGACCAAGGTAAAAACAAGAAGTAAGCCAAAGAGGGAAGATAAATTCTTGATTACCTCTGATGGATATGAGGGATATAGTGATGCCATTCTTTCAGTTTATGGTAAATTTGACTCAATGACTAGAAAGCTTCAATCACCCAAATCTCTATGTTATGGGCAAATAATTAAGAGAATAGAAAAAGGGAGATGTAAGGAAGTTGACAAATCTCTAATCTTTGGTGATCAAAAGCTACTAGATGAATATATTGCAAACTCTTCAGTAAGTCATCAGATGAACACCTTTGCTGTAGAAAGGAATAATTTGACTCTTCGCCAACACAATCATAGAATAGAGCGTAAAAGTCAGGGTTTTTCAAAAAAATTCAAATATATGCAGGGGCATAATTCTTTTGTTGCTAATTATTACAATTTCTGCCTTCCACATTCAAGTCTAGCTGAGTATGAGGGAGGAAAACCAATTCAAATCACCCCAGCAATGGCTACAGAAATGACGAATCATAAGTGGTCTATACAAGAATTATTCATCGCAAATAGAAACTTTGATTAAATATGACACGACCAAAATAGCGCAATTTCCCCTTTATCAGGAAAAAATATTTTTACCATAGTTGGTAGATGGGAAGGAGCAGGTAAGCAAAAAATAGGCCGACACAGTAAATAGCAAGAGACACTTTAAATATTAATTTACTCACGTTGTTCCCAAGATCGCAGGCAGATATAGACTCTATTTTGCCATCATTCTGGGAGTCATCAATGATTTCGCAATCTCTGCTTTTTGAGCGTCTTCTAAATATCCACCAATAATTAAGCCCCAACATCACAGATACTATGAGAAATAGATAGTGTTTGTTTGCTGTAAGTGTGAATAAGAAGGGCACATTTTCAACGAGCGCGAAAAGAACGGAGCCCAAGCCCAACATTGTTAGCAATATAGGTAGGGCACAGCAAATTAATGTCGAAGAAGAAGCAAAGAGTGATAGCAGTAAGCTCAAATTTTGACTTTGTAGTAGCTTCATTTAATTTTCCTCCAGCGTTCTACAATTAAGGTCAAATTATTTTTGCTACTTGCTTTCGTGATAGTACCCCATACTTCAACCGATTTGTGAACCGTGTTTAGATGTAACTCTTTTTTGCTCTGGAGTAGAAACTTTTGTTTGGCGTATCCACTCACAAGAGAAAGGCCTTCTTTTGTTTTTTGAATATAGCCTTTTTTGTAAAGGTATATCTTTTTGAGTTTGTAGCCTGCTGTCTTTGTAGCTTTAAAAAATTTTGAAAAAGAAACTGCTTTCTTCTCCAAAAGAGCTACTCTGGCAAGCCCTTTCTCCGGTAATATTTCTACTCCGTCTCCTCCAAACTTTGCTTTATCCACAAAGTCATATTTCTTAATTTGTTTTTCTGTGGCGTAAGCACAAAAAGAACACACCAAACCCTGTATCACCAAAGTAATGATATTTTCATTCGTGGGATAATAAGTGTTTGAGTTACCAGCACTTTCACCATCAGACTTGGAGGTCTCTTGATGAGAGTGATTGTGGTCATGTTTATGTTTAGCACCTAGCATACTAAACAGAGCCATCACCATGATTAAAATTATTGTTTTTTTTCTTTTGAACATAAAAATCTCCTTAAAATATTTTAAATTTTTTCATCGTCATTCATAAATAGAGGAAGGCACCACCAAAAGCAACTTGAATACGAAAGTCTTCTGTCACACTTTGGCCTATGCTATATCGGTACGCAGGAACAAATACCAAAATATGTAACAGATAATTATTCCAGTATACCATCAAGTTTGGTACCACATCAAGACTAAAACCAGCATACGTGAAAATTGAACGATGAAAATTTTCACTTGGGTGAGCGTATCTACCTTCCACTCCTAAAGAGAGCCAACTCCCTATATTATTAGCATTTATATGAAAGAGGTGGTAACCTGCTCTAATAAATAGTGTCTCTTCAAATAAGAAAGTATCAAAAGCTTCCGCAAAACTAATTTTACTCTGTAGAGAAGCGATTCCTAAAAAATAATAGGTCTCGATATCTGATAACAAAGAAAGCGAAAACCCTCCATTGGTCTCTCTAAAAGCTTTTGTAGTATTTGACCAATGGAACAAAGGAGCTAACCCCACACTTGCGGCCTGACCTGTTAAATTATAATATTTTTTGAAAGCCCCCCCTAAGAAAATTTCTTCTATGTGGGAAGCACGTTGTTTTTTGCTTCCCTGATTTCTTATTTGTGTCTGCCAAGGTATTCCAAAAAAGAGCCGGTACTCTTTCTCAAAAGAAATCACTCCCTGTATCTCCAATATTTGGCTTTCTCCAAAAAGTTTGCCACGACTTCTCAGCGAGTTATCTTTCTCATAAATCTGACTTTCTCTTTGATATTCATAATTTATTTGTAGGCCATAACCTTGATTCCACCGAGGCAATGTATTCATAACAGGTAGATTTGCTTGTAGACTTTGAAAATCTAACCCTCCTACTAAAATTAAAAATAGTGCGTATGATTTCTTCATTGATTAAACTCCTATATAATTTATTCACAATAAACGCAAGTGCTGAATTAACCCATTGCTGAAAAAAAAACGTGCATGAAAATCTTGACGATTCACACAAGCAAGGGCGTTAATGTTAGTTTTTAGAGTATATACTAGAGCCGGAAGTTCTCAAGAAAACAGAATATTGGAACATTATACGAAGGATTTTTTTGTTCTGGTGGTGGTTTTCGCCCAATTATTCTCGCAGGCAATTGCTCACTAGCCTTGACTTGAGTGCAACCGAGATGGGGTACGCCTTGATCAGATAGGTTAACCACGAATTGGTATGCACGGGAAACAAACTTTCCATTGGGAATATTACAGTGCAAGCAAGCAGGAGCTTTCTCTTGCTTTTTAGAAGCGGTTGCTTGGTGGCTCATTTTGTGACAGAGAGGAGTTGCGGGAGGCTTTTCATAAACGACATGAGACCTCTCATTAAAGCAGGGGCAAGAGACAGGGACTGCTACAATGGAACCTGCCAAAGCAAACCAAGAGCCAACGTAAATCAAACCAAGAGCTAGCATACGCTTGACACTATTAGTGTGCTTAGTTTAGATGTCAACTATTTTTCTAAAAAATATTTTTTCCTGATAGATAAAAGGGTAAATTGCGCTATTTTGCGCTTATTATAGCCTGACATAAAATATGTGACATAACATCTCTATTATACTAAATACAGATTAAGGGGGTGATGCCAAATGTTACGTAGTCCATTTGACGCGTTTATTAAAAACAACTCTTTAATGCAAAGTGGGTGGTAGGGCGGAACTTAGTCACCATGATAAACGTTTACCCATACGTCAGTGACCAGGTGTTTTTAATTATATATTTTACAAAATAGTCCTGCTTATAAATTCACAGAAAGCATTTTTAAGTTGGGAATTTATCCATAAGCTTAAAATCGCTTATTTGACTTGCTTGTATCTTTTTATCTGTATTAATCTTGTCCATAACCATGTATAATATGAATATGGAAAGTGTAAAGCGCAAAATAGTATAATTGCTGATAAAGGCAATGAGTCTGTGCGGGAAATATGCTTCCCATCCTGAGTTTCTATTCTGAACGTGACATTCTAGTGGGTCATGATTTGTTTTAATCGATGGGTTCTTTTGATGAGGTCTATGACCTCTCACACCTTAATGATTACTGCATTAAGCCTACCACCTGTATGGTCGAAGATGGCTGAAAAAGTTGATGCTTCTCCTGAGTATATTCAAAAAAACATAGATAGGGCAGTCGAGGCTTATCGTAATAAAAATTACAAGCAATCACTTGACTTCATTGTACATGTGATCCGTTCAGATATGAATAATCCTAAACTCAGATATCTGGCGGCTCACATTCATTGGAAAAACCAAAACTATCGATCTGCAGAGATTCACTTTAACGCTTTTTTGAATGCTCAACCTAATAAGCTTGCAGGATATATTGATTTAGCATCCATGTATCATGAGAAAGGCTCTTACGAAAAATCTAGGGAGTTGATTCGAGGCAAAATTGAGAAACTTCAATCAGAAGGTCAGGAGATTCCTATTAAACTTTTCAATATACTCGCTAGGTCATACCTTTATGAGCGTGAAATTTCAAAAATAATGGAGCATTCATCAGCAGCAAAGGCTCTCTTCTCATCAGAAAAAAAATATAATGTTCAACACAAACTAGAGACCCTGCTAATTGAATCTCGTGCATATCTCCTAAAAACTAATTTTCAAAAAGCAGAGATATCCGCTTTATGGGCATCCGAGATTGATAAAAACAATGAATATTGCCTCAATTTATTGGGAGTTGTTTATCTTAAATGGGCTGAGAATACCACCGACAAAAAGAAAAAGGCTTTTTTATACAAAAATGCAAAAGAAAGCTTTGAAAAGGCGATGTACCACATTGATGATTCAATGAATCTTTATAAAATAATAAAAAAGAACCTCGAAAAAGTGATTTTCTAAAGTATTTTATGCTGATTCACCTAGTTCACTTTGGTTGTCGGCTCAATATCTATGAATCTGTTGCTCTCGCCTCAGGAGTTCAAAAATTTAGATTTTCCATCACTGAAAACATAGAAGATGCAGACTTTGTAATCATAAATACGTGCACAGTCACAAATCGTGCCGATCAAAAGAACCGACAAATGATTCGAAAGGTGCATCGACAAAATCCGAGTGCTAAAATTATTGTTACAGGCTGTTATGCAACGACAGATGCCGAAGAAATTCAAAGACTCCCTGGGGTCTATTCTGTCATTTCGAACAAAGAAAAGGCAAATATCCCCCACTATATTAAACACGGTAACCAAAAGAAAGCCAATACTGTGGATGGACAGTTTGGTTATCAAATTCAAAATAAGTCTCGGTATTCACGAGCCTACTTAAAGATTCAAGATGGGTGCAACAAAAGATGTAGTTATTGCAAAATTCCTTTGGCCAGAGGCCCGGGTCGTTCTCGTAATTTTCAAGAAACGATTGATGAGGCTCAGAAACTAATTTCTCTTGGTTTTAAAGAGCTTACCTTAACTGGGGTGAATATTGGCTGGTATCAATCACAAGAAGGCAAAAATTTTAATGACCTTTTTAGGGTAATTTTAGAACTTCCTGGAAATTTTTATGTCAGACTTAGCTCGATTGAGCCGATGGACGTGAATCAAGAGCTAGGTGAGCAATTAACACATCCCAAAGCCGCCTCTTTTCTTCATGTCCCGTTGCAAAGTGGTTCAAAACAAATTCTTAAAATGATGAGAAGGGGTTACACTCCTTTCCACTATGAAAAGAACATTGAATATGTGAGAGACTTATGTCCTTCAATTCATTTAGGAACTGACATTATTGTGGGATTTCCAGGAGAAACTGAGTACTATTTTGAAGAAACTCTTAATTTCTGTAAAAAAATGAAATTTGCGAACATCCATATTTTTCCCTTTTCTAAACGAAATGGTACTCCCATCACCCAAGTGAATATTGCAGAAAATATTCCAAAGCCAATAGTGAAAGAGAGAATACAAAGGTTGAAAGAGCTGAAAAAAGAAATGTTTGCCGAGTATATACAACAAACATCAGGAGAGTCTTTTAAAGCCATTGTCGAAAAGTGTGGTAGTAAAGTAGGCCTCGGCAATGAGCTATCCGTCGTCACTGAAAATTATACGAAGCTTACTGTAAAGTCTCCCTTGCAATCTTATCAAAAAGGAGACTTGCTCCGTATCTCATACGATCCATATTTGATAGCAAAGGAAGTTCCTTTGATTGCAGAGGCTTGAGAGCTTACATGTTTCGAATTTTGATCTATACAATATTCTTACCGGTATTTATCCTCGTTGTATCTCTCTTTGGTTTTTTATATCTGAAATACCCGCCTGAATCATGGAAAGGCCAGCTCATCAAACAAATTGAGGGAAAACTCAAAACCAAAGTGGAGATTGAAAGCATTCATTATGGCTTTGACGGTTTTTTAAAAGTAAGAGGCTTTGGCCTATACATCACTAAAAATTCATCGTCTTTATCTGAAAGAAAAAAAAGAAGCAACCAACAACCCGATTTATTTATTGATGAGCTAGAGATACTAATCAACCCCTCCAGTTTATGGAGCCAAAAGTTGGATATCTATTCTTTATACGTTCATGATCTCAAGGCTCGGATCACACAAGATAAGAAGAGACGCTACAATTGGGAAGAGCTTCATTTGTTCAAGAAATTATCGAAAGTGACAAAAAAAGAATCAACTTCTCCCCAAGCTCAGAAAGAAAACCTTTTTCAAGATCGATTCTCCATCAAAAACATTGTTCTTGATAATGTTGTCCTTAATATACAAGCCCCTTCTCTCGTACCTGTTTCTGGTAAATACACACTGAATGCTGATATCACGCTTGATGACAATGAACTTGAACTTGAGGCTCACGTTCGAACCCCTAAAAAAAGTCGTGTGGAGATTGATTCTACGTTTTTTATGCCAGCACGTTTACCTCAATTGATTAGAAACTATAAAAAAAACAAAGAGAAAATAGCTCGAAAAGAGTTCCCAGCGAGCAAAATGAGTATAAACCTTCATAGATTCCATGCTGAATATGTTCGTAAGTTCTTACCGCAACTCGACATAGTGGACTATTTAGATGGAAAAATTCTCCTATCCACAGGATCAAAGAAGAAGCGTCAAGACCGACTGTCTGTTGCTTTTGATAATACTCGTTTCACAATGAATAGGGCCCACAAAGGAGTGAATATCTCCCTCAATGGAAAGCTCATGGTTTATTTGAGGAAAACAAAGATCATTTCAAAAAAAATCACGATGAAAATTGCAGAAAAAAGTTTTGCAAAATTCAATGATCTATTGATCCATACAAACAAAAGAAGAAATAAAGAGTTTCAATTAAAAGCAAAGTTTGATCTTGATATCCACGATTTTAAAAAATATTTTGATAATAATATCCAAGCTGAAGGTAGACTAATGGGTGACCTTTCCTACGGTTTTCCAAATGAACCATTGAAAGCAAACATTTTATTGCAAGACGCTTCTTTTTCTAGAGGCCATATACCCTTTCTTAGCAAAAGTAATATAACGATCAAATTGCTTGATAATCAAATTAAGATACCTAAGACCACTCTCACTGTGCTCAAGCAAAAAATTGACTTTGAAGCAAGGGGTAGCGTATCCAAAAAAAAAGGAACAAAGTTAACATATAAATTGGTGGCTCAAACATGGGACATGAATCGAGTTTTACTGCTTACCAAAAACAATCTACCTGTAAATGCTCATGCAGAAAGTGTAAAAGATACAGAGAATGTAGAAAAAAATCAACCCAGCAAAAACACAGGCTCTCTCAAGAAGAGAGACGAAAAAAATTCTTTGCTTTATTCATTTCTACCCTTGACCTTACGCGGAGGTATCAATTTTGATTCATTTCTCATCTCAAAGCTAAACCTTACTCAGTTTTCAGCACAAACAAGTTTTAAAAAACGTGTACTTCGTTTGGATAAACTTCGCTTTTCTCTCGAAAAAGGAATCTTCAGGGGGAACTATCAAATGAGTTTCTTGAAAAAAATTTTACATACCTTTGCATTTAAAATTGAGAATCTCAAATTGCATAAGGTATTTAAAAAATTTAGTAAACACGCGACAATATACGCCACATATTTTGGAAAGTTTACTGGTCAAATGGAAGGTCGTTCATTCTCAGAGTTTTCTCAAACTCTCGACTCAAAAGTTCAAATGAAAACCTCAGAAGGTAAGATGGTGAATACTTTTTTACAAAAAGGATTACTCAATGGTCCTCTAGGTCGTCTAGAATCCAAATTATCCCACCTTGAATTTCTAGGATGTAAAGCAGAGATACTAACTAGAGAAGGTAATATTTATGTTGAGTCAATTAAGCTCGTAAGCAATGAGTTCTCTTTTTCCATTGTGGGTAAGTTTGGTTGGAACTTCTTTGGAGATGCGTATATGAGGCTAAAATTTACTGATAAGTTTATAGAAAATGTCGCCAGTGTTGTGCAACTTGGGATTGCTTCAAATAAACAAAATGACCAATATCTCTTTTCTTTCTCTTGTCTTCAGAGCAATATACTCGAAAAAAAATGTTGGCAGCCAGATTAAGTAAAATCTTTTTTGAATTATGTATATTTTCAAAATTCGACACTATGTCCATCTCGAACACTTGCAATTAACTCATTCTTATCGTCAATTTTTAGTTTTTTCATGATCTTCCCCAAATTATGAAAAAAGGCCACAAAAAACTTCATTTTTTTATGAAAAGTAGTGGAAGGCTAGTACCAATAATTGAAAAGGAGGTTTTTCGTGGTTGTTTTACAGAAATTTTTAGGTTCGCTCTTACCAATCGTGCCTGTTTATGGACAGGTGCTTTTTGAAAGCGGTTGATTGGGTAGTTTCTTCTGGAGCTCCTATGCGATTTTTTTCAGATAGAGTGCGGGGAGTGCGTTCGAATATCTCTTTGCGGAGAGGCATTATTTACTCTCTGTTGTCGCTCTTTGTGGCTGCGGTGGGTCTCTACTGTGCTACTACATCAGATGATCTTGCAGGAGTAGATAGACTATCACTACCCGACAAGGTGAGTAATTTTGGTCGTGTCATATTTAATCAAAGTTTCCAATTAAAAAAGGAATTGACTTATCTCTCTTAAATTAAGGTTATGTCTCATTATGAACAAAAGAAAATATACCTTTGATACAAGTGGTTTTAGCTGTCAAAATACAGACTGCCATAAGTATCATAAGGTAAATGAAGGAAATGTGCGCTTTGCTTATATGTCTGGTAAGTACAAACAAATAGCCTATTTAAAGTGCACCGCTTGTGGTAGATGCTTTTCAGAGAATAAAGGCACTATTTTTTTTCGTCGCAAGAAAAGCAAAGAAACCATTACTCGGGTATTACAAAACACAGTTGAGGGCTGTGGCATTAGAGCTACCGGAAGAGTCTTTGGTATCAGCAAGGATACAGTTCTTGCTTGGGTTAAAGCAGCAGGTGAAGATTCACTAAAAGTTGAAAAAAAATATATACAAAAACCTGTCTTTCAATGAAATTCAATTAGACGAGCATTGGGGTTTTGTCTTTAAAAAACAATACAATCTATCAGAGACTGAGCGATTAAGTGATGAAATAGGGGATATCTGGACTTTTACTGCAGTATTGCCTGTAGAAAAGCTCATTTTAGCGCATATAACAGGCAAGAGGACCTCAGTGAATGCTAGAAAGTTACTGACCAAGGTAAAAACAAGAAGTAAGCCAAAGAGGGAAGATAAATTCTTGATTACCTCTGATGGATATGAGGGATATAGTGATGCCATTCTTTCAGTTTATGGTAAATTTGACTCAATGACTAGAAAGCTTCAATCACCCAAATCTCTATGTTATGGGCAAATAATTAAGAGAATAGAAAAAGGGAGATGTAAGGAAGTTGACAAATCTCTAATCTTTGGTGATCAAAAGCTACTAGATGAATATATTGCAAACTCTTCAGTAAGTCATCAGATGAACACCTTTGCTGTAGAAAGGAATAATTTGACTCTTCGCCAACACAATCATAGAATAGAGCGTAAAAGTCAGGGTTTTTCAAAAAAATTCAAATATATGCAGGGGCATAATTCTTTTGTTGCTAATTATTACAATCTCTGCCTTCCACATTCAAGTCTAGCTGAGTATGAGGGAGGAAAACCAATTCAAATCACCCCAGCAATGGCTACAGAAATGACGAATCATAAGTGGTCTATACAAGAATTATTCATCGCTGGGAGAGAGAAGGATGATAGTACCCCCCTACGACCATCATTAGTTGGTTCAGAATTGGTTCAAATCAAGTTATTTGGTTCAAAAGGCTTGGGTTTACTGGTAGAGCAAGTGAAAGACATTTTCCTAAAAAAGGTGCATCAAAAGGCCGACGTTAAATCATCAAATAAAACAGAGGTTCCTAATGAAGCACCCTTCTCAGGTTATTTGTCTAAACAGGTATTCGGCAGTAATGCGAAATAGTAAAGACAAAAAGTTATACAGAATGCAAATGGTTCATTATGCCAAGAAGCATGGTTTCAAGCCAACAGCCAGAATGTTTAAAACGACTGTAAAAACAGTAAAAAAGTGGTTTCGTAGGTTTGAATCAGAGAAATACGTTGGCTTGGAAGACAAGAGCCACGCTCCACACTACTCACCACATGCAATCACAGACTTTGAAAAGGCTTATGTTTGCTTTCTTAAAAAGAAACGTCGAGGCTTTGGTGCTCAGGAACTGAAGAATGTTTACCAACTAGACTTGAGTGTCAAGGCCATTCGCAGAGCGTGGAGGGAGCAAGCACTCTTGAAAAAAAAGCGTAGAAAACATAAAACGAAGCAAAATTTGCGTGAAATTAAGAAATTATGGGGTTTATTTAAGCAATTTGACGTAGATACGAAGCATTTATACGATATTCCTGAGCTTTGGCCTTATATTCAGGAAAATATTGTACCGAAATATCAATATACCTTCAGAGAAGTTTTTTCTGGCTTACAATTTCTAGCTTTTGCAGATGAGTATAATATGGCATACTCTTGTCTGTTTATGGAGGTAATTTTAGATCATCTTGTAAAATCAGGGGTTGATTTAAAGAAAAATAATACGAGAGGGCAAACAGATAATGGCTCAGAGTTTATTGGTGCTTGGAATAAAAAAGGAGATTCGGAGTTTACAAAAGTATTAGCCAGTTATGGTGTGCCACACCAGACGATCCCTGCTGGAGCGCATACTTGGCAGTCTGATGTTGAAACGACTCATAGATTGATTGAGGATCACCTTTACCTGAATGAAACGTATAATTCAAGAGAAGACTTTCTCAACAAAGCTGGCTCCTATCTATTGATGTTCAATTCAATAAGAAAAAATTCTTACAAAGAGAATAAATCGCCCTGGCAGCTGATCCGAGAGGAAAGCACAACTATTGACAAACAAATATTAAATTTACCACCGTTTCGACTGGACTATTTATTTCAAAAGATGCCAATGGTCGTAGGGGGGTACAATCCTATTCTCCATCCCTATAATTATTCATCGCAAATAGAAACTTTGATTAAATATGACACGACCGTAATTTTGAGGTTACTGGTGGTAATGAGTTCATAGCTGTTTCGTGGGACGCAACAGAGGGAGCATCTGAATATAAAATATTCATGGACGATGACCTTGGAGACTCCAAGTTTCTTGCCATGCTATGACTGGTATGATGGCGAGTCTCCTGTCCGGAGCTTTGAACCGGGCGTTGAACCAGGCTTCGAGTGGCTTGCAGTTGGTAAAACTGCGCGGTAGTTAGCTGCGATTATCGGCTTGTCCGCAGGATATGATGTGAAGTACCAGTTAGATAGCACTATGTATTTTCAAGGCAGGGTTGGTAAATGGAAGTGATGGGCTGGGGCAGGTTTCCTAAAACCACTGCGAAAGTAATCGAGCCCGCTGACTCTCAGTCCTTGCAAAAATTCCTGTCATCCCAGGGAAAACCGGACCGATGTATTATTAGTCGCGGCGCTGGCAGAAGTTATGGCGATAGTTCCCTGGCTTCACAACTGTTGAGCAGCCGCTTCTTCGATAGTTTTCTTGATGTTGATGAGAAGCTCAAGACAATACGCTGTGGCGCAGGGGTAAGGCTAGGCGATCTACTGAAAATCTGCATCCCTAGAGGCTTATTCCTCAATGTATTGCCGGGCACCAAACAAGTGAGCGTTGGGGGAGCAATCGCAGCCGACGTACACGGAAAAAATCATCATCAAGACGGAAGCTTCTGCGATTCGGTTCAGCAGCTAGGTCTTGTACTAGCCTCAGGAGAGTTGGTGAGCTGCAGCCCAAATGAAAACAGTGATTTGTTCCACGCGAGTTGCGGGGGAATGGGGCTCACTGGTGTCATTATCGAAGCAACACTGTCTTTGCAGGAAATCTCCAGTGCTTACATAGATCAACGCTGTCTGGTTGCGAATAACCTGAAAGAATGTTTCGAACTAATAGAATTGAATAATAACAGCAAATACTCGGTAGCGTGGCTAGACAGCCTCGCCACAGGCGATAAGTCGGGTCGTTCTTTACTTTACTTAGGCGAACACGCGCAGCCAGCAAATAGAAAGCCTGAACTGAAGTTTCAGAACAAACCTGGTTTAGCTGTGCCGTTCACCACACCTTCTTTCCTGCTCAACAGAACAAGTATGAGTCTATTTAGCAACAGCTACTACTGGCTGAATAAAAGAAAAGCAGAGCTATCGATAATCGATTACGATAGCTACTTTTTCCCACTGGACAATATTCGTCATTGGAACCGGTTATACGGGCCAAAAGGTTTTATTCAGTATCAATTTGTTATGCCAACCGAGAGCGCTTTCGACGGGATAACATCTGTTCTACAAAGAGTAGCAGAACTTGGCAAGAGTTCCTTTCTCACTGTGCTTAAAAAATTTGGCAAAGAAAATAAAAATCTGCTGTCCTTTCCCAAGGCCGGTTACACACTGACTCTGGATTTCAAATATGAGTCTTCACTGCCTGTTTTTTTAGAAGAAATTGACCGGATAGTAATTGATCATGGTGGTAGAATTTACCTGGCAAAGGACGCCAGGATGAGTGAAGCGGTTTTTAAAGCTGGCTACCCAAATTGGGAAAATTTCAAGGCTATAAAATCCAGGTATGATCCATACGGTCGTTTCGCCTCGTTGCAGTCCAATCGACTTGGCTTGAGCTAATGAAAATACTCATCATAGGAGCCACCTCGGCGATCGCCAAATCCACAGCGCGGATTTATGCGGAACACAATAATGCATTGCATCTGATTGCCAGGAACGAAGAAAAGCTGAAAGAACTGTGCTGTGACTTGAAAATACGTGGCGCTACAACCGCGAGTTATAGTGTTCTCGATCTCAATAAATTTGCTGAACACCAAGCAACCCTGAATAGTGCTTTTGCGAAATTGAACGGTGTTGATATTGTTCTTATTTGTCATGGCTCGTTGCCAGACCAGGAGCGCGTCGAAAATGATTTCATACAAGCTCAAAAAGAAATCAATACCAATGGCCTAAGCGTGATCTCCTTATTGACCTCACTG
>CBDBLF010000017.1:0-31918 GCA_965206985.1 Spirochaetota bacterium | reverse complement strand
AAGTTTTTCATTCAAAGCCTTATTGGGCTTGCTTTCGCATACAGCGTATTCTATTTTCCATACGTGCCATCTGACAACCCCAATCTATTTTCGGCACTTTTTGTTCCCTTCGTGAAACACCCTATTATTGATTTAAATTATCTCTCAATTCCTTTTTGGGTAATTTTAATCAACGCAACTTCAAACTCGGTGAACTTAACAGATGGTTTGGATGGACTGGCTGCCGGAATCTCATCCATTGTGTTGGCAACGTTGGGTATCATTACCTATATAACAGGGATTTTTGCCGTCAGCGAATATCTTTTGATTCCTTTTGTACCAGAAGTTAACGAATTGTGCGTCTTCATCGCCGCTCTTTTAGGAGCAACCGTCGGTTTTTTGTGGTATAACAGTCATCCTGCCAATATATTCATGGGAGACACAGGAAGTCTTGGTATCGGTGGAGCCATTGGAATGGTTGCGATTTGCATCAAACGCGAATTGTTATTACTCATCTTAGGCGGTATTTTTGTCGTGGAGGCACTTAGTGTCATTTTGCAAGTTGGTTATTATAAAGCTCGCAAAAAAAGATTTTTCTTAATGGCTCCTCTACACCACCATTTTGAACTGAAGGGTTGGCACGAAAATAAAGTGGTGATTCGATTTTGGATTATTGGAGTGCTTTTGGCCTTACTCTCTCTTTCTAGCCTCAAGATTATTTGATTCAAACTTCTTATATGCAGCTACTTGAGCCACCTTTTGGAGCATTTACGCTTCCTCAATTAACTGAAGAAACTCTTCTGATTCTTTTTCACTCATTTCAAATTTAATTCTCAGAACAAATATTTTTTTTGATTGTACCCAATCTGCGAATTTGGCTAACTTAACCCAATCTTTTTCTGTTGTAATAATTATATCATTTCTTGTGACCTCCTGATCAATTTTCTTTAGGTCTTTTAAGGTATACACGTGATGGTCTCGAAACTTCAAGGAATTTACCAAATGTGCTCCGAGGGCAAGCAACAAACTTTCGAATTGCTGATGGTTAGCAATTCCTGATAAAGCAAATATTTTTTCATAATTTTGAGGCTCCGTTTTAAAAAAATCAGAAGTGTTCATTTCTATTTTTTTTGAGTTCATCCCTTCTTTCAGTAAAAGCTTTGCATCCAATATATTTAAATAATTATAATCGCTAAAAAAGATTTTTGGCTTGGCACTTGATTTTGGAATCGCTTCTTCGACCAACTCAATGAGATGATGTTTATCTCCTTTGGACAAGCCACCCGAACGGGTAAAAACAACAAGATTTGCCCTAGCTAAAGATGATGGAGGTTCTCTCAATAGACCTTTTTTTTTACAGAAAGGGTCACCAGAATCAAGTAAAACAATATCAAGGTCTTTGGCAACCGAATAGTATTGAAAGCCGTCATCAATAAAAATAATTTCGAGATTATGTGCATACACTAACTCCTGCAGGATTTTTTTTTTATTTTTTCCGATACCAACAGAAATATTAGGGATTCGAGAAGCGATCAAACAAGGCTCATCTCCCACCAGATAAGGGGAATAAAAAATTTTATGACCGTCAGAAACAATGGCACCCTTTGATGTAAGCAAACCTCGATAACCTCTTGAAACAACTCCTAATTTATATTTTTTTGACAAAGCTTCTGCAAGAAATATTATCATAGGAGTTTTTCCGGTTCCTCCCATCGATATATTTCCTACTGAAACAACACGAGCCCCCTGAATTTGAGCAGGTTTCTTGAACTCCTTTATTCTTTTGTTAAGCTTATCCAAAGCAAAATAGATTTTTTGAATAACTTTTCTCAACTTGGTATCACTATAAACTCTCCATGCCTTCTCTAGCTTCTTTAATTTGCTGTTTTATTTGGACCGGCGCAGTACCGCCTCGCACATCTTTTCTTTCAATACTTTTCTGAATATTAAAAAAATCTTTTGGCAGAGAAACTTCCTCAGGAAGAAAGCGAGAGAAATCTTCTTCTTCTAGTTCGGTTAATATCTTTTTGGATGATTCAGCGTATAAAACAATGGCTCCGCTAATTTTGTGTGCATCTCGGAAAGGTACCTTGTGGTTTAAAACTAAATAGTCAGCTAAATCTGTCGCCTGAGCAAAGCCTTTGTTAAGAGAGTTCTCTATTTTATCTGGATGAAATTTGATATGGTTGAGAATTTCAATGAGCCCCACAATACCCAAATACACTTGTTCACAGGTATCAAACAAATAAACTTTGTCCTCTTGAAGGTCTCGGTTATATGTTTGAGGTAAACCCTTTAAGTTTACAAGAAGTGAAATCAAATTGCCAATTACACGTGCCGACTTTCCTCTCAATAATTCGGGGACATCTGGATTTTTTTTTTGAGGCATAATGGAAGAACCTGTGGTTATTTGATCCCCCAAGCTGAGATAACCAAATTCAGTACTATTGTATAGAATAATATCCTCACAAATCTGAGAAATATGAATAAATAGCCGACTCGCAAAAAAATGGTAACTAAGCTGGTAATCTCGTGATGAAATGGCATCAATACTATTGGGATAATTATTTGTGAAACCTAAAGCCTTGGATGTTTGGGAAGTATCCAATGGATAGTTTGGACCAGCTAAAGCCGCCGCACCCAAAGGAGAAAATTTGAGTTCATCTAAGGCAAAATGCAAAAGCTTTGTATCTCGAAAAAACTTCCAAAAATAAGAGAGTAAATAATGAGCCAAAGAAATTGGTTGAGCAACTTGAAGGTGCGTATACCCTACCCAAATCGAATCAATATTTTTTTCCGCCATATCAAGAATTTTTGATAACAAATCATTCATAAGCCGGTCATGTTGATTTTCCTCTGCCATGAGATAGAGATGCGTATCGACAGCAACTTGGTCATTTCTTGACCTGCCCGTATGCAATCTTTTTCCGTCCTCACCAATAAGTTCAATGAGACGCTTTTCGATATGAGTATGAATATCTTCTAAAGCATGGGAATAAACAAGCTCTCCTTTTTCAATTTCTTCTTTGATCTGTGAGAGTGCCTTCACAATACGCTCGGAGGTTGTTTTGGGTATAATATTTTGTTCCCCCAACATATTTGCGTGTGACTTGCTCGCTTGGATATCAAAGGAGTAAAGTTTGGAATCAAAAGATATTGATTCAGAAATTTTTTCACCAATCGGGCCTATATCCTCTTTGAATCTCCCCCCCCAAAGTTTTTGCTGATATATATGATTTGAACTCATCTCTATCTTTTTTTCTAAAAATTTAAAAAGATCATTCCAAAACTATATCACCCGATATAATTGTAGGATAGACTATAGCATCATGGGTGTCTTTGATCGTATGAAAAGTCTTTTTTTAGGTGCACCTGCACAAAAAAAGGGCATTATGTTTAAGAAGGTTACAAATAAACCTTCCTTCGGCCTAGAAACTCAAGAACTTAAAAATACAGACAAGCCAGTTTCAAAAGATAAAAAACAGAAACACTTTGTCGAACCAGAGTCATATGATGGTACCTCTTCTAAAATTTCGAAAGAAGAGAAAAATAACCTCAAAAAAAGAAGAAACAAAATCTATACCAAATTAGAAACTCCCACAAAGCTTACCTATACACCAAATGAAATAGTCTCCATGAGCAGCCCTTTTGCTCATCAGCAAAGACGTTTGCAAAGTGCTGAAAGATTTTTTGAAGGAAAAGATTATAATATGGCCGCCAAAATCTATAAAAGACTGCTTAATAGAATCCCCAGCAAGATGATCCGAGATAAGCTCAAAATAAACTTGAGTGATATTGAAAGAATGATGGAGGAGCAATCTAATAAGGACAAAGCATCTGATCCGGAAGGAGGAAAGCAACAGTGGGATATCAATCCCTATCTTTCAAGTCAAATTATGCAGTATATTGCCCAAAGTTCCATAGAAGTTCGAGAAGCAATATTCCGATCTCAGCAAATGGAGGCTAACATAAAAGAAGCTCCTTCTAAAAGCAAAGCTCAAAACGAATCAAATCGTGCTTCGTTGGGTTTTCCTGTCGAGCAAAGTGGAATACATCAAGCAGAGAACACACAAAAAAAACCAGATTCACAAACAACAGAAAGAACTCCAGTAGGTACACCAATCTCACAGACAGCAGGGGCGAAAGAAAACATATCAAATACAGAAATAATGGATACTCCCAGCAATGCCTCAACTCATGAAATGGCAGAAAAGGAAGTCTCGACAAAAGAAGTCACACAACTCTCATCAGAGAAAGATTCAAGCCAAGAGTCAATAAAAACAGGAGAAGAACAAAGTCAAAAAGATGCAAATAATCCTTATGGTCAGAAAGTTAGAAATTCTCCAATTGAGGCCATTAGTAAACCAGATAAGGAGTCAAAAACCAAAGAGAGCACTAAATCCATCGTTGGCGAAGATGAAAATAACAATCTTGATTCATCAAAACAAACACAACCCATAGTTCATGGTGTTTTCGAGATCAAACCACCGGAGCCTGAAGACTCTGCCTCTTTGACATTAACCTACGACTTCACTAAAATGCCCTACCATTTTCACCTTGCTCAAGACAATCAGATCGTTGAGTATAACTATTATAAATACAAGCCCATGCTAGAGAAAGCTCATAAATTTGTCAATACAAAACAAATTGCAAAGGCACTCAACTATTATAAAACAATTAATGACCAAGAGATACCCCATGAACTCAAGAACATGATTAAAAAAAACATGGAAGACATTAATGATTTCATAAAAAAATATTTTTCATAGATATCATATAGTTTATCTAATAGATATCATATAGTTTATCTAAAAGAGATGTTGCCTAATATTTCGTTACCTTGAGCAAGACTCAGCTTCTGAGAAGGGTTGCCCATTGTACCAAAGATAAATTTTTGAAATAAAAAAATTCCGTGGAGCTCATAATTTCTTGCATTATAAAAAAAATAATCTACTTTCAACGCTTTACCTCGTATCACAAATTTTTTTGTATTTATTTTGGATTTCCCAAGACCCATCTCATTCTCGAGCCTTTTACGATACTTTTGAAATGCCACCCTACTTTGCTTTGGGTTATCAAGTTGACAAATAAAGACACGTGCGGTGCCGTGGGGTAGATAAAGACCTGCCACACACCGACTGAAATCATCCACAATAGGCCATTTCTTTTTATGATATCTGACACTCGACTTAATTAATTGACCTTTTGGCAGAGACTGAATGAAAGAACGATCATAAGGTTGATCTG
The DNA here is from genome assembly GCA_965206985.1 of Spirochaetota bacterium. Classification (GTDB taxonomy): domain Bacteria; phylum Spirochaetota; class Leptospiria; order Turneriellales; family CBDBES01; genus CBDBLF01. Next base: position 26,692 of record CBDBLF010000017.1, on the reverse strand, counting down.
GTATCGTTTTGAGTAACTTTGTTGTGAAACCCTTCATCAAGGGTAATTGTGTGAGACTATGATCGATAAAGATGAGGTGAGTGCCTCGGTATAAAACAATGCGACCTTCTAAATAAAAACCTTCAGAAAAACCAACAAGCAACGGATGAGAGTAATCAGGAATACTAGGATTTCTTAATCTCGAATAAGCTCCCCAAGCATCTAAAGGTAAATTCATTTCAAAAATAGACAAACGCAGATGTCCTGCCTCTTGATTTTTATATTCGACGGTAGTCAGTGAAATCGGGTCATACACCAATACCGATTGGTAAATGCGATTATCAAAAGGGTCTATTAACTTTTGAATGTTGTCATATGTAAATTGATTTTTTGAGACAATTTCCCAACCCTCGGAAATATCTTCTATGATTTGTACGCTGCCTTTGAAAGACTTTTCCACTTGTGCTTGATTATAATTGGGGTGATTTTTATCTCGGCAAGAAAGAACACCAAGCAGAAATAAAGACACAAAGATTTCTAATATTTTTACACTCTTTTTTTTCACGTGTCCTTTTTTTTTATCAGATTTACCCTTGACAGCATAATTTGATTTAAAAGGCATTATTCAATGGTATGCATAAAAAAATTTGTATTGTTTGTTTTTTTGATATCGGTTTTTGGATCTTGTCGAGAAAAAAAAATCGAAACAACAGAAAGCATCTTACAAAAGACAGGCAAAGTTACTAAAATTATTGAGGTGGACAATCTCCAATTTGCTTGGGAGCTAATGAGCTCTAAAAAATATCATGAAATGCTTACTACAATGAAGATACCTTTTGAAGTGAAAGAATCTAAGCTTGATAAAAAACAATACGCTCTTTTACTTACTCTCATTGACCTAAAAACAGGTGAACTTATCTCTGGTGCTGAAATAACAGTATATTATTTGCAAGAAGGCTCAACGATAAAAACACCTGCCACGAAACTAAAAAAACTAAGTGGTGCCGGAATGCAACACTATGGTACAATTATTCCCCTTCTTAATGTAGAACACTTAACAGTCATAGCGAAAACACTTTTTGATGAAATCAGTTATAGCAGCAAAATAAGTTTTTGACTGAAATACCAAAGTTTAATTTTGATCGCAACGAATGGGTTGATGGGCATTTGCTCAACGGCCGAAAGTTATCACAGCTCATTTGTGATTATATTCGAAGACAGCTCGTCGGTCTTGAGCAGAAGCCTGGTCTTGCCGCCCTCATTGTAGGTAATGATTCTTCAAGCAAAATTTACGTGAACAATAAAAAAAAAAGAGCCCACACAATGGATTTCCATTCAGAAGTTAAAAAATTACCGGAGAATGTCGCTCAAGAAGAAGTTCTTCAAATTATTGAAGAATGGAATAAAAACAGTTTAATTCATGGGATTTTAGTTCAGTTGCCATTACCAAACTTGATCAATAGCCAAGAAGTTTTGTCAAAGATTTCTGCAGAAAAAGATGCCGATGGTTTTCATTTTGAGAATATGGGTAAATTGCTTGCAAACCAAAAGGGTAACATCCCTTGCACTCCTTTGGGAATTATGGTCATGCTCAATGAACTGAAAGAACCACTAGAAGGTAAGCACGCGGTCATTTTAGGAAGGTCAAATATTGTAGGAAAACCAATTGCTCAACTCCTACTTAATTATGCCAACTGCACAACGACCATTTGCCATTCAAAAACAAAAAACATTACTGAGTACATTCGTGATGCCGACATATTAATTACTGCAATGGGGCAACGAGGAGTTGTCCAAACAGAAAATATCAAAAAGAGCTGTATTGTTATTGATGTAGGTATCCACCGAACTAGTCAAGGCATCTGTGGAGACCTCGATCATACATTACTCATAAAAAATAATAACTTCATAACACCTGTTCCAGGAGGAGTTGGCCCCATGACGATTGCCATGCTTATGTATAACACCTATCAAAACTTTATCTCCCACACAACCTGATTTTTTTGTGATTTTAGATAAAGCCCATTCTAGGATTTATTTGATTTCTCGAAAAAATAAAATCATACCAGAGAAAAAAAGTGTCATGAATACAAACAAACTGAATTTTTTCTCGGAAAGTCGATTGTGTAGCACATCTCCAATTAAAGTCCCTAGAAATACAGCGGGCATATAAAAAAAAATATTTTTTCCCACTTCTATATTGATATCTCCATTCATCAAATAAAAAAATGTAAGCATAAAATTAAGAAGACACCAGATTGCAGAAAGGGTGGCTCTGAAGACCACTTTATCAAATTTGACCATGCTAAGACCATAAACTAAAAATGGCCCACCCGAAGCATAAAGCCCGTGTATGATACCACTGATCATAATCCATGCACAAGATGGCACTTTTTCTAAAAGTTTGCTCAAGGATGTTGCCCTTTCCGAGATAAGACTTATAATTTCCACAACAGAGACAAATACAACCGACACCGAAAATAGTAATTTCAAATTTAGTTTTGTATAATATTTTAGAATTAACAACCCGAATAACATTCCAAAAGCGATGGAGGGTAGAACTCTATAAAAAATAAATTTCCACTCGATTTCTCTGAAAGAACGAACGGCGAGGTAGATGGTTACGAGTAAGGTTAAAGGTACCAAAACTGGAGTCAATGCAGAAACTGAATAAAAAAATGAGCCAATACTTACAGTAATGATGATGGCACCAAAGCCCGTAATTGATTGTGCCATATAGGAAAACACCATCAATACACTCATCCAAATAAAAATAGTATCTGGGTTCATCTTCGTTTATACGATTTATACGATATCCTCCAGAACCTTTGTATATTGCTTAAAAAAAATTTTATTAGAAAATTTCATTCCTACGTGTTTTCTAGCCCATCTCCCCATTTTCTTGATTTGTGAAGGTGAAAGTTTAAGTATCTTTTCCATTTGTTTAATCAGGCTAGTTATGTTTTGAGACTTGCACAGGTAGCCATTTTTATCATCTTTCACAACATCGCGACAACCAGCTCGGTCGGTTGTAATCATAACTCGCTCCAATGCTGAGGCCTCAAGTAAGACTCTGGGTATCCCTTCATTATAATATGAAGGTAAAACAACACAAGTAGATTTTTCCATAAATTTTTCCACATGCTCATGCTCTCCAAGATAGGTAAGTTTTATATTTTTGATCCTCTCCGCCAAGTCTGCCTCTTGGATTTTTTGCCGAGCTTGAAGGTCAAACCCTCCTAATATGCCGAAAGACGTTGAAGGATATTTTTGTTGTATTTGTTTGGCAGCTTCAATATATTCATATATTCCTTTTTCTAAAATTAATCGACCTACAAAAAGAAAATCAAATACATGCTCGCTTTGTTTGTTCGATATTTTATAATAATCGAGATCAATGCCTTCTCCCACTAGAAGTTCTGTCTTTTCTTTTTTAATAATAGATCGGGCCAAAAACATGCTTCGGTCTGTTTCGTTTAAAAACCACACTTTTTGAGCGCGTAAAAAAGAGATGCGATACATTATAGTGACCAGAGAAGAAACAAAACGACTCTTCAAAAAAGCAGAACCAGAGCCCGTCACAATACAAACAAAAGGGATGCTCAAAAGACTTGAAACAAGAGAACCATAAATATTAGGTTTAATTGTATAATGAAAAACTAAACTAGGTTGAATAGTTTTATAAACCTTCCACAATTGCATCAAAGTAAATAGATCTAAAAAGGGATTGAGACCTTGTCTGTGAATTTTGACGGATATAACTTCACAACCAAGTTTTTTCAAATGATCTTCAAATTTATCTTGAGTAGCAACCACATAAACACAATACCCATGACTCAACAGATGAGATATGATATTCTCTCTAAAACGAAACATACTCCACATGGTATTTCCGACCAATAAAATTTTATTTTTATTTATTTTAGCATCTACTTTTCTCTTAAAGTTAGTTAAAAAATTCTTCGCCAATATTTATGAGATATTAAAAATTGATTTTCACGATGCCAAAGTTTTTTTAGCTTTTTTGATTTTAACAATAAAGTAATATTGAGTCTAAAAAGTTGAAAAAACATACTCATAAGATCTCTTTTATTGATTAATGAATAATTTTCATACGAAGCATCAAGCGGATTATATGACTGTATATATCGATAACCAAAAAGATGATATATTTTTGAGTATGGTTTTTTAAAAGATGAGCGTGTGTGTTGATATTGTAGAATCTTATTTTTTAAAAAAAAAATTGGTAAGAGGTTACCATTGATTGTTAACAACACAAGTAGCGTCTTAAGTTGATTTTTTTTGGCATGATATTTGGAGTCATAAATAAAATTCTTTTGCAATCCAGGCGGCTCCCCCCTCCTATATCGAAGGTCAGTCTTTAAAACAGAAAGATGATATTTTTCAATGTCGACTGTTTTAAAAAAGTGCGGGCCTTTTAAAAAATCTTTCAGCCCTAAGAGAATCATTTCGGCCGTAGAATACTGAAATAGACAGAGGTAACCTATAAAAGATTTCCACAGTTTGACTGTTTGCCAAAAAAGATATATTTGGGGAGAATGCATATAATTGATAATGAATAAATTTCTGATCATATAATATTTTACCCAAAAAACACCTTTGGTATAAAATGATTCATGCCAAACTCCTATCCCGGGAGCCACAACAGTGGGTATCCCTTGTTGTAGCAAACGCAAACCATACTCAATATCATCACCTCGAATAAAAATAGGCAAAGGAAAACCAAACTTTTGAATTATTTTCACGGGTAGCCCACAACAAAACCAAGCTGCGTAATCGGCGCATTTCTTACGGGAAAGCGCATTCAAAGTTTTTGTCTCATCGAGACGTGCGTATCTTAAATTTGGGATAGTGTCCATTTTTTTAAAACTGTATCGAGCACCTGCTTCAAATAACTCAAGTCGATCTTGACTATCAATCATGTTTCCTGATACCACAATCTCTCTGAGAGCATAGCCGTAATATGAGATCATTCTAAAAACAATCTCTGGATCGAATTCAATATCATCATCCATCAAAAGCAGGTGGGTAATTCTATTATTTTCACAAGCCTCAACCATTCCACGGGTAAAACCACCAGCACCTCCCAGGTTTCTGTTAGATAAAGAATGAACCTCAAATAAATACTTTTTTTTTATCTGAAATGAATTCCCATTATCTGCGATATAGACCATAAAGTTAGGAGCTATAGGGTATAGATGATTGAGACGTTCTAGGTTATTATGAACAAACTCTTCTTTATGATAAGTGCAAATAACAATGCTTAAAAATACCTGCTCTAAAGGAGTTTCGATTGTGCATAATCTACCATAATGCAAAGTAGCTTGTTTGTCTAAAGATTTAAAAACGAGATAGATCCGACCGTCCCTATGTCTTTGCGAGAGCTGAATTGGTATAGATTTTGTTTCTTCTTTTTTTGAGGTAATGTATTTTTTATCATAAATAAGTTCATGATTTTGATTCTCTTGGGCGAAGAATACACTAATCTGAAAACTGCCTTCCAATGATACTTCATAAAACAATGAAGAAAGATTTGTTTGATTTAACCAAAAATTTGTGTACAGTGAATTAAAATACGTGTTGAGTGATAATTCATTTTTAAATATGATGCTATGCTCATTTTTATTCGCTATTATATTCTCTATTGAGCTATTTGAGACGTAAAGAGGAAGGTCAGATTTTTTTGAAGTGAATACAATATTTTGCAAACATGTCATACAAACTTAAAGATTTTTAGCTCCTTTTTTGAGTTCGTCAACGATATCAGGGTTCAGCAATGTTGAAATATCTCCCAAGTTATCGGTCTTATCTTCTGAATTAACATAAGCACCTTCAGCAATTTTTCGTAAAATTCGTCGCATAATTTTCCCCGATCTTGTTTTGGGTAAATCACTTACAAATTGAATTTTATCTGGTTTGGCAATTGTTCCAATTCGGTCAACGACGAGGGCAATGATTTCTTCACGAAGTTGTGTCTCTTCGTAATCTTTTCTACCTTCAATGATAGCATACGCGTAAATTCCTTGGCCCTTGATTTCATGAGGATAACCAACGACCGCAGACTCGACAATGTGCTCATGCTCATCAATCGCATCTTCAATTTCGGCCGTGCCAAATCGGTGTCCAGAAACATTGATTACATCGTCAACTCTACCTGTGATTCGATAAAAACCATCTTTGTCTCTTTTAGCTCCATCTCCTGTAAAATATTTTTCCGCAAAAGTAGTAAAATATACTTGCTTACATCGCTCATGATCTCCCCATATCGAGCGAAGCATCGACGGCCACGGAAATTTAATGCACAGATTACCTTCAACGTCGTTACCATGTATTTCGTTGCCTTCGCTGTCGATTAGGGACGGCTGAACGCCTGGTAGAGGCAGGGTTGCAAAAGATGGCTTTTCTGGAGTAATTCCTGCGAGTGGGGATATCATGATTCCTCCCGTTTCTGTCTGCCACCAAGTATCGACAATAGGACACTTCTTTTTGCCAACCTCCGTATGATACCATTCCCAAGCTTCTTCGTTGATCGGTTCGCCCACACTCCCGATGGTCTTTAGTGTGCTGAGGTCATGTTTTCTGACTAATTCCACATCAAGAGCTTGCAAGGCTCTAATTGCGGTGGGTGCGGTATAAAATATGTTCACTTTATGTTTATCAATAATCTCCCAAAAACGGCTTCCATCTGGCCATGTGGGTACACCCTCAAACATGAGGGTCGTTGCACCAGCAAGCAAAGGGGCATAGACAATGTAACTGTGTCCTGTAATCCAGCCAATGTCAGCAGTGCACCAATAGATGTCACCATCATCATACTGAAATACATTGCGAAAACTATATTCTGAATAAACCATATACCCACCACAATTATGTTGAACGCCTTTTGGTTTTCCCGTTGAGCCAGAAGTATATAAAATAAAGAGAGGGTCTTCACTATTCATAATTTCCGCGGGGCAATCACTGTCAACTTGTGAAAGCTCTTCGTGTATCCAAACATCTCTATTAGGTTCCATCGCAATCTCTTGTTTTGTTCTCTCAAGCACTAAAACTCTTTGCACCGAAGCACAGCTTTGTAAAGATTCATCGACAATCTCTTTCAGACATAATTGTTTATTGCCTCGGTATAGACCATCAGAGGTGATGAGAATAGAACATCCGGCATCATTCATTCGATTGGCTAAAGATTTTGCTGAAAAACCAGCAAAAATCACCGAATGAACGGCACCTATACGGGCACAAGCGAGAATTCCAATTGCTAATTCCGGTACCATGGGCATATATAGACAAATACGATCTCCTTTTTTTATTCCCTGTTTTTTGAGAACGTTGCTGAACTTACAAACTCGCTCATGCAGCTCTCGATAAGAAATCTTGATCGACTTTTCTTCCGGCGAATTTGGCTCCCATATAATAGCAGTATGATTGGGCTTCTCTTTTACATGACGGTCTAAAAGGTTATGGGTAATGTTTAATTGGGCACCTAAAAACCATTTTACCTCAGGAGTACGAAATTCCCACTTCAGAACCTGACTCCATTTTTTTTCCCAAAAAAAAGTATTCGCTATTTCCTCCCAAAACTTCTCAGGAGATTCAATGCTCTTTTGATACTCTCGGTAATATTGGTCAATATTTCTAATTTTTTCTAACATCAAAACGAATGTACAGTTGGGGGAAGCAACAAAAAACAGCTGTAGTAGCCACACTCACAACTATCTACCCACTCCAAACACCGACTGAACCATGGAAGAAAAAATGAATGAAATGTAAATAGAGAAAATAAAAAGAATTGGGGGCAAGGACGAAGATTCGGGAAAGAACTCATTTTAAACAATATTTTGCATAAAAAAGACTAAAAGCACGATCTGTTCTGATAGTAAAATTAGTTGCTATTCAGTCGAAACTCCAAGAAACACCTAAAAACACAGTGATGCCATGCGTAAAATTGATGAGCACACCACTGCCGGAGATAAGGTCGTACAAATTTTCAGATAAACCAACATTTAAAATGAACGATTGACTCAAAATATAACTTGCTTCTAAAATGACTGGTAAAATAACATTTCTAACATGAGAACCGTTTTCAAATATTTTACTTTTACTCACAATGTAGCCAAAATAAAACCCGGGTCGCAGAGCAATCCCCAGCCTCCAAGTGTCTGTGAGAGGATAGAGATAACTCAGATCTAAAGAAAAAATATAATTTTGAAAAAAATTCATTTGAGCATCGTCATTGTTTTGAATATAGTTGAGTGTCAAGCCAACACCCAAATGGAAAGAACGCGACCACTCTTTAAGTTTTCTCTCATGATTATTGGATTTCGTGAACATTCGCCAAATCTGATTGAAGGAAAGTCGTGAGTATAGGATTAGACCACCTCCTATAAGGCTAGATGCATTAGTATTTTTTGGACTTAGGTAAGAAAATTGATAAAAGGGGTTCAACCCTATTTCGTAGGCTACGTTTTTCCAGCTTCGTTGATAAGTTCTTAACGACATCGCTTGTGACGAAGGAATTTTAAAAACGATTCTGCCATTATTCGTAGAAACATGTTTTTTAGAGCCTAAAGCATAGGCAATTCTTTGAAAGCTCGCTTCTTTTATTTCGTTAGAAGCCGTTACGTCATACGCAACTTGGTCGTTAGATTTATTATTGACAACTATGTTTGTTTTAACAAGCCCTGATTGCATTTTTACTCTCAAAAATTTGTGAATCCTATATTTTTGAATAAGTGATCTTAAAATCTTTTTCTTAGCCTCTAGCGACATTTTAAGAACAATATCTTTTTTTAGATAATTGCTAAAAAGCAAGAACTCCACACCGTAGTGACGATGAATGGCTTTTTGAAGGGTAGCGATCTCTGTGTTAATTTGTTCTTTTTGTTTCCCATCTTTAGAGGAATTGTTTAAATTTGACAAGATTAAGATGGGAGAATTTTGATGTTGAGTTGTTTTACTATCACTTTCATTTCTCGATCTAAAGAAGTTCGCCATTTTTTCTGCATGTTTATATTTTTTTTTTTGATGAGCATTTATTGGATAAACAATCTTTTCTCGAGGCTTCCCTCGGGAGATCAAAGTCACTTTAAGGAGGTCTGTATCAATTGCGATGTTAATCATTTGACTTATCTTCTTTTTTTGAACCAAAGTTGAGAGCACTCTCTTTTTCTCTTCCAACGTCTGTGTACCCACATCAATTTCTTGTCGCAGATAGTGATCAATAAAAAATACCTTTGACTCAAGATAGTGCCCCAGTTGACTTCTCATATATTGTAACTCGGCTACGAGTTGTTTTTTCTCTTCAGGCTCATCCGTGCTAAGATTCTGACTGATTGGCACTATAATAACGGGGGTTTTATCTTGTTCTGGGTTTTTAAAGCGAACAATTTTATTAATATTTTCAACGGAAGACTGCGCTATTTTATCTATGATAACAGGAAGAGAATTATCTACCTTGCTAACCACACTACTCAGAGTCGCCTCTTCATTGTTAAAAGCAAGATACATCTTAGTGCTAATTTTAATACGATTTATCCCGCTTCCTCTTTGATTGCTCATGCTAACGTATTCGCCATAAATAACGACATCAAGCTTTTTCTTTTCTGAAAGAGCTTTGATGTCATCCCGTTCAGTTTGATACCATTTGCGTTCTGATTTTTGTAGGATATCCTGCAGACTTTTGCGAACTTCGTCGATGTTTATTTTTTGATATATAAATCGCTTGTTGAATTTATTGAGCACAGCCTCTAAGAGGCCTGCCGATATATATTGGTATTCATTTAGGTTACTTTTGTTGAGAAAATCTAAAACAACGATACGAGCAATCGTATCATTCTCGCTCTTCTTTTCATTGTTTGTCAGAGTGGTAGAAAAGGAGGAAGAAACGAAGAGCACACCAAAAGCCGCTAGAATTATAAACATATACGACCTCATTCTAATAAAAGAATTATCAAGTACTCCGTAAAAAAATTCAAGTAAATTTGCAAGTATTTTTTTCAAAGTTTCTTATTTTTTTGGTAAGAGCTTGTGCAGGAACTAGGATTTTTCTTGCTTTTCTGTGTTCTTCTTTGATTATGTCTTATTATGAAACTGGTTTAACCCCCGCCTGTGCCCGAAGGGTGAAAACTGGACAGTCTTTTTCTTATTCTTTTAGATATTTCTCCTCATATTTTTGAGGTGTCACCCATCCTAAAGCTGAATGTGGCTTCATCGTATTATAAAGATGGATAAACCTGAAGATACTTTTTTGAGCTTCTTCAAAGTTTTGATATTCTGATAAATTAATTTCTTTATATTTAATTGTTTTATTCAATGATTCGGCATGAGCGTTTTCATACACATTACCACGACACATGGAAATATTGATTCTACTTTCTTCTAATAGAGCGATATACTCATTTGAGCAATATCTGACGTCAGCATCAGTATGATGGTAGTAATTTTGTAAATCTCCTATTTCTCTTTTAAGCGAAAGAAAGGCTGCTATGACCAGTTGGGTGTTATTTTTATCAGAAATGGCCGCTCCTACGATACGGCGACTCATAAGCCTCATGAGCAAAGCTAAATAGTGGTCTTTCGAATTAATATCAAAATAGGTTATATCGCCAACAATTACCTTGAAGGGATCAGCTTGCACACTTTTAATCAAATTGGGATATTTTCTGAAATTATGCTTAGATTGGGTAGTTTTTGGCTTCAAAAACACCTTTTTAGTGCATAAAAGTCTATTTTCTTTCATAATTCGGTAAACTCGCTTCTTATTTATTGTAAAGCCTCTATCTTTTAGAATTTGCGTCATCGAGATATAACCTACTTGGTTCAATTGATCACTAATTTCATGGATAGATTTTAGAATCGTTGAATCATCTTTCTTCTCCTTCGACTTATAATAATAAGTTGACTTTTCTAGTTTCATAACTCTGCAACTCCTTGTGATCCCAAATTCTGTGCTGAGGCTATTCTTGATAATTTCTCTTTTTGCCTGTATTCTTGAAGAAGTTTTTCCGTTTTTTTTAAAATCTGATTTTCTATCATTAAGTCAGATAAGGCCGATTCTAAATAGGAAATTTTTTTTCTCAATTCTAACTCAACCCCATTTTTATCTTCAAAGCCTTCGGAAACCAGCTGTCGCTTCCATCTCGATAAAGTTGCGACTGAAATCATCTCTCTCTTAGATATTTCTGCCGTGCTAGTCTGACCTGAAATCATCTCCAAAGCCAATCTCTCTTTTGCTTCCTTACTGTATCTTTGTCTTTTAATCATAGTTTTACCTCCTAAATTTAACACAATAAAGTGTCCAGTTTTCACCCTTCGGGCACAGGCGGGGGTTAAACCAAACGATTTATGAAAAGTGATAGAGATCAAGTTATGCTGTTTTCGCATACTATAGCAGACAATTTAGAAGAAAATCACGAGGTTTATGCCTTTGCTGCCTTGTTAGATAAAATTCCTATGAAACCATTTCTTTCTAAGTACTCAAAAGAAGGGGGTCGGGCTTACCATCCGGTTATAATGCTGGGATGCCTTTTTTATGGCTTTCATCGTGGATGGAGAAGCAGCAGAGAATTACAAAAAGCCTGTGAAGAGAACGACGCCATGCGTTATTTAGTTGGTGGTCATAAAGTAAAGTTTCGGTCTATTGCTGAATTCCGTGTTAATTTTGGTAAAGAAATTGGCGAAGTTTTTAATTACTCTGTATCTTTGCTATCCCACAAAAAGAAAAATATTGGTACTGATGTTAAGGTAGATGGAACTAAAATCAAAGCCAGTGCTGCTGACGATCAAACATACAAAAAGTCAGATTTAGAGGAACGTAAAAGAGCTATACAGCAAGAGATCTTAGAGTATCTACGCTCAGGTAGAGAATTAGATATTGAGGAAGATAAACTATATGGTAAAGACAACAGTGGCTATGAGCTTAATCCTGAAGAGGTAGATACGATCATTGAGGAGTTTATTCGCTTACAAAAAGCGAGTGAAAAGGCAAAGAGAGAGTCATTAAAAACAGCAGAAGGAAAGCAAAGTGAACCAGCCGAGTTTTCTACATCTGTTGAAAAAGATTCTTCAGAAACTATAGAAGGTACACAGGATATAGAAGCTCTAAAAACAGGAGAAAAAGAAGTTGAGGTCTTTTTAGAAGATACAACTAATTCTCATGCTAACGAGCCAGAATTATTGATAAATGAAGACCAGGCTGCAGAGGATAATGATTCTGTTATGCTTAGGAAAGCTCAAAAGTATGTTACAATCAGTAAAAGTCTGGAAGAGAATCAAGAGTCTGCTTCTGATTCTAAAATAAATCTTACTGATCCAGATGCTAAATTCATGAAACGGAATGGTAAAATTTCTCAAAGCTACAACATTCAAGTTACCTCATCAGAAGGCTATATTTTGGCAGCTGACATTGCTGAAGCTAATTCAGAAAATGATTTAGAGCAATTAGCTCCTACTCTTTCTAAAGCTGAGTCAAACACAGGGATCAGTATACAGACAGCTTCTGCAGATTCGGGTTACTTTCATTCAAGTGGTTTGGAATACCTGGATTCAAAAGGGATCAATGGTTTTATACCTTCACCTGATCAGGTAGCCAAAGAAAGAAAAGGAGAAGAGGATTCAGGTTATGAAGCTCATCAGTTTAAATATGACGAGGATGATGATTCTTGGGTTTGCCCCGAGGGTAAAACCTTAGAATTTCATAATGAATCTGTGAAAAATAAAAAGAAATATACTCATTATCATGGTAAACCTCCTGACTGTGTCATTTGCCCTGCCAGAGAACAATGTTGTACGAGCGAAGAAGAGTTACGCAGAGGTTATCGCAAATTGTCAGTAGACTCTGGTTTTGCTTTAAAACATGAAATGATCAAGAAGATGAATTCAGAAGAAGCAAAGTCTTTCTATAAAAAGCGAGGTTCTGAAATTGAACCCATTTTTGGAATTTTGAAACAAGCCAAAAAGTTCAGAGAATTCTTGCTCAGAGGCAGTAAAAAGGTTCAAATAGAGGTAAAAATCGCAGCTACAGCATTTAATTTTGGCAAAATGGTACGAGAACAACTTGCATAAACTATAAATGGGAGAGAGAAGGATGATAGTACCCCCCTACGACCATCATTAGTTGGTTCAGAATTGGTTCAAATCAAGTTATTTGGTTCAAAAGGCTTGGGTTTACTGGTAGAGCAAGTGAAAGACATTTTCCTAAAAAAGGTGCATCAAAAGGCCGACGTTAAATCATCAAATAAAACAGAGGTTCCTAATGAAGCACCCTTCTCAGGTTATTTGTCTAAACAGGTATTCGGCAGTAATGCGAAATAGTAAAGACAAAAAGTTATACAGAATGCAAATGGTTCATTATGCCAAGAAGCATGGTTTCAAGCCAACAGCCAGAATGTTTAAAACGACTGTAAAAACAGTAAAAAAGTGGTTTCGTAGGTTTGAATCAGAGAAATACGTTGGCTTGGAAGACAAGAGCCACGCTCCACACTACTCACCACATGCAATCACAGACTTTGAAAAGGCTTATGTTTGCTTTCTTAAAAAGAAACGTCGAGGCTTTGGTGCTCAGGAACTGAAGAATGTTTACCAACTAGACTTGAGTGTCAAGGCCATTCGCAGAGCGTGGAGGGAGCAAGCACTCTTGAAAAAAAAGCGTAGAAAACATAAAACGAAGCAAAATTTGCGTGAAATTAAGAAATTATGGGGTTTATTTAAGCAATTTGACGTAGATACGAAGCATTTATACGATATTCCTGAGCTTTGGCCTTATATTCAGGAAAATATTGTACCGAAATATCAATATACCTTCAGAGAAGTTTTTTCTGGCTTACAATTTCTAGCTTTTGCAGATGAGTATAATATGGCATACTCTTGTCTGTTTATGGAGGTAATTTTAGATCATCTTGTAAAATCAGGGGTTGATTTAAAGAAAAATAATACGAGAGGGCAAACAGATAATGGCTCAGAGTTTATTGGTGCTTGGAATAAAAAAGGAGATTCGGAGTTTACAAAAGTATTAGCCAGTTATGGTGTGCCACACCAGACGATCCCTGCTGGAGCGCATACTTGGCAGTCTGATGTTGAAACGACTCATAGATTGATTGAGGATCACCTTTACCTGAATGAAACGTATAATTCAAGAGAAGACTTTCTCAACAAAGCTGGCTCCTATCTATTGATGTTCAATTCAATAAGAAAAAATTCTTACAAAGAGAATAAATCGCCCTGGCAGCTGATCCGAGAGGAAAGCACAACTATTGACAAACAAATATTAAATTTACCACCGTTTCGACTGGACTATTTATTTCAAAAGATGCCAATGGTCGTAGGGGGGTACAATCCTATTCTCCATCCCTTTGCATAAACTATAAATTCCTTGACATATTTGAAAAATGAGACTGACGCAGCAAATATCTCATAAAATGCACTGAAAAATCCTAGTTCCTGCACAAGCTCATTGGAGGCTGTGCGGGAACTAGGATTTTTCTTGCTTTTCTGTGTTCTTCTTTGATTATGTCTTATTATGAAACGATTTATGAAAAGTGATAGAGATCAAGTTATGCTGTTTTCGCATACTATAGCAGATAATTTAGAAGAAAATCACGAGGTTTATGCCTTTGCTGCCTTGTTAGATAAAATTCCTATGAAACCATTTCTTTCTAAGTACTCAAAAGAAGGGGGTCGGGCTTACCATCCGGTTATAATGCTGGGATGCCTTTTTTATGGCTTTCATCGTGGATGGAGAAGCAGCAGAGAATTACAAAAAGCCTGTGAAGAGAACGACGCCATGCGTTATTTAGTTGGTGGTCATAAAGTAAAGTTTCGGTCTATTGCTGAATTCCGTGTTAATTTTGGTAAAGAAATTGGCGAAGTTTTTAATTACTCTGTATCTTTGCTATCCCACAAAAAGAAAAATATTGGTACTGATGTTAAGGTAGATGGAACTAAAATCAAAGCCAGTGCTGCTGACGATCAAACATACAAAAAGTCAGATTTAGAGGAACGTAAAAGAGCTATACAGCAAGAGATCTTAGAGTATCTACGCTCAGGTAGAGAATTAGATATTGAGGAAGATAAACTATATGGTAAAGACAACAGTGGCTATGAGCTTAATCCTGAAGAGGTAGATACGATCATTGAGGAGTTTATTCGCTTACAAAAAGCGAGTGAAAAGGCAAAGAGAGAGTCATTAAAAACAGCAGAAGGAAAGCAAAGTGAACCAGCCGAGTTTTCTACATCTGTTGAAAAAGATTCTTCAGAAACTATAGAAGGTACACAGGATATAGAAGCTCTAAAAACAGGAGAAAAAGAAGTTGAGGTCTTTTTAGAAGATACAACTAATTCTCATGCTAACGAGCCAGAATTATTGATAAATGAAGACCAGGCTGCAGAAGATAATGATTCTGTTATGCTTAGGAAAGCTCAAAAGTATGTTACGATCAGTAAAAGTCTGGAAGAGAATCAAGAGTCTGCTTCTGATTCTAAAATAAATCTTACTGATCCAGATGCTAAATTCATGAAACGGAATGGTAAAATTTCTCAAAGCTACAACATTCAAGTTACCTCATCAGAAGGCTATATTTTGGCAGCTGACATTGCTGAAGCTAATTCAGAAAATGATTTAGAGCAATTAGCTCCTACCCTTTCTAAAGCTGAGTCAAACACAGGGACCAGTATACAGACAGCTTCTGCAGATTCGGGTTACTTTCATTCAAGTGGTTTGGAATACCTGGATTCAAAAGGGATCAATGGTTTTATACCTTCACCTGATCAGGTAGCCAAAGAAAGAAAAGGAGAAGAGGATTCGGGTTATGAAGCTCATCAGTTTAAATATGACGAGGATGATGATTCTTGGGTTTGCCCCGAGGGTAAAACCTTAGAATTTCATAATGAATCTGTGAAAGATAAAAAGAAATATACTCATTATCATGGTAAACCTCCTGACTGTGTCATTTGCCCTGCCAGAGAACAATGTTGTACGAGCGAAGAAGAGTTACGCAGAGGTTATCGCAAATTGTCAGTAGACTCTGGTTTTGCTTTAAAACATGAAATGATCAAGAAGATGAATTCAGAAGAAGCAAAGTCTTTCTATAAAAAGCGAGGTTCTGAAATTGAACCCATTTTTGGAATTTTGAAACAAGCCAAAAAGTTCAGAGAATTCTTGCTCAGAGGCAGTAAAAAGGTTCAAATAGAGGTAAAAATCGCAGCTACAGCATTTAATTTTGGCAAAATGGTACGAGAACAACTTGCATAAACTATAAATTCCTTGACATATTTGAAAAATGAGACTGACGCAGCAAATATCTCATAAAATGCACTGAAAAATCCTAGTTCCTGCACAAGCTCTTACTATGCTAAAGTCAAAATTAAATTCGAAATATATATACTATGCAAAATGAGGCATTATTTTAGAAAGTCTCCACTTGTTATATCGTTCATGTTCTTAAAGTATGCCCGTCATAATTGATACAGCAGAAGAAAAGAAAGAAGGGAGGTCGAATGATCCCGCTGTCTTTAACTCTGACTTCTTCAACGCACTCAAGAGTAAACTCCAAGATTTTTTAGAAAATTACGAAACGAATATTTCTTTTGGTGGGAGTACGCCTCTGGTTGACAAATTTACTTGCACTATGGAGCCTACTCGACTTATTTCAATTCTCCCTCGTTTGCAGTCATCACTCAAGGCCTATTGGGAGAGCAGAGACACTTCTTTTTCTGCCCTTGCCCTCGGAGCTATTTATAAAATAAAACAAGACTTAATTGGAGATTCCCAACTTTTTTTATGCGAGAATGGCTACTATGACTTCAGGTTTTATGGAGTTCTGCCCTTTGAATCTTCCAAGAGGCTAAAAGGAAAATGGAAGGACTTCAATAAAACTCACTTTTTTTTACCTCGCTTTGAGTTTGTTCAAAAAGGTTCTGTTTCTTTTTTCTCTGTTTACTTTTTACCAGGCAAAATTCAAGAACTCTGGAAAGACTTTCATGAGCTTGAAGAGTCATTTCAATTTTCGATCGAGACCAAGAGGATATCCCCTAAAGCATCTATAAAAAATCGAACACCAAGCCGAGCAAATTGGACAAAGCTAGTGAATACTATAAAACGATATATACAACGAGGAGTTATTGACAAGTTAGTGCTTGGTAGATTGATTGAAGGAAGTCTCAACGAACGTGTTGACATCGGTTGCTTTGCCCAAGAGCTTGCAAAAAGCCTGAAAGAAAACTATATATTTCTTTTTCAGAGTGGTGACAGCTCTTTCCTAAGCTTTTCTCCCGAAAAACTGCTCGAGGTGAAAAGTGACATTATTGCAACGGAAGCGATTGCGGGTAGCGAACATGAAGCTTCATCTGAAAACTCAGGGATTCATTCAATTATGAATCCTAAAAATATAAGAGAGCAGAAAATTGTAGAAGAAGAAATTCTAGCCTATCTAAAAAAAATAAGTAATGGTCTTTACTTTGGCCAAGGTAAGCAAGTTCTTAACTTGGGTTATATTAAACACATAAAGAGTTCGTTTAATGCTGTTATGCAAAAATTCTATATTTTCTCCGATCTTTTAAACCTTTTTCATCCCACCTCGGCAGTTTGTGGAATACCAAAGAATCCTGCCAAAAAGCTTTTGTCAAAGCTAGAAAAGTTTCAACGTGGTCTATATGCGGCTCCTTGTGGTTTTTTCTCTGCGATGGAAGCTGAGTTTGCAGTTGGAATTCGTTCAGTGCTCATTAAAAAAAAGAAAATTTATTTTTTCTCAGGGGCCGGAATTATTGGTACTTCTTCTGCTGAAAATGAGTGGCAAGAACTTAACCACAAACTTAAACCATTCCAAAGCCTATTTCATTTTAATGATTTGTAATGAATATTGACAGTCTGCTTTAAAATTATTTAATTTCAAAGTAAGAGACTCGGCCGTAGACGGGATGTCGTCTCTTTTGCGTATTGATAGTGTCAACATGGTATTCCCCTGAGGCTCGGTATAAATAAATATATTTTCCTTGAGGAAGCTCTTTTCTTATTTCGAATACATCTTTTGATACTTCTTTCATAGTGTCAAGTTCCTGATTCCAGTGGTTAAAACTACCAATCAAACTAACTTTATGAGCTCCCGGTATTTTTACTCTGAAAATAATCTCACTTTGATGGGATGCACCTTGCTTCGTGATGAGTGTTCCGTAATCTTGTTCAAAGTCCAGTTGGTCAAAATAGTATACAGATACCTGACTACCGTCTGAGTGAGTTTCGATGTCTCCATTCGCATCATTTTCAAAGGCACCATCAACTAAAAAGCGATATCGGACTTTTCTTTGTGGTTTTTTTAATTTGTAGGGTTTTGGGGATAGAAGATGATACCAAACTCCTTTTGTATTTCTGGTCATTTGATGTCGCTTAAAATTGTCTCGGCTTGAAGTAAAAATAACATTTTTAGCTTCTCTGTCTTGGTAGGTAAATAAAACCCCCGTTACACGAATTTTATGGTATTCTAAGTAATTTTCGGAGGTAATGTAGTGAATTATTCTTGGTTTTAAAGCTCTTGTTAGATTATATAAATTTTTTGAGTAGTAAGTTTTTATATCCTTTTTTGAATTGTTATCAAGAAACTCAGAGGAATAGGGTAAAGAAAAAATCAAATTTGTAATAATAAATGCAAATGAGATGACATGGTAAACTAGTTTTCTAAATAAAATCATAATGTAGTTTTTGAATAATTATCCGATATTGAATTGTGCTTTTTTACAATATTTTGCAATCTTTATAATTATTTCGGTTGAAAATGTATTTTATTTTAGAAATTTATGCCTCCTCCTGAAAAACCAGATATGATTTCGGACAAAGAAAGTCCTCAAATTGAGTATACTACAGAAGAACTAGAAAGTATAAAAGAGTTTACGAGTTTTTTTAATAGAGCTCCTGGACAGGTTGATATGTCTGAACTAACAAGAGAGTCTGAGCCCTTTCCTCAAGAACCATCAGATCAAAGTGAAGAATTGATCCAAGGCAGAGAAGAGTCTGCTGTCGGTTTAGATGATAAAGATGCAGAGGCAGTCTTAGATGACTTGGGCAGCCTAGATGATTTAGTTGGCGACACTCCTGCGGCTGTGGATGACTTGGGCAGCCTAGATGATTTAGTTGGCGATGCTCCTACGGCTGTGGATGACTTGGGCGGCCTAGATGATTTAGTTGGCGACGCTCCTGCGGCTGTGGATGACTTGGGCGGCCTAGATGATTTAGTTGGCGACGCTCCTAAAGTGGAGGCAGACTCTATTGACGCACAAGCAAGCAATACTGATTTATCTTTTCCTTCCTTGAGTGACCTTTCTCCTAGTACTGTTTCTTTTTCCACAAAGCCCCCTGAAGAAGGTGAGCCTTATATTCCACCCAAAATTACTCCCTCAGCGAATTCCCAAAATCGTGCAATTCAGTTTGATGATGATGAAATTAGAGCTTTAAGAGAGAATCTCAAAAGTTATCCGATCCAGATTAGGAAGTTAGCGATCAACGCAATTATTGAGGATAAACTTTCAGGTAATGAAGTTAAATCATTGGTAGACTCTGTTACAAAAAGGGCAAACATGGAAGAGGTTAAATACTTCCTAGAAGAGAAGCTTGGTATTGACCTGAAACATTTGGCCGATGAAGAAGAGCAAAAAACAAAAGTTGTTGTTTCTGATGTTGATTACACGATTGAAGGGCTGGAGAAAGCGGCCCAACGTAGTAAGCGCATTAAATATGGGGGGATGGCTGCCCTTATATTTGCTGCGGTCAGCTTTTCTTTATATTGGGGGGTTATAAAACCATGGCTATATAAACGACTTGTTTCTAATGCGAAGAAGGTCATTCTGAGCAAGAAACCAAACCCTCCTAGCCTTTCCTCCGTTGACGAGGCCGAAGAGCTTTTTGAGAAAGCGCGAAAATATTATCCAACTAAAATGTATGCTTACCTTCAGCTCGCCAATGCGTATCAGGAAATTAGATTTTATGAAAATACGTTTGAAAAACTTTTTGGAAAAGTTTCTTTGAACGAACCTATCCGTTTATATGATGAATATATAAGTGCATCAAAAACATATTGGAAAAAAGTTCGTAGTGTCCCACCCGTCAGCTATTCAGGAGAGGGTTTTGGACAAATTAGACTTGGTAAATCAAACTGGACACTTGAGAAGAAGGGTGCTTATTTAATCTCACACCTTGACAAAAATGACAATGATGCTATTGTACTTGCGGCCTTAGGAAAGTTTCACTCAAGTCCGGCCAAAAATTTTAACCGTAGCCCCTATCGGAATAACTTACTGGGGATTGATTATTTCAAGCGGATATTAAATTTTAAGGTAGAAACTCCTCTTTTTAGAAAAGATGATTATATGGCAATTGCTCTTGGGGGAATTGGAGATGTGTATTATCAACAAAACGACTATTATAAGTCGAATGAATACTTCAAGAAAATTATAACAAATCAGCCTGAAAATATAATTGGGCATTCTGGTGTCCTGAAGAATTTGTTAAAACTTTATTCAAAACAAAAAGACCCTCGTTTGGTGATTGATTATCATAATAAAGTGAAATATAGTGCCCAGATTGAAGATAAGCTACCTCTCTATATTCTTTCTCGTTTAGCGGCTTTCTATATTGATTTACCTGAACAGGATGATTTGAGAGTGAAATACAATATATCTCCTAAAGACTCTGTAAATGCAAAAGCTTTAAAGAGTAGATCACTTGAGTTACTCAATATACTCTACCGCTCAAAAAGAAAAGATGAATACGAGAATGTGATTGATGGGCGCTTTTTTGCTGAAGGTTATTACCAACGAGGGCGTTATTTCAAAAAAATTTTGGAACAACCACGCATGGCTATGGAGCAATTTGAGTATGCCTATCAGTACAACCCAAGACATTTTCTTGCTTTAAATGAGCGTGCCGAAATACTTATCGATATTCATGATTATACGGGGGCTACTGAAAATTTAAAACTTGCCATCGAGCAATTATCACCCGATCGACTGGCTTCCCTAGGCAATTCGCCAGATAATGAAACTTTGCTGGATGCCAATATCGCTGAGATATATTTTAACTATGGTAAAAGCATCTATTTAAATATAATTCAAGATTTAGGAGATACTCATTCGTGGCAGAGAATTCAGGAGTCAGAGAAATACGGTATCAATTCTAATTTTAGTATGGAATCTCTGGTCAGGGAGCTTGATAGAGCAGAAGTTTATTTTGAGCAGGCAAGTTCAATTGGGATCAATGATCTAGAACGAAGAACTGAGCTGAACTATTTTCAAGGTTGGTCAGCTTATGCAAGGGGTAATTCACAAAAGGCACTCTTCCATTGGGATTCCATAGCACCTCATTATCAACTACAACATCGCAACTTGGAGCTTGCAAAATCTCATGCTCTTTACCGATTAGGCGTCCAGTCTGAATTACGGAAGAAGTATTTGCAGGCATCCTTGGGTCATCTCACATTCCTCCAAGGCTATTATGAAAAAAGGGTGAATAACGTTCTTAAACCGTCAAACCGTAACAAAGCCCACGTAAAGCTATTTACTAGGTTGTCCATTATTGAGAATAATATAGGTGCGATTTATGAGGTTTTTAATGACGAGACAAGGGCGACTAAACATTACTGGAATTCAGTGGACTATTCTCAGCGTGTTTCTCGAGAAAATGAAGTCGCACGATATAATTTAAAGCTGAGCTTTAGAAGAACAGGTTTGTCATCAAAAGAATCTGTGCCTGTTATAATGGACTATGTTCCACCAAAATTATTTGAAGTAGCTGAAAATTAAAATTATTATTATTGTAAAATACTCAAGTTTAAAAAAAATCAGCCGAATGGAGACATAATGCTAAGATTTCTTCAGAATAAAGTAACGATTGGTTTTCTGGTTGTTCTGAGCTTTGTCAGCCTGAGTTTTGGCTTATTTAGCCCAAATACGCATTCTGACAAAAAAAAATCGAATGTTTATTTTCGACATGGGATTGAGCTTTATAATTCGTACCAATATCAAGCATCGACAGACTTTTTTCTCAAGTCGTTATCAACAAATCCTAAGCATCATGGAGCAAGAAAAATGCTTGGGCAGGCCTATTATTTTGCGGGAGATGTTAATACAGCAATTCAGGAATGGGGTACGTTCTTGAGACAGGGAGGTAAAGACCCTACTTTAAGGTTGCATATACAAAACTTGAGCATCTTAGATAAAACAAATAAATTAAGCGACGATTTTATTTTTTTTGATAAGATAAATTCAAAGATAGGTTTTCGTTACCAGTTTCCTACCTTCGTTCTTGTTTTGTCAAATCAGAATATCTTGATACTTGCTAAAGACGGGATGGACAACGGGGTGCTTCTGGAGGTTAGTCCTGATGGAGATTTTATTCACAACATGCGACGCATTTCTGGTCGTTTGGATTTTCCCATCGCTGCCACAGTTAATAAGAAGGAAGCTTGGGTGACAGATTATAGTTCGGATAGTATACATCGAATAGAGTGGTCAAAGTTAAAAAGACAATTCCCTCTTTTGTTCTCAATGAGCAGCTTGGGAACCACAGGAAGCGGAGAAATGCAATTCAGAGGACCAGCGGGAATTTGTCATCATCGTGGCTTTTACTTTATTGTGGATAGTGGCAATCATCGAATTCAGAAAATAACTGAAGATGGTAAATTCAACTTAATGTTCAATGAGACAGAAGAAAATGATTATTTAGAAAAGCCATTTGGTATTGCCTGCAAAAAAAATGGTAAAATTTATGTTTCTGAAGTGAACCACGGTCGTATCTCTGTTTTTGATGAATACGGAAATTTTGAAGAGTATATTGGTGAAAGTTTTCTCAAGAAACCAAGGCACATCCAACTTAATAATGAACAAAATTATTTGGTAATTGCTGATGAATATGAAGGTGTCTTCATATTAGATATAGAGAAGGGAAATTTCAAGAAGATTAAACAGTATCAACAAGGAGAACAAATCACAGGTTCTTTTGTAAAGGCCTATAGTGCTGCTTTAGATCAGAATCAAAATTTATTCGTTGCTGATTATTCGGCCCATTCAATCCTTCATTTCCTGCCTCAAGAACATTTGATCAAAAATATTGAGCTTTGGGTAGAAAGAATTGATAACAAGCAATTTCCCACGGTCGCTCTTTGGGTTTCAGTGAAAGATCACGCAGATAATTATATAACAGGTTTGCAAAGAACTAATTTTCAAATTATAGAAAATGGAGCGACTATAAATAATGTACGGATGGGGTATGAAAACCAATTCAGCAGTCAGGTTGCCATGACAATTTTATTTTCCCGAAATAAGAAGATGAGGGAGTATCATCCTAATTCTTCTCTTTGGGCGCTTGATTTTATGATGCAACAATTGAGAGAAAAGGACAAAATAAAGCTCATCAGCTACGATAAAGAATATCGTGATGAAACTCCATGGACAAATTCGAGGTTACGCTTGAGAAGGGGCATTCGAGAAGCATTACTCATTGATAAAGACTCAAATGATAATGACGCTACTTCCACGACTGAGAAAGCTTTATATTATTCAGCATCTGAACTTCTGCCACAGAAAGGCAAGAAAGCTTTGATTTGGCTACATGAAGGAGAATTTGAGAGCAGTGAATTTAGCTCCATTGGTTTTGAGAAAATTTCAAATTATCTAAAGTTAAACCATATTCGCCTATATGTAATTAGTTTTGAAAGCCCCGAAGTGGCTTATGTACAAGAAAAAAAAGAATTGTTAAAACAGCTTGCTCAAAGCACAGGAGGTGGGTATTACCATGCCTACTCCTCAAAACTTCAGGAAATTAGTCCCACCATCAGAGTGCAAGAGAAAGAGAATATGGTTGTTTATTATAATAGTGAAGCGAGTAAAAAGTGGAAAAATCAATATATGGACATTAAAATGATGGTCAACTTTCAAGGTAGTGCAGGGGCAGAAACGTCGGGTTATTTTATCCCCTGAGTAATGATTTGGTAAAATAATGAGAGCAAACACTCTAATTACTGTTTACTTGTTTTTTATAGCAAATTTATTTCCCGGTAACCGTGCGGCAAATTATAAAGAAAGGGGTGATACTGAATACGCCCAAAAGCAATTTCCTATCGCTATTGACTTCTACAAAAAATCGATTGCTCGAAATCCAAATTACCTTCCCGCTTTAGTTTCATTGGGCAAGCTTCTCAGAGAGACTCAGTCTTGGAAAAACTCTAGGTTGTATTTAGAAAGAGCGTATAAAATTGCCCCTAAAAGTCAGGAAGTGATTGTTGAACTAGCAAAAACGTATTTTGCTCAGAAAGACATTCGTTCCTCTGAAAAAATTGTAACCAAAGGAATACGCTTGTATCCTTATAACCCCGATTTGAATTACCTCAAAAGCAAGGTTTATTTGTTGCATAATAAGAAATATTTAGCTGAAAGAAAGTTAAAACAAATCCTGCGTTCTAATCCCTCTCACATTCTTTCTTATATTCTTTTGAGTGATATTTATGTTAAAAAAGGGAATTATATTAAGGCGATTAACTTTCTCAGGAAGTCCTATCTCATTGGGCCTGATCAGCCCAATATTTTGGTTTATATTGCTCGGGCGAAGTTATTGCGTTCTGTGCGTGATTTGGACAGTTTATTATATGATGACCCTGTCACTGTGGAGGCTTTTTCAGAGGCTATTCATGATCTTGAGAGTGCCAAGAGTTTTGACCATTATCACATACCTTCAAACCTGTTGCTTGGAAAAATTTATGCTCTTACAAAAAATTGCGCCAGTGCGACTCCTTATTTTCGTGCGGTGTTAAAAAATAGTCCATCTCATTTTGAGGCTAGGTATTATCAAGGCTACTGTAGCCCCAAAGTCAGCTTAAAGATATACCCCGCCCTACTGGCCAACAACAGTAACGATGAAATTCTTCGGTATCATCTTCAAAAAAATCTACTACAATTTACTCGTAGGCGAGAATCTCCTAATATTATGAGGTTTGTCGAAGAGCACTACAGCAAAGGAAAACAATTAAGCACTCTTAATCAAGAGACTCAAGCTTTTCAAGAATTCAGGTGGGCATCTCATTTGTTTCCAGGTCATCTCAAGGCAAATAAAGAACTGATTCGATATTACCGTACAAAATCTGATTTTCGCTATTTGACCAAAACACTTCAATTTTTAAAGGATAGAACCAGAGAAACGAAATATCGGGATATGTATGAGCAACTTGTTCAAGAAAGAAGAAATAAAATTTTTTATAGAGCGGGCTTTCTTGTTCCTGAGAAAGTTCGAACTCCCACCCCTCTTTTTGTTTTTTATTTTAAACCCAAAGACCCCTTTGGCACCTATCCTGATGCAGGGCGGGCAATTGCTCACAAACTTTCTTTTGTACTTGGCGAAATGGGGCGAATTCGAGTGCTACCTGAAGATGAATTGAATGAGATTTATGAAAAAATTACACAGAAAAATTTTTTTGGTTTAGGTGGCTATCATAACGCTCAGTTGGCTAAGGAAGTAAAACAGAGGTTTAATAATTATTTAAAACGACTAGGGGCGAATGAAACACCTCGTTATAAAGCATTTATTGGGAAACAAAGTCTGAGGTATATCATTAGAGGAACCTATCAAAAACTAGCGCATGGGATGCGTGCGAAAATGGAAATTGTTGACTTAAATACGGGTTTAAATATTTATAGCACGCAAGCTCAGGCAGAAGGCCGGAGTTATTTGAATTATTTAGCTGTTCAACTCTCTAATAAAATTTATGAGCATGTCCCCTATTATGGCAAGGTGTTGGTGGTCAAAGATGAACGAGTTTTAATAAACTTAGGTAGGAGAGATGGGTTAAAGAAAAACGATAGACTTTTTGCTAAAGAGGGCGATAAAATTATTGCAGAATTAGAAGTGGCTGACACTGGTACCGATTTATCGTGGGTGAAAGCTATAAATGACTCCTATAATATATTTCGTTTACAGCCTGGTGATTTAGTTCAGCAAAAAAAATAGCACTAGTCGAGTCTGTAAAATCTTTTTGTATTTTCATAGGTCTCTTTGCCTAAACTATATTGAGAAACTCCTTTAAGTTCAGCAAGAAAGTTAAGAGTATAGCGGAGATAGCCGGGTTGATTAATTTTTCCACGAAAAGGAATAGGAGCAAGAAAAGGAGCGTCTGTTTCGACAAGAAGTCTGTTTATAGGGCATTTCTTCGCCGCCTGCTGAATTTCTTTTGCATTTTTGAAAGTGACAATACCTGAAAAGGAGATATGACAACCAATCTCCAAAAAGTCATCCACTTGTGATTCATTACCCGTAAAACAATGAATGAGTATATTTGAGCCGTCCGTAAAGCTTTTTAGAATACTCAATGTGTCTTCATGGGCGTTACGAGTATGGATACAGACAGGCCGACCCACTTGGGAAGCAAGATCTAAATACGCTTCAAAGACTTGAAATTGTTTTTTCTTATGTTCTCTTGTATAGTAATAGTCAAGGCCAATTTCTCCGACAGCAACAAAGTGAACATCTTCAGAAGCTTTTTTAGCTTTATCTAGCCCTATTTTATAATCTGTTTCAGTAACTTCATTCGGATGATGCCCAATAGTGTAACCGTAGGAAATTATGAAGTTTTTGTTTTTTTGTTGTTGGGCAAAATCAATTGATTGTGGGTCTGTGGATATTTGTATAAAACCATCAACCCTGTGCTCTTTCATGAGCGAAAATATAGCA
>CBDBLF010000016.1:0-12815 GCA_965206985.1 Spirochaetota bacterium | reverse complement strand
GCTTAATTAATATAGTTTGAGCATGTATTTTTGACTTGCTTTTGATAACATACCTTACTAATATGTTGTGTATAAGTGACTGCTTGCCAGCACATTTCTTCATATTAGAAAGATTCTAACGCAATTAACTGCAGGTGATGGTGGTGGGAAACTGATATGAATTGAGTTAATAATGTGATCTGCCTTATTGGCTGGTTATACAGCGACTAACAAGAAGCTGATTGTCAGACATCAGTTCTGAGTTTCTGCTTCCCACCAGTAGGCAAGGAAAATATTCCAGCTACATTCTGTGTGGTCTGAAGAATGCATGTACTTTCCCTATGAGCTATATCTCCTGATTCCTTCATCCCAGAGCTTCAGGAGTGACTTGGGAAGGAACACCACTTCAGGCAGAGTTAGATGGTATCTGAAATATTGGATAAGCTCTTCAAAAGAACAAGAGATTCCCCTCAAGTTGAGAAGCTCCCTTCTTTCTTTTTCCATTTTGTGACTAATTCAAACTTTGGACCTTGGCCAGACCATAAAACATTGCCATGACCGGTGGAGCTCAATTAAATTTGATGATAACATACTAATAATTTAAATAAATTTAAGTGACAATTTAAGTAAACAGTTCAGACTTAAATTGACTTGCAAGTTAAATAAAATGAATTAAAATTGAATTAAATAAAGATTGGCCATAAGAACTGCTGATTCTCTGAAGCTTAAATTTGACAGAAGTTTTGTCTATTGGTACCCAAGTGATTATTCCATATTGGTGTCAAAGCCAAATCTTGGCAGAGTTATTTGCACATTACTAGAGGGTAATTAAACCAAACCTGAAGGTTTATATCTACATACCTGTTAGTCAAATATAGATAGATATGCAAAATGGAAATTAAGCTAAGAATTAGGTTGAAAACTGTGAAAGTTGTCGAGGGGTCTGGAATGGGCAGTTATTTCTCTGCCCCCCTGTTTAGTAGTGGAAATTCACTATGCCTGGTATGTCATTGGCTGTGTCAGTAATTCACTTTCATGCATAAATAGTTGATATAGCTCTATGCCACAGTTCATTTCAAGTTACCACTGGAGGTGCCCCTGTGGAGGTGCGTCTAAAGAGGTGAGTTTATTTTCACTTGCCAATATTTGGTTGGTTATCATAAAGATCATTTCAGGTTCCATAATAGTTTGTTCAGTTTTCTAAATATTTTATGGAGAGCAAAGAAAAACGAATAGTACGATTTTTTTTTTTTTTTTTTTTTTTTTTTTTTTTTTTTTTTTTTTTTTTAATTAAAAAAAGTGATGACATTTGATATTACATCTCAAATTCAAAGTAAGATTAACAATTTTAGGTATTACAAAAGTTAATCACAAAAATTCTCCCCTTATTGCTTTATACAAAATAATGTAAAAAAAATTATAAAAATATACAAAAAAAATTAAAAAAGAAAAGAAAAAAAAAAAAAAAAAAATCCTATCATTATAAAATCCCATGCAAACCAGACAAGATAATCAGTTCATAATCTACATATGTATGAATTTATGCATTCAAAGTAGCTAATATCAATGTTATATTAATTATGCTTTCTCCTCATCTTTAGTCCTCCTTTTGGTATGTGTAGTCTCGCCTCATCCACCAGCTTGTTAATGATGTAGTCAAGAACACATTCAGGAAGGCTGAACACCATGTAACACTGGACATCAAAATAAAGAAGAAGAAGCAAGTATCAAACAATAATGAACACCACAACAGTGATATTTCCTTTAACAAATTATTGACTTTCTGTGTTGCCACAAAGATGAACATACCAATAGAGCGTGAGGGAAGTAACCCATGGTGGAATGCTGTATGCTAATAGTTGCCACGGCAGCCTTCACATATGTCATTGAAATTGGAGAGAGGATGGAAGTAGGAAGACATGTCCTGGATGTTGCTACTGCTGTCGGTGAGACATTCTGAATAATGATAATATAAGAAGTAAAACATGAATGGGGTTGTTGTTGCCATGCCAACCTGCACTGTTATTCCCTTCTGTCCATATTCCTTGCGTAGACCTTCAGATATGTAATTGATGAACACCTGCCAAGATGATGCATAAGTAGTTATATGTAATATGTACTATATTTATACATACGTACTGTATGTATATTAACTATTTTGCATGTTAAAATCAAATAAAAAAAGGCATTCAAAATATATATAAATTGCTAACTTAAAAACAACAACAACAACAATGAACAACAACAAAATACCAAGAGCTGGCCACTTGTGAATATCACATCATATTGCAGTGGGACAAATAGGTTAAAAATAACTCTTAGGTGATTAAATTGACTTTGCCCCCCCCCCCCCCCCCCACAATAACAGGAATTTTACAAAAGTGTCACATAAAATATCAATCTTATAATATATCTCCTATTCTATTTGAATTTTTGACTGTTGTTTTCAAACCCCAGATAATTGGCCAATTAATTTGCATGTAGTGCTTCAGTCTCTTGACCACCATTAGAAAAATTTTATGACTAACAGTAAATTTGAAATATTTTAACTTCCTGTCATTTTTAAGTTAAGGTGTCGTTGCTAACCCAACATTTCTATTTTCATCAGCAATGATTCTAATTACAAATAAACATTTCTCAACTTCATTTTTTTTTTTTTTTTTTTTTTTTTTTTTTTTTTTTTTTTTTTTTGTACCATAGGATGTGGTGAGTATGGGCAGACTATATTTATGGTGAACCAGTAAAATTATTCTCACCAACTGAAGTACGACGGAACCTGGTTTGAGATATTTCCTCAAATATACTGCTCAAGTTAATCCTTTAAAACCGCCTGAATGCTTTATGGAATAAATCATGTAGCTGCCAACTGTCTCACTTTTGGCGGGAGAGTCCTGATTTTTTTTTTAATCCTGTCCCGCCACTTTTCCGACTCCCAACATTTGACTTACACCAGGCAAGCCCAGACTTGGATTTGAATCCAAATATTCTCATTTAGTAGACCAGTACCTTAATCATTGGGCCTTTTTTTTTTTGTAGGCTATTTTTGAATGGCAAATTTGAACCCTCCCCATGCATACCTACATGCACATCACCCACTCACCCACCCACTCCCCCATGTGCCCACCCACCCACTCACCCATGTGCCCACCCACCCACTCACTCATGTGCCCGCCCACCCACTCACCCATGTGCTCACCCACCCATGTGTCTACCTACCCATGCCCAGAACTTGCACAAGTGGCCACACAATATGAGCAAAGCTGGCAAGTTCATGTAGAGAAGATTAATTGTGTACCTTAGTAGCAGAATACACCACGAGCTGTGGAATTGGCATGTGGGAAGCAATGGAAGACAAGTTGATAATAATCCCACCGCCCTGCTTCTCCATCTTAGGCAGCACAATGCGTGTCATCTAAATACACACACAACATGTGTTTGTAAAAAAAAAAGAAGTGGTTATGAATTCATAAATAAAACAGTTATAGTCTTAAATTTTGATCCGAATATTAAATAGAAAATAAGTAATCATGAAAACACCTATTTAAAAAACAACAGTTGCATTAATTATACTTTAAAAAAAAAAAACAACTAACAATAAATTGCATCATCCTAATCTTTGTTCTAACACTCCCTTCAGTTTCTATGCTGCATATATCTTATATAATGCCCAGGTAATTAATTTTAGTTAAAAATATTTTTCTCATTCTCAGACTTCTCTATGGTGATGCTAGATAAGCGTTAAACATATGTCAAAATCAAACATTTGTGGGCCAAAAAAAAAAAGAACGTCTTTGAGATTAGATATTGTTGTAATTGCAAACTTACTTGAACCACAGGTTGGCAGTTAATTTCAACAATCTTGTAAAACATCTGTAGAAAGTAAAAGTGAAGAAAGATACATAAGAAGTTTGTCAAGGTACCTTACCTTTGCAGAGACATTAGCAAACCTATCTGGGAACTCATCATAGACTCCAACATTATTTACTGCAGAATGTGGAAAAAACACATAGAATCACCAAAATAAAATCATGAAGTTGACCAAATCCGTGAAGGAATTTAGCTATCAGGTTAGTAAAAATTGGAATACTGAGGTTACAGTGTACATAGCACTATGTATAGTGGGCTAGCTATAATCATAGTAGAATTTGACATAAACTATCTAAGTAATTGAACATATTATATATGAATTTTTAGTCTATGAGCTGAATTGTCTTTTGGGATAATGACAAGGACAGGGCTACCTGATTTTATGAATCTCATAAAAGAATTAATGATTTGTGTGCCAACTCAAACCTTTTTTATATCCTCATGTAGCCCACTATGGTCATCTATTGCATGTGAACAAGATAGTATACTAGTTTATCCTGTGAGTTTACTAGTAATATATTAGTATACCTAGCACCCCAATGTTCAAGTCACTTAGTTTCTTTGAGATGGTGTCATAGACCTCCAGACCATCAGAGAAGTCAACAGGAATAATAAGAGAATCACGACAATACTTCTCTCCTGAGTAAATAAAGAAGCATAGTCACTAACTGGATTCAGGAAAACTCTAAAGGAACTCATGCTGGATCAACATGTTCAGTAGAGCAGGTTGACATTAGCTAGTTCAAAACATGTCAATGTCTTGCTTCTGTCAAGCTACTCTGACCGATCTCAACCCAGTGTGATGTACATTCAGAGTGATTTCACTCACTGGGTCACTTCACCACTGGGTTGAGGCAGGGATCCTCGCTATCAATGAGCATTCTTACTTATTTCCCTGGCCACTTTCTTCAAATCTTCTTCAACATTACTCATAAGGACAATGTTCAAACCTTTACGAGCCAGCTGCATATAAATACACGCAGAACATACAAATAAATTTCAAATGAATAGAAGAAAGGCTTCTAAAAATATATATAGTTGTTGCACATGTTCTAGTTTTCAACTTCACTGATAAAATAATTCATGCAGATTAATACTTATGACTCTAATATTATTAAAATAAAAATGTAATGTCCTCAATCTTCTCTTAAATGACTGGCCAATTTTTTTTGAGAATTTCATGATAGGTTCTTGTAAAAGTTAACCCACCAAATGATCTGAACTCAAATCCTGCTTCCGCTACGCAGGTATTTTTTGGTAAAGGGTCATCAATAGCAGGGGGGGGGGGGGGGGAAGCAAACAAAACAGACATAGCCCAACTCTAAACAAATACTTGATATGAATTTCCCTTTCCATTGCTCTTAAAAGTTGTGCATAACAGTAATATTGGAATGGCTAAATTATTGAAAAGAGATATTGCCCAGAAGAAAAAACAACAACAAACAACCTTCATGTAATATATAAAGCTAAATGAATAAGTTAGACCAAGTTGGGTGAGTAATCTGCCTATATAATAAAATTAAATTTGCACTAATCACAAATTACCATGAACTTATTTCTACTATCATATTGAAAAAAATATTTAAATGTTGTAAGGTGTGTATGTAAAATGTTTAATCATTGTGTATGTTTTTCTTTTATATCTCACATGCATGTTGGCTTATGTATGTCAACCTTACCTCAAGGGCATAGGCTTTTCCAATACCTTCAGATGACCCTGTCACCACTAGAGACCAATAAAGAAACAATAAAGTTCAATCCAGGATAAGAACACACACATACACACTAATTGTGGTCAAGATTTCATAATTATATAATTTGCACATATTTCAAATGTTTATTTTTAAAATATCACTTAAGTACATAATTTTTTAAAAATATTATCTATTATATTTATGTGATGTGATAAATATATATATATATATATATATATATATACTATTCTTTGAACTATGTATGTGTCAGAGCCACCGAGACTACTCCCAGTGACTCTGCCTGTGACAAGGCAGGGCAAATAAAGGACATCAAGAAGTTAATAATAAGAAAATGAATAAGAAAGATTATAATAACAAAGTTAATTAAGATATCTAATTGAGATAATGTGTTATGGGTTTCCGGTGAAGGAAATTAATTATAAGAACAAAGAAAACGAAGTAATTACAATAAACTAATTTAATGAACAAACAGCTGGCCAGGCAGGGTGCCGGAGCAGGGCCCCCGAATGGTCTGACTATAAAAAGACACAACTAAACTGTTATGAAAGAGAGTGAATAATATCCATGTTGTAATTGAATGTGTGATATTGAATATTGAATATTGGAAAGATCATTGTTATTTAATACTATCTATTTTGAAGTGAGAGAGGGTGTGTGAACCTACTGTTGGCTACTTATAACCACAGTAGGTAGCCTTAGTTAATACTATAACAACTGGTGATT
The DNA here is from genome assembly GCA_965206985.1 of Spirochaetota bacterium. Classification (GTDB taxonomy): domain Bacteria; phylum Spirochaetota; class Leptospiria; order Turneriellales; family CBDBES01; genus CBDBLF01. The sequence continues at coordinate 6,531 of CBDBLF010000016.1, read as the reverse complement.
AATTAGGGAGCGGGGCAGCTATCCTAGTTTGCAGAGTACTATTAGCTGAAGTAGGAGTAGCTCGCTCACAGTATGCATAGCCACACAAAAATTTGATATTAATTAAATTGAAGGCCTGTACTTCCTGGAGACCATATTCCTCAGAAGTCTTTAAAGTGTGCTTCATCACTGCCAATTTAGGCAGAATATGAAATCTTCCCAACCTCAAGTAATCAAATTGTAGGTTATAGCATATACAAACAAGTTCAGAGGTGTGTCTAATGAAAAGCCAGTTTTTATTTCTGTTAAAAAAAATTTTTTTTTATCTAATCCCTTCTTTCATTATTTCCTTATTATTTTTTCACTTCTTTTGTTTCCTATTACCCATTGCTTGAAATTCTTCCTTCATTTAATTCTTTTTCCCCATACCAATATATTTTTTTTTACCCAAAAACAAAACAAAGAAAAGAAAGGGGAAGAGTAGACCATTTCAGTTGTATAAATTTATTACCAAATTTATGACCAGGCTTTACGTTCAAAGGAATTAACTAAACCAATCATCAGGGAAGGCTAAGGGTTTTTGTTGTTGTTGTTGTTGTTGTTATTGTTGAAGGAACTATGGTTGACTCCAGATTAACATCATGGGAGAAACCCATGAGTAAAATTGTGATGGTGCATAGTTGAGAAAATTCTGTACTTGCATAGATGGGCTATGTCAACATCAGAGCTAATCTGAGTCTGCTCTACAATGTTGATTAGCATTTTCAGTTCACCAATTGAGTGCTCAAATAGAATATAATTTACAGGAATAGCTTTCCACCCATAACAGTTGATCCTTGAAACAACTTCACAGAAGCTACAATTATGCAAGCCATAAAAAAAAATTAAAAAAATCATATTGTGCTCCTAAGACTTTGTATTCATTAAAAACAAAAGAACAGTCCTGAAAACTCAATGAACTTTAGGGTGGGATCATGAAAATGGTGGAAAATCAAAACCTCAAAAAAACAAAACAAAAAAAACAAAACAAAAAGAGAGAGGAGAAAGCAAGGATATATATATAATATATATATATATATATATATATATATATATATATTTTTTTTTTTTTTTTTTTAATTAAAACTTTTTTTTTCTTTTTAAAAATTATATCTTCAATACTAGTCCTTCTGACGTATGAACCAAGCAGGTTGCAAGTAATGAATTTTGTCATGAGCGTAACACAGTCAAGTAACTTTCCAATGCAGTTGAAACCTGGAAGAAGTAGATATCTCCGATATATAAAAAAGGAGATGTCTGTATGTGATGGTGTGTCTGTCTGTATGTGTTAGTGTGTCTGTCTGTATGTTTATACCATCATTCTGGTTAAACCTGTGGGTGGATTTTTCTGAAACTTGGCATAATGATAGGTTTAGACCCAACTTTAAACATTGTTAAAAAATTTCGGAAAAATGGTAATCATGGCAATGAGAAAAAGCCAAAAATGGTCTTTTTTCCAGAAAAACCCTTGGAGCTACAGATCAAAAACTTGGCATGCATATACAACTTCACTATGGGAGTAACATGGTTTGGGTCCCACATGACCACACCTCTTCCTTTGCCTGTTCTAAGGCTAGAAATGCCAAAAATGGTATATCAGCAAGAACACCTGAACTGAAGGAGTTAGACCATGAACCCATATATATTAAGAACCAATACAATCCGAGGAATGTTTTAAGTATATGTATATGACCACACCCATTTCTGTGTTCACGTCAGGCCCAAACATAGCCAAAAAAGGTACTTCGGCCATACAAATCTTTGGAGCGACAGACTTAAAAAATTGCATGCATACACAACTTGACTTTGGGAGTAACATGGGCAGAATCTCTCCTTGCTAAACCACTTCCCATTGGTGGGTAAAGAGAAAAAGTACTGAGAAAAAGTGCCAAAAAAAAGGAACAACTTCTGAATAAAGATTGGACCTAAGAAGTTAGATCCACAAACCCTTTTTAATATATTTTTTGGTTTTGAAGTATGTATGTTTGCATGTACATTTCTAAACATCACGGCCAAATGATGGAACCAAAACGGCTGAAATTTGGCATGTGCTCTCTAAGAATCCAAGTAAGCATTACGAAACACATCTGGGCATGGTAATGGGTGTGGTTTTGCCATAGCCACACCCATAGGAAATCATTTAGGCTGAAAATAGTTAATCAGAAACCAATCTGGCAAAAATTTGGCGTGGTCTCCAAGTACCCGGGACAGCATTATTAACCACATATGGGTGTGGATTGGCACTAGCCACACCCACTGGATTTTTTTTTTTTTTTTTTTTTTTTTTTTTTTTTTTTTTTTTTTTTTGGCTATTCAAAGCTAATGAAACAACCAACCAGACTGAAAGTTTGAATGAGGTTTCCAAGCAACTGGGTGAGCATTACTAATCACATGTGTGTCAATGAGTGTGGTCTGGTCATTGCCACACTCATTGGACGTCATTATGCCTGCCAAAAAAAATTTACGGACCAACCAGGCTTAAATTTGGCATATGGAATCCAAGTAACCGGGTGAGCATTATTAACCACATGTGGGTATGGTAATAGGTATGGTTTTTATTTGCCATTGAGAGGCTTCTATAATGTTTCATATTGATATTGGCCTGGCAACGCTGGGTATATGCTGCTAGTGTACCATATTTGACAATCATAATGACAGGATGTGATAAGTTGCATAATTGTTGAACACAGCTTTTGATCTAACCACTATTATCAGAACGCTGATTCCAAAATCAGGAGACTTTCAGAAGTCACCCCACTGCTTCAACTTCCTGGTATGTAAAGGTTCTTCGAAGTGGGATATTTTAAAGGTAGGAAAAATCCACCAAATTATTTTGTTTGCTCATGTGTACAAAAAGCTACAAGGCAGATTTGAGTAACCTAAAAAAAAGAAAGGCAGAATGCCACTATTGTAAGATGAGAGGTCATGGTGCTGCTGAGTGTAGAGCCAAGCAGGTTGGAGTTTAGCATGAAAGTCACAAATTGACGAATAAAGTTGTTCTTTTTGGTGTCAATTATGGAAAAGAGAAGTAAATGACGATCACTCCAGCTCCTTATTCAATGTGCAAGACAGAGGTCCACTCCTGTTCAAGTTTAAATTGGTAAGTTTTAGTTGAAATGTAATACAACTCATTAGTGATTGCAGATGGGGGTGCCCTTCTGATTTTTATCCTGGTCATGCCAAATTTTATTAACCGTATAAGGTATTAGGCGATACTCAACTTTACTGGTCCCTGCCGGTGCTTGTCGTCATTGTCAAAAATGCAGGCACTGCTGAACACCCATGCCCAATTAAGTGCTAACTGAACATATTGAAGCTATACCAAGTCTCGCCACCCCTTTGGATAGGCTAGGGCTTTTTCTTTCAAGTGAGCCATATTGCCATAGACAACCCTGGCCCTAGTCCTAGGGGCACGTGAATAGTATGCCAGCCCATGCACTGATTTAACTGGGTGTGGGCATTTAGTGCTCTTGAAGTATCGAGAAGATCGCATACTGTACTCTGATTGTAAGAGATGAGATCTTTGTGAAAGGTGTTTGTGGTTCAAGTATCCAAGTAAATCGGGAAGATCTAAAGCTGCTTGATTAATTAGTCCAATTTTATATCTTTGGAAGTTAGGAGTACTTACATAGTAATTTCTTCAGGAAGATTATAATTGCCAAGAAAACAACTAAATATTATTTTTCTAAAGCTGCTGCAAGTATTTCCTGAAGCCTTCTCCTTAATTCTCTCAGTTTACTGTATCTATAGGCCTTGAAGTTGTAATGCAATATATTAGCTAAAGATAAAATGTATACAAATGGTAGAAAACTGCCCGACATACTCCCTTGTAGATTTTTGGTCTTTTGAATGATGAGAGGATTATTTTCTCGATAAGGCTGAACAGAGATTGCAGTTTCCAAATAACTACATGCTGTTGAGTATTTGCTGGATTACCTGAATTGACTTGATGACTTCCAATATCTGAACCAGAATGACTCCCACTATCAATCTTCACTATCATTACATTTCTAACATAATGTTCATATTAATGTGTTTGTAACGTTACCTCTCGTTTAATTTCTCCATTTTTGTTTAGCCTCTGAGGTAGCAAGCAAGCCAACAAAGCTTGCTTTACCATGGTGTTAATAGATACACTCCAGATAGAGCAAACCCATGATGGTCACATTCAACCACTTTTGATTCCACCACATCACCAACTCTGCAACCAATTAAGTTGGCATTATTCCTTATTTGAAGAACAACCTGTTGTGATTCCAAGCGCAAAGTGGGTGGGCAATAAATAAACACACCCTCTTTATAAAACCATCTAGTTTGTCTTCATTTCCATGAAAATTCCCTCTCTTTTTTTTCCAAAGAAAAAAGGTGGATAGGCAAATGTGACAAGTTAATACTGGCCTGAAATAAGAATGCTTCCTGCTGCCTCATCTGCGATAATATCTGTGGATGTTAGTGTTCTGTAAACCACACCCACCCTGCCCAACTCTCCTGTGTTGCTGCACCAGCAACACTGAACCTATGTCATGTTATTCCATTTCTAACTACCAAAGGATTAATAAAAAGATCAAAGAAAGAGCTTAAAGCCATTTGGAGTGAGTTGAACTTAATTACTACACCAGGAAGAGATAAGCATCTGGAAATCCTTTTAGGGTGCCATTGATATTGATAAACATTTATGTGGTTGACCACTTTGTGGATGGAGTACATTCATCTTGGTAAACATAGGTAAGGTTAACCACCTTGTAGGTTATGAAGTAAACTGCAAGCTGAACAATTTGTTGGACAGGCGTGTACTTGCACTATTTGTTAATGAGATGAGGAAATGAATGGATCTTCAACGAAACTTCGTGTTGATTCCAAGAAACTCTTAAATTACCAACTCTGCTCTCGTGTTTGTATAGGTTGGCTGAAGCTCTTCCTTCAAGAAGGGCCAGAAAAAAATGCATCGAAACCACTAGACAATGTGGCAGTTACAGAATAATTATGTGTCTAAGGAATTGGTGCCCAAAGTTGCAGCTGCATTTCTATAGCAAGAAAATGTGGAATACAGCAACATTTGCTATATCAGGCTACACTCTTTAGCATCGTTATACTCAATAGTACAGCTTCACTTGTTAGTGTGGCGGCTAGACAGGATACCACAGCGACACAAAATAGCAAGGTATCAGGATTTTCAATCAGTGCCAGCAGAAAATGTTCCTTCACATCTGGTAAACATTATAATTTCAATTTCAACCCAAGCTAGGTCCTTCATGGTTGCACCCATGGGGTGGACTATCATGAGTTTGAACCTGTCTATGAGCCAGGGGTGGGGTATTATGTTTCAACCAAGTGGTAGTAAATTTACCTGCCCAGCTTCCGTATTTGCATAGGTTGGCTGAAGCTCCTCCTAGTTCATGAGGGGCCAGAAAAAATGCACGGAAACCACTTAAGAGATTGTACAGTTGCAGGAAAATTATGCGTCCGAGTATCAAAGTGCCCAAAATTGCAGCTGCATTCCTACAACAAGAAAATGTGATAGCACCACATAATAATATAAGCCAATACACACACTGACATTTCATTTTTTGATTATAACAATAAAGTTAATAGAAATTAGAGTAGAATTATTCTACTCTGTTCTTTTCTAACCTGAATACTTTCGATGCTTATCTATCTGCTGTTTAGGTGAAAATAACTTATGAAAATTAATCCAGATACAGATTATATTATGGAAAAAGAATGATTCTAGGTATACTTGTGTATTGGTTAAAAAAATAACAACAGATAGTGAATCAATTCTACTCGGATTTTAGTTTCTCTTAACAAGAGTTTCTTTAAGAAAAAAATTACACATTTTATTTCTGTTTTATACTTAGGTTGTGGTTATAGATCTAATTTTGTTAGGTTACCTGTTGTGTATAAAATTTTTTAACAAAAAATAAATTATATTTCCGAATTTAATTAAATGGTCAATATTTCATTTATCTAAGGAAGTTCCCCCAAAAGTCAATCTCCTCTTATTCCTGGAGAAAAGATAAGGTAAGCTTGCTCAGAAAGTAGCGAGTCTGTCCAATTCTTAAATTATGCAGTATCGTGTGGTGATTCAAGCTTTCATGTAGCGCTGAGTTGATAATGATCTTTCTGCAGGTGCAGGAATAACAGAAATTGTCAAGTACATGCTAAAAGAGTGTCATGATCCGAGTAAACAAGATAAATGAATGGAAAAAAAAAAGATTTTAGGTTTCTCCAAAAAGTACGGAAACAAAAAAAAAGGCCTACCCAAGAAATATTGGAACAGGCATTTACACCCTAATATTATGTGCATAATTCTACATCCTAAATCACTGCCTCCAAACTTCACGTGATATTTTTGTACACCTATTATATATGATGAGGGAGTCATCCATTTTATTTCTAGGGGTGGGGGGTGGGGTTTCATGGGATTTCTATGCAATATGCAAAGAAGATATTCATTCTGTTATTTACCCATGGTAAAAGCAATATTTTTGGACGCTAGATGAAATAGACTTT
>CBDBLF010000015.1:0-7865 GCA_965206985.1 Spirochaetota bacterium | reverse complement strand
GGTAGCATTTTTAAGTGCTCAAAATTTCCTACCTTTTAATCTGAGGATCTGTTAATGGTTATGTGAAAGTGAGAAGGTATGCCAACTCTTGCTGCAGCCATGAAGAGGTTGCCAAAGGAAAGCTGGTTCCTCCAATCAAGCTCCTGACCTACTTCCCTTAGTCTGAGTCTGATCTCTACCAATTCCCCCCCCCCCCCCCCCCCCCCCCCCACTCCTTCTCAGCCCCTAATAATTCCCTATTCCCTATTTCGTATGCCAATCCCTGGGCTCTGTTTCCATGTTTATTTGTGTTCTGTAAAGAATTTATTCTCAAAGAATAATTATTCTGGTCTTGCCACCAACACATAACCATCTACTCACTCCAGAAAACCTAGAAACATTATTTCACTAACCAACACAAAATTAATTTCTTTTTAAACATTTTTAATCCCCACCAAAATGAATATCTTCTTCCTTCAAGTTTTTAAAAATTTTCTAAGACTTTCAACACAGCTGTTCCAAACTACAGCTTCAATGCAGCTTCTGATTAGTATGCCTGAAATAACTTTTTGTGATTTATATGTGCACAGATAAAGATCTATTTATATATTGATTCCTTGGTACAAAAAATTAAAATTAAACTTCAGGTGGAGCATCCAACATCTCTAAAAGTTTGAAAATTGCTAATACCAATCATGTATATGAATAAGACAACCTGTATACATATAAATCCAGAGGCATGCTTTTATGTTGAATAAGGCTTCTAATGGCTGTACCTATTTTGATGAAAATTTGCAAACATAATCATTGGGAACTGGGACAGGTAATAAAGTAAATTGAAGCAACTGAAAGGAACCCTGGTGTGGGAGCAGAGAAGTCAAGCAGAGAAGTCAAGCAGCTGCCACAAATAGAAAGTGGTTGGTAACTGTTGATGCCCTTGAAAAATTTGCAGGCTAAATTTTCATTGCCATTATTCTTTAAAATGCAATGGTCTAATTTTCCTGGGACATTTGAAGTGCCTTTATGTTGTATATAAAATTCAATATTGGTTTACCTGGGCTAAGCTGGGAAGTTGCCTGGCCAATATTGGTGGCTCCTGTTTCTCAGTGGTGGTGGTCGTTAGTCCTAGAGTTTTATGGGTTTGGCTGGAATGATGGTATAAACATACAGGCAGACAAATTCTGTTTTTTCCCAGACATGCCACCTGTCTTAAAACCATCTCAGGGTGGGTCTCCTCCATCCCTAAAAATTTGGTCAAAATCTAACAGAGGGATTTTGAGAAGCAGATGAACAAGTTACATAGGTCTTCTAATATATATATATATATATATATATATATATATATATATATATATATATATATATATATATCCCCTTTGAATTGGAGAAGCCACACACACTGTTGGGAAGAAAAAAAGAGGCCCCCATTTTGAAATCCTTGATCCACCCCTGAGGAATGAATGGTGCTTGCTTCTGGGTGCCATCATGGACATATGCAGGGTAGCTTATATGGCATGCAAGGCCAAGGGAGTAGCTGTACACTCTGTTTCAGCTATCTCTGATACTCCCACTGATGCTCATGACAGAAAGCAACACTGTGAAGAAGTTGCATGCCTTACTGACCCATTCTTCCTTATCCACTTGATCTCACCATCGAAGTTCATACAAAAGTTCATACAGAAGTTCATACAAAAGTTCATTCAGAAGTTCATACAGAAGTCAGCATAGGCACAGTCCAGACCCACCCAGTTTCTCTTCAAGTGATTCACTCTGCTGGTACCATGCAAAATTTGAAGAGGTGGCACTAAGTGCAAAGACCCTTGCACCAGTTCCTAGCGACCACAGGTGTTACCAGCCCAGTTCTCAGACATCTCTTATGTAAGTGACAAACACACACACACATAATTTTAATTGATACAGGGTCTTACCCTCAACCTTGGCCTCAGACCACCACTACTGTGGACCTTTATCATTAATGATGTTCAGAAGCCAATTATTTTTGCTGACTTTTTAAAATATTTTAGACTACTTGTTGACATAAGCAACATAAGTTGATGGATGTGACCACACATTTGCACATCTAGGTTATTCTCTCCATCCCTACCACACTCTATTGCCAGATTTTCCAGAACTCATGCAAGTTTGCACACACCTGTTAAGCATGATATTGTTCATCATATTGAGACCACAGGTGCAACAGTTACAGCTCGACCCAGACATCTGGCACCTGACTGTCTCTGTGCAGCCAAGCAGGAATTTCAGCACATGTTAAGGCTTAATATCATCCAGCCCTCCTCCAGCACCTGGTCCAAGTCCTCCTTGGTGTACCCTCAGCCTGCACTTACATTGACTATGTCCTCATTGCTTGTTCAACCCTCCCTAGAGCAAAACCTCAAGAATTTACTAACTGTATTTAATCATCTCAACATGCATGGCATTGTCATTAATACCAACAATTGAATATTTGGTGTCACAATACTCAATTTTCTAAGTTACACATCAATCAACAGGGTATCACCCCTCAGCCTGAAAAAGTTCAAGCTGTTCGAGATTTCCTCAACCCCAGTCTCAAAGACAGTTGCATCAGTTCATAATCAGTTCATAATGTTTGTAAACTTCTATCATTGTTTTCTTCCTCACTGGGATAACCTGATGCAACCTCTACATGGTCTCCTATCCTCAACAAAGTCCGAGTCTCAGACTTTCACATGGTCTGACTCAGTTCTTACTACTTTCATCACCATGAAGAAAGTCTCTCTCCTGTCATATTCGGACTCCTAAGTGTCAACTTGACTCATGGACCAATGCATCAACACAGATATGGGAGCAGTCTTACAACAGCATATCAATGATAGCTGGCAATCAATCACATTCATTTACAGGAAGATGCCATCTGCCAAGACTGACTACAGTATCTTCAACGGGGAACTGCTAGGGGGGTGGGAAGCAAATATCAGCTGCTTTCCAGGCTTTAAATCAAAATTTTCAGTAAAAAATTTTTCAAGCAAATACCAGAAAGCACAAAAACAGGCATGAAATGCCACAGCTAGCTGCAGCCATTCCTACCACCACTACCAACCAGACATCCAATTTTAGTTCTGCAGTTAAAGGGTCAGACATAACTGATGAGGTAAAATAAAGCATTTGTAAAGAAAGGAAACATCAGCAATCACTGTAAGGTAAAGATCAAACTGGTTTCACAAGTGTTGCTTGCAATGGATGATTTGAAAAATATTTGTATATAATATAGAATTTTATGCTAACCTTTCAAAAAAATTCATTGCTCAGCAGAATACGAAAAGCTAAGTGCTAGCTCACCCCAGGTTCACTGAAATTTGTTCAAAGCTACTCCTTTTGCTACTTTTTAGACCCATCACTGTAATTATGCCAGGTAATTATTCTATAGTAATTATTCCAAGCTTAAGGCAAATTATTCCACCACCATGAATATTTGTCTTCATAGTCCCTCCTTTATTCTTCCTGATAGTAAGACACAAAACTTTTTTTCCCCTGGTTTTGCTATTCCATTCACCATTTTGAAAAAGGGGTATTTGTTGTTGACTGTCTACCATATATATACACTGAAGGCCGGACAGAAATACAAGCTTAAAAATAATGATCCAGTATTTAAACCTGCATCAACAAATGAGTAACTAGCAAAGAAAAAAAAAACAGTAGAACAACTCACCCTACCTAAGTAGTTTGCTCAATGTAATATGTACGGATTGTTGTAACTACTTTCATCAATCACACAAACATGATACAATTAATGAACACTTTTATGAAAGTAATGCTAATTTTTGACACTAAGAGCAACTTCCAGTGAGTGTGGCAATAAACAAACCACACCCAATAGTAGGATAATCACACTCTTTTGGTCATATGGAGATCACATGCCAAATGTTATTGAACTGGTCATTAGTTAGGAGTCTTCCAGGGGAATCCATGCTATTATGTCACTAAACCACACCCCTTTGAAAAAAAACATATTCATCGTCACCCAATGTGGACAATCCTTGAAGAGGGCATGCAGTATATCTTAATCAATCCCTGAAACATTGATGAAGACCCTCTAGTGGTTTGGAAGGAGTTAAATTCCACAAATATAGACAGAAGAAAAAAAACATGAATAGATATTGCTATAACTTAAATTACAGATCTCTGGCATTGTGTATCATTCTGGCTGTCTAACAGAGAAGCAACATCACTAACTTGATTGGGACATGGCCACATGTTAATTGATAACATATTCCATTCATTTCAACTTATTCTGGTTTAATGTCCATCCTATCATGTCCTGTGAAATATAGAGTATTCTATCTGTCCTGGAATGTGTGAATATCCATCTGGAAACCACCATGATGCCTAAAGAGATACCAGTTGGACAGCAAAGATGGCTGTGCAGAAGATTTTTTACGTAATCATTATGGAAGTTGTCAAACATAAGCCATAGGACTGTTCCAGACTTACTCTTTTGCTAATAACAATGTTAGACAGAAGATGAGGAACCTACTGTTGTCTGTTTAGCAAACAGTTTCACCTTCACAATGTCACAACTATTACAGATGGAAGAGATAGAGGTCATAGTAAAGTGATTGCCATGGTAAAAACTAATTGAAGTTGATTCATGAACTTGCTTAAGACATAGTGCAAATTTCAGTACTTTACTATCATAGAACAATGTTGTCCATCTAACAAACATTTGTACAGGCATGGTCCATGTTTTCATGTTTTAATGGAAACAAAGAGCATAAAAGCAAATGCACCATTGCTGCTTTCCTCCATCCAAAACTTGTGGTGAGAACTGTGGTAAACTGTACCACTCCAGTATAATGATTATACATCTCAAGGATGACGCTTAATGACGTCATTGATTATGCGTTCATTACCAGTATATTGTATGTATATAAAACATTGCAATTGTCTTTGTCTTTGTTCTTCCACGTGTTCTTGCACTTCATCCGTCTGCAATCCTTGCTGTCGTCGTCTTGCAATGAAAGGTTCTGTTAACTTTTATAAGTGAGTATTAAGCGTGTGCATTTATTAACTGGCTATCAATAAAGCCAGTATTAAGATATCACATAAGATACTACAAGAACTATACAAAATTATATTATACAATCCTTTGCAGTTTTAGGTGGTGACTTCGATTTTCTGGCTTGTGTTCTTTGAATCATGCGGTTCTTATTCAAGATGTGTCTGCTGTCACTATGCATTGGTAAGAATATTTCTCTATCATTTATAGCTTTCATGCTGTATTGGTATATTCAGCTATAATATATGTATTGCAGCTTCCAGTGACATAATGTACAGAGTTGCAGCCACTGCTTCTTCTGTTAGAATCTCCACTACTCCAGACCAAAGTCCTTTCAGAATCGGACAACAAGTGCTGTTCACCTGTATGGTAGAGCCTGAACAAGCACACCCTGTGACTTACCAATGGAGCAATGTGCAGTCTATTAATGGAGATGGTTCAAGTTATTTCAGTGAGAGTTTCAACAAAAATTATGATATAGGTAGCCTGCGCTACTGCATGTATGTCTGTACTGCATCATTAAATGGAACAGTTCTTGGAACAGCTAATAAACTAGTTGAAGTACATGGTAAGTGAGTATAGTTGGTACATGTACCTATGTGTAAGCATTATCTTATTATCTTATAATTTGTAATTTTTTTGTTTCTTTGTTTGATTATTTGTTTGGTAGTTTGTTGGTTTGTGTGTTTATTTGATATCTCCTCCCAGATGACTGGGCATAAAGGGCTCAAATTTTCAGAATTTGATGTGGTTTACCCTAGGGTTGTTATAAGGAAGTTTGGTAAGATGAGATACAAATTGTGGTGCAATTTACAATTAATACTTAGTTGTGACCACAGGGTTCCTTAAAGTAAAAGCACTTATTTGTAACCAATTAGTTGTGAAGAAAAAAACTTTGATGTTTCCAAACAGTAAACAAATGGTAAAAATCCATTCCTTAGCAAAACTTGTGGGTGTCCACCTCCCCCTTTCCAAGTGTTCCTAGACCGGTGTGACACAGGTGTTAGAAAATCTATACCCTAACCACTTCCTTCCTTTTCATCTTTTTGAACCCTGTATATAGTCCCAAGCATCTGGGATGAGAGAATAAACCACAGATCTAGAACCGTACTAAGAGGTCTTCGTTGTCTCTGTCCATAGGATGGGTGCTATGCTAAAATATCCTCGGAGGACTCAATTTCATGCATCTGAACCAGCCACCACACTATGTTGTGGAAACTACAAACCACTATTATGTAAACTCACTTTTAATTAAGGTCAGCAAATCATACCCAAATCATTTTCCTTTTCTTTCCATTTTCTTCTTTTTGAGCCCTGTAGGCCCAAGTGTCTAGTGTATGACCGTGATAAACAAACCATAAAATTTTTCAAATTATCTATACCTATAAATGTAAACTGTCTGTCTGTCTGTCTGCTTGCCTGTCTGTCTGTCTGTCTGTCTGTCTGTCTGTCTGTCTGTCTGTCTGTCTGTCTGTCTGTCTGTCTGTCTGACTTTAAACTCCTTTCAGATCTTTTGTCAGATGTCCTCAAAAAATTTTGGATATAGTGTGGGTATCCCAACTTATTTTTACCACCAAAATTTTTTTTCTAAAGTGTCACTCCTTGTGGAGGAAAAAATGATTCAAGATTTCCATACAAAAAAGAAGCCTGAATGACTGTGGTGGAATGATAAGATGTAGGTATTGTTTTCAAGCTGAATGTAGGTAATTGAATTCCACCTCAATTTTTTTTTTTTTCTTTTTTATCCTTTCCATTTCCCCCCCTTTTCTTTGTTTCCTTCTATCATATTTCCTTTTATTATTTTCCCTTTTATCTTATTTTCTTCTATCTTTCTTGCTTTCATCTATCCTTTTTCCTTCTACCTTTTCCTTCTACCTTTTCCTTCTATTTTTATTCCTTCAGTCTTCTTTTTTCTTTTATTTTTTTTCCTTCTGACTTTTTCCTTCTGACTTTTTCCTTCTATCTTTTTCCATTCATATTCTTCATCTCTTTTTTACTTCTATCTTTTTTCCTTCTATCTTTCTTCTTTCCATTTTTCCTTCTACCTTTTTTATTTATCCTTTTTCTTTTGTTTTTTCTTCTACAATTTTTCATTCTTTTTTTTTTCCTTCTATCTTTTTCCTTCTATATATTTTCCTTTATCTTTTTTTTTCTTATATCTTTTTTTTTTTTTTTTTTTTTTTTTTTTTTTTTTTTTTTTTTTTTTTTTTTTTATTATCTCTTTTCTTTTATCTTCAATCTTTTTTCCCTCTATCTTTTTTTCTCCTATCATATTTCCTTTTTATTTACTTTTATCTTATTTTACTTCTATCTTCCTTTTTTTCTACATGCTTTTTTTTTTCCCACCTTTTTTTTCCTCTTCCATTTTTCTTTCTTCTTTTTCTTCCTTATTTTATATTTTTCCATTCTATATCTATTTCTTCAATCTTTTTTTTTTCTTTCTATCATTTTCATCTATTTTTTTTTTTTTAAACTATCTTTCCAGTGGAAAGTCATTTTGATATTTTTTCCTTCCTTCCTTCCTTCCCAGTAGAAATGCAGCAGTGTGATTCCAAATTGTACATGTTTTTCTCTCATTTTCCTCCATTCCCTTCCCTTCCCCCACCCCCCCCTTCCTTTTCCCTTTTCCATTTTTTTTTCCTCTCTTATCTAATACCTGATAAAAAGAACTTATTAGTTTTGCCCTTTGAAATTTTGGGAGTGTGCCTTTTTCCTTCTCTCTTTTTTTTTTTTTTTTTTTTCTTCTTTTTTTCCATTCTTAGTGTGGATTATTGCATTGTGTTAGTTTGACCTAATTTGCGTCCATTAATTGTATCGTGTTTGTTTAATTATAGAGATTAGTGTCAATGAT
>CBDBLF010000014.1:0-261316 GCA_965206985.1 Spirochaetota bacterium | reverse complement strand
GAAAGGAGGCAGATTTTTCTTTGGGGTTCTGTAACTGACAAGAGTGCTGAGCAAATTGTTGAAAAGTTTTTCTACTTAGAGTACGCAAACCCGGGTGAGCCGATCTATTTATTTATTAACTCCCCTGGTGGTGTTATCACATCAGGAATGGCGATTTATGATATTATGCATTCTATCAGTTCTCCCGTTTATACGATTACAATTGGCATGGCTGCTTCTATGGGAGCTATCCTGTTTTGTGCAGGTGCGAAAGGTCATCGTTATATTTTAGAACATGCTAAAGTCATGATCCATCAACCCCTTATCTCTGGACAAATCGTTGCGCCCGCTGTTGATATTAAAATCAAAGCTGAGGAGATCAAAAAGACAAGGGACGAAATGAACCAGATATTGGCAAAGACGACGGGAAAGACAATATCGCAAATACAGAAAGACACTGATCGTGATTTCTATATGTCGGCGAATGAATCTTTAAAATATGGTATTTCGGATGTTATACTCAAAGATATAAAGCAACTACCTAATATAGAAAAACCTTCTAAATCAAAAAAAAAAAGAAAATCTTGAAGTAGACACCTGTATGGTAACCTATAAAAATCATTAATAAAATAAACTAGAACATTAAATGAACATACAGTCGGCTACGCAGTCTCAATATATCATCCCAAGCGAGGTGGGAGTTCCAGCCAATTTCAAACAGATTATGGATGATTTTTGTTTTTAGTTCAAAACCAAAAAAAGAGGCGGGGGTTTTAAAATTAGCAAAACTTCTTAGTGAATTAACGCTATCTCTCATATGTGAGATGCCCCAAAAGAAATCTTTAAATCGTAAATAATAACTCACCCTATACGAGAAAACGAGTTCACTTTTTGAATATAAGTTGAGATAGATGCCAAAAGAGTGAAACTCGCTTTCTTCCCATTTTATAAAAAAGCTCCCCCCATAAAAATAATGCTTATTTGGTTGAGTTCTGGTGTTGCTTTCTCTTTGATTTACGTATAGGGGAGATAATCTCGGCGAAGTTGGGTGGTTCTCATCTTGAACAATACCTCCTAGAGCAATTGTATATTCCATAAATTTATAAAGAAAAAATAATGTTGATCGCAATCGTTGAGCAGAATATGAAAAACCCTCTTTCAAACCAAGTGAGTGGTCTTTGTTTTCCCAATACATTGTTGTTAAATCGAAACCCACTCCCCAGCTAAACGGAAATACTTGCTGAATGTGCCAGTCAATATAGGCAGATGGTTCTATTTGTAGTGTTTTGAGCGGCAAATACTTCGATTCAGTAAAGGGTTGGTACTGAGAATTTATAAGCATAAGGGAAGGGTCTGGCAACATTGACGTATAAAAATTGAGATAACGTGTCTCAAGATAAAAATTAGGCCCAAGAAAGGGGTTTTTTTGATTGAAAAGTGGATTTCCCCATATGAGTGTATTTTGAAAGATAACTTTCTTATTTACAAAACCGACTTGTATGTCTTGATCATGATAAGAAACTTCCTTGAAAAAATTAGATATTCGGTCGACATTGACAAGGCTTGTGAAAAGAGGAGAGTTCTCTTTATTGGGAGTTGCAAAAATAAAAACGCTACGGTCAAAAGGTATAAAAATGGGCAACTCAATTTCGTAACTAATTCGTGCAAAATCTTGTCTGAGGGAGAAATTGATAGTATTGATGTAACGCGTTTCTTCTTGCCAAAGTCCAAAACCAGCTCCCAAACGTAACCCATGTATGTCAAAGAGAGAAGGAGGCATAAAGATAAGTATGGACAAAGAAAAAGCCAGCCTAGAGAGCTTCAAAAAATCATACAAATTTAACACATAAATCTCCGATAATAAAGCAGAAAATAAACATAGACAGAAGCCTGCAATCTGATTATGAAAAATATCTTGAAAAAAACAAGTTTTATTTGCTTACTCTCTCTGGTAAGCACATCTGTTCTTGCTCAGCTGAGACTAGACTACTATTATGACAATTCAGGAATGTACACTAAGTTTTCGGATTGGATACCAAAACGTTTACATAAATGGCATCCAAAAAACGTGGAGGATTTTTTCTTATTATACGGTCTGAAACAACTCTATGATGAACAAAGTTTACTGAGGAATATTTATTTTCTAAAGATCGCTCTGAAAAGAAGGTTTCGGCACCCTAACAATGCTCTTGTGCTGGTCACGACAAAAAAAGAATACCATAAATATAGGCTTTTGATTTTTATGCACATTCATCTAAAAATTATGCGTTCCTATCTCAAGTTAGGGACACAATTTAACAAAAGACACCTCTATTTTTACAATCTTGACTTTGCCAAAGAATTGAATGAGTCTTTTAAGATTGCCGAGTTTTATTATAATAAAGCGATTCCTTATTGGCAGGAGGCAAAAAGTTTGGCAAAGAAAGCCTCACAATATTCGTTTGAAATAGATTTAGACACACTAGAGTCTATTCAATATGATATTATGAGAAAAAAAATCAATTTTGATGAATACATCGCGAACCACCTCCAAAAGTTAAAAGCAAAACAAAAAATATTGGAGTCAGTGCCCAAGAGTGAATAAAAATAGGAAATAAAAAAATATAGATTTTCTGCCCCTATGTTATCAAAACTCTTGTTTGAATTGACTGAGAAATCACTTGAGAATCAGCAAAATCTAGGTAAGAACCAACAGCTAGGCCACTCGCGATTCTACTCACTTTGATGGGTCGAATTTGTGAGACAATTTCTGCAATGTAATTCGCGGTTGCATTGCCCTCGATCGTTGGATTTGTGGCAACGATGATTTCAGTTAAATTTTGATTCTCCTGAATTCTTTTTTGGAGTTCTACTAAACGAATATCTTCTGGACCCACTCCATCCAATGGAGACAAAACTCCCATCAAAACATGATAAAGACCAAAAAATTCTCTTGAATTTTCGATGAGAAAAACATCAGAAGGCTCTTCTACGACACAGAGGGTCGCAAGGTCACGAGAATTTATGTCGCAAAAACTACATTCTGAATTGGTGGACTTAACTGAGCCACACTGTGAACAAAAGTTGATGTTCTTGGAAAAATATTTTAAGGTTTGTGAGAAATGTTCAATCTCTTCGGGTGCTTGTTTGAGAAGATGAAAGGCAATTCGTATCGCAGACTTGCCACCAATTCCTGGCAGGGAAGAGAATATCTCTGTCACCTGAAGAAGTTCAGGAAGCATCTAACGAAAAAATTGATCTAAACCGGGTATATTACCTAAACCACCCGAAAGTTCCTTTATTTTCACAGCAGTACCCTCTTTTGAAGAATGTTGGGCTTGCTGAATGGCGGTTGTGATGAGGTTCTCTAGAACTGACATCTCACCGGGTTCTAACAACGTCGGGTCAATTTGAAGGTTTTGCAAAATACTCTGACCATCCACAGTCGCCTTAACCGTACCCCCACCAGTTTCTGCCGTAAATGTCATATTTTTAACCTCATCTTGTAGACCAACAATTTTTTGCTGAATATCTTTCATCTGCCCAAACATATTACCAAGGTCAGGAAGTTTCATTTTAATTTTTTGGCCAGAAGCATGGTGAGAATATTATTTCATATAGCTTATGATAGGTTGTATTTACTTCATTCTTGAGTTGTATGACTCCCCATCAGTCTTGTCTTTTTGATTATTAGGCATGCTATTCAGACACATGACAAGACCAAAACAAACCCCATACACGCTAGTTTTATTACACCCTCATTTTTGAAAGCATTTTTTTTAAAAAACTGAAACTAGGGTCTGAGGTTATGAGCTTGTGCAGGAACTAGGATTTTTCAGTGCATTTTATGAGATATTTGCTGCGTCAGTCTCATTTTTCAAATATGTCAAGGAATTTATAGTTTATGCAAGTTGTTCTCGTACCATTTTGCCAAAATTAAATGCTGTAGCTGCGATTTTTACCTCTATTTGAACCTTTTTACTGCCTCTGAGCAAGAATTCTCTGAACTTTTTGGCTTGTTTCAAAATTCCAAAAATGGGTTCAATTTCAGAACCTCGCTTTTTATAGAAAGACTTTGCTTCTTCTGAATTCATCTTCTTGATCATTTCATGTTTTAAAGCAAAACCAGAGTCTACTGACAATTTGCGATAACCTCTGCGTAACTCTTCTTCGCTCGTACAACATTGTTCTCTGGCAGGGCAAATGACACAGTCAGGAGGTTTACCATGATAATGAGTATATTTCTTTTTATCTTTCACAGATTCATTATGAAATTCTAAGGTTTTACCCTCGGGGCAAACCCAAGAATCATCATCCTCGTCATATTTAAACTGATGAGCTTCATAACCTGAATCCTCTTCTCCTTTTCTTTCTTTGGCTACCTGATCAGGTGAAGGTATAAAACCATTGATCCCTTTTGAATCCAGGTATTCCAAACCACTTGAATGAAAGTAACCCGAATCTGCAGAAGCTGTCTGTATACTGGTCCCTGTGTTTGACTCAGCTTTAGAAAGTGGTTTAACCCCCTAAAACTGGACACTTTATTGTGTTAAATTTAGGAGGTAAAACTATGATTAAAAGACAAAGATACAGTAAGGAAGCAAAAGAGAGATTGGCTTTGGAGATGATTTCAGGTCAGACTAGCACGGCAGAAATATCTAAGAGAGAGATGATTTCAGTCGCAACTTTATCGAGATGGAAGCGACAGCTGGTTTCCGAAGGCTTTGAAGATAAAAATGGGGTTGAGTTAGAATTGAGAAAAAAAATTTCCTATTTAGAATCGGCCTTATCTGACTTAATGATAGAAAATCAGATTTTAAAAAAAACGGAAAAACTTCTTCAAGAATACAGGCAAAAAGAGAAATTATCAAGAATAGCCTCAGCACAGAATTTGGGATCACAAGGAGTTGCAGAGTTATGAAACTAGAAAAGTCAACTTATTATTATAAGTCGAAGGAGAAGAAAGATGATTCAACGATTCTAAAATCTATCCATGAAATTAGTGATCAATTGAACCAAGTAGGTTATATCTCGATGACGCAAATTCTAAAAGATAGAGGCTTTACAATAAATAAGAAGCGAGTTTACCGAATTATGAAAGAAAATAGACTTTTATGCACTAAAAAGGTGTTTTTGAAGCCAAAAACTACCCAATCTAAGCATAATTTCAGAAAATATCCCAATTTGATTAAAAGTGTGCAAGCTGATCCCTTCAAGGTAATTGTTGGCGATATAACCTATTTTGATATTAATTCGAAAGACCACTATTTAGCTTTGCTCATGAGGCTTATGAGTCGCCGTATCGTAGGAGCGGCCATTTCTGATAAAAATAACACCCAACTGGTCATAGCAGCCTTTCTTTCGCTTAAAAGAGAAATAGGAGATTTACAAAATTACTACCATCATACTGATGCTGACGTCAGATATTGCTCAAATGAGTATATCGCTCTATTAGAAGAAAGTAGAATCAATATTTCCATGTGTCGTGGTAATGTGTATGAAAACGCTCATGCCGAATCATTGAATAAAACAATTAAATATAAAGAAATTAATTTATCAGAATATCAAAACTTTGAAGAAGCTCAAAAAAGTATCTTCAGGTTTATCCATCTTTATAATACGATGAAGCCACATTCAGCTTTAGGATGGGTGACACCTCAAAAATATGAGGAGAAATATCTAAAAGAATAAGAAAAAGACTGTCCAGTTTTAGGGGGTTAAACCAAAGGGTAGGAGCTAATTGCTCTAAATCATTTTCTGAATTAGCTTCAGCAATGTCAGCTGCCAAAATATAGCCTTCTGATGAGGTAACTTGAATGTTGTAGCTTTGAGAAATTTTACCATTCCGTTTCATGAATTTAGCATCTGGATCAGTAAGATTTATTTTAGAATCAGAAGCAAACTCTTGATTCTCTTCCAGACTTTTACTGATCGTAACATACTTTTGAGCTTTCCTAAGCATAACAGAATCATTATCCTCTGCAGCCTGGTCTTCATTTATCAATAATTCTGGCTCGTTAGCATGAGAATTAGTTGTATCTTCTAAAAAGACCTCAACTTCTTTTTCTCCTGTTTTTAGGGTCGTGTCATATTTAATCAAAGTTTCCAATTAAAAAAGGAATTGACTTATCTCCCTTAAATTAAGGTTATGTCTCATTATGAACAAAAGAAAATATACCTTTGATACAAGTGGTTTTAGCTGTCAAAATACAGACTGCCATAAGTATCATAAGGTAAATGAAGGAAATGTGCGCTTTGCTTATATGTCTGGTAAGTACAAACAAATAGCCTATTTAAAGTGCACCGCTTGTGGTAGATGCTTTTCAGAGAATAAAGGCACTATTTTTTTTCGTCGCAAGAAAAGCAAAGAAACCATTACTCGGGTATTACAAAACACAGTTGAGGGCTGTGGCATTAGAGCTACCGGAAGAGTCTTTGGTATCAGCAAGGATACAGTTCTTGCTTGGGTTAAAGCAGCAGGTGAAGATTCACTAAAAGTTGAAAAAAAATATATACAAAAACCTGTCTTTCAATGAAATTCAATTAGACGAGCATTGGGGTTTTGTCTTTAAAAAACAATACAATCTATCAGAGACTGAGCGATTAAGTGATGAAATAGGGGATATCTGGACTTTTACTGCAGTATTGCCTGTAGAAAAGCTCATTTTAGCGCATATAACAGGCAAGAGGACCTCAGTGAATGCTAGAAAGTTACTGACCAAGGTAAAAACAAGAAGTAAGCCAAAGAGGGAAGATAAATTCTTGATTACCTCTGATGGATATGAGGGATATAGTGATGCCATTCTTTCAGTTTATGGTAAATTTGACTCAATGACTAGAAAGCTTCAATCACCCAAATCTCTATGTTATGGGCAAATAATTAAGAGAATAGAAAAAGGGAGATGTAAGGAAGTTGACAAATCTCTAATCTTTGGTGATCAAAAGCTACTAGATGAATATATTGCAAACTCTTCAGTAAGTCATCAGATGAACACCTTTGCTGTAGAAAGGAATAATTTGACTCTTCGCCAACACAATCATAGAATAGAGCGTAAAAGTCAGGGTTTTTCAAAAAAATTCAAATATATGCAGGGGCATAATTCTTTTGTTGCTAATTATTACAATTTCTGCCTTCCACATTCAAGTCTAGCTGAGTATGAGGGAGGAAAACCAATTCAAATCACCCCAGCAATGGCTACAGAAATGACGAATCATAAGTGGTCTATACAAGAATTATTCATCGCAAATAGAAACTTTGATTAAATATGACACGACCGTTTTTAGAGTTTCTATATCCTGTGTACCTTCTATAGTTTCTGAAGAATCTTTTTCAACAGATGTAGAAAACTCGGCTGGTTCACTTTGCTTTCCTTCTGCTGTTTTTAATGACTCTCTCTTTGCCTTTTCACTCGCTTTTTGTAAGCGAATAAACTCCTCAATGATCGTATCTACCTCTTCAGGATTAAGCTCATAGCCACTGTTGTCTTTACCATATAGTTTATCTTCCTCAATATCTAATTCTATACCTGAGCGTAGATACTCTAAGATCTCTTGCTGTATATGGTTTAACCCCCTAAAACTGGACACTTTATTGTGTTAAATTTAGGAGGTAAAACTATGATTAAAAGACAAAGATACAGTAAGGAAGCAAAAGAGAGATTGGCTTTGGAGATGATTTCAGGTCAGACTAGCACGGCAGAAATATCTAAGAGAGAGATGTTTTCAGTCGCAACTTTATCGAGATGGAAGCGACAGCTGGTTTCCGAAGGCTTTGAAGATAAAAATGGGGTTGAGTTAGAATTGAGAAAAAAAATTTCCTATTTAGAATCGGCCTTATCTGACTTAATGATAGAAAATCAGATTTTAAAAAAAACGGAAAAACTTCTTCAAGAATACAGGCAAAAAGAGAAATTATCAAGAATAGCCTCAGCACAGAATTTGGGATCACAAGGAGTTGCAGAGTTATGAAACTAGAAAAGTCAACTTATTATTATAAGTCGAAGGAGAAGAAAGATGATTCAACGATTCTAAAATCTATCCATGAAATTAGTGATCAATTGAACCAAGTAGGTTATATCTCGATGACGCAAATTCTAAAAGATAGAGGCTTTACAATAAATAAGAAGCGAGTTTACCGAATTATGAAAGAAAATAGACTTTTATGCACTAAAAAGGTGTTTTTGAAGCCAAAAACTACCCAATCTAAGCATAATTTCAGAAAATATCCCAATTTGATTAAAAGTGTGCAAGCTGATCCCTTCAAGGTAATTGTTGGCGATATAACCTATTTTGATATTAATTCGAAAGACCACTATTTAGCTTTGCTCATGAGGCTTATGAGTCGCCGTATCGTAGGAGCGGCCATTTCTGATAAAAATAACACCCAACTGGTCATAGCAGCCTTTCTTTCGCTTAAAAGAGAAATAGGAGATTTGTAAAATTACTACCATCATACTGATGCTGACGTCAGATATTGCTCAAATGAGTATATCGCTCTATTAGAAGAAAGTAGAATCAATATTTCCATGTGTCGTGGTAATGTGTATGAAAACGCTCATGCCGAATCATTGAATAAAACAATTAAATATAAAGAAATTAATTTATCAGAATATCAAAACTTTGAAGAAGCTCAAAAAAGTATCTTCAGGTTTATCCATCTTTATAATACGATGAAGCCACATTCAGCTTTAGGATGGGTGACACCTCAAAAATATGAGGAGAAATATCTAAAAGAATAAGAAAAAGACTGTCCAGTTTTAGGGGGTTAAACCAATAGCTCTTTTACGTTCCTCTAAATCTGACTTTTTGTATGTTTGATCGTCAGCAGCACTGGCTTTGATTTTAGTTCCATCTACCTTAACATCAGTACCAATATTGGGATAGCAAAGATACAGAGTAATTAAAAACTTCGCCAATTTCTTTACCAAAATTAACACGGAATTCAGCAATAGACCGAAACTTTACTTTATGACCACCAACTAAATAACGCATGGCGTCGTTCTCTTCACAGGCTTTTTGTAATTCTCTGCTGCTTCTCCATCCACGATGAAAGCCATAAAAAAGGCATCCCAGCATTATAACCGGATGGTAAGCCCGACCCCCTTCTTTTGAGTACTTAGAAAGAAATGGTTTCATAGGAATTTTATCTAACAAGGCAGCAAAGGCATAAACCTCGTGATTTTCTTCTAAATTGTCTGCTATAGTATGCGAAAACAGCATAACTTGATCTCTATCACTTTTCATAAATCGTTTCATAATAAGACATAAACAAAGAAAAACACAGAAAAGCAAGAAAAATCCTAGTTCCTGCACAAGCTCTTATGCGAGAGATATGGTTGTTATGAGATAAGGCTGCAATCAAGAACTCTCCTTTTACAGACTCCAAACCCCGCAGATTAAATATCCTGAAATTACGGTTACACGTAATTTGACCAAAGACAGCCTCAATTTTCCCTGGTCGTTTTGATAAGATTCTTGGGAAGCTTCTTCTTTCACTTTTGTTTCGACTTTGTTTTCGAGTCTGAGGAGTTGGCTTCTAAACTGTTAAAAAATGGAGATTGGTTCGCTAGTTAATGATTTTTAAGTCGTATTGTAAAATCTTACCATTTCGTTCAAGGTCAATGGAAACATCGGAAGTAGTTTTCATCGATTTCCATAATTCAAACATGCGCTCAGTGTCCTTTAGTTCAAAACCATTTACCTTGCGAATAATATCTCCCCCTCGCGCACCCAATTTATAGAAGAGATGTGAAGATTTTACTTTGAATATCTTGTAACCCGTTATTTGGCCCTTATCGAGGACAGGGCCAAATGAAGCATCTACATAAATAGCAGCTGGATTTTTTAACAGTTTAGAAGCATCTTGTCGAGATATCGTTTTTTTTAGGCTAGCTCCATTCTCCTTAACTTGAATCGATTCTTGTGATAGCGTTAAGGCGTTCTGACCTACATTAATTGTAATTTTTTGTTCACCACGACGTACAACAATATATCCGCGACCAATCCAAGCTATTCGATCAAAACCAATTTTTCCACCAACGCCGTATTCTTTAGTACCACGAACTTCACCGCCTAATAAGTTTACAACAACACTGGCAAAAGAAGGATGACCCGCAATGGTACCTAAAACAGTGTAGTCAAATTGAGGTTCTGCTGCCCCTACTGCTTCCTCAAGGACAGGAACCCGGGGGAAAACAGGACCACCAATGATGCTAAGAGAATCAGCATTATTTAAATTTGGCAAAATGTCATGGGAAATTTTCTTTATGGATTCCACCTGGGAATTTTTTTCTCTTGAAAGCATAACATAAGCCAGAACACTTGCATTAGTAAAACGGGCCAACCCCAGACCAAGTATTACAGAAACAACATAATACAAAGTTCGCGGGGATTCTCTTAGCATATCAATGGCAATATACAAATAACCCAATGAGGAGTCCCTAACACTGAGACATTTTTTCGCAAACGATTTCAGACGATTATCAGATAGCATTGAACAAGAATCTATTTTCATTTTTCTTTGCGTCAAGTATTTTTTAAAGAATACTTATCCTCTCTGTGGGACATCTTATCTCATTTTCTTGAAACAAATCAGATAACCATTATCAACAATGGTTCAATAACCAAGCTTCAGGTCTTTTTTCGCTTGAACACAACGAGAGACATAAGGACACCCCTAAGACATTTCTACGATGCATAGAAAATTGAGCCCCAGAGGGTTTGGGATGTGAATCAAGCGCCTCCCAAACAAGAACAAGGGAAACGGTTTTACTATTTAGTCAAAAAAAAATTAAGAGGATACCAATGTCCACAATATCGGGGTAGGATCACTTTGCTGTAAGCATACGCCAGAGAGGATTCGAACCTCTGACCCACGGCTTAGAAGGCCGTTGCTCTATCCAACTGAGCTACTGGCGCATCATTTCTTCGGGATGACTGGATTTGAACCAGCGACCCCCTGTTCCCAAAACAGGTGCGCTACCACTGCGCCACATCCCGGATAAGTTTAGACACAGCGAAAAATAATAAAAGGAGTGGCGTAAAGCATTTTTTACACCCGCTTTTTGGTCGTGTCATATTTAATCAAAGTTTCCAATTAAAAAAGGAATTGACTTATCTCCCTTAAATTAAGGTTATGTCTCATTATGAACAAAAGAAAATATACCTTTGATACAAGTGGTTTTAGCTGTCAAAATACAGACTGCCATAAGTATCATAAGGTAAATGAAGGAAATGTGCGCTTTGCTTATATGTCTGGTAAGTACAAACAAATAGCCTATTTAAAGTGCACCGCTTGTGGTAGATGCTTTTCAGAGAATAAAGGCACTATTTTTTTTCGTCGCAAGAAAAGCAAAGAAACCATTACTCGGGTATTACAAAACACAGTTGAGGGCTGTGGCATTAGAGCTACCGGAAGAGTCTTTGGTATCAGCAAGGATACAGTTCTTGCTTGGGTTAAAGCAGCAGGTGAAGATTCACTAAAAGTTGAAAAAAAATATATACAAAAACCTGTCTTTCAATGAAATTCAATTAGACGAGCATTGGGGTTTTGTCTTTAAAAAACAATACAATCTATCAGAGACTGAGCGATTAAGTGATGAAATAGGGGATATCTGGACTTTTACTGCAGTATTGCCTGTAGAAAAGCTCATTTTAGCGCATATAACAGGCAAGAGGACCTCAGTGAATGCTAGAAAGTTACTGACCAAGGTAAAAACAAGAAGTAAGCCAAAGAGGGAAGATAAATTCTTGATTACTTCTGATGGATATGAGGGATATAGTGATGCCATTCTTTCAGTTTATGGTAAATTTGACTCAATGACTAGAAAGCTTCAATCACCCAAATCTCTATGTTATGGGCAAATAATTAAGAGAATAGAAAAAGGGAGATGTAAGGAAGTTGACAAATCTCTAATCTTTGGTGATCAAAAGCTACTAGATGAATATATTGCAAACTCTTCAGTAAGTCATCAGATGAACACCTTTGCTGTAGAAAGGAATAATTTGACTCTTCGCCAACACAATCATAGAATAGAGCGTAAAAGTCAGGGTTTTTCAAAAAAATTCAAATATATGCAGGGACATAATTCTTTTGTTGCTAATTATTACAATTTCTGCCTTCCACATTCAAGTCTAGCTGAGTATGAGGGAGGAAAACCAATTCAAATCACCCCAGCAATGGCTACAGAAATGACGAATCATAAGTGGTCTATACAAGAATTATTCATCGCAAATAGAAACTTTGATTAAATATGACACGACCCGCTTTTTGGTCGTGTCATATTTAATCAAAGTTTCCAATTAAAAAAGGAATTGACTTATCTCCCTTAAATTAAGGTTATGTCTCATTGTGAACAAAAGAAAATATACCTTTGATACAAGTGGTTTTAGCTGTCAAAATACAGACTGCCATAAGTATCATAAGGTAAATGAAGGAAATGTGCGCTTTGCTTATATGTCTGGTAAGTACAAACAAATAGCCTATTTAAAGTGCACCGCTTGTGGTAGATGCTTTTCAGAGAATAAAGGCACTATTTTTTTTCGTCGCAAGAAAAGCAAAGAAACCATTACTCGGGTATTACAAAACACAGTTGAGGGCTGTGGCATTAGAGCTACCGGAAGAGTCTTTGGTATCAGCAAGGATACAGTTCTTGCTTGGGTTAAAGCAGCAGGTGAAGATTCACTAAAAGTTGAAAAAAAATATATACAAAAACCTGTCTTTCAATGAAATTCAATTAGACGAGCATTGGGGTTTTGTCTTTAAAAAACAATACAATCTACCAGAGACTGAGCGATTAAGTGATGAAATAGGGGATATCTGGACTTTTACTGCAGTATTGCCTGTAGAAAAGCTCATTTTAGCGCATATAACAGGCAAGAGGACCTCAGTGAATGCTAGAAAGTTACTGACCAAGGTAAAAACAAGAAGTAAGCCAAAGAGGGAAGATAAATTCTTGATTACCTCTGATGGATATGAGGGATATAGTGATGCCATTCTTTCAGTTTATGGTAAATTTGACTCAATGACTAGAAAGCTTCAATCACCCAAATCTCTATGTTATGGGCAAATAATTAAGAGAATAGAAAAAGGGAGATGTAAGGAAGTTGACAAATCTCTAATCTTTGGTGATCAAAAGCTACTAGATGAATATATTGCAAACTCTTCAGTAAGTCATCAGATGAACACCTTTGCTGTAGAAAGGAATAATTTGACTCTTCGCCAACACAATCATAGAATAGAGCGTAAAAGTCAGGGTTTTTCAAAAAAATTCAAATATATGCAGGGGCATAATTCTTTTGTTGCTAATTATTACAATTTCTGCCTTCCACATTCAAGTCTAGCTGAGTATGAGGGAGGAAAACCAATTCAAATCACCCCAGCAATGGCTACAGAAATGACGAATCATAAGTGGTCTATACAAGAATTATTCATCGCAAATAGAAACTTTGATTAAATATGACACGACCCGATTTTTGAGTGGTTACCAAAAAAATCTAATGCTAGGAATCATGTTTTGACACTGGCTTCCCGTTATGTCACAATTTTATCTATGAAGAAATGTATATTAAAAAAAAGCAATTGGTTTTTATTTCTAAATAAGTAAATAGAACAGTTGCTTTTTTTAAAAAAACGGACTTTACTGCTCGCTCTTTTGTGTAAGCTTAGCGAGGTGAAGGTTCTTTGCTCGTATCTAAAAACCAAAGATCTAAAAGCTTGGCACTTAGGTTACACCCACAAAGAGGGGAACGAAATTTATGCAATTGCTGCCCAAACAGAAGCAATTCGCTGTAATACAGTTAGTCACTATTCGCTTCTTTTGCATCAATATAAAATGAAAGAAAGAGTAATTGGCGAAAGTAAAGCGGATTTTCAACTATTTCCTAACGACTGGAGGCAATTCATTGATGATACTATCATTCGAGCCAAGCTTGTTGAGAATCCGGCGTACCTTCTCCCCGAAAAATGGGAAATTCCCTCGGCAAGGAATCCAATCTATGATGAAACTTTTGATCATGATACCTCCAAAGAATTAGCTAGAATTAATGAAACACTCATCAACCTAGATGCGGACATTTTACACGGATGTTCCTTGGCTTCGCATGAAGCCTTTTTAGAAAAATACATGACTAAAATAGAAAACTCATATGGTTTGAGTTTACGCCTTCCTTCTACCAAGGTTTTGTGGGATTTTGTTTTAATGTCAAAAAATAAAGAGGTTGAAATTAATTGTTTCTTGAAGAGAAGATTCACGAAAGATTTTAACTGGGTAAAAATTTTACAAGAAGAAGCCAGACAACTCGTCGATTTGCAAAATGCAGAGCTTCCCCCTACAGGAGAGTTTTCTGTGGTGATGGCAGACGAAGCCCTCGACACTATCTTTGACTATTTTACGGCTCAGTCTGATGGTAGTGCTCTCTATCATAAATACTCCTGCTTTGAAAAAGGGGGTTCTATTTATGATGGCCAGAAAAACGCACTTGAACCACTTACCATTAAAACAGATCCTAGTTTGGTCGGAGGTATGAATTCTGGCTTTTTTGAACCCTTGGGTTATCCATTGACTCCTCTTACCATTATCAAAGACGGACATCTTGAAAATTTCACGATCAGTGGAAAATTTTCCTATCTCCTTGATAAGCCCAGAACCTCTGCTCTTTCAAATATCGTGGTCAAATCGGGAATTACTCCCTACCAAGATTTTTTGGAAAGTGGAGTTTTTGAATTACTCCGATTCTCGACCTTTCACCCCAATCCTATCACCGGTTCTTTTTCTGGTGAAATTCGTTTGGGCTATTGGCACAAAGGTGGCAAAAAAATCCCAATCAAAGGGGGGTCGGTCTCGGGAGTCAGTCAAAAAGATTTTCTACGAGCACGATTCAGTTTAGAAAACTTACAACGGGAAGCATATCGTGGGCCAAAAGGTATTTTCTTTGAAAAAATGACCCTTGCTGGCAAGTAAATATAATGTCAGAATACAAAAGACTTCTTGGCTATATTAAAAGATATAGAAATCGCTTCTTCGCAGGTATCTTACTTTCTTTGCTTGCCTCCATTTTCAACGCAATGAGTTTGAGTTCTTTAATGCCTATCTTCCAAACAATGATACAACGAAAGGAATCCGTCACATTTCAATTCTCCTTTGACGAAAAAGAAATCAAGTTCTTGCTTGAAAATGGCAGGGAGAAAGAATTGAAAACTCTATTTCTCAGACTAGGGAAAAGCTTTGAAGATACGAAGTTCACAGCAAAAGAGTATAGCTTAATGCCTGACTTTTTTAAAAGGCAGAGTGCACGGTTCAAATTCATGGTCAACTCATTCAGTAGTCATTACAAACCATTAGATTTTCTGTTTATTCTTTGTCTCGGTTTGTTGCCGGTCTATTTATTGAAGTTACTCAGTATTATAGGCACTGTTTATTATATTTCTTCTACAGGACTTATGGCGGTGAGGGATATTCGCCAAGAGCTATTCAGAAAATTAATCAACCTACCTTTAAGTCACTTTATTCGAGAAAAATCGGGAGTATTAATGAGTCGGATTATGAACGATGTGGTTGTTATTTCTGACTCACTATCTGCAAAGCTTCGCGTATCGATTGTTAATATATTTATTATTGTAACTCATTTTCTCTTGCTTACCCTTATTGACTATAAACTAGTCGCAATTTGTATGATTGGTGTGCCACTCATGCTGTGGCCAGTGAATCATTTCTCAAGAAAAATTCGACGAATTACATTAGGGGAGCAGACTACGATGGCTGAACTGAATGGACAGCTACAAGAGCTAATCAGTGGAATCCGAGTTGTGAGAGCTTTTGGAATGCAAGACTATGAGACCAAAAAATTTGGAAAGTTGAACGATTTTATGTATCAACAAACACTTAAATATCAAATAAATCATACAATAGGGCCGTCAATGGTCGAGTTCGTCACTTCATTTATCGTTGTGGGCCTTTTGTTATATGGAGCTTCTCGGATTGTTTCTGCAGATATGAATGCTGGTAGTTTTTTCACTTTCTTTTTTACCTTAATTATTACTCTTAGCCCAATCAAGCAAGTGGCAACATGGGCAAATGAGGCGACGAGAGCTGCCTCCGCTGGAGAGAGAATCTTTGAAATTATTGATTACAAGTCAGAACAAGAAATATTTCGAGACTCTGGTACCTTTTCCTTTCAAAAGCTACCAGCAACTCTTACGAAAGCCATTGAGTTTAATGAAGTGTCCTTTCAATATCCCGAAGCTGATGACAAAGAAAAAAAAGTTCTTAAAAATATCACTCTTAGGGTAAAGGTTGGAACAACAATTGCCTTAGTTGGTCATTCAGGAGCAGGGAAATCGACATTGGTTGATTTGATATCTCGATTCTACAACGTAGAAAAAGGCAATATTACATTTGACGGAGTCGATATCCGCGATGTTGAGTTAAATGAGCTTAGATCGAAGATTGGTATTGTTACTCAAGAAATTATACTTTTTAATGGTACGATTCGCGAAAATATTTGCTTTGGAAGGGATAATGTCAGTGAAAAAGATATTATTCAGGCAGCTGAGCGAGCCTATGCCACTGAATTTATTGAACAATTACCTTACAAGTATGACACTATCATTGGCGAGAGAGGTCTAGTTTTATCAGGTGGCCAAAGACAGCGTGTTTCCATCGCCAGAGCATTGCTTAAAAATCCAGAAATACTTATTTTAGATGAGGCTACTAGCTCTTTGGATACCCATTCCGAACAGTTGGTGCAAAAAGCTCTGAATTATCTTATGGAGGGGCGAACTACCTTTGTTATTGCACACCGTCTCTCTACCATCTATCAAGCTGATGAAATTATTGTCATCGAAAAAGGTGAAATTATAGAGAGGGGAGCACACAAAGAATTAATGCACCGCAAGGGAGTTTATACAGAACTGTATGAGACGCAATTCCAAACGTAAGCTGTGGTTCAAAGCACATTACATTCTTTTTTTATTGACGATTCCCCTATTATCATTACGCTGTAACCAAGTACAGAAAACAGAATCATTCATATCGTTAAATGGAGATTGGTACCTTGTTGAAGATAGCTTTTTAGAAGGGGTGATATTGGAGGGTGTGGTGGGGCTTTATAAAGCTCGTTCAAGAAAAATATCATTACCACTCAAAAAATCCCATAAGAAAAAACTCATAAGCCCCCTATGGGTCTGGAAAACCTTTTTTCTAGAAAAAGTCCCCGATCATGTTTTAGGAGTATATTTAGGCAAGATTAAATCAATCGATGAAACCTATATAAATTCTTCTCTAATCGGAAAAACTGGACGTTTGTCACCTCGTCTTGATGAACCAATCGACCAAGTTAGGGTCTACTCGATACCTTCTCATTTTTTAAAGAAAGGCGAGAATATAATAGCGATCAAAATCGTTAACCCCGGCCATAATACTTCAACAGGCCTCTATGCTAAAGATATTTTTATTACTGAACATAAACTAATTTCTAAACAAATGACAAAAGGATACATGCTCACCGCAATACTTGCTTTTCTAGCTTTACTCACTGGAGTGTATTTTTTAATTTTCTCTCGGAGTTTATTTGATTTTGAAGCGATTAAGTACTTTGGCTTGGGTTGTATATTTTTAGCAATATACATTGCTTTTTATGGAGACTTCAAATATCTTTTTAGCGATCACTTTCTTGCTTTAAAAAAGGTTGAATATAGCTCCCTTGTGGTTTTCCCTATATTATTCTTGGGTTATATTTTTAGTCTATGTGATACTCCCAAAAATATACCCTTTAAAGTTATGTTGTGCGTTGCTTCTTTGTTGTTTATTATTTTTTTAATGCCTGTGGTAAGAAGTGTCACAATGTTCACGACCCTTCGATTTGCCCAAGCCTACATAGGCGCATGTATGCTATTGGGGCTGTTTACTCATCTTAAACATTACTTTGTATTTAACCATAAAGAAACCATCTACATTTCGATTGGCTATGTCTCGCTTTTATTAGCAGGCCTGAATGATATCTTGGTCAATGTCAGTCTGATTGAGTCTCCTAAAGTTTTTAAATTAGGAGCTTTTGGTTATATTTTGGTTAATAGCATGTTCTTAAATTTCAAACTAAATATATTTGAATTGTCAAAAAAACAACAAGTATCTCAATTTTCTGAACTTGCCAATCACATACTCGAAGACAAAGGTTTTGGAGATTTTACGAAAAGTTGCTACCTACTCACTCGAGATTCTTTAAAATATCCATCTGTTGCAATTGAGATCATTTCAGATAAGCAAGAAAAAAATTTAGAATTTTCTGATGACTCCCTTCGAGACAGAATTAATCTGATAAAAGATAAAAAAAATGGATCACAAAGAATTGATGTGATAAAACAAGAAGCCTACCGTAACCAACTTTTTTTCATACCACTATATAGTTTAGCAAAAAAGAAATTTTATAGAGGTGCCTTACTGATTTCCATGAAAAAAGACCTTGTCCGTGAGGAGCATATACAGTTATTTAGAACTCTTCAAACGATAATTTGTGCTGGCATTTCTCACCTTGACCATAGACTCCAGATGAGAAGTTTGAATAGAAATCTTGAAAAAAAAGTAGAGCAGCGAACAGCCGAGGTAAATGAACAATTCAAGCGGTTACAGGAAATGCAAGCCAAACAAACCACATTTTTTGCGAGCATTACACATGACATTAAAACCCCCTTATCTCTCATTACAATGCTCATTGAAAATCTTCTCAGAAGAGAAGAAGTTTTCAATGAAAGAGATCAAAATGCTCTTTACAAAATCAAATATAATATATATCGAATGATTCAAATGATCAACTCAGTTTTAGACATGGCTAAATTTGAGTTGAAAGAAGTACGCACTGAACTCATACCGGGAGATATTGCAAAGTTTATTCAAAAGTTGAGTGATCTCTACGCAGAGATACTACAAGCCCACAATCTTAGTCTGGTCACCAATATCGAAGCACAAGAAATTTTTGTTCTTTTTGACACTGAAAAAATAGAAAAAATTATGGATAACTTGATTAATAATGCGGTCAAACATAGTAAAACTCAAGGACAAATTAATATTACTCTTACGCTGGTGGATAACAAAACTAGTGAGATTAGGGTAAGAAACCAAGGAAAAGGTCTTTCCAAAGAAGAAAAGAAAAACCTTTTTAAACCATTCAGCCAAGTCTATGATGCCCAAGGTGTGCATGAACTTGGGTCAGGTTTGGGACTGAGCATTAGCAAACAGTACGTAGACAAGCATAAAGGTACGATTCATGTTGAGAGTAAGAAAGGTGAATATACAGATTTTATTCTTCGCCTGCCTCTACATTCCGTGAAAACAGATAAGATACCCAATGAGTCTTTGAACAAAGAATTTTATCTGACACTTCAGAATCGCGAAATGGCTCTTGCTCATAAAGGTATGAAACTAAGAAAAGGCGAACAGGCAATAAATAAAATTTTCTGCCTGTTCTTCGCTGACAAGAAACATTGGAAAACTCTGATAAGTGCCTTAGAAGAAAATTTTACGTTAAATTTTTTTTCAGAGATATCAACGCTACTTAATAATACAAATGACCAAACTATCTCAATTATGGTTATGATTGATGAACTTGAGAAAGCACACTTGGAAGTTATAAAAGTATTAAAAACAAATAAAGTCTATCAACATCTCCCCATCCTCTTACTGGTACGCTCTGATCCAAAAGTAATAAGCTCACAATGTATTTTGGCAGGTGTTGAAGAGTGTTTGGTCGAACCGATTCATCCGCTTGAATTGAGCTTAAAAAATCAAAATTTTTTGGCTCAGTATCAACTACGACGTGACATTTTTAGAAAAAATTTTATTGAAAATCACATTTGGGAAATGAATGACCTTATTGTTAAAGAGGCTAAGATTCATTCTTTTCCCCAACCTCAAAACAAGTTTAATGATAGAAACACTTTTTTTCAATTTGTCATCTGCCCTGATTGGTCAAAATTTTATATTATGGGGGAATCAATGAATGGTGAGTATTTTAGTCAACTGCAACAGCATTGTATTCATATGCTCATATTATTTCACGCAAGCAAATCTGGGAAAAAAATTGTTCCTAATGAAATACTTCAACAACTGAAACAAATATTTCCGCTGGCAGAAAAAGAAAAGCTTTTATTGTGTTCTGGTGTTTTATCCCCCGATAAGAGAGTATTTCACTATGCGAATGCTTCCTTACCACAAACATTTTTTCAAGATAAAGAAAGCTTAGAAAAGTTCACTCCAAAATCAACGGGTCCTCCCATACAAAAAAATAAACATGGGAAATGGAAGAATCATACTCTCACGCTTGACTAGGTTAATTTGAGATTGTACTAAAAATGTTTTGTAGGACATAAACAGCATATGATGAAGAGCGTTTGTTGGTATTTTATTTTTTGTTTCTATGGGTGTAATCCAAAATCAAGCTTTAAAAATATTTTTGTGGAAGACGAAAGGGTTTTTGATGCATCCGCTGTAATTCATACTTTTTTGGTGAACGGCTATGAAAAAAATCAGCTTGTGTGGGAACTCAAAGGTGAGAAAGCTTATGTAAATTGGAACAAAGAAAATATTTTTATTTTTAAACCACGGTTAACGTATACTAACAAGAAAAATTATAAGCGAACTTATATACGCGGTGAGCAGGGGGAGTTGACCGAGAAAAAAGGAGTTTTATTTTTGAAAGATAATGTGAGTGTTCATTCTCAAAATGGAAAAAAGATTTTTACAGATTATCTCTATTGGTATCAAAAAAGGAAAATGATTAAAACAACCGCTCCTGTAAAAATAATCACACCTTCTGGTAACGTCGTGAAGGGAGTCGGACTTCAAGTCGACATGAAGTTAGACACAATGAAGTTAACAGAAACCACCGGGGAGTATTATTTCAAATAAACCAAAGAGTTTGGTCGAAGCGAGTAATGTAATAATTTATCTCTGGTTCATAACCATTTTTTCTCAAAGCTAAAAACTTTAATATCATCTGGTTTGCCAGATTTTGGAGGTATAAAACTCATAGCTCTTTCCGTTAAGGCTGTAATTGATAAACTAGGGTTAACTCCTAGGTTTGCGGGAATAACAGAACCGTCACATACTAGCATATTCTCATAGCCAAATACATTATTGTTCAAGTCAATCACGCCGTCAGTAATGGATTCTCCCATTACTGCTCCTCCCAATATATGAGCTGTCGTTGGCACATCCAATAAAACTTCACTGATACAAGAATTAGGAATACCATTTGTTTTTTTGGCCAATCGTTTTGCAAATTCATTGCCAAGAGGTATGTAAGAAGGAATTTTTTTATTTTCGTTTTTTGATGTCAAAGTTTTTATAAATGGATTAAACCAATTTCTTTTTCTGAGAACTTGAATACTATTATCAATATTTTGCATAACCAATAAAATTATTGATCGTTTGGCAAATCCAAAGGGGACAGTCATTTTTAGAAACTTTATTGGTCTTTTGATTATCTCTATTAAAAATTTCAATTGTCTTGGTAGTCTTCCACCATCAACCAAAATTGTTGCCAAAAGACCCATAAAGTCAGAACCTCTTGAATAACGAACTGGTTCAATATGTGTATTTTTGTCAGGATGAACACTTGAAGAGATTGCCAAACCCCTGGAATAATCATGTTTATCATCTTGACTCTCCACGGTAAGTAGCGCTTCTGAATTGGTTCGCACTGTTTTCCCCAAACGATCTGAAAGATTTGGTAATCGACCATTTTGCTTTAACTTTAACATTAAACTCATTGTACCCAAAACACCAGCTGAAAAAATAACGGCACCCGCATGAAATTTTCTTTTCGGCAATCCAAATATTGAAGTAGATTTTTTTGTAATAATTTCGTACCCATTCGCTCCATTATTTCCCTTGTCAATTAAATCAACTACTGTAGACTCAGGGTAAACATCAACACCCAGTTTCTCTGCAAAAAATAGATAATTTTTATCTAAAGTATTTTTTGCACCATACCTACACCCGACCATGCAACCACCACAATCGTTACAAGTCTCTCTTTGTGGCCCTTCACCATCAAAATATGGATCACTATTTTTAAACTCGCTAGCATCCCCAAAAAATACTCCGACAGGGGTAGGCGTAAATGTGTCGGCTTTCCCGAAAGTCCCAGCTGTTTCTTTCATAAGTTGATCTGTCAATGTAAAACGGTCATTGGTTACAACCCCTAACATTTTTTGAGCTATATGATAAAAAGTCAACAAAGAAGCTTTGCCTCCCATCTTTTTAACAATGGGGTTTTGAAAAAAAACATCATTGGGAATATACAGTGTATTTGCATAGACTAGAGACCCACCGCCGACACCAGCTCCACTTAAAACTAATACATTTTTTAACAACTGCATCCTTTGGATTCCATACATGAATAATCGTGGCATCCATAAAAACTTTCTGACTTCCCAGTTTGTTTTTGGAAAGTCGGCAGATTGGAATCTTTTCCCCGATTCAATAACAGCAACAGAGTAACCCTTTTGGGCCAAGCGCATAGCAGAAACAGAACCACCAAAACCCGATCCAATGATAACATAGTCGTATTTTTTCTCATCTTGCACGGCACCATGGTAAGAAGAGAAGTTAATTTGACAATTATTTTTTTAAATTAGAAACTGGTCGTGTCATATTTAATCAAAGTTTCGGTCGTGTCATATTTAATCAAAGTTTCTATTTGCGATGAATAATTCTTGTATAGACCACTTATGATTCGTCATTTCTGTAGCCATTGCTGGGGTGATTTGAATTGGTTTTCCTCCCTCATACTCAGCTAGACTTGAATGTGGAAGGCAGAAATTGTAATAATTAGCAACAAAAGAATTATGCCCCTGCATATATTTGAATTTTTTTGAAAAACCCTGACTTTTACGCTCTATTCTATGATTGTGTTGGCGAAGAGTCAAATTATTCCTTTCTACAGCAAAGGTGTTCATCTGATGACTTACTGAAGAGTTTGCAATATATTCATCTAGTAGCTTTTGATCACCAAAGATTAGAGATTTGTCAACTTCCTTACATCTCCCTTTTTCTATTCTCTTAATTATTTGCCCATAACATAGAGATTTGGGTGATTGAAGCTTTCTAGTCATTGAGTCAAATTTACCATAAACTGAAAGAATGGCATCACTATATCCCTCATATCCATCAGAGGTAATCAAGAATTTATCTTCCCTCTTTGGCTTACTTCTTGTTTTTACCTTGGTCAGTAACTTTCTAGCATTCACTGAGGTCCTCTTGCCTGTTATATGCGCTAAAATGAGCTTTTCTACAGGCAATACTGCAGTAAAAGTCCAGATATCCCCTATTTCATCACTTAATCGCTCAGTCTCTGATAGATTGTATTGTTTTTTAAAGACAAAACCCCAATGCTCGTCTAATTGAATTTCATTGAAAGACAGGTTTTTGTATATATTTTTTTTCAACTTTTAGTGAATCTTCACCTGCTGCTTTAACCCAAGCAAGAACTGTATCCTTGCTGATACCAAAGACTCTTCCGGTAGCTCTAATGCCACAGCCCTCAACTGTGTTTTGTAATACCCGAGTAATGGTTTCTTTGCTTTTCTTGCAACGAAAAAAAATAGTGCCTTTATTCTCTGAAAAGCATCTACCACAAGCGGTGCACTTTAAATAGGCTATTTGTTTGTACTTACCAGACATATAAGCAAAGCGCACATTTCCTTCATTTACCTTATGATACTTATGGCAGTCTGTATTTTGACAGCTAAAACCACTTGTATCAAAGGTATATTTTCTTTTGTTCATAATGAGACATAACCTTAATTTAAGGGAGATAAGTCAATTCCTTTTTTAATTGGAAACTTTGATTAAATATGACACGACCAAGGGGCTTTGATTAAATATGACACGAGAGCTTGTGCAGGAAATATGATTTTTCAGTGCATTTTATGAGATATTTGCTGCGTTAGTCTCATTTTTCAAATATGTCAAGGAATTTATAGTTTATGCAAGTTGTTCTCGTACCATTTTGCCAAAATTAAATGCTGTAGCTGCGATTTTTACCTCTATTTGAACCTTTTTACTGCCTCTGAGCAAGAATTCTCTGAACTTTTTGGCTTGTTTCAAAATTCCAAAAATGGGTTCAATTTCAGAACCTCGCTTTTTATAGAAAGACTTTGCTTCTTCTGAATTCATCTTCTTGATCATTTCATGTTTTAAAGCAAAACCAGAGTCTACTGACAATTTGCGATAACCTCTGCGTAACTCTTCTTCGCTCGTACAACATTGTTCTCTGGCAGGGCAAATGACACAGTCAGGAGGTTTACCATGATAATGAGTATATTTCTTTTTATCTTTCACAGATTCATTATGAAATTCTAAGGTTTTACCCTCGGGGCAAACCCAAGAATCATCATCCTCGTCATATTTAAACTGATGAGCTTCATAACCTGAATCCTCTTCTCCTTTTCTTTCTTTGGCTACCTGATCAGGTGAAGGTATAAAACCATTGATCCCTTTTGAATCCAGGTATTCCAAACCACTTGAATGAAAGTAACCCGAATCTGCAGAAGCTGTCCGTATACTGGTCCCTGTGTTTGACTCAGCTTTAGAAAGGGTAGGAGCTAATTGCTCTAAATCATTTTCTGAATTAGCTTCAGCAATGTCAGCTGCCAAAATATAGCCTTCTGATGAGGTAACTTGAATGTTGTAGCTTTGAGAAATTTTACCATTCCGTTTCATGAATTTAGCATCTGGATCAGTAAGATTTATTTTAGAATCAGAAGCAGACTCTTGATTCTCTTCCAGACTTTTACTGATTGTAACATACTTTTGAGCTTTCCTAAGCATAACAGAATCATTATCCTCTGCAGCCTGGTCTTCATTTATCAATAATTCTGGCTCGTTAGCATGAGAATTAGTTGTATCTTCTAAAAAGACCTCAACTTCTTTTTCTCCTGTTTTTAGAGCTTCTATATCCTGTGTACCTTCCATAGTTTCTGAAGAATCTTTTTCAACAGATGTAGAAAACTCGGCTGGTTCACTTTGCTTTCCTTCTGCTGTTTTTAATGACTCTCTCTTTGCCTTTTCACTCGCTTTTTGTAAGCGAATAAACTCCTCAATGACCGTATCTACCTCTTCAGGATTAAGCTCATAGCCACTGTTGTCTTTACCATATAGTTTATCTTCCTCAATATCTAATTCTCTACCTGAGCGTAGATACTCTAAGATCTCTTGCTGTATAGCTCTTTTACGTTCCTCTAAATCTGACTTTTTGTATGTTTGATCGTCAGCAGCACTGGCTTTGATTTTAGTTCCATCTACCTTAACATCAGTACCAATATTTTTCTTTTTGTGGGATAGCAAAGATACAGAGTAATTAAAAACTTCGCCAATTTCTTTACCAAAATTAACACGGAATTCAGCAATAGACCGAAACTTTACTTTATGACCACCAACTAAATAACGCATGGCGTCGTTCTCTTCACAGGCTTTTTGTAATTCTCTGCTGCTTCTCCATCCACGATGAAAGCCATAAAAAAGGCATCCCAGCATTATAACCGGATGGTAAGCCCGACCCCCTTCTTTTGAGTACTTAGAAAGAAATGGTTTCATAGGAATTTTATCTAACAAGGCAGCAAAGGCATAAACCTCGTGATTTTCTTCTAAATTGTCTGCTATAGTATGCGAAAACAGCATAACTTGATCTCTATCACTTTTCATAAATCGTTTCATAATAAGACATAAACAAAGAAAAACACAGAAAAGCAAGAAAAATCCTAGTTCCTGCACAAGCTCTTAAACCAAAAGCAAAAAAAATTGAATGATAGCAATCATGTCTTGACATTGGATCACCATTATTTCGTTATATTCTTATGAAAAATTTATATTAAGTGATAATAATTCGGGATTTCTTCTCGCCACTATACATACGACTATCTAAATTTTGATAAACTTGCTAAAAAAAAGCAACCTCCTATAAAGCCATCTTTGCTCTCATTGCAATACCACGGGTGCACCAATTGGCGTATGGACGAATAGCGAGCAAACATTCCCATCACCGTAAAGGCTCTAATTACTTTGAAGAAATCACCAAAATTCCCAAGGTAGCCAAAAGCCTCAAGGATATTTCTATTAAGGGGAAGGGGGGAGCCAACGTTGCGATGGTTCTGCATCTGCATAGTTGTTAACTGGTTTATATAGACGAATGTAATCGTACTTAACCTGTCGATAGCCAATCTTATGGTCATCGTGAGGTGGGTATCCCCAGGTCTCTAGCCCTAGATAGACAGGTTGGTATAAGACAGCTACTTCTAGTAATTGATCTTGGGTATCTTCGTCGTGAAGGTAAGCAGCAATATTATATACTTTATGATAAAGCTGATTCATTAAACGATAAACATCAGATCCTACTGTTTCCAGGGGTCTATTTAGTTTGGCCCCCCTCTCAAAAGGGTACTCGGTTTCATATCTATAGAATTCTCGATACCCACGCGGAGTCCACTCAATACCACGTGTATAAGCAACATATCTCTCCTTCTGTGGCTGATGAGAATCGACTTGTTTAGAGCCACAACTTGATAGGTTGTAAATGTCTCTTCTCAGGCTTTTGTTCGGTTGACTACAAAAATCTGTAATCCTATCAATTCGGACAGCCGGTTCATTTATTTGTGCACGATATTTTTCGTCATAAGCAGCATACCAGTGCGAGTAACTTCTTCTGTCCTTAGTAACATATTCAAATATATCCATCTCATAATTTCCAGCTTTTAAGTAACTTCTAATATCGACAACAGGGATAGGCTCTAGCCCAGTAAATACACCGTCATTGTCTATAGCTCCTCCGGTACGCCCATAGCGTGACCAAAGCACTGTAGCGAAGTTTGCATAATAATCGTCGGTGTTTTTCACCAAAGGAAAAAAGGCTTTTATCTCGATATAACCATAGCGATACTCCACCTTGTGTTTCGTAGAGAACCCTGTCCCCCGACAATCATAGGAATAGCCATATTCCAATTTCCCATCTTTTATCTGTCTACAATACCGATCGCTACCTGGCTCTTTTCCAGACGCAGACAAACCCACATTCCAAATATTTCTATCTAAATTCTCCAACCCATTACTACCATCAGTCAATGGATAGTCAAACTCTTCGGCGAAAACTAAACGATAGTCTGACTTCGGCTTTGTCAAGTTTGGTAATGAAGCTATCTGTTGTGGTGTCAGAGTATTATTTTGCCAACCAGCGGGGAGAATTTCACTCTTAAAGAATGTGGAGTTGTGAAACTTCTTAGATTTATTAATGGATACTGTGGCAGCTGTCTTATTTCCTAGAGTGTCGATAGCTTCGATCACTAAGTCCTCCGTCGTATACTTTGAAAGATACACAGATTTAACGCGCCCGGGTACTCTCGCAATATCTATCATTAGTTTAATTGCATCTCCATCTATCACAAAATTTGAAACATCTGCATTATGATGCGTACTCGAAACTAAACGATACTTTAATGTATCTGCATCAGGGTCTTCGAAACCTCTTATCTTTGCGATCGTAAATCCACTTTGAACTTGAGAAGTCGCTCTGAGCCGATAACCACGCACCTCTAAAGCTACAGGCATATAATAGTTAGTATTTTCTGAGGTTTC
The DNA here is from genome assembly GCA_965206985.1 of Spirochaetota bacterium. GTDB lineage: Bacteria > Spirochaetota > Leptospiria > Turneriellales > CBDBES01 > CBDBLF01. The sequence continues at coordinate 233,735 of CBDBLF010000014.1, read as the reverse complement.
TGAGAATACCGGAGGCTCATTTGGCGTTTCGCGAACAGCCAGTCGAAACGCAATTGTGTTTTCGCAAGCATGGCTTCTTACTGTGAGTCTATATTCGTGAAAATCCATTATTTGCACTGGAGTACCTGAAATCTTACCATTACTAGGCGAGAGCGTTAACCCTTCAGGAAGATTAGGTTGAACACTATAGGTAAAAAAATCATCCAAAGGCTCATTTTGTGCAAATAGGTCAGGGAGAACACGTTTCGCTTGAAGAGTATAGCTCCCGCCGTAATGCTCAATGTTGTCTACAGCTTCCATTTGTAAGTGTATAAAATCACTGGATACCTTTTCACCCGATTTATAGAGAGTTACTGTATGCCTTCCTTGATAAACACCAGTAATCTGACCATAAATAATACCAGTATCAGATATAGATAACCCTTGTGGTAGTGGGGGCTCCACCTTGGTAGTTAGTGAGCTTAGGTCTTTTGGGGGAATGTTTGTTATTTTTGGGGCAAGTTCTTCAATCGTTCCTGTGCAAAGTTGATCTATATTGACCCCTTTAAGCTTTTTGGGATAACCAAATACAATAGGCCCCTCCACTGTTGAATTACCTCCCTGTTTTGGGTCAACTGGCTCAGGATACTTTTCTTTTTCATCGTGACAAGCCAAAAGCAAAACCAATAAACAATAACATATTTTTTTAGACATATACACTTTCCCATCCCTAATATTCAATTTTTCTCATGTGTTTATTTCTGGTCTATTTGTCAAGAAAAGTAAAAAAATTAGATGGGAGAGAGAAGGATGATAGTACGAGCTTGTGCAGGAACTAGGATTTTTCAGTGCATTTTATGAGATATTTGCTGCGTCAGTCTCATTTTTCAAATATGTCAAGGAATTTATAGTTTATGCAAGTTGTTCTCGTACCATTTTGCCAAAATTAAATGCTGTAGCTGCGATTTTTACCTCTATTTGAACCTTTTTACTGCCTCTGAGCAAGAATTCTCTGAACTTTTTGGCTTGTTTCAAAATTCCAAAAATGGGTTCAATTTCAGAACCTCGCTTTTTATAGAAAGACTTTGCTTCTTCTGAATTCATCTTCTTGATCATTTCATGTTTTAAAGCAAAACCAGAGTCTACTGACAATTTGCGATAACCTCTGCGTAACTCTTCTTCGCTCGTACAACATTGTTCTCTGGCAGGGCAAATGACACAGTCAGGAGGTTTACCATGATAATGAGTATATTTCTTTTTATCTTTCACAGATTCATTATGAAATTCTAAGGTTTTACCCTCGGGGCAAACCCAAGAATCATCATCCTCGTCATATTTAAACTGATGAGCTTCATAACCTGAATCCTCTTCTCCTTTTCTTTCTTTGGCTACCTGATCAGGTGAAGGTATAAAACCATTGATCCCTTTTGAATCCAGGTATTCCAAACCACTTGAATGAAAGTAACCCGAATCTGCAGAAGCTGTCTGTATACTGGTCCCTGTGTTTGACTCAGCTTTAGAAAGGGTAGGAGCTAATTGCTCTAAATCATTTTCTGAATTAGCTTCAGCAATGTCAGCTGCCAAAATATAGCCTTCTGATGAGGTAACTTGAATGTTGTAGCTTTGAGAAATTTTACCATTCCGTTTCATGAATTTAGCATCTGGATCAGTAAGATTTATTTTAGAATCAGAAGCAGACTCTTGATTCTCTTCCAGACTTTTACTGATCGTAACATACTTTTGAGCTTTCCTAAGCATAACAGAATCATTATCCTCTGCAGCCTGGTCTTCATTTATCAATAATTCTGGCTCGTTAGCATGAGAATTAGTTGTATCTTCTAAAAAGACCTCAACTTCTTTTTCTCCTGTTTTTAGAGCTTCTATATCCTGTGTACCTTCTATAGTTTCTGAAGAATCTTTTTCAACAGATGTAGAAAACTCGGCTGGTTCACTTTGCTTTCCTTCTGCTGTTTTTAATGACTCTCTCTTTGCCTTTTCACTCGCTTTTTGTAAGCGAATAAACTCCTCAATGATCGTATCTACCTCTTCAGGATTAAGCTCATAGCCACTGTTGTCTTTACCATATAGTTTATCTTCCTCAATATCTAATTCCATACCTGAGCGTAGATACTCTAAGATCTCTTGCTGTATAGCTCTTTTACGTTCCTCTAAATCTGACTTTTTGTATGTTTGATCGTCAGCAGCACTGGCTTTGATTTTAGTTCCATCTACCTTAACATCAATACCAATATTTTTCTTTTTGTGGGATAGCAAAGATACAGAGTAATTAAAAACTTCGCCAATTTCTTTACCAAAATTAACACGGAATTCAGCAATAGACCGAAACTTTACTTTATGACCACCAACTAAATAACGCATGGCGTCGTTCTCTTCACAGGCTTTTTGTAATTCTCTGCTGCTTCTCCATCCACGATGAAAGCCATAAAAAAGGCATCCCAGCATTATAACCGGATGGTAAGCCCGACCCCCTTCTTTTGAGTACTTAGAAAGAAATGGTTTCATAGGAATTTTATCTAACAAGGCAGCAAAGGCATAAACCTCGTGATTTTCTTCTAAATTGTCTGCTATAGTATGCGAAAACAGCATAACTTGATCTCTATCACTTTTCATAAATCGTTTCATAATAAGACATAAACAAAGAAGAACACAGAAAAGCAAGAAAAATCCTAGTTCCTGCATGGGAGAGAGAAGGATGATAGTACCCCCCTACGACCATCATTAGTTGGTTCAGAATTGGTTCAAATCAAGTTATTTGGTTCAAAAGGCTTGGGTTTACTGGTAGAGCAAGTGAAAGACATTTTCCTAAAAAAGGTGCATCAAAAGGCCGACGTTAAATCATCAAATAAAACAGAGGTTCTTAATGAAGCACCCTTCTCAGGTTATTTGTCTAAACAGGTATTCGGCAGTAATGCGAAATAGTAAAGACAAAAAGTTATACAGAATGCAAATGGTTCATTATGCCAAGAAGCATGGTTTCAAGCCAACAGCCAGAATGTTTAAAACGACTGTAAAAACAGTAAAAAAGTGGTTTCGTAGGTTTGAATCAGAGAAATACGTTGGCTTGGAAGACAAGAGCCACGCTCCACACTACTCACCACATGCAATCACAGACTTTGAAAAGGCTTATGTTTGCTTTCTTAAAAAGAAACGTCGAGGCTTTGGTGCTCAGGAACTGAAGAATGTTTACCAACTAGACTTGAGTGTCAAGGCCATTCGCAGAGCGTGGAGGGAGCAAGCACTCTTGAAAAAAAAGCGTAGAAAACATAAAACGAAGCAAAATTTGCGTGAAATTAAGAAATTATGGGGTTTATTTAAGCAATTTGACGTAGATACGAAGCATTTATACGATATTCCTGAGCTTTGGCCTTATATTCAGGAAAATATTGTACCGAAATATCAATATACCTTCAGAGAAGTTTTTTCTGGCTTACAATTTCTAGCTTTTGCAGATGAGTATAATATGGCATACTCTTGTCTGTTTATGGAGGTAATTTTAGATCATCTTGTAAAATCAGGGGTTGATTTAAAGAAAAATAATACGAGAGGGCAAACAGATAATGGCTCAGAGTTTATTGGTGCTTGGAATAAAAAAGGAGATTCGGAGTTTACAAAAGTATTAGCCAGTTATGGTGTGCCACACCAGACGATCCCTGCTGGAGCGCATACTTGGCAGTCTGATGTTGAAACGACTCATAGATTGATTGAGGATCACCTTTACCTGAATGAAACGTATAATTCAAGAGAAGACTTTCTCAACAAAGCTGGCTCCTATCTATTGATGTTCAATTCAATAAGAAAAAATTCTTACAAAGAGAATAAATCGCCCTGGCAGCTGATCCGAGAGGAAAGCACAACTATTGACAAACAAATATTAAATTTACCACCGTTTCGACTGGACTATTTATTTCAAAAGATGCCAATGGTCGTAGGGGGGTACAATCCTATTCTCCATCCCTAGTAAAAAAATTAGAAAATATCTTGATTTAATAAAACAAACTCTCAAGTGTTTGTAGGAAAAATAGGCATATTCAGAAAATCCTCGGAGGAACCACAAATTTTTGCATCATGCCTAGTTCGCATAATACTAAATTAGAATTTAGTAACACCAGAGTACCTAACAGCTTTTCTTAATACAAAATATGGTGTGCTTGATGTTAAGCGAAGGGCTAGAGTATCTATTAACCAATCCAATGTTAATCTTGAAGAATTAAAACGAGTAGAAATACCGTTATTTACGCTCAAACTCCAATCGATAGCTTCAAAAGCATTTGACCATGCTTTTGAAAAAATAAGAGTTCGACAAAATTATATGAAGAAGTCCAAAACCTCCTACTCACCGAGCTAGTGCTAAACAACTGGCAACCCAAACACCAGCTTACCTTTATAAAAAACTATTCCGATACACGAAAAGTAGAAAAATTTGATACTGAATATTTCCAACCAAAAGATGAAAAAATTTGAATCTAAAAGTGATTATTTTGAATTTGCGATTATTTTGGTAGGCGTAGTTTGGACGGTCATCTCATTTCAATTTGATTACAACTCAGATTACCCTGCCTATATTAAACAATGGAGCAATATTGTCCATGGGGGAGACCCTTATTTTTTTGCTAATGGAGAATTTACCGGCAATGCTTATGGCCCTTTGCATACGCTCATTACTTTGTTTTATATAATACACCCAGATCTCCCGCGTATGCTTTTTTCTCTTTCATGGTTGATGGCTGTTTTCCTTCTTTTTCGCTCTTTTCGTGAATTGCATCTGCGCTCATGGCACTATATTATGCTATTTATCGCTCTGATCCTAAATCCTTTTACATTGAGAAACTTTATATTTGGAATCAATGATTTACTGACATCTTCGCTACTTTTTTTATCCTTGTTTTTCATGTATCATGGGCGAGATAGAATCTCTGCATGGTGTCTTGCTGGCTCAATACTATATAAATTTTTTCCCATTATTCTTATTCCTTTTATGCTTATCGATAATAGAAAATTAACCGACTTCTCGTTAAAAACATTGCTCAATTCGGTACGCTGGAATTTTGTCAGTCATTTTATGATCCCTTTTACTATACTTTATGGGATACACTTTTTACTCTATGGCGATACTTTTGTCGCACCGTTTCAGTTTCTTGTTGAGAGAGGACAAACAGCAACAACATTATCATCTTTTTCAGCATCATCGTTACCATATTTTTTGAAATTTTCCCTAGGTTGGGCGTTCATTATGGATAACTCATTTTTGATTTTATTTGCTTGTCTTATTTTACTGTTTGTCGCTTATTTATTTGGAAAATATAGTCTGCTTCTTGTGTGCATTCTCTCGTTGATGATGATGTTCTTACTATCCCGCGTGTTTTCTTTTCACTATATGGCAGGAATTTTAATGATCCTACCATTTTATCTATACCGGTGTACTCCCATGATGCGCGAATATATCCTTCTTCATATCTACTACATCATGCTTGGAGGCATTTTCATAATGATTTTTTTGCTAGAAAAATATACCGATTTACCCGTCACTAATTTTAAAGGTGGGTTTTACTCGATACCTAATATATTCCTCGTTATCGCGCTATTGGCTCATTATTTTTTTAACCAGAGAGTAATAGAAAGCTAAAAGATTATCAAATATCAAATAAATTAACATCACAAAGGGATCTGAGAAAAGACTAGTGTCTAGTTTGTGAAGAAACCCTAAATTGAATTGATCGGGAAATATACCAAATGACAGTTTTTCAAAAGTATACACACTGATTTGCCCCTGTTCGCCTATCACTCAAGTTTAAATTTGATATTTTCCATATTTTTTCAGGTAATCTTTCAAAACGATGGCAGAATCTTTATGTTGAAACATCCGTCGAGTGATATACCTTTTGTACTCCTTTGAGTTTACTTTCCCAAAAAAAATACCATGCGTATGACGAATTACACTTGAAGAAGGCATACCTTCTTTTATTTTTTGTTCAATGTAAGGAATTAGCCTCTCTAAAACCTCATGTCTTGCAAAACCTTGATCCTTTTTTTCAAAAAATATAGAGTCTGCTTCCCCAAATAAATAAGGGTTATCATAAGCTGCTCTACCAACCATAACTCCATCCAAATGTTTCACGTGAAACATCGCCTCTGTTAAGCTTTGAACCCCACCATTTGTTTCAATAAGAAGTTCAGGGAAGTCTCGTTTTATTTGGTGTACTTCCTCATGCCTCAGAGGTGGAACAGTGCGATTTTGTTGTGTGCTTAACCCTTTTAGTATTGCGATGCGAGCATGAATGATAAAACGCTCACATCCGCTTTGCGAAATAATTTTAATAAAGTTTGCAAGGTCTTCATATGTTTCTAGACCATCAATGCCGATACGGTGTTTTATTGTAACAGGGATATTAACACGTGAGATCATTTCTGATAAACATTCTGCAACAAGGTGAGGGGAGGACATAAGACAGGCGCCAAAGTTTCCATCTTGAACTCGATTACTGGGGCAACCAACGTTCAGATTAATTTCATCATAACCATACTTCTCACCAATCAGTGCACATTTGCCCAAATCTTTTGGATTGCTTCCGCCAAGTTGTAAAGAAATGGGTTTCTCAATTGGTGAAAAAGATAGTAGCTTATCCTGATCACCTCTCAAGATAGCCTGTGTTGATATCATTTCTGAATAAAGCAAGGCACTTTGTGTAATTTGTCTCATGAAAAATCGGTAATGGCGATCCGTTCTTCCCATCATAGGGGCAATACTTATTTGAGATTGCAATTTAGGTTTTTCTTTTGGTGATTGAATATCCTTCTCTAAAGCTCTATTCATTAGTCGTATAATTTGTTTTTATAAGCTTTATTAGTTTATGGTTCGTGATAATTTTGTCTATTAAAATAGTTTTGATTGGTATTTTTTTTTCATGTTGAAGATACTTTGTGAAAAGAGTGATATTTTCTTCAATCATTGAGGTGTCAGAGAGAAAAACAAAACGATAACGAATTTCAAACTCTTTGTTGAATAAAGCCCATTGGTAGAAACCATGTTCTACAAAGATTTCGCATCTCACTATCATCGACATATTCTCCAATGTTGCTATCTTTTTAGAAGATGAAGAAAAAACATTCCACATCTCGTATGCTTTTTGTTGGTCAACCTGTAAAAAATAAGTAAAGCATACAAACTGTAATTGTGGCAAGCTTTTACATTTTTGATTCATGATATTTTGAATATCCTTTGACCAAGAATTTTCAAAGACAATGTTTTTAAACTTATGAAATGAGAGAATTGCCCTAAAGAAAAAAGGTTTTTTTTGATTTCTTAATTTCTGAAATAACAACGTTGCGAACAAGTCTTTTTTTGGTCTTGATATATGCCGTGAGCTTTTCAAAAACATTTTGAGTACCCACAAAGTAATTTTTTCTGAAGAAGACTGGAACCATTCTTCAATCTGAATCTGTGAAAATAATTGTCCTGCCGCACTTTCAAGAAATTTTTCTTGGCGTATTTCTGAGAAAGATTCGACAATGGGAAGACTAATGTATTGGAATAATTGTTTTCTAAGTTGTATATTATGATAATGACTATATTGAATCAGCCAATAAAGTGTATAGTTCGTCAGCCGTTTTGTAAAAAGGGCATTGTTATAATAGGGTTTTAGGGCTTGAACAATTGCGCGGTCAAATTTAGAATCTAGAGATAGCCAAGATTTGGCAATGCGATATTTATAAAAAATTTTTTTAAACCATTGAATATCAGCAGCAAGGGGAGAAAAAATCGATTCAATGAATACGAGAGAATATATATGTTGGTTTTTATCTTTGAAAAGACGAAATAACTCAAATCGGAGTCTTTTAGAGTTTATTCTATGCAGTAAACTCATACACTTTCTAGCATTATCGTTGTCATGAGATGCTCGCAAAAATAACATAAGGTGATAAAAGTCTGTTTCAGAACTTCTTTTTTCAAAAAAAAGAATTAGTTGAGCTCTAAGTACTCTATTTCTCTCGGTCGAGAGTCGATTTCTCAAAACAACAAGACTATTCCGGTTGTTTCTTTGGATAAGGTTGGTAATTGCCTCTCCTCTTTCATAGATGGAGTTTGAATAGGCTTTAGCTAAAATAGTCTCCCAACGGTTTTGGGAAAGAGTTTGAGAAAAAAGATTTTGTGATGAAATATCTTTTTGTGGCAAAAAACCGAAGCAAAGCAGAGTGACAAAAAAAAAATTATTATGCTCGGGATAATTATAAAATTTTTGATAAGAAGACCGTCAATAAGATAGAATTAATAATTGAAATAACAAGACCCGTTACTGCCATCCATCGAAGAAACAAAATTTCACGTTCCCTTTTCAACAACCAGTTTTCTGTTTCTCGCATGCCTTTCTGCAATTCTTTTAGTGCAGACTCTAAGCGATGTACACTTTCTTGACTTTTATCCCCTTTCAGCAGGGGCACAATTCTAGCCATAACTTCCGAGAACAGGGGGTAGTATTTGATAAGTACATTCATGCTAACTGTGACCCTTTTACCGCAGTCGTAATCTAGTCACGGTACGTTAAATATCCAGTTTGTCAATTCTAGAAATAATAGATTTTGGGAGAGAGAAGGATGATAGTACCCCCCTACGACCATCATTAGTTGGTTCAGAATTGGTTCAAATCAAGTTATTTGGTTCAAAAGGCTTGGGTTTACTGGTAGAGCAAGTGAAAGACATTTTCCTAAAAAAGGTGCATCAAAAGGCCGGCGTTAAATCATCAAATAAAACAGAGGTTCCTAATGAAGCACCCTTCTCAGGTTATTTGTCTAAACAGGTATTCGGCAGTAATGCGAAATAGTAAAGACAAAAAGTTATACAGAATGCAAATGGTTCATTATGCCAAGAAGCATGGTTTCAAGCCAACAGCCAGAATGTTTAAAACGACTGTAAAAACAGTAAAAAAGTGGTTTCGTAGGTTTGAATCAGAGAAATACGTTGGCTTGGAAGACAAGAGCCACGCTCCACACTACTCACCACATGCAATCACAGACTTTGAAAAGGCTTATGTTTGCTTTCTTAAAAAGAAACGTCGAGGCTTTGGTGCTCAGGAACTGAAGAATGTTTACCAACTAGACTTGAGTGTCAAGGCCATTCGCAGAGCGTGGAGGGAGCAAGCACTCTTGAAAAAAAAGCGTAGAAAACATAAAACGAAGCAAAATTTGCGTGAAATTAAGAAATTATGGGGTTTATTTAAGCAATTTGACGTAGATACGAAGCATTTATACGATATTCCTGAGCTTTGGCCTTATATTCAGGAAAATATTGTACCGAAATATCAATATACCTTCAGAGAAGTTTTTTCTGGCTTACAATTTCTAGCTTTTGCAGATGAGTATAATATGGCATACTCTTGTCTGTTTATGGAGGTAATTTTAGATCATCTTGTAAAATCAGGGGTTGATTTAAAGAAAAATAATACGAGAGGGCAAACAGATAATGGCTCAGAGTTTATTGGTGCTTGGAATAAAAAAGGAGATTCGGAGTTTACAAAAGTATTAGCCAGTTATGGTGTGCCACACCAGACGATCCCTGCTGGAGCGCATACTTGGCAGTCTGATGTTGAAACGACTCATAGATTGATTGAGGATCACCTTTACCTGAATGAAACGTATAATTCAAGAGAAGACTTTCTCAACAAAGCTGGCTCCTATCTATTGATGTTCAATTCAATAAGAAAAAATTCTTACAAAGAGAATAAATCGCCCTGGCAGCTGATCCGAGAGGAAAGCACAACTATTGACAAACAAATATTAAATTTACCACCGTTTCGACTGGACTATTTATTTCAAAAGATGCCAATGGTCGTAGGGGGGTACAATCCTATTCTCCATCCCTAGAAATAATAGATTTTAGGAAAGAAGTTAAGTTTTCAATTAAGAATTATGCTGTTCCGGCAGTGTGGGCACATAAAATTACCCTCACCTTTAATTTTCATTTTTTCTTTACAGTTTGGACAAATCAATATTTCAAGTCTCTGGCTAGCTTTTTTGCCCTGCGTTAGACGTGTCTTATTGAAAACTTCTGTTGACGGTCTTGGGGCTATCTTTGGATTTTCAATTTTATTCTCTTCTTTTTTAACATTGGGATATTCAGCAACATTGTTTTTTAACTCCTCTTCGGGGGCAACTTCAGGGGCAAGTCGGTCATTAGGCTCCTGAGTTAGCTTATCGAGTATATCTGTTTTCTCGTCATTTGCGTTTACCATGCTTCTTTGGGTGGGGTAATCTTGTTTATATTGCATAAGCATATCAATTGCATTTTCGGCACCGAGTGAAATAAATACTCTTTTGTCTAGTTTTATAAAGTTAAATAAGCTTTTAATTTCACTATTTAAATTAAAAAGAACAAGGTGTCCTTCGGCTTGTTTTACCAAAGAATGTACCTCAAGTAGTACGCTAATTCCTGTTGAAGAAATATATTCAACGTCAAGAAAGTCAAGAGCAATATAAATTGAACCATGTCCTATTTGACCCTCAAACCACCCTCGAAAATCAGCAGAAGACTGTGAGTCTAAGACACCTTTTAATTCAACAATCAGAATTGTATTATGACTATATCTATTAATTTCAAGCATGATCTTGAATTAATTCAGAGAAATGGCTTCTAGGATTTCTTCATCATCAGCATTGGTATTGGTATTGGTATTGGTATTGGTGGGAGTTACAACATCTCTTGATAATTTTCTTCGGTCGATCATATCTTTTTCTTCTGGCAACTCTGACAACTCTTTTTGTGCTTCTGACACAATAATCAGTGAGTCTGTCTCATCGCTTTGTCTTTCAACAACGACTTTATTCGTTTCTCTCCGTACTTTTTCAAACACTAAGGCAACAGCGAAGCTTATATGAGTGATAATAAATAAAGCAATCACACTATCCGCCCAAGAAAACAAAAATATTAATTTGGACTTCCAAACAATATAGAGATGTCTTTTGGAGATATCTCGCGTTCTTTGATTTTTTGCTAAAAATTGTTTCGTCGTATATATGGGGTACTTTATTTCATCACCTAAAAGATACCAATAGAAGTATTGATATTCAATTTTGTCACTTTTATTAACGATATCCCGAAATAAAACCATTTCATTTAAACTGAAATTTTTTGCTAGTTTAAGCTTTGGGTAAACGCTCCTTACATGTTCACCAACCATTGATTCATTCTGATGATATAAAATAATATCTCCGGAATCTAGAAGGAAGATTGTTTTTATTTTATTTATATCGTCCATCATACTTTTAATTTTTTGAGAAAATAATTTACTATCAAATTGGTATTTTTGTATATTTTTTTCTACGTTAGAATATAGTATTTGAGAAAGCTCCTGTATTTGCTTCCTTTCTTGATCGTTCTTGTTTTGATGGTAAAAATAGGCAAGCCAAACTCCTAAGGACCCACAAAAAAGGATTAAAAAAAGCTCCAAAACAATGAATGCTTTCAAAAATACAGTAGTGGAGGAGGATTTTATCATCTTACTCATAGTCAATGATCGTTACTAAAGTTTTAATGCCGTAAGGTATGTGAGCACCTGCACCATAAATTTTTATAGATATTTATAACTCTGCTTCTATTATCGGTGATTTTGATAGGTTTTGTATCTGTTTTTCTCTTCAACAGGAATAATCATCAATTCTGTCAATATATATCCACCTATCGCTTTCTATTTTATCTTTGTTTTTGCTTTTATCAGTCACTTCCTTGATTCATCAAATAGAAAAATCTCATCATTATATTTTTTTGCTTCTAGTTCTTTCCCAACCTCAATTATATTTGGAAAGTTTCTCCTAAATATTTTTTTTTTGCTGTTTCATTCTCAATAATTTTTTCAGGCTTGCCCTCGATAAGAATTTTCCCTTGGAAGACAATGTACGCTCTATCTATAATTTTGAGTGTTTCTTTAACATTATGGTCAGTAATCAGTACACCAATATTTTTCTTTTGTAGATTTTGTATGATATTTTTGATGTCGTTCACTGCAATGGGGTCGATACCCACAAACGGCTCATCCAACAAAATAAACTTTGGATTTGTAGCAAGTGCACGGGCAATTTCTGTTCTACGACGCTCACCACCCGAGAGGCTGTAGCCTTTTTGTAACTGTATATGCTCAATTTCTAACTCTTTGAGAAGAGCATCTGTTTTTTGGTGAATCTCGTGCTTCTTTAGTTTTTGAAATTCCAACACCGCCTCTATATTTTTTCGGATGCTAAGTTGACGAAATATTGATGCCTCCTGAGGCAAATAACTAATGCCCATATTTGCTCTTTTGTGCATCGCCATACGACTCAAATCAACCCCTCCTAGCATAATTTTGCCACCCGTTGGTTTGACAAGACCGACTATCATATAAAACGAAGTCGTTTTACCAGCGCCATTTGGGCCCAATAAGCCTACAATTTCTCCTGAAGAGACAGAGAAGCTAACTCCATTTACTACTAATTTTTTTCCAAATTTTTTTTTTAGGTTTTTAGCTTCTAAAGTAAGATTGGACGTCATATAAAACATCAAATTTTTTTACTTAACATCAAGGTAAAGAAATAAAAAACTTGTCGCTGTTAAAATAGATTTCACTAAAGGTATTCACTGTCTCTAGTGACTGAGAGGTTGGAATATTGAATCAAGTCCAAACAATTGACGATAAACAGCTTGATGAGATGACAGAAAAGGGCATACGAGTCATTGATCGCAATTATCTTTTGAACGTTTATTCAAAAGAGTTATCGCTTGATCATCGTGACATCTTTAACAAAGCCAAGGCATTATCGGATGTTGTTCGTGAAGTCACTCAATCAGGTCTACTTCAATATGGAGTTCCCGTTGAATCAAAACCTGGCCCACGTGTGGTTATGGAGTTTTTTGGAGAAAAAAAAGAGATGATTATGTTTGCTAGTAATGATTATCTCAATTTATCCACGGATAGTAGGGTTCATAGTGCTATAGAAACAACCTTAAAAGAATATGGTGTAGGTGCCGGAAGTTCTCGAGTGGGTACAGGTTACAGTTATCTTCACAAAAAATTAGAAGAAAAGCTTGCTGACTCGTTTGGCAAAGAAGCGGCCATTGTATTCCCAACTGGTTATGACGCGATTGCCTCTCCCAGCCTAACGTTGCTCACTGGTGATGATCGGGTCATTATTGATAGCTCTGCCCATGCTTGCATTATTGACAGTTCATACGCATCAGGTGCCGTCGTGAGATATTTTTCGCATAATAACCCCCAGCGTCTTGAAGAGGCTCTAAAAAGAGCAGATGCCCGACTCACAAAAGGCGGTATTTTGGTAATTATTGAGGGTGCCTATAGTATGGACGGCGATATTGCCTGTCTCGATAAAATTATCCCCCTTTGTAAGAAATACCAAGCCAGACTTTTGGTTGATGAAGCTCATTCAATTGGAGTTCATGGTAGGCAGGGCCATGGAGTCTCTGAGCATTTTTCTCTTGAAAAAGAAGTTGATATGATTGGAGGCACATTCAGTAAATCACTGGGAGCAACGGGAGGCTTTATTGTTGCCGACCGTTCTCTGATTGATTATTTAAACTACATAAGTCGAAAAATTTTATTCTCAGCCGCCTTTCCTCCCATATTAGCTTCGGGTGTTTACGCTTCTCTTGAAATCATGGAAGAAGATAATTCACTAAGAGAGAAACTCTGGGAAAATATTCATTATCTCGTCAAGGGTCTTAAAGAAGTTGGAGCTACCATACTCGGAGCTGAAACAGCTTCTATTCCTGTTCTGATTGCAAATGACGCAATTATGTTCCGTTTCACGCGTGACCTGATTCATGAGAATATATTCACATTCCCCATTGTCTATCCAAGTGTTCCAAAAGATAAATCTATTTTTCGTGTTGCTCTTCAGGCTCAGCATTCAAAAGAAGATTTAGATCACACAATTCAAGTCTTTGCAAAACTTTTACGGAAATACAATATTGTCACATAAGTAATGGACCCTAGAAAATTAAAAGTAACTAATATCGTGAAAGATCATCCAAGTCAAGCTCGCAACGATGGTGTTTCAGCCCATGAGTTATTCGAGAGAAAAGAGGGTCTTACTTTTAATGATTTTATTTTGTTACCGAATTTCATTGACTTTTCACCACAAGACGTATCCCTAAAAACACGTCTCTCAAAGAATGTGAGCTTGCAGGTTCCTATTTTATCTTCCCCAATGGACACCGTAACAGAACATGAGATGGCAACCGCTTTGGCTTCTTTGGGCGGTCTTGGTATTATTCATTCCAACCAAACAGCTGAAGATCAGGCAAAGCAAGTAGAGAAAGTAAAAAGATTTAAAAATGGTTTTATCTCAGACCCTATCACTCTCTCTCCCAATAGTTTAATCTCTGATGTTCTCCACATCAAAAAAAAATTTGGTTTTTCAGGAATTCCTGTTACAGAAACAGGTCAAATTAATGCCAAGCTGGTAGGAATTGTCACAAATCGAGATATTGACTTCGAAACTGATTATTCTAAAAAGATTAGTGATGTTATGAATTCCGATGTACTCACTGCGATGGCAGGTGTGTCTCTTAAAGAAGCGAACGAAATATTAAAAGTATCCAAAAAAGGGAAACTCCCTATCATTGACGAGGATGGTCGTTTGGTTTCTCTCATCTGTCGTACTGACTTGAAAAAAAATCAAAATTTCCCTTTGTCGAGTAAAGACTGTCAAAATCGATTTCAAGTAGGAGCATCAATTTCTACTCATCCACAGGACAGGGAGCGGATAGAAGCTGTTGTAGAGAAGGGTGTTGATTTACTTGTCATTGATGCCGCTCAAGGTTATTCGTCATTTCAAATCAACCTCATAAAAGAGCTTAAACAAAAGTACCCTACACTTGACATTATGGCAGGAAACGTCGTAACTAAAGAACAAGCAGAGGGTCTGATAAGAGCAGGAGCAGATGCACTTCGAGTCGGTATGGGGCCTGGCTCAATTTGTATCACACAAGAGACGATGGCATGTGGGCGTGCTCAAGCTTCTTCTATTTATGCAACCACCTGTCTTGCTAGAGAATATAACATTCCTATTGTCGCTGACGGAGGCATCACAAATATTGGCGATATTGTGAAAGCACTCGCTGTCGGTGCTTCCAGCGTGATGGTAGGTTCGCTATTAGCGGGAACCGAAGAGTCTCCAGGCGGTTACTTCTATAGCAATGGTGTTCGCCTAAAAAAATATCGTGGGATGGCCTCCTTAGAAGCAATGAAAGAACGAGGCAGTAATCGTTATTTTTCAGAAAAAGAAGTAACTCGGGTCGCTCAAGGGGTAAGTGGTAGTGTAGTTGACCGAGGCTCAATGTATGACTTTATTCCCTATGTTGTACAGGGTATCAGAAATGCGTTTCAAGACATCGGCTACCGCGACTTAGTCACCTTGCACTATGCTATGCTCAACGGAAATCTTAGGTTTGAAAAACGATCATACGCAGCACAACTCCAAGGTGGAGTGCATAACTTACATTCGTATGAAGACTCAGTATTAGGAGCCGACTAATGAAAATGCAACAAATGATTCGAGAGCGATTGATATCAAGTTTATCTCCCGTGGAGCTTGACATTGTTAATGAGTCCCATCTGCACGAGGGGCACCAAAACTTTGATAACCCAGGAGAAACGCACTTTAAAGTGACTATTCGCTCAAAACAATTTATAGGCAAAAATAAAATAAAGAGGCACCGTTCCATTTATATGGCTCTTGAAGAGTGCTTTCAACAGGGCCTGCACTCATTAACGATTGAAGATTTAGAGCCCAACTAAAATTCTATTTTTATTTAGAGAGTAGGGGTGAAATATTATAGTAAACCACCTTCCGAGCTTCAAAGTCATTCCCCACAAAAATCTCAAGGTGGTATATCAAAAAAAAAGTTATCACGGGTTATTCTTTTCGTCGATTTAATTTTAGTCCTTTTAGTCGCCCTGTACTTCAAAAGTGACATAGAAAAAAATAAAAAAATATTACCCAAGGTTGAAAAAAAAATTGAATTTTCCAATCTGAAGATCATTTCTTCATGTAAAAAAATGGTTGGTTGTCACATCAGTATTCACTCTCTACAAAAAAAACTGATACACATCGACCAAATAAATTGGACAGTTGCCTCTGCAAAACAAAAAGAAAATCAGTCAATTTATGCCGCTTCCAGTCAACAAAAGCATATCAAACCAAATAATTCCTATGAAAATACGTTTGCGTTCCCTTTGGATGAGAATCAGATTATTCATGTCGAACTAAGAGTGAAACAGCAAGCAGGAATTATCAGGCTTCAGGCATTTCCTTAGAAGATTGTTTTTTTGCTTACTAATTATGATAAATGTATCGAGAATGGATACATCATGCAAGATATTGATTTTGGTAAATACCTACCTCACGCAAGACCAAGAACAAGTAGCACATCCAAGTCTTGTGGCACAAGTCACGGGAAAAGACTTTTTATACTTGTCATTACTTTTATTGTCGCTTTCACCTTGGGTATTTTTGGAGGAATGTATATTACATTGAGCAAAATACCAGAAACTGATTTTTTACTCAATGAACCAAAAGATGACTCAAACGAACCAAATGCATCTAAAAAACAGCCGACACCAAGGGAGCAAACTAACGACAGGCTCATATCTAAAAATATACCCCCAACAAGCGAAGATTATCATCTAAGTGCCTCAAAAAATCGTAGCCATTCCTCTGTACTCAAAGATAAATTTTCTCAAATTAATGGGCAAAAAACTTATCTGATATGGGCAAAAACATATCAAAATAATGTGACAGCCTACCGACACGGTCATTTCTTGAAGAAACAAAACTTACCTGTCTTCTTAGCAAAAAATGGTACTCGTATGAAATTATACATTGGACCAATCCACGGGAAAAAAAAAGCCTACCAAATGCTGTCTAAAGTAAAAAAATGGGCTCCTTTCAAAGCATCGGTTCTTCACGAGAAAACCGACTAGCCTGTTTTTAGATCTACCCTTTGTGATTCGAAAAGCAGCGATTCATGATACAAATGCGATCTTTGACTTGATGACTCCTTTTGTTATTGATCAAAGATTGCTACCTCGGAACAAGTCTACAATTAGGCAGGAGATTGATTTGACGTGGGTATGTGAGAAAAACTTCAAAGTGGTTGGTTGCATCAATCTCACTTTATTTGGGGCTAATCTGTATGAGGTTCGTGCACTCGCCGTAAATGAAAATTGCTCAGGTTTGGGTATCGGTGGGGACTTGTTGACTACACTTGAGTCTTATATGAAAAGAACTTTTCTTGCTCCTATGCATTTATTTGCTCTTACTTATCAGGCTGACTTTTTTCTTAAATATGGATTTCAGATTACGAGTAAAGACAAATTTCCCCAAAAAGTTTATGAGGTATGTCAATATTGTACACGAAAAGATGATTGTCAGGAGGTAGCTGTAGCTAAAATGCTCCCGTGAACTCCCTCATTGAAGAAGGAAACAAACTTAATCTCAATTTTGATAAACTCAAATCAATCACACCCCTTGGATTGATCCCTGTAGTGGTGCAGGATATCCAAACTAAGAAAGTCTTAATCATTGCTTATACAAATCGAGAGGCTTTTGAGTATACTCGAGAACATAAACTTGTTGCCTTTTGGAGCACTTCTCGTAATAAACTTTGGATAAAAGGGAAAACATCAGGTGCTTATTTAGATGTTCACGACATTCTAGTCAATTGTGAACAAAATTCTTTACTTTATTTAGTCAAGCTTCGTGGGAAAGGTGCTTGTCACACAAAAAATGATCATGGAGCACCACGAATCTCGTGTTTTTATCGAAGTATTGAAAAAGAAAACCACCTTCGTTTCTCACTCCCGTGAAAAAAGGCTTTTTAGTATTCTAAAAAATAAGTAGCGTAAAAAGACCAAGTGATTTTCATGAAGAAATATTTTTTATTATTTCAGGGGGAAGTGAATGGAGTATTTTTCCCAGTTTTGTTTTGATTAGCTTGCTGATTTCTTTATAATCATTGCTCTCAAGCTCCTGTAAACTTGTTTGCATCCATAGTGTTAATTGCTCTAAGCTTTCTTGAAAACTTGCAAGAGTTCGTATTTGATCCCCAATGCTCTTAATCTTTTGTAGGGGGATATCTTCGCCACTTTCGTCTTTTTCACTCCACATTTTTTCTATTTCAGATTTAATTTGACGAGATTCTTGCATTGCTTTAATTAAAATATAATTTGTGTTTTGATTTTTAATATCAGAGTATAAAGGTTTACCAATCACGTCGGAAGCAAAAAAATCTTTAATGTCGTCAGCAAGCTGAAATGCAAGGCCTAATTTTTCTCCAAACCGACCAAGCAAAGAAGTTAATTTTGGGTCACAATTAACTAGCATTGAGGGTGCTTGGGTACACCAAACAAAAAGACAGGCCGTTTTTCCTCGTGCAATTTTTGTCCATACGTCGATGTCAGTCTCAATATTTCCACGTTCGTTATATTCAATGCTTGAGGCGATGGTCATCTCTTTGACAACTTGAATGGCATCTTGGAGAATCTCCATAGAGGTATCCCCTAAAAACTCCAACGCTTGGGAGTAAAGCAAGTCTCCCGTGAGAACAGCAATGGTATTTCCATGAATAATGTTAGCGGTGGGCTTTCCTCGTCTTTGCGAACTTGTATCAATGACATCATCGTGTAAAAGACTAGCCACATGAATTAGCTCGGATGTTGAGGCTACTTTTGTGAGACAATCATAGGGAGGGTTAAACGGGATTCCAAAAATATAAACTAAGATCGCACGCATTCTCTTCGCGGCGTTCGACAGGCAGAGTTTCTCGGCAGCTTTTTGCATACCACCGATATCACCATGCACAAATACGGGGGTTTTTAGAAAGTCAGCAATTTCTTTCTCGACAACATGAACAAACTTATCTATGGGCATTTTTTATTGCCTCAAACATCTTCTCCCGTAAACTACGAACACCCTGTTTAGAAAGTGCATTGCCGTAAACTATATTTTTCTTACGAAGAGTTAATTCCTCGTATTTCGTCTCTAAAATTAGGTCACATTTATTGAAAAAAAAAATTTTCTGTTTATCCTCCACACCTATTTTTTTCAATTCTTCTTCAACAACCTTGAGTTCATCTGATTGGTTTTGTGAACTCACGTCCAATACGATAATCACGATCTCCGTATAACAAATTTCTTCAAGGGTAGAGTGGAAAGCCATCACCAAGGTTGTAGGTAGGTTGCGAATAAAACCCACTGTATCGGTCAAGATAGCGTACGCTGGTTTGTAGTCAATTTCTCCTAGATAAACTTTTCGTGAAAAAGGGTCGAGAGTTGCAAAGAGGCGATCCTCAGTAAATAATTTTTTATGGGAAGAAGAAAGCTGATTGAGTAATGTTGTCTTACCCGCATTTGTATAGCCTACTAAAGCAAATGTCGGAATTACTCTATTTTTTCGCAGGTTATCTCGGTGTCTGGAGACATCTTTTAGGTCTTGTTTGATTTTCTGAATGCGACGACGGATATGTCTCCGGTCTGTTTCAAGCATTGTTTCACCGGGCCCCCTTGTTCCAATACCACCTCCCAAGCGTGACAAAACACCTCCTAAGCCTTTAAGGCGAGGTAAAATATAATTTAATTGTGCTAATTCAACTTGTAATGAAGAGCTTTTTGTCTTTGCACGCATCGCAAAAATATCCAAAATGAGTTCAATTCGCCCCAAAACTCTCGTCTTAAGTTCTTCTTCAAGATTTCTGAGTTGGCGTGGCTTGAGATCGGTATCAACAATGAGTAGATTCAATTCTTTCCCCGTGAATATTTCTTTAATTTTTTCCAGAAGGCCCTTTGTAAAAAAATACCTCGGGTTGGGTTCAGGAATGTGAAAGAAAACTTGCTGAGAATATCGAACCCTTGCTGTTTTTGAAAGAAGAGAAAGCTCCTTTAGAGATTCTTTCTGCTTTGCTTCACTCAGATAATTTTTCGAACCATATTGCCCAATGAGAAGAGCCCTATAGAGAATTTCTCCTTTGCGTATCGAATAATCTTGGAGAAGAGAGGAAGCGTCCATTCCTAACGGCGAATAATTTTTATCTTACTTCGTGCAAAAATATAATTTTTTCTGAACCAACCTTGGTTTGCCTCAATTGCATAGATCGCTTTTGTATGGGATGAAATAATACGTTCATCATAAGGCTTCATGCTGTGGATCCCAATAATAACATTGTTTTCATTGACAAAAGCAATTGAAAGAGGAATCTGAGTGTTTCTCATCCAGAAACGCATTATCCGAGGTTTTTGATAAATAAAAATCATGCCACTATTTTTTCCCAAACTTTTTTGAAACATCAAACCTCTAGCTAGTTCCTTGCTACTTTGGGCTACTTCACACGATAAAGTAACCATTTTTTTTTTCACATTCCAAAATTGAATTTGCCAACGAGATAGATTTTTTTGAGAGAGGCTTACTGTCGTTGGAACAACAACAGTAAAGCAGACGATAGCGAGATAATATTTTAACATAGAAAGATAGAAACAACCTACCTCCTTCGACTCCATTTTGAGTTCCCTTTTGAATGTTGGACTCGGTTTGATTGGCGACCCTTGCTTTGTTTTCTATTGCGACCCTGAACTTTTTGCCCTCTTAGGTCAAAAGGGTCATCATCTAATGCATGATACACCAACTTCTTAATCGCATCGGGGAGTTTTTTCCTGAGACCAATCTCCCAGAAAAATGCTTTTTGCATTGATTCATGATCTTCTCGCGAACGAGCATTTATCTTGAAAAGAATAAATGCTTCCAAAAAGTAGTCTTTGCCTTTAAAAGTACGCACCCTTGCTTTGTTTTGTTGTTCTACAGAGTCTTTCAGAAAGTTATTTTGAGAACTAAATATTTTTGTTAAGCGCTCGACTTCTTTATGGGTAAGAACAAAGTCTTTTCCAATTTTGATGATTTTTTCGTGTATAGCCCTTTCGTGTGCCCCTCTGTTGCGTTCCTTTTTCTCTTCCACTATCGGCGAAACATCATTTTTACCAGAATTATCTAAAATAAAATCTGCAATCATAACACCATAATACAGATTACTATTAATATCCTCATATTCAGAGATCATTTTATCAGAAATTTTCAGTCTTTTGCCCAAAAGACTCTGACTAAAAGAATCATACCAATTAGGCGTTACGAGGTTGAGATAAGAATTAAGACGCGGAAAAAGTGCGGAAAAAAAACCAACTTGGACGATTTTTTCAAAAATATCATAGGCTTTGCCAGTCCAAAAAATTTTATTAAACTCTTCATGCAACCTCGATGCAGAAGCTTTTGCAATAAATTTTTTATATTTTCGCACACCTTTGAGAAGGTCAACACTCAAATCACATTCAAGAACGCTGGCAAACTTCAACGCCCTCAAGATACGGACAGGATCTTCAGGAAGAGATACGCTTTCATCTCCAATTGTTTTTATTATTTTTTTCTGAATGTCTTCAATCCCACCTGTGTAATCAATGATTGTTTCGTTCTTTAGGTCAAAATACAAAGAATTGATTGTGAAATCTCTTCGTGCGGCATCTTCTTTAAAGCTACCATATGTATTATCGTGCTTCAAGTATAGGCTGTCTTTCCCTTTGGCAAAGATTCGACTTTGCGGAAGTGAACGTGCTGTGGAAACTTCAATAATTTTATTCCAACCAAAAATGATGTGATTAATTTTGAAACGTCTCCCAATGATACGACTGTTTTTGAAGATGCCTCTGACTTCATTCGGATGAGCGGATGTGACAACATCAAAATCTTTGGGTCTGCGATTAAGAAGAAGGTCTCGTATGCAACCACCAACGAGATAAGCTTTATGTCCAAATTGGTGTAATCGGCTGATTACCTTTTCTGCATCATGATCAATGTGTTTTTTACGAATATTATGGAAATCTCTATAATATCGTTTGCCATCAGGATATTTCAAAATAGATTCTGGTTTTTGCTTGAAAGCCCTAAGCCTTCTTCGAAAGTATCCAAACATGAGACAGGAATCTGCTTTTGCCTCCTCCGATCAATCATTTATTCTTTTTTTATTTAACTGTAAATGAAAGTTTCACTCAACTTAGGTGGTGGAGCAGCAAGAGGCTTCGCCCATGTTGGAGTCATTCGTCTGCTTGAAGAGGAAAAAATACCTTTTGACATGATTATTGGTGTTTCGATAGGGGCTTTTGCAGGTTCAATTTACGCCATCAAGCCTGATTATCATCATCTCAAAAAAGTGGTGGTTGATTTTGTGCAATCAAAAGAACTGCAAGTCACAGCACTGGGCAATTTTGCAAAAATGATGGATCACGAAAAGGCTAAAAGTATTATTGTAAAATTAGGAGATGTTTATAAAAAAGGTAATTTATTGAGCAGAGCACTTCTTTCACCGGGTCTCATTACCAAAGAAGAGGTTGATAGTTTTATGTTTCCCAGTATACCCGACATTGATATTCGTGACACTGAGATTCCATTTGCTTGTGTGGCAGTAAATTTATACGAGGGGAAGAGGGTTGTATTTGAAAAAGGCTCACTCCGAGAAACCGTCATTGCGTCAAGCTCCTTGCCGATGGTTTTGCCACCTCGTATTATCAGTGGCGTTCCTTACGTTGACGGAGGAGTTCTTGACAAGGTGGGAATCGACACTGCTTATGAATTAGGCATGGATCATATCATTGCCGTTGACATTTCAAACGAAAGGCTTCAGAAATCCATGATTAAAAATTCTATAGATGTTCTTATCCAAACCGAGGACATTGAATCAGTCTATCGCAGAAAACAGCAAATTAAACAAGCAACTATTTTGATTAAACCTATTGTAGGGCATATTCACTGGGCAGACTATAGTGAGCATGATAAGATAATTGACGCAGGTTATGAAGCAGCACGTAATCATTTGGAAGAGATTAGAAACAAGCTAAAACTGACCTCTCCATTTAAAAAAATATTTGCTTTCTTTGGCAATAAATTTTCTCAGAAAAGATAAGCCAATAAGAACTTCACGTGCCCGAAACAAAAAAAGATTGGGTCTATTTCATATTAGGGGGATTCTTTATCTCTAATGCCATTCTTGCTGAGTTGACTGGTGGTAAGTTATTTTCTGTCGGAGAGTTTTCTTTTGGCCCAATTCAAATTGATGAAGTATTACTACCAATTGGTATTATCCCATGGCCTTTTGTTTTTATAATTACTGACTTAGTCAATGAATACTTCGGAAAAAAAGGAGTTCGTAAATTAACATTCCTCACGATGGGGCTGATTACCTATTGTTTTGGTATGATCTTTGTTGCCGATTATATCCCCGCCTCTGATCGTTCGCCAATAAGCTCTGATGCTTTTCATCAAGTCTTTAGTCAATCCAGATGGCTCATTTTTGGCTCTATTGTCGCTTTTGGTGTAAGCCAACTTGTTGATATTTCCGTTTTCACCCATTTTAAAAGGAAAACAGGTTCTCGTATGTTATGGCTCAGAGCGACAGGTAGTACCGCAGTCAGCCAACTTGTAGATACCTTTATTGTTCAATACATAGGTTTTGTCTTGCCAGGAAAATTAGCTTTTGACCTTTTCATTCAGCTTGCCATTGTTAGTTATGTTTATAAGTTTGCTATCGCTATTTTAATAACACCACTTATCTACACCACTCATAAAATTATTGACAAGTATATAGTTTCTGATAAAAAATAATCATGATTTTATACTTTTTCCCTGTCAACTTTGTGATGGTTGACGAGTCAAATATAGCCTCTTATTTTTTTGACTCTTTTCTATGCATCTTTGATTCCTCTTACAAATATTAGAAAATTATATTTATGAAGTAGTTCCATAAATAATACGGAGAACACTGTTTATCATAAATAGAAAACAAAATTATTTTTTCAAGAGAGGCTAAATAGGACGACCAAAAGCTTTGTTTAAAATAATAGTAAGCGAGTTCAAGAATAGGATATATGCAAAAAAAATAAATATGTAATTTTCAATCAATATGGGTTGTTCATCCCTTCCGAGTTTTTCAGCGAAAAATTTTTCTGTCTGTGAAAACAAAATCGACCAACCAATCCAGAAAAATGATGTAATGACCAAGTTTGGTATTTCATCAGAACTAAATTGGTTTGTAAATATTTTATAAATAACTTTTACATAGTTTGGCTCTAAGAAATAATTAAAACTGGCTCCCACAATAGAGAAAGCACAAAAATAATAGAAAAGGTGGGGCCATGTTCTCTTCCAAATAATTTCTTTGAGTAAATATGCGTATGTAAAATAAACGAAGAGCAGACTCAGCACATAGAATAAGTTGCTATGAACCCACTCAAGTGATATAAAAAGTAACATAAAACACCACCCAACAAGAATGGAAGTCAAAATATTAAACTCAATTAAAAAGTAAATATCTTATTTGAGATATTTTTATAAACTTCCGATACCAAATAGTATGAAACTAACTTATTCTATTTTTCTTTTCCCAGGGTTACTAGCTCTCTATATAAGTATGACTTGCACTTTGATTCCTGATTTTTTACGGGCTAAACTGGACGGAGAGGTAACCCACCAAGCAGACCATCCAGAGGATCAAAGAGAAAAAGAACAACTGACTAATATTGAAGGTGAGATATTCCAGTCAAATAAAAATAAACCCAATACTCTTGACTTTTGGGGAGATTCCCAAAAGTGGCAGGAAAATACGGTAGGTTTATCAGAAAATAGTCAGAATTTGTTTAAACAAACTACTTTCGAGAACACTCCCGTGCCAACTTACACAAGAGGGATCTATATCACAAATTCGACAGCCCAATCAAAAAAAAAAATTCAATATTTTATAACAAAAGCACATTCGTATCAACTAAATACTTTTGTAATTGATGTTCAAAAAAGAATGATCTCCCAAGAAATCATTCAAATGATAAAAAAATCTCGTATATTCCCCGTAGCTCGCGTCGTAGTCGCTGAGGGAGGGCTCCGTCAGAAACAATTTTCAAAACAGCATGTTTATGAAATCATTCAGCTGATTAAAGACTCCTCGGTTCAAGGCTTTGCAGAAGTGCAACTTGATTATATTCGTTACGCAGATATTGATAATTTACTAAACCTTTCTCTCCACTATAAATATAACGTGATCCGATCTCTTTTGAAGCAAGCGAAGCAAGTTGCTAAGCAAAATCGTATCTATCTTTCTGCCGACATTTTTGGTAGGATCACGCTTAACCAAAACGACCATATCGGCCAAAAATTAGAGATTTTTGGTGAGTACACCCAGACGATTTATCCTATGCTCTATCCATCACATTATACCAATGATTACAACCGTATATCAAACCCCTATGCAACCGTTAGAGAAGGCATTGAAAAAAGTAAAGCACGCCTCCCTCATCAAAGAATTGTTGCCTACATCCAAGGCTTTAATATCAAAGTAAAACCAAGCCGACTAAATTTTGTTAATTATATAAAAGAACAAATTAAGGCCTGTAAAGATAGCTCTTCGGATGGTTGGGTAATTTGGAATTCGCGTAATGAGTATTTACCTTCTTTTCAGGCAATTGAAAAATACAGAGAAGAGCAGACCACAGTCAAAAAACAGGCCATCAGTAAAAGTGGTTTATGAGACTCTCACCCCCCGGCACCTTATTTTCGGTCGCCATGCCCATTGGTAACGCAAAAGACATTAGCATACGTGCCAGGGAAACAATTGAATTTTCTGATTTTTTGGCATGTGAAGACACACGTAGGGCTCGGAGAAGCCTAAAAATGATGGGCATTAACCGATATCCTACGTTGCTCTCATATCATTCATACAATGAAAAAAACTCAGCGGAAGGGATTCTTAAACTACTACTTAAAGGTAAAAATATTTCTCTCGTTACAGACGCTGGTTCACCCAGAATTTCTGATCCAGGCCACGAAGTCATAAAAAAATGTTGGGACCACCAAATAAAAGTTGTACCTATTCCAGGGAGTTCCGCTATTAGCTCACTTTTAAGTATTTGCCCATTTCGCATAGAACCTCTATTATTTTTGGGATTTTTATCTCCAAAATCAGGAAGGCGTATCAAAACTCTGGAAGAATATAATGATTTTGCAGGTTCGGTCTGCTTTTTTGAATCTGTTCACCGAATTAAAAAATTTCTCGCTGATCTTTTTGATACATGGGGAGAGCAAACTACATTAATAGGGCGTGAAATGACTAAAGAACATGAAGAAGCTTTTCTCGGCAATATGACAGAGGCACTTTCTTGGTCGGATGGAAAAAAGGGAGAATTTACTTTGTTAGTAAAAAAAGAGATTAAGATTCCCAAAAGAACAAATATCGATAAAAGATTCTAATAGTGCCTACATTTGGTAATCTGATATTTAAACTGAGGCAATATACACTTTTAACTATTGCCAAAATAAAATTAGGAATAAATACTAGAATTATTTTTTTGAAATTATAACGTAAGATATACTCTAATAATAGTATATATATATATATTAGTTTAATATATATTATAACATATAGAAGGTGGAAATGTGGAAAACTTTATGCGGTCGCAGACAACTATATTTATATGTCAATGTTTGTGAGAATTCGATGGTTGGGTGAGAAATCTTTTTTACCTACCATCGTTCAAGTCGGCCGACGATTATTCTTTTTGCCATGAAGAGATGGAATTAAAAATAAAAAAAGAATTTTCCAAAGGAGTCTATCGAACCCACCCAGGGGAGATTGAAGCTTTCTTTAGTCAAATTATATATAACCGTAATTTTAGAAGATTTAATCTGCAGGGTTTGAAGTTTCAAAAAAGTTTGGGAAAATCATGAAAAAATTAAAAACCAATTTCTAAAATTAACTATATGGGTGAAAAATAACGAGCTTGTGCAGGAACTAGGATTTTTCAGTGCATTTTATGAGATATTTGCTGCGTCAGTCTCATTTTTCAAATATGTCAAGGAATTTATAGTTTATGCAAGTTGTTCTCGTACCATTTTGCCAAAATTAAATGCTGTAGCTGCGATTTTTACCTCTATTTGAACCTTTTTACTGCCTCTGAGCAAGAATTCTCTGAACTTTTTGGCTTGTTTCAAAATTCCAAAAATGGGTTCAATTTCAGAACCTCGCTTTTTATAGAAAGACTTTGCTTCTTCTGAATTCATCTTCTTGATCATTTCATGTTTTAAAGCAAAACCAGAGTCTACTGACAATTTGCGATAACCTCTGCGTAACTCTTCTTCGCTCGTACAACATTGTTCTCTGGCAGGGCAAATGACACAGTCAGGAGGTTTACCATGATAATGAGTATATTTCTTTTTATCTTTCACAGATTCATTATGAAATTCTAAGGTTTTACCCTCGGGGCAAACCCAAGAATCATCATCCTCGTCATATTTAAACTGATGAGCTTCATAACCTGAATCCTCTTCTCCTTTTCTTTCTTTGGCTACCTGATCAGGTGAAGGTATAAAACCATTGATCCCTTTTGAATCCAGGTATTCCAAACCACTTGAATGAAAGTAACCCGAATCTGCAGAAGCTGTCTGTATACTGGTCCCTGTGTTTGACTCAGCTTTAGAAAGGGTAGGAGCTAATTGCTCTAAATCATTTTCTGAATTAGCTTCAGCAATGTCAGC
Organism: Spirochaetota bacterium; assembly: GCA_965206985.1. Taxonomy (GTDB): domain Bacteria; phylum Spirochaetota; class Leptospiria; order Turneriellales; family CBDBES01; genus CBDBLF01. The sequence continues at coordinate 206,143 of CBDBLF010000014.1, read as the reverse complement.
TGCCAAAATATAGCCTTCTGATGAGGTAACTTGAATGTTGTAGCTTTGAGAAATTTTACCATTCCGTTTCATGAATTTAGCATCTGGATCAGTAAGATTTATTTTAGAATCAGAAGCAGACTCTTGATTCTCTTCCAGACTTTTACTGATCGTAACATACTTTTGAGCTTTCCTAAGCATAACAGAATCATTATCCTCTGCAGCCTGGTCTTCATTTATCAATAATTCTGGCTCGTTAGCATGAGAATTAGTTGTATCTTCTAAAAAGACCTCAACTTCTTTTTCTCCTGTTTTTAGAGCTTCTATATCCTGTGTACCTTCTATAGTTTCTGAAGAATCTTTTTCAACAGATGTAGAAAACTCGGCTGGTTCACTTTGCTTTCCTTCTGCTGTTTTTAATGACTCTCTCTTTGCCTTTTCACTCGCTTTTTGTAAGCGAATAAACTCCTCAATGATCGTATCTACCTCTTCAGGATTAAGCTCATAGCCACTGTTGTCTTTACCATATAGTTTATCTTCCTCAATATCTAATTCCATACCTGAGCGTAGATACTCTAAGATCTCTTGCTGTATAGCTCTTTTACGTTCCTCTAAATCTGACTTTTTGTATGTTTGATCGTCAGCAGCACTGGCTTTGATTTTAGTTCCATCTACCTTAACATCAATACCAATATTTTTATTTTTGTGGGATAGCAAAGATACAGAGTAATTAAAAACTTCGCCAATTTCTTTACCAAAATTAACACGGAATTCAGCAATAGACCGAAACTTTACTTTATGACCACCAACTAAATAACGCATGGCGTCGTTCTCTTCACAGGCTTTTTGTAATTCTCTGCTGCTTCTCCATCCACGATGAAAGCCATAAAAAAGGCATCCCAGCATTATAACCGGATGGTAAGCCCGACCCCCTTCTTTTGAGTACTTAGAAAGAAATGGTTTCATAGGAATTTTATCTAACAAGGCAGCAAAGGCATAAACCTCGTGATTTTCTTCTAAATTGTCTGCTATAGTATGCGAAAACAGCATAACTTGATCTCTATCACTTTTCATAAATCGTTTCATAATAAGACATAAACAAAGAAGAACACAGAAAAGCAAGAAAAATCCTAGTTCCTGCACAAGCTCTAACCTCATAACAATCATATTTTCCACAGAGACTCTTTAACTTGACAAATCATGCTGGTCATTACAAGGTACTCACAATGTGATTGTTAGTGAAGAGATTGATGGTTTTCAAAAAAATAATTAGACCATACTTCAAGAAATTGATAACTAATTCCGATAATCCGTGTAACTTGGTTAATGTAGGAGTGAATTCATGAATTTAGATAGAAATTATTTTATTTTGGGGCTGATGATCTCATTATTCTTGGTTGGTTTACCTTCCAAAGAAGTTTTCCCACAAGAGCCGCCAGTACCTGCCCAACAAAATGAACAGCAAGGGCAAACAAAAGAAAAGACCAAGATCAAAGTGAGCCTTGTTGACAAGGTTCTCAATGATTTTGAGAATGCGGAAGACTGGAGGGCATTTGGAACATCTCCCTTAGGCGTGACACGATCACAGAAGAAGATTCAACGGGGTCCAATTGAGGATACGTACGACCCTGACAATCTTACTGAAGAAGAGGAGCGCCTTTTCATTCCTGGAGAAAATAATGTTTTAGGCGTAAAGGGTTTTATCAAAGACAGAGGATTTGACCGAATTGAAATAAAACCTCCCCACCAATACATAGTGAAGGGAATCGCTAGACAAATATCAGTCTGGGCCCTTGGGAGAAACTTTCGGCATACCTTAAATGTAAAACTAAAAGACTACCGAGGTAAAATCTACAAATTCCAAGTTGGCAGGCTTAATTATTTTGGCTGGAGAAAGCTCACAGTAGCAATCCCTGGGTGGGTTCGTCAAAGTGCACGTTTTTCTCTTTTTGATAAAAATTTGAAGTTTGTTTCACTTTTTGTCGCGTCTGACAGACTTGAAGTTGGTGGAGAATTTTATTTCTACGTCGATCAATTAAGCATGAAAATTGACAAAACTGTGGTAAACTATCCAGGCAGTCAAATTAAAGATACTTGGTAAAACAAGGTAATGAAAGAAAAATGAGAGAGGTTAAATATTATGAAATTTTATGATCTAAAAACAAAAAAAAGAAAGGGCTCGAGGGGCTACTTGCTGAAAGGCTTGGGGTTCCTCTTTGTCACTTTTTTTCTACTAAATTCAATAGATAGTAAAATAAGTACTCATCAGGGTGAGGACGTAGAAGCAAAACAGTTACGTTCCATCATTGTCGAAGGTTGGGAAACAACTGCTTGGGATGCTGAAGCAATCCCTGGGCCTCCTGAAGGTGTCGCCAACACAAAAATTGTTGAAGGAAGGCCTATCAACTTAGGAAACAACAGTAAAAACAAGAAATCAATGGGTGTTCGCTTTAGTTTCGTGTATCCTGGGAATAATTCAGTTGTACTCACGCCACCAAAAAATAAGAGTGTCAGAAGGTTCACTGGTCAGCTTGATGAGAAGAACCTCCCTAAATATATTGAAGTTCCTGGCATTGAGCTTCCTGGGCGCATTGATTCACTCAGTTTATGGGCTTTGGGTAGAGGCAATGAGGTTTCGCTAGAAATCTGGATTGAAGACTGGAAAGGAGATACCTTCATTGGTCGTTTTGGCTCACTCGACTACATTGGCTGGAGACCTCTCAACGTTAAAATTCCTCGCTACATCCCCCAAAGAATATCGTCTTTCCCGCAAACTAAAAGTATGGTTTTGAAAAAGCTTGTGATCCGTTCTGAACCAACGACTTCTCAAGAAGAAGTCGTGGTATTTTTAGACAGCTTGAAAGTATTAAGCACTGTCTATGACCTATACTTTGATGGCGTTAATATGAGCTTTAATGAAGAGGATGCGAAATATAAAAATAGTTTGAATGAATATCAGAAAAAACTCATTGGGGAAAACCAAGACAACTAAGAATGGAAGATTGAAGAAATAAAAATTTACTGATCGCTTTAGTTTTTCACTTATTATCCTGTCGAGAGATGTGGTTTGTTTAGTGGTTCTGATTTGCGTTCCAGCTTAGAATGGAGGTATTTTCTTGATGAAAGATTTTAATTATAGAGAAGATAGAGTAGTAAAAAAAGAAGAGAGTTTTCAGAAGTCATCTCTAAAAATTCAAGATGACTACGAAAGAAAGCAATCGATACTCCTAAAAATATCACTCCTTTACCTTTTGGTAATTGCTTTTGTCTTGGCTATTTTCTTGGTTGCTAGCGGTTCAAATCAAATGAATTTAATTTCTGAAAAAGCCATTAAAACAACTGACGCAAAAGCTTATGAAATATTTCGTCGGTTAGAGTTTCTATTTAAAAATAATCAATGGAGCTTTAAACCAAATTCTCAGAAGAATAAACGTTCGGTTCGGCGAGTGAAAAAAGTGTTGAGAATTTTTAAAGGAAGTGAACGGCTGATTATTCCAAATTTTAAAATCATCTCGACAAAAGGTGATATTCTCGCTCAATATCAATTTACCAAAAATAAAAACAAAAAACAGGGGCTTGGTCAAGGGGGTAAGAAAAATAAGTTTTTTGAAAATAACCCCAATAGTGATGAAAGTTTGAAAGTAAGTTCATCTTTTTTGAAAAGATTGAAGAGAGCTGCTCAGTCGCAAAAGATTAAAGGAACACTTTTTTTGGGCATACCAAATATCGAGGAGTATTACGTTGAAGTGATTTTACCAATGATAGAAGATAAAAACCAAAGTGGCGAGAGTATTTTATTCTATACAAAAATAAGTATCGATTCAATAGAAAAAGAAGTCTCTTCCATCATGAGGCTTGCCTATTCGTTAATTAGTTTAGTTTTCTTGTCTCAATTTGGTTTAGTATACTTTCTTTATCGAGTCCTGCTGATACCAATTAAAAGATTAGCGAAAGGAGCTCACAATATCACTGAGGGTGACTTGAGTTTTCAAGTACCTCAGATAAAGCAGTCTGATGAACTTGGGCAACTTACTTACCTGTTCAATAAAATGGTTTTTGCACTTAGTGAGCGCACCGAAAAATTAAATTTGCTCATAGTGAAGTTGCGAAAGCAGCATGAAATTATGCAAAACGAACTGGATATGGCCCGCAATATTCAAGAGGGCATTATGCCTAGCAGTGCTGTATACGAAAAAATTAATTTTTCTGTTTATTATTCCCCGCTTGAAAAAGTTTCGGGTGATTATTATGATTTTTTTGTTTTACCTAATGGCTCTTTAGGTATGTTAATGACGGATGTTTCTGGACATGGAATACCGGCCGCTCTAGTTACCATTATGGCCAAGGTTCACTTTAGCGATTCAGTCGGTCGTTTTGAAAAACCAGGGGATCTTCTTGAATACATCAATGGTCGACTTTCCGAGGCGATCGTTACTTCTGATTATATGACAGCATTCTACTTGATTTTAGATAATGATCTCAAACTACATTATTCAAATGCTTCTCATCAAAAAGCAATTATTTATCGACCTAAAACAGAGAAAGTTTTGGAGTTAGACTCTGGTGGGTTCTTTATTGGTGCTGTTGAGAAGTCTCCATTTAAGTATGAAAATGCAATGATTCAGATGCAACCCAAAGATCGCATCATTTTGTATACTGATGGCATTGTGGAGGGTACAAACTCTAAAAAAGAGGAGTACACTCCTGAGCGTTTTATTGAAAAAATCAAAGAATTTGCTCACTTAGATGTGAAAACATTTAATGAAAAAATTATTGCAGATGTAGATGTGTTTGCAGAGGGAGAACCAAGGAGAGATGATTACACCCTCTTGGTGATCGAACTTAAGTAGTCAAAATTAGCATCTATTTGATGAAGAGAATAGAAAATATTTATAAGACATTAGGAATCCCTATTGTCGTCGTCGTCATTGCTTTTACATATATTCTTCTCGAAGGGATGACATCTCTCCGTATCAAAGAGCTCAGGATTAACCTACAAAGAATCGGTATGGGTGGATTTAATTGGAGTAATATGGCGTTGCTGGTTAAATATAATCAGCTTAAAAAAAATGACTTACGGCCATCTAATATAGATTCTACATTGTCTGAGGTAGAACTCATGGGGGTTTTGACAAATGAATCAAGGGAATCTGTCAGAGCAGATGGTTTGGCTTACTACTTTGAGGGTCCTATTTTGTTTGTTGTGAATGCTCTCAGTTATCTCCTTGGAAGTACTCCTATAAAAGAATTCAAAAATGATGAAAATCTTGGTTTACTGACGCTGGGTGCCTTTTATGAGAGGAAGAGAGACTATCTTAACGGAATTAAAATATTTTCAACCTCCATAGAGATTTTTCAAAAAGAACGCGATAAATTGGGTTTCTCTTTTCTTCACAGGGGATTTTGTTTCATGATGCTTGGTGAAACAACAAAAGCTTTTGAAGACTATAAAGCGACAATTTTACTTAGAGGAAACCATGAAGAAGGTGCAATTGCTGAGCTCCTCTTGGAGCAACTCCAAAAGAGACAAAAGAAAATTGCCTTAATTGACAAGAAAAAAGAATCTGTAAGGAAGGGGCTTGATTATTATCAAGTCATGACCTACACAAGGGCAATTAAAACTTTTAATGAGCTTGAGAAGAAGAAAAAAGTTACCAGTAAACTCCACTTTTATCGTGGTAGAGCTTATGAAGAAATTGGCTTTCTAAAAAATGCAGTGCACGAATATCAGGTGGTTGTTAAGAAATACCCAAATTCTTCTTTCGCAAAGAAAGCTTATCGAAGACTCTATATCTTGGGAGCTTATTATGAAGGGAATCAAGCATTAAAAGAAAAAGCAAAACAAAAGCTTGCTAAATTAGGTGATACACGCTTTATCGAAAAGAGTGAGAGTATTGAAGATATCGTGAATGCTACAGTTATTGTAAAACTACCCGAAACAAAGTCAATAGAGAAAGCCGTCAAAGTTGTGATAGAGAATACGAATGCCACCGTAAAGAGCATGCGGGTAACAAGTAAAGAGGAAGAGCCAGAAGAGGATGGTGGAGGAGTTCAAACGGGAAAAAATGACTTTTTAAGCAGTCTCTCTGAAGCCACACTTGATGAGAAGAAAGATATTACCTTAATTGAAGAAGATATCAAGGAAATGAGTAATACATTAGAGAGAGCTAGTCAAGTATTGAAAGCAGAGAAAAAAGTAATAAAAAAGGAAGAAGCAATCAAAAAGAAGGTAAGGGAGAATGAGTTAAAAGAAGCTATCAAAATTACTGGGAAAGAAAAAAAGAAAAAAGAAATCAAATACCTAGTGAAAAGGAAAAAGAAGAAAGAAAAAAATAAAAATATAGTGAAGAAAAGAACTGACAAAGAAATCCTATTTGACCCTAAGACGAGTGTCAAGGAACGAAAAAAGTTGATTAAAAAGCTTTATGTAAAAATAAGTAAGATCATAACCTCAAAGGGCACTTTTATTGGTCATGTTCTAGAAGAAGATACTTCTATGGTATATATGATCACTCCAAAGGGGCGAGTTCAAATTAAAATCAATGAGATTGGGTTAAGATTACGCTCTATGGATAGCAAAATATTATTAAAATAAACTTCCTTTCTCCTATTCTGTCGTCGTATTGTATTATGCAAAAAATGGAAGGGTAGACGATAGATCTCTTGGTATTTTTTAATTGCAGTAGATTTTTTTCTAATTTCAGAAGTCGATGTATCAAGGTTTCTGAAATTCTTATTAGTACGTACCATAAATTTTTGTATGATGAAGTGCTTCTCCGAGTATCCGCGATTTGTTATGCATGTGTTATTAGCTTTGTACCAACCTTAATTACTGCAATGCTGATAGGAGCTAGGTTCCTTGATTTGGAAAAATGGTTTTTATTTATCCGAACCTTTATGTGGGATAATAATATCCCTATTGACCCGACTCCTTTTTTTCAGGTCATCAATGACTTTTTAAAGAATGCTACAGCCATTGGTGGGGTTGGTCTATTTCTTTCTCTTTTTAGTGCCACTGCACTCTTGAGGAACTTAGAAGGCTCACTCAATAAAATATGGGATGTAAAGAAACAAAGGCCCTTCATTCAAAAGATATTCGGTTTTATTATGGTTATCATTCTAGCTCCTGTTCTTATAGGAACTATATTTTCTCTATTAAAAGGTTCACTTGCTCAATTCTCTGTACCTGATTTTAAGTCTGTCTATGTGAATCCCAAAGGTAAAACATACATCTTGGGAAGCAACTCACACCTCATGTCGTTAGGTCATGCTCCCATTTATTTAACCTCACTCAATGTTTTGGAGAAAATTGATTTTGATTACAATCTACAGACATTTATTGTTAGTGAGAATTCAACGAAACTTACGCTAAAAGCAAAAAATACCCATAAAACAATTGACAAAGATTATCTAAACAGTTCAGACTTTACAGACATATCTCAAGTTGGTAAAGTGACTTTAATCATCACTTCGAAAGGATTATTATTAAAATCAAGCAATTTTGGAGACATTTTTTATATACAGCAATTCTTGAGAAGTCGTGCCAGCGGAAGCTATGCTAGTACCAATGAAAAACCAATATTTCTAAAGCAAATTTATATGCTCAATGAAAAACAAGGTTTTCTCATTGGAGACTCGGGTTTGTTATTACAAACACAGGATGCCGGAGAACATTGGAAGATAATACCCATTGCCACCAAATGGGAGCTTAATGAAATACATACGTTGGCTGATGGTCGTTTTCTATTAATTGGGGATAAACATAAAGTCTTTATCAGTGACGATGGCCTTGATTGGAAGCCTTGGACTAGCCTCTTAACGGTGTCTCACGCAACCAATGTTGATTTTCTTGATATCGACCATTATTCAGATTTTATTATTATTGTTGGAAACTCGGGACATCTATTCATCAGCCAAGATGGTGGTAGTCGTTGGGAAATTTGTAGCCTATCTTCTCGTGTGCATATTTATTCAGTCAGCTTAATATCAGAAAACTCTGCTCTCATTGTAGGAAGTGGAGGAAGGGCTCGCTATACACGTGATGGGGGAAAACATTGGAAAAAAATTAATGGACTTGGTTCAACAAATTTTTATAAGACTCTCTACAATAAATCAGAGAAAAAAACCTACATCGTCGGAGAGGAGGGAAGCTTGCTTATCAGCAAAGCTAATTCTTTATCCGATTTTTATGTCGTTCAGGAACATCTTTTTGCCACGCACAACCTCTTCGACAAATTTGTAGTTGGGCTTCTCCTCCCTTTTTTGCTCATCTGGTTGTTCTTTTTTTTAATTTATAAAATAATTCCTTACGAGAATATCAGCACAAAAGCGGCTTCTGTTGCTGCGGGCTTTGCTTCTTTTGCTTGGGTCCTTTTTTTGCTTGGGTTTAAAATCTATATTTCCTCTTTCTCAAAAGGTACATTCATTATATATGGCTCGTTAGGTGCAATCCCACTATTTCTAATTTGGTTCTATATATCAATTGTAATATTGCTATTAGGAGTAGAAATTTCATATTTTGTACAAAATCCTCAAGAGATTCCCATTTATCTAAAGTCACGCCGGTCGATCATTTCAAATGAATTATATTATGCCTTAGAAGTGCTTTCAAAGATATATATTAATTTTTCGAAGGGAAAAGGTGCTACGCCAGAAGTTGATCTATTAAGAGAACAAGCAAAACGACATGATTTACTACCTCCTCTGCTCAAGAAACTTCAAAAGGCCGGCTTTATAGAAAGGATAAGAGAAGAGGCTTATCTACCTCTGGTAGAAAGTAAATATATCGTTTTAAAAAATATTCTTGATCTGATGGATTCTCAAGCATACAAAATTCCCCACTATAACCCCCAAAACCGTTTCATGAAGAATGTTGAAAATCATTTTAAAAATCTTCGGAAATACGAAAAAAAACAACTATCAAACATCAGGTTGCACGAACTATTGAACGGATGTATTTGAAATATTCAAAAATTATACCTAACGAACCACCATAAACTTGATATTACGGAATTGACCCCCACGAAAAAAATATATAAAATATACCCCACTTCCCAGGGACATTCCATTACTCCCTCGCACATTCCATTGAAATTGGTTATTGGAGGGAGTCATCGTGTAGAGTTTTTGGCCGGCAATATCTCTAACTTCAATTTGTGTATTATGAAGAAGTTGTGCAAAGTTAATTCCAGAATTGAAAGAAGGCCGATAAATGGTAGGACCAACCTTAACATCGCTCAGAGTATATTTATTTTTATCGTTAGCTTCTGCTTGATAATTAGGATGCGTGAAGCTACCCGTAGAAACATAGTATACTTTCTCTTTCATAAAAACGAACCAAAGATACCCCTTCAAATAACTCATATTTCATCAGTCAATTATACTAAATACTTTGAGGCTGGGAAAGAACTCGGGTGAGTCTGTATGGTAAAATCAGGCTTTGCGATGCAAAGCCCAGCCCAAAGGCGACAAGAAAAAAGCGGGGAAAATCTGGAAACTGAAAAATGGCGGAGGAGGTAGGATTCGAACCCACGGTACCCGCTAAGGTACAACGGTTTTCAAGACCGCCGCATTCGACCACTCTGCCACTCCTCCAAGTAAGAACAAAACGAAGACCTCTTAGAAAAAACAAAAAGTCCAGTATCTTATTACTGACCAGAGTTTGATAAAATATCAAAAAGTCAAGACCTTCACACGACCCTAATGGGAGAGAGAAGGATGATAGTACGAGCTTGTGCAGGAACTAGGATTTTTCAGTGCATTTTATGAGATATTTGCTGCGTCAGTCTCATTTTTCAAATATGTCAAGGAATTTATAGTTTATGCAAGTTGTTCTCGTACCATTTTGCCAAAATTAAATGCTGTAGCTGCGATTTTTACCTCTATTTGAACCTTTTTACTGCCTCTGAGCAAGAATTCTCTGAACTTTTTGGCTTGTTTCAAAATTCCAAAAATGGGTTCAATTTCAGAACCTCGCTTTTTATAGAAAGACTTTGCTTCTTCTGAATTCATCTTCTTGATCATTTCATGTTTTAAAGCAAAACCAGAGTCTACTGACAATTTGCGATAACCTCTGCGTAACTCTTCTTCGCTCGTACAACATTGTTCTCTGGCAGGGCAAATGACACAGTCAGGAGGTTTACCATGATAATGAGTATATTTCTTTTTATCTTTCACAGATTCATTATGAAATTCTAAGGTTTTACCCTCGGGGCAAACCCAAGAATCATCATCCTCGTCATATTTAAACTGATGAGCTTCATAACCTGAATCCCCTTCTCCTTTTCTTTCTTTGGCTACCTGATCAGGTGAAGGTATAAAACCATTGATCCCTTTTGAATCCAGGTATTCCAAACCACTTGAATGAAAGTAACCCGAATCTGCAGAAGCTGTCTGTATACTGGTCCCTGTGTTTGACTCAGCTTTAGAAAGGGTAGGAGCTAATTGCTCTAAATCATTTTCTGAATTAGCTTCAGCAATGTCAGCTGCCAAAATATAGCCTTCTGATGAGGTAACTTGAATGTTGTAGCTTTGAGAAATTTTACCATTCCGTTTCATGAATTTAGCATCTGGATCAGTAAGATTTATTTTAGAATCAGAAGCAGACTCTTGATTCTCTTCCAGACTTTTACTGATCGTAACATACTTTTGAGCTTTCCTAAGCATAACAGAATCATTATCCTCTGCAGCCTGGTCTTCATTTATCAATAATTCTGGCTCGTTAGCATGAGAATTAGTTGTATCTTCTAAAAAGACCTCAACTTCTTTTTCTCCTGTTTTTAGAGCTTCTATATCCTGTGTACCTTCTATAGTTTCTGAAGAATCTTTTTCAACAGATGTAGAAAACTCGGCTGGTTCACTTTGCTTTCCTTCTGCTGTTTTTAATGACTCTCTCTTTGCCTTTTCACTCGCTTTTTGTAAGCGAATAAACTCCTCAATGATCGTATCTACCTCTTCAGGATTAAGCTCATAGCCACTGTTGTCTTTACCATATAGTTTATCTTCCTCAATATCTAATTCCATACCTGAGCGTAGATACTCTAAGATCTCTTGCTGTATAGCTCTTTTACGTTCCTCTAAATCTGACTTTTTGTATGTTTGATCGTCAGCAGCACTGGCTTTGATTTTAGTTCCATCTACCTTAACATCAGTACCAATATTTTTCTTTTTGTGGGATAGCAAAGATACAGAGTAATTAAAAACTTCGCCAATTTCTTTACCAAAATTAACACGGAATTCAGCAATAGACCGAAACTTTACTTTATGACCACCAACTAAATAACGCATGGCGTCGTTCTCTTCACAGGCTTTTTGTAATTCTCTGCTGCTTCTCCATCCACGATGAAAGCCATAAAAAAGGCATCCCAGCATTATAACCGGATGGTAAGCCCGACCCCCTTCTTTTGAGTACTTAGAAAGAAATGGTTTCATAGGAATTTTATCTAACAAGGCAGCAAAGGCATAAACCTCGTGATTTTCTTCTAAATTATCTGCTATAGTATGCGAAAACAGCATAACTTGATCTCTATCACTTTTCATAAATCGTTTCATAATAAGACATAATCAAAGAAGAACACAGAAAAGCAAGAAAAATCCTAGTTCCCGCACAAGCTCATAGTACCCCCCTACGACCATCATTAGTTGGTTCAGAATTGGTTCAAATCAAGTTATTTGGTTCAAAAGGCTTGGGTTTACTGGTAGAGCAAGTGAAAGACATTTTCCTAAAAAAGGTGCATCAAAAGGCCGACGTTAAATCATCAAATAAAACAGAGGTTCCTAATGAAGCACCCTTCTCAGGTTATTTGTCTAAACAGGTATTCGGCAGTAATGCGAAATAGTAAAGACAAAAAGTTATACAGAATGCAAATGGTTCATTATGCCAAGAAGCATGGTTTCAAGCCAACAGCCAGAATGTTTAAAACGACTGTAAAAACAGTAAAAAAGTGGTTTCGTAGGTTTGAATCAGAGAAATACGTTGGCTTGGAAGACAAGAGCCACGCTCCACACTACTCACCACATGCAATCACAGACTTTGAAAAGGCTTATGTTTGCTTTCTTAAAAAGAAACGTCGAGGCTTTGGTGCTCAGGAACTGAAGAATGTTTACCAACTAGACTTGAGTGTCAAGGCCATTCGCAGAGCGTGGAGGGAGCAAGCACTCTTGAAAAAAAAGCGTAGAAAACATAAAACGAAGCAAAATTTGCGTGAAATTAAGAAATTATGGGGTTTATTTAAGCAATTTGACGTAGATACGAAGCATTTATACGATATTCCTGAGCTTTGGCCTTATATTCAGGAAAATATTGTACCGAAATATCAATATACCTTCAGAGAAGTTTTTTCTGGCTTACAATTTCTAGCTTTTGCAGATGAGTATAATATGGCATACTCTTGTCTGTTTATGGAGGTAATTTTAGATCATCTTGTAAAATCAGGGGTTGATTTAAAGAAAAATAATACGAGAGGGCAAACAGATAATGGCTCAGAGTTTATTGGTGCTTGGAATAAAAAAGGAGATTCGGAGTTTACAAAAGTATTAGCCAGTTATGGTGTGCCACACCAGACGATCCCTGCTGGAGCGCATACTTGGCAGTCTGATGTTGAAACGACTCATAGATTGATTGAGGATCACCTTTACCTGAATGAAACGTATAATTCAAGAGAAGACTTTCTCAACAAAGCTGGCTCCTATCTATTGATGTTCAATTCAATAAGAAAAAATTCTTACAAAGAGAATAAATCGCCCTGGCAGCTGATCCGAGAGGAAAGCACAACTATTGACAAACAAATATTAAATTTACCACCGTTTCGACTGGACTATTTATTTCAAAAGATGCCAATGGTCGTAGGGGGGTACAATCCTATTCTCCATCCCTTTCACACGACCTTAATGGGAGAGAGAAGGATGATAGGAGCTTGTGCAGGAACTAGGATTTTTCTTGCTTTTCTGTGTTCTTCTTTGATTATGTCTTATTATGAAACGATTTATGAAAAGTGATAGAGATCAAGTTATGCTGTTTTCGCACACTATAGCAGATAATTTAGAAGAAAATCACGAGGTTTATGCCTTTGCTGCCTTGTTAGATAAAATTCCTATGAAACCATTTCTTTCTAAGTACTCAAAAGAAGGGGGTCGGGCTTACCATCCGGTTATAATGCTGGGATGCCTTTTTTATGGCTTTCATCGTGGATGGAGAAGCAGCAGAGAATTACAAAAAGCCTGTGAAGAGAACGACGCCATGCGTTATTTAGTTGGTGGTCATAAAGTAAAGTTTCGGTCTATTGCTGAATTCCGTGTTAATTTTGGTAAAGAAATTGGCGAAGTTTTTAATTACTCTGTATCTTTGCTATCCCACAAAAAGAAAAATATTGGTACTGATGTTAAGGTAGATGGAACTAAAATCAAAGCCAGTGCTGCTGACGATCAAACATACAAAAAGTCAGATTTAGAGGGACGTAAAAGAGCTATACAGCAAGAGATCTTAGAGTATCTACGCTCAGGTATAGAATTAGATATTGAGGAAGATAAACTATATGGTAAAGACAACAGTGGCTATGAGCTTAATCCTGAAGAGGTAGATACGATCATTGAGGAGTTTATTCGCTTACAAAAAGCGAGTGAAAAGGCAAAGAGAGAGTCATTAAAAACAGCAGAAGGAAAGCAAAGTGAACCAGCCGAGTTTTCTACATCTGTTGAAAAAGATTCTTCAGAAACTATAGAAGGTACACAGGATATAGAAGCTCTAAAAACAGGAGAAAAAGAAGTTGAGGTCTTTTTAGAAGATGCAACTAATTCTCATGCTAACGAGCCAGAATTATTGATAAATGAAGACCAGGCTGCAGAGGATAATGATTCTGTTATGCTTAGGAAAGCTCAAAAGTATGTTACGATCAGTAAAAGTCTGGAAGAGAATCAAGAGTCTGCTTCTGATTCTAAAATAAATCTTACTGATCCAGATGCTAAATTCATGAAACGGAATGGTAAAATTTCTCAAAGCTACAACATTCAAGTTACCTCATCAGAAGGCTATATTTTGGCAGCTGACATTGCTGAAGCTAATTCAGAAAATGATTTAGAGCAATTAGCTCCTACCCTTTCTAAAGCTGAGTCAAACACAGGGACCAGTATACAGACAGCTTCTGCAGATTCGGGTTACTTTCATTCAAGTGGTTTGGAATACCTGGATTCAAAAGGGATCAATGGTTTTATACCTTCACCTGATCAGGTAGCCAAAGAAAGAAAAGGAGAAGAGGATTCAGGTTATGAAGCTCATCAGTTTAAATATGACGAGGATGATGATTCTTGGGTTTGCCCCGAGGGTAAAACCTTAGAATTTCATAATGAATCTGTGAAAGATAAAAAGAAATATACTCATTATCATGGTAAACCTCCTGACTGTGTCATTTGCCCTGCCAGAGAACAATGTTGTACGAGCGAAGAAGAGTTACGCAGAGGTTATCGCAAATTGTCAGTAGACTCTGGTTTTGCTTTAAAACATGAAATGATCAAGAAGATGAATTCAGAAGAAGCAAAGTCTTTCTATAAAAAGCGAGGTTCTGAAATTGAACCCATTTTTGGAATTTTGAAACAAGCCAAAAAATTCAGAGAATTCTTGCTCAGAGGCAGTAAAAAGGTTCAAATAGAGGTAAAAATCGCAGCTACAGCATTTAATTTTGGCAAAATGGTACGAGAACAACTTGCATAAACTATAAATTCCTTGACATATTTGAAAAATGAGACTGACGCAGCAAATATCTCATAAAATGCACTGAAAAATCCTAGTTCCTGCACAAGCTCCTTATATAGCTTGACATAAAATATATGACATAACATCTCTATTGTACTAAATACAGATTAAGGGGGTGATGCCAAATGTTACGTCATATATTTTGTCTATATATTTTACAAAATAGTCCTGCTCATAAATTCCCAGAAAGCATTTTTATTCTTACGATTATTGAACCGCCATGTAAACTCTGACAAGTATAGTGGCATATACCCAGGTGATATATGATGATACTGCCCTACCACACCACGTTTGAATAAACCCCAGAAGTTTTCTATGTTATTGGTGTGTACATTGCCACGTACATATTCTAAACTATGATTGATGACTTTATGTCTATGTCTGCCACGCCACTTCATTCCTTTGTATGCACCGAGTGCAGTCATGTGAGTAGCTGTTTTATCTACTGTACTATCCATAAAATCAAAACCTACCTTAGACTAACTTTTCTACCTTTGTTGTCAGTACCAAGTAATACAGACGCTTTTATATGTCCAGTGTCTCGGTCAAATGCTCCCACAATAGGTGTCTTGTTCTGGATGTCTACGTGTTAGCTTACCACCCACATAAGTCTCGTCTATTTCTACTATAGATTTAAATAGTTCTTTAGTGCTGTTATTATTCTTTTTCTTCTTATTCTTTGATGATCACGAATAGCTACTTTTCTGGGAGTGGTGTTTCTTCTTCTTCTGCTGCTGCTTCTGCTTATTCTGGTGGTCTGGTGGGTTCTTCTTTCCTTCCTTCTTTGATGATCACGAATAGTTATTGGAACATCGAAATAGCTCAATTAATAAATGGGTCACCCCAGGTTCCCAAACGAGCGCTGGGTGGTTCTACAAAAACCACCCCGTGAATCCCATGGGTTTGACGAGGGGTTCACGCTCGCACAACTGCAAGCAATCAGTGACACCTCCAATCTAGGCCCTGCGTGGGATTTAGGCACCATGATGCAACTCCCCGCCATCAAACTATGCATCCTGAATGTAGCAATGACAGGCTGTGCATCACCAGCTATGTATGGCGCACTGCTCGCTGGGCAACGGTAAGGTTGCTAAAACGGGAGCCTACCCTAGGGGCAGTGTCTTTTTCTCACACGTCAAGAAAAAAAACGATCAAAATCAGGTCGTGTCATATTTAATCAAAGTTTCCAATTAAAAAAGGAATTGACTTATCTCTCTTAAATTAAGGTTATGTCTCATTATGAACAAAAGAAAATATACCTTTGATACAAGTGGTTTTAGCTGTCAAAATACAGACTGCCATAAGTATCATAAGGTAAATGAAGGAAATGTGCGCTTTGCTTATATGTCTGGTAAGTACAAACAAATAGCCTATTTAAAGTGCACCGCTTGTGGTAGATGCTTTTCAGAGAATAAAGGCACTATTTTTTTTCGTCGCAAGAAAAGCAAAGAAACCATTACTCGGGTATTACAAAACACAGTTGAGGGCTGTGGCATTAGAGCTACCGGAAGAGTCTTTGGTATCAGCAAGGATACAGTTCTTGCTTGGGTTAAAGCAGCAGGTGAAGATTCACTAAAAGTTGAAAAAAAATATATACAAAAACCTGTCTTTCAATGAAATTCAATTAGACGAGCATTGGGGTTTTGTCTTTAAAAAACAATACAATCTATCAGAGACTGAGCGATTAAGTGATGAAATAGGGGATATCTGGACTTTTACTGCAGTATTGCCTGTAGAAAAGCTCATTTTAGCGCATATAACAGGCAAGAGGACCTCAGTGAATGCTAGAAAGTTACTGACCAAGGTAAAAACAAGAAGTAAGCCAAAGAGGGAAGATAAATTCTTGATTACCTCTGATGGATATGAGGGATATAGTGATGCCATTCTTTCAGTTTATGGTAAATTTGACTCAATGACTAGAAAGCTTCAATCACCCAAATCTCTATGTTATGGGCAAATAATTAAGAGAATAGAAAAAGGGAGATGTAAGGAAGTTGACAAATCTCTAATCTTTGGTGATCAAAAGCTACTAGATGAATATATTGCAAACTCTTCAGTAAGTCATCAGATGAACACCTTTGCTGTAGAAAGGAATAATTTGACTCTTCGCCAACACAATCATAGAATAGAGCGTAAAAGTCAGGGTTTTTCAAAAAAATTCAAATATATGCAGGGGCATAATTCTTTTGTTGCTAATTATTACAATTTCTGCCTTCCACATTCAAGTCTAGCTGAGTATGAGGGAGGAAAACCAATTCAAATCACCCCAGCAATGGCTACAGAAATGACGAATCATAAGTGGTCTATACAAGAATTATTCATCGCAAATAGAAACTTTGATTAAATATGACACGACCCAAAATCAGGTTACACGAACTATTGAACGGATGTATTTGAAATATTCAAAAATTATATCTAACGAACCACCATAAACTTGATATTACGGGATTGACCGCCATGAAAAAAATATATAAAATATACCCCACTTCCCAGGGACATTCCATTACTCCCTCGCACATTCCATTGAAATTGGTTATTGGAGGGAGTCATCGTGTAGAGTTTTCGGCCGGCAATATCTCTAACTTCAATTTGTATATTATTAGGAAGTTGTGCAAAGTTAATTCCAGAATTGAAAGAAGGCCGATAAATGGTAGGACCAACCTTAACATCGCTCAGAGTATATTTATTTTTATCGTTAGCTTCTGCTTGATAATTAGGATGCGTGAAGCTACCCGTTATAGGGACAGAAGTGTTGATATTTGATGAGCTTGTGGCAAATCTGTGTTTCACCATAGCGTTGAGCCCTGTTTTCAAGACAATATTGAAAGAACCAATACTAGGTGGAGTGGCACCTGAGGCATCTATAACGGTTATATTTAGGGTACGTGTATCAACCCAAGTACCTGTGTAATTGGTCCCCAAACTCTGGGAAAATGTGAAGGAGTTATCAATATCTGTTTTACTAAAACTGGGGCTATTCACGTTAAAGTTGGTGTCATTATCAAAGCGAATTAAAATAGTGTCTTGAGCGTTATAAATATTATCAAGACCTATTCTATCTGAGGCCACTGCTGAGGTTACTGCAAATGATACTGATGGTGCTGGCAAAGGGAACCAACCAAAATTAGAGCCACTATCCGTCACATTGCCACTATACGTCGTGTTTGTTATACGTGCATTTCTAATGATAGGAAGTGCAATAGGCTCAGACCCATTTGAATTAATTCCTTTCACGTTTATATTTGAAAATTGCCCAGGCATTTGAGCTTTTTTGAAATTAAAAATACATGGTTGTGTACTACTGTTACTTTTGAAAGTAAGGGGATAAGAAGTAGATAAACCGGCAAGGGTCATGTTATTATTAATCATAATCACTCTCCCAGGGAAGCAGAGAAACTCGCTACTCACTGCACCAGCAATGCTTAAAGCCATTATTTCAAGGTTATAAAAAGCGTAAGGCTGTACAATAGGCAACCCACCAGGTAGTTGACTAGGCAATGACATCTGTAAGGATTGACGAAGCTCAATACGAACAGTGGACATTTGGGGATTGAACGTACCACCGCTTGGACTAAAGTCACCGCTGATGTTGATGCTTCCTGAGCCTCCGTTGAGCGTGCCACCACTTGGATTAAAGCCACCAGTGATGTTGATGCTTCCTGAGCCTCCGTTGAGCGTGCCACCACTTGGATTAAAGTCACCAGTGATGTTGATGCTTCCTGAGCCTGTGTTGAACGTACCATTAGATGGATCAAAATCTACTGTATTTATGATACCCAATGTGAGAGCACCACTATTTAAGTTAAAATGGAAACCAGTTGCGGCACCATTAACCACAAGATCAGAGGTTACATCTAACTTTGAAAGGGTATTTTGGGTATTCATATTATAGGTCGAGTTCAACCCTGTTCTTCTTACACGAAATATTTTTGTAGACAATATATTCGTTTGGTTGACTGTGCACCGCATGCAATCCATTCCCAACTCGCCTATTGTTGATACAGCGGGTAGGCTCAACATGTACGAGCCAGTACCCTGAAAGTTCAGCGTAGTGTTTTCTGCACCAGTCCATATGCCTCCATCAAATATTACACGATTCATATTACTTTTAAAAATAAAGCTTGTTTGACCACCATTGAGATTAAGTATACCGAGGTTTTGAAAACTATTCGAGATGCTAAAGCTTGTCTGATTTGTGCTAACGGTACCACTGGTGATGGTAGTCATGCCATTAGCATTCGTAGTAGTGATCGCATTTGTAAAGTCATTAGTGACTGTCAATTCTGAATTTGGGCTTCCCATTATTGCACCTCCATTTATCAGGTTGGCAACACTCAGTGTTCGACCACGAAGGTGAAGGGTTGAGTTTGGATATATCGCTAGATTCTCTATAGTCACATTACCAAAAGGAGCGGAGGAGGCTAGATTAACTAGAAGCTGAGGACAGCATATCTCAAAAGAGTCATTTGCAGTTATGCCAAAGGAAGTTATAGTACCATCCTGAAATTGGGGGGGCACATTACCAAACCCACAAGTGGATACGCATGTTGTTACTTCGTCTGGTACCATAATTACGATAGTCTGACTATCCAAATCTCTAACTGATGGCATGTTGCTACTCGTTCGTATAAAAAATCTTCTGCCTGTAGCCTGCCCAAAAATTGATAGGCTCGTAGTCAACAACACCACAGAATACGACAAAAAAAACAGTAATCTTATCACATTCATATTTTCAGTATGAAACAAATATCCGAAAACCTAACTATACCTTAAGATCAATGTAATGTCAATCTTTTTAATTGCAATTAAAAAATAATTGATTGAGGGAAAGAGCTTGTGCAGGAACTAGGATTTTTCAGTGCATTTTATGAGATATTTGCTGCGTCAGTCTCATTTTTCAAATATGTCAAGGAATTTATAGTTTATGCAAGTTGTTCTCGTACCATTTTGCCAAAATTAAATGCTGTAGCTGCGATTTTTACCTCTATTTGAACCTTTTTACTGCCTCTGAGCAAGAATTCTCTGAACTTTTTGGCTTGTTTCAAAATTCCAAAAATGGGTTCAATTTCAGAACCTCGCTTTTTATAGAAAGACTTTGCTTCTTCTGAATTCATCTTCTTGATCATTTCATGTTTTAAAGCAAAACCAGAGTCTACTGACAATTTGCGATAACCTCTGCGTAACTCTTCTTCGCTCGTACAACATTGTTCTCTGGCAGGGCAAATGACACAGTCAGGAGGTTTACCATGATAATGAGTATATTTCTTTTTATCTTTCACAGATTCATTATGAAATTCTAAGGTTTTACCCTCGGGGCAAACCCAAGAATCATCATCCTCGTCATATTTAAACTGATGAGCTTCATAACCTGAACCCTCTTCTCCTTTTCTTTCTTTGGCTACCTGATCAGGTGAAGGTATAAAACCATTGATCCCTTTTGAATCCAGGTATTCCAAACCACTTGAATGAAAGTAACCCGAATCTGCAGAAGCTGTCCGTATACTGGTCCCTGTGTTTGACTCAGCTTTAGAAAGGGTAGGAGCTAATTGCTCTAAATCATTTTCTGAATTAGCTTCAGCAATGTCAGCTGCCAAAATATAGCCTTCTGATGAGGTAACTTGAATGTTGTAGCTTTGAGAAATTTTACCATTCCGTTTCATGAATTTAGCATCTGGATCAGTAAGATTTATTTTAGAATCAGAAGCAGACTCTTGATTCTCTTCCAGACTTTTACTGATTGTAACATACTTTTGAGCTTTCCTAAGCATAACAGAATCATTATCCTCTGCAGCCTGGTCTTCATTTATCAATAATTCTGGCTCGTTAGCATGAGAATTAGTTGTATCTTCTAAAAAGACCTCAACTTCTTTTTCTCCTGTTTTTAGAGCTTCTATATCCTGTGTACCTTCCATAGTTTCTGAAGAATCTTTTTCAACAGATGTAGAAAACTCGGCTGGTTCACTTTGCTTTCCTTCTGCTGTTTTTAATGACTCTCTCTTTGCCTTTTCACTCGCTTTTTGTAAGCGAATAAACTCCTCAATGACCGTATCTACCTCTTCAGGATTAAGCTCATAGCCACTGTTGTCTTTACCATATAGTTTATCTTCCTCAATATCTAATTCCATACCTGAGCGTAGATACTCTAAGATCTCTTGCTGTATAGCTCTTTTACGTTCCTCTAAATCTGACTTTTTGTATGTTTGATCGTCAGCAGCACTGGCTTTGATTTTAGTTCCATCTACCTTAACATCAGTACCAATATTTTTCTTTTTGTGGGATAGCAAAGATACAGAGTAATTAAAAACTTCGCCAATTTCTTTACCAAAATTAACACGGAATTCAGCAATAGACCGAAACTTTACTTTATGACCACCAACTAAATAACGCATGGCGTCGTTCTCTTCACAGGCTTTTTGTAATTCTCTGCTGCTTCTCCATCCACGATGAAAGCCATAAAAAAGGCATCCCAGCATTATAACCGGATGGTAAGCCCGACCCCCTTCTTTTGAGTACTTAGAAAGAAATGGTTTCATAGGAATTTTATCTAACAAGGCAGCAAAGGCATAAACCTCGTGATTTTCTTCTAAATTGTCTGCTATAGTATGCGAAAACAGCATAACTTGATCTCTATCACTTTTCATAAATCGTTTCATAATAAGACATAAACAAAGAAGAACACAGAAAAGCAAGAAAAATCCTAGTTCCCGCACAGCCTCGAAAAGAAGAGACTGAGGAAACTCATTTTGAACAATACTCAAAAAATGGCAATTATACTATTCTGCGCTTATGTAGCTCGACATAAAACATATGACATAACATCTCTATTATGCTAAATACAGATTAAGGGGTTGATGCCCAATGTTACGTCATATATTTTGTCTATATATTTTATAAAATAGTCCTGCTCATAAATTCCCAGAAAGCATTTTTATTCTTACGATTATTGAACCGCCATGTAAACTCTGACAAGTATAGTGGCATATACCCAGGTGATATATGATGATACTGCCCTACCACACCACGTTTGAATAAACCCCAGAAGTTTTCAATGTTATTGGTGTGTACATTGCCACGTACATACTCTAAACTATGATTGATGACTTTATGTCTATGTCTGCCACGCCACTTCATTCCTTTGTATGCACCGAGTGCGTCAGTCATGTGAGTAGCTGTTTTATCTACTATACTATCTATAAAATCAAGTAACCTACCTTGACTAACTTTTCTACCTTTGTTGTCAGTACCAAGTAATACAGACGCTTTTATATGTCCAGTGTCTCGGTCAAATGCACCAATAATAGGTGTCTTGTTATCTGTAATTGGTTTAACCCCCTAAAACTGGACAGTCTTTTTCTTATTCTTTTAGATATTTCTCCTCATATTTTTGAGGTGTCACCCATCCTAAAGCTGAATGTGGCTTCATCGTATTATAAAGATGGATAAACCTGAAGATACTTTTTTGAGCTTCTTCAAAGTTTTGATATTCTGATAAATTAATTTCTTTATATTTAATTGTTTTATTCAATGATTCGGCATGAGCGTTTTCATACACATTACCACGACACATGGAAATATTGATTCTACTTTCTTCTAATAGAGCGATATACTCATTTGAGCAATATCTGACGTCAGCATCAGTATGATGGTAGTAATTTTGTAAATCTCCTATTTCTCTTTTAAGCGAAAGAAAGGCTGCTATGACCAGTTGGGTGTTATTATTTTTATCAGAAATGGCCGCTCCTACGATACGGCGACTCATAAGCCTCATGAGCAAAGCTAAATAGTGGTCTTTCGAATTAATATCAAAATAGGTTATATCGCCAACAATTACCTTGAAGGGATCAGCTTGCACACTTTTAATCAAATTGGGATATTTTCTGAAATTATGCTTAGATTGGGTAGTTTTTGGCTTCAAAAACACCTTTTTAGTGCATAAAAGTCTATTTTCTTTCATAATTCGGTAAACTCGCTTCTTATTTATTGTAAAGCCTCTATCTTTTAGAATTTGCGTCATCGAGATATAACCTACTTGGTTCAATTGATCACTAATTTCATGGATAGATTTTAGAATCGTTGAATCATCTTTCTTCTCCTTCGACTTATAATAATAAGTTGACTTTTCTAGTTTCATAACTCTGCAACTCCTTGTGATCCCAAATTCTGTGCTGAGGCTATTCTTGATAATTTCTCTTTTTGCCTGTATTCTTGAAGAAGTTTTTCCGTTTTTTTTAAAATCTGATTTTCTATCATTAAGTCAGATAAGGCCGATTCTAAATAGGAAATTTTTTTTCTCAATTCTAACTCAACCCCATTTTTATCTTCAAAGCCTTCGGAAACCAGCTGTCGCTTCCATCTCGATAAAGTTGCGACTGAAAACATCTCTCTCTTAGATATTTCTGCCGTGCTAGTCTGACCTGAAATCATCTCCAAAGCCAATCTCTCTTTTGCTTCCTTACTGTATCTTTGTCTTTTAATCATAGTTTTACCTCCTAAATTTAACACAATAAAGTGTCCAGCTTTAGGGGGTTAAACCAGTATTAATCTTGTCCATAACCATGTATAATATGAATATGGAAAGTGCAAAGCGCAAAATAGCACAATTGCCCAAAAAATTATACTTAGAGTTCGAAATCAAGACATTTAGCTTGACGGGTTAAAAATTTAAACGACAGTAGGTCGCCTGAGTTGTAATGGGAAGCTTTTTTCATAGTCGTAAGTCAGGCCAATATAATATGGTGGGCGTAGCTCAGCTGGTAGAGCTCAGGATTGTGGTTCCTGTGGTCGCGGGTTCGAACCCCGTCGCTCACCCATTGATTACACGTGCGAATTGAGTGCTGCTACTCAAAACGATTTAGCCCACTTTCAAATTATAGATTTTTAATTTTGAGTAGAGGGTCTTTCTCGAAATTCCTAGAATGCGGGCGGCTTGGGCAACATTACCGTTCTTTGATTTTAAAATTTGCTCGACATAGAGTTTTTCAACACTTTCCAACTCAGGTTGAAAAAATCCGCGAAGGGTTGTTTCGCTGAAAAGGTTCGGCGTCACCGATATGGATTCTTCTCTCATGAAACGAGCAGATGAGTTCGTTTGTTTCATGAGCTCTAATGCATCGAGCTCACAGGTTTCATTGTTGGAAACCGTTACAAGTTGTCCCAAAAAGTCATAGAGACTATAAAGGTTTTCAGGCCAATGATAACGAGCTAATGTTAATTTCAACTCTGGTGAGAAACGGATACGCTTTTTATATTTTCTCTCATACCAAATAAGATATTGATCAACCAAGTAAATTAAGTCAGACTTACGCTCTCGCAAGTTTGGTAATTGGATCATATTAATTTTAATTTTGGATATGAGATCTTGACGGAATAATCCCAAATCTAAAAGAAAATTCATATCTTTGTTTGTCGATAAAATGAACTTTAGCTTCTCTTTTTTTTGGTTGAGAATATCTCGGTCATGGATTGCTTTAAGAAAAACTATCTGGGTATCCCAAGGGAGACTTTCAATTCCCTCAAGAAGAAGAGTGCCTGAGGTCTGATCGGTGATACCAATGGGCATGCCTGATGCAATTCTCTCATTATGGATATGCCCAAATAATTTTTGAAAGTGCATTTTATTATTAATTTGATGAAGGTTTATGTATGTAAAGGGTGACTCACTGCGAGAAGAGTGGATATGAATATAATGAGCAATTTCCTTTTGTTCCAAACCGGGTTCTCCGACCAAGAGTGTGGTTGTATGTCTTTTACACGCCAGTTGTATATGAGATTGGCATTCTTTAATTTGCTCGGACTCTCCAATCAAAAATGAATAAGGTGCCTTTTGATCTCCTCCCCTAAGTAAATGACTTTTTTTGGGGGTCAAAAGGTCTTTTTGCAAGTCTCTTTGTAATGATAGAAAAAAACCTTTCTCTGCTTTAAGGAGTAAATTTTCCCTGTGGGTTCTTATATGATTTATATTTTTTTTCAGAAAAAAATCAAGTGAGTCAAGAAAAATTTCGTAGCTACCTGAGTGCGACCACCAAAGTTGATCTTGGTATGGATATTTATGAATGTTGGATAGATATTGCTCGCTCTTAGATAGCTCAATGGGAGAAATAAAGAGAAGGATTGTTTGGAATAAAAAATTTCTATAACTACTTTTTTCTGTA
The DNA here is from genome assembly GCA_965206985.1 of Spirochaetota bacterium. Classification (GTDB taxonomy): domain Bacteria; phylum Spirochaetota; class Leptospiria; order Turneriellales; family CBDBES01; genus CBDBLF01. The sequence goes on along the minus strand of CBDBLF010000014.1, from coordinate 181,267 downwards.
AGTTTATAGAAGTCATCTCTGAGTTGATTGTTTATGAGGTCAATAAGAGTGATATCAATTTTTTTTTCTTTGATGTTCTTCAGAATATAGTTCGTTGATGTTGAATGGAAAACATCATACTGATTTTTACTTCTTGACTTCATTTTTTTACCCAAACCAACATCCTTTGATAATATTTGAATATTAGGCACGATAGGTTGACTTTCATTTGCTAGCAAAGAGTCAAGTTTTATTGGCTAACGCATTGACATAAAAATTTAATTTGCCTTCAAACAACCGATTAGAAAGTAGATGTAAAAAAATGCACCAGAATCCTGTTCGGCTTCGGGTGCGAAGTTCTTGAATCACGTAGAGGAGGTGGATCTCACTGATGGGCTTAGGCCATCGGCTCTACAAATATCGACTTGAGATTAAGCTGTAAGGCACCCAGAGTAGGATTATGAAAAAGACACACACGAATTAAAATCTGTTCACCCAAGTCTTGTGTAGGTTCAACTTGAGCAAACATTCAAGGTTTCGACAATCACTTTCTGGCGGCTAAACCTGATTACGTCTAATTAAAGCATTTTCGCATCACTTTTTGAGTATTTTCGTGTTGGCTACGCTTGTTCGATAAAAATAGAAAGCGAGCAGAATCGAAAAAATGAGCAGAAAACAACGATTTAGGTAACTACCAAATAAGGTGTATAAAGTTTTTGTTCCCTCGGGTGGAACCGAAACAGTATAAATAGGATTTGCACTGGTAAGTAGTTCAGTCTCTCCAAAGCTTCTGCCTGTTATATCAAAATGGGTGGATATTCCAGCATTCACCCCACGAACGAGAGGTATGCGTAGTTCAATAGAACGAAGACGAGCTAACTCCAAATGTTGACTACTTTCTATAGAATCTCCAAACCAAGTATCATTGGTGATGTTAATCATGATTTGGGCTTTTTCTTGGGTGAATTTATGAAAGTTTAGAACAAAATTAGGCAGAATCACTTCATAACAAATGAGCGGCATAATATTACCAAGTTCTGCAGGGAAAAGGGAGAACTTGTTGCCGTGGTTAAAATTGGAGACCTCGGCAAAAAATTTTTGATAACTGGGAAACATATCGCTCAGTGGTAAAAACTCTCCAAAAGGAAGGAGTATGACCTTTTGATAATTCTCCAATATTTTACCGCTCTTGTTAAGAAGAAAAACATTATTATAGATTGCTCTTTTTCGTGTGTCACGATTGTGTGTGACAAGCAGATCGGGGATTATTAATTCAACCTTATTTTTTTCTTGAAATAGCTTCAAGCGTTCTTTAAAAGGGGCAAAGGACTCATAGCTAGCATAGGGCACAGAGCTTTCTGGCCAAACAATTATATCAAGTGGAGTGCCTTTTGCTTCTCCTTTTTGCATGATTTTATTAGATTGAAATATCATATTATTCAAATAAATATTTGCAATGGACTGCATACTTCGTCTCCCCTTGAATCCTAAAGGAGTATTGCCCTGCACAACTCCAATGTTAGCTGTGGGATAACTTTTTTGTTGTGAATTCCAGTAATAATAAGCAAATCCTCCATATAGGTGAGATATTGCTAAAATGACGAGTGCTAAGACCGGTATCTTGCGTTGAACGACCACCGCCTCATAAAGTGTGTAGTTTATGAGTATCCAAATAATGGAAGCTCCAAATACACCAATAAAATCAACCATCTGAATGAAAATTAAATTACCACTGACAAGGCTCCCTCCATAGTAAGGAAATAATTGCCAACCTAGATATTCGGCAATGCTCCAGGCTACCATGCAAAAAAAAGAGGGTTTAGAGATGAAATGAAGAACGGGATTTTTTATTTCTTTAGATAATTTTTCTCGATTTTTTTTCAACCAGTAAAGAAGTAGGAAAAAAAATATCCAACGTAAGTTAGTGCCAACGGCGTAGAGAAAGAAAATTACAATGGCAACAGATATGGGCAAATGACCAAAAACTACCATTGTATGAATCACCCAATGATATGCAAAAAAACTTATAAGAATGCCCTGAAGACAACCTAGCCCAATTATTTTTAAAATGGGCTTGTTGTTCATTTCAATCTTTTCAATATAGTAAAATATGGGTGTAATACACAAGAAACCAAGTGGCCATAATTTCCAAGGCGCAAAAGATAAAGAGGTTAGCACCGAGGAGAAAAACACGTAGAATATCCCTGAAAACTTACTTCGGTTAATATTATCAATCAATGACTTCATCTCTGTTGATTCTTATAGGCTTCTTTCAATTTTTTGTGAACATGAGGAGGTACTTGTTCACTCACGTCTCCTCCAAATGAGGCAGCCTCCCTAACAATGGTTGACGAGGTGAAGGAGTGTTCTTTGTCGGCAGTGAGAAAAATAGTTTCTAAACCAGCAAGCAGGCTTCGGTTCATCATAGCAATTGCTTGTTCATAATCATAATCAGTCACTGTTCTTAACCCCCGCACGATGATGTGAATATCTCTTTTTTTACAGAAATCCACTAACAAACCTTCAAATGGTTTTACTTCTACATTCTTTTTTTTTTTGACAACTTCAAGAATTTGATTGACTCTCTCTTCGACTGGAAATAACTTCTTCTTACTTGTATTTCTGAGTACGGCGATTGTAATGTGATCAAAGAGTTTGGTTGCTCTTTCTACAATATCCAAATGGCCATTGGTAAAAGGGTCAAAACTACCCGGGTATACGGCGTGCTTCATATCCTTTGTTTCGCTCCTGACCAATCAAATTGCATTAATTATGCGATATACCATAGGGCCAACGCAGTGCCTAATGAAGAACCTAACTGTGGTAGCATGAATATCCCAAATATACGACTTACCTTATTATTGAAAAAACCTTTTAGCGTGCTGGTATCATTTGCAAAATTTTCAAAATCTGAAACTTTTGGTTTGCGGAATTTAGCTTCAAATAAAGCAGCTACCCAACCTGGTTTTAAAACAGGGTTAAAATTACTGATGGGTGCAGTGAGCATAGCGGTTAAGATGGCCAAGGGATGTGCGAGCATGACCAAAGCAAAGATGCCAGAGCAAAAGGATTTAATTATTGACCAAGCAATCCAAGCATGAATAATTTTCTGAGGATTTTCGATTCCAGTAAAATATAAGAATAGAGAGGTTATCACCAAAATAGGGATGAGAAATTTGGCAAACAAAACAATTTTAGAAACCTGCTTGACTTCTTCAAGTTTTGTGATATCTATATGTTCATCACTTTTCAAGTATTTTTGAATGCCTTTGAGATGTCCGGCTCCTACGATAATTACTATTTTTTTATTTTTATCAACTTTTGAAATTATATTTTTAATCTTCTGGGCAATGTATTGGTCTCTTTCTGTAATAATCACATCTTTTATCTTGATATACCTCATGGGGAGGTTTTTAAAGACAGCATCTAGCATGTCTTCTTTTTTCATCTCTTCAATATCTTTGGATGAAGTGGATAACGTAAACATAAGGGAAGAAATAAATTCAGAGATGAGCATCGCTTTTGTCCAATACCCACCACTTCCCCAAGCTCTTTTGAGAGTGACCTGAATGTCGCGATCAACTAGCTCCAAATTAAGTTTATTTTTCTTGGTGAGTTTGATCGCCTTGATCATCTCTTCGCCCGGTTTAATTTTTGTATTTTCACCAATTTTTTTTTGGAAGGCGGATAAAATCATGTTTGACATCAAAAGGTAAAGTTTCTTCTCTTTGATGACTTTAATAATGTCTAAATTTTTCCACCTTTTTGAATCTTGAATCGCCTTGTAGCGAGCTTCGCATAACTCCACCCCCACGGTATTTGGCTGTTCTTTTTCAATGATATTTTGGACATCTTTTATACTTTGTTCACTCACATGAGCTGTCCCCAACAGGATGACTTTTTTATCTTTGATTTGAATCTTAGTGACAGGGCCAGAATATTTCACTGAGTGACTCTCTATAAACTAGAGGCAGGGAGAAAAGCTAAAATATATGTGTTGACTGAGAATTGAAAAATTTAGTTTATTTTTTTGGGGGGGTGAAGGGGATTACTTTGATTTTGTCTTAGTTTTTTAACCCCAACTTGGAGTAAATATTCTTATCTCACAAATTTTTTTGTTGTCAAATAGAAAGTGAATTCCTCGATTTTGTATAATGAGCTCATTAGGTAGCTTAACATAGAGGGTTTTGGGGTAAAAATCAAGAATTTTTTTCATAATATCTTCAACACTATTTCCCTTGGTGTCTTCTTGTCTAAGACCAAGTGCAGTAAGCCATTTTATAGGGTTTAGCTCCTCTTGATTAACAGAGTATCTGATTTGAATAATACGTCCTCTACGCACTAAAAAACCACCTATAAATTTTTCATTTTTATAAAATAGCGATTCGGGGAACCCATAATCTCTACGATAAGGAGAACCCCATATTTTTCTCAGTTTGTTTTGACTCTCACCTAAGACAACACCCAAACCAGCCTTTCCTTCTACTAAATAAGCGGGGTAATTTCTGACTAAGAGTAAATCCCATTGATCGGGGGATATGTGCCAAGGTGGTATTCCTCGTAATGAAAAAATAGCATACTGAGGAGGCATGATTATTCCGATACAGCAGAGTAACATGAAACAAAATCGAATGGAAAGCAAACGGTCGTATTTTGATAAAGATTTTATTTCTAGTCTGGAAGCCCGCCCCATTCGCATATTATCGGAGTATCTCCAACCATCAAAAGCTTTTCAAGAAAATAATGTAACCGGTACAATCGTATTTTTTGGCTCAGCAAGAGGACGCAAACCGGCTTTTCTAAGAAATGCCCGTAATCACAATGCGATTAGTGGTGAAGAGCAGGCTTCCCGTGGCCAAAATAAACACCTTTCTGATAATTATTTTGAGGCTAGTAAATTGGCCTATAAATTAACGAAATGGTCAAAGAGCCTGTCTGAGACACAGCAAGAGTATTTTGTTTGCTCGGGAGGAGGACCTGGTATTATGGAAGCAGCGAATCGAGGGGCCTATCTTGCACGTGGGAAATCTGTCGGACTTAATATTACCCTACCCTTTGAGCAGTTTGTAAATCCCTATATCAGTGACGAACTGTGCTTTAACTTTCATTATTTTTTCATGCGGAAATATTGGTTCATGTATTATGCAAAAGCAGTTGTTGTCTTCCCGGGTGGGTTTGGTACATGTGATGAATTGTTTGAAATGTTGACCCTCGTCCAAACAAAAAAAATAAAAAAGCCTTTACCGATTGTTTTACATAATAAACCTTTTTGGCAGAAACTTGTCAATTTTGACTTGCTGGTTGAGTGGGGTGTCATTAGCAAGAAGGACCTTAATTATTTTTATTTTTCGGAAAGTGTTGATGAATCTTATAATTACATTGTTCAGTGTTTAAAAGGTTAAAAAATTATGGCATTAACAAAATCTAAAATGGTTAAATTGGGGCAAGTAGCCACTAATTTTACATTGATCGATACAAATGGTGATATGTTTAACCTTTATGATGAAAGTTATAGACATGAAGGGTTGCTTGTCGCTTTTATTTGCAATCATTGCCCTTACGTTAAGCATATCAATCGTTCGCTTGCAGAAGTATTCCAAGAATATCAAAAAAAAAAAATTTTGGTGGTGGCAATTAACAGCAATAACGTCGAAGAATATCCTGATGATAGCCCTGAAAAAATGAAGAAAGAGACAAAACAGATAGGGTATACGTTCCCCTACCTTTTTGATGAGACTCAAAAAATTGCTAAAGAGTATAACGCAACGTGTACTCCTGATTTTTTTCTTTTTGATAAAAATAAGAAATTGGTATACCGAGGTCAATACGACGATTCTCGTCCTGGCAATGACAAGCCCATCACGGGTAAAGATTTATCGAAGGCTGTAGATGCCATGCTTTCAGGAAAAAGTGTAAGTTCTCAACAAAAACCAAGCGTTGGGTGTAACATAAAATGGAAATAATATACAAAGTTTTTCTATTGTACTATTTATGTAAATAGTACAATAGGCGTATTCGTTCAGCGATAATCGCGCAAAATTAACGCCTTCTATAGTTATTATTTTAAGTCGCATTTTCCTCCCATTTATTCTTTCTTTTTTCTTTTGCTATGGCAAGCTTATTTTCTCTTTCCGATAATAATTTCTAGTCTCTTAAAAAAAAGGCTAGGGAGGAATTAGGGGCTATTTCGTAGAGACCTCCGCCCAGGGCGAAAAAATCCAAAAGATTGAACTGAGCAATTATAAACAAAGCGAATAAAATAAATAAAAAAATCTTTTCACCAAGTTAAACTCATCACATATGCACAACATATCTGCGACTGTAAATTAGATACACAATCGATCTGTCAATGAGCGACATAATACACCCTTCAGGAATAAACCGAAAAGAAAAAAATCAGTCTCGAAGTATGCAAGAGAATATTGATTTTCTTTCCTCGCTACTATATCAGGTAATTTTACAACAAGAGGGTCAAGAAACTTCAGAGCTGATCAATCACTTTCTTGAGTTTTCATCAGACAATCATAACTTAGGGCAGCTTGATGATCTACTCAGCTCAAGCAGCATCAGCTTGCTCAAGAAGGTGTCGAGAGCCTTCTCTTTATTGCTATCTCTAGTAAATATTTCTGAAGAATATACCCACGTTAAAAATTTTCAAAAATTAAGAGAGCACCTAGAAAATCACGAAAAAGCAACGTTTGAACAGGTTTTTTCATTCTTATCAAAATTAAACTTCTCTGCAGAAACAATTTGTGAGAAGATTTCGCAACAAAGAGTTGAGTTTGTCTTAACAGCACACCCCACTGAAATTACGCGAAGAACTCTTCTCGAAAAATATAACAAAATTAGTGATTATCTTGCAGAAAGTGAAAATATATCACTTACTGAATACGAGTACATGAAAATTGTCAAATCACTCAAGCGAGAAATTTATGCTTGCTGGAATACCAATGAAATTAGGAAAGAAAAACCGACGGTTCTTGATGAGGCTTTCTCGATATTGAGCATTATCGAAAAAACAATTTGGAATACAATGCCCAATTTTCTCGAATTTATGAGCTTTAAACTGAAACACCATATTGGCTATGAACTCCCTATCCGAGCAAACCCGGTTGTGTTTGGCTCTTGGATTGGAGGAGATAGAGATGGCAATCCATTTGTCACATCCAAGGTAACTCTACAATCAATGCTTCTCTCTAAGCTCTCAGCAATCAGACTCTATAGCGCAGATATTAATCAGTTGGCTTCTGAGTTATCTATGTCTGAATGCAATTCTGAACTGAGATTGCTTGTGGGCGATACTCACGAACCCTACCGCATATTACTAAATCAAGTAAAAGAGAAACTGAAAAAGACACTCCGGCGTACAAAAGAACTCTTGGAAAAACAAAACTCTTCTGTAGAAAACTACTATCAAAAGCCAGAGGAGTTTCTTGATACACTGCTACTTTGCTATGAATCGTTGAATCAGTGTGGGTTTCTGGTGATCGCCGAGGGAAAATTATTAGAAATTATCCGTAAAGTGGCTACTTTTGGTTTAACACTCGTGAAGTTGGATATCCGACAAAATTCACAAATTCATTCTCGGACGATGAGTGAGATTAGCACGATATTAAACTTAGGAAACTACGGAGAATGGTCAGAAGACAAAAAAATTGCATTTTTACTGAACGAGCTATCGGGCAAAAGGCCCCTCATCCCCAAGCACCTTTTAGGAAATTCTGATTTGGACGAGGTTCTTCAAACATATAAAGTTTTATCGAATATTGATTCTGATTCTGTCGGTGTTTATATTGTCTCCATGACAGAACATGTATCAGATATCCTTCTTGTTCACCTTTTTTTAAAAGAAGCGCATATTTCTTATGAGATACCAGTCGTACCTCTCTTTGAGACAATTAAAGACCTTAGACAGGCCTGTCAAATCATTGAAAAATTATTTCAAATTGATTGGTATCAAAAAAAGATACAAGGTAAACAAGAAGTCATGCTGGGCTACTCAGATTCAGCTAAAGATGGTGGAAAGTTCACCGCATCATGGGAGCTATACAAGGCTCAAGTAAAATTAGTAGAAGTTTGCCAAAAATATGATATCCGCCTCACTTTATTTCATGGTCGAGGAGGAACCATCGGACGAGGAGGAGGCCCCGCTTCAAAGGCGATTTTCTCTCAGCCCTTTGGTTCTGTCAATAATAAAATCCGTATTACTGAACAAGGAGAAATGGTACATGCCAAATTTGGCCTTCCTGGTGTTGCCATGCGTACGATGGAAATATATGTCACATCAATTTTAACAGCGACATTGAACTCTTCTCAACCTCCTCAAGATAGTTGGTTGGAGCTCATGGAAGAAATATCAGAAGTCTCCCGTGAAAAATATCAAAGTCTGGTAAGAAATAATCCCGATTTCATTGACTACTTTCACTCGGTCACTCCTATTGAGGAGCTTAACTATCTTAATATGGGGAGTAGACCAGCCAGAAGGAATGCAAAAAATAAAGACATTCAATCGTTGAGAGCGATTCCATGGATTTTTGCATGGACACAAGCAAGAATTCTTCTTCCTTCATGGCTTGGTTTAGGAGAGGCTTTAGAATATGCAATCAAAAAAGGAAAACTCAATGTTTTGAGAGAGATGTATCAAAACTGGCCATTTTTCACATCAACGATAGAATTGGTTGAAATGGTATTGTCTAAGATGGATACATGTATCGCCAAACGCTATAATCAAGAACTTGTACCAAAAGAACTGCAATATTTGGGAGATGAGATTGAACAAAGGTTTCAATTGACTCAAAAAAACCTACTCCTCGTTACTGAGCAGAAGTCTCTTCTTGTACACGATAAATTGCTCAAGGATATACTTAATGCACGCAAACCCTATATTAACTCAATTAATCAAATACAAATTGAGCTTCTCAAAAGACTCAGAAAAGATCAGACCAACCAAGAGATAAGACAAGCGCTATTGGCCACAATTAATGGAATCGCTACTGGCATGAGGAATACAGGTTGAAAAATGTTCTTGCATAGTTACGCCAAAATTAATTTTGGCTTGAAGGTTCTTTTTCGCTATCCCAATGGGTATCATCACATCAATAGTCTATTCCTTCCCATTGATTTTTCTGACACCATTCATTTTTCGAAGAGTGAAAATAAAGATATCGTACCTACTATAAATTGGGTAAATAACTTAAACATATACTATTCAAACTTACTCTTCCCCTACTTCTCAGGTGATTTAATATGTAAAAATATTCTTGTGAAATCATTTGATTGGTTTCTATCATCGTTTAGTCAAAAACTCCTGCAAAAAAAGATTATCACAGAAAGAGAAAGGATCGTTGGCAATAAAAAAATATCTTCACTCTCGCTAACCATTACAAAATCGATACCATCACCAGCAGGTTTAGGTGGAGGTAGTTCTAATGCTTCCATATTCATACAATACCTTGTGAAAAAGGCTTTTGGGAGTTTGCACCAAAAATATCACAGTATTCGTTCTCAGCTACAAACGGACAGCATAGAATTAGGGGCTGATCTCCCATTTTTTTTTTCGCATCGACCAGCACTTGTTACGGGAATTGGTGAAGTGCAGGAGAGGTGTTCCTTTCCTGCTCTTTCTGGAATTTTGGGTGTACCTCCCTTTGGTTTTTCCACATCACTAGTCTATCAAGCATTGAACACTCCTCTACTTACAACAAATTCTCCTTTACAAAATGAAAAGCCATCGGAGACTCGTTGCGATTTCTTTATTAGTCGTTTTAGGAGGTTGGTTGACTATGTTTGTGAGCAAGAGAATTCTGTTGATGTTTCTTGGCATCAATATTCCACTCCGGTTTTGCCAACAGAAATAACTCACAAAAAAGAAAATAGGTTTGTGTATATAAAAAATGATCTCATGGACGCCGCCACTAGAGTGAACAAAGACCACATGAATTATATTTGTCATCTTATGCTCCAGCTTGCCCGTGCCATCAGTGGACAAACTGGAAAGGACAATCAAAACGTTTATTATTCGATGTCCGGTTCAGGAGGTTCTTTTTTTGCAATGGGAAATTTCCCCAAAATCCAGTTAAATAAAGTTTGTGATGCTTTTCAAACAAAATATCCTCACGTTCAATGGAAGGTTTTTTCTGTCATTGGTAACTAGCCATAAGATTTTAAAGAAATGTTGTTTTCGTTGGAGATGGAAGAGTGTTTATTGGGCCGTAGCCAAGCGGTAAGGCAGCGGTTTTTGGTATCGCCATGCGCAGGTTCGAATCCTGCCGGCCCAGATTTTATTTCTTGCTCATGAGTTTTAGCAATGTTCAAGTTATTATTTTAGCCGCAGGGAAAGGTACTCGAATGAGAAGTGAGATTCCTAAGGTTTTACATCCTTTAAATGGAGCTCCAATGATTCACCACATACTTAAAATTGTTGATAAAATTTCTCCTGCAGGTGTGAACATAATTGTTGGTCACAAGAAAGAAGAAGTGATTCATTCAATTTGTAAATGGAGAAAGGCTGCTGGCTCGAGAACTCCCATTCATTTTATTGCTCAAGAACAGCAATTGGGTACGGGACATGCTGTTCTATGTGCAGAAAAATTCATTGATAAAAATTCTGATGTCCTTGTACTCTTAGGTGACGCACCGCTCATTCAGGAAGAAAGCCTAATCAAAACACAAGATGTTCTATCTATGAATAATGCAGCTGTCATTGTTTTAACAACAGAAATGGATGAACCCCATGGCTACGGGAGGATTATTAGAGACTCAATGGGACAATTGAATTTGATTCGAGAGCAAAAAGAAGCAAATACCTCAGAGCTAAAAATTAAAGAAATTAATACCGGTATATTTTTATTTCATGGAAAAATTTTATGGCGTTACATCCATAAGTTACAGTCAAACAACCAAAGTAAAGAACTCTATATTACCGACATAATACTTCTCATCAAGGAAGGCGGATATAATGTTGTTGGTTTAAAAGTAAGAGATTATCAACAGTTTCTTGGCATTAATTCACCTCAACAACTCTTAGAAGCAGAAAAAAATGGTAAAGAACGGCAAAATACCCTCCCTATCATGTGATACTCGCATGATAAAAATGTAATGAAATACTGATAAACAAAAAATGGGACGATTAGCACTTTTTTCTGGAAGTTCGAATCAAGTTCTGACGCGTGAGATTGCTGAGTCTCTCAATTTAGAAGTTGGTAGAGTTCAACTGGGTAAGTTTTCGGATGGCGAAAATAATGTCAAAATTCTAGAAAATGTTCGTGGAACTGACGTTTTTGTTGTACAGTCGTTGAGTTTTCCCGTGAATGACCATATTATAGAGCTCCTTTTGATGCTGGACGCTTTTAAAAGAGCTTCGGTCAAAACGGTAACCGTTGTGATACCGTACTACGGATACGCCCGTCAAGACCGAAAGGTTGAACCTCGGGTACCCATCTCAGCAAAAGTGATTGCCAGAATTATTGAAGGAGTCGGTGCTGACCGTGTGCTTGCTATGGACTTACATTCCGATCAAATACAAGGATATTTTGAAATTCCTGTAGATCACCTCTTTTCCGCACCCGTACTCATAAATTACTTTAGAGCTCTGGGGTTGGCATCTCCTATCATGGTATCTCCTGATTCAGGAGGGGCTAATCGAACTAGGTTTTTTGCGAAACAACTGAAAATTGAAATGGCCATCGTTGATAAGCGCAGAGAAAAAGAAAATGAATTAGAGGTCATGAATATTGTGGGTGAGATCAGAGATAAAAACTGTATTTTGATTGACGACATGATCGATACTGCGGGGACGATATGTAAGGCGGCTCAAGCTCTTAAAAGTGCTGGAGCAATGTCAGTAATAGCGGGAGCGACACATGCTGTTCTTTCTGGTAATGCCAAAGAAAGAATTCAGAATTCCGTCATTGAAGAGGTGGTTGTAACAAATACCATTCGAGAGACAAAGAGAGATCTATTTCCTAAGTTGAGGGTCTTGTCAGTCGCTAGTTTAATAGGGGAAGCAATTCAAAGAATTCATGAAGAAAAATCAGTGAGTTCTTTATTCTTATAATAGAGGTAAAATGATGAGTGAACGTTTAAAAATTAATGCAATTAAGAGAAGTCGAGAAAAACCCAAACAGATAAGAAAGGCTGGTTTTATCCCAGCTCTGATTTACAACCATGGTCAGACAAGTGAGATACAGGTGGCTTCACACGACATGAACCAATTATTCAACCAAGGTGTTACGGAGTCTACCTTGATTGAGGTCAGTCTTGACGGGGGTAAAAATGAAACTGCTTTTATCAAAGAATATCAAGTTCACCCGCTTAGTGAGGATATCCTCCATGTTGATTTTTTCAGAGTCACTTTCGGAGAAAAAATTCGTACCAGTATTCCTATCCAGCTCCTCGGAAAGCCAATTGGTGTGAAGGAAGGTGGTGTATTAGAAACTTTTTTGCATGAGATTGAAATTGAAACATTTCCTAAATATCTCAGATCTTCTCTCGAACACGATATCTCTAAACTTAACATTGGTGATTCTGTTCATACAGAAGAGATCATGATACCTCCTGAGTCAAAACTCCTCATAGAAGGCAACCCCATTGTTTGCCAAGTCTCGACATCGGCAAAGCTTGGAAGTAAAATAGAAGATACTGTGGTGGGAGAAGAAGAAACAGAAAGTGAGGACTCCGAAAACAAAGAATAATAACTGCTTTTTTAGAGGGTGAATCAAGACAACTAATGAGATTGGTAATTGGTCTTGGGAACCCTGGTGATCGTTATATGAACAACAGGCGAAATATTGGTTTTAAAGTTGTCGATGTTTTCGCAAATAATACCAATATTAAAATTAAAGCAAAGAAAAAAAAATCACTCCTCGGAATGGGTGACTTCGAAGGGCATGAGATTGTACTTCTCAAGCCACAAACTTTTATTGATTTGAGTGGGGAGGCGGTTTTATATATTGCCTCTTTTTTGAGGATACCCGTAAAAAATATTATTGTTATTCATGATGATTACAGCCTTAATTTTGGTAAAGTGCAAATAGCAGTTGGCCCCAACGAAATTGCCAGCATTGGCGTGGAATCAATTGCAGTGGGTCTTAAATCAGACAAGTTTGTCCGAATTCGAGTTGGTATTGGGCCTGTGTGTTCGCCCGATAGAGAGTTGATTAAAAAGCCTACCGAAAAAGAAATTGAATTTTTTGTGATGAATGACTTTTTTTTAGACGAAAGCCTTCAAATCATTGAAGTAATTAATGACACCGAAGCGGCCTTGCGTTCTATCTTAACTCAAGACATTGAAGATGTTCTCTCCCGATATAAAATTGGATCAGCTCTGTGATGAGCTTTCCATTCAAGAAAAACAACTAAGAGGGCTAGTGCGTGAAAAAGTCTGGGTTCTCTCTTTTTCGGGGGGAGCTGACTCTGTACTTGCTTTGACTTTTTTAGTTCTTTTGCATAAAACTTCTATAGAAGATAACCCTCATGGGTTGTTGGCACCAGACAGCAGACACCTTGTTATCTATTATCTCGACCATCAACAAGAGTTTAATGCGTTAGAACGAAAAAAAAGAGATTTAGTTTTTTTGTTGTATAAAGAAAAAACTAAAGGTATTCAATCGTTAAGAATAGACTGGGTAGAAAAAAGCAAGCCCGTCCAAAAAATTGCTCAAAAATTAAAATTATCTTTCGAACGTGCAGGCTCTAAAATACGAGCAAAAGAGATTCGTTCTCTCTCTAAAAAGCTTCAAGGTGGAGTGATTTTGGGCCACCATCTTTCTGATTGGTACGAAACTCTTATCATGCGTTTAAATCGAGGAAGCTCTTCCGGTAAACTTCTACCGTTTGGGTTTCAAGAAAATACATTTTTAGAAAGGCGTTATTACCCTCTCTTTCTTGTCTTCCGACACGAAGTACGAAATATTTTAAACAGGTATCAAATTGATTATTGGGATGACCCCAGCAATGAAGATACTTCCATTTTTCGTAATCAAATTAGAAAAGAATATCCAATCAAAAACTACTCTGGCCTTAGAAAAACAGCATCCAATATGCTTCAAGAAAAAAGTGTTATGAACACACATTATCGTGACCTTAAGTATGAGGTGATATCCCCGATGCGTGAGGTTCGTATCTGTCTTGATAAAAAATTCATCAAAATGTATGATTCACTCTCAAAAAACGGTCAAATTAATTTTCTATTAAATATTTTGGGATATCTTGGCTTAAGAGCTCTTTCAAACCACCATCGCAACCAACTTTTTAAAAAAAGAATTATGCTACCACCCTATTACGTTGAGGTTGAAAACTGGAATAATCAAAAATACTTATTATTTCGTCGAGGAAGATCTTCTTTAGAAGAAATATCTTCCAAGATGTTTCAACAAGTAAACATATTTCTTCAAAAAATAAAAAATAAAAATAATTATTCAATTATACCCGCAAACAAAATAACCCAAAAACACAAGATTCAGTTTGCTTTCGGTCGCAAATCAGTCAAAGCACTTTTAAAAGAAAAATCTATTTCAAGCAGGCAGAGGCAGCATCTTCAACTCGTTTTATTCAAGAACTATCAATGTAACGAAGAAATTATTTTTATTCCTCTTTCTGTGTTTGGTTTGTGTGACATTTATTCTGAACATTTTATCTCAGTTAAAACGCTCATGGATAACAACAATAGTTTGCAGAAGGTTTTTTAGATAATAGTTGTTTGCGACCGAAAGCAAACTGAATCTTGTCCATAACCATGTATAATATGAATATGGAAAGCATAAAGCGCAAAATAGCATAATTGCCCAAATCGGTGTATATGATTTTGAAAAGCAATAATTCGGCATATTTTCCCTGCCCAGTTCAGTTTTTTATTTAAAATAGGGATGGAGAATAGGATTGTACCCCCCTACGACCATTGGCATCTTTTGAAATAAATAGTCCAGTCGAAACGGTGGTAAATTTAATATTTGTTTGTCAATAGTTGTGCTTTCCTCTCGGATCAGCTGCCAGGGCGATTTATTCTCTTTGTAAGAATTTTTTCTTATTGAATTGAACATCAATAGATAGGAGCCAGCTTTGTTGAGAAAGTCTTCTCTTGAATTATACGTTTCATTCAGGTAAAGGTGATCCTCAATCAATCTATGAGTCGTTTCAACATCAGACTGCCAAGTATGCGCTCCAGCAGGGATCGTCTGGTGTGGCACACCATAACTGGCTAATACTTTTGTAAACTCCGAATCTCCTTTTTTATTCCAAGCACCAATAAACTCTGAGCCATTATCTGTTTGCCCTCTCGTATTATTTTTCTTTAAATCAACCCCTGATTTTACAAGATGATCTAAAATTACCTCCATAAACAGACAAGAGTATGCCATATTATACTCATCTGCAAAAGCTAGAAATTGTAAGCCAGAAAAAACTTCTCTGAAGGTATATTGATATTTCGGTACAATATTTTCCTGAATATAAGGCCAAAGCTCAGGAATATCGTATAAATGCTTCGTATCTACGTCAAATTGCTTAAATAAACCCCATAATTTCTTAATTTCACGCAAATTTTGCTTCGTTTTATGTTTTCTACGCTTTTTTTTCAAGAGTGCTTGCTCCCTCCACGCTCTGCGAATGGCCTTGACACTCAAGTCTAGTTGGTAAACATTCTTCAGTTCCTGAGCACCAAAGCCTCGACGTTTCTTTTTAAGAAAGCAAACATAAGCCTTTTCAAAGTCTGTGATTGCATGTGGTGAGTAGTGTGGAGCGTGGCTCTTGTCTTCCAAGCCAACGTATTTCTCTGATTCAAACCTACGAAACCACTTTTTTACTGTTTTTACAGTCGTTTTAAACATTCTGGCTGTTGGCTTGAAACCATGCTTCTTGGCATAATGAACCATTTGCATTCTGTATAACTTTTTGTCTTTACTATTTCGCATTACTGCCGAATACCTGTTTAGACAAATAACCTGAGAAGGGTGCTTCATTAGGAACCTCTGTTTTATTTGATGATTTAACGTCGGCCTTTTGATGCACCTTTTTTAGGAAAATGTCTTTCACTTGCTCTACCAGTAAACCCAAGCCTTTTGAACCAAATAACTTGATTTGAACCAATTCTGAACCAACTAATGATGGTCGTAGGGGGGTACTATCATCCTTCTCTCTCCCATTTTTTATTTAAAATATACTGGTTAACCTTACTTTAGTTTAATTAATGGCTTTTTGAGACGATAACCTAGTTATGGACATTAAATCTTGTGTTCGGCGTGGCGTTTTGGGTGAGTCAATGTCCTATGCGGAGGTGGTTTACTATCGAACTCCTGATGCATCTAACCAAGACATCCTTGCCATATTAGAGGGTAAAGGTCGCAGAAAGCTTCGCTTAACTCACAAAAGAACATTATATGAAAACTATTTTGAAGGCTCTTTTGTGGGGCTTGAAGACCTTCTTTTAGGCACTTCACGAACAGGTGTGATAGGCGTTTATCCAGGAACACATTATATTTTATGGGATAGTGAAGACTTTCTTAATGCAATTCGTCTTAATCCTCCTCTTATGTGGAGAGCTGTTGATTCATTGAGCAAGAGAATTCGAGTATATGACGAGAGACAGAAATATATTTCGCAAGAGCTCCAGTCATATGATCCTTCGGTTGAAGAACAAAATGATAATAACGTATCACCCAATCTCGTTGAGGGGCTTTATGAGTTAAGTTTTTCTGAAGAAGATCAGTTCCCTTCTGATGTTTTGGATAAACTGTCGGTTTCCTTTAAGAAAGAGGAGTATGTAATCAAGCAGGGAGATAAGACTCGTGATTTGTATATCATCCTTTCGGGTCAAGCAAAGATTATGAAAAGAGTGGAAGGAAAATCAGAAGAAATTGATACGGTTAGTCATGGAGACTTTATAGGGGAGATGTCTATGTTTGACGGTCTTCCGCGCTCTGCTGATGTTATTGCAACCTCTAATCTCTTAGCTCTAAAGTTTGATCCTGTAAACTTTCATCTGCTTTTTCAGCTACATTCACGTTGGGCGATGAAGATTTTAACAAGCCTTGCTAAAAGGGTTGAACAAAGACGAAAAGAACTGGAGACCTTTCCCATTGAGATGCTCTACCACGTTTGGACTCCACAGGTTGTGGACGAAAAAGAAGATTAACTTCTTAGGCTTCTTTTTATATCAGATTTTGCATGGAGTAAGCTGAGACAAGCACCACATAAAGCAAAAAGCATGTAACTTCCCCAAAGAACGGTTAAATTGCCCTGTAGTACGCCATACTCAAAATTGTTTGAGAGCAAAAAAGAAGGTAGGTAGCCAAATAGATAGTTAGACACAATTTGTGATAAATATTCACCGAAGCCCGCCTCAAATTTTTGCAAAACGTAGTGAAAGGCTTTACCAAAATAATTATAATCAAGTGCTAATGCGACTAAAAAAAAAAGGCTACTCGTGAGAGAACTCATAAGAGAATAACGAATGGCTATTAAACAAGATTTAAAAAAAGAGGGTATTTTATTTTGGTGGTAAAAAAAATTCTGAATTGCCCTGTATGCTCCACGCCCTTGGAAAAACCAAAAAAAATATGAGAAAAAAGGCAAATGAATGAGAAATGTCGTTATGTGCAAATTTCGACCAACAATGTAATACTCTTTGTACCAACGCATATCAATGAGTCTTTTCACCTAGCTTTAAGCTTCTTTTCATAAGTGTCTTCTTGTTCGTCTTCCTTGACTCTGTGTAAAGCAACATCGTCCTTTCAAGCTTTTTTATTATTTCTCGGTAGGCAAGTAGAAAAGCAAATCTTTCCGATGGTTTTTTCATGTTTTCTATAGAATATTCAGTGCTGATAGCACCTGGGGGAGATAGTATTTCATCAGAGAAACGAACTAGGTTCATGGTGGATTTTTTATCTCCCTTTTCTTGGTCAATGTTCCATGAAATATACTTCACCTTAATTGGAAAAGGAACTACTTCTGATAACTGCATAACATCTGTGATACGAATTTCGGTCGAAAGTGAGTCCAACGTTGTCTGCTCATACAATATTTTTACTTTCTCAAGGGTGTTTTTTTCTGAAAAATAAAAAAAGGCATCATTTCGATAAACATATTTTTCGTTATCATCCAAAAGATCATGAAGACCTAGACCAATGGGAACCCTTAGTTTATTGTCAATAATTTTATCTTTATATTGAATCGCTAATTTCTGGAGATTCTTGTGTATCTCTCCAATTTCTTGATTAATTTGGTCGTAATCAAAACTATCTTCTTGATTCTTTTGCGATATAAGCAGAGTTGTATTTATAAAAAAATGAGTGATGAATGATATTATTAGTAAAATTTTTCTGTGAATCACAATACAGTTCCCCGCTAGATTTACGGTATATTCTTTTAAGTGCTTGAGATAAATTTGTTAAAGAGACACAATGCTTTTTATGATTTCTCTTGCTTTACAGGCTGGGTTCTCAAAGGGAATTTGTTCAAGCAAGCTCTGAAAAGTATTTATCATTTTTTGGCGGTAGGGTTCGTCGAACATAAGCTTGTCAAACTCCAACATGACTTCTTTTTTTTTCATTGCTTTCTGAATAAATTCCTGATGCACAAAGGCACCTTGCATTACATTCACGATTCCAATATAAGGGATATGAACCAAATATTTTGCAACCCAATAAGTAGGCCAAGAAACCATATATAAAAGTAGAAAAGGCACCCCCCAAAGGAAACATTCTAAAGTGACTGTTCCTGAACAAGCAATGGCAACATGAGACTTTGCCAAAGCTTCGTGCACTCCTCCCGGTATTAGTTTTATAAGCCCAGGAAATGCAGCAGTGTATTCTTTAATTTTTTTGATAATCTCTCCATTGTTGGGACAGGGAAGTAAAAATTGAATACGACGATCACTATTTTTTTTCTGAAACTCCTTGCATAATGAGAGCATAAAGAGAAGCATTCGGTCAATCTCCTGTTTTCTTGAGCCGGGCAACAAGCAAACATATTTTATTGATAATATCTTCTGTGGCTGATTTTTGACGTTCTTAATTTTTGTTCTAATCTTATAAATGAGTGGGTGTCCCATGAAATGAGCAGAAATATTATGTTGCTCGTAAATTTTAGTTTCAAACTCGTAGAGACAGAGAACATTCTTTACAAACTTTTCCATTCTGTAGATTCGTTTATAGTTCCAAGCCCATAATTGTGGAGAGACGATAAAATGACAACGGATACCGAAGCGTGATAGCTTCTCAGCCAAACGCAAGTTAAACCCTGGGTAGTCAATCAAGAGGGCATCCCGAACACTTCTTTCCCGTGCCTCGTGTACCAACATCTTCATGAAAGAGCGAAGACGAGAATATTTTAAGATAATCTCAGAAAAACCGATGGCTTCCATGTCGTGCACATTATATAATATTTCAACACCCTGTTCTTGCATTTTAGCTCCACCACACCCAAAGAAGTGGTATATTCTTTGGAGGTTTGATGTAGCTAATATAGAAGCAAATAATTGGTCACCAGAAACTTCTCCCGCAACAACGAGTAGATATGGTTTACAAACTTTCTTCAACTTCCAACTCTTCAAACAAACTCTTTTGATTGGAGTAGCTATCTTTTTGATGCGTTTCAAGAGGGACGGGGTAATTACCATCAAAGCACGCCGTACAAAAACTATGACCACTTCCACTTGCTTTTTTCATCGCTTCAATAGAAAGGTAAGCTAAGGAGTTCACACCGAGATAGTTTTTAATTTGTTCCACACTTTTTGATGAAGCGATCAATTCTTCTTGTGTAGGTATGTCAATACCGTAATAACAAGGGAATTTACTTGGTGAAGAAGAAATACGCAAATGAACTTCACGAGCCCCCGATGCTAAAAGCATTTTAATAATTTTTTTTGAAGTGGTTCCTCTTATGATGCTGTCGTCAATAATGACTACTCGCTTTCCTTTTACTACATGACGAATAACATTATATTTAATTTTAGCACCAAAGTCTCTTATTCTTTGGTCGGGTTCAATAAAAGTTCGGCCAATATAATGAGATCGAATGAGCCCCATGTCAAAAGGGATTTTACTCTTTCTTGAAAAACCAATCGCTGCCACATTGGAAGAGTCAGGCACGGGAATAACGACATCAGCTTCAACGGGCGATTCTTCTGCGAGCAATTCGCCCATTCTTATGCGAGATTCATAAACTGATGATCCAAAAATAATAGAGTCAGGTCGTGAAAAATATACATATTCAAATATGCATACTGTTTCTTCGCAATTTTTTGCAAATAGTGAAGAAGACCTCATGCCTTTTTTATCAATAACAATAAGCTCCCCCGGCCGTACGTCTCTCACGTAATCGGCATCTATGATGTCAAGAGCACACGTTTCAGAAGCAAAAACCCAACCGTCTTCTTTCTTGCCCATCACTAAAGGACGGAACCCATTAGGGTCTCTCGCCACATAAAGTGCATCCTTTGTAAGCAGAACTAGTGAATAAGCACCTTGTATGCTTGCTAAAGCATCTAAGAGGGCTTTCTCGAAATTGTCGTATGGTGAGAGTGCAATGAGGTGTACTATGACTTCGCTGTCCACTGTTGTTTGGAAGATAGTTCCTCTTGCCTCAAGGCGTTTTCGTAGTGGCCAAGCATTCGTGAGATTACCATTGTGGGCCAATGCTATGCCACCAAGCCGCGAATCAACACGTATGGGTTGGGCATTACGTAAAAAACTAGCTCCCGTTGTACTATACCGATTATGAGCGATGGCCAAAGAACCCTTGAGCTGTTTAAGTTTTTTCTCGGTAAAGACATCTGTCACCTTACCCATGCCCGCGAAACGCAGTAGATGAGACTCATCAGAAGAAACGATACCTGCACTTTCTTGACCTCGGTGTTGGAGTGCGTGAATTCCTAAATAAGCATAGTTGGAAGCTTCGGGAACATTATAAAGCCCAACTACTCCACATTCTTCTTTGTGGTAAATATTTTTTATTGCCACCCAAAAAACCTGTTTTGGAGCATGGATTTAGTTATGAAAATAGCAACCTCAATAGCTCCATTGCCAACTTTTATATGATTGTGACGTAAGGCAATCACAATAGTTTCTGATTTTCGCTAAAAATCACTAAAAATCATGGAACGGAAGATATAACCTAAGTCTGTAATCATTCAAATTTAACCCTAACTTAGCATAGTAACCTCTTCCAAGGGGGAGGGGGAATTTTTTAATGTTTTTTACCTATTTGTCGATTATCTATTGATGAGTGGAAAAATTATTTTTATTACTGGTTGCATCACGATAATTTTGCTAATCTCTATAATTAGACGTTTTTTCAAGTTATTCAGCCTCACTCTTTTAATTATTTGCATACTTGTTTGGTTTTCACCTTCATTTTTTAAAAGAATCAAAGGCTTAATTCCAGACTTTCAAAAAGCAGAAAACTTACTCCCTGTTTTGGAGCAGGAGATGTGGATAAAAAAATTTGAAAACTTGTCATCAAAATTGAATAAATAAGCCAAAACCCCCAGTGTTGAGATGTAATAACTTGATCTACAAAAAAGAAGGTGTCAAAGAAACAAGAAATACGAAAACCTATATATCTGAAAAGAAACTAATTTATTTTCGCTTAATATAGATCTCACTATGAAAAAATAACGATCTAATGTCAAGACATTATTGCTATCATGCATTTTTTTTCTTTTAGTTTGATTCCTTTCCAGCCCCTTTGTGGTTTAACCCCCTAAAACTGGACAGTCTTTTTCTTATTCTTTTAGATATTTCTCCTCATATTTTTGAGGTGTCACCCATCCTAAAGCTGAATGTGGCTTCATCGTATTATAAAGATGGATAAACCTGAAGATACTTTTTTGAGCTTCTTCAAAGTTTTGATATTCTGATAAATTAATTTCTTTATATTTAATTGTTTTATTCAATGATTCGGCATGAGCGTTTTCATACACATTACCACGACACATGGAAATATTGATTCTACTTTCTTCTAATAGAGCGATATACTCATTTGAGCAATATCTGACGTCAGCATCAGTATGATGGTAGTAATTTTGTAAATCTCCTATTTCTCTTTTAAGCGAAAGAAAGGCTGCTATGACCAGTTGGGTGTTATTTTTATCAGAAATGGCCGCTCCTACGATACGGCGACTCATAAGCCTCATGAGCAAAGCTAAATAGTGGTCTTTCGAATTAATATCAAAATAGGTTATATCGCCAACAATTACCTTGAAGGGATCAGCTTGCACACTTTTAATCAAATTGGGATATTTTCTGAAATTATGCTTAGATTGGGTAGTTTTTGGCTTCAAAAACACCTTTTTAGTGCATAAAAGTCTATTTTCTTTCATAATTCGGTAAACTCGCTTCTTATTTATTGTAAAGCCTCTATCTTTTAGAATTTGCGTCATCGAGATATAACCTACTTGGTTCAATTGATCACTAATTTCATGGATAGATTTTAGAATCGTTGAATCATCTTTCTTCTCCTTCGACTTATAATAATAAGTTGACTTTTCTAGTTTCATAACTCTGCAACTCCTTGTGATCCCAAATTCTGTGCTGAGGCTATTCTTGATAATTTCTCTTTTTGCCTGTATTCTTGAAGAAGTTTTTCCGTTTTTTTTAAAATCTGATTTTCTATCATTAAGTCAGATAAGGCCGATTCTAAATAGGAAATTTTTTTTCTCAATTCTAACTCAACCCCATTTTTATCTTCAAAGCCTTCGGAAACCAGCTGTCGCTTCCATCTCGATAAAGTTGCGACTGAAATCATCTCTCTCTTAGATATTTCTGCCGTGCTAGTCTGACCTGAAATCATCTCCAAAGCCAATCTCTCTTTTGCTTCCTTACTGTATCTTTGTCTTTTAATCATAGTTTTACCTCCTAAATTTAACACAATAAAGTGTCCAGTTTTAGGGGGTTAAACCATTGCGGAATTGTCACTAATCAAGAAAAAATAATCTTGTCATGTTAAAAGCAAAAAGGGAAAGGTAGAGAGACAATGGAGACCGAGGGACTTACTAAAAAGTAACGACAGAAGACACCTCCTTAGACTGCTTAGAAGAAAAATAGAGAGACATTTCTCAAAAATTGCTATCAAGTAGACAATTTCCAAGTCGTCGCTCATTTAGTGGTTATTATTTTGAAAATGATTCCAATATTTCAGTACCTCCTAAAAAAGTGATTCTAGAACTTGAACCAAAGAAGAGAGGCTGTGTGGGTTTTAGAGAATGCGGGTTCTTCTTATCTGATTAAAATGTTACCCTATCTGATGCAGCTAAGGAGAAGATGTTGTCATCCTGACTTGAAAAATGAAATGGGGAATCATGAAACTCTCAAATCAAGTAAACTTGCCTACCTCAAAGCAAAAATACCTGAGATTGGAGAAAGTTCTTCGAGCACTTCAATTTTCAGCCAGTTCACCGATGTTCTCAAAAAGGTCGCCCAGCTTTTTGATTAACTTGAAAGCGGGAGGAACAGTCTTGACGCTTCATCGAGCTGACACAGTGTTTCATTTAGACCCATGGTGGAATCCTGCTAGTGAACATCAGACTACTGACCATGTCCATCGAATTGGTCAAAAACGTAACGTCTTTGTCTACAAACTCATCGCAAAAGACACAATTGAGGAGAAAGTGATTTATTTGCAAAAGAAAAAACAAGAATTTTTTGACTCTCTTTTCGATAAACAAAAAAAAACGAATCAAGCGATTGCAAAAGATGAACTCATGAGCCTTCTTGATGCTTGCTGAGTGTGGTCACTAATAACTTACAATTATTGAGAGCTTCGGTTCATTCTCCCTCATTGGAGGTTGGTAATGTTAACCACAACATAGAAAATATTCTGAAGCACATGGCGATAGCTTCCAATGCCCAGACTGATATCGCTCTCTTCCCTGAACTTTGCATTAGTGGTTACAGTTGTGCTGATCTTTTTTATCAAAAAATTTTGCTTGATGGATGCAAACACGGTCTAAAAGTAATTAAAAAGGCCTCTCAAAAACTTGGTCTCACTTGTCTAATCGGCTTACCCATGACGCTCAAAGGTCGACTATATAATATGGCTGCATTTATAAGCCATGGAAGTGTGTTAGGTTTTATTCCCAAACGAAACCTTCCTAATACGAAGGAGTATTACGAAGAGCGTTGGTTTAGTTCAGGCGAAAATGAATCGACACAAAAAATTGTTTTCGACGATCAAGAAGTTTTTTTTGGGACTCGTCTCCTATTTCAAGCTAAGGATTTTGAGGAATGCATTTTTGGCGTTGAAATCTGCGAAGATTTATGGGCACCCAACCCGCCTAGTAGTGAGATGTCATTGAGCGGTGGAAATATTTTTTTGAACCTTTCAGCCTCCAATGAAGTGATCGGCAAGGTTCATTATCGCCGAGAATTAGTCAAGCAACAATCTGCTCGTTGTTTATCTGCTTATCTCTATGCCTCAGCTGGTCCTAATGAATCGACTACAGATACTGTCTTTTCGGGACATTGTTTAATCGCTGAAAATGGAGTTTTACTCAAAGAGAGTGAACGATTTTGTTTTGATGGTTCTCATACTGTGGCAGACATTGATGTTGGCAAGCTCAATCACGATAGACTAAAAAGTAGCATTTTTGCTAAGGAATCTTTCAATAATCAATATGTTTTGGTTCCCTTTGAATTAAAGCCCCGTGGGGATGAACGCTTTAAGGAAACGATGCATAGGATTGTATCGCCCCAGCCTTTTGTTCCTGAAAATAACGACCAGCGCTCTCAGGTTTGTCAAGAGGTTTTTTCGATTCAGGCGGCTGGGTTGATCAAAAGATTGAAATACATAAATTCACGCAAAAGTGTCATTGGTCTATCAGGAGGTTTAGACTCGACCTTAGCTTTCTTAGTTACTCTGAAAGCATATCAAGCACTTGGTTATTCTCCTAAAGATATTTGTGCGATCACAATGCCTGGACCAGGCACGACTCATGCGACAAAAAATAATGCTCAAGAACTGTGCACCTTGCTGGGAGCGAGTTTCCAAACGATTGACATTATGAAATCATTAGAGCAACACCTAGAAGATATCCAACATAAAGCCAATGAGTATGATGTTGTTTTTGAAAATTCTCAGGCACGAGAAAGAACTCAGATACTTATGGATGTGGCAAATCAAGTAAATGGTATTGTTATTGGTACTGGTGATTTATCAGAACTCGCCCTTGGCTGGTGTACCTATAATGGCGATCAAATGTCCATGTATCATGTAAATTCAGGTGTCCCCAAGAGTTTGGTGCGTTATTTAATCGAATGGTCTGCCTCAGTCGAACACACGGGGGAAATTCAAAAAACTCTCCAAAAAATTTGTGAGACACCGATTACCCCTGAACTTTTGCCCACAGATGGAGAAAAAATTACTCAAAAAACTGAAGATATAATTGGGTTTTATGAACTCCATGATTTTTTTCTTTTCTATGTGCTTCGTTATGGATTTACTCCTGAAAAAATATTATTTTTAGCAAACAAAGCATTTAGAGGGAAATATGATACCACGATAATAAAAAAATGGCTCTTCGTTTTCTATAAGCGATTTTTCCATTATCAGTTCAAAAGATCTGCTATGCCTGATGGGGTAAAGATTGGTTCAATTGCTCTTTCTCCCAGAGGAGATTGGCGTATGTCTAGTGACTCCGAAGTAAAACTTTGGTTAGAGAATTTTAATTCTTCTTGATTTCAAAGGAAGCTTAGAAAGGAGTAACGAGTAAAATAAAAGTTGACCAGAACCAATATTTGATTTGTACACCTTTTTGGTAACCATGACCCGCTTTACTGGGCAGTTGAATCCACAAGAGGAGATAGGATTACGAAAAAACAATAATTTACTATATTTTCCCCGCCTAGTTAAATTTTTAGATTTTTTAGACTTGGGCAGGATTTCTCTACAAACTAGGCTATGGTTGTTATGAGATTATTTTCATCCGGAGGGTTGATTTTAGAAATTAGTTTTTTATTTTTTTGACTTAGCAACCCTTGGTTATATTTTTTTAAAAAAAGCTTGTCAATGCATCGACTTCAGTGCCCCCCTATTTGGGAGGTGGTTGACATGGCACAGTTTTTGGATCGACTTAGTTTAAAATTACAATCTTTTTTCTCAATCACCAGATGCCCGAAAAGCATGAAACTCTTTCTTTGTTCTGGGGCTACGCTCGTCATGGTAACGTACATATTATCGACTCCCTACCTCGCTACACAATTCGACTACGAAGAAGGAGACATTATCAAAAATGACATCTATGTATTTCGAGATGTTTACTATGAAAAAGCTCGGGAGTTTGAGAAACAAAAGCGAGATGCTTATGAAAAGCAAAGGTTTATTTTTGACCGAAATTATTTGACCTTTCGAGAAACTGTAGAGAAGATTGACACGGAGCTGTCGTTCCTTTCAAGTATAAAGGCTCAAGGGGGAACCGTCAGCTTGGCAAAAAAAAAAATACCTTTCTTAAATAATACAAAGTCAATCACTGATGTTGACATCGACAACGCTTTGAAAGATCAAAATTTATTTAAGATTTCGGAGTGGGCGATCAAGTATGCAACACTTATCTTTGATCGATACGGTATTTTAAAAGACCCACTCCCTCAACTAGATAATTTCAATAAAATTGGTGCTGAAATTCGAACTATCAATCATAATTTAGAGAATAACGAAAGTCTAATTTGGGGCTCCGATCAATTTATCCATGTGAAAGATCTGTTCCGATACCGAAATTATAACAGACTTCAAAAATTGGGTGTTAATTTTATCTCCGTAGAATACAAACTTAGAGAAAGCACAAAAAAAATTGTAATCCAGAGAGTTCTACAGCACATATACCGCAACCCTTATTTACAATATAACCCCTCGCTCACCAAAAAGTTAAAGCTTCAAGCACAAAATAAAATCAAACCTAAACAACACTTGTTAAAGAAAGGTCTAATGGTCGGCCGAGAGGGAGACCCTGTCGATCAAGGCACCTACCAAAAAATTAAAATTTTGAGTGAGGCTTACCAAAGAACAAACTTAAACCATATCTTTGGAATTTTCTTAGTACAAATTTCGATTGTTTGTGCAATGGCTTTTTATATCTCACGCTTCTCCGACTTGAAACTTAGAGAACTTTCATCCAACGTTATTCTCTTTTCTCTTATGATTCTTTTTATTCTATATTCATTCAGTCTCTCTCGGATGTCTTTTTTTCAAAACTCAAGTTGGCATCTTGCTCTATTTATTCCATCTGGTTTTTTGGGTATTGTGGGTACGGTTCTCTTGGGCACTCGTGTTACATTTGCGACTAATATATATTTGGCCTTCTTTGTGTATTTCGTCTCGGGACATCAAATGGAAAGTTTTGTAATGAGCTTTGTCAGCGGCATTGCGGGAATCCATACGGCAACCTATATGGAGAAGAGAACCCAAGTTTTGCAAGGAGTTTTGACCATTGCGCTCACCATTGGATTCATTGTTGTTAGTACTCACTTAACGAATCAAGTTAGATACATTGATCTGGCAGACAAATTATTTATTGCTTTTGTTAATGGCATTATGTGTGTAAGTTTATCATCAAGCTTTCTACCTTTCTACGAAAAAATGTTCAACTTACCAACAAAATTTCATCTGCTTGAATTGGCTGATAACAATAATCAACTCCTAAATAAAATTGCGATGGAGGCACCTTCAACTCACACACATACCGCCATGGTAGCTGCTCTTTCAGAAAGGGCAGTCAAAGCGATTGGTGGCGACGCTCTACTCACCCGCGTAGGATGTCTTTATCATGACATCGGCAAGACAATTGAACCTACTTTTTTTGCTGAGAATAGACACCTTGATAAAAAATCGGAACGCTTTAAAAAGCTAGGGCCATATAAGTCTGCCCAAGTCATCATCAATCATGTCGTGGACGGTGTCAAAATTGCGGTGAAAAACCAACTGCCTCGTAAGGTCATTGCTTTTATCCCAGAACATCATGGTACCACGACGATCCAATACTTTTATCATCAAGCGTTAATAGAAGCTTCTGGACAAAAGAAGAAACAGGTGAAAAAAAGTGATTTTCAATATCCAGGCCCCAAACCCCAAAGCAGAGAAACCGCTGTGGTCATGGTCGCCGATTCTGTCGAAGCAGCAGCCAGAAGTATGGATAACCCAAACAAAGATAGTTTAGAGGACATGATTGATAAAATTATCCAAAACAAAATGATGGAGGATCAATTTGATGAATCTGGGCTTATGGTTGGTGATTTAAAAATTATTAAAAAAGTTTTTGTTGATGTGCTCCTGAATGCCTTTCATCTGAGACCAAAATATCCAGACATGAACGAAACAAAAAAGTTAGAAAATAACCAAATGTTAAGCCTCCCTAAAGACATAACCTCAGCGGTTTACGTGCAAGAAATAGGGTCAGATCATAAAATACTTGACCCTGTTGATTAAAATTGGACAGTGTCCCTGATGGCTAGAATCAAAATACCAAGTCAACTAAGAGGCCAAACGGATGGTTTAAGTGAGGTGCAAGCCGATGGGGTAACCATCGGGCAAGTGCTTCAGGCATTGGTTGACAAATACCCAAAATTAAAAGACCGCATCTATGACGAGTCAGGCAAGCTGAGAAGGTATGTTAATATCTATCTTGGTGATGAAGATATCCGTTTTATGGATTTCCTGGAGACAAAGGTTGAAGAAAATACTGAGCTATCTTTGGTTCCAGCAATTGCTGGTGGTGTGGGCTGCTAAATTAGAGTTAAATTTGAACGATAGCAGACTTAGGTTATGTCTGCCATTCTAAGTAAACCCTATGCGTTGTATTCAGCAGTGTTCACGCTCTGGTGTTGGGTGCTTTTTGTATTTTTCTGGACTTTGATCATAAATAATAATCCTTGTATCATCTAGCATCAACTCTAGAAACCTCTTTTTTCAAAAAAAGTGCTAGAACGATACAGTTGAATTAGTCAGACAACTAGACTTAAAAAATAATTCGCATGGAAAGTCCAACTTCAAAAGCTATGACTTTTCTTCTTTCGCTATTTGTTTCTTGGTCTCTTTGAATCTCGAGTGCTGACTTCAGATAAATTTCTCCCGTGACATTGGTATGGATATTCATATTAAAGTTCTGTGTTAAAACATAGAAATCAGAAGGGAGCCGATTCAAATTGGTATAGATGTCATAATTGAAACGATTAAAATCGAATAAGAGTTCCAGGCGATATTTTGGATTTTTTTTGATCGCGAATCCTGTTAAATGTTCTAACCATCTCCTTACAGAAGGGAGCCCTAAAGTATATAAGATAGAAATACCAAAACCAATGTCTTGCTTACTAAAAAGATTTCCACTTCGTTGTATAGTTTCATATATGGGTATGTCAATGGGGTTGCCATTCGCAATAAAAAAATCAACCACATTTTCATCGACAAGGTCAAGATTTGTGCGAATACGGAAAGACTGTAATGCGTTATCATGATCAAGCCAATTAAAAGAAATACCGATTTCAGGAATATAGTGCTCTCGAGATAGATTATTTGTAATCAGTAAATTATTTTCATATTGGAAACCAATGTCGAGATCAGAGCTTTTCTCTTGGTAATTTTTTTGACTCATTGTCTCATCTTTTGATGGAGTGTACCAAAACCAAAAGTTGAGAGCTTTCATGAGATCAATGGTTGGTCGGGTTTTTACTCCCCAATTAGCAATTTGAGAAGGTATTGTACTAATGTTCCCTCGACGTGAAATTCTTTGGCTTAAATGGGCTTCATTCAATACTGTAAAGCCGTCAAAAAAAAACCAATTAGCGACCACATTCATATATTCTTTGAGCATGATTGTTTGAGTATATCTTGAAAAGGCATTCGCAAAGTTTTGGGAGGGATGAACAGGGCGAAAATTGAGTTTTTGCACGTACTCCCTCCCATCAGAAAAATTATTTCGATGACGCCTCGTGGAGGTGAAATGTTGCCAGACAGGGTGCGAAAAAATATCATAGACTCTATTTGACAAAAGTTGAAACCGACTTGATAATCCGTACTCATCTCGAAAGATCGATGACTTCGCAGTAAAAGGAACAGAGTTTTCACTGAGAGAGATATCCCGAAAAAAACTGGTTGAAAATACAGTAAAAAATTCGAGTTTTTTCGAAATTTTTTGTAGATCAAAATCAAGACTAAAGTTTGTACGGGCGTAACTATTGGGTTGCTTGAACCTCTGAAATGAGTTTCCTGAGAGTATAGACTTATCAGTGTTATCTCTAAAGGAATTTTCTAAGTAGTTAAATAGATATTCCAATTTTGGTGAAAATATCCAAAGTCTATCATAACGTAAGCTTAACTTATATTTAGTCAACCTCTGAACATAGCGAAAGTCTTGTGTCGCGATAGAAAATGGAAAGTAAAAATTACCCTTAATAAGATTTAATGTTTGATTATCTGTGAAACTTTGGTTGACTAAAAGAACTTGACGAAAAAAATAGCTTGGCTTCAATTCAAAGCCTCTCCATTGGTATACTAGACTCATATCAACTTCATCTTTTTGTTCTTTTGATTTTTTTTTTTGGGTTGAACCCGATACTTGAGAGGATCTTTTAGAAACGATGTCTTCTACTCTTTCGAAATAAAGAACACTTGTCGACATCGTAAACATAAACTTTTGCCCCCAGAAGGGAGGAAAGTTTTGGTGGAGTGAAATGTAGGGAATATACGTATCTTCTTGAGTAACTTTATCTCTCAATTGTTTGCTGGTGGTATGATCAATAACTTCTTGTTTTCTTATATTTCTACCTTGGTGTACGTACCGGAAAGTTATCTGAGGGTAATATTCATTGCTAAATCGAAAGTTATGCTGTGTACCGTGGCTGACTCTGATTACCCTACCATCAAAATCTCTCTGTTCTTGAGATTCGGTAGCGGAGGATTCCGATATTGTTTGAGAGAATAAATAATTACTTTCCCAGAAAGGCAAAATTTCAGAACGAATGGTGATATTGTCTTCATCTCTTGAAATATTGTTGAATGCTTGGTTCAGGGTGAAGAAATTATTTCCTTGATAATATTTTTCATAAGAGAGCTGAAAGTCATTCAGTATAGATGTTCCTCCTTCTGTTTTATAAAGTGGCTTTATGACGTGTAGGTAATTTTTAATTTTATAAGAACTGTCACTTTGCACATTTGATTCAGACACAAAAATGTCGTTCACCCAAATGGTTCCCCGATTACCCCCTGTTGCACTACCATTACGAATTCCCAAGACCATAGTGTTTACTTGTTTAAGGTTGGGACATCCCTGAAAATTATTTTGTGTTGGACATATTTCACTTACGAATTGTTCTGGTATGTCAAAACTTAATAAACGCCAGCCAGAACCACCCATCTTTTTTGATACTTCAATATAATCCTGATCACTGGAGCCAAAACGCAGAAAAAAAAAATCATCTGGCGTATTCAGTATTCGATAGTTTACCCAGAGGTTTATTTTTTTATAATAACGCAAGTCAAGCGGTCTCAAAAAAACTCTTCTTACGTAGGCCTCTTGACAGACTCCCGTGGTACAGGAACTCGGAGTAAAATCATAATGAATCTTTAAAGCCGCTTCCCGCGTTCGTTCTCGTTCTGTGTTTGTTTGCGAACCGTGTATTTGTTCGTATTCATTGGTTCTCTGACGGATAAATGAGGAATCAGCATATTCTGATCGGGAATCTTGATTATCAATTGTACTAGTACTAAATATTCTTGAATCTGTAAGGTCAGATTCGGTATTATTGATTCGCAATCTTTTGCGCCTCCAACGAGAAGACCCAAATTTAATATTGTCAATAAGAAGACGTCCTCTGCCATTGGCAGAAATATTATTGTGAGGCACGATATAGAGACGGACACTTTTTACGCTAGTAAGTAATTGTTGTTGAGCAGGACTCAGTGCACCTCGATTCAAATACATTCTGACCAATTGCCAATCACCGGGAACAATTATATTGGAGAAATTCAAACCGGTCTCAGTATCAAAGTTGATATAACTTCGGTTCAGCTCATCAAAAATGATAACATTTTCAGTAGTGTTCAGCCTGCCATCGCCGTTTAGATCCTCTGTATTAAGAACACCATTTCCATTCGTTCGAGGTTCACCGGGTATCGCTGGACCAGAACCTATTCGTGTATTTAACCGAGAGCAAGCACTTGGCGCGTTAAAAGAATAGCCCCGATCTTCGGTAAATCCTCCCGCAATTCTATCGATACGTCCATTGTGTTCACTCCCCGAAAAAGAGGTTCCCGAGTCAGGAATGCCATCACCATTTATATCATTATTAATGCCATCAGAACCAACGTCTTCTGTATCTAAACGAGAATCACCATCTGAGTCTTCATTGATCGTTCCTATGTCAAAACGAACAGAAACTCCCTGAGAGAGGGCAGCGGAGTCGATCAATTTAGCTGAAAACTCAATATATTCAATTTGTGAAAGGTTTCGACCTTCTCGTTGTGGTGAAAAACGTCTTGTCACAATGCTGGCTACTTTACCTCCCTTAGAAAAATCAAAGTCCATTACCAAAGAAATTTGTCTTCTCGCTTGCTCCAATTGTTGGGGAGCAAGGTGTCCTTCAGCAACACTGTAGGGCCCGGCGAGTTGGCTATAAGGAGGGGAAGCCTGAACAGGAGCATTCAACGGGGTAGGCCCCAATTCGAGATTATTGAGATCACGATAGTAACGATAGAACAAAGGCGCCCGGTCGCATTCATTCAAACCTAGAGAAGGTGGCAGGCTTGATAATTGCCAGTCTCGGTCACTTACCGATATTTCTATTCTGTCCTCAGAAGACTCAAGATCATCAACCAAAGCAACATCCACCGTGTTAGGATTATAAAAGCTATTTGTATATTCTCCATAAAATTTATAATGCACTGGCAACAGATCAAAATCAAGCCCGGGAATATGATTCACAAAACTTGTGAGATCTTCTTCTTTCAAGTTTATTTTAAGGTCATTCTCTATTATAAACCGACTTGCCGGTGCTTCGCCAATCCGTACTGCTTGGTTTTTTTGAAGCTCTGCGTTATACAAAATTGTATTACCAAATTGAATATCTTTATTCGCATTGTATTGACTTCTTAGCCCTAGGATGAAGCCATTTGTTGTTTGTCCAAAAGGGGAATACTGATACGTAACTTCAATTCGTGTGCTAGGTAAGATCACGGGGTTATTCTTGTCTTTAAAATAGAGAAACCCAAGAAGATAATCAACTCGATATAACGATGATTTGATTTCGACACCATCAATTTTCACACGAACAGAGTTCTTTATAATTTGTGGATTACGGAGTTTATAGTTTTGAGTTTCTTCTAATAAGTTGGTTTGGAGAGCAATTTGAGAACTCTCCTCTGGATTAATTTTTATTTCAGAATAGATATCTCGTATTTGGGTATCGCTGAGAAAAAATTGTTGGTTGCTTGTTTTAATTGCCTTAAAGGGTTCTCTTAAATAAAACCTAAGGAGACCTCTTTGAAAGTTTACTTCGTACCCACCCAGTTGCTCGTTGAGCCCTAGAATAACATTTCTACTTCGATCAACAATGGTAATATCAAATTGGTTTTTCTGTAAGTTGCTAGAACCCAGAGAATATACACTTCTCACTTCATAGACATCATAATTGATACGACCATCGTTAACAATGGTAATATCCTGAGACCCATTAAAGTCAATATCTTCACTAAGGGAAGAACCGAAGTAGATAAAAGTTTCAATCTTTCCATTTACATCGGTTCTGGCTGATGGGTCGGCAGTATCGTGACCATTTCCGTGCCGTGTGTAACGAACATAGATACGCATGTCACTTTGGATGGGTCTTATAAATTCCAATTGACCGTTCGCATAATTAATCTGATAATCGTTGGGTTCTCTTAGTTTATGATAACTTCCTAAACCTGCACCTGAAATAAATTTTGCTTGGGCATTGAGCGCCTGGTCATTGGTGGTGTCTCGATCATCAAGCCAAACTTCCAGTGAACCAGAATCAATACTTACAGAAGAAGGAGTAAAAACAGAAATGTCACCCTTGGGTGTTGAAGTAAGGGTAACCAAACGATTGGTGTCTTCTCTTGCATATGAACTTCTAGTTATAGTAGGCGGAGTGCTGAGTCCATCGTAGTAGATAAACGGTTCTAATTGAAAATATCTTCTTGCTTCATACGCATATTCAGGAATTGTCATTTTAGAGTTTCGATTCTTACCAGTGAAAATTTCTGTTTCTGTTTCGCCGCCCGTTAAGGTAGCCACACTATGAAAATTAAATTTACCCCTCTGAAATTTGGCCTCGACTCCGAGAGTTTCTCGATTTTTTTTTTTTAAGCCTTCAAAGTTACTTGAATCACCACTAGGGAAGTCAAAATCTACATTACCAAAAGTGACCTCTCTGATAAACTCTTTCTTATGGAGAGAAAAATACTTCAATTGAATTTTGTTATTGAGCAAGCGTTCATTCTGGTCATAATTGATATCAATTAAAACTCTCCTTCCTATTTTTCCCTTTAGATTTAGGTTTAAACTTGCTCCCAAAAAAAAATCTTCTCGGATATTTTGTGTATTTGCCAAGAGCAAATCATCTCTGGAATCTTCTTCGGTTAGGTAGCTCGCAAAACCATAGGAGGTAGTAACGCCCAAGTTACCAAATACTCTTAATTGCACATCAGCAATCTTCCCACCGAGACCAGGGGTGTTATATTGACTTGATTTAAAAAAGTTCTCATCAATTTTTGACAAGCCTTTGTTGTCATAAATGGGCTCCTCAATAGAAGGAGTCTCGATGAAAAAATCACTTGAACCATCAAAGTCCAGCTCTGGGGTTCTATCGTTATCTTCTGAAAGGTCTTTGATTTTTATGGAAGGAGCTTTATCTCTGTTTTTGAGGTTTTTCCTACGGTTCAGGTCATATAGCTTATTGCTAGACAGATTTTTTGAAGGCTTTGCCTCTTCGGCATACCAAGAGTGAAAGAAAGGCCATATTTCAGATTCATGTAAATAGCTCCGAGATAAGAGTAATAACCCAGAAAAAAAAATATAGGCAAAAACAGATCTCAGGAATAACAAAAAAATTTTCTTACGGAACAGTGGCTTCAGTGGCATTCGAATAACTGAAGTCTAAAATTAGCAATCAAAACCACTGTGCGAGCATCTATGATGGCCGTGTTTAGTATTGTTTAACTACTTCAAGCATCCAATGAAGTAGCATATGCTCACACTAGCTCGCCATCTTTTACAGCATCGTTTGGAGTCAACACAGGAAACCTTTAGGAGGTCAATAACGAACATCTTATTATTCTCAATTGCTATTTTTTCCATTTTTTTTCTAGGTTTTGCGTAGTATAAATATCAAGGCTTCCTTTTAAATAAATTGCAAAACCTAGATGATTTTTAATGATTTCAATTTTCATTAAAAATTGCTTGCCCATATAATTATTTAGACTGCTTCAAAAAAGTACTGGTTAGAAGACTCACTGGGTCCATGTGTTTATTAATTTGTTCAACAGAAAGAAATTGCGTCCCCAAAATATGGATTAACGCCTTCAACATGAAGTTTGAAGATATAAAACCTACAATATGATTTTTTTCAAAATGAACATCATCAATTTCAATTTTACCTAACAAGCTTACCTCTGATGGAATTTGTTGTAGTAGATAATTTAAGTCAAACGAAATTTGATTATATTTTTTAACAACCCGAAAAGGAGAATCTCCTTCCATAAGGAGGGCAACAATCTTTTCTTTCACAACATTGCTATATTGATTGAGCATCTTGAGGAAGTCAATTCTAATTAATGGATAATAGATTTTGAAATCTTCTACAAAGAAGAAAATTTTGTGACTAGAGAAGCTCTTTTTCTCAAGAACCACCACAAAAGACAGTTTTTTCTTCTTTCGATTTTTTACTTCCTTTGGGTTTTTCACGACTCCTTTGATTGTGAGTTTATTCTTTGCGAGATTAACGTTAATCCTCTTAATCTCACCTTCTTTAGTCAACATCTTTTTTTTGAGTAGCTCGTTTAAATTGGCTTGTTGAATAACGATTTTATACTTTTCTTTATCGGAGAGGTTAATTAATGTGGCCAGCGAAAACATTATAAATACTTAACCTGATTTAACGAGGCCGTGAGTGAAGCATTCCCTACGAATCTTCAACCAAGATTCTCGATGACCATTCTTTGACAGTCAATGAAAGGTCACGCAATTTTTGATAGATCTCAAACTTTTTACGAGGCTGTGCGAGAAATATGGTTGTTGCTAGGTTATTGGTCACTGCAGAGTTAATTTTAGAAATTAGCTCATTTTTATCGTCAGATTTTAGTTTTTTCATGATTTTTCCCAAATTATGGGATAAGGCCACAACGAAAAATTCTCCTTTTACAGACTCCAAACCCCGCAGATTAAATCTTCTGAAATTACGGTTATATGCAATTTGATCAAAGAAAGCCTCAATCCCCCTGGTCGTTTTCGATAAACTTTTTTGGAAGATCCTTTTTTAATTTTATCGATTATAATGATAAACGTAATTTTATTATAGTAACACAAATATTTACTATAATTTGTAATTGAGGGAACATAATGTTTATTGATTTATGATGAACCATTCATCTGTTCTTCAAATGCCTGCTCTACCAATTCGATAATATCATCTAATTCCGAAGCGGAATCTAGATTTACTTCTACATTACCATTGCCCCATCTGCCTAAACCACTAATATCTCTACAAAGGTTTTTAGGGTCTTTGATATTCTCAAAATCCATATTTAAGGATAGACGTAATTTTGATTTTTGGGGTACTACATCAACAAAGTTAGTTTGTGCTTTAAATGCTATGTATAGTTTTTTAAATTCAACTTTTGCTGTGGCATCAATATTCAGTACTCTTTTTTCAAACAAACGATATAAGCCTAACATTTCATTTTGTAAATGCTCGTATTGATCTATGGTATATTGAACTGTGTCTTTTGTTGTTGCTGGTGCTCTATACATATCTAAAACCTCATCATCTAAATAAGGTGATGGCCATACTTTTAATGCTCTATCTCCTAAATCTGTTGCTCTATTGTTGATTGCTTGTTCGTTCCAAACATCAGCTACTCGAACCGATTTGTTTAAGAATAACGGACTGTCATTAAAACCGCCTTCAATGGTCTTTTTGTTGGTAAACGGTTTATCAGATAATTCTGAATTATAACCGGTTAAAGATAGATTGCCTAATGTATGTAAATACTTTTCTTTTACCTCTTTCCAATGCTCGCCTAATTCCTGTTGCCATTCAATTGGTGTGTTTTGGTTTTGTGGTATAATGTGTTCTATGGTGTAATTTTCTGCATTTACCAATTCTTTACGCTTGAAGTTTTCTAAGGATTCTAATAAGTAATTTCTTGACCTGAAATTATAGACATCTTTTAATTGAATTTCTCTCGTAAATTCTGCATCTGAAGGAAAACGTCTATATCCATCCATTAACATAAATGCTGCCTTAACAGATTCTGCATAGGTTTCACTTTTAATATTCTTGTAAAGTGTTGCAAATGTTTTGTTTAAGCTGTTGGTAGGAATACCACAAATAGCTCGCCTAAAAACGTAGTTTTTGGTAAGGTGCAATATCTCTACAAATTCATCAAACGTGATTAGCTCATTGTTGTAATCTCCATAAACTGCCAAAAAGAATGGGTACGAAGTATCCATACGCAATTTGGTAATTTCTTTAAATACAGATTTTAAGGTTTTATCTTCTTCTTTCTGTAAAGCAATAGCGACATAATATTGCGAATATTCATAAAGGCTTTTTACAATATTTTCTGTACCTAATTTATCTTTATGGTTGTTAAAATACAGTTTAAACGTATCGTAAACCTCTCCAATTTTAGGAATACTATTCAACTTCATTGTTAAATAATCACGCATAAATGAAGGTACAGAGGTGATATTTTCTCCAAAACTTTGTTCCATAGGATACCAATAGGTTTCATATAGGTGTTTTTGGAATGTTGGCTCTTGCCCCATTAAAATATAATTCCTGATAAGGTCTGCTTGTGATAGGTTTAAGCCTGTAGAGTTTAGACTCTCGAATATTAATTGCGGATTGTCTTTTTCTCTTTCTAATGCTACATCAACTACTATTAATTTTTGAAGTCCTTTGTATATTTTATTGATGTTGTTCTTATCAATTTGCTTATAAAAATACTCGTGATTTTCAATAATTCTATTGGAATGCTTTGTTGGTAAAGGCTTATTGGTCAATAGGTTTGTAAGCGTTTCTTTATCTCTTCTTGTCAACAGTAATTTGAAGTACAAATGGGAGAGAGAAGGATGATAGTACCCCCCTACGACCATCATTAGTTGGTTCAGAATTGGTTCAAATCAAGTTATTTGGTTCAAAAGGCTTGGGTTTACTGGTAGAGCAAGTGAAAGACATTTTCCTAAAAAAGGTGCATCAAAAGGCCGACGTTAAATCATCAAATAAAACAGAGGTTCCTAATGAAGCACCCTTCTCAGGTTATTTGTCTAAACAGGTATTCGGCAGTAATGCGAAATAGTAAAGACAAAAAGTTATACAGAATGCAAATGGTTCATTATGCCAAGAAGCATGGTTTCAAGCCAACAGCCAGAATGTTTAAAACGACTGTAAAAACAGTAAAAAAGTGGTTTCGTAGGTTTGAATCAGAGAAATACGTTGGCTTGGAAGACAAGAGCCACGCTCCACACTACTCACCACATGCAATCACAGACTTTGAAAAGGCTTATGTTTGCTTTCTTAAAAAGAAACGTCGAGGCTTTGGTGCTCAGGAACTGAAGAATGTTTACCAACTAGACTTGAGTGTCAAGGCCATTCGCAGAGCGTGGAGGGAGCAAGCACTCTTGAAAAAAAAGCGTAGAAAACATAAAACGAAGCAAAATTTGCGTGAAATTAAGAAATTATGGGGTTTATTTAAGCAATTTGACGTAGATACGAAGCATTTATACGATATTCCTGAGCTTTGGCCTTATATTCAGGAAAATATTGTACCGAAATATCAATATACCTTCAGAGAAGTTTTTTCTGGCTTACAATTTCTAGCTTTTGCAGATGAGTATAATATGGCATACTCTTGTCTGTTTATGGAGGTAATTTTAGATCATCTTGTAAAATCAGGGGTTGATTTAAAGAAAAATAATACGAGAGGGCAAACAGATAATGGCTCAGAGTTTATTGGTGCTTGGAATAAAAAAGGAGATTCGGAGTTTACAAAAGTATTAGCCAGTTATGGTGTGCCACACCAGACGATCCCTGCTGGAGCGCATACTTGGCAGTCTGATGTTGAAACGACTCATAGATTGATTGAGGATCACCTTTACCTGAATGAAACGTATAATTCAAGAGAAGACTTTCTCAACAAAGCTGGCTCCTATCTATTGATGTTCAATTCAATAAGAAAAAATTCTTACAAAGAGAATAAATCGCCCTGGCAGCTGATCCGAGAGGAAAGCACAACTATTGACAAACAAATATTAAATTTACCACCGTTTCGACTGGACTATTTATTTCAAAAGATGCCAATGGTCGTAGGGGGGTACAATCCTATTCTCCATCCCTAATTTGAAGTACAAATCATTATCCTCTTCTTCTGCATTAAATAGATAATAGTTCTTCAGCTTTTTTGCTGTAGTATCTACTGCACAATCTGGATTTTCTTCAATGAACTTTACAATAGCTGCAATCAATAGCGTAATGGTTGTTAATCGCTGTTGCCCATCAATTACCAAGTACTTGTTAATCTCTGCAATGGTGTGAATGTCTGGTTGGAAATAAACGATAGAGCCAATAAAATGACCTTGTTCAGATTGGGATGCTTGAATGTCGTTTAACAATAATTCACATTGTTTGAACTGCCAACTGTAAGTACGCTGGTAAATAGGAATGATGAACTGTTTAGGTTCTTTTATGATGGATAATAGATTTTTTGCTGATGCTTTCATATATGATTTTTATAAAAACCAAACTCCTTTTGAATAGAAGGGTGTTTGAATGGGATGATATTTATTGTAAGGTTTTTCAATTTCTATTTAGCCCAATGATTTGCCAATAATTCGGCTTGTTTTAATACGGTTTCTGTTGCTAATTTTTGAAGGTCTGGAGGGTAGCCAAATTTTCGCAATGCTCTTTTTACCATTACTTTCAGTTTAGCCCTTACACTTTCTTTAATCGTCCAATCTATTGTTGCATTGTTTTTTACAACTTCAGATAAATAGACTGCCAATTTTCTTAAAACATCATTGCCTAATACCTCCTTTGCACTTTCATTTTCTGCAATTGCATAGTAAAATGCCAATTCTTCATTGGTTAAGCCTGTATCTTTATCTTCTTTATCTTTGTTTTTTATGCTGTTGGCCAACTCAATCAATTCTTCTATTACTTCTGCTGCTGTAATAATTTTGTTTTGATACTTTTTAATAGAATTTTCAAGCATTTCCATTAAGGATTTACTCTGTATTAGATTTGTTTTGGCTCTTGACTTTATTTCGTCATTTAGCAATTTTTTTAATGTTTCCAATGCTAAGTTTTTATGCTCCATATTTTTGATTTCCATTAGGAAATCATCTGAAAGGATTGAAATATTAGGTTTCTTGATCCCCGCCGCATCAAAAATATCGATTACACCATCTGAAACCAATGCTTTATCTATTACTTGTCTGATAGCTGATCCTATTTCGTCATCTGATTTACCAGAACCTGTAGTATCAAATTTTTGCAGTCTTGATTTTACCGCTTGAAAAAAGCCTATTTCGTCTTTAGCATCTAATGCTTGGTCGTGAGGGATAGCAATTGCAAATACTTTAGACAATGCTGTTACTTCATTTGTAAAACGTTTCTTACCGTCTTC
Organism: Spirochaetota bacterium; assembly: GCA_965206985.1. GTDB lineage: Bacteria > Spirochaetota > Leptospiria > Turneriellales > CBDBES01 > CBDBLF01. The sequence goes on along the minus strand of CBDBLF010000014.1, from coordinate 140,446 downwards.
AATACTCAAAATATGCTCTTGTGCTGCTAATATTATTTTAAGTTTGGTTTTGGTATCTGCTGTAAAATACTCTTCGTACAATAAACCTTCATCTTTTCCTAAATAAGGAACAGATGAATCCTCTACCAATGAAGTAAAATCGCCTGAATACCCTTGCTTTGGTTTCTCTAAAAACATTTGCGATACAACTTCTAATTTTTCTAACATTAGCTGTACCGCTTGTTCTTGTGCAATGGTTGGGTCTCCTTTACCACCACTATCTGAGTAAAATGCCAATGCCTTTTTAAGGTCTGATGCTATCCCTAAATAATCTACTACCAAACCGCCTGGTTTATCTTTATATACCCTGTTTACCCTTGCTATTGCTTGCATTAAGTTATGGCCTTTCATTGGCTTGTCAATGTAAAGGGTATGCATAGAAGGAACATCAAAACCAGTTAACCACATATCACGAACTATGACTAATTTCAATTCGTCTTTTGGGTCTTTCATACGGTCTGCCAATGCTCTACGTTGTTGCTTTGTAGTATGGTGTTTTGTCATTTCCAGACCATCAGAAGAAGATGCAGTCATAATTACTTTTACTGCTCCTTTACCTAAATCATCATTGTGCCAATCGGGCCTTAACGTGGTAATTGCTTTATATAATTCGGTAGCAATCCTTCTTGACATAGAAACCACCATTGCCTTACCTTCAAAAACTTCTTGTCGAGCTTCAAAGTGTGTTACTACATCTTGTGCAATACTTTTTACCCTTTTTTCGCTTCCTACCAAGGCTTCTAATTTTGTCCATTTGGCTTTGGCTTTTTGGGTTTCGGTCAATTCAATTTCTCCTAATTCCTCATCTAAATCTTCAACTAGTTTTTTACCTTCTTCTGATAAGGCAATTTTGGCCAATCTACTTTCATAAAAGATTCTGACTGTTGCACCATCTTCTACCGCTTGGGCTATATCGTATATATCTACATAATTCCCAAAAACAGCTGATGTATTCACATCTGTATTTTCTATGGGCGTGCCTGTAAAACCTAAATAGGTGGCATTGGGTAAAGCATCACGCATATACTTTGCAAAACCATAGACTACTTTGTTACCTATTACATTGCCATTGGCATCTTTTTCATCTATCGTTTTTGCTTTAAAACCGTATTGCGTTCTGTGGGCTTCATCTGCTACAACAACTATATTTTTACGTTCTGATAAGGTTTCAAATACATTACCTTCTTCTGGTTGGAACTTTTGTATGGTGGCAAAAACAACTCCGCCTGATGCTACTTTTAGCAATTCTTTTAAGTGCTGACGGTTTTCTGCTTGTACCGGCGTTTGTCTTAATAACTGAGTAGAAGAAGCGAAGGTGTCAAATAACTGGTCGTCTAAATCATTCCTATCGGTAATAACCAATATAGTGGGATTGTTTAGGTTTAATACGATTTTACCTGAATAGAAAACCATAGATAAAGACTTACCAGAACCTTGTGTGTGCCAAACTACACCACCTTTTCTGTTTCCATCTCCTACACTTGCCTGAATAGTGCTTGCAACGGCTTTATTTATCGCATAATATTGATGATAGGCTGCTATTTTCTTTACCGTTTCTATGGTGGTAATTCCTGTTTTTAGATCTTCTTTCCTGGATTTTTCAAAAACAATGAAATGACGGATAAGGTCTAAAACCGTGTTTTTATTCAGCATCCCTTTGATAAGGGTTTCCATTTGAGGAATAAGCTGTGATGCTTCATTTTCTCCATCTGCTGTTTTCCAAGACATAAAACGAGTAAAACCTGCCGATAATGAACCTGCTTTGGCTTCTGTACCGTCTGATATTACCAATATGCTATTGTAAGTAAATAATGAGGGTATCGTAGCTTTATAGGTTTGAATTTGCTTGTAAGCTGAGCTTATGGTTGCATTTTCATCTACTGCATTTTTTAGCTCTATGACCGCTAAAGGCAAGCCATTTATGAAGAGAATTACATCTGGTCTTTTATTGTTGTTATTTTCAATTACCGTAAACTGATTGACAACTTTAAATTCGTTATTATCGACATTTTCAAAATCTACTAATTTTACAATATCACCTCTTTGGCTACCCTCTTTTTGATAGGTAACGTTTATGCCCTCTGTGAGCATTTTATGGAATGTTTCATTATCCGTTAATAAATCAGGTGTACCAATACGCGATACTTGTTTTAGTGCGTCTTCTTTAGCATTGTCAGGAATGGTAGGATTAATACGGTCTATTGCTTTTTGAAGTCTTTCTGTAAGAATTACCTGGTCAAAAGATGTTCTTTCCTGAGCATCTGTATCAGGTGCAATATCAGGACCATAGATATAGGAATACCCAAGGTTTTCCAATTCTTTTATTGCATATAATTCAGTGTCTTTTTCGGTAATTTTTGTCATCGCTTGTTATTCAATAAACACCCTGTATTGATTCATCTATTAAAACCCTTTTCTCACCACTCATCAGCTTTGGCAATAAAGTGTCGCGCAGGTTTTCAAGGGCATGGATTTGGGATTGATTGGAAATATTTTTTTCAAACATTGGCTTTATTTGCTCTTGGAATGTATTAACCAAAGTCAAGGGGTACTTTGGGAACTGAATTGAATTGAGATTGCCTTGATTGATTTTGGGTTGTACGGCACCTGTAATTATATTTTCGATGTTTAGCTTCAAAAGAAAATGCCAAACGAAAGCATTATTGTAAGGGGTTCTTGCCTTTAAAACATGCGTATGGTTATTTACCCAAAATTTACCTTTTGCATATTGGAGCACCGGGTAACCGTCATTTGTTTTTATAGTGCCATCTTCTGCCATCAAAATATGCTCCCCGTCAAAGATATAATCATTTATATAGTCCATAACCTGAGCAGCCCCATAGTATGGATACAATTGTCCTTCTTTCATTTTATCTCGTTTCATTCTTGAGACAGGGATTCGCTTACTGTCAAAATTTTCTATAATGTCCTCCAAGTTTCCAACCTCCCAATCTTCATCAGCTTCGTCAATGAACCATTTGCGGAACAGGGCTTGTGCCATGTCTTCCAGGGTTTTGTTTTGGCGGTGGAGCAGGTCTATTTTGTCGTCAAGGCTGGATAATACTTCGGCTATGGCTTTTTGTTCGGGGAGTGGAGGGAGGGGAATTTCTAGGTCTTCAATATCTACTGGTCTGAGTGAAGGATATGCCGATGTTGCTCCCTCTGCTATGGCATTCAACTTTTTCACAATATTATTTGATGTTAAAAAGTAATAAACAAAAAGAGGTGCTGCCTTTGATTGGTCGGTTTCAATAACTGAGAATCCTGTTGAAACAACAAGGTTCTCAGGAGGGTTTTTAATGAAGCCATAATGTCGTTGAATTGGTCTCACATTTGAATAAATAATATCCTGATTTTTTACCAGCCTTTTAGCTCTGCTTGGTGCTTGGAATACTTGATGATTGTCAAGATGTTGAATTTTACCAGCAGTAATGGACCCCGTATCGAGATATAGTATCTGGTCGTATTCATAATCTTTGCTGATATTTTGGCAGTTTGACTCCGCCACATCCCCCAACCTCATCTCCCGCCAGTCTTTCGGCAGGTTGGGGGCGCCGCCCTTCGGCAGGGTTCGTGTTGACTGATTAGGCGCGGGTTTCGGTGTTTTCATTTGTGCTGTTAAGTTCATCCTGTGTGAACAATACTTTGCCGAATTGGTCAATGTGTCGTTTCAATGGCGGATAATGGATCAGGTGGTAAGCATTGATATCCACTTTATAAGGCAGGTTGCTTTCGTTAAAAAGTGTCCATAACCTATCAATGCCACTTTCGCTGATGCTGCCGTACAGCACCAAATCAATATCAGAGTAGCTTTTGTATGTCGCGGTTGCTCTGGAACCGAAAATGGATACTTTTTCTATAACGAATGGGCATTGGTTGAGAATGGTTTTTAGTGTTTCTAACTGAGATATGCTGAGTCCGTGCTCAAAAGTCTGATTCATCGTTATACTTTTCTGCTAATTTTTCGTATAGTTCACTGAAACAAACAAGATAAGAGTCTTTTATTTGTTCTATCGCGACTTCAAAATTTTTGAAATCGTAAGTATGGCTCATCTTGTTGCGCGCGTCGATCAGGTTCATCCAATCTTCGCCTCGTTCAATAAACTTTGTGGCGACCGCTTCTTTGATGACGGTTCTGGGAGTGATCAAATCAAACACGATGTTTTGACTTTCCAAATAATCTTTTATGGTCTTCCACGCAAGTTCTGTAGTGTATTCAAACCTTTGTATCATGCCCTCTTTACCGAGTTGATCCAATTTGTTTTCATGACTCAAGTCGGCGGCTTCCTGTAACAAGATATAAGCTCTTCTGAAGTTATTAAAGCGATACTTCCAGCGTTGTTTTTCGGTATTCATTTTTCACCACTAGGCGTTGTTGATGGATGAGTTCTCATTCAAAAGATATTTATTTTATTCAAGTTTTCTTGTATCCGCTTATTCAATTTTTTCTCCTCCCGCAACTGCGCCTCAAACTCCGCTTTTAACGCGTTAAACTTTTCCGCAAAGTCGAAGTCGTCTTCCACTTCAGCCAGTCCGACATAACGCCCCGGGCTCAGGACATAATCCAATTCTTTTATTTTTTCAATCAATACAGAAGCGCAGAAACCGGGTTGATCCTGATAGCCGCCGTCTTTGCCCCGCCATTGGTGGTAGGTGTTAGACACTCTGGCAATGTCCTCATCTGAAAACTCGCGGGTACGGCGATTGATCAAGTGCCCCAGGTTGCCCGCGTCTATAAAAAGAATTTCGTCATCGCGTTTGCGGTCGCCATTGTAGCCGTGGCGTTTGTTGGAGACAAACCACAGGCAGGCTGGAATTTGCGTATTCAGGAAAAGTTTTGCCGGCAGGTTGACAATACAGTCCACCAAGCCCGCTTCTATCATCTTTTTACGGATAACATCTTCGTTGGCGGTTTTGGAAGTGAGCGAGCCTTTGGAAAGAACAAAACCAGCAACGCCTTTTGGTGACAAGTGATAGACAAAATGCTGTAACCAGGCAAAGTTGGCATTACCGGCGGGCGGTGCGCCGTATTGCCAGCGGGCATCGCCACGCAAGTGTTTGCCGCTCCAGTCGCTATCGTTGAAGGGCGGGTTGGCGATGACAAAATCGGCTTTTACGTCTTTGTGTGCATCGTTTAAAAACGAACCTTCGTTGTTCCATTTTACTTGTGAGCTATCGATACCGCGAATGGCGAGGTTCATTTTTGCCAGCCGCCAGGTGGTTTGGTTGCTCTCCTGGCCGTAGATAGATATATCGTTAATACGGCCCTGGTGTTGTTCGACAAACTTTTCGGATTGTACAAACATGCCGCCACTGCCACAACAAGGGTCAAACACTCTGCCTTTATAGGGTTCGAGCATTTCTACCAATAGTTTTACAATGCTTTCGGGTGTATAGAATTGTCCGCCCTTTTTACCTTCTGCTAAGGCAAACTCTCCTAAGAAATATTCAAAAACGTGGCCTAAAATATCTGCACTTCTACTTTTAGCATCTCCTAAAGCAATGTTACTAATCAAGTCAATAAGTTGCCCTAAACTTGTTGGGTCTAAATTTTCTTTGGCAAATACTTTTGGTAGAACATCTTTTAAAGAGGCGTTATCTGTTTCAATAGCATCCATAGCATTGTCTATGTCTTTACCTATTTCAGGCAGTTTTGCTCTACCTTGCAAGTAAGACCATCTTGCAGAAGGTGGTACAAAGAATACATTTTCTGATGTGTACTCGTCTCTATCTTCTGGGTCGGCTTCTGCATAGTCGCCTTTGCTTGCTTTTAGTTTAGCATAGAGTTCTTCAAAAGAATCTGAAATATATTTTAAGAACATCAAGCCTAATACTATGTGTTTGTATTCTGCGGCATCAATATTTTTACGCAGTTTATCGGCTGCTTTCCACAGCTGCTTCTCTATTGGTTCTTGCTTGGTTTCTTTTTTTTTTGCCATTCTATTATGTTTATTTTTAATATTTTTTAAGTTCTTTTCTGTAATTTTTTAGGCTTGCAATGCCTGTTCTTTCTACCTGTTGGACAGACAAGCATTTTTTACTAATTGAAATGCTTGGTCTCTAACGAAAGGAGGCTGTGCGGGAAATATGATTGTTATGAGATTATTTGTCACCTGTAGAATTAATAGAGACAAGCAGCATTCATAGGACAAAAATATGAGTCAGCTGTTCAGTTTGAGAAGTGCGACTTTCTATTTTTTAATAAATTTGGGAGCCTACGCATTGTTAGTGATGGTCTGATCTATTTAAGGTATTTACGCTATAATTCATGTAGAATAGGGAGGGTCAAATTTAGTTCCTTGTTGTGCAACAACGCTAGAATGAATTTATCGGTTGATGTATGTGGTATTTTTCAGGAAAATAGTTCTTTGATCTTTTGATGAGGCTTTGTTGCACCCATCAGGCTTGTTCCAACGAGAACGGCATCGATTCCTTTGGGAAGTCCATCAATATCTTTTCGGGTGTGTAGGCCTGACTCTGAAACAATCACCAGACTCTCACGAAGTTGATCAGGAATATACTCAAAAAGCCTGTGGGTCGTTTCGACATCAGTGCCTAAATGATGGAGGTCTCGATTATTGATACCTAGAATAGAGGTATCGACTTCCAAGGCGGTTTCAAGTTCTGACTCATTATGAACTTCGACAAGGGCGGACATATTGTACTCACTGCCGATTTCTAAAAGTTCTTTCAGTTGGTTGAGATCAAGTGCTGCCACAATGAGTAAGTAAGCGTCAGCTCCATAAGCTCTTGCTTCTTTGACTTGGCGAGGATGTATGATAAAGTCTTTTCTAAGTATTGGGATTTTACTCAAATCACTCATTTCTTTCAGATCGTCTAAACTCCCCCCGAAAAAATCCTTCTCCGTAAGCACAGATAAGGCCGAGGCATAGGGAGAGTATAGTTCCCAAGCATTTTCGACAGTCATGCTTTCGTTAATAAATCCCCGAGAAGGGCTCTTTCTCTTCAGTTCGGCAATGAGTTTAATCTTTTCACACTTTTTTTTTGATATTGATCGCAGGAAGTCGCGCTTACTTTTTTTGGGGTGTATGCCACGCAAGGAGGCTTCGCTGGGCAATCTTGCTTGAACCAATTCGAGAATACGCTTGAATGTGCTCATATTCTTTGAGGAGAGTTATTCTTTGTCCATGCGTTTGGATGCTTTCTTGAGAAAATCTTTCTCTTTGGCGGAAAGAGCTTTCCAGCCACGTTTACTAATTTTTTCGAGTAGCTCGTCAACCTTTTCCTCCATGTGCATTTCATCGTGAATATTTTCTTGTTGGCTCAGCCATTTTTTCTTTTTTTTGTATTCTTGATATTTGACCAAAATTTTTTTTAGAGCATCAGCTCTTGGTCTTCTCTTGGTGTTGTCTATTTTAAAACTTCCTTCTATGAGCTGTGGAATTTTATACATAAGATAGATATAGCCCGTTATCAGCCCGCCCATGTGGCCGATATGACTAATGCCCCCAGCTCCCGAGCTTTGGAAGGTGAGTAGGAGTGAAATAAAACCGATAATAATTACAAAATATTTTACTTTAACAGGGATAATAAACCAAATTAAAATCATGCGATTAGGCCAATATACAGCGTAAGCCAACAGAAGACCGAAAATAGCACCCGATGCACCCAGCGTTGGAATAATTAGACTTTGATCGAGAATGATCGGCATCGTAAATATAAACAAACCAGCCCCCGTTGCGCATATAAAATAATATTTGATAAAAAATCGGGTCGACCATTTTTGCTCCAACTCAGGTCCAATCATCCAAAGGGTGAACATATTGACGAGAAAGTGCAGGAGACCACCGTGTAAAAACTGATAAGTGAACAGTTGCCAAAAAAAGCCCTCAAGAACGAGCTGAGGAGTTAGGCTGAACACCATTGCAATATGGTTTTGCATGAGTGAGTGAGATTGGGATAAAACGAGATTGATGCTCCACATTAAAAGAAAGCTAACGCCGTTGATCATAATGAGCATTTTAACACCCTGTGTTAAGCGAGGTCCAAAGCGTGATTGATTCATAAACTTATACCGTGAAAACCTTATACTCCAAAACATCCCGTAGGGGAGTCGAACCCCTGTTGCAGGAATGAAAATCCTGAGTCCTAACCACTAGACGAACGGGACATCAATACATGAGGCGTCCGGGATTCGAACCCGGGACCCACTGCTTAAAAGGCAGTTGCTCTACCAGCTGAGCTAACACCTCCAATCAAGCACCAACTTATGAGTAAAACATGAATCGTAAATAAAAAAGCAAATAAGGTAAGCACTCGAGAGATTGGGAAGGAACTAGGGTCTAGTTTGTGGAGAAAGCTCGCTGGCAGAAAAAATTAGCAGAAAGGGACAATAAAACGATTGAGAAGAAATCTTCCCAATCGTTATAAATTTGAAGACTTAAACATTAAAATTGTATAGAGAACATGTGTACTGCTGCATACAATGAGCAGGGTTTCTTTAGGATGTAAGACGTAACCTATGTTCGTAATCGTTCAAATTTAACTCTGACTTAGCACTATAGGTTTTGATCGATAAAATCCTAATTGACATGGTGCTTTTGATTTAAATCGCATGTTAAAGATGCGGAAGACTGCCAAGACAACATTTTTTATTGAGACGTATGGTTGTCAAATGAATGAATACGACAGCCTGATCGCTCAAAATATTTTAGAAAAAAATAAAGCAGTTCGTGTCGCTCAGGCAGATCAAGCAGATATGATTTTATTAAATACATGTGCTATTCGAGAAAATGCCCACGAAAAAGTGTACAATCGACTACGCTCCCTTGAGTATTTACAAAAAAAAGGGGCGAAGATAGGTGTGCTAGGCTGCATGTCGCAAAACCTTAAAGAAGACTTACTCTACGAAAATTTACCCATTGATTTTATTTTAGGTCCTGACTCATTTAGAGAATTGCCTGCTTATTTTTCATATTTTAGCAAACAAACAACCTCCCACCTAAAACTCTCTAAGACAGAAACGTATGATGACTTGACTCCAAGTGTTGAGCACCATTTGAACTCTTCAAAAAATAAAATTACAGCCTTCGTCAGCATTCAACGAGGTTGTGATAACTTTTGTTCATTTTGTGTTGTGCCCTTTACAAGAGGTAGAGAACGCTCCCGTGACTTTGAAAGTATCATTTCAGAGGTCAAAGAATTATCAGAAAATGGCTTCAAGTCAATTGTTCTTCTTGGTCAAAACGTAAACTCATACCTACACCAAGGAATTGACTTCCACGGGCTCATCAAAAAAATTCTTAAAAATACGCGTATCGCTAGAATTTATTTTACATCTCCTCACCCAAAAGATTTTCCAGAAAAATTACTCAACTTAATGGCAGATGAACCCCGCTTTTGCAATCAAATACACCTGCCTTTACAATCAGGCTCTAATCAGGTTTTAGAACGAATGCGCCGAGGTTATACCCGAGAAACTTTCCTGAAGCTTGTGGATACAATTCGACACAAAGTGAAGGATGTCGCAATTAGCACCGATGTGATTGTTGGTTTCCCCGGAGAGACCAAACAACAATTTGAAGAAACCCTCTCTATTATGAATGAAGCCTCTTTCGATCACGCTTATATGTTTGCCTATTCAGAAAGAAAAGATACCTCTGCATCCAAGCTTTATCCTGATGACATTGTAAAAGATGAAAAAAAGAGAAGACTCAATATTGTGATTCAACAACAACAAAGTAGGTCACTAGAGAAAAACAAAATCTACATTAGACGATCTGTTCCAACCTTAATAGAAGGTTATTCTCGGAGGAGCTCAGAAAAATTCAAGGGTAGCCTCACAAACGGAAAAAAAGTTGTTTTTAAGCCAGCAACAGATGAGTTAAAAGCGAATATCGAACACCAATTAGGTAAAACTGTTCAGGTCAGCATTCATTCTGTTACGAGCAATACACTAATAGGTCGACTTTCCTAGCCTCCAGTATTTGATTAACTTCCCTTTACAAAAAAAGATCACTTGGCTCCAAAAGAAGGGTAGGTATAATTCTATTCCTTATCTCCAGAGAAAAAATGACTTCGTTTGAACATATTAAGAGCACTCAGGGTGTACGTTGAGAACATAATCTTGATAAAAATTACCTGCAGCTTGACTTCCCAAAAAATCTTTTGGTTTTAAACGGTGGATATGTTTTTTATACTGTTTAAAGTATACCAAAGCAAGTGGTTTATATGACCAATGCCATTTTTCTTCTTGGTATCCTGATGCAAACTTTTGACCATTTCTTTTGAGTGGATGCAGCCGGTAGGGTTGACAGAAGCCAAAGCGAATAGCATTTTTTCTGAGCCATTGATATAATTTTAACCCGCGTCCTCGTTCAAAGGTGGAATTGGTGAGTGAGGCACTAAGTGATGGCAAAATATCAATATCACTGCCCCAGTGGTGTCGACTGGTACCTGGCATGGAGGAGAACTGAAGAATTCTTTTAGCTCTTTTTTTACGCGAGCTTACTTCTTCAGCGAGGTTAACTCCATCCACCTTTTGATGGCCCAAAAATTTAGCCTCCCAAATTTGTTTTTGTTCTTGATAATTTCGAGTTGCTGAAGCAACATAGATATCCACACCTTCTTGGGTTGCTAATCGTCTCATATTTTGAAAACTTTTTAAAACTTTTTTTTTGAGATAGAGATTTTTTCTGTTTGAATAGGAGAATGGAACCCGAACAAAACCATCTGCCTTAGAAGGCCTAAAATTACCGGTAAGTATGCGAAAGAGATCGTAGGGAATGACAAAAATAGGAAAAACAAAGCAAAAGAAAAAAAAAAGGAGCAAACGAATTGGAGACAAGAAACCGCAACTAGTTTATAGCTTGATCTTCTGTGTCAAAGATATCAAAAAGAGAGGTCATTTCAATAACATCAAACATACTCTTAATTTCTGGTTTAAGAGCACATAGTTTGAGAGAACCCCCAGTAGATTGAAGCTTTCGCATTAAAGCAATTAAAACACGAAACCCAGAAGAAGAAAGATATTCAACAGCCTCCAGATTAATAATCATGGAAGAGATACTCTCAGAAACAACAAGGTTGTTGAGTTCCTCTTCAATACTATGAGCTATGGATACGTCGATTCGACCTGAAAAATAGGCAACGGCCTTATTGTTGCCGAGAGACTTTGTTTTTAATAAAGAAGCCATCATCCCCAAAACAATTCACGGAGCTGGTACGTCAAGAACAAATTAAAAAATCTAAAAAATTGAACTGGGCGGGGAAGAGCTTGTGCAGGAACTAGGATTTTTCAGTGCATTTTATGAGATATTTGCTGCGTCAGTCTCATTTTTCAAATATGTCAAGGAATTTATAGTTTATGCAAGTTGTTCTCGTACCATTTTGCCAAAATTAAATGCTGTAGCTGCGATTTTTACCTCTATTTGAACCTTTTTACTGCCTCTGAGCAAGAATTCTCTGAACTTTTTGGCTTGTTTCAAAATTCCAAAAATGGGTTCAATTTCAGAACCTCGCTTTTTATAGAAAGACTTTGCTTCTTCTGAATTCATCTTCTTGATCATTTCATGTTTTAAAGCAAAACCAGAGTCTACTGACAATTTGCGATAACCTCTGCGTAACTCTTCTTCGCTCGTACAACATTGTTCTCTGGCAGGACAAATGACACAGTCAGGAGGTTTACCATGATAATGAGTATATTTCTTTTTATTTTTCACAGATTCATTATGAAATTCTAAGGTTTTACCCTCGGGGCAAACCCAAGAATCATCATCCTCGTCATATTTAAACTGATGAGCTTCATAACCTGAATCCTCTTCTCCTTTTCTTTCTTTGGCTACCTGATCAGGTGAAGGTATAAAACCATTGATCCCTTTTGAATCCAGGTATTCCAAACCACTTGAATGAAAGTAACCCGAATCTGCAGAAGCTGTCTGTATACTGGTCCCTGTGTTTGACTCAGCTTTAGAAAGGGTAGGAGCTAATTGCTCTAAATCATTTTCTGAATTAGCTTCAGCAATGTCAGCTGCCAAAATATAGCCTTCTGATGAGGTAACTTGAATGTTGTAGCTTTGAGAAATTTTACCATTCCGTTTCATGAATTTAGCATCTGGATCAGTAAGATTTATTTTAGAATCAGAAGCAGACTCTTGATTCTCTTCCAGACTTTTACTGATCGTAACATACTTTTGAGCTTTCCTAAGCATAACAGAATCATTATCCTCTGCAGCCTGGTCTTCATTTATCAATAATTCTGGCTCGTTAGCATGAGAATTAGTTGTATCTTCTAAAAAGACCTCAACTTCTTTTTCTCCTGTTTTTAGAGCTTCTATATCCTGTGTACCTTCTATAGTTTCTGAAGAATCTTTTTCAACAGATGTAGAAAACTCGGCTGGTTCACTTTGCTTTCCTTCTGCTGTTTTTAATGACTCTCTCTTTGCCTTTTCACTCGCTTTTTGTAAGCGAATAAACTCCTCAATGATCGTATCTACCTCTTCAGGATTAAGCTCATAGCCACTGTTGTCTTTACCATATAGTTTATCTTCCTCAATATCTAATTCCATACCTGAGCGTAGATACTCTAAGATCTCTTGCTGTATAGCTCTTTTACGTTCCTCTAAATCTGACTTTTTGTATGTTTGATCGTCAGCAGCACTGGCTTTGATTTTAGTTCCATCTACCTTAACATCAATACCAATATTTTTCTTTTTGTGGGATAGCAAAGATACAGAGTAATTAAAAACTTCGCCAATTTCTTTACCAAAATTAACACGGAATTCAGCAATAGACCGAAACTTTACTTTATGACCACCAACTAAATAACGCATGGCGTCGTTCTCTTCACAGGCTTTTTGTAATTCTCTGCTGCTTCTCCATCCACGATGAAAGCCATAAAAAAGGCATCCCAGCATTATAACCGGATGGTAAGCCCGACCCCCTTCTTTTGGTCGTGTCATATTTAATCAAAGTTTCTATTTGCGATGAATAATTCTTGTATAGACCACTTATGATTCGTCATTTCTGTAGCCATTGCTGGGGTGATTTGAATTGGTTTTCCTCCCTCATACTCAGCTAGACTTGAATGTGGAAGGCAGAAATTGTAATAATTAGCAACAAAAGAATTATGCCCCTGCATATATTTGAATTTTTTTGAAAAACCCTGACTTTTACGCTCTATTCTATGATTGTGTTGGCGAAGAGTCAAATTATTCCTTTCTACAGCAAAGGTGTTCATCTGATGACTTACTGAAGAGTTTGCAATATATTCATCTAGTAGCTTTTGATCACCAAAGATTAGAGATTTGTCAACTTCCTTACATCTCCCTTTTTCTATTCTCTTAATTATTTGCCCATAACATAGAGATTTGGGTGATTGAAGCTTTCTAGTCATTGAGTCAAATTTACCATAAACTGAAAGAATGGCATCACTATATCCCTCATATCCATCAGAGGTAATCAAGAATTTATCTTCCCTCTTTGGCTTACTTCTTGTTTTTACCTTGGTCAGTAACTTTCTAGCATTCACTGAGGTCCTCTTGCCTGTTATATGCGCTAAAATGAGCTTTTCTACAGGCAATACTGCAGTAAAAGTCCAGATATCCCCTATTTCATCACTTAATCGCTCAGTCTCTGATAGATTGTATTGTTTTTTAAAGACAAAACCCCAATGCTCGTCTAATTGAATTTCATTGAAAGACAGGTTTTTGTATATATTTTTTTTCAACTTTTAGTGAATCTTCACCTGCTGCTTTAACCCAAGCAAGAACTGTATCCTTGCTGATACCAAAGACTCTTCCGGTAGCTCTAATGCCACAGCCCTCAACTGTGTTTTGTAATACCCGAGTAATGGTTTCTTTGCTTTTCTTGCGACGAAAAAAAATAGTGCCTTTATTCTCTGAAAAGCATCTACCACAAGCGGTGCACTTTAAATAGGCTATTTGTTTGTACTTACCAGACATATAAGCAAAGCGCACATTTCCTTCATTTACCTTATGATACTTATGGCAGTCTGTATTTTGACAGCTAAAACCACTTGTATCAAAGGTATATTTTCTTTTGTTCATAATGAGACATAACCTTAATTTAAGGGAGATAAGTCAATTCCTTTTTTAATTGGAAACTTTGATTAAATATGACACGACCCTTCTTTTGAGTACTTAGAAAGAAATGGTTTCATAGGAATTTTATCTAACAAGGCAGCAAAGGCATAAACCTCGTGATTTTCTTCTAAATTGTCTGCTATAGTATGCGAAAACAGCATAACTTGATCTCTATCACTTTTCATAAATCGTTTCATAATAAGACATAAACAAAGAAAAACACAGAAAAGCAAGAAAAATCCTAGTTCCTGCACAAGCTCTCGAGAGGCTGAGGCTGATTTATGCACGCACTGATGGTCATGCCTTCTTGGGGAGGTGGCTGAGTGGTTGAAAGTGGCTCCCTGAGTTGTACTGTGCAAATGGTGCTGTGAGTTCGAATCCCACCCTCCCCGATTTTGTCCGGTTCCTGAGAACCCGACAAACCTGGCTTCATCAGGAAGCGGTAGCTTGTAAATAAGCTCAATTTTGTCTTCCCAGTAAATAATTTGTTTAATAAAGGTCGACAAAAACCGCTTTGTCCTTGAGAAATCATTGGTTTTCATGAAGTTTTTAATTTGACGTGCATAATTAATAATCAACCTCTTCATTATTAATTTCAAGTCGGCGTCGCGTGGATTTACCTACAGCTACATTTTCTATAGAATACCCATAAGGAAGCTTGCTTCCCCAGGGATACCAGCCGTCTTCTAGGACCTTTAAGAAACCACGTTTTACGTCGACTGACAGACCCTTGCTGAACCATTCGTCCATAACTTCGATAACAGCCTTAGCCAGTGCCGCCGCGAAAGTGTCTTCATTGACAGGCTCAGTGATAGATACTACCACCACCTTTCTGTGCGTATTTTTTTATTTCGCTTATTTGAGCAGGGATCGACAAGTCTTTATTGTCTTGTTGTTTGGAGCTGGCTCGCGCGTAAATGGCTACTCTCATTTAGCCGAGGAAAAGTTTGATAAGAATAGCCAAAGACAGAGCGGTATTGAATCCTACAAACAATCGAAGCCCATTTATTTTGATATTTAATCCACTTTCTACAGCATCGATTCTTGCTTTTAATCCACTTTCTACAGCGTTGATTCTTGCGTTTAATCCACTTTCTACAGCGTCGATTCTTGCGCTTAACCCACTTTCTACAGCGTCAATTTTCGTTTCAAAGTAATCTTTTGTAACCAAATCAGTTTGTTTCTGCTCGACAAACTCAAGTAGTTCTGTAGCTGTCTCTTTGGGTATATTCGCTTCAGTTAGTTTCTCAATTAATTGTAGAGTCTGAGAGGCTCCCATAATCGGCAGGTTTACATAAACCACTCAAAAAGTAAAGAAATTTAGCCCCTCACCGTTTGGTCGTGTCATATTTAATCAAAGTTTCTATTTGCGATGAATAATTCTTGTATAGACCACTTATGATTCGTCATTTCTGTAGCCATTGCTGGGGTGATTTGAATTGGTTTTCCTCCCTCATACTCAGCTAGACTTGAATGTGGAAGGCAGAAATTGTAATAATTAGCAACAAAAGAATTATGCCCCTGCATATATTTGAATTTTTTTGAAAAACCCTGACTTTTACGCTCTATTCTATGATTGTGTTGGCGAAGAGTCAAATTATTCCTTTCTACAGCAAAGGTGTTCATCTGATGACTTACTGAAGAGTTTGCAATATATTCATCTAGTAGCTTTTGATCACCAAAGATTAGAGATTTGTCAACTTCCTTACATCTCCCTTTTTCTATTCTCTTAATTATTTGCCCATAACATAGAGATTTGGGTGATTGAAGCTTTCTAGTCATTGAGTCAAATTTACCATAAACTGAAAGAATGGCATCACTATATCCCTCATATCCATCAGAGGTAATCAAGAATTTATCTTCCCTCTTTGGCTTACTTCTTGTTTTTACCTTGGTCAGTAACTTTCTAGCATTCACTGAGGTCCTCTTGCCTGTTATATGCGCTAAAATGAGCTTTTCTACAGGCAATACTGCAGTAAAAGTCCAGATATCCCCTATTTCATCACTTAATCGCTCAGTCTCTGATAGATTGTATTGTTTTTTAAAGACAAAACCCCAATGCTCGTCTAATTGAATTTCATTGAAAGACAGGTTTTTGTATATATTTTTTTTCAACTTTTAGTGAATCTTCACCTGCTGCTTTAACCCAAGCAAGAACTGTATCCTTGCTGATACCAAAGACTCTTCCGGTAGCTCTAATGCCACAGCCCTCAACTGTGTTTTGTAATACCCGAGTAATGGTTTCTTTGCTTTTCTTGCGACGAAAAAAAATAGTGCCTTTATTCTCTGAAAAGCATCTACCACAAGCGGTGCACTTTAAATAGGCTATTTGTTTGTACTTACCAGACATATAAGCAAAGCGCACATTTCCTTCATTTACCTTATGATACTTATGGCAGTCTGTATTTTGACAGCTAAAACCACTTGTATCAAAGGTATATTTTCTTTTGTTCATAATGAGACATAACCTTAATTTAAGGGAGATAAGTCAATTCCTTTTTTAATTGGAAACTTTGATTAAATATGACACGACCATTTAGAGGAACGTAAAAGAGCTATACAGCAAGAGATCTTAGAGTATCTACGCTCAGGTAGAGAATTAGATATTGAGGAAGATAAACTATATGGTAAAGACAACAGTGGCTATGAGCTTAATCCTGAAGAGGTAGATACGGTCATTGAGGAGTTTATTCGCTTACAAAAAGCGAGTGAAAAGGCAAAGAGAGAGTCATTAAAAACAGCAGAAGGAAAGCAAAGTGAACCAGCCGAGTTTTCTACATCTGTTGAAAAAGATTCTTCAGAAACTATAGAAGGTACACAGGATATAGAAGCTCTAAAAACAGGAGAAAAAGAAGTTGAGGTCTTTTTAGAAGATACAACTAATTCTCATGCTAACGAGCCAGAATTATTGATAAATGAAGACCAGGCTGCAGAGGATAATGATTCTGTTATGCTTAGGAAAGCTCAAAAGTATGTTACAATCAGTAAAAGTCTGGAAGAGAATCAAGAGTCTGCTTCTGATTCTAAAATAAATCTTACTGATCCAGATGCTAAATTCATGAAACGGAATGGTAAAATTTCTCAAAGCTACAACATTCAAGTTACCTCATCAGAAGGCTATATTTTGGCAGCTGACATTGCTGAAGCTAATTCAGAAAATGATTTAGAGCAATTAGCTCCTACCCTTTCTAAAGCTGAGTCAAACACAGGGACCAGTATACGGACAGCTTCTGCAGATTCGGGTTACTTTCATTCAAGTGGTTTGGAATACCTGGATTCAAAAGGGATCAATGGTTTTATACCTTCACCTGATCAGGTAGCCAAAGAAAGAAAAGGAGAAGAGGATTCAGGTTATGAAGCTCATCAGTTTAAATATGACGAGGATGATGATTCTTGGGTTTGCCCCGAGGGTAAAACTGGTTTAACCCCCTAAAACTGGACACTTTATTGTGTTAAATTTAGGAGGTAAAACTATGATTAAAAGACAAAGATACAGTAAGGAAGCAAAAGAGAGATTGGCTTTGGAGATGATTTCAGGTCAGACTAGCACGGCAGAAATATCTAAGAGAGAGATGATTTCAGTCGCAACTTTATCGAGATGGAAGCGACAGCTGGTTTCCGAAGGCTTTGAAGATAAAAATGGGGTTGAGTTAGAATTGAGAAAAAAAATTTCCTATTTAGAATCGGCCTTATCTGACTTAATGATAGAAAATCAGATTTTAAAAAAAACGGAAAAACTTCTTCAAGAATACAGGCAAAAAGAGAAATTATCAAGAATAGCCTCAGCACAGAATTTGGGATCACAAGGAGTTGCAGAGTTATGAAACTAGAAAAGTCAACTTATTATTATAAGTCGAAGGAGAAGAAAGATGATTCAACGATTCTAAAATCTATCCATGAAATTAGTGATCAATTGAACCAAGTAGGTTATATCTCGATGACGCAAATTCTAAAAGATAGAGGCTTTACAATAAATAAGAAGCGAGTTTACCGAATTATGAAAGAAAATAGACTTTTATGCACTAAAAAGGTGTTTTTGAAGCCAAAAACTACCCAATCTAAGCATAATTTCAGAAAATATCCCAATTTGATTAAAAGTGTGCAAGCTGATCCCTTCAAGGTAATTGTTGGCGATATAACCTATTTTGATATTAATTCGAAAGACCACTATTTAGCTTTGCTCATGAGGCTTATGAGTCGCCGTATCGTAGGAGCGGCCATTTCTGATAAAAATAACACCCAACTGGTCATAGCAGCCTTTCTTTTGCTTAAAAGAGAAATAGGAGATTTACAAAATTACTACCATCATACTGATGCTGACGTCAGATATTGCTCAAATGAGTATATCGCTCTATTAGAAGAAAGTAGAATCAATATTTCCATGTGTCGTGGTAATGTGTATGAAAACGCTCATGCCGAATCATTGAATAAAACAATTAAATATAAAGAAATTAATTTATCAGAATATCAAAACTTTGAAGAAGCTCAAAAAAGTATCTTCAGGTTTATCCATCTTTATAATACGATGAAGCCACATTCAGCTTTAGGATGGGTGACACCTCAAAAATATGAGGAGAAATATCTAAAAGAATAAGAAAAAGACTGTCCAGTTTTAGGGGGTTAAACCAAACCTTAGAATTTCATAATGAATCTGTGAAAAATAAAAAGAAATATACTCATTATCATGGTAAACCTCCTGACTGTGTCATTTGCCCTGCCAGAGAACAATGTTGTACGAGCGAAGAAGAGTTACGCAGAGGTTATCGCAAATTGTCAGTAGACTCTGGTTTTGCTTTAAAACATGAAATGATCAAGAAGATGAATTCAGAAGAAGCAAAGTCTTTCTATAAAAAGCGAGGTTCTGAAATTGAACCCATTTTTGGAATTTTGAAACAAGCCAAAAAGTTCAGAGAATTCTTGCTCAGAGGCAGTAAAAAGGTTCAAATAGAGGTAAAAATCGCAGCTACAGCATTTAATTTTGGCAAAATGGTACGAGAACAACTTGCATAAACTATAAATTCCTTGACATATTTGAAAAATGAGACTGACGCAGCAAATATCTCATAAAATGCACTGAAAAATCCTAGTTCCTGCACAAGCTCTATACAGCTTCAAGGGAAAGAAACAAACGGTCGTGTCATATTTAATCAAAGTTTCTATTTGCGATGAATAATTCTTGTATAGACCACTTATGATTCGTCATTTCTGTAGCCATTGCTGGGGTGATTTGAATTGGTTTTCCTCCCTCATACTCAGCTAGACTTGAATGTGGAAGGCAGAAATTGTAATAATTAGCAACAAAAGAATTATGCCCCTGCATATATTTGAATTTTTTTGAAAAACCCTGACTTTTACGCTCTATTCTATGATTGTGTTGGCGAAGAGTCAAATTATTCCTTTCTACAGCAAAGGTGTTCATCTGATGACTTACTGAAGAGTTTGCAATATATTCATCTAGTAGCTTTTGATCACCAAAGATTAGAGATTTGTCAACTTCCTTACATCTCCCTTTTTCTATTCTCTTAATTATTTGCCCATAACATAGAGATTTGGGTGATTGAAGCTTTCTAGTCATTGAGTCAAATTTACCATAAACTGAAAGAATGGCATCACTATATCCCTCATATCCATCAGAGGTAATCAAGAATTTATCTTCCCTCTTTGGCTTACTTCTTGTTTTTACCTTGGTCAGTAACTTTCTAGCATTCACTGAGGTCCTCTTGCCTGTTATATGCGCTAAAATGAGCTTTTCTACAGGCAATACTGCAGTAAAAGTCCAGATATCCCCTATTTCATCACTTAATCGCTCAGTCTCTGATAGATTGTATTGTTTTTTAAAGACAAAACCCCAATGCTCGTCTAATTGAATTTCATTGAAAGACAGGTTTTTGTATATATTTTTTTTCAACTTTTAGTGAATCTTCACCTGCTGCTTTAACCCAAGCAAGAACTGTATCCTTGCTGATACCAAAGACTCTTCCGGTAGCTCTAATGCCACAGCCCTCAACTGTGTTTTGTAATACCCGAGTAATGGTTTCTTTGCTTTTCTTGCGACGAAAAAAAATAGTGCCTTTATTCTCTGAAAAGCATCTACCACAAGCGGTGCACTTTAAATAGGCTATTTGTTTGTACTTACCAGACATATAAGCAAAGCGCACATTTCCTTCATTTACCTTATGATACTTATGGCAGTCTGTATTTTGACAGCTAAAACCACTTGTATCAAAGGTATATTTTCTTTTGTTCATAATGAGACATAACCTTAATTTAAGGGAGATAAGTCAATTCCTTTTTTAATTGGAAACTTTGATTAAATATGACACGACCAAACAAACCAAAGTAAAAAATATTGACATTGTACCTCGTCTTTCTGGTGTGTACTCCTAATGGATATTAATATTAAGGATCTTGGTAGACATAAAATTTTGGAGATTGTAGGAGATGTTGACCTCTATAACGCGGGAGAGCTAAAGCAATCTGTTTTTAAAGTACTTAGTTCTGATGATGTAAATTCGCTCATTATAGACATGGGAAGTGTCAGTTACATGGACTCCTCAGGCATCGGGGCCTTAGTGGCGGGGCAGAAGAAAATTAAGACAAAGGGCGGTAGTTTCGCTCTTCTCAAGATGAAGGAAGATGTATTAAATGTTTTAAAATTAGCTACACTCGACCAGTTCTTCACAATATACGAAGAAGAGAGCCAAATAGAGGATTAGTTCGTTTGGTCTGATTTATTTTTAAGTTGATTTTTTCTAAGATTCCTATTTTATCTTTGTTTTTAATTAGACGGGTTTTTTAGGGTTTTTTATTGTCTTTGCGAGTTCTCGTTTTTTATGGAGGGCGTTCTCCTGAGCATGTGGTCTCTTGTGTCTCTGCTCATTTTATTTGTGAAGTGCTTTTATCTGAAGGATTTTCTGTTTTACCCACATATGTAGACCGTAACGATCGCTGGCACTTGCAGGAAAAGGTTCTTTTGAAACCTTCGGAGCAGTTAAAAAACCCTTCTTTTCTGAGTCGTTATGACCAAAGAGGCTTAGTTACCCCCGATCGTAGAGTACATAAGTTTGATATTGTTTTTCCAATTGTTCATGGTCGAACAGGTGAAGACGGCTCTCTTCAAGGGATGCTTGAATTTTTAAATATCCCCTATGTAGGTGCAGGGATATTTACTTCAGCGGCATGCATGGATAAATATTACGCTAAAACCCTTTTAGATAATGCTGAATTTCCTGTGATTCCGTATGCTAGAATTGATCGGTCTGATTGGCTAAATTGGCCTAATCAGGTTGCAAATGAAATATTAGAAAAATTTTCGTGTCCATTGTTTATTAAACCATGCAACATGGGTAGTTCAATTGGTATTTCTAAAGTAAAATGCGTTGATGATTTTGCTAGCGCTGTAGATCATGCTCTGATGTACGATCATCAGGTGATTATCGAAAAGTCAATTGATGCCAGAGAACTAGAAATTGGCGTTATGGGTAACCATCCTAACTACAAAGTGACTGAAATTGGAGAGGTCCTTGTAAAATCAGAATTTTACTCTTACAAAACCAAGTACATGAGCAATCAGGCAGACATCCAGATACCAGCTGATTTAACTCAAGAGCAGAAAGATTTTATTCGGGATATGGCGACAGCCGTATTTGGCATGCTTCGTGGAGATGGCTTCGCCCGCATTGATTTTTTTCTTGAAAAAACAGAGAGTGCTAAAATTTACATTAATGAAATTAATACCTTGCCAGGCTTTACTCCAATTAGTATGTTCCCTAAGTTATGGGAGCATTCAGGAATTAAGCACAATATTCTAATTTCAAATCTTGTTGATTTAGGCCTTGATAAGTTTGAGTTAAAAAAAAAATTGAAAAAAACACCATAGTCGATGATTAAGCCAAAAGGTAAAAGAATATCCTTAGCACTGTAACAACACGGAAGAGAGGAGTTCTTTTTGTGTGTTAAATACACATTGAGTTTTCATTTCTATGGGACTAAGCATTTCCAGAACCACTTTGATTTATTTCTTGATCTTGATCAAACTTACCCTCTAGTCGCTTATAAGTTAGGAATACTAGATTTTCAAAAAAAGAGAACAGACCTCAAGCACCCCATGTCTTTATCAAATCCACACAGACGAAAATATCTAACATACCAAGGGCGAATAAACATGGGTAGAGGCAAAATTCGGATTCTCAAAAAAGGCTATTTCAAATTGCCACCCCAATTTGATATTGTAAATCCTCCCGATCAACTTTTCTTCTCTTTGAAATGAGATATATTTCTTTTATACTTTTTGTAAAACAAAAATGATACGATAAAGGCTTATGTGGCAGCATATTAAAATCCCTTTGAAGACACCCGATGACAACCTATACGAGATCATCACTGAAAAAGGAATTCACAAAACACACAACAAAACCACAAATATATCGATTGAATCTCTTTACCCAAAATTGGTTGATCAAATTAAAACCTTGAGAAAAAAGCTGAAGCTTCTTGTCCGTGCTTACACGACCACACAAAAAGAGAAAGATAGCCTTATCAACGATTTAAATTCTTCCCGCCAAAATGAAAAAATATTGGAAGAGAAAATAAAAGCTATGGAGAAAGAAACCAAAAAATTTAAAGAAGAGGTTGCATCTCTTACAAGTGATATGACCAAGCTTACTCAAGCAAGTAAAAGAATACAACAGAATCAAGTTCAAAATGTTGACTCTGATTGGGGAGACCATCGTGAGAGTAGCTCAATATCGTACGAACTCAAAACTTATACCGATGTAGAAGAAAAGTTTATGGATGGAGAAGGAAAGGCGGGTGAAACTTATCAATACACGAAAGAAGAAAATTCTTGATGATATTCATTTTAAAAAGGCAACTTTTAATTTATTTTTTTCTATCCCTCACAGTTATTCTTCCCAAAGGTTTATTTTCTGTTATCAAAGCTGATGGCTTTCTAGGAATTGATGTTATATTCAACTGGCATGGAGGTTCTTCGATAATTGACGAGGATTTGGCACCAAATAATGTTTTTGGTCTCCAATTAGCTCTGATAGGTGCGGCAAACTACTATGGAGTGACTACTCATCTCCAGATTGTTAGTAATATGATCAACGCATCAGAACAATATTCTGGTCAATCTAGCTATGTAGCCCAAGGAGAAATTGACTATTTTAGCTATATTAGTCTCAACATACAATATAGTCTTTGGCGTAATCAAGCTTTCAACGTGTTGGCAGGCTATGGTTTTGGGCATTTAGGCTATCTTTCTAAAAATTTTGATGTCAACCCTTTCACAATTTTTCTTGCTCCTGTTATGTCTTTATACTGGTTTATTTCTAAGAATTTTGCAACCTTGGTTGAGACACAAGTTCCTATTGGTACCTATCGGAGAAACGCGGCTCGTCTTTGGCATATTCAACTTAAACACGAACTTATGTTTGAACCAGGAGGTAACATCATAAACCCAATACCCGGTTCTTTGTTTCTAGCTGTGGGTTGGCAATTTGACTATATTGCAATCATTACAAAATCCAGCCCCATTCGCAATGCAAAGTCTTTTATGATACGTCCTTATTTTCGCTTCACATATCTATATTGAAATACCTTTCATCAGATTCTAGTTTTTTTTAGCCTCTCAGCCAAGCGAACAGCTAGGGCCATAATGGTGAGAGTCGGGTTTACTCCACCCCCGGTTGGGAAGACTGAACTCCCTAAAATGAAAAGATTATGATAACCATGTAACTTGAGCTGTTTATCCACAACACCCCCCCGAGCACTATTATGCATGCGAGTGGTCCCCATATGATGCGAGCCTCCATAGGTAAGGTCGGGCCAATCTTCTTGATCGTGCAAATCAATTTGAAGTCTACCCAATTGACATCTCCCAAGCTCTCTACCCAGTAAGGTGAGGTTCTTTTTTATTGAAGTAAAATCCTCAGAGTTCAATACCCAGTTTAGCCTAGCTCTTTGACAACCAAGTTCATCTTTTTTTTGAGAAAGGGTAAGCCTACTTCTTGGATTAGGGCTTTGTTCTGCTCGGACTTTTAGATAGGCGTAAGTTCCTCCTTGGTTTTCTGTCGTAAGTAGAGGATAGGCATCTTTTTTTAAGTCTTTTGATTCATTTACGAGTTTACCATTTTTCAGGCAAACAAATGCACTCATTAATTGTATATTTAGATTGAGGAGCTGGTGCTTACGCATAGTTTTCTCAGTAGGACACAACGTTCCAGATATGGAATGACGAAGGCTTGAATTATAATGTTTTTGGAGATACTTCAGACGGTTAGCTCTATGGTATATAAATGCACGACCCGCCAGCAAATGAGGGTGTTCCATAAAAAAACGACCAACCAAATCATTTTGATTGCCCAAACCATTCTTCTGGACTTCATTGGAGAGTAAGAGTAATCGTGGGTTTTCAATGCCACCAGCTGATAAAACAAAATTCCGAGCCTTAAAAAAAAATTCGTGATTACCAAGGGTGAGTGCTCGGGCACTGACAATTTGTTGGGTATTTTGACCTAGGCGTAACTCAACAACCGTGGAATTGAGAACCAAAGTAACGTTTTTATTCGTTTTAAATTTCTGCAAATAATGCTTTCCGAGACGCCTTTTTTTAGCAATATGAAATCGGCGAGTGGTGAAAAGGTGCTCGTTCTCTTTGCTTCTTTTATCTTTATTTTGAATATAACTTTTTCTGTTTTTTGCTTTAAGGTTCTCTATTTTATCATGTTCAAATAAATTTTGTGAATCAAATTTTCTTTTTAAAAATTTAGGATAGGTAAATGAATGAATTCCCAAATGCGCGTTCGCTCTTTGGTAGCCAAATTTCAATTCGTCAAGTGAGAATGGCCAGCCACTATGTGATATCCAATCTCTTTCTTCAAAATCAATGCGATCAAAAGGCCTAGTGTAGCCCGCCCAGTGATTTGTGGAGCCTCCAAAATAACGCAACCTGCTCGCATAGAGATAGTGATTCCCTTCAGGGAGTATATCCCCACTGCTTTCACCAATCGCCAATTTTTGGGAAGCGATTTGGGGGCTCAAATCGCCGCTTTCAATCAAAAGGATTTTCAGGTTAGAAGAAGATAATTCAGCCGTCAAGGTAATCCCTGCCGCCCCTGCGCCGATGATCGCTATGTCAGCTTCTGTCGTTGAGTTCGCAGCAAGCTCTTCACCCTTTATCACCATATTATGTTGCTAAGACACTATGACATCGGTTGCACAAATCATTTTCTATCAATGCTCTGTGTGACCAACAACGAGGACATCTCGCTTGCTTTGAAGCCTGAACTAAGATACCATCTTTTGCATACCGTTTTTTTTCATGTGCTACATTGGGTACATCAGAAACGACGACCTCAGATACGACCAAATATTTTGCCAACTGTTGCTCAGATATCTCTATTGTTAACAAGTTGGGTAATATATAAACAACGGCTTCAATAGAAGAACCTATGACCTTTTGACTCCGGGCATCTTCTAGTTTCTCATTGACCTTATCTTTGAGAATCCATATCAGAGAAAATTTTTTTTCAAGACTTGGGTTTGACCAGTTAAAACTAATTGGCCAAGGTTCTTCGAAAACACTCTGAGACACCTCCCTTTGGGAGTTCATTAATTGATAAACTTCCTCCATCGTAAAGCTCAGTATAGGGGCGAGCCAAATGTTTAAATATCGTAGGAGTATACGAAGAGTTGCTAAAGCAGACTCTCTCCGTTTTAGCGATTCTGTTTGAGTTTTATCAGTCAAAGTCGCTGTGCAAGCATCACTCACAGACTCGTCTAATACTTTCTGTTCATTCCACATATTACTTTGTTGCGGGTTTGCATCACAATAGAGTGAATCTCGAATAATATCAAAATATGTTTGTGAAAGATCAATCGTACAAAAAAGTAAAGCCTTTTGGTATACATTATGAAACTCATAATTACGATAGGAGTCTTTCATTTCTTGCCCAAGCAGCTCTAGTTTGTGAAGTATCCACAAATCAAGCTCATCATAAATCACTTTCTTCATTTGATTGGCATCTTGTTGCTCTCCTTGTAGATTACCTAAATTGCCGAGAAGATAGCGGAATGTATTGCGTATTTTTCGGTAACTATCAGCAATCTGGTCTATAATTTTCGGGCCAATTGCATTATCTGTTCGGTAGTCTTCTGAGGCAACCCAAAGTCTCAAAACATCTGCCCCATATTTAGGAATAATATCTTCAGAGGGGCTAATGACATTTCCAATGGATTTACTCATCGCTCGCCCATTCTCATCGAGAACATAGCCATGTGTGAGAGCCTCTCGATAGGGAGCCTTGTCTTCCAAGGCAAGCGATGGCCAAAGGCTGCTTTGAAACCAGCCTCTATGTTGGTCAGAGCCTTCAAGGTACAAGTCAGCAGGAAAGTTTAAATTCTTGTAGCCCTTTAAAACAGCTTTCCACGTAACTCCACTATCAAACCAAACATCAAGGATGTCATGCTCTTTCGCAAATTCAGCCCCCCCGCATACATCACAGATTGCTCCGCGAGGTAGCAGAGAGTGCACCTCTTCTTCAAACCAAATTTCGATTCCTTTTTTTTGAACTTTTTCCACAACATGATTTAAGCTTGCCTCAGTGAGATAACTTTTTCCACAACCAGAACAGACAAACGAAGGGATAGGCACTCCCCAAAACCTTTGACGAGAAAGACACCAATCAGGTCGATTCGCAATTACCGTTTGAAAGCGATTTTCTCCCCAATCAGGGGTCCATTTTACTTTCTTGACCTCTTCGGCAGCTTTTTCTTGGAGAGGCGCACAAGATAAAAACCATTGGGGTGTCGCCCGAAAAATTAAAGGCTTTCGACACCTCCAACAATGAGGATAATTATGTTGAAAATTTTCTTGATGGATTAATGTTTCTGTGTCTTGCAATTTCTCTATAATTTTTTTGTTTGCTTCAAAAACCTTGACTCCCTCCATTTCAGGAAATTCATGAGTATAACAACCCTTGTGGTCAACTGGTGAAAGTATCTCGAGACCATATTTCTGACCAATTATATAGTCATCTCGACCATGCCCAGGAGCAGTATGAACAATCCCTGTTCCTGCCTCCAGTGTCACATGCTCTCCCAAAAGTATTTTACTTTTACGGTTAATAAAAGGATGCATCACTTCTAAGTTTTGGATTTCTTCACTAGATAATCTTGTGGATTTTTTATGAGTGAACTTCGTTATTTCAAAAAAACGTTCTTCAAGCCCTTTCGCTATGATTAGGTTACCTTTTTCTGTATCATACGCTGCGTATTCAAAATCAGGGTGAAATGAAACGCCAAGATTAGCGGGGATTGTCCATGGGGTGGTTGTCCAAATGGCTAGATGGGTGTTTGGCTTATTCTTTACAGGAAATTTTACATAAATGGAGGGGGAAGTATGCTCGGCATATTCTATTTCGGCTTCAGCGAGTGCTGTTCGACACGAAGAACACCAATAGATGGGTTTTTTACCCTTATAGATTAACCCCTTGCAAAAAAGGTCTCGGAACACTTCTAGAACGGCAGATTCGAAAGATTGGCTCATCGTATAATAGATATTCGAAAGCTCCACGTTACCCTCTGTGGTAAGCTTGTCCACCCCCAAGTCATTCCAAAAAACACCCATTCGTGTTTGATCTTGGGATTGCTGTTTAATATAATCTAAGGCATACTCGCGACACGCTTTTCTTATTTTGCTGGGATTTCTCACCAAACCATCTTTTTTATTGTTAAGACGTTTCATCACGGCTAATTCAATGGGCAGACCGTGACAATCCCACCCGGGTACATAGTTCACATACGCACCACTCAGTAAATGGTATTTATTAATCATATCTTTTAAGATTTTGTTCAATGCGTGACCAACATGGAAACGACCATTCGCGTAAGGAGGGCCGTCGTGCAGAATAAATTTTTGATCTTGATTTTCACGGTCTTGAAGTAGCTTTTGGTATGGTTTATGTCGTTTCCAAAAGTCTATAATAAGGAGCTCTCTCTTCGCAAGCTCCGCCCGCATCGGAAACTCAGTTCGTGGTAGATGTATGGTCTCTGACCACTGATTGGCCGTGCTTTTTTTCATATTTCTTTGTCTAGTGACGAGCTCCCTATGGGATAATCACGCCTAATAATTTTTCCTGGATAGGCAAGCAATGAGTAATCTCTACAGCAAGAAAAATAATTTTCTCTTTCTGCTTTGTTCCTCAGCGAACTACCATTCATTTTTGTGTGAATAATTCAAAAAAAAGCCACACTCCGTTTATTGAAGAAAAAATAAAAGGAGGAGTAAACTACGGAAAATATCAAATTTGATAAAATTTAATTTTAAAAATAGCGCAGAGTGATAGAAACTAACTGGTTCTTTAATTTATTAAAGGGAGGGAGCAAAAGCTGTGTCATGCTGAATGAAGTTCTTTGTCTTACAATACTTCGTGCATTAGAAAAATTTTCAAACCCAAACCAACCATGAGATTTACCTATTCCGCTATTGTTTGAGCCACCAAAAGGAAGCCCACTATGTAAATAATGAGTCGTACAGTCATTAATACAACCTCCCCCCGCTCTAGTGTTTGAGATAATTTTATTTATATTGTTTTTATTTTTACTGAAGACATAAAGGGCCAAGGGCTTTTCTTGTTGAAAAATATATTGAATGGTATCTTCAAGGGAGCTATAGCCACAAACTGGTAAAATTGGGCCAAATATCTCTTCTTTCATAATCCTTGCACTTTTCGTAAAGTCTGTAACGAGAGTGGGCTCAATGTATCTCTCTGTTGAATCAAGTACACCCCCAAATCGAATAACTCCCCGATTCTTTTCGGCGTCATCAAGAAGACCTTCGAGTCTTTGAAAGTGTTTCTTATTAACTATTCTACAATAATCACGGGATTTTTTTTTCTTTTCAGAGGTGTCTCCATAAAACAAGTCAACTTTTTTCTGTATTTTTTGAATCAATTCTTCTTTCACGTCTTCATGAACATAAACATAGTCAGGAGCGATACATGTTTGACCGTTATTCATAAATTTAGACCAAGCAATTTTGGTTGAGGCTAGTTCAAGGTTTGCTGTATCATCCACAATTGTTGGGGATTTCCCTCCTAATTCAAGGGTCACTGAGGCCAAGTTATCAGAAGCGGCTTTCATTACTAATTTGCCAACTTGCGGGCTACCTGTAAAAAAAATATGGTTGAAAGGTAATTTAAGAAGTTCTTGAGCGATTTGTAAGCCTCCTTCAAAAAGATAAACTTCTTCAGGCGGAAATATTTTTTTTATAATTTTGCTCATTAATGCAGAAGTATTTGGTGTCATTTCCGAAGGTTTAATAATCACCGTGTTTCCAGCTGCAAGAGCCGAAATGAGTGGCCCAAACGTCAAATTGATTGGATAATTCCAAGGAGCTATAATTAAAACCACACCCTTTGGTTCATAACGAATATAAGACTGTGAACCTAGAAGGGCCATAGGGTTAGATACCTTTTTAGGCTTCATCCATCTCTTTAAATGTCGCATGGTATATTTAGCTTCATGTGCGATGGGCAATAGTTCAAGAAGAGAAGTTTCCCAAGAAGCTTTTGAAAAATCTTTTGCCATAGCCTCTTTGACTTCCAAATCATAATCTTGTGTAGCAGCGAGAATACGGCCGACCCTCTCTTTTCTCTGACGATAATTTAAATCCGCCACCTTTTGCTGGTGAACTTTCTGTAAGTCAAAAATTTCTTTTGGGCCCATTAAAAACAAATCTCCATAATCTTCACTAAGGGGGACAGCATGGGCATTAGAAGTTCTAAAGTCAAGTTTTTTTTTCATCAATTTGTAAAAATCAAGTTTGCCTTGGAGGTTGTTGGGGAGGAAGTCCGCCTGAGGCGAAAATATCCAAAAAATTGAACTGGGCAAATAAAATATACCAAATTATTACTTTTCAAAATCATATACACTTACTTTATCCCTCTTTGGTCGTTAAAACATCCATTTTCATTTGATATCTCATCATTTTACCCAAATTGTGGAACGATCACCGCAGAAATTGGAATACGATGGCCTGTTTCGCTAAGGCCTTTCGTCGATAAATATTGAATATCTTTGTTATAAGGCTCGATCAGACCTCCTTTAACGCAGTAATCCCACTGGTGGAGACCACAAATTAAATTTTCACCTTCGAAAAAGCCATCTGAAAGCAATGTTTCTCAATGTAAACACTTGCCGTAAAGCACCGATACGCTATTGCCTATTTTAATGATGACTAAATCGACTTTACTCACTAGGGCGTAAGCTGGAGGTTCTCTTTTTAGGCGCAGAGAGGTCAGCAATGCTCGTTTTAGATTTACCTTTTCCTTCTGATGTGGAGACCATAGTCTACGGCATAGACTGTAAATTTCCTAAGATCGTAAAGCTTTCTTCTATAAAATTTTTAATTTCTGTTGTTTGATTCGAACTGTTTAACAAGTTGGTTAACGTCAGAATACTAGCAGTAAAACCGTCTGTGTGCCAATGAGAAGAAGTAGGAAGACTTGGCAAAGCCGATATTTCGGGATAAGGCCAAGGCGATAAATACCAATATGGTTCCTCATAATAGGTGTCTCCGGGAGAAAACCCAATGCCAATAGAAGCTTTCTCTCGTTGATGATACTTCTCTTCCAAATTGATCAATATAGCCATATCAAAATGATGCGGCCATATTCTAATTGAGGTTTTTATTCTCTTCTTTTCAAAGAAATCAGAAAGGATAAAAAACGTATTCGCATAAAGCGTGTTGAATATTTCTAAGTAATTATATTCATCGTCTTTTACTATTTCAAAGGCAGCTGAATTTTTTAGAGGAGATTCTGGAAAGTCTGGATAACTCAGAAAATCAAGAGTTTGGACATCCACACTCTGAGCAACAAGAGAATCCTTCAACCAAATAAAAATTTCTTCTAAGCGTAAATCTAATATTTTTTTCTTTGCCAGCTGCTGCAGATCTTTAGAGGTTAAAGATAGCTCAAGGTCTTCCAAGTGCAATGAAGCACGTAAACCTTGAGAAGTTAGAGGAGCTGAAAGAAAAGAACTTAGTTTGGGAAAATAACTGAGGCTTGTATGACTAAAATCATCTTCTTTAACGGCTAATTGATCAGCAACACTCGCCAATGGCTGGATCGCGAAATGAAGGTTTAATCTCGCCTTTTTGAGAAGAGTAATGTCATATGTTGATAATTCTTGCCACATTGCGATGCTCTTTTAAAAAATTGATAGAATTATAACAGTTAGTCAAGTGCATTTATAATTTTATTATAGAAATCAATGAAGTTTTTAGAGACTTGAGACAAATTGGAGCTTAAGACCTAGGTTTGTCAGATATAATTGGTTTTCACAATAAAATTTTCATTTAGGGATGGAGAATAGGATTGTACCCCCCTACGACCATTGGCATCTTTTGAAATAAATAGTCCAGTCGAAACGGTGGTAAATTTAATATTTGTTTGTCAATAGTTGTGCTTTCCTCTCGGATCAGCTGCCAGGGCGATTTATTCTCTTTGTAAGAATTTTTTCTTATTGAATTGAACATCAATAGATAGGAGCCAGCTTTGTTGAGAAAGTCTTCTCTTGAATTATACGTTTCATTCAGGTAAAGGTGATCCTCAATCAATCTATGAGTCGTTTCAACATCAGACTGCCAAGTATGCGCTCCAGCAGGGATCGTCTGGTGTGGCACACCATAACTGGCTAATACTTTTGTAAACTCCGAATCTCCTTTTTTATTCCAAGCACCAATAAACTCTGAGCCATTATCTGTTTGCCCTCTCGTATTATTTTTCTTTAAATCAACCCCTGATTTTACAAGATGATCTAAAATTACCTCCATAAACAGACAAGAGTATGCCATATTATACTCATCTGCAAAAGCTAGAAATTGTAAGCCAGAAAAAACTTCTCTGAAGGTATATTGATATTTCGGTACAATATTTTCCTGAATATAAGGCCAAAGCTCAGGAATATCGTATAAATGCTTCGTATCTACGTCAAATTGCTTAAATAAACCCCATAATTTCTTAATTTCACGCAAATTTTGCTTCGTTTTATGTTTTCTACGCTTTTTTTTCAAGAGTGCTTGCTCCCTCCACGCTCTGCGAATGGCCTTGACACTCAAGTCTAGTTGGTAAACATTCTTCAGTTCCTGAGCACCAAAGCCTCGACGTTTCTTTTTAAGAAAGCAAACATAAGCCTTTTCAAAGTCTGTGATTGCATGTGGTGAGTAGTGTGGAGCGTGGCTCTTGTCTTCCAAGCCAACGTATTTCTCTGATTCAAACCTACGAAACCACTTTTTTACTGTTTTTACAGTCGTTTTAAACATTCTGGCTGTTGGCTTGAAACCATGCTTCTTGGCATAATGAACCATTTGCATTCTGTATAACTTTTTGTCTTTACTATTTCGCATTACTGCCGAATACCTGTTTAGACAAATAACCTGAGAAGGGTGCTTCATTAGGAACCTCTGTTTTATTTGATGATTTAACGTCGGCCTTTTGATGCACCTTTTTTAGGAAAATGTCTTTCACTTGCTCTACCAGTAAACCCAAGCCTTTTGAACCAAATAACTTGATTTGAACCAATTCTGAACCAACTAATGATGGTCGTAGGGGGGTACTATGAGGCTGTGCGGGAACTAGGATTTTTCTTGCTTTTCTGTGTTCTTCTTTGATTATATCTTATTATGAAACGATTTATGAAAAGTGATAGAGATCAAGTTATGCTGTTTTCGCATACTATAGCAGACAATTTAGAAGAAAATCACGAGGTTTATGCCTTTGCTGCCTTGTTAGATAAAATTCCTATGAAACCATTTCTTTCTAAGTACTCAAAAGAAGGGGGTCGGGCTTACCATCCGGTTATAATGCTGGGATGCCTTTTTTATGGCTTTCATCGTGGATGGAGAAGCAGCAGAGAATTACAAAAAGCCTGTGAAGAGAACGACGCCATGCGTTATTTAGTTGGTGGTCATAAAGTAAAGTTTCGGTCTATTGCTGAATTCCGTGTTAATTTTGGTAAAGAAATTGGCGAAGTTTTTAATTACTCTGTATCTTTGCTATCCCACAAAAAGAAAAATATTGGTACTGATGTTAAGGTAGATGGAACTAAAATCAAAGCCAGTGCTGCTGACGATCAAACATACAAAAAGTCAGATTTAGAGGAACGTAAAAGAGCTATACAGCAAGAGATCTTAGAGTATCTACGCTCAGGTAGAGAATTAGATATTGAGGAAGATAAACTATATGGTAAAGACAACAGTGGCTATGAGCTTAATCCTGAAGAGGTAGATACGGTCATTGAGGAGTTTATTCGCTTACAAAAAGCGAGTGAAAAGGCAAAGAGAGAGTCATTAAAAACAGCAGAAGGAAAGCAAAGTGAACCAGCCGAGTTTTCTACATCTGTTGAAAAAGATTCTTCAGAAACTATAGAAGGTACACAGGATATAGAAGCTCTAAAAACAGGAGAAAAAGAAGTTGAGGTCTTTTTAGAAGATACAACTAATTCTCATGCTAACGAGCCAGAATTATTGATAAATGAAGACCAGGCTGCAGAGGATAATGATTCTGTTATGCTTAGGAAAGCTCAAAAGTATGTTACAATCAGTAAAAGTCTGGAAGAGAATCAAGAGTCTGCTTCTGATTCTAAAATAAATCTTACTGATCCAGATGCTAAATTCATGAAACGGAATGGTAAAATTTCTCAAAGCTACAACATTCAAGTTACCTCATCAGAAGGCTATATTTTGGCAGCTGACATTGCTGAAGCTAATTCAGAAAATGATTTAGAGCAATTAGCTCCTACCCTTTCTAAAGCTGAGTCAAACACAGGGACCAGTATACGGACAGCTTCTGCAGATTCGGGTTACTTTCATTCAAGTGGTTTGGAATACCTGGATTCAAAAGGGATCAATGGTTTTATACCTTCACCTGATCAGGTAGCCAAAGAAAGAAAAGGAGAAGAGGATTCAGGTTATGAAGCTCATCAGTTTAAATATGACGAGGATGATGATTCTTGGGTTTGCCCCGAGGGTAAAACCTTAGAATTTCATAATGAATCTGTGAAAAATAAAAAGAAATATACTCATTATCATGGTAAACCTCCTGACTGTGTCATTTGCCCTGCCAGAGAACAATGTTGTACGAGCGAAGAAGAGTTACGCAGAGGTTATCGCAAATTGTCAGTAGACTCTGGTTTTGCTTTAAAACATGAAATGATCAAGAAGATGAATTCAGAAGAAGCAAAGTCTTTCTATAAAAAGCGAGGTTCTGAAATTGAACCCATTTTTGGAATTTTGAAACAAGCCAAAAAGTTCAGAGAATTCTTGCTCAGAGGCAGTAAAAAGGTTCAAATAGAGGTAAAAATCGCAGCTACAGCATTTAATTTTGGCAAAATGGTACGAGAACAACTTGCATAAACTATAAATTCCTTGACATATTTGAAAAATGAGACTGACGCAGCAAATATCTCATAAAATGCACTGAAAAATCCTAGTTCCTGCACAAGCTCCTATCATCCTTCTCTCTCCCATACAAAGTACAAAAAATACTTTACAATGTACAAATTTATTCGCCCATACTGCGGTTTATGTGTAAATCTTGGTTAGTAGTCTTCTGTGTGGGAATCCTGCTTGTATTTACCGGCTGTGGTGATATCCCTGAAATTGGTGGTGATGTCCCTGATGATCGTAATGAGAGTGAATCTTATCT
The DNA here is from genome assembly GCA_965206985.1 of Spirochaetota bacterium. GTDB lineage: Bacteria > Spirochaetota > Leptospiria > Turneriellales > CBDBES01 > CBDBLF01. The sequence continues at coordinate 105,633 of CBDBLF010000014.1, read as the reverse complement.
CTACGTTTGTTCTAATGGTAGTCCTGCTGATGGACGCTCAACCGTGAGTAATGAAGAGCGCTGCTCTGGTTGTGATGATGGTTATCATCTTAGTGGTATTGCAAATAATGAGGATACTGTATGTATTGCAAACACTCACACTTGCACGAATGGCGTGGCTTTTTCTGGGCGTCCATTGATTGACGAACAAGAAGGTTGCTCTAGCTGTGATGCTGGTTATACTGTTAATGCAGTAGATCAATGTGTGATGTCTGGTATGCCTGAAGATGTTATGTGTTCTAGCAATGAAAATTGTGATACGGGTTTCGGTCGTGTCATATTTAATCAAAGTTTCCAATTAAAAAAGGAATTGACTTATCTCTCTTAAATTAAGGTTATGTCTCATTATGAACAAAAGAAAATATACCTTTGATACAAGTGGTTTTAGCTGTCAAAATACAGACTGCCATAAGTATCATAAGGTAAATGAAGGAAATGTGCGCTTTGCTTATATGTCTGGTAAGTACAAACAAATAGCCTATTTAAAGTGCACCGCTTGTGGTAGATGCTTTTCAGAGAATAAAGGCACTATTTTTTTTCGTCGCAAGAAAAGCAAAGAAACCATTACTCGGGTATTACAAAACACAGTTGAGGGCTGTGGCATTAGAGCTACCGGAAGAGTCTTTGGTATCAGCAAGGATACAGTTCTTGCTTGGGTTAAAGCAGCAGGTGAAGATTCACTAAAAGTTGAAAAAAAATATATACAAAAACCTGTCTTTCAATGAAATTCAATTAGACGAGCATTGGGGTTTTGTCTTTAAAAAACAATACAATCTATCAGAGACTGAGCGATTAAGTGATGAAATAGGGGATATCTGGACTTTTACTGCAGTATTGCCTGTAGAAAAGCTCATTTTAGCGCATATAACAGGCAAGAGGACCTCAGTGAATGCTAGAAAGTTACTGACCAAGGTAAAAACAAGAAGTAAGCCAAAGAGGGAAGATAAATTCTTGATTACCTCTGATGGATATGAGGGATATAGTGATGCCATTCTTTCAGTTTATGGTAAATTTGACTCAATGACTAGAAAGCTTCAATCACCCAAATCTCTATGTTATGGGCAAATAATTAAGAGAATAGAAAAAGGGAGATGTAAGGAAGTTGACAAATCTCTAATCTTTGGTGATCAAAAGCTACTAGATGAATATATTGCAAACTCTTCAGTAAGTCATCAGATGAACACCTTTGCTGTAGAAAGGAATAATTTGACTCTTCGCCAACACAATCATAGAATAGAGCGTAAAAGTCAGGGTTTTTCAAAAAAATTCAAATATATGCAGGGGCATAATTCTTTTGTTGCTAATTATTACAATTTCTGCCTTCCACATTCAAGTCTAGCTGAGTATGAGGGAGGAAAACCAATTCAAATCACCCCAGCAATGGCTACAGAAATGACGAATCATAAGTGGTCTATACAAGAATTATTCATCGCAAATAGAAACTTTGATTAAATATGACACGACCCGGGTTTCTATTGCAATAATAACATGTTTAGCGGTGGTGTTGCTGTAAGCAATATGTGCGAACCTTTACTAGGTAAGGGAAAGGTATGTGGAAACGGAACGACCGGAAGTGATACATTTCTATCGATTTGTCAACCAGGATTGCAATGTAATGGTGTGAGTCGTCAAGGAGCAATCTGTACCACTGAAAATATAGGTGCCCCATGTAGTCATAATGGGAACCTGAACCCGTCAGGCAGACTTCGGAATGATGGTCGGCATTGTATGCACGGGCTATACTGTGACTTGAGTGAATTAGATGGTGACGCAGAGAGTCGAGAATGTGAACTCGCAGAAGATAATCATGGTGGCACACCCTCTACAGCGACCAGAGTTCCCCCCTCTGGAGGTACTTGGCAAGCGTACATGATTGATGCTGATGTCGATTATTTTGTTATAACGACCCCCAAGTCAGGCACACTAAGTGCCCATATACCTCTTAAGAGGGGAAGTAGCATTTACGTACTCACTGGGCAGATCAGCAACGAAAATGGATTTATACTCGCAAGCGTGACAAGACAGCTAATTGTAGGTCTTGAATTTTCTACCGATGTGGAACCTGGCACCTATTACATACGAGTAAATTCAGTTAACGTTTCTTCTATAAACTTTGGCAGTATTTATAGCTATTCGCTGACAATATCATTTACTCCAACTCAGTAGATAATCATGGTGACACATCCTCTGCAGCGACAGTGATGCTCCCTGCTGGGACACTTGGCAAGGGTACATTGGTCGTGCTGATATTGATTACTTTTCTATCATACGCCATGCTGTACGGTAGTCACCGCCTATCTCTCTACTAACTTGACAAGCCGACACGCTTTTCTTTGCATTGATTACCATGTGAATAGCATAAAGCCATTTGCGAAATGACACACGACTACGTTCAAATATAGTGCCTTTGGAAATGCTGAAACTGTTAATGTGGTTTAACCCCCTAAAACTGGACAGTCTTTTTCTTATTCTTTTAGATATTTCTCCTCATATTTTTGAGGTGTCACCCATCCTAAAGCTGAATGTGGCTTCATCGTATTATAAAGATGGATAAACCTGAAGATACTTTTTTGAGCTTCTTCAAAGTTTTGATATTCTGATAAATTAATTTCTTTATATTTAATTGTTTTATTCAATGATTCGGCATGAGCGTTTTCATACACATTACCACGACACATGGAAATATTGATTCTACTTTCTTCTAATAGAGCGATATACTCATTTGAGCAATATCTGACGTCAGCATCAGTATGATGGTAGTAATTTTGTAAATCTCCTATTTCTCTTTTAAGCGAAAGAAAGGCTGCTATGACCAGTTGGGTGTTATTTTTATCAGAAATGGCCGCTCCTACGATACGGCGACTCATAAGCCTCATGAGCAAAGCTAAATAGTGGTCTTTCGAATTAATATCAAAATAGGTTATATCGCCAACAATTACCTTGAAGGGATCAGCTTGCACACTTTTAATCAAATTGGGATATTTTCTGAAATTATGCTTAGATTGGGTAGTTTTTGGCTTCAAAAACACCTTTTTAGTGCATAAAAGTCTATTTTCTTTCATAATTCGGTAAACTCGCTTCTTATTTATTGTAAAGCCTCTATCTTTTAGAATTTGCGTCATCGAGATATAACCTACTTGGTTCAATTGATCACTAATTTCATGGATAGATTTTAGAATCGTTGAATCATCTTTCTTCTCCTTCGACTTATAATAATAAGTTGACTTTTCTAGTTTCATAACTCTGCAACTCCTTGTGATCCCAAATTCTGTGCTGAGGCTATTCTTGATAATTTCTCTTTTTGCCTGTATTCTTGAAGAAGTTTTTCCGTTTTTTTTAAAATCTGATTTTCTATCATTAAGCCAGATAAGGCCGATTCTAAATAGGAAATTTTTTTTCTCAATTCTAACTCAACCCCATTTTTATCTTCAAAGCCTTCGGAAACCAGCTGTCGCTTCCATCTCGATAAAGTTGCGACTGAAATCATCTCTCTCTTAGATATTTCTGCCGTGCTAGTCTGACCTGAAATCATCTCCAAAGCCAATCTCTCTTTTGCTTCCTTACTGTATCTTTGTCTTTTAATCATAGTTTTACCTCCTAAATTTAACACAATAAAGTGTCCAGTTTTAGGGGGTTAAACCAATGACATGAGTTACAAGCAAACATTTTTCTTTCATTTTTCTTATCATATACTTTATCACTACCACATTTATTACAAGTTATACCATTAGGATAACGTAATTTAATAAAGTATTCTATAAAGGTCTCGTCAGTTGGGAATTTATCCATAAGCTTAAAATAGCTTATTTGACTTGCTTGTATCTTTTTATCTGTATTAATCTTGTCCATAACCATGTATAATATGAATATGGAAAGTGTAAAGCGCAGAATAGTATAATTGTGGGAGAGAGAAGGATGATAGTACCCCCCTACGACCATCATTAGTTGGTTCAGAATTGGTTCAAATCAAGTTATTTGGTTCAAAAGGCTTGGGTTTACTGGTAGAGCAAGTGAAAGACATTTTCCTAAAAAAGGTGCATCAAAAGGCCGACGTTAAATCATCAAATAAAACAGAGGTTCCTAATGAAGCACCCTTCTCAGGTTATTTGTCTAAACAGGTATTCGGCAGTAATGCGAAATAGTAAAGACAAAAAGTTATACAGAATGCAAATGGTTCATTATGCCAAGAAGCATGGTTTCAAGCCAACAGCCAGAATGTTTAAAACGACTGTAAAAACAGTAAAAAAGTGGTTTCGTAGGTTTGAATCAGAGAAATACGTTGGCTTGGAAGACAAGAGCCACGCTCCACACTACTCACCACATGCAATCACAGACTTTGAAAAGGCTTATGTTTGCTTTCTTAAAAAGAAACGTCGAGGCTTTGGTGCTCAGGAACTGAAGAATGTTTACCAACTAGACTTGAGTGTCAAGGCCATTCGCAGAGCGTGGAGGGAGCAAGCACTCTTGAAAAAAAAGCGTAGAAAACATAAAACGAAGCAAAATTTGCGTGAAATTAAGAAATTATGGGGTTTATTTAAGCAATTTGACGTAGATACGAAGCATTTATACGATATTCCTGAGCTTTGGCCTTATATTCAGGAAAATATTGTACCGAAATATCAATATACCTTCAGAGAAGTTTTTTCTGGCTTACAATTTCTAGCTTTTGCAGATGAGTATAATATGGCATACTCTTGTCTGTTTATGGAGGTAATTTTAGATCATCTTGTAAAATCAGGGGTTGATTTAAAGAAAAATAATACGAGAGGGCAAACAGATAATGGCTCAGAGTTTATTGGTGCTTGGAATAAAAAAGGAGATTCGGAGTTTACAAAAGTATTAGCCAGTTATGGTGTGCCACACCAGACGATCCCTGCTGGAGCGCATACTTGGCAGTCTGATGTTGAAACGACTCATAGATTGATTGAGGATCACCTTTACCTGAATGAAACGTATAATTCAAGAGAAGACTTTCTCAACAAAGCTGGCTCCTATCTATTGATGTTCAATTCAATAAGAAAAAATTCTTACAAAGAGAATAAATCGCCCTGGCAGCTGATCCGAGAGGAAAGCACAACTATTGACAAACAAATATTAAATTTACCACCGTTTCGACTGGACTATTTATTTCAAAAGATGCCAATGGTCGTAGGGGGGTACAATCCTATTCTCCATCCCTAGAATAGTATAATTGCCGTAATTATTGAGTAGTAACAGAAAAAAGACTATCCAGCTTTGAATACTGTCGATAGGTTGACCGTTCGTAAGTTTTTCTATAAGTATTTTGCGAAACAATATGAGTAATATTAAAAATGCGCTATCTTATCTTCAAAGTTTAAATGCGAACCATGTCCCTTATAGTGACTTCGCTACAAAAAACCTTTACAGACTTAAAAAAGTTTTGGTTCCAAATCGTTCCGAGATAGCGAAAAAGTTCTTTGAAGTTTTAAGTGAAGAAAATATACTTTCCGTAGCGGTTGTCACTGATGTTGATATTGACCAATCTTGGTATGAGATGGCTGATGAGGTTGTCTTCATCGGAGAATATAAAAATTATTTCACACCTGATATTATAGTTGCCGCAACTATTTTATCAAACTCAAATGCCATATCCCCTGTGTATGGAGCGTTAGCAAGAAACTATGTTTTTGTAAGAGAAATTGAAAAATATGCAGAATCTAGTGAAAAAAAAATTATTTTCATGGGGCAATGCTCTAGTGTTGTGAAAGCGACCAATCATCGGTTAGAAGTCAAAAAAATAGCGAAGGAAAATAATGTGCCTTTATTCCCTTGGAGTGATAACGTAGCTCAGATCTTTAATGATGCAAAAAAAATTGGTTACCCAGTGGTTGTCAAGGCAATTGAGATTAAAACAGGTCGGGTGGCCATGCCCGTCTATAACGAAGAAGAACTGAACGAAGAACTATCATTCTTCCAGAATCAAAAGATTTTGTGCTATATTGAAAAATATATTTCTCGAGGTGTTCAAATTGAAGTTCAGTTATTCAACGATTTGGCATTGGGAAGTCGAAAATATCTATTAAACAAAGTGCGTCAAAGAACTCTAGAAGAAACGGGTATTTTTTTTTTAAACCGTAATTTAGTCGCGGCGATCTTTGCCGCGTCTGAAATGATGGGAAGGGCATATGCTTCTGGCAATTATAAAGGTTTCGCTACCGTCCATTTTTTATTTGATCGTGATACTGAAAAATTTGGATTACTTGGATTTAAGCCTTGTTTAGAATCAGGTTATAGTGTTATTGAGCAAACTTTGGGGGTAGACTTGCTCAAATTGTCCATATTATCATACGATGGCAGGGAGCAAGATATTGATTATGATTATATTTTAAAAAATCGATTTTTAAACAATGATCATTCACTTCAATGTCACATTTATGCGGAAAACGCAGACAATAATTATATCCCTAGCCCGGGAAAAATCACAGATATTACGTACGCCCCTTTGAGAAATATTCGTTATGATCTCGGCTTTGTTGCGGGAGATAGTATATTACCAGACTATGATAACTCCATTGGAAAAATAATTGCTACAGGAAAAACCAGAAAGAAGGCTATTAACACCTTGAAAAGGGCTCTTGATAAGATTTATATCAAAGGTGTGGAGACTAATTTGCCTTTTCTCTCAAATATCCTTGTTAATCAAGAGTTTAGAGATGGAGTTTATTCAGGAGAGCTTTTAAATCAAGATGCGCAGTTTAAGCACATTGCTATTAACGATGAGGAATCTCGAATCATTGCCTTGCTTGGTGTTTTATCGAGTCACATCCATTCCAACTATAAACTTTATCTACAATCATCCTTCGAGTCGGGCCTAAAAAGTTTTATGTTCAGAGAAGAACACAAAAACATGCCTGATTCTTATACCATTTCTATTTTGAATGATAAATATAATTATCAGGTTACTCTAATGCAAGTCAGCTTGGCGGAATACTATGTTTTTATCGATCATACTTTTTTTTGTTCGGCTCACGTCCATGCAAGAATTGAACAGGGCAATCGTTACCTTATTAAGTTTAATGCGAATACGTATAAATTAAGACTTGATGTGCAAAAAGAATACACCTCTCTCAAAATATGGAATGATCTTGGTTGGGCCAAACACTGTAAAATCAAGATTGAATCTGAAAACTATCATGATGAGAGCAATCGTAAGGGAATGGTTCGAGCTCCTTTTCAGAGTAGCTTCGTTAAACTATTTGGTATCAAACCAAATGATACAATAAAAAAAGGATCCCCAATAATTATGATATCAGCAATGAAAATGGAGACCACAATAAGAGCTCCTGTCTCAGGGCGACTCACTTATTTGATCGAAAATGGTGAGCTCAATAAACTACATCTCGACAAAACTGTTGAGGGGCTGGTTGTTGGCAGGAACTTGAAAGAAGGAGAGTTACTTTTTATTGTTGAAGATGAGGAAAGCGGTTCACAAAAACAATCTGACTCATCGCAACAAGACAAAGATAAAAAAACACAGCTTGAAGTAATTTCACAATTTTTAATCAACACTCAAATTAAGTGGCTTAAAGACCCCGTGGGCAATATTTCTTCTATTTATGACACCTTTCTTTTGATTCAATCTTATTTATGTGGTTTTATTCATGAGGCAAACATTACATCTCAATTTTCTGAGGCATTTCTTAAAATTGATGGTGAAAAATTACCTGCTACTGAGCAAACAAAAATAGAAGCTCATATTCTTGACCTTATTCATTTCTACACAAACATAAAGTCACTACATGTGCGCTCTTATGTAGATGATCGAGAGTTCTCTAACTTTGATGAAATGAATCTAGTTCATTCAAGAATAAAAGAGAAGAAATTTTATTTCCAAGATTTATCAATCATCTCGACCTTAGATGATGTATTTCAATATTATGGTCTGGATGATTGGTCGTACAAAACTTCTAAGGAATTTGGGATAATACAGTATACCCTTTGGTGCATCGGAAAAGCTTTCTATACCTGTGAAAAATCTACCCATATTATAAAGCCCCTCGTAGAAGCGTTGTTTCGTTTGAAAACACCCTCAGAAAAAACGTACCAAATTTTAAACGAGCTATCTATAGTCGAACAAGAAAGTCCCGATACTTCGTTATATCTATTTTTGCTCGAAAAATTAGATCAAGATGAGCATCCTTCAATAATTCAAGGTTTTGATGATGAGAAGAAGTGGCCTGTTGAAACATGGGCTCAAAAAACTTTTGACCAGAATAGTTTTCATGAATTTACGATTGATGATATTGATGCGACAGAATTTCTTAACCCCAAAACAGGGTTACGCGAAATAAAAAAAGTGGGTAGTAAGATATATTTAGGGGAAATCGGTAGTCATGGGGCTTGTTTCTATATGAAAGATTCTCGAATATCAGGAGGAGCAACGGGTGACTTAGAAGGTTTGAAATATGTGGCGGCTTGTTGCATCTCTTTTTTCAAAAAAATTCCACTCTATGTCTGGAATGATGGAGCGGGTGCCAACATAAAAGAAGGAATCATTTCTTTGAGCAGAGCGGCAGAGGGTTTTATGTTCAATGCCCTTATTGGAGCCAGAGTTGATAAAGCAGAATTTCATAATTACGTTATGAATCTACCCGATAAGAGAATACAAACTTTATATCATAAATTGCATGATCAATTTTATGAAGGAGTAGAAAGAAATGACTTTGGTTCGTTCATTATTTCGGTAGGCATTGGCTCGTCAACCGGCTTGGATGTTTACGGTTCTAGCCAAACGGGTGTCCAGATTATGCTCGACTCTAATGTTTCTTATCGAGTTTTGACGGGTTCGGCCGTTATCAAGTCCGTCACGGGAGAAGATATTTCGAACTATGAAATAGGTGGGGCTAAAGTTATGGGACATATTACAGGAATCGTTGATTTGGTTGCCCATACTAAAACAGAAATCATTGATTATGTCAAACGTATTCAAAATATTTTTGCTCCCGAAAAAAAGATGAAGTCAATTTTGAGAACCATGGAAAAGGCGACAGAAAAACAAGCTTCATTTGCTAACTTGGGTCTATTAAATCTCGCTACGATAAAAGAAAACATAGACCATAATGAGTTTATGTTATTTAAAGAAAACTTTCATGAAGGAGGTTCGATTCTTGGCGGTTTTGCTCGTATTGGTGGGCGTCATGTTCTGTTATTGGGTTCTCGAACAAACTTTAGTATGGAATCATTATCTTGTATTATTAAATCTCAAGAATTACTGGAAATTGCCTATAAAACAGGTTCCAGTCAAATTATTTTTTGGGGAGAAAACATGTATAGTAAGACGATGGAAGAAACACCTTTAGTTCTCAGAGCGAGAAGAAATCTAATTCAATCACTATCAAAGAAATCTAAAACAAAAATCTACGTGATCACACATATGAGTGCGACCCATCATGTAACGGTTAATTTTTTTGCGGATGTTATTATTTTTGTAGAACAAAAAAACATGAGCCGAAAAGACTTAGACTTTGTAAAGAAAGTCAGTACCTTTGCAGTGGGGTCTCTTTCCGAAGCTTTTGATCTATCCCATAGAGTTATTAATCTACTATCGCCATTGAAACCAAGATCTCCCAAAAATGATTCTAAACCTAAAGAAAGCAAAAAGCACGCTCCTATCATACCTTTGGATACCACAGAACCTTATGATATTGTCAAAAATGTTATATCCAAAATATCAGACGAAGGGACATTCCTTGAATTTTTCAGTGGGATGAACGATAAAATGTCTGGCCCGGCGTTGATTACGGGGGTTGCTGAGATTGCTGAAAAGCCAGTGGGCATACTCGCCGACCAACCCAAGATATTAGGAGGAGCTCCTGAATCTTATGGGACAGAAAAGTTTAGAATGTTTGTCGAGTTTTTAGAAAGAAATAAAATTCCCTTACTCATGTTGTCAAATTCGCCCGGCTTTCTTCCCGGCAAGAAACAAGAGTTACTCAGAATCCAACAGATAGGGGGTAGATCACTTGATGTGAATATCTTATCAAAGACGCCTGTTGTATCGGTTGTTCTGAATCAAAACTACGGAGGTCGGTTGATTCATGCATTCGGCAAACATTTGAGGCCAGGGATTGTTTATTTAACTTTAGAAAATTCAGTTTTGGCCGTTATGGGTGCTACAACATCATTTGACCTTTTTTTGAAAAAGAAGTTTGAAGCATTACTCCAAAATAAGCAAAAAGATGAAGCGCTTGCTCTCAAGAAAAAATATATTGAGGATTTTAACGAAAAGTCGTATGCCCAAAATGATGCTTTTGGCACAGGCTGTATAGACTGGTTGATCAAAGATAAAAAAAAAATACGAGAGCATATCTTATGTGGTCTGCAATTGGCAAAATTAAGAGGAGAAATGATTGCTGGTGTGAATTTTACTCAGATCGACAAGAAAGAAAAAACCTTGGAACTTATATCTAAAATTTTTCTATTGAACGGAATTAAAACAGAGTTAAAACAGAACTCGGTCTACTCATTAGATACCCAAGAAGAAATTTCGCATGAAAACATCCAATCATTTATTACAGGTTATCAAGGTTTATCGACATCGCTCAGCAAGGAGTAAACAGATATTTAGCTCACAGCAAGTTTTCAAGAATATGAATAAAAAATGGACATTCAAAAAAATCCAAAAGATTTACAAAATGCCTCTTCTGAATTTAATTTATCAAGCAGCAACTGAGCATCGTAAATTTTTTGATCCACAAAAAGTTCAGCTATGTACGCTACTTTCAGTAAAAACAGGGAGTTGCCCCGAAGACTGCTCCTATTGTTCACAATCTGCCCGTCACCAAACTTTTGTTGAACCAGAAAAACTCATTACGGTCGAAGAGGTTATCAATAAAGCAAAGGTTGCTAAAAAAAATGGAGCTACTCGATTTTGCATGGGGGCAGCTTGGCGGAATTTAGCCCGAGGTAAACAACTCGACAAAGTGACTCAAATGATTCGAGAAGTGAATGGTCTTGGTTTGCAAGTTTGTTGTTCAATGGGTATGTTATCTTTAGAGCAGGCAGAACAATTAAAAGAAGCTGGTCTATACGCTTATAACCATAATCTAGATACAAGTCCTGCATATTATGATAAAATTATTACAACCAGAAATTACCAAGACAGATTAGACACTTTGTGGAAGGTCAGCAAGGCAGGACTTTCCGTTTGTTGTGGGTGTATTCTTGGTCTTGGTGAAAGTGAGAATGATCGAGTTCAATTTATTGAAGAGCTCACCAAGTTAGACTTCACACCAGAGTCTATCCCCATTAACACCTTGGTTCCTATAGAGAATACTTCTTTGGGGTCTCAAAAAAAGGTGAGTGCTTTTGAAGTCGTTAGAATGGTGGCTACTGTGAGAATTATTTTTCCTCAAAGTGTTATTCGTTTATCTGCTGGCAGATTATTTTTTTCAGAAGTGGAACAGGCGTTTTTCTTTCTCGCTGGGGCAAATTCATTTTTTATGGGAGAAAAATTATTAACCACCCCTAATAATGAGATGTCAGAAGATTTGGATCTGCTAAAAAGTCTCGAACTTTCTGGGACACTTCTCTAAATATTGTGGCATGTATTTGGATCATAATTTCTTAAAAAAATATCTTGAAGAATATACAGAACGAGGGTTACTACGCAAATTAGAAGAAAGAGACGAATCCACCGTTGATTTTTCTTCCAATGATTACCTAGGTCTAGCCAGATCTGACAAACTATATGCAATATTTTTAGAGTCTCTCAAGAATAATAACAAGAAAATAAAACTTGGTTCAACAGGTTCTCGTCTAATTAGTGGTAACTCGTCTTTATTTTCTGAGGTTGAACAAGGCATTGCTAGTTTTCACCGAGCAGAAGCAGGTTTAATATTTAATTCGGGCTATAACGCAAATATTGGTATTTTCTCGAGTATACCACAGAAAAATGATGTGATATTATACGATGCTCTTTGTCATGCTTCTATTCGTGATGGTATCCGCCTCAGCTTTGCTAAATCAATTTCATTTCAGCACAATAATATGGCAGACTTAGAGAAAAAAATAAAGCAAATATCTCATGCGAAGCAAATTTACATTGCTACTGAAGCTCTATATTCCATGGATGGAGACTTCTTGCCCGTTGAGGAGTTCGTCGAACTTTGTAAAAAATATAAAGCCTATCCAATTGTGGATGAGGCACATTCAACAGGAGTGGTGGGCAACTCAGGGGAAGGTTTGGTCTCCCAGTTTAATCTCGAAGGTGCTTTTTTTGCTCGGGTTCATACTTTTGGGAAAGCAATGGGTTGTCATGGTGCCATTGTGTTAGGTTCCTCTTTGCTCAAGAAATTTCTTATTACAAAAGCGAGAACTTTTATTTATACCACGGCTCTCTCTCATCATGACCTATTGGCAATTCAATGTGCATATAAATATCTGAAAAAAGAGAAATCATTTCGTTCTCAATTGTCAAAAAATATAGAAAAGTTTCGTTCTTTAATAATTCCTAAAACTCAAAAATACTTTATCGACAGCCGTTCGGCAATTCAAGCTTGCTTATTGGGAGATCAAAAAAAAATAAAAGATTTGGAGAGAGCTTTAAAAATAGAAGGAATACACACAAAAGGAATCTTATATCCGAGCGTTCCTAAAGGAACCGAAAGAATTCGTATATGTCTTCACTCCTTTAACACCGAAGATGAAATAAGTCAATTGCAAAACAAAATTTATGAATACATTACAAAATGAAAGATTTATTCATTACAGGAATTGACACTGGAATTGGCAAAACACTCACTTCTGCAATTTTTGCTAGAGCTCTTGCTTATGATTATTGGAAACCAATACAATGCGGGAGTCTTGAAAAAACTGACAGTGATGTCATCCGAGACCTTCTTTCCTGTGATATATCGAAGGTTCACGCCGAATCATATATATTCAAGAAGCCTGCTTCTCCCCATATTGCTGCGGGAGACCAACATATCGACATGAAAAAAATTGAACGACCCACAACAGAAAAGTCGTTGATTATTGAGGGAGCTGGTGGTATTTTAGTGCCCATTAACAATAAACACTATATTGTTGACTTAATTCAAAAGTTTAATTGTCATGTGGTTGTTGTCTCAAAAAATTATATCGGAAGTATCAATCATACTCTGCTTACTTTGGAGGCCTTAAAAATTCGTGGTATCTCCATATTGGGCGTTGTGTTCAATGGAGAAAAAAAAAAAGAAATTGAAAATAGTATTTTAAGTAGATGTAAGATTCCTGAATTACTTCACATTTTACCCGAAAAAAAAATAAATTCTGAAATTATTATGAAATATGCAGAGAGGTTTAAAAGACAAAATGTCATCCGCACCTTATAACTTTCATCAATCAAATGAAAATATTGATGTGGGAGAAATTTGGCACCCCTATACACAGATGAAATTAGCGGAGAATCCCATCTTCATCACTCAAGGTAAAGGAACTCTGTTATACGACAACAGAGGAAACACATATATTGATGCTATTTCATCGTGGTGGGTTAATATTCATGGTCACACACATCCTAAAATTGTCAGGGCAATTCACAAACAGGCAAAAAAGTTGGAACATACAATATTTGCTGGCTTTACCCATGAACCTGCTATAGAGCTGTCAAAAACACTATTATCGTTGTTGCCAGATAATCAAGATAAAGTTTTTTTTTCGGATAATGGCTCTACTGCCGTCGAAGTGGCTTTGAAAATGGCGATTCAATATTGGAGCAACCAAAATAAACCGAAGCGCAAAATAGTTACTTTCAAAAATGGATACCATGGAGACACATTCGGTGCCATGTCAGTGAGTAATCGAGGCTTTTTTACTCAACCATTTCACAAACATCTATTTGATACCCTATATTTAGATATTCCTGATGTCAATAATATTGCATCGGTTTTGCAGAACTTAGAAGAGTTGACTAAAAGTCAGGATGTTGCAGCCTTTATTTTTGAACCCTTAGTGCAGGGCGTTGCTGGCATGGTTATGTATGAAAAAGAATATTTAGATCAAGTGATATCTATTTGTAAAAAAAATCACGTTTTAACCATCGCAGATGAAGTTATGACAGGTTTTTTTCGTTTAGGCAAGATGTTCGCTTCTAACTTCCTCCAAGAAAAACCAGATATTATTTGTTTATCGAAAGGCTTAACAGGTGGTTTTTTACCTTTAGGTGTAACGAGTGCAACAGAGAATATTTTTTCTCAATTTTTTTCTGATGATCGAACAAAAACTTTTTTCCATGGACATTCCTATACAGGAAACCCAATTTCTTGTTCTGCTGCGATTGCGAGCCTTGATTTACTTCAAAATAAAAAAGTCCAAGAAAAAATTAAGAACATTGAAAAAAAACATTTCATTTTTTCGCAAAGAATACAAAAAATTCTCACAGAGTTAGGCACGTTCCGCATGAAGGGTACCATACTCGCCATTGAAATTAAGCATCATGGCAAAACCTCATATTTTCATAACCTGAGGGATCAGCTCTATCAATTTTACATCAAGCAGGGCATCTTATTACGTCCATTAGGGAACATCATTTATGTAATGCCCCCTTATTGTATCTCAGACAGACAGCTCAATCAAGTTTACAATGCAATTCAAGAGTCGTTATTGTTGATCTCAAAAAAGGCTAACATTGGTTCGTAATAAACCGTTATTTTTTCTTTTCACCATAAGCGTTGAGCTCAAACGCATAGGCCAAATAATCACCGTGATGACTCAGTGAGAATGCTACACTTTGTTGCCTGTTTTTATAAAAAAGATACGGTACTCTTGATTCTTTCGATAACGTTTTGATCTTTAGATGTTCTTGACAATAATTATTTTTCTTGGCAATATCTTGAATAAGTTTTTGCCGGAGTAGCAGGGAGCCCTCCATGTGATTCGCAGGCTGACTGACTTCAGGGAATATATTTTTTTTATGGAAGACTGCCTTCTGATAGGGTGCTTTTTGGTTTGGATTCTTTACATTTCCTTGAGTAGCGATGAGAGAAGTTACATGGACGTAATTTTCTTGTTGATCAACTTCACAGCTTAACGTATAATGCTGATAAGTCACTTTTTTTCGCAGATAGTCAAACTCAAACGCCTTATATGCGAACGTAATATCGGGGAATGGTTTGCTTAAAGCCTTGTAAGCAGACTCTTTAGCTGCCCAATATGTCCATAGCATAGTTGGCTTTGATTGAAAGTTCTCAACGAAAAAAGCAAACTCCAACCTACTCAGAATACGCTCAACAAAACGGGGATGTATCTTACAGACATCAGCATCGGAGCTGTTCAAGTCAACAACGTCATTTCCTAAGGACACTGAAGAGAAGAACTAACGCTTAACTTTTAGGGAATTTTTTGTTAGCCGAGTTTTTTTTGTAGCAAGTCAATAACAGAACCCACCGTTGATAAAGCACCCACTTCTTCATCTTCAATGCTAATATCAAAATCATCTTCAAGTGACAGCACCACGTCGACGAGCCGCGATGAGTTAATCTGCAAATCTTGTACAAAATGTGTTTTCTCACTTATGTTTGCCAAAGCCTCTTGATCTCTTACGTAGGGCTTCACCATTTCCGTAACTTTATCCATTATTTCTTTCTTATCCATCAGTATCTCCACTCCATCTTTTTAATATCAGGCGACCATTCACATCTCAAAAACTAGACTTCATGGTTATATCCATAACAACATTCTTTGTCTTCCTGGCAACACTTTTTTCATAGTGTCTTGGGGTCGTGTCATATTTAATCAAAGTTTCCAATTAAAAAAGGAATTGACTTATCTCCCTTAAATTAAGGTTATGTCTCATTATGAACAAAAGAAAATATACCTTTGATACAAGTGGTTTTAGCTGTCAAAATACAGACTGCCATAAGTATCATAAGGTAAATGAAGGAAATGTGCGCTTTGCTTATATGTCTGGTAAGTACAAACAAATAGCCTATTTAAAGTGCACCGCTTGTGGTAGATGCTTTTCAGAGAATAAAGGCACTATTTTTTTTCGTCGCAAGAAAAGCAAAGAAACCATTACTCGGGTATTACAAAACACAGTTGAGGGCTGTGGCATTAGAGCTACCGGAAGAGTCTTTGGTATCAGCAAGGATACAGTTCTTGCTTGGGTTAAAGCAGCAGGTGAAGATTCACTAAAAGTTGAAAAAAAATATATACAAAAACCTGTCTTTCAATGAAATTCAATTAGACGAGCATTGGGGTTTTGTCTTTAAAAAACAATACAATCTATCAGAGACTGAGCGATTAAGTGATGAAATAGGGGATATCTGGACTTTTACTGCAGTATTGCCTGTAGAAAAGCTCATTTTAGCGCATATAACAGGCAAGAGGACCTCAGTGAATGCTAGAAAGTTACTGACCAAGGTAAAAACAAGAAGTAAGCCAAAGAGGGAAGATAAATTCTTGATTACCTCTGATGGATATGAGGGATATAGTGATGCCATTCTTTCAGTTTATGGTAAATTTGACTCAATGACTAGAAAGCTTCAATCACCCAAATCTCTATGTTATGGGCAAATAATTAAGAGAATAGAAAAAGGGAGATGTAAGGAAGTTGACAAATCTCTAATCTTTGGTGATCAAAAGCTACTAGATGAATATATTGCAAACTCTTCAGTAAGTCATCAGATGAACACCTTTGCTGTAGAAAGGAATAATTTGACTCTTCGCCAACACAATCATAGAATAGAGCGTAAAAGTCAGGGTTTTTCAAAAAAATTCAAATATATGCAGGGGCATAATTCTTTTGTTGCTAATTATTACAATTTCTGCCTTCCACATTCAAGTCTAGCTGAGTATGAGGGAGGAAAACCAATTCAAATCACCCCAGCAATGGCTACAGAAATGACGAATCATAAGTGGTCTATACAAGAATTATTCATCGCAAATAGAAACTTTGATTAAATATGACACGACCTGTCTTGGAACTAAGCGTTACATAGGGTAGAATGAGAGGAAATATTGATTGGAACAACCATATTTCCTGCATAGCCTCCGAGCTTGTGCAGGAACTAGGATTTTTCAGTGCATTTTATGAGATATTTGCTGCGTCAGTCTCATTTTTCAAATATGTCAAGGAATTTATAGTTTATGCAAGTTGTTCTCGTACCATTTTGCCAAAATTAAATGCTGTAGCTGCGATTTTTACCTCTATTTGAACCTTTTTACTGCCTCTGAGCAAGAATTCTCTGAACTTTTTGGCTTGTTTCAAAATTCCAAAAATGGGTTCAATTTCAGAACCTCGCTTTTTATAGAAAGACTTTGCTTCTTCTGAATTCATCTTCTTGATCATTTCATGTTTTAAAGCAAAACCAGAGTCTACTGACAATTTGCGATAACCTCTGCGTAACTCTTCTTCGCTCGTACAACATTGTTCTCTGGCAGGGCAAATGACACAGTCAGGAGGTTTACCATGATAATGAGTATATTTCTTTTTATCTTTCACAGATTCATTATGAAATTCTAAGGTTTTACCCTCGGGGCAAACCCAAGAATCATCATCCTCGTCATATTTAAACTGATGAGCTTCATAACCTGAATCCTCTTCTCCTTTTCTTTCTTTGGCTACCTGATCAGGTGAAGGTATAAAACCATTGATCCCTTTTGAATCCAGGTATTCCAAACCACTTGAATGAAAGTAACCCGAATCTGCAGAAGCTGTCTGTATACTGGTCCCTGTGTTTGACTCAGCTTTAGAAAGGGTAGGAGCTAATTGCTCTAAATCATTTTCTGAATTAGCTTCAGCAATGTCAGCTGCCAAAATATAGCCTTCTGATGAGGTAACTTGAATGTTGTAGCTTTGAGAAATTTTACCATTCCGTTTCATGAATTTAGCATCTGGATCAGTAAGATTTATTTTAGAATCAGAAGCAGACTCTTGATTCTCTTCCAGACTTTTACTGATTGTAACATACTTTTGAGCTTTCCTAAGCATAACAGAATCATTATCCTCTGCAGCCTGGTCTTCATTTATCAATAATTCTGGCTCGTTAGCATGAGAATTAGTTGCATCTTCTAAAAAGACCTCAACTTCTTTTTCTCCTGTTTTTAGAGTTTCTATATCCTGTGTACCTTCTATAGTTTCTGAAGAATCTTTTTCAACAGATGTAGAAAACTCGGCTGGTTCACTTTGCTTTCCTTCTGCTGTTTTTAATGACTCTCTCTTTGCCTTTTCACTCGCTTTTTGTAAGCGAATAAACTCCTCAATGATCGTATCTACCTCTTCAGGATTAAGCTCATAGCCACTGTTGTCTTTACCATATAGTTTATCTTCCTCAATATCTAATTCCATACCTGAGCGTAGATACTCTAAGATCTCTTGCTGTATAGCTCTTTTACGTTCCTCTAAATCTGACTTTTTGTATGTTTGATCGTCAGCAGCACTGGCTTTGATTTTAGTTCCATCTACCTTAACATCAGTACCAATATTTTTCTTTTTGTGGGATAGCAAAGATACAGAGTAATTAAAAACTTCGCCAATTTCTTTACCAAAATTAACACGGAATTCAGCAATAGACCGAAACTTTACTTTATGACCACCAACTAAATAACGCATGGCGTCGTTCTCTTCACAGGCTTTTTGTAATTCTCTGCTGCTTCTCCATCCACGATGAAAGCCATAAAAAAGGCATCCCAGCATTATAACCGGATGGTAAGCCCGACCCCCTTCTTTTGAGTACTTAGAAAGAAATGGTTTCATAGGAATTTTATCTAACAAGGCAGCAAAGGCATAAACCTCGTGATTTTCTTCTAAATTATCTGCTATAGTATGCGAAAACAGCATAACTTGATCTCTATCACTTTTCATAAATCGTTTCATAATAAGACATAATCAAAGAAGAACACAGAAAAGCAAGAAAAATCCTAGTTCCCGCACAGCCTCCTCCTTCCAACCTTAAATTCCTATAAAAAAACTATTCTGGGAGAGAGAAGGATGATAGTACCCCCCTACGACCATCATTAGTTGGTTCAGAATTGGTTCAAATCAAGTTATTTGGTTCAAAAGGCTTGGGTTTACTGGTAGAGCAAGTGAAAGACATTTTCCTAAAAAAGGTGCATCAAAAGGCCGACGTTAAATCATCAAATAAAACAGAGGTTCCTAATGAAGCACCCTTCTCAGGTTATTTGTCTAAACAGGTATTCGGCAGTAATGCGAAATAGTAAAGACAAAAAGTTATACAGAATGCAAATGGTTCATTATGCCAAGAAGCATGGTTTCAAGCCAACAGCCAGAATGTTTAAAACGACTGTAAAAACAGTAAAAAAGTGGTTTCGTAGGTTTGAATCAGAGAAATACGTTGGCTTGGAAGACAAGAGCCACGCTCCACACTACTCACCACATGCAATCACAGACTTTGAAAAGGCTTATGTTTGCTTTCTTAAAAAGAAACGTCGAGGCTTTGGTGCTCAGGAACTGAAGAATGTTTACCAACTAGACTTGAGTGTCAAGGCCATTCGCAGAGCGTGGAGGGAGCAAGCACTCTTGAAAAAAAAGCGTAGAAAACATAAAACGAAGCAAAATTTGCGTGAAATTAAGAAATTATGGGGTTTATTTAAGCAATTTGACGTAGATACGAAGCATTTATACGATATTCCTGAGCTTTGGCCTTATATTCAGGAAAATATTGTACCGAAATATCAATATACCTTCAGAGAAGTTTTTTCTGGCTTACAATTTCTAGCTTTTGCAGATGAGTATAATATGGCATACTCTTGTCTGTTTATGGAGGTAATTTTAGATCATCTTGTAAAATCAGGGGTTGATTTAAAGAAAAATAATACGAGAGGGCAAACAGATAATGGCTCAGAGTTTATTGGTGCTTGGAATAAAAAAGGAGATTCGGAGTTTACAAAAGTATTAGCCAGTTATGGTGTGCCACACCAGACGATCCCTGCTGGAGCGCATACTTGGCAGTCTGATGTTGAAACGACTCATAGATTGATTGAGGATCACCTTTACCTGAATGAAACGTATAATTCAAGAGAAGACTTTCTCAACAAAGCTGGCTCCTATCTATTGATGTTCAATTCAATAAGAAAAAATTCTTACAAAGAGAATAAATCGCCCTGGCAGCTGATCCGAGAGGAAAGCACAACTATTGACAAACAAATATTAAATTTACCACCGTTTCGACTGGACTATTTATTTCAAAAGATGCCAATGGTCGTAGGGGGGTACAATCCTATTCTCCATCCCTTATAAAAAAACTATTTTACTTGCCAATATATTACTTCTGAAGATACTGTCCCGTCCCTATGTATAACATGGTTTTTGTAGGGTAAACATTATAGAAATGAGTATGAGTACGTCTTTTGAACTTCCGAAATTACCCTATGCAGAGAATGCATTGGCTCCTCATATTACTGCAAATACAATTTCTTTTCACTACGGGAAACATCATAGCACCTATGTAAATAAGCTGAATGGCATGGTCGATGGTACTGATTATGCCGACATGGATTTAGAAACTATCATAAAAAAAACAAATGATAAGCCTGATAAGGCGGGCTTCTTCAATAACGCTGCGCAAATATGGAATCACACCTTTTATTGGCATAGCATGAAGCCGAAAGGAGGAAAAATGCCATCGGGCGTTTTGGCAGAGAAGGTAGAGTCCTCGTTTGGTGGCTTAGAGGGGTTTAAGTCTGAGTTTGCAAATGTCGCGACCACTCAGTTCGGGAGTGGTTGGGCTTGGTTGGTCGCAGAGGGTGATTTGCTTAAAGTAGTCAAGACATCCAATGCAGAAAATCCCCTCACCTCCCCGAATCAAGTGCCTCTTCTGACGATTGATGTTTGGGAACACGCTTATTACCTTGATTTTCAGAATAAACGCCCTAGTTATATCAGTGCGTTTTTAGATTACCTGATTAACTGGGATTTTGCTGCCGAAAACTTATCGAAAGCTTGCTAAGTCAGAGTTGAACTCCACTCACTTGGGTGATCAATTAAAGTTATTGTGAAAGTCTAGTTTCTTGTCGACGCTTGAATCGTTGACTTGCTCGCACTTCCGTTTTTTTTCTCTATTTCTTTTTTTTTACTCTCTTTTGTCTTCATCAGATAGTTTCCCTCAAAACTCGATACTGGGCCCAAATCGTATTCAATTTCCACCTTTAAAAAAAGATAAGACGAACAGTGCTCTTTGGTTGCTTCAAAAACCAAGTAAACAGATAGAAATATACCTCCTTGAAGATTTTGAATCAAAGCTCCCTTGGGTAAGCCC
Source organism: Spirochaetota bacterium (assembly GCA_965206985.1). GTDB lineage: Bacteria > Spirochaetota > Leptospiria > Turneriellales > CBDBES01 > CBDBLF01. The sequence continues at coordinate 84,376 of CBDBLF010000014.1, read as the reverse complement.
TCATAGGTCAGCAAATGCACATATGCACCGTTTTTTGTATTTAAATCCTTTGACAGAAAAAAAAGTCCAAGCTCCATTAAAAAAAATGTATAAAGATGACTTTGAAAGGTTGCAAGCCTCGACGGAGATTCACCTTCGAGCACCTAATAAAGAGCAAAATTATTCGTATGAATTACGATGCTTTTTTATACGCCCAGGTGAGGACTCAGTGGTGATTCGGCCGAACACCAGTGCATTGAGAAAATCAAGAATAGAAGGTCTACCAAGGGTTTTCGCACTGTGGGTGAAGAGTAGTCTCAAAAGGCATAGGCTTTATGCACTCTTTTCTGATTATAGGAAAAAAGTTTCATCGGTCTATATGGGAGATTTGGCTTTTGATGGCTGGTTTCGACTGGAACAACTCATCCCATCACATCTAATAAAGAGGAACCCTCACAATCATAACCGTTATGAAATTACGTTCGAGGGCCTAAAAGTTCAAAGTGATGCGAGTGAACCAGCAGGCCTTTACATCGTTGCCTTTGACCTTCTCATGTTGGCGATTGACCACGATAAAAAAGACTATCCGGGTTCTCAAATGCGTGATAATATCCCTTAGTTTTTATTTATTTAAAAGTCACTGCTTTCTTCAGATGACAAATCAAGATATCTTTTGTAAGCGACCTTTGACTCACTTTTTTTACCCAAAACTTCATAGAAAATTGCCAAATTAAACCAAGCAGAAAGTAAACGATCGTCTACGCGAATCACATCTCTCATTGCACGAATGGCACCATCAATATTATTTAGGAGAAAAAAAGCTAATGAAATATGATATTTACTATCAAGGTATATTTCCCCTATTTCTTCGTTTACTAATAGGTTATTTTTAAATGTGTTTGTCACCCTCACTAAATGACGGATTGCTCTTCGAAAATTTTTAACCTTCTTGAATGGATTTAGCTCAGGGCAGTAGAGGAGGATTTTCCCTCCCCAATAATCAAAGAGAATGGATGATGGGTATTTGTGATAATTTTCTAACCATATTTCTTTTGCTGCGTAAAAATCTTTTTCTTTCACTTTTTTTTTGAGTTTATCTAAAATCAGACTCTCTTGCTTTACAGGGTTTTCCATACCTTGCACAGCATAGAGAGAAATACAAATGCAAATTACCCATGAAGAAATCAAGTGGTACATAAATAGCTATTTTCTATACTGGTTGCTTTAGACCACATTTCGCCTCCATTCTTTTGTCAGTCGGCTCTGAGCTAAAAATAGACCGCTGCTTGATTTTAGCATATTAAATATCGTTAACAACTTACATCTGTGTCCCAGCGTATTCTTTCAATCAACCCACTTAAGCCATAAAAGAAACGAGGTGCCACCCATGATAAGATTTCCTAGAGAGCCTGCCCAAAAAGGGCTAATCAAATGACTTATACCTAGAGCCTTGATATAAAACATAATGATAAAATAAGCAATGGTGAATAAAACCGAAATAGACAGGCTACTTGCAAGACCTCCTCCTGGTATCTTGGAGGCAATAGCAACTCCTATGGGAATGAGAAAAAAACAGACAAAAGGGAAGCTCAAATGCCAATAGAACTCAACTTCAAAATTTGTTTGATCAGCTCCTCTTTTTTTTTGAAGGCTAGCAAGTTTGGATAGTTGAAAAATATTGGCTTCGTCCACCCCATAGTAAATATACTGAAATTCTGTAAAATCTTCTGGGATATCTTCTTTTTTCTCCCGATAATATGCCTGTTTTTCAAAAACAGAATTTTTAAAAGTCATAATTTCAGCATTTTTAAGCAACCAAGCGTGGGGGGCAATCAAAGCTTTTTTTGCGCGTATAATTTTTCGAATACCCATGTCTTGATTAAACTCAACCATATGCAGACCAGAAACTCTTTTTTTTTTGGGATTGAACACATTCATGAAAAATGTTCTGTTGTTGGAACGCAAATTAAGAGAGTGGCGTTTTCGCCAAGCATGAAAGTCTAGCGACCTGCCTCTTAATGTATTTTTTTTTGCATACGCCTGTAAGTTTCCAGGATAGGCCACGTATTCATTAAAGGCCAATAATAAGAATGAAAAAAAAAATGAGAATATTAAAATGGGCAATACCGTTCGTTTAATTGACCTTCCTGAAGAACGAACAATGACCAGCTCTTTATTTTGAATAAGTTTTGATGTGACATAGGACGCCGCCAGGATAAAAGAGGGAGCCATAACAACGCTTATAGTAAAAGGGATGTTATATAAATAATAAAGCCACACTGTGGAAGATTCGCCTTTATGTCCTATCACAAATCTCAGGCTTTCCAGTGTTTTTGAGATTATGCCAGTGATCGTAAATAATACCACCGAACCCGACATAATTTTTATAAAGGATTTTAGAACATAACGATCAAAGATTTGCATAAGCATCCCATCGATAGCTAAAAATAAGACGAAAGCTTCTGGGTGTGGTAGAGTCAAGAGGACGCCTAGAGCGATTCACAAAAGGATCTTCAAGGATTTCGGTGCTCGACTCAAGTAGATTATATATATCGAAAGTAATAGAATAATGGTTGTGTTTATAGTGAATTCGCATATCCCAATTGAGATAAAATGTGTAACGACCGACCCCTGAGAGACCACCGCCTCTTTCTTTGTGCATAATAGGGAGGGAACCCTGTGAAAGACCTCGCACTGTTACGAAATCACCAAAAGGAATGCCGTCACGGTAGTGGATTGTATTTGTCCACGTAAGCCCTTCCCAGAGGTAAAAACCAAAAAGAATATTAGCGACATAACCTCTGTCGTAATCGGTTCTAGCAAATAAATTGAGATTACGATTTGGGTCAGTAGTTAATTCGGAATAGCGAGCGATGTCGTTATTTTCGACCCCATTGCCAACCAAGTTACTTGCCAAGTGAGTGTAGATACCCACCGCTATATTGATGAACCACCAAGAAGAGATTGCTTCTTTCAGTATCTGAAAATCGATACCAACGAAAAATGAATTGGTATCTCGGTTAGTCAACACGTACCTTTCTTGTCCATAACTGCCGGGTTCACGATCATATAGCTTACCCCCTTTTATGCCACTTCTTGTAATTTCGCGATACCCTGATTGAAAGTCGTCAGCGTAGCACACCCAGTATAAATTGCGATGCAGTTTGCCCGATAAATTGAGTGAAGTGAGCCAAGCTTCCCCAAAAGAAAACTCACCTCCTATGAAGATTTCCTCTAAAACAGGATGCTTAATATTGGGATCAATTTTGTGTCTCGCCCCTCCACTGCGTTGTAGAACACCCGCTTCTTCACCTTGCTGAAAACGTCGATCTTTGTTGGTATCAATCCAGCGCTCTCTTCGACTTCCCACCGACCTTTGATTTAAAAACTCAGACTCTTGCAAAGTTGATGGTATTGATTCGTGCTGTAAGCCAAAAAAAAACTCTATTCGGTAATGAGCTATAGGATAGATTAATCGAATAAGTGCATTAGGAGAAATTCTATAAAATCCCGAGTTTAAATCTGAAAATATATTTTCCGACAAAGCTCCAAACTCTGTTTGGAGCTCAAGAAAACCCAACGTTGATACGGCAAATATTTTCGGTTTTAGACGAAAAAGCATGTCAATTTGATTGGATGATTTTTCATGGAAAAGTACATCAAGTGGTATATTTTCGTCATAGCGAATTATTTTTATATCCTCAAGATCATGCTGTTGGGATGTCAACTCAAACCTAAGTTGACCTGAAAAACCAATTGAGGTCTGAAGAAAATTTTTCCAGTAAAGTAGATGCTTCTGTTGTGCTGCTCCATCAATAAAAAAAACACGGTGAGTTCTAGGCAATACTGGTGTTCCGTGGATAATCTCGTCTTGAATGCTGAAAGCAATATTATTTTGACGCGCTTCTTGATCCCCCAGCCCAAAGCCTAACCCAATGTGGTAGTTCCTTTGACCACTTTGGGGAATATTCGCATTTAAATTGAGAACAACGTTATGTTCGTATTCTTTGAGAGAGTTGTTCAAACTTTGCATTTTTTCAACTCCCACGTATTCTTGAGCTCGTCCCTGATAGAGAAAAAAAAAATTGTGTTGTTCATCTAATTTTTGAGCAATGACTGAGCTAACTCGGTAATTATTTTCGATTTGTTCTCCTATTGTTGGAAAACTACGGTTATGGGACAGCACTTCTATGAAGGCAATCATTGGCTTTAGAAGTAGACCAGGTCCTTCATAGTGCACGCTACCCTCATAGCTAGGGAGAAAATGTCTTCTCTCTTTGGGTGCTCCCCAAAGTTGAACGGGTTCTCGATCAAAGAGACCTCTGGCGGTAAGACTTTCTCCTCCCATAAGGCTAGTTAAAGCAATGTTGGTTTTTATAGAATGCTTTTTATCGTTCGTTACACGAACAACATCGCTATCCAGTGAAAATAACTTCCAGTGATATCCTGAAAAGTTGCTATAGTTGCCCAAGAACGAGTGAATGGAAAAAAAATTCCAAGATTTCAAAGGAAGGTCAATAAAAGGTTTTCCTCGGCTAAGAGGGTGAGAGATATCCATGTTCTCGAACCAATATTTTTGCCAAAGAGCAGAGCCTCCGTGGGTATTTACAACGAGTGGTTCGGTCGTTGCAAAACCTCCCTTGTCAGCATTATTGACAATAGAGCCCAAATACCAATACTCCAAAATAGAGCCTGTGCTTGTTCCGACAGGAAGCAACTCAACATCTTTTGATGTAAAAAAGGTTGCATTCGGTTTACCTCCTCTGATGCGAAATGAGCCAATATTCTCCTGAAAAAAGAGGAGTGTTTGACTGTTTGATTTTTTGGGATCAATGGATGTTGTATAAAGAGCCTCTCCACTAACGAGAGATAACAGCAAAAGAAGAAGGACCTGAAGTGGATACTTGGAATGCAGGAACATGAAAAGTTATTTCGCCTTGATCAAATTTTCCATTTTGATTTCGATCGAAAACACAAATTCCCGTAAAACGATTATTTGAAGAAGAAACCAGTAAGTAAGCATGCTTTAAATTTTGTGCAGATGGTACAGACTTTTTTTCCCATGAGGCGAAGGGTCTCCAGTCAGTGAGTTGAGCTCCGTTTGATAGCAAAATAGCATTGCCTTGCAGACTCTCAGGCTTGAAAAAACAATAGTAGAAGCCTTGCTCAGAGGGAAGTGTACCAGTGGGGGAAACTTGAGCAAGCATCTGTAATTCACTACGTGTGATGGAGAGATTAATATTATTAACTCGACTTGAAATTTGCATATTCACTTGAGAAAAAACTTTGTCACTTGAATTAATAACACCATCTTGATTGTCATCAAAGAAAATCCAAATAGAATAGCTTTCACTACCATCAGCGACAGGAATGATATTCAGGTAACTTCCAAAGTTATCCACTCGGTGATTCTCAGAGAAAGGTATATTAATCAAATTTTGTTTATTCCAATAACGGATCAACAAAGGAGTTAAAGCCCGAAATTTTACTTGAATATTTAGTTTTACAATAATTTTATTTAAACTCTCCTGGCTGGGAGGATATATATCTGCATGAATACAATGGAGAAAGATACAAAGACTGTATAAACCAATATAGAAACTTTTCATCTTTTTCTTTAGAAAATTGTCAAAGATGATTTCTTTTGAACATACTGTATACTTCGGGTTCCCATTCGGTCATTATTTTTTGGTAGTGATCGGCCTTTTCGTAATCATCATATTTGACAAAATAAAAAATCATCCAAGTGAGGTAGTGCAGGATACGAGGCTGTATCAATTCTTTTAGGGCACTGTTTTGATTATATTCTGACGATAACTTTTCGTAATTAACTTCAATTTTTCTTAGTTCGGCTTGACTCAATTCCCTTTTCTGAGTGTAAAAAGAGTTTACCTCGGTGAGAAGAGCAAAGTTTCTGCATTGAACCTCCGCAATAAAGCCAAGCTCACCCACCTCTTGCCAAAGCTTTTTCAAATGATCCCCTGGGATAAATCGCGAGTATTCTTTAAGTATGTCGGGATTAATAAAGAGTGCTTCACGCAAATAAACTTCCATTTTCTCTTTAGCCTGATTTTCATACGATGTATACGCAAGAAGCAAATTAACCAAAGGGCTCCTTGGCCTTATATTATACAAAAACAGGAGAGTGTCCTCAGCCGCTTTAAAAATCTGAAGTTCAATTAATGAAAAAGCCAGTTGAAAAATATCGTCTTCTTGTAGATTATGAGATTTTTGCCCTGCCATATCCTTTGCTAAACTTTTAGCAATTTCAGTGTGTGTAATTTGATAAACACATCTCCAAATACGGCTTGCAAAGCCAAAGTTATTCTTTTCACAAATTTCTTTGAGAATCTCTAAATAAGATGTGAAAATTTTTGCTCGCTCTCTCCCAACCTTAACAGAATGAATACGCTCATGGCGATCAGAGAAAAACTTCATGTAGGTGTAGGCTTCCTTTGCTCTTAGATATTCAGTTTCACTCACATCATCCTCTGTGGCACTTAGTAGCCATTCTTTAGCAATTTTTAAACCTATGGTATAGTTATTGGCAATAATACAAGACTCAATCTCGCTTTCTGGAAAACTCATGAAAACATCAAATGTAATACATGGGCAGGGAAGGATTCGAACCTTCGAAGGCTGAGCCAACAGATTTACAGTCTGCCCCCTTTGACCGCTCGGGAACCTACCCAAAAAGCTGCCTAAGGGAATCGAACCCCCAACCTGCTGATTACAAATCAGCTGCTCTACCAGTTGAGCTAAGGCAGCAGTCAATTGAACTACTGTGAACCAGATATACAGATCGTCAAGATAAAACCAATCATTCAGTCTATTCCGAGCTTGTGCAGGAACTAGGATTTTTCAGTGCATTTTATGAGATATTTGCTGCGTCAGTCTCATTTTTCAAATATGTCAAGGAATTTATAGTTTATGCAAGTTGTTCTCGTACCATTTTGCCAAAATTAAATGCTGTAGCTGCGATTTTTACCTCTATTTGAACCTTTTTACTGCCTCTGAGCAAGAATTCTCTGAACTTTTTGGCTTGTTTCAAAATTCCAAAAATGGGTTCAATTTCAGAACCTCGCTTTTTATAGAAAGACTTTGCTTCTTCTGAATTCATCTTCTTGATCATTTCATGTTTTAAAGCAAAACCAGAGTCTACTGACAATTTGCGATAACCTCTGCGTAACTCTTCTTCGCTCGTACAACATTGTTCTCTGGCAGGGCAAATGACACAGTCAGGAGGTTTACCATGATAATGAGTATATTTCTTTTTATCTTTCACAGATTCATTATGAAATTCTAAGGTTTTACCCTCGGGGCAAACCCAAGAATCATCATCCTCGTCATATTTAAACTGATGAGCTTCATAACCTGAATCCTCTTCTCCTTTTCTTTCTTTGGCTACCTGATCAGGTGAAGGTATAAAACCATTGATCCCTTTTGAATCCAGGTATTCCAAACCACTTGAATGAAAGTAACCCGAATCTGCAGAAGCTGTCTGTATACTGGTCCCTGTGTTTGACTCAGCTTTAGAAAGGGTAGGAGCTAATTGCTCTAAATCATTTTCTGAATTAGCTTCAGCAATGTCAGCTGCCAAAATATAGCCTTCTGATGAGGTAACTTGAATGTTGTAGCTTTGAGAAATTTTACCATTCCGTTTCATGAATTTAGCATCTGGATCAGTAAGATTTATTTTAGAATCAGAAGCAGACTCTTGATTCTCTTCCAGACTTTTACTGATCGTAACATACTTTTGAGCTTTCCTAAGCATAACAGAATCATTATCTTCTGCAGCCTGGTCTTCATTTATCAATAATTCTGGCTCGTTAGCATGAGAATTAGTTGTATCTTCTAAAAAGACCTCAACTTCTTTTTCTCCTGTTTTTAGAGCTTCTATATCCTGTGTACCTTCCATAGTTTCTGAAGAATCTTTTTCAACAGATGTAGAAAACTCGGCTTGGTTCACTTTGCTTTCCTTCTGCTGTTTTTAATGACTCTCTCTTTGCCTTTTCACTCGCTTTTTGTAAGCAAATAAACTCCTCAATGATCGTATCTACCTCTTCAGGATTAAGCTCATAGCCACTGTTGTCTTTACCATATAGTTTATCTTCCTCAATATCTAATTCCATACCTGAGCGTAGATACTCTAAGATCTCTTGCTGTATAGCTCTTTTACGTCCCTCTAAATCTGACTTTTTGTATGTTTGATCGTCAGCAGCACTGGCTTTGATTTTAGTTCCATCTACCTTAACATCAGTACCAATATTTTTCTTTTTGTGGGATAGCAAAGATACAGAGTAATTAAAAACTTCGCCAATTTCTTTACCAAAATTAACACGGAATTCAGCAATAGACCGAAACTTTACTTTATGACCACCAACTAAATAACGCATGGCGTCGTTCTCTTCACAGGCTTTTTGTAATTCTCTGCTGCTTCTCCATCCACGATGAAAGCCATAAAAAAGGCATCCCAGCATTATAACCGGATGGTAAGCCCGACCCCCTTCTTTTGAGTACTTAGAAAGAAATGGTTTCATAGGAATTTTATCTAACAAGGCAGCAAAGGCATAAACCTCGTGATTTTCTTCTAAATTGTCTGCTATAGTATGCGAAAACAGCATAACTTGATCTGGTTTAACCCCCGCCTGTGCCCGAAGGGTGAAAACTGGACAGTCTTTTTCTTATTCTTTTAGATATTTCTCCTCATATTTTTGAGGTGTCACCCATCCTAAAGCTGAATGTGGCTTCATCGTATTATAAAGATGGATAAACCTGAAGATACTTTTTTGAGCTTCTTCAAAGTTTTGATATTCTGATAAATTAATTTCTTTATATTTAATTGTTTTATTCAATGATTCGGCATGAGCGTTTTCATACACATTACCACGACACATGGAAATATTGATTCTACTTTCTTCTAATAGAGCGATATACTCATTTGAGCAATATCTGACGTCAGCATCAGTATGATGGTAGTAATTTTGTAAATCTCCTATTTCTCTTTTAAGCGAAAGAAAGGCTGCTATGACCAGTTGGGTGTTATTTTTATCAGAAATGGCCGCTCCTACGATACGGCGACTCATAAGCCTCATGAGCAAAGCTAAATAGTGGTCTTTCGAATTAATATCAAAATAGGTTATATCGCCAACAATTACCTTGAAGGGATCAGCTTGCACACTTTTAATCAAATTGGGATATTTTCTGAAATTATGCTTAGATTGGGTAGTTTTTGGCTTCAAAAACACCTTTTTAGTGCATAAAAGTCTATTTTCTTTCATAATTCGGTAAACTCGCTTCTTATTTATTGTAAAGCCTCTATCTTTTAGAATTTGCGTCATCGAGATATAACCTACTTGGTTCAATTGATCACTAATTTCATGGATAGATTTTAGAATCGTTGAATCATCTTTCTTCTCCTTCGACTTATAATAATAAGTTGACTTTTCTAGTTTCATAACTCTGCAACTCCTTGTGATCCCAAATTCTGTGCTGAGGCTATTCTTGATAATTTCTCTTTTTGCCTGTATTCTTGAAGAAGTTTTTCCGTTTTTTTTAAAATCTGATTTTCTATCATTAAGTCAGATAAGGCCGATTCTAAATAGGAAATTTTTTTTCTCAATTCTAACTCAACCCCATTTTTATCTTCAAAGCCTTCGGAAACCAGCTGTCGCTTCCATCTCGATAAAGTTGCGACTGAAAACATCTCTCTCTTAGATATTTCTGCCGTGCTAGTCTGACCTGAAATCATCTCCAAAGCCAATCTCTCTTTTGCTTCCTTACTGTATCTTTGTCTTTTAATCATAGTTTTACCTCCTAAATTTAACACAATAAAGTGTCCAGTTTTAGGGGGTTAAACCAATCTCTATCACTTTTCATAAATCGTTTCATAATAAGACATAATCAAAAAAAAACACAGAAAAGCAAGAAAAATCCTAGTTCCTGCACAAGCTCAATACTACCACGGTTCACTCAATTAGAACTTTGAAAACATGATGCTGATTACGCAAGTGAAACCTGCGAACATAATCCCAATCGTCCATAAAAAGCGACGATCAAGCTTTGCATCGAGCTTATCAATACGACTATCAAGCTTATCAATACGACCATCAAGTTTATCAATACGATCATCAAGCTTGCGAACCTGAAAATCAAGTTTCTTGTCAAGCTTATCAATACGATCGTCAAGCTTTGTGTCAAGCTTGTCCATTTTTTCAAGCAAATAAAAAAGTAATTTTTGAGAACTTTCTGATTCAAGACTACCCTCAGAAAGTGGCTTTTGTGACCCAAGAGTCGATGTAGACATGGGTGAGGGTAACCCCAAGCATCAACGTGTCAAGAAAAAATGATCCACTAGTCAATTGTGTAACTCGCTCGCCCTTTTGTGGCTGTAGGAGTGCAGGAGTTGAAAGCGTCTGAGTAGACACCCACTCTCAGAATCACCCAAGCTGTTTGCGACCGCTAAGGTTACCGTTGCCCGTCGAGCAGTGCGCCATACATAGCTGGTGATGCACAGCCCGTCATCATTGCATTCAAGATGCATCGTTTGACAGCGGGGTTTTGCTGATCAGTGCCTAGATCCCACGCATCGCCTAATAAATTAGGATAGGTGCCACTGGTTGCTTGCAGTTCGGCGAGCGTAAGCCCCACAGCACCCATGGGGTTGGCCGTAACATCACCTTGCGTTCGCTTGGGATTCTGGGGTGTCGCACCACCGTCTGTTGATTGAGGTGCGTCGGTGTTCCAATAGCTATTCGTGATCGTCAAAGAAATCGAAGAAGAAGAACGCCCCACCAGACCACCGGAAAAAGAATCACCAGAAGAAGAAGAAGAAGTAACACCACCTTTACCGCTGAAATAACTATTCGTGATCGTCAAAGAATCAGAACCAACTACACTACCCACCAGACCACCGGAAAGAGAAAGCGAACCAGAAGAAGAAGAAATATCACCACTCCCAGAAAAATAGCTATTCGTAATCGTCAAAGAAGAAGCAGAACGCCCCACCAGACCACCGGAAAAAGAAAGATCAGCAGAAGAAGAGGAAGAAGAAACACTACCACTCCCAGAAAAGTAGCTATTCGTGATCGTCAAAGAAGCAGAACGCCCCACCAGACCACCGGAATAAGAAAGATCAGCAGAAGAAGAAGAAGAAACACCACCATTCCCAGAAAAATAGCTATTCGTGATCGTCAAAGAAGAAAAAAAACGCCCCACCAGACCACCGGAATAAGAAATCGAACCAGAAGAAGAAGAAGAAACACCACCAGAGATAACTCCTACATTGCGTATCTGGGCTGAGCCACCTGTCACACCAAACAGACCTACAGAGGCACTGCCTGAAGAAGAAATATTCACCCACAAGTTAGCGATGGTGTTGCCGTTACCCTCAAAAGTACTTGTAAACGGGTCTGTATCATCACCCACCGGAGACCAACCGGTATCTTTGTTTACATCAATCACGGTATGCATAACACCCGCAACAATCTTTGGCATCATGTCAAAGTCAATCTCGCCGTTATCGTTCGCATCAAGCAGCGGTAATAAATCGATGTTGGCCATGAGCTCGTAGCCGTTGCAACCACCTGCTGGGCAACCTTCACGCTCACCTGCATCCATTCTCGAGGTTTTATAACTCGTGCCCGCCAGATCATAACGCATGTTGTCTAGCATTGTGGCATTCCATATTTCAATCAGACCGTCACCATCAGAATCGGGGATGTACGGCGTTACCGTCACGTTGACCGTGCTCTTCATCATGGCAAATTCAGTGAACTCCGCGTCATGCGATGCGCCCATGGCTATGTCATGGGTTATGACACCTGTTATCTCGGTCATAATAATATCATTTGTATCATTTGCTCTTTTTACGGTAATCGTCTGGGGGCGTGCATTCATAGACGTAAACGTAACCTCTGTTGGGGATACCACAAGCAATGGATTGGTGGAGGCTAGGGTTACCTCTACTGTTTTCTCTGCTGCTGGTGAGCGTGACACCGAAATCGTGTAGGTGGCACCCACTGCCCCATCCACATAGCTGAAGGTGACCTCTGAAGTGCTGAGCTTTACATTGGTCGGAGGAGGGTCGACGTCTTTGACAGAATCGTTGTTTTTACCGCATTGAAATAAAAAGCCCAAGGCGACAAAAACCAATACCCATAGTAACCTCATTGAATGATTGAATGATTGAATGATTGAATGATTGAATGATTGAATGATTGAATGATTGAATGATTGAATGATTGAATGATTGAATGATTGTCTTTTCTTTTATACATAATAAATCTCCTTCTGGGCTAGCTTAGAAACTCCCCAAAGCCACTATACAGTAACGATACAAAGAATCAATACAAAAAAGATCTTTTGTCTATAGGGCAATTATGCTATTTTGCGCTTATGTGGCTTGACATAAAATATTTGGCATAACATCTCTATTATGCCAAATACAGACATTAAAAAGATCAATCACGGCAGAAAAAAAAATTAGCCGCGAGAAACTCACCCAAAAAATGTTTAGTAAAACCTATAATCAGGTCACAAAGCAAGAAATGATAGTAATTATTGAAGCTCTAAGGTCGTGTCATATTTAATCAAAGTTTCTATTTGCGATGAATAATTCTTGTATAGACCACTTATGATTCGTCATTTCTGTAGCCATTGCTGGGGTGATTTGAATTGGTTTTCCTCCCTCATACTCAGCTAGACTTGAATGTGGAAGGCAGAAATTGTAATAATTAGCAACAAAAGAATTATGCCCCTGCATATATTTGAATTTTTTTGAAAAACCCTGACTTTTACGCTCTATTCTATGATTGTGTTGGCGAAGAGTCAAATTATTCCTTTCTACAGCAAAGGTGTTCATCTGATGACTTACTGAAGAGTTTGCAATATATTCATCTAGTAGCTTTTGATCACCAAAGATTAGAGATTTGTCAACTTCCTTACATCTCCCTTTTTCTATTCTCTTAATTATTTGCCCATAACATAGAGATTTGGGTGATTGAAGCTTTCTAGTCATTGAGTCAAATTTACCATAAACTGAAAGAATGGCATCACTATATCCCTCATATCCATCAGAGGTAATCAAGAATTTATCTTCCCTCTTTGGCTTACTTCTTGTTTTTACCTTGGTCAGTAACTTTCTAGCATTCACTGAGGTCCTCTTGCCTGTTATATGCGCTAAAATGAGCTTTTCTACAGGCAATACTGCAGTAAAAGTCCAGATATCCCCTATTTCATCACTTAATCGCTCAGTCTCTGATAGATTGTATTGTTTTTTAAAGACAAAACCCCAATGCTCGTCTAATTGAATTTCATTGAAAGACAGGTTTTTGTATATATTTTTTTTCAACTTTTAGTGAATCTTCACCTGCTGCTTTAACCCAAGCAAGAACTGTATCCTTGCTGATACCAAAGACTCTTCCGGTAGCTCTAATGCCACAGCCCTCAACTGTGTTTTGTAATACCCGAGTAATGGTTTCTTTGCTTTTCTTGCGACGAAAAAAAATAGTGCCTTTATTCTCTGAAAAGCATCTACCACAAGCGGTGCACTTTAAATAGGCTATTTGTTTGTACTTACCAGACATATAAGCAAAGCGCACATTTCCTTCATTTACCTTATGATACTTATGGCAGTCTGTATTTTGACAGCTAAAACCACTTGTATCAAAGGTATATTTTCTTTTGTTCATAATGAGACATAACCTTAATTTAAGAGAGATAAGTCAATTCCTTTTTTAATTGGAAACTTTGATTAAATATGACACGACCAGCTCTAAAATCAATCCTTTCCAGAAGAACCCAGAAGCATATTTTATTATAGAAAGAAGATTATGGTTTAACCCCCTAAAACTGGACACTTTATTGTGTTAAATTTAGGAGGTAAAACTATGATTAAAAGACAAAGATACAGTAAGGAAGCAAAAGAGAGATTGGCTTTGGAGATGATTTCAGGTCAGACTAGCACGGCAGAAATATCTAAGAGAGAGATGTTTTCAGTCGCAACTTTATCGAGATGGAAGCGACAGCTGGTTTCCGAAGGCTTTGAAGATAAAAATGGGGTTGAGTTAGAATTGAGAAAAAAAATTTCCTATTTAGAATCGGCCTTATCTGACTTAATGATAGAAAATCAGATTTTAAAAAAAACGGAAAAACTTCTTCAAGAATACAGGCAAAAAGAGAAATTATCAAGAATAGCCTCAGCACAGAATTTGGGATCACAAGGAGTTGCAGAGTTATGAAACTAGAAAAGTCAACTTATTATTATAAGTCGAAGGAGAAGAAAGATGATTCAACGATTCTAAAATCTATCCATGAAATTAGTGATCAATTGAACCAAGTAGGTTATATCTCGATGACGCAAATTCTAAAAGATAGAGGCTTTACAATAAATTAAGAAGCGAGTTTACCGAATTATGAAAGAAAATAGACTTTTATGCACTAAAAAGGTGTTTTTGAAGCCAAAAACTACCCAATCTAAGCATAATTTCAGAAAATATCCCAATTTGATTAAAAGTGTGCAAGCTGATCCCTTCAAGGTAATTGTTGGCGATATAACCTATTTTGATATTAATTCGAAAGACCACTATTTAGCTTTGCTCATGAGGCTTATGAGTCGCCGTATCGTAGGAGCGGCCATTTCTGATAAAAATAACACCCAACTGGTCATAGCAGCCTTTCTTTCGCTTAAAAGAGAAATAGGAGATTTGCAAAATTACTACCATCATACTGATGCTGACGTCAGATATTGCTCAAATGAGTATATCGCTCTATTAGAAGAAAGTAGAATCAATATTTCCATGTGTCGTGGTAATGTGTATGAAAACGCTCATGCCGAATCATTGAATAAAACAATTAAATATAAAGAAATTAATTTATCAGAATATCAAAACTTTGAAGAAGCTCAAAAAAGTATCTTCAGGTTTATCCATCTTTATAATACGATGAAGCCACATTCAGCTTTAGGATGGGTGACACCTCAAAAATATGAGGAGAAATATCTAAAAGAATAAGAAAAAGACTGTCCAGTTTTCACCCTTCGGGCACAGGCGGGGGTTAAACCATTATCTCAAAATGTCAACAAATAAGCCACAAAATATTTTACTTGTAGAACCAAATTATAAAAATAAATATCCTCCTATAAATATCCTCCTATTGATTTTCAAATTGGGTGATACAAGATTTTTTTAGGAATAAAAAAATTAAAAGAATCTGTATGAATTATTCTAGTAAAGTTTATGTGTAGCATTTAGAAAATAGGCGATAAAAACACTTTATCCATTGGTTGATATTGTAACTGCTCAATCAATTTCCCATCAGTAAATGAGGGAGGTAGCCTTTCATATAAGTTAAGAAAGAAGGATTCTTCGGTGTGATAGAATATTCAATACCAAAAGTAAATTTTAGATAATTCGATAGTTTTTATATTCCCCCAAACGATACCCAGTAATAGTTTCTATAAACCGTCTCACTCTTTCTTTGAGACTAAATGAGTTTATTGACATGTCATGTTCAAAATACCAATTCTTCCGTGCAATACGTTCTTGCATTATTTTTGGATGTTCACCTCTGAAATAGGTGAGTGCATCAATACCTGCGTAATCAAAGTCTTCTTGTTGCACAATATGTTTATTCAGCCATTTGTCATCATGCCAATATCTATGAAAATTTTTTTCTTTTTCTTTCATTTTCTTTGGCTCACGCACCCAGCCATAATGATGAACATAGGCGTGAATGGGTTTTACATTTAGCTTCTGTTTTTCACCTTTTCGAAAACCCTGTGCATCTCGATACGAATAAATATCTTTTCGATTTTTTACAATACGAATTTCATTCCGATACCATTGAGAAGAAACTCCAACGTAATCGTACGAACCGTAAAAATGTAAATACCTTAAGAGTAGGCCATCAACTTTTGGATTACCTCTAAAAGCCTTCATCTGAGTATGAATATTGTCTAAATATTTCTCATGAACTACTTCATCACCTTGAATATAAAACCCCCAATCTGAATCAGATGGGAGACTTTGAAAAGCTTTGTTTGTTTCAACAGCTAAAACTTCTCCTCCTTCTCTCAAATGGTCATCCCATACTGTTTCAACAATTTTTACTTTTTTATCAAGCGTTTTTATTAAACTCAAAGTGTTATCTTCAGATTTTCCAACAGCAACTACAAAATCATCACAGAGAGGGAGTATTGATCGGATGGCCTCAACTACTGGATAATCATATTTTATAGCATTTCGTATAAATGAGAAACCAGAAACTTTCATTTGATTTGCCTTGCAAGATTATAAAAGATTTACTATCTCACACTCTGCACCTGAAGCTTCCATCTCGCTGAGAAACATCGAGGGTAGCGTATTTTGGTAATAGCCATAATTGATTCGCCTCAAACAACGCATCATATAGAGTTTACTTTTGGCCCGTGTAATGGCCACGTAGAGAAGTCTTCTCTCTTCGTCATATCTGAGTTCTTTTTTTGATAGATAATATGGCATGACGTCATCATCAAGGCTTAAAATAAAGACAACTTCAAACTCTAGACCCTTTGCGTTATGTGCAGTCATAAGATTTACAGATCGGACGCTAGTATCTGATGTACTGGATAAAGTATAAAGGGATATCTCTTGCAAGTATTCGCTCAAAAATGACTCTGGCTTTTTCTGTTGGAAGTCACGAATTGAGTTTCTCAGCTCTTCAATATGTTCTATTCTTTGACTACCTAAGAGTTTATCTTCCTCCGTGTAGGCTTTCAGTAAACCGCTTTGATCAAGCACTTCTTCAAGCAGGAAATTCAAGTCTAAAGGGGTATTGATTCCTTCGTTGATTCTCTGCACCCACGAAGAAAGGTTGAAGAGGGCTTGAGTAGCACCTGTAGAAAGACCCACATCATGAGCGTTCTTCATGATTGTTAAATAATTTATTTGAATATTTTGTTCATTGAATAGTTTTTCACGGTATTGATAAATTTTATTGATACTTTTTGGGCCGATACCCCGCGTCGGCATATTGACCATACGGATAAAAGCGACTTCATCATTAGGGTTCACTAAAAAACACAGATAGGCCAGAATATCTTTAATCTCCTTACGGTCAAAAAATGAAATACCCCCATAGATTCTATAGGGAATATTTTTAGTCAGTAATGCCTCTTCAATGAGTCTTGATTGAGCATTGGTGCGATAGAGAACACTGATTTCATTATAAGGAGTTTGTTCGACTAAAGAATGTATAATTTCGGCGACAGATTCAGCTTCACGAATAGGGTCGGGTAGCACCATCAGATAGGGCTTGGCTCCTTCTTTGAGGTTTGTCCATAACTCCTTCGGTATTCTATCGGTGTTATTTTGTATGATACCATTGGCAACATCTAATATTGGCTGATGGGAACGATAATTTTGCTCTAGTTTGACAATATGTGTATTGGGAAAATTTTGATTAAAATCAAGAATATTATTCACGTCTGCACCCCTCCAGCCGTAAATAGCCTGATCATCGTCACCAACAACACAAATATTTTGATGGGATTTTACCAAAAGTTGAATAAAGATATATTGGGCTTTATTCGTGTCTTGATATTCATCAATCATAAAATACCGATACTTTCTATGCATCGCTTCCAAAACCTCTCGCTGACTTTCAAAAAGCTTTACGTTTTGATAAATCATGTCATCAAAATCCACTGCAAATGCCCTTTTTTTTTGTTCTTCATAAAAGAGGTAGAGCTGTGGTAAGATTTCTCCAAACTCAAGTTCATCCATATCCATTTCATCCATGAGGTTATCAGGTGAGATAAGTAAGTCTTTGAATGTGGAAATCATATTTGATAGGTATCTAATTTTATTTTTGTTTCTTTTAGGCTGCCCAAGTTTGTTATGAATAATATTGCTGATGACAGAATCTTTGTCTGCACTGTCCCAAATAGTAAAGTTTGTAGGATAATTGATGTACGGAGCATGACACCTCAAGAGGTAAAGACCAAAAGAGTGATAAGTGCGAATCATGCACTGAGAAGCTTGTTCTCCTGTAATTTCCATCGCCCTTTCTTGCATCTCTTGAGCCGCCTTGTTCGTGAAAGTTACCGCCACAATGTTCCACGGAGGAACCGCTCTCTCATGAATTAGATAGGCAATTCGGTGTACGATTGTTCTTGTTTTTCCACTACCAGCTCCAGCTAAAATCAGAACAGGCCCCTCTGTCTTTTTCACTGCTTTTAGTTGTTCAGGATTCAAATCTTCATGAGAATTATGCATGGACACCTTAATCGTATTGAGCAATCAAGGTGTTAAAATTGGAACACCGCATATATTGAGGACTAATAATCCCACCCCGATATTTTGGATAGTCATATACTCTTAAATTATTTTTTTTTATCAAATAATAAAAATGCTTCCCTTGTTCTTACTTTGGGCTCAATTTTGCAAAGCTTCTATCTATGCTCATTCTTGAATCAAGTATGTGCCATTTTTTCTATCTCCAAGATCGTTTTATAATTGAATGATGCATGTTTTCTTTTGCCATCATAGTAAATTTTGATATACTCAAAAATATCTTTTCTCACTTCTGAATAACTCAAGTAAGTCTTTCTATTGATTTGTTCATTATAGTTATGTGTATAGTCTGGCAAGCAAATAAAAACTAAATTATTTTTACTTAATATAAATTGATTCATGAAATCATAGTGGCATAACAAAAAACTAGTGTCAAAATATCATTACTATAATTAGACTTTTTTTATCTTTGACCTTAGTTCTTTCCCAGCTTCCTTTGCTAGAGAGAAAAAAATAAACTTGCCACGACAAACGAACGTATAAAAACCTCGAGGGGATGCACGATATTTTCAAGGATATTTGGTCGCTACACCGCTGTGAAACTCAAAAATTTCAGGTGATAAAGATATTTCAAACGAAGATACTTGCTTCTAATGAGGTTTCCTAAGTGAATCAGGATGCTCCTGTTTTAGTGACTGGCGGTTCCGGTTTTATCGGTTCTAACTTTATTATAGATTGGTTCTCATCAGAGAACTCTGAACTCGTCAACCTAGACTTGCTGACATATGCAGGAAATCAACGTAATCTGAGTGCTCTTGAAAAGAACAAAAAATATCACTTTATTAAAGGTGATATATGTGAAAAAGAAATTTGCTTCAACATTCTTAAGCAATTTAAGCCACGTGCTATTATACATTTTGCAGCTGAAAGTCATGTGGATCGATCGATTCACTCAGCAAAAGTATTTTTACAAACAAATATTATAGGCACTCATAACTTGTTAGAAGTCGCTCTGCAATACTGGAAGGCAATGGATGAAGAAGACTCGACAATGTTTCGCTTTATTCATGTAAGTACCGATGAAGTCTATGGTTCTCTTGAACCCAATGCGCCTTCGTTTACGGAAAAAAGCCAAATTCAACCAAACAGCCCTTATGCAGCAAGTAAAGCCGCATCAGACCATCTAGTCAGAGCATGGTACCATACTTATGGTTTGCCTGCAATTACGACAAACTGCTCAAATAATTATGGTCCATATCAGTTCCCTGAAAAATTGATCCCCTTGGCTATAACAAATGCAATTTCTGGCAAAAAATTACCGATCTATGGTGATGGACAACAAGTTAGAGATTGGTTGTATGTTCAAGACCACTGTTCTGCTATTCGATCTGTCTTGAAAAGTGGGAGACTTGGTGAAGTTTACAGCATTGGTGGGGGTAACGAAAAATCAAATTTAGAAGTTGTGCATACAGTTTGTTCTGCTATTGATTCGTTACAACCAGCACGATTGAGTAAATTAAAACACCCAGAGACAATCAAGCCACTCCAGAAATATTCAGACTTAATTACTTTTGTCAAAGATCGACCAGGCCACGATCGACGTTATGCGATCAATGCAAGTAAGATTAGAAAAGAATTGAATTGGCACCCATTAGAAACTTTCGAAAGAGGAATCCAAAAAACGGTTGAGTGGTATACCAACCATTTAACTTGGCTTGAAAGTATTCAATCGGGGACTTACCAAAGTTGGACACAAAAACAATATAATTTATGAGAATACTTATTTTTGGTAAAAATGGGCAGGTTGGCTCAAGACTCACGTCGGACTTTGCCAACTTAGGTGCATCCAAAAAGGTAGAAGTACAATCTTTGGGTCGAAATGAATGTGATATTAACAAAAAAGACCAGGTTCGTAAGGTTATTGATCAGTACGAACCCGATTTTATTATTAATGCAACCGCATACACAGCTGTTGATCAAGCAGAAAACGACTATGAATCAGCTTTCAAGATAAATTCTGAGTCCGTTCTTGAGATAGCAAAAATGGCCAGTGCTAGAGGCATCTGGTTGGTCCACTATTCGACTGACTACGTTTTCGATGGAAGTAAAGTGTCCCCCTACAAAGAAAGTGATGCGACTGAACCAACAGGAGTTTATGGAGCTTCAAAATTACAAGGGGAAAAAAATATAATTGAGACACACAGCAAGTATATTATCCTCAGAACAAGCTGGGTGTATGGAGAACACGGAAATAACTTTCCTAAAACAATTTTAAATGTGGCACAAAAACGTGGCATGCTCAAAATTGTTGATGACCAGATAGGAATACCCACGTACACAGGCTTTATTAGCAATATAACATATAAAATTATTCAACATCTTATCAAAAATAATAAAGAAAGCCTTTCGGGAGTATATCATCTCACTTCACAGGGTAACTGTTCATGGTATGAATTTGCAAAGTTTTTTATTGAATCTGCTTATGATAATGGTTTACAACTAAAATGTGACACTAAAAACATCTTGCCCATTCGTTCACAAGACTATCCAACGCAAGCCAGAAGGCCTATGTATTCTGTTCTTAATACAACGAAGATAGTGAATACTTTTCATATAAAAATACCCGACTGGCGGTCGGATGCAAAGACATTTATACAAAACTATGTGCATGGAGATATGTCGTGAAACGTAAAGGAATTATATTAGCAGGTGGCTCGGGGACAAGACTATACCCGACCTCTCTCGTTATTTCCAAACAATTATTGCCTATTTTTAACAAACCAATGATTTATTACCCCCTAAGTATTTTATTGTTAGCAAACATTAAAAAAATTCTGCTCATATCAACACCAAAGGATATACCTTTGTTTAAAAGCCTTTTGGGGGACGGAGGTAATTGGGGTATTAAGATTGAATATGCAATTCAATCATCCCCGGATGGTCTTGCACAAGCATTAATCATTGCCGAAGACTTCCTAAAAGGTTCGCCTAGTATTTTAATTCTTGGCGATAATATTTTTTATGGACACAACTTAGAGGTTCTTCTCACCAATGCGGGTAGGCGAGAAGAAGGGGCTACCCTATTTGCCTATCATGTTCATGACCCTGAACGCTACGGGGTTGTTAATTTCGATGAAAATAATCAAGTACTCTCACTTGAAGAAAAACCATTGAAACCAACCTCTAATTTTGCTGTAACAGGTTTATACTTCTACGACAAGAATGCCCCCAAAACAGCAAAAAGAATCAAGCCATCCGAAAGAGGGGAGTTAGAAATAACCGATCTAAATAAAGCCTACCTCGGAAATAATCAATTGTATGTCGAAAAGCTACAACGTGGCTTTGCTTGGCTCGACACTGGAACATACGAAAGTATGCTAGAGGCACACCAGTTTGTCCAAACGATTGAACATCGCCAAGGACAAATGATTGCTTGTCTAGAAGAAATTGCCTTCATGAAGGGATGGATCTCCGAGAGCCAATTAATAAAAGCTGCTAAAACTATGGATAGAACAAAATATGGTAAATACTTATTTTCACTAGCTTCTAAAAAAAAAAATGACAATAACACCCCTTCGTATACCTGAAGTTCTTTTGATTTCTCCCAAAGTTTTTGGAGATGATAGGGGTTTTTTCTTTGAGAGTTTTAACCGTAGAAATTTTGAATCTGCCATTGGCATGAAAATTTCTTTTGTTCAGGACAATCATTCAAAATCACACAAAGGAGTTTTGAGAGGCCTACACTATCAGATTCCCCCTATGGAACAGGGGAAATTATTGCGCGTTGCACAAGGAGAAATTTTTGATGTGGCTGTTGACATACGCCCCAATTCTCCTACATTTGGCCAGTGGGTAGGTGAGACTTTATCGTCAGAAAATAGAAAACAACTTTGGATACCAGAAGGTTTTGCTCATGGATTCTTGACTGTGTCAAATACTGCTGATGTTTTGTATAAAACGACAAACTACTATTCGCCCGAACACGAAGGACATATACGTTACGACAGCCAAAAGTTATTAATTGATTGGCCAATGAATGATTTGTCCATATCCGCGAGTAAAAAAGATTTACAAGAAAGTGATTTGTCAATCTTCAGTGATAATAATGCTTAAATGGGCGAGCAATATTATCACTATATCATTCAAGGCAAAGTTCAGGGGGTGGGTTATCGTAAGTTCACTTTTGATAAAGCAAAACAACTAAAAGTAAGGGGGTGGGTAAAAAACCTTCCCACAGGAGAAGTCGAATGCCTAGCCATCGGGGAAGTATCTACCTTATCGGTCTTTGAAAAATATCTCCGAAAAGGGTCGCCTCTTTCTCGCATATCAAATATAAGAGTAAAAGCAATTACTGAAAACTTTATTGAAGTGGAGCAACCAACATTTACTTCTATCTTTGAGATACGCTATTGATTTATCTTCTCTATAACTCCTTCCTCTATCTAGTCTGCCCCATACTTTTATTAACTTCTCTATTTTCTAGGAAGCTTCGTAGAAATATTAAGATAAGGCTTTATGCACCAAAAATTCCTGAACATCTTAACAAAGAGAGGTTTTGGTTTCATGCTGCCTCAGTGGGAGAATATGAACAAATTAGACCGATGATTTTGAAAATAAAAAAAGAACATCCAAATGTGGAAATTTATGTGAGCATTTTTTCACCCAGTGCTTATCCCCAATGTTATGAAAGGCAAATTGTCGACTATTTTTTCCCACTTCCCTTTGATTTTCACTTTACGATAAAAAAATTAATACAAAAGATCAGACCCAAAGTCATTTTTTATTCACGTTATGATGTTTGGCCAAATATGGCGAAAATTGCACATGAAGAGGGCGTTCAACAAGTTCTTATCTCAGCGACCCTACCACAAAAATCATTTCGCAGACATTTCATTTTTACTTTCTTCTATTACAAGGTCTATTCTTTTTTGAATCATATTTTTGTTATTGATCAGGTTCACCAGAAGCGATTCAAAGAAATGAAATTAATAGCATCAGTTGCTGGCGACACCAGATATGAATCAATTCAATATAGGATTAAGCATAAAAATTATACAAATGTAAATATTCAAACAATACAGGAGAATGCGATTCGCAAGCATAAAAAAATACTCATAGCTGGCTCAACCTACGGTGTGTCAGAAAAATTTCTGCTTGAATTTATCCAGAAAACAAAAGAACCCCCTTTGCTTATTTTAGCTCCTCACCACACAGACAAGCGTAATATTTCAATGATCGAGAAAAAAATAAATAACTTTTCACTCTCTTACATTAAGTATACCGAGTGGGTGCAAAATAAAAAAATAAATATCTTTCCATCTGTATTTTTAATTGACATTCTAGGAGTACTGCTTCAGTTGTATTCTATTGGAGATATCTCTTATGTTGGTGGTGGATGGCGAGGCTCCGTTCATTCAGTTATTGAACCAGCTTTTTTTAGAATGCCTATTCTAACTGGCCCTCACATTCATAATTCACAGGATGCTCTTGATTTAAAAAAAATAGGTCTGATTAAGATCATGAAAAAAGCCGAGTATACCGAAGTTGAATCATGCTACCAAACAATGTGTCGATTTGATAATAAAAAATATATAGATATAGAGGTAACGGCATATATTCAAAAAAAATGGAGGGCATCTGATGCAATTTACAACAAACTTAATTTTTTAGAGTAGCCTTAAAAAACACCACTCATGAAAGCTATTGAATCATTTCCTTATGAACCCGATGTTGACTACCAGAGGGTAAATGTCTACGATTCTGAAGCTATCATTGAACACCTAAAACCTTTCTCAAAAAATAGAGCTTTTTTTATCAAAACTCATGCGATAACAGCAGATGCTCTAAGAAAACTTATCAGTTCCCCAGAACAAGTCCCCGGCAAGGTGCGAAGTGCATTTCTAGACAACCTAAAAGATATAGAACAGGCAATTGTGAAGATTATATTTATAGCATCCAATTTTTCTGAAGAGATATCGGAAGATGCCACCAGATCGAGAGCTCATAAAAACTACTTTCGTGAATTTGAGAGCTCAAGCCTTGAAGCTCAAAGATTAAACTTTATGGAGCTTCTAAGCCTCTATGAAGTTTTGAAGTTCAATAACGTTAAGTTTATGGATGAATGGGTCAAACTAAAAAATATTTTTGGAAAAATTGAGGTCAACACGGGAAATCATAAATTCTTACAGCAGTTACTTACCTATAAAATATACCCACGCTTGAATTTAGTTTCTCTGGTGAATTTTCTCATTCGACGTCTCTATTTTATTTTACGCATATCCAACGAAAAAATGAAAGAAACAAGCTGCACGGCCAACGGAAAGTATAGCTCAGCGGTTTGTTATACTTTTTCTAGCGTATTTGACCCCAAAGTAACAGAAGCAATTCTCCAACTCAATGAGTTGGAGTTAAATAGAAAGGAAGGCTCAAAAGGAAGTAAAGATGTGTTAAAAAGTTGGAAAGAAACGATTGGAAGCTGCTTTATCGATGACTTCACAATTGATTGTCGTGCGGACGAAGTGTTTAATCAGGGACATTCTCAGATAATGAAAATAAACCCTCACAGATTACAAATTGAAGGAGTCAAAATCGAAAAGTCGGTATATATGGAAACAAGTATTGGAATTGAAGAAAAAATGCTACGCAGGTATGTTGTACGCAACCTTATCGGTGAAACACCTATCGAAAAAAAAATGGAGCAGTACGACCTCTTTTTGAAAGAATATTTTAATCTACAAATGTCTTCCTTGGCAGTCCATTTCCCGACGTTAAACCCAGACGAACAAAAACTATTGATGTACCATTTTGCACCGACCTATTTTTTTAGAACTGCCATAAATCACATGCAAGAATCACGGGTTGGTTTTATTCACCGCTTTGCCCAAAAGAATATGATTGTTAGAGAACTCCCAGTCGAGTACATACGGCTATCGTTAAGCCATTGGTGGGATGACAATATTTACAAAAAAACTCCTCGTATTGAAAAAAACTCAAAAAAAAAATACATACAATATGTGCAATTGTTAGCTCAGCTATGGAGAAAAGATGAGCAAAGTGTCTTGGATTACATTAATTCGAATACTCAGGCTCAAAGAGCCTTTGAGTTACATAACCTGGATGTACTCCGCCCTCTCTTGGAGCAAAAACTCTCATATTTATTTTATTTATTTTATGTTCGTTTCTTAGGACAAGATTTTATATACTACTATACAAAATACAAACAAAACATACAATGATCAGTTCAAAAACTTCGCCTTTGAAGGCATAAGTAAAAAAATAGAATTTGCCAAAGATAAGTCAGCAAAAAAAATTGAGGCTAAATATTTATTGAGTGGATAGCCCATGAAGATTACAAAAGTTCATATCATCGGTATTGGCAAAATTGGTTCTGCGATCACCCACTCTCTCGTTAAGGACTATCAGGTTGAGGTGTTTGACCGATCATCCTTAGCTATTCAAACAATTGTCAATAAGCTAAAAGAGAAAATATCGGTAGTCGAAGACCTCCCACTAATGTTAAATTCAAATAAACCTCTCATAGTGGCCGTAAAACCGCATCAAATTCAGGAAGTCGTGCGAAAGGTTCCCAATAATCGTCTCATTATCTCCATCGCAGCTGGAATAAGCCTTGAAATGTTGAACTCATGGCGTTCACAAAAAGGACCAATCATTCGAGCTATGCCCAATATGCCAATCAAAATTGGCTTCGGAATGACTTGCTTAATGGGGAATACTTTTGTGAATAGTGACATCATGCATTCAGTACAAGAGCTTTTCTCCCGTGGTGGCGAAACTATGATACTTGAAGACGAAGCAGCGTTTCATAGTATCACAGCACTATCTGGCTCCGGACCCGCCTTCGTTTATCTTTTTCTACAAGCCCTTGAAGATGCTGGAGTTCATTTTGGCTTGGATAGAAAATCAGCTAGAAAGTTAGTTCTTCAGACAACTCTTGGTTCTGTAAGCCTTGCAAAAGAATCTTTAGAAGCTCCACAAAACTTAATTCACGATATCACCTCTCCTGGTGGTACAACCATTGAAGCAATCACATCCTTAAAAAAAGATGGTTTTGAAAGTAGTTTAAACACAGCAATGGAGTGTGCAATGAAACGATCAAAATCGTTGTATATTACCTCAACTGAAACAGAACAAAAATCATTACTTTTATAAGGCGACTATTTATGGGAGCTGAGAAAGAACTCAAACTAGCTTCTATTATCTGTTTATATCGAAACATCATAGTTTCTACCCTTGATCGTTGATGATACCCAAATTATTTTTTCCATTCCTTTAAGCCTAGTTTTCACTATATGAAGCTAAACAAAATTTGGGTACGCAAGTTTCTGGTGAATAATATAGAGTCTCTGGAAGGAAATGTGAGATCAAACGGTGGTAGCACCTTCAGAGGCAGAGCTAACGACTTGTCGATATTTGGCGAGCACTCCATTTTCATATTTATCTTTAGGGGCTTTGTGCTTTTTCATTCGTTTTTTGAGCTCTTCTTCAGGCAGCAATAGATTGATTTTTCTTTTTTTTGCGTCAATATGGATACCATCGCCGTTTTTGATAAAAGCAACGGGGCCACCGATATATGCCTCAGGAGTGATGTGGCCAATGACAAAACCATGGCTACCTCCAGAGAAACGACCATCGGTTATGAGAGCAATATCACTGCCCAAACCTTGTCCCATAATTGCTGAGGTAGGAGCGAGCATTTCTCGCATTCCTGGACCACCTTTGGGCCCCTCATAGCGAATCACAATCACATCTCCTTTTTTGATTTTGTGAGCAAGAATTGCCTCCATAGCATCTTCTTCAGAGTTAAAGACCTTTGCCTTACCTTTGAACTCGGTGCCTTCTTTCCCGGATATTTTGGCCACTGCACCTTCCGGGGCGAGATTACCTTTAAGAATGAGCAAATGGCTCTCTCTTTTAATAGGGTTCGTCAGCTGCCGAATAACTTGTTGTTCGACAGAATAAGGAGAAGTATTTTCCAAATTTTCAGCGATACTTCTCCCTGTAACTGTCATACAATCTCCGTGAAGTAGACCCACATCCAAAAGCATCTTCATAAGGGGAGCCAAACCACCCTCTTTAACAAGGTCAATCATAAGATAACGACCGCTAGGTTTCAGGTCGGCTAAAACAGGCACCTTCTTGCCAATCCGAGCAAAGTCTTCAATTCGAAAAGAGACTCTTGCAGCCCGAGCAATACCGAGGAGGTGCAGAATTGCGTTCGTGGAACCTCCCAAAGCACAAACCACAGTATAAGCATTTTCCAATGATTTTCTGGTAATGATATCAGATGGAATGATTTTATTTTGGATAAGGTTCATTACAGCTTGACCTGCCTCCAAACAATCCTTTTTTTTGTCGTACGAAATGGCAGCCTGAGCAGAGCTATTGGGCAAACTCATCCCCATGGCCTCGATTGCCGCGGCCATCGTATTTGCTGTATACATACCCCCACAGGAACCCGCTCCCGGAATAGCCTTTGATTCTATGTTTTCTAATTCTTTTTGAGTAATCTCTTGATTACTATATTTACCAACAGACTCAAAAATCGAAACAATATCTACATCTTTTTTTTGATAACGCCCAGGTAATATGGTACCCCCATAAATAAAAATAGAAGGTCGATTAAGGCGAGCTATCGCCATAATGCAAGCAGGCATATTCTTATCACAACCTCCTAGTGTTATCAGACCATCAAAACCTTGACACGCTGTAACTGTCTCAATCGAATCAGCAATGACCTCACGAGAGACCAGTGAATATTTCATACCTTCTGTTCCCATGGAAATTCCATCAGAGACGGTGATTGTGTTGAAAAGAACCGATTTCCCCCCATTTTTATTGATTCCTTTTTCGACGGCATTGGCAAGCTCATTGATGTGCATATTGCACGGAGTTACCATCGACCACATCGAAGCAACACCCACTTGAGGTTTTTGAAAATCACTTTTTTTGAAGCCAACAGCATAAAGCATCCCTCGACTTGGGGCCCTTTCTATACCATCCACCACTTTGGAGGAGTATTCTCGATTGCTAGCTTTTACCTTTCCCATAGTCAAGTATTCACAAGAAAGAGTGCTATTGGTACGTCAAACAATTTTAAAATAGCAGTGTTTTGAGGTACTAAGTCATCCGAGGTTGGGAAAGAACTCAAAAAAAAAGAAAAATCTTCTTTTAGAGAAAAGGACTGGCGAAGATAAAGATAATAAATTGAAACTCACGGCAGATGCTAGATATAATCCGAGCTCCAATTTGAAATACTGACGAGCAAGAGAACCTTGACTCCTATATGGCGATTATCGTAAAGATGAGTTTGACGAAACAGGTTAGTCCTGTTCTCCATTTCTAGCTATTTCAAATATTTTTCAATGAGGCTCCTATAGTGATCTTTCGTACTAACTCCTATATTACGATCCAACATTTGACCATCTTTAAAGGTGAGTAACGTGGGTATGGATGTGATACCGTACTCCTGTGCCATTTGAGGGTTTTCATCAACATTGAGTTTTACAAATCTAGCCCGACCTGCAAATTCTTCCTGAAGTTCTTCAAGAAGAGGAGCCATCATTCGGCAGGGAGCACACCAAGGAGCCCAAAAATCAACTACGACCACCCCACTTTTCGTCTTCTCTCGAAAGTCACTATCTAAAATCTCTTCAACCTTAACCATAAAATACCCCCCTACTCCCCGGCACGTTATTTTTTCTTAACGATTTTGGCAAGAGTTTTTATAAAAATCAATGGAGTGCTAAGGAGCTTGTGCAGGAACTAGGATTTTTCAGTGCATTTTATGAGATATTTGCTGCGTCAGTCTCATTTTTCAAATATGTCAAGGAATTTATAGTTTATGCAAGTTGTTCTCGTACCATTTTGCCAAAATTAAATGCTGTAGCTGCGATTTTTACCTCTATTTGAACCTTTTTACTGCCTCTGAGCAAGAATTCTCTGAACTTTTTGGCTTGTTTCAAAATTCCAAAAATGGGTTCAATTTCAGAACCTCGCTTTTTATAGAAAGACTTTGCTTCTTCTGAATTCATCTTCTTGATCATTTCATGTTTTAAAGCAAAACCAGAGTCTACTGACAATTTGCGATAACCTCTGCGTAACTCTTCTTCGCTCGTACAACATTGTTCTCTGGCAGGACAAATGACACAGTCAGGAGGTTTACCATGATAATGAGTATATTTCTTTTTATCTTTCACAGATTCATTATGAAATTCTAAGGTTTTACCCTCGGGGCAAACCCAAGAATCATCATCCTCGTCATATTTAAACTGATGAGCTTCATAACCTGAATCCTCTTCTCCTTTTCTTTCTTTGGCTACCTGATCAGGTGAAGGTATAAAACCATTGATCCCTTTTGAATCCAGGTATTCCAAACCACTTGAATGAAAGTAACCCGAATCTGCAGAAGCTGTCCGTATACTGGTCCCTGTGTTTGACTCAGCTTTAGAAAGGGTAGGAGCTAATTGCTCTAAATCATTTTCTGAATTAGCTTCAGCAATGTCAGCTGCCAAAATATAGCCTTCTGATGAGGTAACTTGAATGTTGTAGCTTTGAGAAATTTTACCATTCCGTTTCATGAATTTAGCATCTGGATCAGTAAGATTTATTTTAGAATCAGAAGCAGACTCTTGATTCTCTTCCAGACTTTTACTGATTGTAACATACTTTTGAGCTTTCCTAAGCATAACAGAATCATTATCCTCTGCAGCCTGGTCTTCATTTATCAATAATTCTGGCTCGTTAGCATGAGAATTAGTTGTATCTTCTAAAAAGACCTCAACTTCTTTTTCTCCTGTTTTTAGAGCTTCTATATCCTGTGTACCTTCCATAGTTTCTGAAGAATCTTTTTCAACAGATGTAGAAAACTCGGCTGGTTCACTTTGCTTTCCTTCTGCTGTTTTTAATGACTCTCTCTTTGCCTTTTCACTCGCTTTTTGTAAGCAAATAAACTCCTCAATGATCGTATCTACCTCTTCAGGATTAAGCTCATAGCCACTGTTGTCTTTACCATATAGTTTATCTTCCTCAATATCTAATTCCATACCTGAGCGTAGATACTCTAAGATCTCTTGCTGTATAGCTCTTTTACGTTCCTCTAAATCTGACTTTTTGTATGTTTGATCGTCAGCAGCACTGGCTTTGATTTTAGTTCCATCTACCTTAACATCAGTACCAATATTTTTCTTTTTGTGGGATAGCAAAGATACAGAGTAATTAAAAACTTCGCCAATTTCTTTACCAAAATTAACACGGAATTCAGCAATAGACCGAAACTTTACTTTATGACCACCAACTAAATAACGCATGGCGTCGTTCTCTTCACAGGCTTTTTGTAATTCTCTGCTGCTTCTCCATCCACGATGAAAGCCATAAAAAAGGCATCCCAGCATTATAACCGGATGGTAAGCCCGACCCCCTTCTTTTGAGTACTTAGAAAGAAATAGTTTCATAGGAATTTTATCTAACAAGGCAGCAAAGGCATAAACCTCGTGATTTTCTTCTAAATTGTCTGCTATAGTATGCGAAAACAGCATAACTTGATCTCTATCACTTTTCATAAATCGTTTCATAATAAGACATAAACAAAGAAAAGCACAGAAAAGCAAGAAAAATCCTAGTTCCCGCACAGCCTCTAAGTCAGAGTAAAAAGGCTGTGCGAAGAATATGGTTGTTATGAAAAATATTTTTCTTTGATTCTTTGGCTTAGTTCTCAATGGGAATTTGGGGCCAGGGAAAAACTAAGATCCAGTTTGCAGAGAAACATCCCCCCGAGGTCAAAAAATAACCCCAAAAAGTTTTGTTCACATATCACACATAGAGACTAGCTCCTGAGGAGTTTGATAGTCATCGTAAACTGCATTCACAAAAAAAAGAGCATATGGAGGCAAGGTCTTTCTCCCCAGTCTGCGGTCTTTATTCTCTAAAATACTCTTGATATCCTCAGGTTGTAGGTGATGGTGACCAACATCCAATAAAGTGCCTGTAATAATTCGAAGCATATTGTGTAAAAAGCCTGAACCACGATAATAAAAAAAAACAAGGATTCCTTTTTCTTAACTCGAATTTCATCCATGCGCCTTATCGTGTTTTGCCCTATTCTCTTATAATATGTCTTGGTAAAGGCTGCAAAATCATTTTTCCCCAGGAGGTAAGGTGTTGCTTTTTCTATCGCTTGAATATCAATCGGTTTATGAGTCCAGTAATAGTTCTGATACGCCGCCGGCTTAAAAGTATGATTTGAGACTCGGTAGACATATTCTCTAGCAATACAAGAAAAACGTGCATGAAATTTTTTGGGCACCTTGGCCATATGTGCAATTGAAATATCTTTGGGGAGGACAGAGTTGAGTGAATAAATGAACCGATTGAAACTGGTTATCTTACCCCTACTCTTCGGGGTAAGAATAAAGTGAACAACTTGCCCAATAGCGTGAACTCCTGTGTCTGTTCGACCAGCGGCATAGATACAAATTCTCTCGCCAAGGATAGTATGCAAAGCATTCTCAACCTCTTCCTGTATGCTCGGTAAGTTTTTTTGTCTTTGATATCCTGCGTAGTTTCCTCCTAGATATTGCAAAGTAAGAGCAAGCTTTGTTTTTTCTTCTCGCATCGCCCTAGACATCAAAGGTAAAAAAAAAGATGAAGGGAGAACACCTCGTTCCAGCAGGCACTACGATTATTTTATACAATATTAATGCTAGTTTCGTTGCTCATTCTTAATATTTCGCCCCGCCACCATCATAACTTTCAATGGGGTGCCATGTGGTTTTTTTCTCTTGAGTATCTAATATCCAATAGGGTGTTTCCATCTGCTCACCAGAATACCAATCAATATTTTCACGAATGATAACCCGTTTCATGTTTTCAGACGATAATTCTTGAATCAATCGAATATTGTTTTCTTCTTTTTTTTCTCGCGAACCACAATAAACTAGAGCATCGATATCCATATGAGAAGCGGCATGGGGTAAAATTTCTTCAGAAAAACCAGTTAATATATTGACCACACCGCCCGGTAAATCCGAAGTGTGTAACACTTCTGCTAGAGATACCGCCGCCAAAGGGCATTCGTGGCTAGCAAGAGCAATCAAACTGTTCCCACCCACGATGCATGGGGATATCTGGGAGACCAACCCAAGTAAAGAACTTTTTTGAGGAGCTACGACAAAAACAACACCCACCGGCTCAGGAACGGTAAAGTTGAAATGAGACGAAGCCACTGGGTTTACTGCGCTGAAGATCTGTTGATATTTATCACACCAACCTGCGTAATAAACAAATCGATCCACCGAAGCACTCACTTCTTTCTTGGCATCGACAGGAGTAACTCCTTGAGAAACCAATTCTGCAACAAACTGGTCGGTACGCCCTTCCAACATTTCAGCAATACGATATAAAACCTGACCTCGCAAATAGGCTTTCGCGGAGCTCCAATTTTTAAGAGAATCCCGAGCTTTCAAAACGGAGTCACGAAGGTCTTTTCGAGAAGCCCGACACACATTCATAATTGTTTCACTATTTTTCACATTATAGTAGTGACCAGACTCTGAACGAGGGAAGGCCCCTCCGATATACATCTTATAGGTCTTGCGGACAACAAGCCTATTTGAATCACCTCTGATCGTTTGCACCGTCATCTTGCTTATTCCTTTTTAGGGCATCTATAAAAAACAACCATTAATTATGGAGATTAAGGTAAGGTCGAAGTCCATCAATTCCTCCTTCTCGACCAATGCCACTTTCTTTATAGCCTCCAAAGGGAGAGGTAGGGTCGAGTTTGTTGTAAGTATTTGCCCATACAACACCTGCCCTCAGTTGAGAAGTAATGGCGAAAATTCTGGAACCTTTATCTGTCCATACTCCGGCGGAAAGCCCATAGCGAGTATTGTTTGCTTTTTGGATTACCTCAGATTCTGTACGGAATGTCTGGACGGACAATACGGGACCAAATATCTCTTCTTGAACCAACCTACTTGATTGAGCTAATTCACTGAAAACAGTGGGGGCGATAAAAAAACCTTTGCTAGGAATGGAACAACTACCTTGAAATATTCTTGCTCCCTCTTGCTTTCCTAGCTTGATGTATCCTTCAATTTTGTCGAGCTGTTCTTTTGAGTTAATGGCACCAATATCTGTATTTTTATCTAAAGGGTCACCAACAATGAGAGTTTCTATTCGGTCATACAGCTTTCTAAGAACTTCTTCTTTGACGGATTCTTGAACAAAAAGCCGTGAACCCGCACAACAAACATGCCCCTGATTAAAATAAATACCATTGATAATGCCTTCTACGGCTTGATCAATGGGAGCATCTTCAAATATGATATTGGCAGCCTTCCCTCCCAACTCAAGTGTAAGTCGTTTTTGGCTTCCTGCGATTGCTTTACGAATCAGCTTTCCGACATTGGTTGAGCCCGTAAAAGCAATTTTATTGATATCAGGATGATTCACGAGCAAAGAGCCCGTGGTACCATCTCCCGTGATAATATTCACAACACCAGGGGGGATGCCAGATTCTTGTATAATTTCAGCTAATTTCATCGCTGTTAGGGAGGTCGTCTCGGCGGGTTTCAGAACAACCGTATTACCCGTAGCAATTGCTGGAGCAATTTTCCATGCCGCCATAAGGAGAGGAAAATTCCAAGGTATAATCTGACCAACCACACCCAATGAAGTTGGGTTTCTGTGAGGGAATGCGTACGATAGTTTATCTGCCCACCCCGCATTGTAGAAAAAATGGGCAGCCACGATGGGGATATCAATATCTCTCGACTCACGAATGGTCTTCCCTCCATCAACACTTTCGAGAATCGATAATTCCCTCGCCTTTTCTTGTACCATACGAGCAATCCTGAAGAGGTACTTTCCACGTTCTTTCGGAGATGTCTTTGACCACGTATTCTGATAAGCCGACCTTGCCGCCTTTACTGCTTGATCAACATCTTCATGAGAGGCTAGGGCAAAATCAGCATTTTTCTTCTCATTTGCCGGATTAATAGAGGGAAAGTACTTCTCTTTTTTGGGTGGAACAAATCTTCCATTGATAAACAAATTGTACACAGGCTTTATTTCGGCGTACTCAGGGTTTTCGGGGGCGGGAGAGTACTCCCAGCCTGTTTGAAACTCAAGTTTTCTCATATTTAATAAGCGTAATCATCAGCACAATTTGGCATCCTCACTTATGAACTCGCCTTTTTTTTCTTTGATCTGTTTTTCTTCTTGGGAGGCTTCATTCTTTTTATAGAAACCAATTCATCGCGAATTTTTGCCGCCTCTTCGTAATTTTCACGCTTAACGGCTGCATGAAGCATTTGTTTTAAGACTTCCACCTTTGATCGAAGGTCTTTATTTTTGTCAGAGGTCACAGTAGAATGCGCTTGTGGCTTTCGTTCTTGAGGGGCGTGGTTAAAATCATCAATCAAACTTTGAATGATATCACTTCTCCTGTTTCCCTCGCCAGAAGAGAGAATACCCGCATTGAAGACATCCAAAAGTTCATTTAAAGTGGGCTCATTTTCGTCTCTGCTAGTTAATTTATCAATTTTGTCTTTTATGTGCTCAATATGAACAGCCGTGGCATCGTACACACTCTCTGACATGAAAATGGGGGCACCAAAGCGAATAGCCATTGCAATAGCATCAGAGGGGCGGGAATCAATTTCGACACCTTGGCCTTTTCCGTTTTCAATATATAATTTAGCAAAAAAAGTACCTCCTCTGAAGTCATCAACAACAATACGAGCTACTTGATAGCCCATGCTAACGAATGCCTCTTTCATTAAATCATGAGTGAGTGGTCTTTCTAGTTTCTGATTTTCTAAGGCACTAGAAATGGAGTAGGTCTCAAGTGGCCCAATGAAGATGGGAACAACTTCTTCGTGCTCAGGGGGTTTTAGCATAAGAGCAAAACCCATTTGCGTAACGGACACCTCTATAATCTCAATCTCAAGCATATAGTATAGTAAAACCGCTTTCAGTTTTGTAAAGGAAAAAAAGTATGCTTTCATGAAATTTATATTTTCTGTAGAAAAAACAACTCACGGCGCTAGAGCGGGCAAAATAATCTTTGCAAACGGGGAAAAAATTCCAACTCCCGTCTTCATGCCTGTGGGTACACAAGCAAGTGTTAAGGGTCTCAGCCAAAATGACCTCTCTGAAATTGGATACGGTCTTATTTTAGCAAACACCTATCATTTGTACTTGCGACCCGGGCTACAAGTTCTCAGAAGATTTGGAGGTTTACACGATTTTATGTCTTGGCCGGGGCGCATTTTAACTGATTCTGGTGGTTTCCAAGCACTTTCTCTCTCTAAATTAACAAAACATACTGAAGAAGGGATTTTTTTTCGATCTCACTTAGACGGAAGCTCCCACTGGTTTGACCCTTTTAAAGTAGTGGACATCCAAAAAGTGATTGGATCAGATATTGTAATGCCCTTAGACGACTGTGCTCCCTACCCGTCCTCTCAAGAAAGATTGAAGGTTTCTCTCAAGAGAACGCATGGCTGGTTTGAAAAGTCACATCGTTATTTTTATGAAAGTATGTGCAATGAGAAACAAACTCTCTTTGCTATCATTCAAGGAGGGGCCAATCTTGATATGCGCAAAATGTCTACTGAGAAACTCCGTGAATACAAACCTGATGGCTATGCGATAGGAGGGCTCTCGGTAGGAGAAAAAGGTAACGAGTTTAGAGAAGCACTCCGCGTTTCTACAGAAAATATACCCGAAGAGAAACCTCGATACTTGATGGGTGTGGGTTCAGTACCCGAAATCATTAACGCAGTACAATTAGGCGTGGATATGTTTGATTGTGTTCTCCCCACTCGAAACGCACGCAATGGTCAATTATTCACAACAAAAGGTAAGCTCAATATTCGTAATTTACAGTATGCTGATGATGCTTCCCCAATTGATGAAGGTTGTGGTTGCCGTGTATGTCTTCAATACAGCCGTGGCTACCTTCGACACCTCCACAAAAGTAACGAACTTTTAGCTTCCTCATTGTCTAGCTTTCACAATTTAGCTTTTATGCACACTTTTATGAGAAAGATACGAGAAGAAATTATGGATGGTCAATTTTCTAAAAATTGGGAAGCATCAACAACAAATAAATTAAAATTTTTCTTTTCACACTCCAAGCCAATGGATGATGGTAAACACACAAGATGACAAAAGTTAAGATATGTGGCCTGACCCGTTTTAGAGACGCTGTTCTTGCTTTGTCTATGGGTGCTGATTATTTAGGTATGGTTTTTTATGAGAAAAGTAAACGACTCTGTGCAACAGGTTTGGCTCAATGGATTGTTCAGAAAATACCCTTAGCCAGCGTTCTGGTATTTGGACACGATAGTTATCAACGAATCGTCAATATTATATCGCTTTTCCCTTTTCATAAGATTCTTCTTCAGGTGCCTTCTGACCACCCTTCCTTGTCAATCTTAGAGAAAAGCTATACACCCACTAAAATAATCGTTTCTGTCTCCGTACAAGAAAAGTTAGACGACCAGGCACTTGCATGTTTCACAAAATTTCATGCCGTGATTTTAGATACCGGTGGTCAAAAAGATGAAACAGGGAATCTTCTTCTTGGGGGTACAGGGGTTCCTTTTGACTGGACATATATCAAACATCTAAAAACTAAATATTTTCTTGCTGGTGGCCTTTCAAGCACAAATATTGATGTTGCTCTGAACAATCTAAACCCTTATGGTGTTGATATCTCAAGTGGCCTAGAAGAACAACCAGGGAAAAAAAATCTTCAAAAACTAGAAACTTTCATGTGGCAAATTAAAAGGTATAACAAAAAGTGAGTACTCCGAGTAAAACACCAATGATGCAGCAATATCTGTCCATTAAAGAGAAGCATCCAAACGAAATTCTTTTTTTTCGGATGGGCGATTTTTATGAGATGTTTCTGGAAGACGCAATCTATGCATCAAATATTCTTGATATCACGCTAACTAAGAGAGGAGATGGTGTCCCAATGTGTGGTATTCCTTACCATGCTTGGCAAAATTATGTTTTAAAAATATTACACAGCGATAAAAATGTCGCAATCTGCGAGCAAATGGAAAATCCTAAAGACGTAAAAAACCGTATTATTCAAAGAGATGTTATTCGCATACTAACTCCAGGCACTATATTTGAGGAAGAACTTGTCAGCGACACAGACCGCTCTCTGTTAGCAAGTTTGTTACCTACACAACAAAACCAAATGTTGACCACCACGAATAGTTCGGAAAAACCTTCTCGCAAGCCTCACAAGAAAATAATGTCTTTGGTAATTGCTGATCTTTCCACGGGTGAACTTTGGCTTGACCTCATAAGCAAAGAAGAAATCGAAGATTACTTGAAAATGCGGGGAGTTCGAGAGCTTCTCACTTCACCAGACGAAAAGCTCCCCCTACAACTTGACTGCCTTGGGCTTAAAAAAGAAGCAAGAAATTATCATTTCACGCAAAGTCAATGCGAAAAAAAACTAAAAACTTTTTTTGAACTGGAGAAAATTTCTCTCTTGGAGCTTTCCGAGACGGAGACTGTAAACCTCTATCGCCTTTTCTCTTATGCCGAAGAAATCGCTCCTCGCCTTAAAATCCAATGGCAAAGCCCTACTAAATACTATCTGCAAAACAATATGGCCTTAGACGGCATTGCTCTTCAAACGCTCGAAATATTAAATGATCAAGAGGGGAGCGAGAGGTCTGCGTTGATTTCTATATTAGATAAAACAAAAACCAAAGCAGGAAAGCGATTTCTCAGAGGAGTGTTAGTTTCTCCTTCACTGAACAAACAAGAGATTCATGAGAGACACTCTCTCGTTGAGTTTTTTGTGAAAGAAAAAGCATTGCGTGATGAAGTACAAGGATTCCTCAAACAAATAAAAGATGTCGCTCGTATTCTGAATCACCTAAGATATGCACCAAAAGTTACTCATTTGGG
The DNA here is from genome assembly GCA_965206985.1 of Spirochaetota bacterium. GTDB lineage: Bacteria > Spirochaetota > Leptospiria > Turneriellales > CBDBES01 > CBDBLF01. Next base: position 46,163 of record CBDBLF010000014.1, on the reverse strand, counting down.
TGATGTGAAAAAAACGTTGGAAGCTTTGGAAGCCTTAAAGGAGATTGTCAAAGGCTGCCAAGAAAAGCTACCTACCAGCATCGCTGACTTTTGGAGAAATACGAAATTCCCATCTGAAATATTAGAGCGCCTTAGAAATACGCTTGTCGAAAATGAACTTCCTCCTCTGTTGGATGAGCGTAGGTTTGTCAAAAAAAGTTTTTCAAAAGAACTTGATGAGTTGTTTCTCTTGTCTGGCTCGACTCACAAATTAGTATCAGATTTTGAAAAAAAAGAACGCGAGAAATGGGGTATTTCGACACTCAAAGTTCGCTATAATCGTGTCATTGGCTATTACATAGAAATTTCTAAGGGAGCCGCCCATCTAGCACCAAAACACTACCTCCGGAGACAAACCCTCACCAATGCAGAGAGGTTTACCTTAGATGAACTCAATGAGTTTGAAAGCCGAATTTTAAATGCTAAAGAGTCTATCATTCAAAAACAAAAAAATATTTTTGATGCACTAAAAGAAGCTTTGCTTGAGGAGACCTCGTTCGTTTTACAATGGATGCACCAAGTTTCCTTGATCGACTGCATGGTTTCCTTTGCAGAGGTGGCAGTTCAAAATAAGTACATACGCCCCTTTATGAGAGATGATGGTAAACTAATTCTTAAAAATTCACGCCACTCTGTTGTGGAGAAAATATTCAAAGAAGAGGTTTTTGTCCCTAATGACGTTCATATTGATCCAGACACTGGGCATCTTGCTATTTTGACTGGACCAAATATGTCTGGTAAATCAACCTACATTAGACAAATTGGTTTAATTCAAATTATGGCTCAGGCAGGTTCTTTCGTTCCTGCTTCTCATGCCGAACTTCCCTTGGTTGATCGTATCTTTACACGAATTGGTGCTTATGATCGACTCTCAAAAGGAGAAAGCACCTTTTTTGTCGAGATGTCCGAATGTGCCAAAATATTTCAACACTACACAAGCCGTTCTCTCATCCTTTTAGATGAAGTTGGTAGAGGGACATCCACATTTGACGGGGTTAGTATTGCACAAGCAATGCTAGAGTTTCTCAACCAAGAGAAGAATCCACGCGCTAAAGTTATTTTTGCAACTCATTTCACTGAGCTTTCCGAGTTAATCAATCCGAGCCGAGGAGTTTTTGGACTTACTGTCCAAGTCATTGAAGAGAATGGACACATTACATTTTTAAGAAAAATTAAAGAGGGTGTTGCTTCCAAATCATATGGCATCCACGTTGCCAAATTAGCGGGAGTGCCTGATGAAGTTGTATCTCGTGCTCAAAGTATTATGCAAAAATTTGAAGAATCAGTAATGAAGCCGATTCATAATAAAAACGAGACAAACGAGAAAGAAAATTTTCTCGAAAAAAACCTTCCCAAGCTCCCAAAGATACCTCCAAAAACAACCACACCCACTGCACTTCCAGACGTGAAAAAAAATCAGCGACAAGAAGAAGAGTTTGCAAAACAACAGCCAGCAATGTTTTAGATTGACGAAATTGAGTAAGAGGCTAATTTCAAAAATCAAACAAATTTTGATTGACCTTGTCGAACAAATTTAAAATCCAGCCTCATGCCTACATATGATTATCAATGTGATCACTGTTTGTGGACATTTGAAGTCTTTCATGGGATGAGTGAACAACCAGAAGTATCTTGTCCAGAATGTCAGGAAGGCAAGGTTTCGCGTAAAATATCGAGAGGGGCTGGAATACATTTTAAAGGTAGCGGCTTTTACGTAAATGATTACAAGAAAGAAACTCCTAACTTGACTTCTGAAAAAAAAGAAACTCAAAAATCAACTGCTGATGGAGTAACGAAGTCAGATAAAAAGGATTCTAGCAAAAAAGTAAAAACAAAAGAAAAGCAACTTCACAATGAATAAGTATTCTGTTGGTCTTCCTGAGGTGGAGGTTAATACTTTTCGTAAAAAGACACCACTTGAAGCTGAGGTCGTCGAAAATCAAAGACTTTTTACGATACAAGACGAAGAAAATGACGCTCGACACATTGTTCTTCGCGCACCAGGAATCAATTACCTAGAGGGTCAAAGTGTGGGGGTGTTGACACCAGGAATCGATCAAGAAAAAAACAAGCCTCATTCTGTTCGCCTCTACTCTATTGCCTCTGTCGGTAGTGATATGGCGGTCAATGATGCAGCCCTTCTTGATCTCTGTGTGAAACGTGTAGTCTATATTGATGAGCTGACTGGTGAGAAAAGATATGGAATGGCTTCCAATTATTTATGTGATCTCAAGGTGGGTGAATCTGTTCAACTCACAGGTCCAGCAGGAAGAAACTTTTTGTTACCAGTGAAAAAAGAGATTGACCGACCTTATCTATTTTTTGCAACAGGCACAGGCATTGCCCCTTTTCGAGGTATGCTACGTCGACTTTTTAAGTCAGAGTCCCCACTTGAACAAGATGTCTATTTATTTTTTGGCGTAAAGAGACAAGATGAACTTATTTATAACAAAGAGCTTCAAGAATATAAAAGCTTTTCTAATTTTCATTATTTAACCTCATGTAGTCGTGAACAAACCAACCACGACGGCGCAAAACTTTATGTTTATCACCTTATAGAGAGTCATAAACGTCATATTGCAAATCTATTAAAAAATCCAAAAACTCTGATCTACTTATGTGGGCTCAAAGGTATGGGAAAGGGCATCTTTGAAAAATTAGCAGAGACCTTAGGTCTATCAGGAGATTCAAGTAAATTTGAAAACCTGATATCTGGTAGGCTTTTTATGGAAGTTTATTAGTATATTAAGCTTTGATAAAAAAGTTAAACAAAAGAAACATACTCCACATTTTGACTGCTCCTTTTTTTTCTTTGGTCACGAAATGGGCAGAGCATTAGCCGCCTCTTTCTTGTATCTTTCTACTCGTAAGAAGTTTTAATGAGAGTAACTGACTCCTAAGCTGTAGGTGGTGCCGACACCCTTGCCTATGCCGATTAAAGAATGCGTGACCACAGTTTCAATTTGAAATGCTCTATCGATGAGTATTTTTACCCCAAGCCCCCCATTGAGAACTAAGCCAAAGATTTCTCCTACTGCGTAGAAAGTAAAAACATCGCTTAAAAAATACTGAAAAAATGTTTTATAATAACCTCCTACCCCAACGTTCGTGCTACTGTTAAGCCAACCAAACCGAGAGGATAGACCCAATGCAAAGAAGAAGGAAAAGCTATCACCAATGTAAAGGTCATAGTAAACCTCATACCAGATTTGCCAAGCATCGTGCTCCAAAAAAGGGTGTTTCGGATCAACATTTCCTTCAAAATTAGAACCAGCAGGAATGGTTAACGATACCTGCATGGATAGATAAGCCAGGCTTTTAATGGGTGCAAATTTCACTTTGGGTACGATTCCTGTGAGTGCAGCGTGAGCATTAGGACGGTTCGCTTCAAAGCCGAACACATTAAAAGAACTCCCAAAGCTGGGGTCAAGTTTGACTGACCTAACCCATAAATCGAGACCAAAATTCCATCGTTCATGGAATCCGTAGTAGAAACCAGTAATGGAAGTAAACCATGTCGATCGTTTGTCGGTTGCAGTTCGTTGAAATAAAGAGCTAAACTCCTGTGTCTGCGTGTAAACTGTATTATAAGACTTAATCTCGAAGCCTCCTTTGTTACGGAGTGCTGAGGAGTCAAAATATTTATCACGCTTTGAATTAATAGAGGTGTCATTTAATGTCCAATCATAGTCTTTCCACTTAATATCAGCTGTGGGAGGAATTTTGTTTTTTCTATAAAGATTCAGAAAAGAAATAAGATCTTTTGACTTTCTAGTAAAGTCATTTTTGTACCAACGAAAAAGATCGGATAATTCAAGTTGATTTTTTTCTTGATTTAGGCGGATAAAATAAGAGTCATTCACCGCAAGGCTCGTCTGAGTCTGCAGTTGCTGTTCTATGGAGGCACCCCGGTAGGGTTCATCAGTAATTCTTGGGCAACCTCGAGATGCGCATACTAAGGCAAAATGGATGCGAGGGTCACGATGTACTGCCAGAATTTTTTTATGCTCAATATCATCAAGAGTAATGTTGATTCCCCTGAGGGGATGCTTAATGCTCGTAAAAAAACCACTCACTTGCTTCGGTGAATAAATTGGATAATGTTCAACGACTGTTTTAATCGCAAAAAAATTATAAGCATTGATCCAAAATGCTTTTAACTCAGGATCGGAAAGCTTGTCAATAAAAACATTTTTGAGGAGAGCCGCTAGTTTCTCCACATCAGTTTTATTTTTTGCCACCTTTGCATAGTCAATTCGGATGCCTTCAGTATAGGCTTTGAGAAATATTGAATATTTTTGATTAAAGATATCTATATTTGCCTGATGAGGCCTCACGAGACAGAGAAAAGTGAATGCAGAGATGAGAAACCGATAAAAATTCATGAGAAAGCCTATTTATGGAAAAGAATTAAATAAAGATTGTAATTAAACCCCCAAAGTAAGATCATAAACAAAGGCAATCTGAGCCAATCAGCATTCATGAGAACAAAGTAAAATGAAAGATTCAACCAAATCGCAAACACTATTTCAACGCCCTCCATGAGATAATGTTTTTGAAGAGTGTATCGTTTAACCTTCTCTTTTGCAGATTCACCTCCATAATTATATTTTGGAGTTCGAATAAACTCGTCTTTTTCATAAAAAAATCCTTTTAGACCTGCCCATGAATTGACTATGCAGAACACAGCTCCTATTGATAGCAAAGAAGGAAGACTTTTTAAAGCTACCTTCCATGATTTTTTGAGCTCTCTCTGTGCATACGAATAGTAGAAACCAAATGAAATAACGAGCAAAACTGACAAGCTAATTTCTGGCCAAGCACTCGGTTTTCTCTCTTCTGCAAGCCATAGGAAGAGAATGGACATCATAATAGAGAGTGAAAAAGAGACAACATAAGAAATTGGCGCACAAAGGTGAACCAATGCTTCTAATTTGATCTTGAAAGAAAAAGATGAGCGTAAAAGTGGAAAGAATAATTTTTTAGCAACCTGAATAGAACCTTGTGTCCATCGAGCTTGTTGGTTTTTTAAACTTCTCATATTTTCAGGAAGCTCACTCAAACATTCAACAAAGGGCAGATAGATAATTTGATAGCCCAGAAGTTGTATCCGATATGAGATGTCTAAATCTTCTGTGAGTGTATCACCTTGCCAATTGCCAGCTTCCAAAATTATTGATTTTCTGAGTAGACCCGCTGTTCCATTAAAATTAAGAAACCGCCCCGAAAAAGCTCGTGCGGTATGTTCAAGTTGGAAATGAGCATCTAACGTCATGTACTGAGACTTTGTGATAATTGAAACCTTCGGGTTCAAATAAGCCCACCTTGTTTGTATTATAGCGACCTTTGGATCACGAAAATATCCAACAGTTTTTAGTAAAAAATCTTTGTTGGGCAGAAAGTCAGCATCAAGGAGTGCAAGAATCTCACCTCTGGCATGTTTAAGCCCCTCCCTCAGAGCACCCGCTTTGAAATCAGCTCGGTTTGTTCTATGGTAATAAAAAATCTTTAGGCCGTTTTTTTTCCATCTGGATATCTCTTCTTTAATGATATTACTCGTTTCATCAGTTGAATCATCCAATATTTGTATCTCAAACTTATTTTTTGGATACAAAAGTTGAGCGACCGTGCCTATAATACGCTTTGCAACATAGAACTCATTATAAATAGGAATTTGTATCGTCACAAAAGGGAGCATTTGGTCACTCTTTTTAAGCTCAATAACTTTATGGGAAGCCTTCTTGTAGTGTTTCACATAAAGAAAGATTATAAAAAAACGATGCAGTGAATAAAGTGCAAAGAATAAGACCAGTAGATAATAAAGAACAAGAGAGAAAAAATAAACGTGTGAGGCTTCTATTACGCAGAACATAGAAGCCTTTACACGCTGAAAACCATAAAGTTTGGCAAAATCGGTATGGGTGTAGACAATTTGTGAAAACCAATTACATATCTGACAAACTTAAGTCTCTGCTTCAATTTGATTCAAGTCTCTAAAGACTTCGTACGGTGTCAAAAAGTTTAAGAAAGTGTAATATTTTTTTTTGTTAGACCATTCAGGAAACTCATCCACAATTTTTCTTGCAAAATATCTTTTCAAGGTTTGGTTAAAACGTTCGACTTTTCCGTTACGCCTACTAGTACGAGCCCTCAGACGATTACCGTAAAAAGAGCAAATGGTGCGGCTGATTTTATTACGACCGAGATAGCAGGTGCCATAAACCACGACATAACCACGGGCACGTCGCATGACGCCGAATTCGCTGAATTTGCCATGATAAAGAGCACGGCCAACGTGACGGTAAGATCCACCTTTGTTGCTGACGCTGACGGCGATAGGCTCATTGAAATATGGACTGCCGCAATGCTAAACAACATGCGATATAATCTAGCGGGCACGAGCTATAAAACCTCGACAGGCGACATGGGTAAGGATGCAGGTTGCCCAACAAGCGGTTGCAATGGTTACGAGCTCATGGCGAATATTGATCTTTTAGGTCTGCTTGATGCGAACACGAACGGCGAAATTGACATGACCACGGTGACTGTTGCGAATCAAGTGCATACGGTGATTGATGTAAACGAAGATACCAGTTGGGTTCCGGTGGGTGATAACTCAACCGATAGTAATACAAGCCGGTTTACGGGCACTTTTGAGGGTAACGGTAATCCGAGGGTTTGCTGAGTGATCCTGAGAGTGGGTGTCTACTCAGACGCTTTCAACTCTTGCACTCCTCGATAGGAGCAAAGACTCTACCTACGCCACAGAAAGGCGAGCGAGCATACTAATCGATTCGTGGAACCATGTTTGCAGGTTTCATTTGCGTAATCAGCATTATGTTTTCAAAGTTCTAATTGAGTTAGCTATGGTAGTATTTCTAGCGAGAATATAGCACGGCCCTTGAAGGGGGTAAGTGCTCCATTCGATAATCGTGGATAATTAGCCTTCAAAAGTCGACCGCAATATCTAATATTTTTGTATATAGTGGTTGACTTAGCAGGTATACTATTTATAGTAACGTTATCATCGATAATCATAAATTGATTAGAATGCAGGGGGGATTAAATTTATGAGTCTAGATACTAGAGTAAATGGGGTGTTCAATAAAATGGTGAGAGGTATATTGTTAATATTCGTCTTGGGCTTTTTATTTCAATGCGGAGAAAGTGCTTCAAGTGGTAATGGCGGTAATGTAACAGCTGACGCTGACAATGACGCTGACAATGATGGCGACGGTCTGATTGACATCTCCACTGCCGAGATGCTAAACAACATGCGCTATAATTTGGCCGGCACCAGTTATAAGACGTCCAGTGATGGTGATGGCGACAGTTCTGGTTGCCCGACAGGTGCTTGTCATGGCTACGAGCTGACGGCCAACATTGATCTTGTGAGTTTGCTTGATACGAATGAGAGCGGTATGATTGATACGACAACGGTAGAAGTCGCAGGAGAAATGCATACGGTGATTGATGTGTCTGAAGACACCAGCTGGGTGCCGGTAGGTGATGGGGATAATGCTTTTACGGGCATCTTTGATGGTAATAACAACACCATCGCTAACTTGTGGGTGAATATTTCTTCTTCAGACAATAATGTCTATGCGGGTCTATTTGGTGCGGCAAATGGAACGGTTGCAATTCGTAATGTAGGAGTTATCTCTGGTGGTGTTTCTTCTTCTGCTACTTCTGTTTCCTCTAATCCTAGTTCTTATTCTGGTGGTCTGGTGGGGTATGTTTTTCCTCTTTCTTCTTCTTCTTCTTCTTTCACGATCACGAATAGCTACTTTTTTGGGAGTGGTGGTGTTTCTGCTTCTGCGGATGATGATGCTCGTTCTGGCGGTCTGGTGGGTGAAACTCTTCTTTCTTTGACGATCATGAATAGCTACTTTTCTGGGAGTGGTGGTGTTTCTTCTTCTGCTACTTCTTTTTCTTATTCCGGTGGTCTGGTGGGGCGTGTCTCTTCTGATTCTTCTTTGATGATCACGAATAGCTACTTTTCTGGGAGTGGTGGAGTGTCTTCTTCTTCGGCTGGTACTAGTCCTTTATTTTCTGCTTCTGGTTCCGGTGGTCTGGTGGGTTCTGTTTCTGCTTCTTCTTTGACGATCACGAATAGCTACTTTTCTGGGAGTGGTGGAGTGTCTTCTTCTTCGGCTGGTACTAGTACTTTTTCTGGTGGTCTGCTGGGGCGTTCCAGTGGCAGTCAATCTATGCTGACGTTCATGAATAGTTATTGGAACACCGACGCACCCCAATCAATAGACGGTGGCACGACAGCCCAGGCTCCCAAGCGAGCGCAGGGTAATTCTACGAATGACAGGGGTGCGGTGAGGCTTGCGCTCGCCGAACTACAAGCAACGAGTGGCACTTTCCCTGATTTATTAGGCGACGCGTGGGATCTAGGCACTGATCAGCAAAACCCCGCGGTCAAACGATGCACCCTTAATACCGCAATGACGGACTGTGCGTCACCAGCTATGTATGGCGCACTCCTCGGCGGGCAACGGTAACCTTAGCGGTCGCAAACAGCTTGGGTGATCCTGAGAGTGGGTGTCTACTCAGACGCTTTCAACTTCTGCACTCCTCGATAGGAGCAAAGACTCTACCTACGCCACCACAATCAAGGAGGTAAAGCTACGAATATATCACGGCCGTGGTTCTAAAACAGATACTTAAAGGGCATAATTGGCAGGTTCAAAACTCAAATTTCAGACCCTCACTCTGTTAAAATGGTGGATGATAAAAATTGGTTTCTATATCTATCACTATAAACATCTTGACAGTCTTGTCTAAGTTCTTACACTCCCCTTGAAAATGTCTTTTTCCGTTTGGGAGCAACGGGGAATTCCCATTGATGGGTGTGGTGCGTTCTCATCAATTTGTGATCGAGTTATATCCTCCTTGCGACGCTTTGCTTCTTGTGTTCTAATCCTTTGTACCAGCCTTTGTGTTGGTCTGTCTCCCATTTTTTCAGAAAAAAAGAAGATAGCCTTTGGTGACTGGTCTTCGTTCACTAGTCTGGATGGTGAGCCAAATAGGAGATTTTTCAGCCTTGATGGTTTGATTTCTTCTGTTCAGGTATATCTTAACCCAAAGGCTCAGAAGAATATTGTTTTTCTACCAGACCCACGAGAAGCAATCTATTTGCGGCTTGCTGAATATTTTAAAAAAAAAATCAATGTCTATGTATTCCCAGATAGAAATGGTAGAAAGCGGGATATTCGATATTTAGGAGGGATTTATTTAAATCATCTCAAATTTTACCAAGCAAAGATGCCCATACATAGAAGACGTTCTTTCAAAGTGAAGTCGCCTTATATATGGGATTTCTTTCAGGTGAGTGAGCTTCTGTCAAAGAATGAAGACTTTTTTGTTTTTCTGAGTAGTTTTTCTCTGAAGCAATTACTTGAACTCAACATAAATCAAAAAAAATTTAAAAAGCTAATTATTATTTCTCCTATTTCTCGGTTTTTACAAGAAGACTTTTCTGATTTTTTGATGGATGCACAAATTCTATGGGTTGATTCGCTATATCAATCTACCGTAACTAAACAATTTCAGGAAAAATACGGTGGTGAAACTTTATTTTATCCAAGGAGTGGAAGGGGAGCGACTATATTTTTTAGAAACTCTCAAGCAATCTCGGATGTCACACAGTGGATTTTGGCTAATTAGTTTCTCCTGAAAAACCGTATTGGTTTAGTAAGCCAATGCCAAGACATTATTGCTATAATTAGGTTTTTTGCTTTTAAGTTTGATTTCTTTCAAAATTGAGAAAAAACCAAGATCAAAGGTGAAGAATAGAAAAAAACATGATTTTATGAGATTTCGGTGGAGTAGTTTTGTGTGACAGAAGAAATATCCAGTAGCTCTAATCGCTGACTAAAACGATAAACTGGATGATCTTAGGGAAGACGACCTCTGATGTAATGAGTGGCAAAAGAGTAGTTTTTGGTCTTTAAACATGGTCAATCATTCTTTTTATGATACAATAACCCCTTTAGATTCATTGCATAGACCAAAATTAAGAAGAAATAAACCTAGCAACAACCATATTTCTCGTACAGCCTCAAGAGCTTGCTAAAAAAACTAACTGACTTATAAAAATCAGTTTCAACACTGAAGCTACTTCTAAGATTGGTCGTGGTCGCTTCGTAAGAATGAACAAAAGTTTGAAAAACATATCGCTAATGTTGCTTATTTTCCTTGGGGCTCTCTTATTTTATAAGGTGATTAGTACTACATCATCTCCAAGCAAAGAAATATCATACTCAAAATTTTTGCGACTCGTTGAGCAGAGACGCATCAAGAGTGCCAATCAGGCCGAAAAAATTTTACTTATTCAGGGCGACCAAATTCAAGGATACTACATTGACCCCGCAGTATCCGACAAAGAAGTTGCCTTCACCACCTACATTGCCTATTCTGACCAAAACTTAATTGCACTACTGAAGAAATTTAATATTAGTTTTAAGGGAGCTCCAGAAGAAGAAAACGTTTTATGGCGCTCCATAACTTACATATTGCCATGGGTGCTCATCATTGGTTTTTTTTGGATAATGCTCATGAGACAACTGCAATCAACGGGGAATCGTGCCCTTGGTTTTGGTAAGTCAAGAGCAAAACTAAGGGTGGATGACAAAAAGAAAATTTCCTTCAAGGATGTCGCTGGCGTTGAAGAGGCCAAAACTGAACTTGAAGAAGTTGTTGAATTTCTCAAAGAACCAAAGAAATTCCATGCCATAGGAGCCAAAATTCCTAGGGGCGTTTTGCTTGTCGGTTCCCCCGGAACAGGGAAAACATTATTGGCGAGAGCTTGTGCAGGAGAGGCTGGTGTTCCTTTTTTCTCTATATCAGGTTCTGATTTTGTTGAAATGTTTGTGGGTGTTGGGGCAAGCCGTGTGCGGGATATGTTTCAACAGGCCAAAAAAGAATTACCTTGCATTGTTTTTATTGATGAAATTGATGCAGTGGGGAGATTGCGCGGTGCAGGTATGGGTGGTGGTCACGACGAAAGAGAACAGACTCTAAACCAGCTTCTAGTAGAGATGGATGGCTTTGAAGGAAACGAGGGGATTATTATTTTGGCCGCTACGAACCGTGCCGATGTGCTAGACCCTGCTCTTTTGCGACCCGGTCGATTTGACAGACAGGTGGTTGTAGATACTCCCGACATGAAAGGGCGCACTCGTATTCTCGAAATACATTCAACTAAAATACCTCTGGCTTCTGAAACTTCATTGCATGACATCGCAAGGGGCACTCCCGGTTTTACTGGTGCTGATTTAGCAAACCTAATAAACGAGGCGGCTTTGTTTGCTGTGCGAAGAGGCAAGAAGAAAGTTTTTCAACTTGACATGGAAGAGGCTCGTGATAAGGTCATGATGGGGCCGGAGAGAAAATCTTTTTTTATCACTGACCAAGAGAAAGAAATTATTGCCTACCATGAGGGCGGTCACGCTCTTTTATCGACCCTATTAGAGAACTCAGAGCCGATTCATAAGGTGACGATCATCCCTCGTGGGAGAGCACTAGGAATTACACAGCAGTTGCCCAAAGAAGAAAAACATATGAAATCTAAAAATTTTTGGTTGGATGAAATTGTTGTTCTTATGGGCGGTCGACTTGCTGAGTCTATTCAGTTCAAGGATGTGACGACAGGTGCTTCTAATGATATCGAAAGAGCAACGAATATTGCTAGAAAGATGGTAGCGGAATGGGGAATGTCAGGTACAATCGGTCCAATCAATTTGAGCAACAATGATAGTAGTTCTGTTTTCTTGGGCAGAGATTATTCAAAAGCTTCCAAACATTCTGACGAATATACTCGCCTCGTTGATGTCGAAGTAAAAAAAATTATTGATAATGCTACCAAGAGGGGTAGTTTTTTGCTTAAAAAGAATAAGAAGGGGCTTGATAAAATAGCGCAAGCTTTGATTGAGAAAGAAGTGATCACTGGCGATGAAGTGAGAGAGTTGTTATTTGGCAAAAGAAAAAAACGGGAAGTGACCGCCAGAGGTTCTGCTCCTAAAGGGGCCAATGTAAAATCAAATAAAAAAGTTTCACGAAAACCAAAAGAGAAAATTGTTGGTGATTTGGGTATTCAGCCTGCCTGAGTCAATTGTTTTTGTATTCTTTGATGGGGTCGGTTTAGGCGAGAAAAACTCTCATACAAACCCTTTCACAAAATTTAAAACTCATTTCTTTGGACCACTAGGAGGAGCCTCTTCGTTTTTGCCACTAGGTGATTTGATCGAAACGGACGCACATATGGGCTACTCAGGTCTACCACAGTCGGCCACAGGCCAGGTTTCTCTTTTCACGGGTTTTAATGGTGTAAAAATTATGGGGAGGCACATCAATGGTTTCCCTACTTATTCGCTGAGACCCTATATAAAGCAACATTCGTTATTGAAAAAAATGTTAGAGGCAGGCAAAAAGGCAACTCTGATCAACTCCTACTCAGATTGGTATCTAAATAGAATTAACTCACGGAGGGGAGAAAGACTGATGTCTACATCTTCAATGATGCAAAGAGCAAGTGGACAGCCATTTTTCACGCTGGATGATTATAAAAATGGGAAAAGCCTTTATATGGACTTGACAAACTGGTTTCTTCGGAAAAATAATGTGAAGATTCCGATGATTTCCGCCAAGACGACAGGGCGAAAGTTAATAAAATTGGCAAAGGATTATGATCTGATAATATATGAATATTTTATCACCGACAAGGTCGGTCATAGTCAGAGTTTAGGTGCAGCCAAAAGAATTATACAGCATATTGAAAGCTTTATGGAAGGGATTTGGGAAGAAATTAATGTAGACAAGGTTTTATTTATCCTCAGTTCTGATCACGGAAACTTTGAAGACCTTAGCACCAAACACCATACTAATAATCTTGTTCCCACTATTGTGCATGGTAAATCAATGGAGTTCTTCAAATCAAAAATACGCTGTCTTTATGATATACCAAGGGCAATTATGAAATTAAAAGGGGTAGACTGGTCTGAAGAACTATCATGAAAAGTGTTGCTATTATCGATATTGGGTCTAATAATATCAAGCTTGAAGTCCATGAATTTGACTCTGAGGGAAATACAGAACTTATGTACTCTGATAAGGTTGCGGCTCGACTAGGGCACGAAGTGTTTATGACACATAGACTCGCCAAAAATAATATCGAAATTGCTGTAAACGGAATCGCCCAGTTTACAAAAATTATAAACAATATGAATTGTGAACACACAATTGCTTTAGGTACAGCTGCACTCCGTGAATCAAGTAGTGAAAACTTTCTAGAACGCGTGAGAAAAGAATGTGATATCCAAATTAAAATCATTTCAGGAATGGAAGAAGCGAGACTTGTCTACTTGGGTGCCCTTGCAAATATATCATTTAAAGGTCGTACTTTCTTTCTGAATGATATTGGAGGTGGTTCAACTGAAATTTCCGTGAGTAACAGTGAAAAAATGCATTATGTAGAGAGTTTACCGTTAGGCACTGTTCGCCTAAAAGAGTTATTTGAGCTTGAGCAAAAAGAGAAAGGGGGTAGTGAATGGAATAACAAAATTATAAAAAACTATGTAGAGAAAATCTTTAAACCATTTCATCGTGAAATCAAAAAACATACTTTTGAAATGGGTATATGTACGGGAGGCACTGCTCGTAATCTAAATGAAATTGTTAAGCTTAATAGCTTGGGTGATTTTCATGAAGAAGGTGGCATTCCCATCATTGAGACAAGTGCTTTGCGAAGCCTCATGGATAATATAAAAAATCAATCGCCAAAAGAAATAAGCAAACTTAAAGGGATCGATAAACAAAGAACTGATATTATAGTCCCAGGAGGTATACTCCTTTTACATATGCTGGAGACACTCAAGATCAAAAAATCTCTCGTGCTCGCAAAAGGACTGAGGGATGGAGCACTCGCAGACTTTATACACAGGAAGGTCAATCATACGATCTACCAAGAGAAACAAAATATGTCTAAAAGGGCAGGTTTTCAAAAAATTAGTGATAAATATAATCTCGAAAAACAGCATGCGGAACAGTGTGCTAACCTTGCCTCTCAATTATTTGATATCCTAAAAGATGAACACAAATTGGACATGACTTACAAGGACATTCTTTTGGGAGGTGCCCTACTTCATGATATTGGTTCTTATATTTCTTATCGTGAGCACCATAAACATTCTGAGTATTTAATCATGAACTCAGAATTATTAGGTTTTTCTCTAAAAGAAAGACACTGGATTGCTCTTATTGCCAGGTACCACAGAAAAGGTTTTCCTAAAGTTTCGCATGAAAGTTATCAAAATTTAAAAGAAAAAGAAAAAGATATGATCTTAAAGTTATCAGCAATGGTTCGTATTGCTGATTCGCTTGACAGGAGTTATCAGAATCTGATTAAAGACATTGTACTGAAGAAAACAAATCAAAAAAAGATATATTTGGGTGTAAAAAGTGATGATGATTTATCTCTTGAATTGTGGAGTGTAAATCGCAAGAAGAAGTATTTTGAAAATATATTTAAAAAATCGCTGGAGATTATAGTAGAGTGAACTCTATGATTCTTTTTTTAAGAAATCTAATCGTTACTCCTTTAAGTTTTTTGTTTTTAGTGATATGGACGCCCCTTTTTATTCTTCTAACAGTCATTATTGGGATTCTGACGCTGATGCCATTTTTCAGTTTTTGTTTTATTCAGAAACTTCTAAAGTTTTGGGGAAAATTTGGCTTTTATCTCACTCTTTCTCGGATTGAACTTCAAAATAAACAAAATTTTTCTGTCAAAGATCCAGTAATCATAATTACTAATCATCGTTCTCTTATTGATGTACTCTTAGGACTTGGTTTTTTTGAGAAAAATTTTCTTTTTCTTTCAAAAAAAGAAAATTTTTCAATACCTATCATAGGTAATTCCATGAAAAGAGCTGGCTTCATTTCTGTTGACAGGGCCTCTCCTCGCAAGGCGGCTCAATCTGTTTTGCAAATGATGGAGAAGCTAAAGGAAGGTGAAAATATATTGATTTACCCCGAAGGTACGCGTAACTATAAAACGAATCGGATACTCCGTTTAAAAACTGGATTCATGACCATAGCTATGAAATCAAAAGCAACCATTTTACCCATTATTACACACGATACAAAAGATATTTATTCACCCGCTAGAAAGTGCGCTTTATTTCCCCAGAAAGTGAGAGTGCGCGTGTTAGAACCTATTTTATTATCTAATGAAATACACCCTAGCAACACAGCATCTGGTATGACTCAGACTGAACAACTAGAAAGAATTCAAAATCTCATGCAAGAGACTTTTGATGATTTAGGATCTAAGAAAGAATAGAGATGAAAGTTGCCTGCATGCTTTTTGCAAAACCACCGATCTCTGGTTTTGCAAAAACGAGACTGGCGCGTGACTTAGGGGAGGGAGTTTCTTTAAGACTTTATCGGCTCATGCTCCGCTGGCAGTGGGAAAACTTGCAGGCCATTTTTGACCAATCAAAAAAAAAACGGGATATTTATCAGAAATTAAACTTCACGTATTCATATTTTTAGCAAAGCCTTCCAAAATGAAATTAGCAGAATCTATTCGCCTGTTTCATTTTTTACCAAAATTAAAAAAAACTTCTTTTAGGGAGCAAGCTCGTGGAGGTTTAGGTTTACGTTTGATTGATGCTTTTGGTTATTCTAAACGAAAGGGGTTTGATTTTATTATCGCATGGGGTTCTGATATTCCTTCAATCACTCAATATGACATAGAAAAAACATTGGAGTTCCACGACTCTGCGTGCCTGATACCCGCTTTCGATGGTGGTTATTCTCTGATTGCTATGAATGCAAAATTTTTTCAAAACGATATTTTTGAAAAAATTGCTTGGAGCACAAAAAAAACTTTTCTAATGCAAAAACAACGCTTCAATGAGCTTGGAGTGCCTGTTCATATTATGCCAGCGATACCTGATCTTGACACAGCCAAAGATATCATAAAGAATATTCAATACATGGAAAGGTTTCTTGATCCAGTGTATAAAACGCGCTGCTCATCAATGTCTGCCTTTTGGAACAATGAAGTCAAAACCCTTGAGAAAACCAAGAAAAAGAAGTAGAAGTGAAAAGAGATATTAAAAAATATTCGATTTGGGGGTATAAGATTTTGGTATGTTTTTTTTCTCTTTCTTGTGGAAACCCTAAGATATCTTATCATGTTACCAGAGTAAATCTTTTTCAAAGTATCAGAAATTATTCAGCTAACGAACAGGTTGCTCCACAAACAGCACTTGTATCAGAGGATCTCTCCAAACATAGAGTTGATTGGATCTCCATGTATAAATCTTCTGATTATGATATATTTTTTAGGACATTAGACCCTGAAAAAAACAGTGGTTATTTAGAAGGCATTGGTATTCCCTTAAAGACAATCGCTAGGTTGCCGGAGTCACATTATTTTTTGTATAATTTAGTATATCGAGGCAAGAAGCCGCTCAAGATGAGTTTTTATAATTCATATTTCCAAGATGAATTAAAGCGTCGTTATGAGCCAATATCTAAAAAAGAGTTTGAAGAAAGATACACAAGCTCTTTTTATTCATGGCTTGATTATAATAAACTACATCATATTTACGCAGAAGAAATAGACCCTACCAATAAAACAAAAAAAAAATATAAGGCATTGAATAAGAAACCAGCAGAATCTGCGAGAGTGACTCCAAAGAGTAGTGTTTTTCAGATCGTGAGCTATCCATTTTTTTCTTTAGCAAGCAAGCGGTATAATCTCTTTTTTAGATTCCAAATTGGAGATGTGACAAAAGAAGTAAAAACTCCTCTTTACTACTTGTCTACTCGTGATGATATATCTGAAAAATGATTATTAGATTTTATTGATCAATTATGTTTATAGAAAAAATAGTAAGAATTTTACTCAGGGGGATTGTTCATTTCTCATGCTCGTTCGTATATCCTTACTTTCGTTCTAAAATATCTTTTTTCCCGGCAATTCGTTTTTTATTAGCTTCCTCTTTTTTTTTTGGTGCAATGTTCTTTATTCTTGTTATAACATGGATCGATATTCCTGAAGTATATTCTTTAAAGAATTATCGACCAACTCTGCCTTCACGTCTTTTAGATCGCAAGGGGAGACTAATCAGTAGCTTTTTTGAGAAAAATCGAATCATGGTCAAATATACTCAAATCCCTGATTCTCTTGTAAAAGCTTTTATCGCGACAGAGGACAATCGCTTTTATAATCATTTTGGTTTTGATGTCCAATCTGTCTTGCGTGCCTTTATGGCTAACTTTCAATCGGGTGGTATCCGTCAAGGAGGCTCAACCATAACTCAACAACTTGCTAAAGTAATTTTGACAGACCGAAGCCGAACTTATACACGAAAACTTAAAGAAGTGATCATGGCCACCATGATGGAGTTTTTATTTACAAAGCAAGAGATCCTGACTCTATATTTTAATCAAATTTATTTTGGACATGGTAACTACGGAGTTGAGGCAGCTTCTCAATTTTATTTTAAGAAGTCTGTTCAGGATTTGACGTTAGGTGAGGTTGCTATTTTAGCAGGTCTACCTTCAGCACCGAACCGATATTCTCCTGTTAGAAACCCTCGGCTTTCTTTGCGGAGATTGACACATATCCTTATGAAAATGATTGATTGTGGATATCTAAGCATTCAAGAAGCCAGAAATCATTTTGAAAAAACTTTGGATTATTATCACAAACTCAATATTTCTCCAACGGCCACGGCTTTTGGTAATCGTCAAGATCGAGCTCCTTATTTTACTGAGTATGTACGTAAAAAACTTGAAAAAGAAGTGGGCAGAAAAGCTCTCTATCAAGGAGGTTTAGAAATCCATAGCACTCTTGATTTAGACCATCAACGAATCGCTACTAAAACTCTGTGGTCTGCTCTTCGAGAACAAAGTAAACGATCTGGACAATATATCTTTGATAAACACGAAGAGCTATCGGCGGCTTATTCTCCCGTACTTGATTTACTCCAGCTCAGTTTTGATGTGCCTGAATTTAATAAACAGGTAACTCTTGCAAAATATAAATTATGGCTCAATTTTCAAAAAAATATTCTTGAAAAAATTGAAGTTTTAAACTTGGGGTTAGGAGGAGATGCACACCTTGATCATTTTCTAAAAAATGGCCTGGCAAAGAATCCTTTTCAGAACCGATATTTATCAGTTCAGGGGGCCTTTATTGAAGTAGACCAAAAAACGGGTGGAATTACCATGATGGTGGGAGGCTCCCCGTTCAATAGTCAAAATCAAATTAACCGTAGCGTTCAAATGAAGCGTCAGGCAGGCTCTATCTTTAAGGCACTCGTGTATGCGTCTGCAATAGACTCTGGTAAAGTTACTCCAGCCACAATTTTCTCTGATTCTCCTCTCGTTTTTTTAGACCAAGAAGGGGAGAATTGGATTCCTGAAAATTATTCAGGAGGTTATCGAGGTTTCATCAATATCCGCGAGGCATTGACCCAGTCCGCCAACATGGTTTCTATTGCTGTGGCTAGGGAAGTAAAATTAGGCACAATTTTGCCAAAAATTGCTGCTAGTTTAGGAATTAGTGAAAAAAGCATACCTAGGAATCTATCCCTTGCTTTGGGTACATCAGAAACTACACCGTTGCAAATTGTTAAAGCTTTTTCTCTTTTCCCAAGGGGAGGGAGGAGCCTTCCTCTCCATTATTACACGGATATCCTTGACTCCAAAGGAAATATACTCAAAAAAGTAGTTTCGCCAAAGACTACGCAAATATATAAAATAGGTACAATGTCAATCATGACGTCATTATTGCAAGATGTTATTCACCGAGGAACAGGAGGTCGCGTTCGGTCACAAGGTGGCTATCATGGTTTTGCGGCTGGTAAAACAGGAACCACACAAAATTTTCGGGATGCTTGGTTTGTTGGTTTTAATGATCGTTACACGAGTGGGCTTTGGTTGGGGTACGACCGTTCTTCTTTAAGTTTAGGCCCAGGCCAGGCAGGAGGGGCTGTTGCGGCTCCTATTTGGGGAGACTATCAGAGAGAATTGGCAGTTTTTAAAAAGAAGATCAAAGAAGGAGATGAGCATTACGAAGAAAAATATATTATTGAGGGGGGAGTTGAAGAAGCACAAATTTGTAGAAGTACGGGCATGCTGGAAAACGAAAACTGTTTTTGTAATGAAGTTTACTCTGAAATATTTTTACCAGGCACGCTACCCAAAGGAGAATGTGACTCCAATTCCATTGGAGAAGAAGTCGGGCTCAAAGACAATTATGTACCATCAAAATCATCCTCGGCAGATGATGATAGTTTTTTTTCAGGGGACGATCTCTAATAGAATCTCTTGCTCTTAAATATCGGCCTAAAATTTTTGAAGATGTTTCAGGTCAAGCCTACATTGTAAAAAGCTTAAAAAACGTAATTACTGCTCACTCCATCGCCCATGCCTATCTTTTTTTTGGATCTCGCGGTATCGGTAAGACATCAATAGCCCGTATTGTTGCGAGGTGTGTAAATTGTACAGAAGGTCCGACTTCTTCTCCTTGCGACAAGTGCAGTAATTGCCATGAAATACTCAATGGCACTAACCCAGATGTAATCGAGATGGATGCGGCTTCAAATCGTGGCATTCAATATATTCGAGAGCTCAGAGATAATACAAAATTTTCTCCTATGAAGTCAAAATATAAAATCTATATTATTGATGAGGCTCATATGCTCACTGGTGAGTCTTTCAATGCTCTTTTAAAAACATTGGAGGAGCCACCCTCTCATGTTATTTTTATTTTAGCAACGACAGAAAAGCATAAAATTCCAGAGACCATTCTTTCTCGCTGTCAAAATTTTTCATTCAAAAAGTTTACTCATGGAGAAATTATGGAGCGTTTAAAAAATATCTTGGTTAAAGAAAATATTTCGTTTGAAGATTCTGCACTCCAACCAATTGCTCACAAATCAGAGGGTTCTATGCGGGATGCAATTTCTTGCCTTGACCAAATTTTAGCATATTCTTCTTCTGAGAAAATTTTACTTAAGCAAGTATTGGTGGTTTTGGGTGTTTTGCCTTTCGATCTTTATTGTAAAATTTTAACTTTCATAAGGCAAAATAACCTTCAAGAATTTCTGCTTGTTTTAGAAAATGTTCATAACGAAGGGTATAATTTAAAAGACTTTTTGTGGAATTTATTGAATCTCATCAAAAGTGCTTACTTAATTAAAATAAATAATACAACCGAAAAGGGGGGTATCTTCTCTGAATCTCAGTTTGAAATGCTCTCAAAGGAAGCCACCTTGTGGGAACGAGAAGCTCTCCAGCAAGCATTTTATAATTTTTATGATATATATTCAAATCCGGCAATATTTCAAACCTCCAGCGGAAACGAAATAAAAATTTCTGTTGAAATGGCAGTTATGAGTTTATCCCAAAAACTACAACAACCCTCAGTAGCCAAATTAAGTCAAAAAATTATTCAACTAAAAAATGCTATTCAAAAGGGGGGTAGTTTTCAAGATACATTATCAAAGGACGCTAAAAAAATGATGTCTTCTCGAGATAAAAAAACTAAAGGGGCAAATACCGAAAGAGAGATCGACATTGATTCTGTTGTTCAAGAGGAGTTTATGGGACAACAAGACACTTCAAAAGAAATCTCTGGATTATTCAGTAATCAGTAATTATGCTTTCACTATCTTTTTTGAAAAATTATATTCATATTATCCTTTTTGGAATATATACTATCGTGAAAAGATTTGTTGTTTATTCACTTCAATTGTGGTGGCAAATTTCGATCAGAGATAGGTTTTTGTTTCTTTTTTTATTGGTTTCTGGTCTTTTCCTTGTGGTGGGCTGGAGGAGTTATTATATTGTTTTTGATGCAGAATATACATATTTCCATAAAGTAACGACTGATGACTTAGTGCTCTTTTTGATACTCAAAGGACTGCTCGTTTTGAGCATTCTTCTTATTAATTTTTTCTTCAAATATCAGCTAGGGGTTTTTATACGAATAGTGAGCATAGTGAGCCTGTGTATCTTATACATAGTCACATATATGCACCCCGAAAGAATCACACCGAACCCTGAGACAAAGTTCACTTGGCAATTTTATTCTTACGGGTTATTGTTATTTTTCGTCATGATAAGTGGCTTTCTGGGCATGATAAATCATACCCAGAAAGTGTGAAGGAAAGAAACCGCTTTTTTGGTTGATCCCTCAGGCATCCCGACGCAAGGTTTTTCAGCCTCAACCGAGAACGCATCAAGAATCATAGACCCAAAGTCATCAGTTCCCTTCCTTTTCGTACACTTCCTCCTCGTATGAGGAGGAAGGAGGTATGCTCTTGATTTTAAACCAGGGGTGAGCTGGCCACCCAAATTAAAAGTTTTCATTGTCTTCATAAGCCCTTCAAAAGAACCAAGAACACAACCCCCTCGGCATTATGTCTAATTGATAATAATATGTCAATCATTTTTTATTTTTTAACCATTAAAAAACAGGAACTATAGGCAATTATACCATTTTACGCTTATATCGCTTGACATAAAATATGCGACATAACATCTTTATTATACTAAATACAGATTAAGGGGGTGATGCCAAATGTTACGTCATATATTTTGTCTATATATTTTACAAAATAGTCCTGCTCATAAACTCCCAGAATGGTTTAACCCCCTAAAACTGGACACTTTATTGTGTTAAATTTAGGAGGTAAAACTATGATTAAAAGACAAAGATACAGTAAGGAAGCAAAAGAGAGATTGGCTTTGGAGATGATTTCAGGTCAGACTAGCACGGCAGAAATATCTAAGAGAGAGATGATTTCAGTCGCAACTTTATCGAGATGGAAGCGACAGCTGGTTTCCGAAGGCTTTGAAGATAAAAATGGGGTTGAGTTAGAATTGAGAAAAAAAATTTCCTATTTAGAATCGGCCTTATCTGACTTAATGATAGAAAATCAGATTTTAAAAAAAACGGAAAAACTTCTTCAAGAATACAGGCAAAAAGAGAAATTATCAAGAATAGCCTCAGCACAGAATTTGGGATCACAAGGAGTTGCAGAGTTATGAAACTAGAAAAGTCAACTTATTATTATAAGTCGAAGGAGAAGAAAGATGATTCAACGATTCTAAAATCTATCCATGAAATTAGTGATCAATTGAACCAAGTAGGCTATATCTCGATGACGCAAATTCTAAAAGATAGAGGCTTTACAATAAATAAGAAGCGAGTTTACCGAATTATGAAAGAAAATAGACTTTTATGCACTAAAAAGGTGTTTTTGAAGCCAAAAACTACTCAATCTAAGCATAATTTCAGAAAATATCCCAATTTGATTAAAAGTGTGCAAGCTGATCCCTTCAAGGTAATTGTTGGCGATATAACCTATTTTGATATTAATTCGAAAGACCACTATTTAGCTTTGCTCATGAGGCTTATGAGTCGCCGTATCGTAGGAGCGGCCATTTCTGATAAAAATAACACCCAACTGGTCATAGCAGCCTTTCTTTCGCTTAAAAGAGAAATAGGAGATTTACAAAATTACTACCATCATACTGATGCTGACGTCAGATATTGCTCAAATGAGTATATCGCTCTATTAGAAGAAAGTAGAATCAATATTTCCATGTGTCGTGGTAATGTGTATGAAAACGCTCATGCCGAATCATTGAATAAAACAATTAAATATAAAGAAATTAATTTATCAGAATATCAAAACTTTGAAGAAGCTCAAAAAAGTATCTTCAGGTTTATCCATCTTTATAATACGATGAAGCCACATTCAGCTTTAGGATGGGTGACACCTCAAAAATATGAGGAGAAATATCTAAAAGAATAAGAAAAAGACTGTCCAGTTTTAGGGGGTTAAACCAGAACGCATTTTTATTCTTGCGATTATTGAACCGCCATGTAAACTCTGACAAGTATAGTGGCATATACCCAGGTGATATATGATGATACTGCAAATGCTTCGTCAGTTGGGAATTTATCCATAAGCTTAAAATAGCTTATTTGACTTGCTTGTATCTTTTTATCTGTATTAATCTTGTCCATAACCATGT
This sequence comes from Spirochaetota bacterium, assembly GCA_965206985.1. GTDB lineage: Bacteria > Spirochaetota > Leptospiria > Turneriellales > CBDBES01 > CBDBLF01. The sequence goes on along the minus strand of CBDBLF010000014.1, from coordinate 23,048 downwards.
ATAATATGAATATGGAAAGTGTAAAGCGCAAAATAGCACAATTGCCGAACTATATTACCCGCACAGTCTCGACACTAAACTATTTTGTTAAAATACTTGTCTTGATGAAGTCAGTCACGATCATGATCATGATTTTCCTACTCCTCACAAAAGAGACATAATGAACGAGTGGTTTAAGTGAATTTTGTGAAAATATGAGACATCGTTTATTTCTTCCTCAAGGTTTGCGTAAAAACAATTGTATGTAATGTAGTAGGCAATTTTTTGATTACTAATTGAGGGGGGCTTATGAAAACTGAGAGATTATTTACGACATTGAACGAAGGAGATATTTATAGTGGCGTTCTTTTTGAAAAAAGAATGTCACAGATTATGAACCCTGATGGTTCTTTTATATTCCAAGCGAGGGATGTCGAGGTTCCTTCTTTCTGGTCTCAGATTGCCACCGACATCCTTGCACAAAAATATTTTCGCAAGGCTCATGTCCCGATTCTTACCCGTAAGATACACGAAGACGATATTCCTGAATGGCTTCAAAGAAGTGAGCCAGACGAAGAAGGGTTATCAAAGTTGCCTCAACAAGAAAGGTATACTCGAGAGCATAGTACCAAACAAGTTGTAGATCGTCTGGCCGGTGCTTGGACTTACTGGGGTTATAAATATAAATATTTTGATTCTGAAAAAGATGCCAAAGTTTTCTACGACGAAATTAGGCACATGCTTATTTATCAGATGGCAGCACCCAATTCTCCTCAATGGTTTAATACGGGTTTACATTGGGCTTATGGTATTGATGGACCTTCCCAGGGACATTACTACATCAACCCCGACACAAAAAAAATGACTAAATCAAAATCTGCTTACCAACATCCTCAGCCCCATGCTTGCTTTATCCAATCGGTTAATGATGATCTTGTCAACCCTGGTGGAATCATGGATTTATGGACAAGAGAAGCTCGACTATTTAAGTATGGTTCGGGCACGGGAACAAATTTCTCAGCGATGAGAGGTCAAAATGAACCACTTTCAGGCGGAGGTAAAAGCTCGGGTTTGATGAGTTTCTTAAAAATTGGGGATACATCTGCTGGGGCAATTAAATCAGGCGGAACAACAAGGCGAGCGGCGAAAATGGCCTGTCTTGATATTGACCATCCTGATGTTGAAGAATTCATTAGTTGGAAAGTTAAAGAAGAAGCAAAAGTAGTCAGCATGGCGGCGGGCAGTAAGCAAATTAAGCTCATCAGTAAAGAGCTTATGCAAAGTATCCGAGGTTGCCATGAAAATAAAGATATTCTTGATCCTAAAAAAAATAACAAGCTCAAAGTAATCCTTCAAAAAGCTAAGATTTTCTGCATTCCTAATAGTTATATCCAACGGCTTGTGCATCTGGCAAAGCAAGGCTTTTATCACATTGAGTTTGAAGAATATAATGTTGATTGGGATAGCAAGGCTTACCAAACCGTCAGTGGACAAAACTCCAATAACTCAGTTCGCCTCACCAATCAATTTTTAAGGTGCGTCGAAGAAGACCGTTCATGGAAACTCATCAGAAGAGTAGATAGACAAACCTCAAAAGAAATTTCTGCCAAAAAATTGTTTGATAAAATGTCTTTTGCTGCTTGGTCGTGTGCTGACCCGGGTGTTCAATTTGATACAACAATCAACGAATGGCATACCTGCCCCCAAGATGGAAGAATTAACGCGTCAAATCCGTGTAGCGAATATATGTTTTTAGATGACACTGCTTGTAATTTAGCCTCGTTAAACCTTGTTAAGTTTTATAACGAAGAGAACGGTGAATTCAATGTAGAGTCTTATAAGCACGCCATCCGCTTATGGACAATTGTTTTAGAAATTTCCGTTCTCATGGCTCAATTCCCTTCTAGCAAGATAGCCGAGTTATCTTATCGTTTCAGAACATTAGGCTTGGGGTATGCCAATTTGGGTACCCTGCTGATGCTCTTTGGTATCCCGTACGCATCACAAAAGGCAAATGCACTCACGGGTTGTTTGAGTGCGATTTTAACAGGCACGAGTTATACAACATCTGCAGAAATGGCTGCAGAACAAGGTGCTTTTGAAGGCTACGAAAACAACAAAGAAGATATGCTTAGGGTTATCCGAAATCACAGGAGGGCCACTTACGGTGGACCATCTGATCAATACGAAGGTCTGACTATAAAACCACAAAAAATCCAAGAAAAAGATGTCCCTTCTTCTCTTCTCCAAGAAGCTCAATTTTCTTGGGATCGTGCTTTGGAGTTGGGTGAACAATATGGATACCGAAACGCCCAAGTCTCCGTGATTGCTCCTACAGGCACCATTGGCTTAATTATGGATTGTGATACAACAGGAATTGAGCCTGACTTTGCCTTGGTGAAATTTAAAAAGCTAGCAGGCGGAGGATATTTCAAGATTATTAATAGATCGGTGCCACTTGCCCTTGATAGAATGGGATACACTTCATCGCAAATACAGGAGATCCAAAATTACATCGTAGGTATAGGCTCCCTGGAAGGTGCTCCCATTCTCAACAAAGAATCTTTGATGCGTCTTCGTTTTACCGACAAAATCATAAATAAACTGGAATCATCCTTGCCCATGGCATTTGACTTAAACTATGTGTTTAACCGTTTTATCATTGGTGACAAATTCTTAACAGAAGAGTTGGGCATACCAGAGGAAAACTTAAATCAGGCTTCCTTTGACATTTTAAACTTTCTAGGTTTTACAAAAGAAGAAGTCGCTATCGCCAACGACTTCATCTGTGGTTCTATGACAATTGAAGGGGCGCCTCACATTAAAGAGGAGCATCTCGTTGTATTTGATTGTGCGAACAAATGTGGTAGAAAAGGCAAACGGTATATCCCATACGAAGCTCATTTGAATATCATGGCAGCAGCTCAACCTTTTATTTCTGGTGCCATTTCTAAAACAATTAATATGAACTACAATGCTACTGTCGATGATGTCAAAGATGCCTATATGGCATCATGGAAGTTGATGATTAAAGCGAATGCAATCTATCGAGATGGTTCTAAATTATCACAGCCTTTATCAAGCGAAGGAGAAAGCTTGCTCAGTGATGTTGAAGAGATCTCTTTTTTTGAATTACCATCAGTGAGTCAGGTTCAAAGGACTGCTGAGAAATTGACTAAAGAAGTGATAGAAAGTGCAAGAGCAAGGAGAAGACGTCTGCCAGGTCGTCGTTCGGGGTATACACAAAAAGCCGTGATTGGTGGTCACAAAGTGTATTTGCGGACGGGTGAATATGAAGATGGTGCATTAGGAGAAGTCTTTTTGGATATGTATAAAGAGGGTGCCGCTTTCCGCAGTCTCATGAATGGTTTTTCAATCGCTATCTCACTAGGCCTTCAATATGGTGTTCCTCTTGAGGAGTTTGTGGAGGCGTTTACATTCACAAAATTTGAGCCTAATGGTATTGTACATGGTCATGATCGAATTAAGATGGCCACGTCGGTCATTGATTATATTTTCCGAGAATTAGCAATTAACTATTTAAACCGAAATGATTTGGCCCATGTTAACCCTGAAGAATTCATAAAGGACACTACCTCAACTTCATCACAGATTTCATTGAATATCACAGAAAATATTTTCAAGCCTATTTTGCCTTCACAAACCCAAAAAACAGAAAAATCTCCATCTCCCCCCCAAAAAGAAGCCGTTGCAAAAGGCTATCATTCTGAATCTTGTCAGGAATGCGGAAATTCTACTTTGGTTCGGAACGGCTCTTGTTTGAAATGCGACACCTGTGGTGCAACAACCGGTTGCTCATGAAGACATGACCAATAAGCCTTACATCGGCATTATTGGTTGTGGGAAGGTGGGTCGCACGCTTGTAGCGCGACTTCTTGATTCTTGGCATATTTTAGTTGTTGATAAAAATGAAAATGTTGCTAAGAGCCTCGAAAGCCTCTACGAGCCTGAGCAGGTCACTTGCTTTTCGGGAGATGCCACTAGCTACTTTTTTTTAAGAAGCACTAAGATTAAACACGCCTATCAAATTTTGATAGGCATCGAAAATGATGAGATCGTAAATGAAGTGATTCATATTCTGCAAGATAGAATGATGATTCGCAACATTATTTCACAAACGACGAATATAACCTTTGCAGAAAACCTCAAAAAGAAAGGAGTCACGGTAGCATACGCCCCCAATGTCATTGTGAATTTTATGATCAATCAAATGTCAATTGGTCAAAATATTGCGACCTATGTAGGAAAGGGCGAGGGTGAAATTATGCAAATACAGCTTACGAAAAATTCACCTTTAATCGGCTTACCCCTGAGCAAAATACCTTTGCGAAAATGGATTGTAGGAGGGATATACAGACCCAAAAGAAATAAAAACATAAATTCTCTGTCCTATATTGGTCGCTTGCAGGTTTCTAAAGATGATAAACTGATTATTCCTCGAGGCAGTACTATACCGCAAGTAGGAGATAAACTTTTACTCATTGGTGAGCCTAATATTCTAAAATCAACCATACAGTATTTACAAGCAGGTACTCCATCATTTCCGAAGCGATATGGTGAAGCTGTTATTTCTTTATTTTTAAATAATGAAATTGATATTTCTGCTCATAGGCAGTATATGTGGCTTACCAAAAATATAGAATCATCTGAAATATATTACTTCTACAACTCCAAAATGGGGGAAAAAATGTCCCGACGCAACCATTCACTGATCCACAACTCAGGAGCTGAAAAACAATTAAAAAAATCACACCATATCCGCTTGAATAAAATATCACAACTCATCTCTGACATTGCCCAAAAAAAACGCATTGGTCTGATCATCTACAGAACTCCTAAAAACATCATCATAAATTGGATTCATCGCTCTTTTTTGATGCCCAATCTGATTAAAAGCGTAAGGGACTACGACACTCCATTATGGATCATTAAGCGGAATCGCTCCATTCGATCCATCACATTTTTTGTCTCCACAAACGAGGATAGCCTGCGGGCTGCAGAACTCGCAATTGATGCAGCGATTCGATTGAAACTCAATATTAAGGCAATTCAAGTGAACCCTCCTCCCATTATTACGGGGAAAAAGCAACTTGATAAAAGTGAAGAAATTATGCAGTCAATTCGGGAAGTAGCCGCATTACACGGAGTCACCATGCAAGAAATAATACGCGAAGGCAACCCTGTTAAAGAAACACTTCGAAGTGTTACTCCTGATGAACTCCTTGTTTTGTCATTGCCCAAAAAAGGGGACGAACGATTTTTGATACCCAACAGTCAAAGTTTACTCTGTAAAAAATTTTTGGGTAGCTTACTTGTACTGGCAACCTGAGACGTTGTGGATCATTTCGCCTCGTATTTATTTTTATTTAGCATAGGTGCTTTCTTTGTTCCTATTCTATCGCGTCGAATTAGAATCCCTAGTTTGGTCGGAGAGATTTTATACGGAGCATTTATTGCCTTTTTATTCTATCGTCCAGGGCTAGATCTAGAGTTTATCGACCACCTCGCTGAAATGGGGTTTATTTTCTTGATGTTTTTAGCAGGGTTGGAGTTAAATTTTGACCAGCTTAAATTCTCGACAACCAAATTTCCCATGCTGGTGTTGTTACTTGCCTACTTAACGGGTTTTTTATGTTGGAAGCTCTATTCCCCGAACCACGATATCTTCTTTTTTTTGTTGATTACGGTTACATCGGTAGGTGTTTTATTTTTAGGTCTTAAATTGCATGGAGTGGAAAAAACTGAATATGGGCAATCTCTGATATGGCTTGCAAGCTTAGGGGAGCTTTTCAGTATCCTCTTTTTGATGCTCTACGGAGTGTCCCATAAATACGATTATTTTCGCATGGAGCTGATCTGGGATATTTCTGGTCTATTTATACTCCTGCTGATTGCTTTCTTGATGATACGTCTCATCATGCTTTTTCTTTGGTACTTTCCTAAAACAGTCTATACTCTTGAAGATGAATACGAAACAGACTCCTCAGAACTAGGCGTTCGTTTAGCTCTTCTTGCAATGCTCACAATGGTGGCCTTAACAGCTTTTTTTGACCTTGAAATTATATTGGGAGCATTTTTAGGAGGTATGATGCTTGCTTTTATTTTTAGAAATAAAAAACCATTTGAATACAAATTAAATTCAATTGGCTATGGTTTCTTTATTCCTTTCTTTTTTATGAAATTAGGCTGGGATTTCATAAAAGAAGCCGAGGACATTGATCAAGTTTTTATAATGGGTGTGCAATTTTATTTACTTATCTTACTGATTCACCTTTCGGGTTCCACCCTGCTTATTTATCGCTACCGAAATATTGGATTCATCAATGCATTAAAGAACTCTCTTGCCGCTGTTTTTCTATTATCAGCTCCCCTCACGCTTCTAGTTGCAACGGCCGAATTAGGATATAGCTTAGATGTAATTACAAAAATTGAACACAAATCTGCTATTGTAGCGGCAATGCTAGGCGGCTTATTAGGCCCCGTTGGGTTTTCTCTTTTGTATTCACGAAAAACAAACCAAGTCTCTCAAGAAAATGCGACATAGTAAAACGTAATTCCTGTAATGGTTGTAATAATGAGCCCAGAGGTCGCCCACGGTGCTAGTTTTTTATGAAAATAACTATGCCCATTCGGCTGAGGGTGCCGAGAAAACTTTTGCAAAGCTCTTACAAATACCATTATCCATAAGATTGTCGTTATCACAGCACAGAACAGATGTATATAAAAAGATGGCCATAAAATCGTATGATAATATTTTGACTGGGTTACTAAATGCCTCCACCCTTGAAATCGAATATCAACCTCAAAGATCGTGATCGCAACTCCTAGAATCATCGAAATAAATATTTGTAGTTTCTTATGAGTATCATACCTTTTTTTTTTCTTCACCAAATAAATTGAATAAAATAAAATAGGAATGATTAGAAAAAGTGCGACGACTAATATATCAAAAGAAAGTGGTGCTTTTTTCAGCATTTTGAACCTATTATTCTTTCTTTAGGAGGAAATCCGTACATATTTTCTTTTGATTGAGTCTCTCTCATGAAGTCAATGAATAAAATAAACACACAAATAACAAAAATAAGCAACAAGAGGAGCCTCCAAGCTGATCGACCAATATCAGGCAAGCGTCGAACAGCGACATTGAGTGTTGGTAAAAATAAAGCAATTGAGGTTGGGAAGGAACTAGACCCTACTTCCTTCTCAACCTCCTGTTCCATTTCTAATCTAGTAAATTTGTTGATGTTGTGTTCATAAAAAGATAACCTCCCTGTGGAGAAATATTGAGTGGTGAAGATTTTTTCTTTTAAAAGATTTATTCCAGCTATGTGTTTCCTCGTTGTTGGGGCTGAGAGTTGCTCACCCACAAAAAAGTTTTTCGAACCAGATTTTTCTTTCCCTCTCACACAAAAAAACCGCATAGGAAATCTCTTTGATTTGACAACATTACCTCATCAAGTACGTTATGTTATTTTGAATGTATTCGCTCCAAATTGTCCTCCGTGTGTTACAGAGTTAGCTGCAATTAAAAAACTTTATAAGACATCTCTTTTGAAGAGAAAAGATATATTTTTTGTCGCGTTGGGTTCAACATTGGATACGTTAAGCTCGAATAATCCGCCAAAAGATGATGAAATTCTTGTTGCAGTAAATGGATTTAAGAAAAAGTACTCTCTCCAATATCCCGTATATCTTGCTAATTCAAAAATACTGCAATCTTTTGGAGTGACTGGATTCCCTGAAACGTTTATTTTCACCAAAGACAAAGAAAAAAGAGAGAATTCTTACACACCTCTCGGTGTGAACCTTAGACTCGTTAGAAAATTCATCTCATCCATTACTTTTCGTGAAGTGGAAGATTTTTTAGATAGATAAAAAAGACTTGATTGACAGGGCATGTTTTTTGAATTTCTTGGCGAGATCAAGCGGGAATAGCTCAGTGGTAGAGCATCTCCTTGCCAAGGAGAGGGTCGCGGGTTCAAATCCCGTTTCCCGCTTATTTTATGCTGTTTTTTCTTTTTTGTTAGAATTTTAAAAATGAGTAAAAGTTTTTGATTTGATGTTTGGAGAAATAGTTTTAAAGCATTACTCGCTTCCTGGGACCTCCGGACTTTCACGATCTGAATATTGATGCCACCATTCACAGTGTCCCGCTCCGCTGAAATGTATACAAGGAATTGAGGATTCTTCGAGATTTTTGGCTTTATTCTCTGACTCGCTGGTTTTATAATCAAAATCGTGGCTGATCAGCCTACTTCGGGGAAAATCTTCTTTGGCGGAGTCTTTTTGTCATCATTATACCAATTCTTTATAATTGGCTCAGCTTTTCTAACTGTGCTCATCGCAAAGTAAGCAGAGAACCAGTATGCCAATTCTTATTCGATCTCGAAGAAAGGTCAATTATCAGCCGTTAAGATAATTTCGATTAAACTACTCTCGCCTGATATTACCTTACTGACAGCTTGTAGATAAGCTTCCTCAAGTTGTTGATATTTGCTCACATTAAAATAGTGTAGACCAAATTGGCGGGCGGATTCTTCGAAAGTCAAGTTTTGTGGGGTTATAAATACTTTCTCAAAAATATCTCGATACCCCTCATATTTAGCAATGTTAAGTTTCGAGAAAAGACCTCCTCCGTTATCGTTCATAAGTAATATAATCATAGGCTGCGAGTTCTTAGCAAGAAGGTTCAAAGAATTCAAATCGTGCAGAAAAGCAAGATCCCCAATGAGCAGAATGCCAGGTTTTTGATTTGCTTCGGAGAAGCCAGCAGCTGAGGCAATATTTCCGTCAATTCCACTCACCCCACGATTACCTGTAATAAAAAATTGATTTTTTTTGAGAGAATGAACTTCATCAATCAATCGGATGCTTGTGCTGTTTGCTAAAAACAAACAAAATATTGAATTCATTTGATCTCCGATCATTTTTGCGATTTGATGAGCATAAATGGGAGATTCGAAAGAAGGAGAGCCTAAGCAATCATTTTGCCTAATACTTAACTTTTTAACTTTATTAAAAAAAATTAAGACTTGTCTATTCATGGGTGAGGGGTTGTTTTTGAGACCTTGGAGTAGCTTTTTAAAGAAAATATGAATATTGGAGTAGATGTGATATGAGTTAAGGTGGCACGGGTCACTTTTAGAAGAATACTCAGAAATTCTTATAATATTTCTCTTCTTTATTGTTGCACCTCGTTTTGTTTCTTGCAAAGATAGCAAAAATTCATCAATTTTTTTTGAGATAAATCTTTCTCCAATAATCAAGACCGTTTCAACATCAACAAGTTCTAAAGAGATATTCAGTAAACTGGGTAAAAGTATATCCATCGAGGATGACGATACTGATGCGGGAAAACCACCGACCAAACTATCAGAGAAGACTGGCCATTTGATTGTATCAAACAACTGCTGCATTCTTTGTTTTATTTCAAAATTATAAAAACCACTACCGACTAAAATGATTCCCTGAGAAGTCTTGTGAATAATGTCGACTAGGTTATTTACCGTCTCTTCAGAAGGAGCATAAATAGGTTGTTCATATATACAATAGGGGCGATCTGTCTCCAACCAACCTTGGAAAAGGCCTTCTTGATATTTTGCAATAGTTTCTTTGAAATCACTATCAAGAAGAAAAGGCTCGCGAAACATACAGTTAATATGAACGGGCCCTTGATAAAAACGTGCTTGCCACATACAGTAGTCGATGGTACTGAGAATATAATGCGGAGAATAATCATTGCCTGGGCAAGGCAAGTCAACAAAGGCATGGCTATATTTTCCAAAAAGTTTAATTTGGTCAGCCGTCTGATTTGCACCTGTTTCACGAAGTTCAGGAGGACGATCAGCAGAAAGAATGAGGAGAGGCAGATGTGAGTAATAAGCTTCCACAATTGCTGGATAATAATTCATAACAGCACTTCCTGAAGTGCATACCAAAACAGCAAAGTTTTTAGATGGATTTGCTTTTAGATGGCCTACTGCAAAGTAGCCCGATGATCTCTCATCGATAAAAATACGATAGTTTGCTTGTTTGTTTTTTGCAAGAGCCACCGCTAAGGGGGCAGAACGATGCCCGGGAGAAAGGCAAAAAAGACTCGCTTGATTGCGAACAATCTCCTCAATAATTAAGTAAGCAAAAAAAATATTGAAATCAGAATTCTGATGCCTCATTTTGGTGAAACTAGTTTTAGTTCATCCATAAACAGCTTTATAAGCAGTTGATTTTTCTTGAAATGAGTTAAATTTCCCAGTTTTCTTTTACGTAGATTAACAGTAATAATAGAACCAGGAGAAAGGCCTCCCAAGAATTTAACTTTCACCGATGAATTAGTCTTGTAAGCTCCGAGCCCAGAGCAACTTTGACAATAGGGGTCAGAGCTGAGACATTCAGGGCAATACGCCCTAGTTGTCACAGGAATGTCCACACTAATAGGACATGCAAACTCATGCTCTTTTAGATGGAGCTCCATATCATAATCAATATTCAAGAAATACTTTATGTGACGTTTTTTCAGTCTCTCGCCGAGCAGTCCGTGTTCAAGCAAAAGAGCTATGTTTGTGGGATATTGAATACGAGAGGGGGGGATATCAATAAAGTTTCTATTTTGAATTGCATGTAAGCTGTTTTGCGGGGAAAAATAATATTGCTGATACTGTTTATCATAAACAAGCCTACTATCACGGTTGGCTAATATCTCGTAAGATGAATAAACACTGAGAAATAAAAGTGCATTACCTTCATTTTTATCAGGATGTGTGAGCTTTGCTAGTTTGCGGAAGGCTCTTTTAACTTCTTCTTTTGTTGCTTTATATTCAATGCCTAAATTTTTATAATGATCGATAAATAAACCATTGGTCACTAAAAAAATCTCTTTATAAAAGGCCCAACGCCAATTTGGCTTCGTCAGACATCATTTCTTCTGAGAAAGGAGGTTCCCACACCAAATCTAAATTGACCTGATCGACACCATCAACACTACCAACTCTCACCCTGACCTCTTCTGGTAAACTTTCAACAGCGGGACAATTGGGCGAAGTTAGCGTCATTTTGATATTCACCTCCTTGGTATCTGCAACAATCTTACTCGCATCCACCATACTATTGGCATCTCTGATTTGTATATCATAAATCAATCCCAAATCATAAATATTAACTGGGATTTCTGGGTCATAGCAACTCTTGAGTTGAGCAATGATTTTTTTTTCAAGAGTAGCCATACTTGGCTCGTGACTATCCTCAGCTATTTCAGAATGATCTCTCATTTTATTTGATTTCTTTTTTTCTAAGACTGAGTTTACTCAGAACAAACCTCTCATTTATTTGGTGCTAACATTCTCCTTTTTCTAAGGCAGATTTTGTTGTGTGCCAAGCCAAAGTCGCACATTTGAGACGGGTGGGAAATTTTTTAACACCCAAAAAAACAATGGCTTTACCAAGTCTGCTCTCTAAATCCATATCGTCATGAGGCTCGTCACTTTTTAACATTTCTTGAAAATTAGCGACTAAATCCATTACTTCTTGCACTGTTTTCCCTCGAATAACTTCAGTCATAATTGAGGCAGAAGAGGAGGATATCGCACATCCAGAACCCTGAAAGCTCGCTTCTTGCACCATATCGTCTTGAATATGAATATAAACAGTACAGCGGTCACCGCAAAGCGGGTTATAACCTTCAGCCAAATGAGTCGCTTCTGACATTTTACGGAAGTTATTGGGGCTTTTGTTATGATCTAAAATCACTTGTTGGTATAAATCTTGAACTTCTGTCATAAGCTAGACCACTTTTTCAACCATGTCAAGAAGGTATTTTTTGTAAGCAGTATCTGGATAGTCTTCCATCGCTTCCGATAAAAAGGCTCTTTCGAGAATAGAAATCGCTTCTTCATGAGAAATTCCTCTTGAGTTCATATAGAAAAGAGCATCTTCTTCAAGTTGCCCTATCGTTGTTCCATGAGAACATATTACATCATCAGCAAAAATTTCTAACTGAGGTTTCGCATTCATCTCCGCCTCTTGAGAGAGAAGCAGAGTTTTACTCGATTGACAGGCATTTGTTTTTTGAGCTCCTGGATGCACATGAATATTCCCCCGGAAAACACCTGTTGACTTTTCTTTTAGGGTGCCTCGATAAAATTGAGAGCTCACGCCTTTGGGTTTTGTATGCTCAACCTTGATATGATGGTCAGAATGTTGTACACCACGTCCCGCATAAACGCCATTTAGGCGAGAATGACAACGCTCACCCAGCATTTTAACATGAATTTCATTTCTACTGAGAGAAGCACCCATGGTAAATACATCGGATGAGTAGCATGAATCTTGATATTGTAAAATTTCGTTGGTGCAAAAATGGACAGATTTTTTACCTTCACATTGCCACTTCATGTGCTGCAAACGTGCATTGGGCTTCAAAATAATTTCGTTAACAACTTGATTGAAATAGGGTGTTTTCGAGTTACCCGCGTAGTCTTCTATTAACACAAGGGACGAATTTGCCTCAAGAATAATCACGTTACGAATGTAAGAAGAATATTGTGTTTTTCCATCTTCGAAGTTTGCGACAAATAAATGTATGGGTAACGTGAGACTCGTCCCTTCCGAAACAAGAAGGAGAATTCCATGTTCAAAGCGTGCGGTATTCTCTAAAACTAAAGGTTTGGGTTTATCGTGGTCATAGGTTATATTCAAGTAATCTTGAAGAACTTTTGAGTGATTTTTGATTTCTTTTGCGATATAATTTACATATAAGCCTCCCTTGGAAGCCAGTGTTAATTCATTGGGTGACTGTAAATTCTTTCTGAGGTAAGCTAACCTATCTTTCGTTTTTGCAGAGTTGGGCTCGGTTAGCATCTCTGAAATATTGGAGAAACCGATAACAGGCTCTCCTGATTGAATCTCTTGGGTTTGAAGATTTTTTAAACTTGTGTACTTCCATTCTTCATGCTGGTTAAAAATATTATACCCATCGCCTTCATTAAATTTCATTTGACTGTGAGAACGAAGCTCACTTAACCAAGCATCTTTGACAGGGTCCATGTTTTATTTGATAACTTGCGACTTCGCTGTAAGTTTCATTTTTTTGTCAGTAGATGATAGCCATCTCTTTCGAGCTCAAGTGCTAATTCTTTTGTGCCTGATTTAACAATGATTCCATCCAACATTATATGCACGTAATCAGGCACAACATAATCAAGTAATCTTTGATAATGTGTAACGATTAAAAAACTTCTTTTCTTCGACCTATGTTGATTGACCGCATCAGCCACAGATTTCAAAGCGTCGATGTCTAAACCTGAATCAGTTTCATCTAAAATAGCTAGCTCCGGCTTTAAAATACAAAGTTGGAGTATTTCATTTCTTTTTTTTTCTCCTCCTGAGAAACCTTTATTGAGTGAGCGAGTCAAAAATTTTTCATCCATATCAATTTGATTCATTTTCTCTTTTAATAATTTCATAAAATCAAAAGCATCCATCTCTTTTTTTCCATGGTATTTTTGGACTGCGTTATAGGCTGATCTTAAAAAATATGCATTGTTCACCCCCGGAATTTCGAGAGGATATTGAAAGGCCATAAAAATTCCCTCACATGCTCTCTTTTCGGGCTCCCAATCGATAATATTATTTTTTTTGTAAATAACACTCCCTTGGCTGATGCAATAATCAGGGTGTCCAACGATAACTTTGGCCAAAGTGCTCTTGCCTGAACCATTGGGTCCCATAATTGCATGCACCTCACCCGATTTAATGGAGAGCTCAACTCCTTTTAGAATATTTTTTTTTTCTCCTTCAAGATGGCTAAATAAATTTTTGATATCTAGCATCAGCCAACCGTACCCTCAAGACTAATTTCTAAAAGTTTTTGTGCTTCTACAGCAAACTCCATGGGTAATTCTTTAAAAACTTGTTTACAAAAACCATTCACAATCATAGAAATTGAATCTTCTGTAGAAAGACCACGTTGTTTTAGGTAAAAAAGTTGCTCATCACTTATTTTGGAAGCACTCGCTTCATGCTCAATGATTCCATTTCTATTTTTTGATTCAATATAGGGAAAGGTATGTGCTCCGCATTCATCTCCTAGAAGCAAAGAATCACATTGAGTATAATTACGAGCTTGGTTGGCTTTGGATGAAAATTTTACTAAGCCACGATACGAATTCTGCCCTTTCCCTGCTGAGATTCCTTTTGAGATAATCGTACTTTTTGTACCTTCTCCTAAATGAATCATTTTAGTTCCGGTGTCTGCTTGTTGACAGTGATTACTCAAGGCCACTGAATAAAACTCCCCTACTGAATTTTTTCCTTGTAAAATACAACTTGGATATTTCCAAGTAACGGCAGAACCCGTTTCGACTTGTGTCCATGATATCTTTGAATGAGAACCTTTGCAGAGGCCTCTTTTCGTAACAAAGTTATAAATTCCTCCCTTGCCTTGCTTGTCACCCGGATACCAATTTTGGACAGTCGAATATTTTATATGGGCATTATCCATAGCGACCAATTCGACAACAGCAGCATGAAGTTGATTTTCATCACGCATGGGTGCCGTGCAACCCTCAAGATAACTAACGTAGCTATCTGCTTCTGCAATGACTAAAGTTCTTTCAAACTGGCCCGTATTCGCTGCATTAATTCGGAAATAGGTGGAAAGCTCCATGGGACAGCGAACACCCCGTGGAATGTAACAAAAAGAACCATCGGTAAAAACAGCAGAGTTTAGTGCTGAAAAAAAATTATCGGAGACAGGAACAGTCTTGCCTAAATATCGTTGAATCAGTTCTGGGTGTTCTTTTACTGCTTCGGAAAAAGAACAAAAGATAATTCCTAGCTCAGAGAGCTTCTTCTTGTAGGTGGTGCCCACCGATACCGAATCAAAAACAGCATCAACCGCAACGCCCGCCAAGGCCTTTTGTTCTTCAATAGGTATACCCAGCTTATTGAAAGCTTCTAAAACTTCTTCATCAACTTCATCAAGACTCTCCAATTTTCTCCTTGGAGCTGCGTAATAAGAAATGTCTTGATAATCGGGCGTGATATATTGTAAATTTGCCCATGTGGGTTCAGTCATTTTTTTCCATTTCTGGAGAGCGTTTAGACGCCACTCAAGCATGAAGGCAGGTTCTCCTTTTTTTTGTGAAATGATTTCAACCGTCTCTTCATTAAGACCTTTGGGTACGACATCACTCTCAACATTGGTCACAAAACCATATTGATATTCATTCTCGGCAACCTGCTTAATTGCATGATTTTGATTTTTTGTTGGCATAAGTTTACTTTAAATAGGTTTTTCGTATAGAGAGGACAGAGTGAAACTTGACAAACTCTTGTGCATCGCTTTGTTAAATTTAAACCAGAAAGGTTTAATCTCACATTCGTCAATACGACCACATTCTTTGCTGAGGCCGGGGAAACATTTGACTCCCTTTGTTTGTCTCATATCCACTGCCTGATAGATATCCCAGAGAGAAATGGAGTTTTTTTCTTTGAGTAAACGGTAACCTCCTCCCGGCCCCTTTAAGCTTTCAATGATACTTGCCTTTTTTAAACGAATTAAAATATGTTCCAAAAAATGAATCGGTATATTCTGGTTGAACGAAATTTGTTTTCGATTTAGCACCTTGGTAGAACCTGCTTTTGAAAGCTCGTAGATGGCTCTGAGGGCATATTCTGTTTTTAACGAAAACTGCATTACGTTTACTTATAAAGGTTGATATATTTTGTCAACTTTTTTTAAATACTGCAAATACAGTGTCTGAGAAAGGTACTTTCTTTTGGAAAACTTGGTAAAAACTTCGAACAAAAGGTAAACTTCCAAAAGGAAAACGATTTGGATGAATTCCTTCAGAATATAAATTAAGCAATTCTAACGAATAGGCCTTCCCAATCTTTTTAAGGCTGGCAGGAGAGTAATCAAAAAAATGATCAGAAGGATGTTGTGATATCCAATCACGTTTATTAAAATAAAATGTCGGACCAAACATGGAGGGTACTGATAAAGCAAGGATTCCCCCACTATGGAGAATTTTAGCTGCGGCTTTCCAAAAAAGAAATGGTCTCTCAAAATGCTCGATCACATAAAAAGCTACCAGAACATGCACTTGAAAGGGAGATTTTTTCCAGTCATGATAAAGAGATTCAAAATCATTAATTTGTGTCGTCAAGCCGTGTTGATTGGCGTGTTCGCCCATTAAAGATGAAACTTCCCAGCCGAGCACCTCAAATCCAACCTTCTGGGCAAGCTCTAAAAAAAAGCCACAAGCCGAACCAATCTCAAGCAGTTTATACGGAGTCATATCTTGATAGAGAATGACACCACTGTTTTTGCTTAGGTATTTTACTATATGTTTGAGTCTCCAAGTCATTTGTTTCTGGATGTTTTTTTTATCTTCAAAATAGCTCCTGCCATATTGTTTTTTGTATTCATCAAGAAAATAATTGCCCTCGTATTCTTTTTTATTTGCCGTCGAATTCAAAACTAACCGACAATTTTGGCAGCGAAAAAAACTGGATAAAAGGGGGTGTGAACACCAATCACAGCGATCAGCCAAACATCGAGGAAAACTTTCAAATCGAGTAGATTTTGTAGTAGACAAAAAGTGTAAGAGTTTACAGTGTTTCAAGATAATCACGACTCTTTCTTAAATCTATCTCAGTTGAACAAGCGTAATCTAATCAAACTTCTACTTTGTATTCTCCTTTCCTTTCATTGCTTGAGCTGCCTGAGTATTGAAGAGAAGTTTGTCACAAAATATTCTTTCCCAGAAAATAATTATAGAAATATTGAGGTTGTTCTCTCTCCGCCTTCAAACACGATATACTTAGGAGAGCTTACAATCGTCTATGGTAAGGGCTACAAAAAAGAATATATAATTAAAACGATAAAAAAACGAGCGGCTTCGCAGGGTGCTGACATAATCTACATAAAAGAACAAAAAGAAATTCAAGATGCTTTTTCATTCAGAACAGATAGTTCTGGCATGGCTAGCTACGAAGCAAGAAACAAAAAAATCAAAATTATAACCCATATTTACCGAAAAATAATGTGACGACAAGTGTGTTATGCCTTTTCCGGAACCAAACAATCAACTGAAAGCTGCTATCTTATATAAAAAAAATCTATTTATTTTCAAAATTCATCAAAAATTCTGGTCGTGTCATATTTAATCAAAGTTTCTATTTGCGATGAATAATTCTTGTATAGACCACTTATGATTCGTCATTTCTGTAGCCATTGCTGGGGTGATTTGAATTGGTTTTCCTCCCTCATACTCAGCTAGACTTGAATGTGGAAGGCAGAAATTGTAATAATTAGCAACAAAAGAATTATGCCCCTGCATATATTTGAATTTTTTTGAAAAACCCTGACTTTTACGCTCTATTCTATGATTGTGTTGGCGAAGAGTCAAATTATTCCTTTCTACAGCAAAGGTGTTCATCTGATGACTTACTGAAGAGTTTGCAATATATTCATCTAGTAGCTTTTGATCACCAAAGATTAGAGATTTGTCAACTTCCTTACATCTCCCTTTTTCTATTCTCTTAATTATTTGCCCATAACATAGAGATTTGGGTGATTGAAGCTTTCTAGTCATTGAGTCAAATTTACCATAAACTGAAAGAATGGCATCACTATATCCCTCATATCCATCAGAGGTAATCAAGAATTTATCTTCCCTCTTTGGCTTACTTCTTGTTTTTACCTTGGTCAGTAACTTTCTAGCATTCACTGAGGTCCTCTTGCCTGTTATATGCGCTAAAATGAGCTTTTCTACAGGCAATACTGCAGTAAAAGTCCAGATATCCCCTATTTCATCACTTAATCGCTCAGTCTCTGATAGATTGTATTGTTTTTTAAAGACAAAACCCCAATGCTCGTCTAATTGAATTTCATTGAAAGACAGGTTTTTGTATATATTTTTTTTCAACTTTTAGTGAATCTTCACCTGCTGCTTTAACCCAAGCAAGAACTGTATCCTTGCTGATACCAAAGACTCTTCCGGTAGCTCTAATGCCACAGCCCTCAACTGTGTTTTGTAATACCCGAGTAATGGTTTCTTTGCTTTTCTTGCGACGAAAAAAAATAGTGCCTTTATTCTCTGAAAAGCATCTACCACAAGCGGTGCACTTTAAATAGGCTATTTGTTTGTACTTACCAGACATATAAGCAAAGCGCACATTTCCTTCATTTACCTTATGATACTTATGGCAGTCTGTATTTTGACAGCTAAAACCACTTGTATCAAAGGTATATTTTCTTTTGTTCATAATGAGACATAACCTTAATTTAAGGGAGATAAGTCAATTCCTTTTTTAATTGGAAACTTTGATTAAATATGACACGACCAAAATTCTCTCATTACAAGATTTCAACTCCTTGGTAAAGCGCCCCAAAAGGCAAAAATTACTCATCTATTACTAGTCAAAACGGTTGTGAATGCCGTGAAAGCCACCCATAAGCAAATTTATTATAAATATGCCGTTCAAGAATGGAAACATTGTTTACCTTCTAGTGAAGTCATATATGCGAAATGGCTGAAACCCTTTGTTAAAGGAATTGAAGTGAATCAACACAAAGACCCAAATCATTTCGCAAAAAAAAAGAAATGCGTCACAATACAACTCATACCTCAAAAATCAGACTTTAAATTTTGGAACCCCAGTAAAGGCGTGAAATTGGGGAACAAACAACGTCTTTCCTCAACTTTACTTGGAGTTGTTTTAAGAAGAAGATATTGATACCGAGCACTAAAAATAAAGTTACTTGCCAAAGTAAGCCTGTTTTGTAAGAGACTTCCACGGGGTATTTGTTTATGCTGAGTCTTATACCACAATTTATTCTTGAGAAACAAACAAAAGAAATTACTTATGGAAACTTCAATGCTGTAACATTATTTCAAGATATCTCTGGCTTTACTTTAATGACAGAAAAATTAATGGAACGTGGTAAAGTCGGAGCTGAAGTGCTTTCTTTAATTATCAACCAAGTATTTGAAATTTTAATTCGAATCATTTACCAAAATGATGGATACATCTCCACATTTGCAGGCGACGCCTTTACGGCAATTTTTCCTTCAGGGGATATCGAGAAGGCCTGCAAAGCCGCCTTAGGTATCCAACAATATTTTAATGAAAACCCCATAAAAAAAACTCAATTAGGCGATTTCACTATGGCGGTGAAACAAGGTCTCTCCTACGGAAAAGTCGACTGGGGTGTTGTGGGTGGGGAGCAATATAAGGCATTCTACTTTAGAGGTGAGGCTGTGGATGGATGTGCTAGGTCGGAGCATCACTCCGGGAAAGGAGAAATTGTGATTGATTCCCGCGTACTAGAAAAACTTCCTCAAAGTAACATCTCCTTGAAAGAGAAAGCGGTCTACTACTATCTTCTTGAAGAAAAGGCCTTTCATGAAATTAATTGGGATGAAATCAACATATTAGAGCCATTTTCTGATGAGAAAGACAATGCTGACATTAAATTGATGAATCATAGCATTACTAAATATTTTTTCCCGGCGTTAGACCAAAAAGAAAGTTTAAAATCTGATTTTAGAGACTTGGTGAGTATGTTTCTATCATTTGAAGAGCCAAAAACTTTTGAGAAATTGGATATGTTGGTGACTAAGGTATTACGCCTAGCCAAAGATTTTGGTGGTTATCTCAGTTCTCTTGATTTTGGCGATAAAGGTAGCATTATGTTATTTTTATTTGGAGCTCCCATTGCCTATGAAGATAACAGCCTCAGAGCCGCTGACTTCGCCTCAAGCATAAAGTCAATCTTTGGAGATAAAATTCGTGTAGGTATCACATTTGGCACTGCTTTTGCAGGCTACGTTGGTTCCGCAGACAGAATTACCTACACGGCTTTAGGAGATGCGATCAACTTATCAGCTCGATTCATGTCAGAGGCAAAAAATGGTCAAATTTTGATATCAAAAAAGGTAAGCAATGCAATCGAAAGAGAGTTTGAGACAAAACTTCTCGATAAAAAAAAATTTAAAGGTAAAAGTGAAGAGATTGATGTCTATGAGCTCATGGCAAAAATCCACTTCGAAGACAAAGGTCTTCATACTGGTCATTTTGTCGGGCGCCAAGAGGAAATAAAAGCATTAAATCAATTTTGCGAGCCTTTTCTTGCAAATAAATTTGCTCACTTTATTTGTATCTATGGAGATGTGGGGGTTGGAAAATCTAGGCTCCTTTTCGAATTTACCAACCCATTAATTGGAGATGAGGATGGCAAAGCCTCTATTATCGTGCTACAAACCGATGGTATACTAAAAAAAAGCCTTAACCCATTTACAACCCATTTTTTCGAGTTTTTTGATATTTCACAAACTTTCTCTGAAGAAGAGAAAAAAAAGAGGTTTGATCAAAAGTTAGAAGAAATATTGAATAATCCCGTGCTTAAAGGGAAGCTAGATAAAAATGATGAAAGAGCGCACGATTTGGTCAGACAACTAAGAGACGAAGCATCAATCTTAGCAGCACTACTTGGCATTCATTGGAAAGGTTCGCTATACGAAGAATTAGAATCTCGAGAGCGTTTCAGAAAATTTTTATCCATCATTAAATGTTTTTTTCTTATTCAAGCAATTCTACACCCATTAATTCTTGTCTTAGAAGATGCATACGATGTTGACGAAGACTCCAAAAAAGCTTTTGACCTGCTCGTTGAAGATATTGAAGACATACCCCTCATAATATTTGCTTCGTGTCGTTTGGATGACAATGGAGGTGAAACAGAATTTTTGACTAAAAATGGTGCAAAAAAAATAGTGTTAGCTCCTCTTGCCGAACAAGAAAGCAGAGACCTTATTGAGTCATTACTCAATAAAAAAGTGCATGCCGACCTCTTCACGTTTGTGATTGAAAAGACAGAGAATAACCCCTTATACATTGAAGAGTTCTGTGGCTACTTGCTCGAAAGGAAATTAATCAAGGAAAAGGATGATCAATATATACTCACCTCAAAAATTACTGATATACCTGAAAGTATCAAATCTATTATAGTATCCCGCATTGATCGACTCCCTCCCGATCTGAAAGAGATTGTTCAAATAGCTGCCGTCCTCGGTCGTGAATTTAATATTAAAATTTTGGCTAAGTTAGCTCAGGAAGTGCCAACGAGGCTAGCACTCCTTCTTGAAAAAGGAGTGGAGCAGAAAATATGGGAAAAGGTAAACGACACTTATTATCAATTTATACAGTCAATGACTCAAAGCTCCGTGTACTCCATGCAACTTACTGAAGACCTAAAAATCACCCATAAAAAAGCCGCAGAGTTCTTAGAGGAATACTACAAAGGTAGCCCCAGCAAGTTTGCAAGCATTGCTTATCACTTTGAGGTAGCACAGATCAAAGTGAAAACAATTCACTATCTGTTTGAAGCAAGTCAAGTTTCCCATGCAAACTATCGTTTTGACGAAGCGATGGAGTCATACAATAAATTGCTGATCTATCTTGATGAATCTGGAGAAAAAATTAATGTTTATGGTAGAATGGCTGAGATCAATGAGCACAATGGCTTATGGCACAAATCTTATCAGTTGCTCGCCAAAGGAATCAGACTTGCCCAAAAAACAGGTGCTGAGCTACAAGGTGCAAATCTGAAAGCGTACATGGGGGAAATTCTCCAGAAAAAAAGCATGTTAAAAAAGGCTTCTGGTATTCTCAATGAAGCCATCACTCTAGCAAGCATCTATTCTGATGACATCGTGTTGGCTAAAGCCTATCTCAATCTTGGGAAGGTAAAAATTGATGAGGGAAACTACGATGAGGCAATGGTATATTTAAAAAGGGCCTATTCTGCAAAGAATCATGACAATGATGAAGTTGGTAAAGGTCTTTGTCTATATTACATGGGGGTCACCCAAAGGGAACAAAGCAAATTTGATGTAGCAATCAAGTATTATGAGAAATCACAGAAAGTTTTTCAAATCACCCAAAACAGACGTTATGAGTCTTACCCTATTTATGATATGGGCATTATCCATCAACATTGGGGTGACCTTAAACAAGCTGAAAAATCTTTTGAAAGCTGTGCAACTCTTTATAAAGAAATTGCCTACCCAAGTGGTGAATCAGGAGCACTATTGAACCTCGGTATAATCTATTCAATGCGTAATGAACACGATAGATCGCTTGCAATTTTGAACAAAGCCCTCACGATTGTAAAAAAAAATCGTGAGGATATAGCGATTTCTTATACCTTTTTTGCTATGGGTGCCACGTATTACCGAATGAACAACTACAAACAAGCGATACAATATTTTAGACAATCGTTGGAGCTTATGAAGAAGATAGAAATGACCAAGTATTATGGCTATATTTTTTCCTATCTATCATGCATTTATGTCGATCTCAATAAAACAACTCAGGCGATCAAGACTGCCTACTCTCACGTGAAAAATATGAAACAAATCAAGACTGATGTTGAAAACGGTCGTACCTATTTAGGTGTTGCTACTGCTTTGAGCAAAAGTCCTCAACTCTCACAGATCAGCAAAAAGCGTCTTTCTGTGATCGCAGCTTACACAAACATTATTGAAGAAGAAAAAAAAGAGTCTGCCCAAACCTATTTTCAAATAGCAATTAAAACAGCTGAAGAGGCTAACTACCCCAATACGCTCATTCCTTCACTATTTCTTTATGCTGAATACTTAGTAAAGAAAGGAGACAAAAAAGAAGCCAAAAAATATATCAGTAAGGCCCAAAAAAAAGCGGAGGGGCTTTCATTTATTAGCTACGTAAAAAGAATTGAGCAAATCAAAAAAACGTTGTTGATTTAGGTGAAGAAAGGCGGAGTATCGTTTTATAATGCTTTTTTTAGAAGAATTTGAGCTTTGAGTTAGACTAGCAAATAGGCGTAATAACCAAACACACGACGGGAGTAAAAGTGGTGGACTAAAATAATAAAACTTCACCGTTATCAATTCTAATTTGATCTTTTTTTTTCACCGAGCTGTCCTTTGATCGTTTCTATAACAAACAAAACAACCCAAAATGGTATAAAATTTTAAAAAAGGCAAAGGCCATTTTCTAAAGAA